>MNQK01000026.1 GCA_001915385.1 Bacteroidales bacterium 52_46 | reverse complement strand
TCTCCGGTGAAACAGTATGCACTGGAACATAATCTTCCGCTTCTTCAGCCGGAGAAGCTGAAGGATGAGGCTTTTGTGGAGGCGTTGCGTGCATGGAAGGCCGATTTGCAGATAGTCGTTGCCTTCCGCATGTTGCCGGAGGTGGTATGGAACATGCCGCGATTGGGCACCTTCAACCTGCATGCTTCCCTGCTTCCGCAGTATCGCGGCGCAGCCCCCATCAACTGGGCGGTGATTAATGGTGATACGGAAACGGGCATCACCACTTTCTTCCTGAAACATGAGATTGACACCGGTGAGGTTATCCAGCAGGTACGGGTACCCATTGCCGATACGGATAACGTGGGTATCGTCCACGACAAACTGATGCTGTTGGGCGGTCGCCTGGTGGTAGAAACCGTAGATGCCATTCTTGCCGGTACAGTGAAAAGTATTCCTCAAGAAGAAATGGCCGTCGTGGGTGAACTGCGCTTGGACGGAGCTGGTCCAACCCGGTGGAGAATCTGTTGTGGTAAAAATCTTCGAGACGGAGAAAATATGGGAATCCCATCAACTGACTCCCGGAACCTTGCAGACAGACGGGAAGACCTATATCCGCCTTTCTCCCTATCCTGCCGCTTGGACGGAGCTGGTCCAACCCGGTGGAGAATCTGTTGTGGTAAAAATCTTCGAGACGGAGAAAATAGGGGAATCCCATCAACTGGTTCCCGGAACCTTGCAGACAGACGGGAAGACCTATATCCGCGTTGCTGCCGAAGATGGCTTTGTTGGCATCTGCTCCCTCCAGCTTCCGGGCAAGAAGAAACTGAAAACGGATGAACTGTTGCGCGGCTTCCGGTTGACGGAAGGATACGTGATGAAATAACTGATTGTCATTCAATGACTTCCTACTGCAAACTTACTGCATACCTTTTGCAGTGAGAGTTTTGACTTCCAATGTTAGGCTGAATTAAATCTTTTCTCTATATTTGTACATAACAAAGTTCGTAAACTTTAGAACATAACATTATGAAACCAATCATATCCCCTTCTATTCTCTCTGCCGATTTTGGTTATCTGGCACGAGACATTGAAATGATTAACGAAAGTGAGGCTGAGTGGGTACATATCGACATCATGGACGGTGTGTTTGTCCCCAATATTTCTTTCGGATTCCCGGTACTGAAGTATGTGGCAAAACTGTCGCAGAAACCTTTGGATGTGCATCTGATGATTGTACAGCCGGAGAAGTTTATTCCGGAGGTGAAGGCTCTGGGGGCACATGTCATGAATGTGCATTACGAGGCTTGTCCGCATCTGCACCGTGTGGTGCAGCAAATCCGCGAAGCAGGGATGCAGCCGGCGGTAACAATTAATCCGGCAACTCCCGTATCCTTGTTGAAGGATATTATTAATGATGTATACATGGTGCTGATAATGAGCGTAAATCCTGGCTTCGGCGGACAAAAGTTCATAGAGCATTCTCTTGATAAAGTGCGCGAGTTGCGTGAATTGATTACGGTTACCGGTTCGCAGGCCTTGATAGAAGTGGACGGTGGCGTAAACTTGGATACCGGTGCGCGTCTGGTAGAAGCTGGAGCAGATGTACTGGTGGCAGGCAATGCCGTTTTCTCGGCTCCCGATCCGAAGGAAGCTATCCGTGCATTAAGGAATCTGTAATCCGTCTTCTGGATTGATAATCGACAGCTGGCAACGGCATCCTTTCCTTCGACTGTTGATGCCGTTGGTAGTTGGTATTTTGTGTGGAGATGCGTTTCCACACGTGCTTTCTGCATGGGAGTATGTGGCAGGTTTTCTGCTTTTTCTTTTTATTATAGGTAGATACAAGCATACCGGATGGGTGTATGGAGCGGCGGTATACCTTTTCTTGGGTGGTACGGGGGGCTGCTTGATGAGTTGGCAGCAGGGAAAGACGGTATTTCCCTTTTCGGGCAAACCTGCTGTTTATAGGGTTTGTATCCGCGAGCATCCCGAAGAGAGGGAGCGCAGCATATTGTGCAGGGTTGCCCTGCTGGGAGAGGT
>MNQK01000029.1 GCA_001915385.1 Bacteroidales bacterium 52_46 | reverse complement strand
CGTGACGTCCGCAGGACGTCGATTATGCGTAACCCCGTACGCCGAAGCTTGCGAAGGCGTGCGGGGCAAGTAATCATATCGGAAGTGGCGTCCGGAGGACGCCGATTTACATCACTTCATTTATAATAAAAGGCTGATAGCTAAGTAAATCGGCGTCCTCCGGACGCCACAGCTATATATATCCATTATTCCCCGCATGCCTCCGTTTCACTCCGGCATACGGGGTTACGAATAATCAGCGTCCTCTGGACGCTTAGAGCCTAAGTAAACAGCATTGGGGCGCAGCCCTACAAGATAGCACATCATACTTGCAATATATTAGGCTCAAGCCGAAATTGCAGTGCATGACACTATGACAATTGCCGCCTTCGTTGTCCGCGGTTAATCATCGCCTTTGGCGCTTTGCTCCGCAAAGAAACCGCGGCTACTACGTGATTGACTCATAGAGCGTTATAGTAGCCGCGGTTTTTAACCGCGGAAAGCGATATTAAATGGGAAGTGGAATATGCACTGTAATTTCGGATTGAGGCATATATTATAAGTTTTGCAACACCCCCGTGGTATTATTTTACTCACTGGAAGTTACCACGGGGACGGGACGTCCCCGCTCCACTGCCCGGCGCAAAAAGAAGAAAGAGATGCCGGTGTCGACATCTCTTTCTTCTTTTTGCGCTTCAGGATGGGCTTGAACCAACGACCCCCTGATTAACAGTCAGGTGCTCTAACCAACTGAGCTACTGAAGCTTTTTGCAATCACACGATACATTGCCAATGGCTTCATCGCGTTTTTACTCCGCAAAGGTAATAGTTTTATTTTTCTTATGCAACACCTTAAGCGATTTTTTCAAAAACAAATTGCGACCCTCCGTCAACCGAACTGTCACACGCTCCGACCGGCGATGAAGGTGTCAAGCTCCATATCCTTGGGGAGCGCGAACTTGGTGCGCAGGCGATAGCGCGCCGAGTTGACACTCGCCTTCGAGATTCCCAGGTATATCGATACTTCTTCGGTGGTATGTTTCAGGTAAAGCAGCATGCACAGCAGTTCGTCGTTGGGCGTCAGACGCGGATAATCCTTTTTGAGCAACGGTATGAAATTGGGGAACAGCACATTGAACGCCCGGCGGAAACGACCCTCCTCCTTGCCCGTGATGAGCTGCGGGTCGGAAAGTATGGAGCTGTTGGAGTTCATGCCCGCCGTAAGGTCTTTTTCGAGAATATCCACACGCTTGTTGAGCATGTCGTTTGACTCGCCGAGACCTTCCAGTTCTTTCTGCTGCAGCAGACGCTTCTGGTTAAGCAGACGGCTGCGCTGCCAGAATATCACTGCAACGCCAAGCAGTATGATTATCACCACGAACGCTATGCCGTAGATAATGAGCTTCTTCTCCTGTTCCACCTCAAGCTGGAGCAGGAGGATATGATTGCGGTCCTCAGTCGATTTTATATCATATTTCACCATCGCGCTTATCAGCGCCGACGACTGCTCCTCCTGCGCCGCACGTTCGGCATCCTCTATATATTGCGGCACAAGTGCCTGAAGCTCACGGCACATACCGTGTAGCGCATAGACTTCAAGCAATGCCGTGTTGGCCACATGGATTCGCTCCATGTCCTCCTGGCGGCGATAGCTATC
The DNA here is from genome assembly GCA_001915385.1 of Bacteroidales bacterium 52_46. GTDB lineage: Bacteria > Bacteroidota > Bacteroidia > Bacteroidales > Muribaculaceae > JAGBWK01. Next base: position 99,970 of record MNQK01000029.1, on the reverse strand, counting down.
GGCGGCTTCCTGGAGGAGCGCGATGCCCTTGTCAGTCTTTCCCTGCTTGACATATCCGAGCCCGAGAGCATACACCCTGTCGGCGGTGTCAAACTCGTCATATTCCACAGTATTTTCAAGGATAGACACGGCCAGCGCCACCGAGTCACGGTTGTCGGGGTAGGCATTTATCAGGAGGTGCGCCCTCTCGCTCAGGATAAGAGCCTTAAGCAGCTCGGGGTCAGTACGGGGCGTACCGTTGTCGACAGCCCGCAGTGCAAGGCCGTAACACTTCATCGCCTCCTCTACTTTATCGTCAAGCTCATATATTCCGGCCCGGAAACGATATACGTCGCTCAACATCGCGCCATTCTGCCGCCGGCTTTCCACTATGGCACTGTCGCTGAATGCGAGTGCCTGCTCCGGCATGCCGAGAAACGCGTAAAGCGACGACAGGTCGCCGAACAGCTGTATGGCGCCGTCATTTCTTTCGTCAATAGAATGTGCCTTAAGTGAATCCGTGGCTTCTTCATAGTATTTCAACGCCGAGGCATAATCGCCTGCGATATTGTACAGATAACCCATCTGCTCCAGCACTTCCACCGGATTGTCGGGCGAAGTGCCATTCCTTAGTTCCTCTACCGCCTTCTCCTGCACCAGTATGATGCTGTCGACAGGAAACCCGTCGCGTCGCATCTCCCATGCGCGGCGTGTCAATGATACGGAGGCGTCGGGTGTATTTTTCTTAATGGAGCCGTCGGATTTACCTGCACACGAGGTCGCCAGCAACACGGCAATCATCATCAGAATGGAATATCTCATAGGGCCGTACTTTTTGCTAAATTTTACACAAAATTATGTAAAAAATTCAGCAATTGGAACAGAAACAGGTCATTACGCAATAAATCCGAACGAAATCTATTGCTCATCTATCGCATCTATTGCACATATAGAGGCTTCGGCAATACTTTTGTAGCCGATTTTCGGGACTGCGACAAAACTGTTCCGGGATTTTTATAGGTTTTTCTTTAATTTGAATTTGAATCCGTATCAGACTATGGACGAAGTTGCATACCGGAGCACAGTGACAAATGCGATAAAAATCCGGCAAAAAAACACCAATCTCTTTTTAAGAGTGTGTGGCTTCAAACTATAGGTATATATAAATTAAATATGTATTTTTTGTAATTCTCTTTTTAAGAGATACTTAACAAACGACAATTTTATAAATTTATTATATAACCTGCAAATATCGGAGTAAAATTCATAAAAAACATGGCTGATACGCGGTTTTATGACCTTTAAACCTGTTCTGTTTTGCAAAAACGCACATTTATATTTTTATATACTTATAATTTAAAGCATTAACATCTGTCACACACTCTTAAAAAGAGATTGTGATAAACACGATACCCACATAATGAAAAAAATACTGACCAATATCACATTAGCGGTTGCTGCGGCCTTATGCCTCACAAGCCATGCCGGCAGTCTTCCGGCGGTAAAGACCAATCTGCTTTACGACGCGTTGCTCAACGCCAACCTCGGTGTCGAGTTCAAAATGTCGCGAAAATGGAGCTTCGACCTGTCGGGCAATTACAACGGGTGGCGCCTGTCGCACGGGCGGCAGTGGAAACACTGGTTCGTGCAGCCCGAAGCACGCTACTGGCTCAACAACAACATGAAAGGGCATTTCTTCGCCGCCAACCTGATAGGAGGCCAGTTCAACACCACCCTCAACGGTGCACGCCGTCAGGGCTGGGGTGCCGGAATCGGCGCCGGTTACGGCTACTCGTGGCACTTCGGCAGTCACTGGGGAGTGGAAGTGGAACTGACGGCCGGCTACGTCAGATACCGCTACGACAAATATCCGTGCGCAGGATGCGGACGCAAGATTGGCACACGCAACCGCAATTACGTCGGCCCTACCAAGGCCGCTGTCAGCCTTGTCTACTACTTCGGAGCCGAAAAGAAAAAGGAACAGCCGGCTCCCGTCATCATCCCGCTCCCGGTCAAGGAGCCCGTGGCCGAACCTGCTCCCCCAACCGTACCGGCCGACACACTGCCGCAGTTTGACTTCATTCTCGTCGACGCGCCACGCGGCAGGGTGCTCACCGAGACACTTTCAGGAGTGGCGAGAGTGTATTTCGGCGTAAACCGCACGGACATCGACCGCAACCTCGGCGAAAATGCATCTGAACTCGACGCCATCATAGCCCGACTCGACTCCATACGCGACGGCCTCGACATGCAGATTGCCCTGATTCAATTCACGGGATATGCCTCGCCCGAAGGAAGCTACCGCAACAACGACCGCCTCGCCGCCGCCCGCACTGCCTCGCTGCGCGAAGAGATAGGCCGTGCGGCAAGCCTGCCCGACAGCGTGATAGAGGTAAGACATGTAGCCGAGGACTGGGAGGGACTTCGCGAAGCCGTGGCTCAATCCGACCTCGACGACAGGGACGCGCTGCTCTCCATCATCGACAGCGACATGGCCGCCGATGCCAAAGAGGCCGCCATGAAACGACACCGCACATCGTGGAGCCGCATCGCTTCGGAGATGCTCCCCCCGCTCCGCCGCACTGAATACATGATAGAATACACACACCGGTACACCGAGCAGGAGACACGCACGCTCGATGAAGTGAACAGCGCAATCACCGCCGGCGATACCGACCGTGCCGCCCGGCTTCTCGTCGACATACCGTCATCGCCCGAAGCCGACTATGCGCGGGGAGTCGTAGCCGCCCTCAGGCAGAACTACGACGAAGCCGAGGCCTGGTTCCGCAGGGCGCAGGCGAGAGGAGTGGACGCGGCTACCGACGCCCTCAGGCAATTGGAAAAACGCGGCAAGCCGGCCGACTGACCGTCAGAGCGCGCAATAACCGTTTTTGCAGCGCCCCGTGCATGCCACGTGAAGCACCCATGCTACAGATGCCGCACACTTATGCCCCACAGCAAATAATTCCAAATAAACGGGTTGAATGATAACCGTATAAATCAGAATCAAACTAAACACAATTTTTATTTTACAAAAACCAAACAACAATGGGAAATTTTTTCAAAACTATTCTGTTCGGATTACCGCTGGTAATCCTCGGAGCATGCTCCGACGACGACCCCGTCAACGGAGGAAATGACGGCCCGACAGTCGACAAGTCGGAAGTCAGATACCTCAAGGTCAACCTTGTCAACGCCGGCACCAACAACAGCCGCCCCTCACGTGCTATCGGCGACACGCCCGATAACGACTACGCCAACGGCACGCAGGAGGAGAACAAGATACGCACTATCGACTTCTACCTCTACGACGCCGACAAGAACTTCCACAGCCACGTGCCGTTGTCGCTCACAGGTCCGGTCGACCCCACCACGGCAGGTGTCACCAATCCCTCCGTACACGGATTTTACGAGACCAACATACCCGTCAATCTCGTTCAGGGCGAAAAGATGCCTACCTACGTAATCTGTATCGTCAACGCCGTGAACGCAAGCTACTACGAGAACCGCTCCATGATGGACGCACAGCGTCGTCTGCTTGAGAGCTTCTACAGCCCTGAAGACGGCGGCAACAAATATCTCGGCATGAACAACTCCGTATATTACGGACGCGACGAGGTGACAGGTCTCGACAACCAGCTCATAATGGCTACCCCCTTCGACACCAACAAGCTTCTGACCGAAACCGAACTCGACAATATGACAGATGCCGAGCTCGAAGATGTGACCATCGACATCTACGTGGAGCGCTATGCCGCCAAAGTCAACTTCAACATATCGACTGATGCGGTAAAAGATTTCGTTACCGCCAACGGCATAACTCTGTCATTCGAGCCTAAAGGCTGGGGCATGAACGCCTACGAGAAGAAGTTCTATTTCATCAAATCGTACCGCGCTACCGCCGACATCGAACCGGTCTACGACGACTATGCCACAATGAACGGCATCCTGTTCCCCGGCTGGAACCGTCCTGACCACTTCCGTTCGTTCTGGGCACGCACCCCGGCCTACTACGACAATGACTATCCCATCGTAGCCGACGACATCCTCGACGAAAACACTTACCCCTATTCGGTCTACTATCAGTCATTCGCCACCGCAGGCAACAGCGTCAACTCCTCGCAGTACGTGATGGAGACCACACTCAAAGGCTCCCGCCTGACCGGCGCCGACATGCCCGAGCAGTATCTGCCCCTCACATCCATACCCTCCGTAGTGCTCACCGGCCAATATAAAATCAACGGCAGCGCCGTCACTTTCTATACTTATCAGAAGGACGAACATGGCAAACCCCAGCTCTATGCAGCCAACGACGGTGACATCGCCGGAGTAGAGACCATACACGACCGCCTGCTCTCCACCCAGTCGATTATCCTCAAGAAAGTGGGCAGCGGCTACAGCCCTGTAAGAGAAGCCGACCTCACTGCAGGCTCCAACATCTTCGCTGTGGAACACCCTGCAAAAGACGTACGCCACGGCCTTAAAATCGGCGGTGACCTCGTCACCCTGCAGATCAAGGCTGCCAACAGCGGATTCTATTTCTATGACTCCGACACTCAGGCATACGTAGAGATAAACTCGCCCGACAACATCACCAAAGCCAACCGCCTGCTCTACCAGAACCTCGGCGGCGCCCACGCCTACATCAACGGCATGGCATTCTTCAGCGCCCCGATACAGCACTGGGGATGGCAACGCGAAGACAACGAAAACAAGGCCAAGCCTATCGACGAATGGGACTGGAGCAAGATGAAGACCGGCGACTTCGGTATCGTGCGCAACCACATCTACAACATCCAGATTACCAATATCGCCGGCCTCGGTACAGGCATAATCGACGAAGACGACCCGCTGCTGCCGCCTACCGACAAGGTAAGCTATGCCGTCAATTTCCGCGTGAACATTCAGAAGTGGGCCACCCTCCCCACTCAGGAATGGGAATGGTAATTTAAACAAACAGTCTCTAATCCAAAATAATGACAAGAAAACACCTTATCTGCATTTCACTGGCCGCGGCGCTATTGACTACAGGCTGCGTCACGGAGGACTTCACCGAATGTCCCAACGAATACGAGCTGCGCATCGTGTTCGACCGCAACATGCTCTATGCCGACGCGTTCGCGAGTCAGGTAAAATCGGTAGACATCAAGGTGTTCGATTCCGCAACGGGACGGCAGGTTTTCTCTCACGCCGAAGCGGGTGATGCTCTGGCCGCCGAAGGCTATCGTGTGGCATTGCCCGTGCCGCCCGGCTCTTACGATATTCTCTGCTGGGGCAGCATGGCCGAAGGCAACTCCTTCGGCTATGCCGACCCTGCGGCGGATATTCTTGAACATCAGAATGTCATACTCCGTGCCGACGGCGGCGAAAGCCGCTCGCGGCTCAACAACCTTTATCACGGACTGCTACGCGGCCACCGGTTCATCGACAACAACGACATCGGCAGCACCGACCGCCAGACAGCCACCATCTATCTCACGAAAGATACCAACCGCATAAACGTGCTGCTCCACAACCTTGACGGGACGGAGATGGACGAAAGCAACTTTACGTTCTCAATCACTTCGGCCAATGCCGAAATCGGCTACGACAACTCAATCGACAGCAGGCGAGAGGTCACATACCGTCCGTGGCACGTATCACCCGTAACAGCTGAAACCGGCAGTCCGGCCACATCGGTCAAGGCCGCGCTTTCAGCCGAATTCTCGACAGGACGACTTACGGAGAAAGGAGACTCCCGGCTGGAGATACACCGCGTATCCGACGGCGAAAGAATCATTTCCGTACCTCTCGAGAGAAACCTTCTCCTCTACAAGGGAGAATTTCACTCGTCCATGACCGATCAGGAATATCTCGACCGGCAGGACGACTATTCAATCACTTTCATACTCGACAGAAACAACAACTGGGACAAGGCCGCGATGATTTACATCAACAACTGGGCCACACCTCCCGTACAATATCAGGAATGGTAAAAATAACGGACATATTGTTTTACTGCATCGCGTGGCTGACAGTTTCGGCCACGCTTCCGGCGTGCACCCAGACCGACGAACCGGTGCCCGGCGGCGATGGTGGCGGAAAGACAATGTCGTTCAAGTTCAATATATATACTGACGAAAAGGCGCCCGCATCGCGCGCCCCGGGCGTATGGGAGGAGGACGCCGTCAATGTCGCCGAGCGCATCCTCAACATCGACGACATGCGCGTGCTCCTGTTCGACCAAAGCGGGGTTCTGCTCAAATCGGTCACTCCAGCCTATCTCGACTATCACGGCGGCACAGCCTCCAACGACGGTTACTATACCCTCTCGGTGGCCTTCACGCACGAATATTTCGATAAATTCGACGACAACGCCGACATCCCGTTCACGGTGATGATACTCGCCAATCTCCGCGGCGCCGGCGGCACCTACGCTGACTATACTCCGGGACGCACGCGCGTGGCCGACATTGCCGACTCTTTCAGGATAGCGCCCGAATGGTATCCCGACGAGACGGGCGGCATACCGATGTACGGCATCAAGAGCTTCGTCCTGCCCAAGACCCTGCTTATGCAGGGCATCGATGCTCCGGCAGCCGGACAGATCGACCTGCTGCGCAGCCTCTGCAAAATTGAGGTGACCGACAGGATAGCCAACGCCGTCCTCTACCCCGACGGGGAGAAATACCCGCGCGTCATAGGAGTGGATATGGTGTCGTGGGTCGACAACGGGTATATCCGCCCCCTTTACGACGACTATGCGCAGGGTCTGCGGTACGCCAACATATACCCCTCGGCTCCGGTTGAGACGGGCAAAGCGGGCACTCCGACGGGGGGCCTCTACCGCTTCTACTGTCCAGAGGCCGCCGTCGGCGACATGAAGTTCCGCGTAACGGCTATTCTGGCGCCCGGCGAGGCTCCGCGCATCTACGAGACCGGCCTCGAGCCATTCGAGCCGGCCATAGGCAGCGAACTCGTGCGCAACCATATCTACCGCTTCAACGTCCACGCCCTCAACACCATCGCCGACCTCACGGTCAGCGTGAGCGACTGGATTGTGGAGACCGACGAATTCGAGCTTGACGACATGGTGAGCATGGAGCCTGACGGTTTCATGAAATGGGAATACGACTCCGCCGACTTCGCCGTCAGCACCGAGACATACCAGGGGAAAGAGGAGCAGCAGCTCTCCATTCTCAACGGCACGACAGGGTGCGCAACCGGCACATTCCACATCATATCGCCCAAGGGCGCCACATGGAAAGCCTACTTTATACCGGGTGAGAACGGTGTGGACGCTTTCGAGTTCGTCGACACCGACGGCGCGGGCAATCCGGTGCCGGGCTCCGAACGTGTCTATGCCGAGGGCATTGTCGGCTCGCCCGCAACCATACACATCAGGGGGAAAGGCGCCGCCGATTCCTACCGCCACTGGGCCGAACTCGTCATCGAGGTAAAGACCGCCGACGGCACGATACTCTACGCCCCGCTCACCTCCGCAATGAGTTCCCGCATCATTATCTACCGCGAAAACCGACTTTAAGACAATAAATGATTAAAGCACTCCACATATATCTCTATACCATACTGCTGACGGCCATGTCGTGCATCTTTCTCCCTGCATGCGACAGCAGCCTCGACGACGGCCCCGACTCACCCGCCGCCGACTGCTTCGCACTAAGCGTGAAAATACCCCTCGCGGCCGCTCCGGCCGCCGCTGGCGACGCACTCAACGAGTTCAGGGTGCGCACGCTCCATCTCTATTTCTTCCGCTCGGAGGGTCATGACGACGCGTCGAGCGAATATGTCCACGATGTAATTGTCGACGGTGAGTTCGACTATTCCCGGCAACTGAGGCTCGCGCTCCCCGACGACGCCCTGAAAGCCGGAGGTCTGTTCGGCCCTGACTCCGACGTATGCCTGGTCTATGCCGTTGCCAACGTCGATGAAAGCCTTCTGACGTCAAAGACCGTTGACGGGCTTAAATCGACACTCATTGGCAGCGAATTTGACGAGACGAAAATACAGGACTCGTTTGCCATGGACGGATACGCCGCCCTGACGCTCGACCGCGCAGTCAGAAGCGTCACCGGGACTGTAACGCTGCAACGTGCCGCAGCCAAACTGACACTGTCGGTCGAAGTGCCTCCCTCCATCGAGGTAGAGCAGAAAATCATCAGCCCGATTGACGGTACGGAACAGACGGTCATACTTACCTACTATCCGCGTCCGGCCGACATGCATGTGTGGATAGCCAACGGCGTGAGGCAGTCGGAACTGAACACGGCGGCGCGCCCGGCCGACGAGGAGCGTCTCTACTCCAACGAGGTGTATGTGGCGGAGGGCGCAGGCTCGCCGTTCACCCGCGATGACTCGCGCCCCAAATACCCTTACGTGCAGGACATTCCGTTCTATTCCTACCCCAACAGCTGGGACCCCTATTCACCCAAAGGCAACTGCTACCTCACGCTCGAACTGCCGTGGCAATACGCCGACGAACAGGGGAGTGTGCACAACGTGGTGACCTACTACCGACTGAGCGTGCGTCCCGACAAAAACAGCATAGAGCGCAACACGCTCTACGACATGCGCGTGACCATAAGCCGCCTCGGAGGCACTTCGGTGCAGCAGCCCGTCGACATGCTTTTCGACTGGAACTACAACATGCAGTGGAACGTGCAGACCCTCCCCACCGACATCAAGGAGATACGCTACCTCGTGCTCAACAACAACAATTTCTCATCGTCGCTCGACGCCTACTCGTTCACGATGGAGAACGAGACCTACATATCCATCCCCTACAACACGTCGCACCCCGTGGAAATCGAGTCGGTGGAACTGTCGTGGCGCGACTATTACAACAATGCCGACCGCAAGATTCCCCTTGTGGCATCGGGCACCGGCTACCGCTACAGCGACATTGACAATTACTCGCACGCAACACACTATGCCGGCATAGAGCTTGACGCCGACGCCTCGATAATACGTCTGCGCAGAGACATGGTACACATAGCATGGAGCAACAACCGCCCTGCCCTACGCACCGACGATGCAATCAACGCCTACACGTTCACCATCAAGCTGCGGCATATCGACGCGGCTGCCGACGAGCCTTCGGCCCGGGCAACGGTTGTCATCACACAGATACCGGCCATCTACATCACCACGCAATACACCGCGAGCAATCGCAGGTTCATCAACAACCAGTATACCACGACAAGTACAACATACGGCTTCGTAAAAACAAGCGATGTGTGGAACACACTGAGAACCAACCAACGGCCGTTCTGGCTCGGGTCATACCATAATGACGATAATGTGCAGAACAAAAACACGTACATACTGACGATATCGAAATTTGCCACTGACGATGACTACATCATAGCCGACCCCCGCATGCGTTCGGTCGACAATCTCAACCCCAACGGCACTGCCGCCACGGCCACGGCCACTTGGAGCCGCTCTGACAACACCAACTCACGGCTTCAGTATTACTATCCTGCCGATCGCAACGCCGCCAAAACACGGTTCATAGCGCCGCAACTGCGTGTAGCCTCGCAATGGGGCGTCACATACCAGATATCGCGCGTCGCAGCCGAGCGGCGCTGCGCCTCCTATCAGGAGGACGGTCGTCCCGCCGGCAGATGGCGTCTGCCCACTGCTGCCGAGATTGAATACATAAGCCGCCTGTCAAACAAGCAGTATATACCATATCTGTTCGGCACGAGGGGGAACACGGCCAACTACTGGTGCGCGTCAGGAGGCATCGATGTCGACAACGACACTAACAACCCGTCGGTTACTATTGTCGAGACTAACGATAGCGAACGCCGTGCCGTGCGTTGCGTCTACGACGAGTGGTTCTGGGCTACCGATACCCTTACCAACGCCAATAAAGGAAGATTCAGATGGGGCGACCGCGCCCGCTCAACAAACGGAAACTGACAATGAAACTCATATACAGCATACTTATATTACTCATGGCACTGCTGCCGGCGGCGTGCACCGACGCGAGCGAGCCCGATTTGCCACAGCCCGTGCCGGCGGAGGGTACGCCCGTCGACCTCGTCACCGGAGCCATGTTCCCCGAAATGAAATTCGGCCGCAGTTCGCGTGCCATGAACGACGAGCCGACCGTCGACGAGCTGCTCAACTCGCTCAAGGTAAATCTCTTTGTTTTCGACCAGTCGGGCGTGATGCTCCAGTTCATCGGGCCGGATGACATCTCGATTGTCAATATCGACACCGAGAACAAACACGTATATTTCAAAGTGCACAACATATACAGCTCGTCGCGTCCGCGCAGGCTTCATTTCGTCATCACGTCGGCCGACGACCTGCATGCCGTTGACGGCGGCGAATATATCACGGCCATGGCGAGCGAAACCACCACTATGCCCGCACTCGTGGTCGACGGCGGCATCGATGCCTACTGGGGCATAAGGGAGGTGGACAGCATCACCGAAAACATGACGCTCAACATCAAACTGATACGCAATTTCGTAAAACTCAACGTGAAGTGTTCGGCATCACCCGATGTATTCCGCATCCTCGGCTATACGGTTGTCAACCGTCCGTCGCGAGGCACTGTCGCGCCCTATATCTACCGCGACCACCTGTTCGCCTCCTTCCTCAATCCCGATAACTCGCTGATTGACTACGAGGACATTATAGCACAGGGATATTTCGGGGTAAACCCGTCGGGAAGCGACCTTTCGATGACGCACACCACGGAGAGCGAGATACAGGCCGACCTGTCGGCATCGGAAGCCGCCCTGGCCGCCGGAGCGGAGGATACGCCATGCTACATATACGAGCGCTCGCAAAGCTCGGTCACCTCGGCCGGCGACGGCGTGATGGTGACATACATCATCGTATCGGGCGAATACAAAGGCAAGAAATACTACTACAAGATTGACATCGGCCATGACAAGGAGGGCAAATTCGGGTTCTACGACCTGCTGCGCAACTTCCAGTACACGGTTGAGATAACCGAAGTGGGAGGCGAGGGCGCGCCCACGCTGCGCGACGCCATGAACGGCGCGGCCCACAACAACCTGTCGGCTTCGGTCGTCACCCGCGACCTCTTCTCCATAGGCTACGAGGGGGAGCAGATTGAAGTGAGCTCCACAAGGGTGATATTCACCGAGAAAGACGATAAATACGCGCTGCGCTTCCGCTATACCACTCCTGCGGGAATGCCGTTCGACCCTACTGAACTTAAAATCTACGACATAACCGACGAAACGGTGGAATATGACATGGGCGGCGTATCGGCCGGCTCGGAAAAGAGCATCGGCCTGAAGGGTGAGGTGATAGAAAGCGCGTCGCTGACAAAGGATGCCGACGGCTGGTACGTGCTCCATATATCGACGGGCGACATACCCTCCGACAGCCGACGCATGGAGCAGAACATAAGGGTTTACTATACGGGAAGCCCCGCCGGACTGGGACGCACGGTGACGCTGATGCTGCGCCGTCCGTGGGAGTTCGGCAATGTCAGCGCCTCGTCGCCGGCAAGCGGTATCGGGAGCGGCATGACTCTCGATTTCAGCATACCGTCAGGACTGTCGCAGTCGCAATTCCCGCTGACCATCACCTTTGAGAGCGACAAACAGAACATCTACGGGCTCAACGGCTCGCCGCTGTCGGTTGCGACGGGACGGTCGTCGTTCGCGGGCGCCACGACCGACGATGTCATACTCTACGAATGGCGCATCGAGTGGGCCGACTACCACCATGACAACGGCACCGACGGCGGCCAATATACCGCATCGTTCAGGATGAACACCACGTCGGCCGACGACCTCGCATTCAGCACCGCGGGAATCGACGCCGCCGCCATTGCCGGAAGAACTGCCAACAACGGCACGCGCAATTTCTGCATACGCATTGCCAACAAAGGCCAGAAATATATACAGCCGCAATATGTCAACATCACGCGCCGTTAGCCTGTTAATAGCCCTGCTGCCGGCACTGTGCTCGTGCAGCGGCCGCACGCAAAGCATTGAAGACAACGGCAATCCCGACCAGTTGCGCGACAGGATTGCCACCTATTGGGACAGCACCGGCATCAACGCCATGGACGAAAACATGCGCGAGCAAAGCATCGTGGACTACCTTTACATAGTGCAGCACGCCGACAGCGCCACACGCCGCGAAGCGTGGCATGCGCTCAACATACAGCTTGGCAACAGCCTTGACCGCACCGTCTCCGACTACCTCGGCGACCCCGGGTCACCTCTATATGCACCCGCAATGCTCGATGAATACCTCGTCAGCCTGCTCTCGGAAACGGGCACTGACGATACGACACGCGCACGTGCGGAATATCTGTTGGAAAACATACGCAAAAACCGTCCCGGCGACGTGATTGCCGACCTGCCGTTAGTATGCTCCGACGGCACGGCGACATCGCTCCACAACCTTATCGCCGGAACAGCAGGTTCGGGCGCTGGAAATACCGGTGGGATTGGCTCGGGAGATGATAATACCACGGGGGCGGGACGCCCCCGCCCCACTCATGGCTACCTCATTATATTCTATGACCCGGAGTGCGAATCGTGCGACGAGACGATTGAGGCGCTGTCAGCCGGCACCGCCGGAGGCCATACAATAATAGCGATAAGCGTGACCGACACCGTAAAATCCCTCCCTCCCGACTGGATTTCAACCCGCGTCCTCGACCCCGACACCCTCGACGACGCCTTCTACCTCCCCTCGCTCCCTGCAATCTACACCGTCACCCCCTCCGCCACCATCATAGAGCGTCACTGACCCCATCGGCATTATTTCAATCATTTTTGTCTGCTTTTTACGCGCATTGATACGATATTCGGCGGTTTTGTGGGGGAGATGACAAAATAAATTGGTAACTTAGCGCGTTAATTTAAATGATGAAATACGGGCTTTTCACACGGACCATTGTCGCTTTGGCAACAATCGCACTGATTGCTGCCTTTTCGGCGTGTTCGCTGAAGAAGAACACCGCCGCCTCGCGCCAGTACACGGCGTTCATCACCCGCTACAACATCTACTATAACGGCGACAAGCACTACAAGGAGACTCTCGACGAGATGGAGAAGAAATATGAGGACGACTACTCGCGCCTTGTGTTCACCCACCCCGCCGAAGCACGCGCCGACCAGCACGCGCCGCAGCCGTCGGGCGATTTCACCCGCTCGATAGAGAAGGCGCAGAAAGCCATACAGGTACGCTCCATCAAGAAAAAACCGGCACGAAAAGCGGGCAAAGCCTCCGACCCGGAATACAAGGCGTGGATGAAGCGCGACGAGTACAACCCATTCCTCCACAACGCATGGATGATGATGGGGCGGTCGCAGTTTCTCAACGGTGATTTCCTCGGGGCGGCGTCGACATTCTTCTACATTACGAAGCATTTCACGTGGCTGCCGCAGACCGTCACCGAGGCCAAGATATGGCAGGCTCGCAGCTATTGCGCCATCGACTGGCTTTTCGAGGCGGAAATGATACTCACCCGCATCAAGCCCGACGAACTTACCGACAAGAACCTCAAGTATCTCTACAACCTGACTTTCACCGATTTCTATATCAACTCCAACAAGCCGAAAGAGGCGATACCATACCTCGTGGAGGCGGTTGCGGCATCCGGAGGCGCGCAGAAAACACGTCTCAACTTCCTGCTCGGGCAGCTCTATACGCTTGCGGGGGAGAAACAGCTTGCCTACAAGGCATTCGACAAGGCGGGGTCGTCGGCATCGGCAACCTACCGCACGAAATTCAATGCCCGCATCAAGCAGAGCGAGGTGTTCGAGGGGGAGGACATCACATCCGAAGTCAAGGCTTTGCGCCGCATGACCCGCTACGACCGCAACAAGGACTATCTCGACCAGATATACTACGCCATCGGCAACCTCTACCTGTCGCGCCGCGACACCACGCAGGCCATAGCCAACTACGAGGAGGCGGCCAAAAGCTCGACCCGCAACGGCATCGACAAGGCTATGACGCTGCTTACGCTCGGAGGACTGTACTACGACCTCGGTGACTACGTCAAGGCGCAGCCGTGCTACTCGGAGGCTTTGCCGCAGGTGCCCGACACCTATCCCGACTACAAGGCGCTGAAACGCCGCTCCGACTATCTCGACGAACTCGCCGTCTACGCGCAGAACGTAACCCTGCAGGACTCGCTGCTGCGGCTGTCGTACATGACGCCCGAGGAGCAGACCGCCGTGGCCGAACGCCTCATCGCCGAACTCAAGAAGAAGGAGGCCGAGGAAGCCGAGCAGGCACGCCGCGAGGAGATGCGCGCCAACCAGGCTGCACAGGGCGACCCGTTCGGCGGCAACGCGTCGTCCCCCACCACATTCACCATGAACAGCGACAATTCATGGTATTTCTACAACCCGTCGACCGTGACCGCCGGCAAGACCGACTTCCAGCGCCGCTGGGGCTCGCGAAAGCTCGAGGACGACTGGCGCCGCCGCAACAAGGCGTCGTACGCGTTTGAATCGGCCGACAGTGCCGACAACGAGGATGATGAGGAGGTATCGCCCGACGAAGGGGAAGAGAACACCGGCGAGGGGGAGGACCCCGATGCCGGCGAACGCAAGAACGACCCGCACTACGTGGAGTATTACCTCAACCAGATACCCAAGAACGACCAGGAGCGCATGGTAGCCAACGATGTCATACAGGAGGGCCTGTACAACATGGGTATCATACTGAAGGACAAGCTGGAGGATTTTCCCGCCGCGCGCACGGAGTTTGACCGGATGCTCACCCGTTACCCCGACAATGTGTACCGCCTCGACACCTACTACAACCTCTATCTGATGGCTGTGCGCGAAGGCAATATGGCCGAGACCGAGAAATGGCGCAACCTGATAGTCAACGACTTTGCCGACTCCCCCTACGGACGCGCCATGCGCGACCCGCGCTACATAGAGAACCTGCGGCTGATGGACGCCCGTCAGGACGAACTGTACGAAGCTGCATATCAGGCGTATATCGACAATGACAACGCTGCCGTGCACCGCGCCTACGAGGAGATGAGCCGCGATTTCCCCATGAGCAAACTGATGCCGAAATTCATGTTTATCAACGCATTGGCCTACGTGACGGAGAACAAGCCCGAGCAGTTCAAGGAGGCTCTGACCGAGATGCTGCAACGCTATCCCGACACCGACCTCACGCCCTACGCCGCAGCCTACGTGAAGGGACTCGACGCCGGCAGGAAACTCAACTCCGGAAGCGCCAACATGCGCGGCATGCTGTGGGAGACGCGCCTCGGCGACGAGTCCGCGGCACCCGACGCCGACAATCCCCTCGAATTTGACCTCAACCCCGACGACGAGCAGCTTTTCATACTCCTCTATCCCACCGACAAGGTGGCTCCCAACCAGTTGCTCTACGACATAGCGCGTCATAATTTCACCTCGTTCGTAGTCAAGGATTTCGACCTCGAACAGATGAATTTCGGGCGTCTCGGACTACTGATTATCAAGCCGTTTGCCAATGTGGCCGAAATCAACCACTACCGCAGCGTCCTACAGGCCGACGCCGCGCTGCAGCTGCCGGCTGAAGTGCGCCCCGTAGTGATAAGCGCCAAAAACTTCGACATGCTGCTTAAGAGTGGCGGCTCCTTCGAAGACTATTTCCGTTATGTCGAGGACAAGACCTACCGCGACACCGAGGAACGTGTGCTTCCGCCCGAATTCTTCGGGCCCTCGGAGGGCATAGTCGAGGAGAGCGAAAGCGAGCCTGAGCAGGCTGAGCAGGAGCAGGAGCAAGCAGAGCCGAGCTCTCAGAGCTCTCAGAGTACTCCGAGTACTCAGAGCGAGCCGACAAGTCAGACAGGTCAGACGAGTCCGACTGAGAGCGAGCCGCCGGCCGCGAATGCGGTCGAGCCGGCTACGACGGCGCCCGCTCCGCAGACATCGCAGCCACAGCCTGCGCCGGCACCGACCACCCCGGCTCCCCCGACGGCAACGGCACCGGCCCCCGCTCCGAAGCCGGCTCTTCCGGAATATCCCGCGGGGTCGGAAGGCGACGATGACCCTCTCCTCGATTAAACTCAACTTTTACTCCAACCTCTAACCACGATAACGTCAATGAGCGCAAACCGAATACTTTGGGCCGACGATGAGATTGACCTCCTCAAGCCCCATATCATGTTCCTCAAAGCCAAGGGCTACGACCTCGTCACGGTCAACAACGGCCGCGACGCCCTCGAACTCGCCCAAAGCGAACATTTCGACCTCATCATCCTTGACGAAAACATGCCCGGCCTGACGGGTCTGGAGACGCTGCAGCGCATCAAGCAGTCGGCGCCGACCACTCCCGTAATCATGATTACCAAGAGCGAGGAGGAGAACATCATGGACCAGGCCGTGGGCAACAACATAGCCGACTACCTCATCAAGCCGGTCAACCCCAACCAGATACTGCTTTCCATCAAAAAGAACCTCCACTCCGAACGCCTTGTATCGGAGCAGGCTTCGACCGATTACCGCCAGGAGTTCGCCAACATCTCGTCGATGATATCGCAGGCCGCGACCCTCGACGACTGGATGCGCCTGTACGAGAAACTGACATTCTGGGAGATGAAGCTCGCCGCGGCCGATACCGCGATGGACACCATGCTCGAGATGCAGCGGGAGGAGGCCAACACGGAGTTCTACAAATTCGTCAAACGCAACTACGAGGACTGGCTGTCGGGCGACGACCGTCCGACAATGTCCGACACCATATTCCGCAAAAGCATCTTCCCGATGCTCGACAAGGGGGAGAAGGTGTTTTTCGTGCTCGTCGACAATTTCCGACTCGACCAGTGGCAGATGGTAAAGCCGTTGCTGGCCGACACGTTCACGTTTGAGGAGAGCCTCTACACGTCGATACTGCCCACGGCCACGCAATATGCGCGCAACGCCATCTTCTCCGGACTTATGCCCATACAGATTGCGAAGCTGTTCCCCGACCTGTGGGTCGACGAGGAGGAAGAGGAGGGTAAGAACCTCAACGAGGCGCCGCTCATCGCCACGCAGTTCGAGCGCTTCCGCCGCCAGTGCCGTTTCTCCTACAACAAGCTCAACGACTCGTCGGCATGCGAGCGCCTCATACGCGATTTCAACAATCTGCTTGTCAACGACCTGAATGTCGTGGTGGTCAACTTCATCGACATGCTGTCGCACGCCCGCACGGAGTCGAAGATGATACGCGAACTTGCCTCCAACAACGCGGCCTACCGCTCCATCACCGAGTCGTGGTTCCGCCACTCCAACATCATCGACCTCTTCCGGCTTATCGCCTCAAAGGGCTACAAGATAGTGCTTACCACCGACCATGGCACCATACGCGTCGAGAATCCCATAAAAGTAATCGGCGACAAGAACACCAACACCAACCTGCGCTACAAGGTAGGCAAAAACCTTGACTACAACCCAAAGCAGGTGTACGAAATCAAGCGTCCCGACCGCTACGGCCTCCCCTCGCCCAACGTGTCGTCGACCTACATCTTCGCGGGCAAACGCGACTTTTTCGCCTACCCCAACAACTACAACTACTACGTGCAATACTACACCGGCACGTTCCAGCACGGCGGCATCTCCATGGAGGAGATGCTCGTGCCGCTGATAACGCTGTCGCCGAAATAAATCCAATCTAATCCGCTACAATAGCTATCTTAGCTAAAATAGCTATCATAGCTACGATAGCCAATACAATTTCACAAAAAAAACATCACTGACAATGAAAACAATAACAATCTCATCGCTCGACAACATCGACGAAGCCGCCCGCGAGTTCATCACACTGATGGGCGACCGCACCGTATTTGCATTCTACGGCGAAATGGGCGCCGGAAAGACCACTTTCATCAACGCGCTGTCGCGTGCCCTCGGGGTGGAGGATGACGCCACCGGTTCCCCATCCTTCGCCATCGTCAACGAATACCGCTCCGACACCACGGCCGAACTCATCTACCACTTCGACCTATACCGCCTCGAAAGCGTCGAGGAGGCTCTCGACCTCGGCGTCGAGGACTATTTCGACTCGGGCGCCCTCTGCCTCATCGAATGGCCCGAACGCATCGACGACATCCTCCCCGACGACACCGTAAAGGTAACAGTCAAAGTCAACGACGACGGCTCGCGTACCCTGACGGTAGAAGACTGAATTGCCGGCAAAAATATCCTCACTGTAGGGCTGCTCCCCGGAGCAGCCGTTAATTCAGTATCGCTCATGTACGCGGTTAAAAACCGCGTCTACTATATGCCGCTCGCCAAGTAGTAGCCGCGGTTTTTAACCGCGGTAATCGCAATTTAAAAATTTTATGAATATCATCGAACTCGAGGAAACCGCCTCGACCAATACGTATCTGCGCGGAATGACCGACGCGCCCCACGCCACGGTCATCGCCGCACGCCGTCAGTCGGCCGGACGCGGACAGCGCGGCAACACGTGGGAGTCGGAACCTGACGCCAACCTGACCTTCTCCATCTTAGTGCGACCCGTCGGCATACCTCCGGTCAGGCAGATGGCAATATCACGCGCCGTGTCGCTCTCCATAGTGCGCTGGCTCGACCGATACCTGCCCGACGGCCTGGAGGCGACAATCAAGTGGCCCAACGACATCTACGTCGGCGACCGCAAGATATGCGGCATACTCATAGAACACGTGCTGACCGCCGGGCGCATCGAGCGCACCGTAATCGGCGCCGGCATCAACATCAACCAGAAAGCATTTTACTCCGACGCCCCCAACCCCGTGTCACTGACACAACTGACCGGCCTCACCTACCCCCTCGACAGCATGCTCCGCGAAGTGACAGCCGACATCATATCACTCGTAGAAGCCGAAGACCGCGCCTGCGGCAACCTCACCGCAACCGACTACATGTCGCGTCTGTGGCGCCGCGACGGCTATCACCCCTACCGCGATGCCGCCGGCGACTTCACCGCCCGCATAGCCGACGTAGCACCCGACGGCACCATCACCCTCCTCCGCCCCGACAACACCCTCTCCCGCTACGCCTTCAAAGAAGTCACGGCGATACTGTAACACAATTTTAAAACTGAACGAATATGCGTATCGATATACTTACTGTACTTCCTGAGATGTTTGAGTCGCCGCTCGGGTGCTCGATATTGAAACGTGCACAACAGAAAGGGCTTGTGGAATTCGGCATTCACAATCTGCGCGACTATTCCACCAACAAGCACCGCAAGGTCGACGATTATCCTTTCGGCGGCGAGGCCGGCATGGTGATGCAGATCGGGCCGATTGACCGCTGTATCGCGGCTCTTAAGGCCGAACGCGACTACGACGAGGTGATTTTTACGTCGCCCGACGGCGAGCTTTTCGACCAACCGATGGCCAACTCGATGTCGATGCTCGAAAATATCATCATACTTTGCGGCCACTACAAGGGTATTGACTACCGTATACGCGAACATCTCATCACCCGCGAGATTTCGGTCGGCGACTACGTGCTGACCGGGGGCGAGCTCCCCGCCATCATCATTTCCGACGCCATAGTGCGCCTTATACCCGGCGCTATCGGCGACGAACAGAGCGCGCTCAGCGACTCGTTTCAGGACAATCTGCTTGCTCCCCCGGTCTACACCCGTCCGGCCGACTACAACGGCTGGCGCGTGCCCGACATACTCCTCTCGGGCCACGAAGCCCGCATCAGCGAATGGCGCCACGAGCAAGCCGTAGAGCGCACCCGCCGCCTCCGCCCCGACCTGCTGAAATAACCCCCTCATTCAACAACAGTACAAGAGATTTTTATATTTAAACAACAGCTCAAAAGCACAGGAGCACAATTTAATATTTTTTGTGCTCCTGTGCTTTTTGTTTTTTATTTAAACAAAAGAACAACGAAACAAATGACCGGATACATTATAATAAAACTCTTTTTATTATAATGTGCTCCTGTGCTTTTGTTTGATAAAAAATTACCTAAGAATATAGGAGAGGGAGTAAGACAACATTGCAAAATGAATCATGATTTAAGTGAAAATATGTTTATTATGGATAATTTTAACTCATAAATTGCTAATATATGTTAAATATAAGATTTTTTATTTGAAAAATTATGTTTTATAACATAAAAGTTATACCTTTGCATCAGTTTTTCATGGTATTAGATTTAAGGTAAGAAGATTATTCGTCGAGACGACGAGTAATTTTTTTTTGCAGTAAATTCTAATTTCGTAAATTTGCATCTCACGATGCCGCAATGACATGCCGGGCATGAGTCACACAGCCTGACATGGCGGCGGCAAAACTATCGGAAGCTCTCAGGCGTTGAATTTCTGATAGAGTTCCAACTATAAAAAAACAAAACAATATGGAAACAACAAGACAAGCCAAAATAGCCCGCCTTCTCCAGAAGGAACTGAGCGAGATATTCCGTCAGCAGACATCGAAAACCCACGGCGTAATCGTATCGGTAAGCAACGTACGCGTGACTCCCGACCTGAGCCTCGCAAGAGTCTACCTGTCGGTATTTCCCTCGGAAAAGGGTGAGGAAATCCTCAACAACATCAACAACTCCACCAAGACAATACGCTACGAACTGGCACAAAAAGTTCGTTTCCAGTTACGCAAGACCCCCGAACTGGCATTCCACCTCGACGACTCCCTCGACTATATCGAGCGCATCGACAACCTGCTGAAAAAGTAATACATCAATAAGAGGACATATCCGTGCGGACGTTGCAAAAAGAGCAGCGTCCGCACTTCTTTTATATAAATTTGATTTCAATATTTGACTTTTTTTGACAAAATGCATTGTAATGTTATATTTTTTTAGTAATTTTACAATCTCTACCGTGGAGTATCGACACAGTGCATCTGACAATTTAACCAAATACGATAAAAATTTATGAGAAAGCTCCTGTTTTTACTGTTAATCTCTCTTGGAGTATTAACTCAAATGAGTGCTCAGACTGTTTATGAGCAGCAATTTTCAAGCGCATCAAGCATTAACGATTTCACGATATTCCACAACGGCAGCGGAACGCGCGACTGGACATATTCATCAGGCTACCTGACATTTTGGGATTCAAAAGTAGCAGTCGAGGCTTGGGCTATCACTCCGGGCATAGACCTGGAGGCCGGGAAAACATACCAGCTGTCATTTGACGCAAGAAACGCATCCTCGTCAAGCTATACCCACAATCTATATGTCTACCTCGAGACCACCAACAACAAAGATGAAATTGACATCAGTACGCAAGAATACCTGACATACGAAAAAATAACATCGAGCAGCACGGCTACGCAAAACAAAAGCATCAAATTCTCAGTACCTGCCACCGGCACCTACTATTTAGGATTTGTCGACAAAGGCGAGCTTACGTCACTGAACAATGTCAATCTCGACAATATCATTGTCAAGGAGGTGAAGGAAGCTCCTGTCGCCGTCACAGGCCTTACCGCCACAGCCGCCGAAAACGGTACGATGAGCGCCATACTGACATGGACTAACCCTGCCACCACCGACATGGGGAACGCACTGAGCGAGATTTCAAAGATAGAAGTTTACCGCGGCACCACCTCTTACAAAACCGAATTGGTATATACACTTACCGACAGCAAATACCTGACACCCGGAGCGGAAATATCATTTACCGACGAGGCTGTTGAGTCGAGAGGCGTAAACTACTACGAAGTGGTAGTTTACGCCGGCGAGGGTACATCGCCGGTCGTGTCGGTCAAGAGCCCGTGGATTGGTCCGGACAGCTCGCTGAAAGCGCTCGGCACGGTGAAAGCGTCGGTCAACGGCGAGAACAACGTTGTGCTCGACTTCGCGATACCCGAAGGTAGCAACGGCGCTTATGTCAATCCAGCCGACGTGGCATTCAAGATTGAAAGAAAACTGTCAAGCAGTTACTCATATACCGTCATTGATGCCGCATACAACGGTGCGCTGCCGTATATCGACACGACAGCCGAGCCATTCAACATCTACACATACCGCGTGAGCACCATTTACAACGGCTCAACAGGCGCAGCAAAAACATCAAACGATGTGACAGTGGCAGGCGTGGCTACGGTGCCCTACAAGCAAGGATTTGACGACAAAAACACGTTCAGTTTCTTCACGACATTCAACGGTGGCAGCGGCCTGACAAGCAAATGGACATACTACAGCTACAGTATCCGCTACTACAACGGCGGACGCTATGGCGACACCTCGGCCGACGCATGGACAATCACACCGAAAATCAGCCTTGAAGCCGGCAAAGTGTACCGTCTGAACTACGACGCCTGGATATCGACAGCGGGCGAAGCCAACTACAAAGACCTATTCGTGACAATAGGTACCGAACCTACCGCCGAAGCCCAGACGGTGCTCAACGAAGAGAATGCCACCGTGTCAAACCTTTCATCGGCTACCGATGAAAAGACCCGTTCGATCATCATCAAAGTAACTGAGGACAACGATTACAACATCGGTTTCCACGTGTACGGACAGACGAGCACCGCCTATATCTATCTGGACAACATATCGCTTGAAGAAATAGTCGAAGTGCCTGCCGCTGTCGCCGACCTCACCGTCACCCCCGACGCCGGCGCACAGCTTGAGGCACTCGTGGCATGGACCAACCCGACACTCACCAACGCCGGCGGCGAACTTGCCGAAATCACCAAGGCCGAGCTGCTCCGCGACGGAGTTGTAATCTACACAAAAGATAATCCCATTGCCGGCGACAAGGAGACTTACACCGACAATGATGCCGCCCTGACAGCCGGCAACCACACATATAGCGTGCTTACCTACATAGGCGAAAACGCATCGGAAGCCTCCAATAAAGCCACCGTATGGATTGGTCCCGACGACCTGAAAGCAGTGGAAAATGCGAAAGCCGAGCTTACCGAAGACGGCACATCGGTCACCGTCAGCTTCGATACCCTTGACCCCGCCACCGGCGGCGCTAACGGCGGCTATATCGGCGAAGTGACGTACAAGGTGGTACGTATGCCCGACGAAGCGGTCATAGCGGAAGCCGCCGAAGGCAGCCCTGTCGTCGACGACACCATCGAAGGCCTGTCGCTCGGAGCGTATTATTACGAGATAACAGTGGTACGCGGCGCCGAGGAGAGTGATGCGGCTGCAACCGGTAAGATAGTGCTTGGCGACGCTATAACGCTCGGCAACGGCGAGACATACAGTTTTGATTTCTCAAACGGCGATTTCTTTGATTTGTGGACTTCATATCAGGACGAGACAATAACCAGGGCATGGAGTTACAGCAACACCAACAAACGCATCGAATCATCATATTATAAAGCCGTTGTGTTCACCCCCAAATTCAAACTATACGAAGGCAATTACGAGCTGGAATATTATGCATGCCTGTCAAGCGGGCGTTATCCCTCCGGTTTGACTGTTTTCCTCGCCACCAATACAACTACATCTGTCAATCCTGACGAAACCGAAGCCAATGCACTTGACGAGGACGTTCCGGAAACGACTGTCATCTCAAACAAAACTTTGGACGGAGCCATGATGACGAAATATACCGATGAATTCAATGTCGGCAAATATCATACATATTATATCGGATTTCAACATAATCCCGGCGACGGCATGTTGCCGCAGGTTTATGTTCAGGACGTCAAGCTGACCGCCAAAAACGTGACCGGCGTAGAGAATGTCGGCACAGACAACAACGGTATGGCCTACGACATGTCCGGCGAGGCATTGATTACGCCCGAAGGGGCATCGGTCGAGATATACGGCATCGACGGCAAACTCGTGCTGGCGACGGTGTCCGACGGACGTGTATCGCTGTCTAATCTTGTACACGGCGTATATGTGGTACGCATCGGAGCAGACACATTCAAATTCATCAAATAAATAATCCCATTCACGTTCGCTATGACCGGGCGAAGGCTTTTGAAGCCGGTGTCCGGTCATAAAGCGTCAATCAAACCAATTACACATAGAATATGAAAGATAGAAAGAGATTAATCCTCGGAGTGCCTATGGCATTGGCCGCACTGTGTGCGATGTCGCAATATCCCGAAATTCGTGTGGCCGGTAATGCCGAGGGACGCATTGTTGAAAAACCGTCAATAAAGGTAAACGCCCGCAGGAGTGTGGCAGTGCCGCAATCGGAAAGCAATCTGCAGGCGTCGTTCACAATACGCGGCGCCGGCGTGGAACAAACCGTATGGGACGAGGATTTCGAGACTTCGGCCACGCTCCCCGAAGGTTGGTGCACCGACCCGACTACAAAGACCGTTTGGAGCCTGAAAAAACCGACAAGCACATACAGTGACGCGGGAAACGCCCGCTCGCTCTATGTAGAGGGCGATTACCGCGCGTACAACCGTGAAATATCATCGGCCACATCAGCACCTTTCGAAGTGCCCGACGAGGCGATGCTGCGCGCACAAATCTACTATTCCATCAATTATGATGATTACTGCCGCCTGATAATAAGCGTATCGGCCGATGATTTCGAGAATGACATCACCGAAATATGGAACAGCAAGGACGGCACCGGCGACAAGGCCGCGCACTGGCACGCGATTGAAACCTCATTGGCAAAATATGCCGGTAAAACAGTAAGACTGCGCTTCACCTACAGCTGGGGAGCGAATGACGAGAGTTTCAAGACCGGCGGCTACATGGGCTATTTCTACATCGACGGAATCGCCGTCACAGCCCCCGGAACAGTCGACGGCATAAATGTCGCTACCGGAGAGACAATCGATTTTGTCGACACATCGACAGGCGACGGCATCACGTCGTGGGAATGGTCGTTCCCCGGAGCTACACCCTCCACCTCGACCGAAAAGAACCCTACCGTGTACTATACTCTCGACGGGGCGTATGACGTGAGTCTGACGGTGACCGACGGAGCCGGACAACGCTCTACGGCGACACTTCCGGCATTTGTAACCGTGACAGGCTACGAACCTACGGCACGCATGTCGATTTCCGACGGATTCAGATACCTGTCAACGCTTTGCCCGATGGTAGCGCCTTTGGCCGATGTCACGTTTACCGACGCATCGGAGGGTTATCCGACGGAGCATTCCTGGAAGTTCATAAAATACAATGACAACACCGGCGCTTTGGTCACTTCGGAAGAGAAAGAGGGAGCGGAAGTCAGCAAGTCATTCCAATACCTGCACAATTGGGACATCGAGCATACTGTCTCGAACCAACACGGCACATCGAAAGTCACCGAGACCGTAAGCGCCGAGTATTCAGGCAATATCACAAACTTCCGCAGCGGAGATTTCGCCACGACATTCGACCTTGAGGGACGTGGCACCTTCCCCGGCAACAACAGGATGAAAATAACCAAGTTCGCCGAGAAATTCTCGAAGCCTACGACACCGTTGATGGTAGAGGGCGTCAATGTATATTTCGCCACAGCCAAGGCCGACCAGGTAGCCGACCAGATAGCCAACATCGGCGTGCATCTTTATACGAGTGAAAACGGCCTTCCGGGGGAGTGCCTTGACTCGTGGTGGTGGCAGATAAGCGACCTTGACGCATCGAGCGACGCTTCGGTGGGCACATGGTTCCCGTTTCCCGAGCTTCCTGTAGTCGACGATGAGTTTTTCATCGTAATCGACGGCTTCACCGACCTTTATGAAGATACCGACGTATCAATCTATATGGCCGATTTCCGGGGTGAACATAACACCGCCTACATGTACAAAGACAATAGCTGGGTAGATGTAAGCACCTATTTCCCTGCAGGCCGCAACCATACGTCACTTCTTGCAGTGCCCTCGGTAAGCCACTCGGTAATGGCTTCGGCCACCGGCGACGAACCCGTGCTGACATTCAACGCAAAAGGAGGCAAAAAAGAATTCTCATTATTCTCGTTCTTAGGCTACAAAAGCCCTGTTGAGACAGGAGCTGACTGGTGCCGTGTCACAAACGAACCCAACGGGATGACCGTCGACAACCTTGCCATTGAATGTGACCCGCTGCCTGACGGGACACCGGATCGCGAGACAACCGTCACGCCTACCGACGGCCACTCTGTATATACAATTACGGTGCGTCAGGTCAAGGACAGCGGTATCGAAGGCATTGAAACAGACGGCACCGGAACACAATTTGTGACAGACGGATTGCGCGTAAGTACGACCGACGGTACTGAAATCACGCTTTACACAGTTCAGGGAGCCAGATTGGCTTCAGGCATTACCGTTGAGGCTCCGTCGGCCGGCATGTATATCGCAGTGGCTGAGGGCAAAGCCGTTAAGATGCTGCTCAAGTGACGGAATCGGACAGGTCGGACTTGTCGGACGCGTCTGACCTGTCCGACAGATCTGACCCATCCGGCCCGTAAGTTCCTTTTGTAAGCGACTTATTTTTATAATTCATTGTAAATTGATAATTTTGCAGGGTAATTACCCTGCAAAATTATTTTATATACGTTTTGAGCCGCCGGTCATTATCCATACGCATTGCGTTGCGCTATCTGTTTTCACGCAAGAGCCACGCCGCTGTCAATGTGCTGTCGTATATTTCGATGGCAGGGGTAGCTATCGCCGCTACGGCGATGGTGATAGTGCTGTCGGTGTTCAACGGGTTCTATGATTTCACGGCGCAGAAAATATCACGGTTCAGCGCGCCGCTTGTGATGACACCTGTGGAGGGTAAGACAATACCCGATGCCGACTCCCTTACATCGGTCATAGCCGCTGCGGAGGGGGTGGCGAGCGCTGCCCCGACGATAACCGAACGCGCTTTCGCCGTAGCAGGCGACCGTCAGGCGCCTTTGGTGATATGCGGAATCGCCCCTGAGGGGATAACGGCACGTTCGCTCCCCGAGGTAACTATCGACGGCACTCCGATGCTCGTATATGATGACGCGGAGCTGCCCAACACAGCAATCTCGTCGGTAGGCGTGGCCAATACGCTGCGTGCGTTCCCTTCAATACCGGTCGATGTCAGGATATACGAGCCGAGGCGCCATTCACGCGTCAATCCGGCCAATCCGTTAGCGGCGTTCCGCTGCGATTCGGTAGTCATCACGGCAGTATATCGTATCGACCAGAATGAATTTGACAATGACTATCTGTTCGTGCCGCTTCAGTTCGCGCGCAATCTCTTAGGGTATACTACTGAAGCGTCGGCAATCGAGATAGACGCTACTGCAGGTACCGATATAAGCCGTCTGCGCGACAGGCTCTCAAAACTCATCGGCCCGTCATACAAAGTGGCCGACCGCATGGAGCAACAGCATGATGCATTCCGCATGATCAACGTGGAGAAATGGATTACGCTCGTGATGCTGACATTTATCCTCGTCGTGGCCACGTTCAACGTCCTGGCCATAATGTCAATCATGATTATTGAAAAGCGTGGCAACAGCGCCATTTTAGCCTCATTGGGAGCCACCGCAGGCACGATAGCGGGCATATACGGATGGCTGAGCATGCTGATTACCACAATTGGGGGCATTGCCGGGATAATTTTCGGCGTGGCGCTGTCGCTGCTGCAGCAATGCTTCGGATTTATCAAGCTCGGCGCCGACGACCCCTCACAGCTCTCAATCGACGCCTACCCCGTAAGCGTGGCGACAAGCGACATAGCTGTCGTAGCAGCCGTAATCATCGGCATAGGCTTCCTTACAGCCCTCATAACCCGCTTCCTCCTTCGCGGCACAAAGTAACCGTCGTGTAGTTACTACGGGGGCGAGACGCCCCCGCTCCACTCAATCCGGTTTAATATAAGTGTTCTGTCAGGAGGTGATAGAGTGGAGCGTCAATTGCGCGGAGGGGTTGCATGACGAAATCGCGTTGGAGGGCGCGGGGATGGGGAAGTGTCAGTTTTTCAGTTGTGATTTCTATAAGGTTATGCAGTGTGCCGTCATTTCCTGTTGTGGCGCAGGCTATTATGTCTATGTCTATCGGGCGGTCGATGTAGGCGCCTGTGGCGTCGCGGTGGGAGGCAGAGGAGATGGATTGCTGTATGCGTTGTGTGGCTTCGAGGAGGGTTTCAGGGGGGAGGTCGGTGTCGAGGCTCATGCCTACGTTGATGAAATCGTTGGGTGATTCGAAGCCCCAGGGAGGGGAGACTACGGGGGCGGAGACACGTATTGATGCGGAAATACAGGCGAGCTGACGCAGTGATGCGACAGCCCGCCTTATATTTTCCTCGCGGTCGCCGAGATTGCTTCCTATGTTGAAATGGACGTGATACACAGCAATCGATGTTAATTATTATCCATTTTCCAATCAGTGATCAAAAGTCGCAGGGATGGATTCAATGCTATTGACTTGGCGGATTTGAGTGGAGAGGGGGCGTCACGCCCCCTTGGTAACTTTCAGCTTGTAAGGATAATACTACGGGGGCGAGACGCCCCCGCTCCACTCGACTCAGCTTGAGTTAACAGCAGGGACGCGATAAATCGCGTCCCTGCTGTTTTTGGGGGAGGGTTACCGCAGAGGTTAGAGGGAGCGGTTGACTTCGACTTCGATGAAACCTTCGATGAGGTCGCCGACCTTGATGTCGTTGTAGCCTACAATCGAGATACCGCAGTCGTAGCCCGAAACGACTTCCTTGACGTCGTCCTTGAAGCGCTTGAGCGAGCCGAGGTCGCCTGTGTAGCGTACGATACCGTCGCGGATAAGACGCAACTTGCAGCCACGCTTGATGCGGCCTTCGCGCACAAGGGCGCCGGCGATGGTGCCGACTTTGGATATATGGTATGTCTCCATGACTTCGGCGGTACCGGTGACCTCCTCCTTGATTTCGGGAGCAAGCATGCCGGCCATAGCGTCCTTCACCTCCTCGATGGCCTGATAGATGACCGAGTAGAGGCGCATCTCGACACCTTCACGCTCGGCGGCACGGCGCGCTGCCTGCGACGGACGCACCTGGAAACCGATGATGATGGCATCGGAAGCGGCGGCAAGAGTGACATCGCTCTCCGAAATCTCGCCCACGGCCTTGTGGAGCACGTTGACCTGGATTTCGTCGGTAGAAAGCTTGATGAGAGAGTCGGAAAGAGCCTCGATTGAGCCGTCGACGTCGCCCTTGACGATGATGTTGAGCTCCTGGAAGTTGCCGATGGCGCGACGGCGTCCGATATCCTCGAGTGTAAGTATTTTTTTGGTGCGCAGACCGAGTTCGCGCTGCAGCTGCTCGCGTTTGTTGGCAATCTCGCGGGCTTCCTGCTCCGATTCCATTACGTTGAATGTATCGCCGGCGGTGGGAGCGCCGTTCAGGCCGAGGATAAGGGCCGGCTCGGCGGGACCTGCCTCGGTGATGCGCTGGTTACGCTCATTGAACATAGCCTTGATTTTACCGAAGTGCGTACCGGCGAGGATGATGTCGCCGATGCGGAGCGTACCGTTCTGCACGAGCACGGTAGCGACGTAGCCGCGGCCTTTGTCGAGCGACGATTCGATAATCGAACCGACGGCCTTGCGGTTGGGGTTGGCACGGAGTTCGAGCATCTCGGCCTCGAGGAGCACTTTCTCCATAAGTTCCTCCACGCCGATACCCTTCTTGGCCGAAATATCCTGCGACTGGTATTTGCCGCCCCATTCCTCTACGAGGTAGTTCATATTGGCGAGCTCCTCCTTGATTTTGTCGGGGTTGGCGGTAGGCTTGTCTATCTTGTTGATGGCAAATACGATGGGTACGCCGGCTGCCGAAGCGTGGTTGATGGCCTCGACGGTCTGCGGCATGACGTTGTCGTCGGCGGCAACGATGATGATACAGAGGTCGGTCACCTTGGCACCGCGCGCACGCATGGCGGTGAACGCCTCGTGACCCGGGGTGTCGAGGAACGTGATATGGCGTCCGTCCTTGAGTTTGACGTTATAGGCGCCGATATGCTGGGTAATACCTCCGGCCTCGCCGGCAATGACGTTGGCCGAACGGATATAGTCGAGAAGCGATGTCTTACCGTGGTCCACGTGACCCATGACGGTGACAATCGGCGGACGCGACATGAGTTCGTCCTCGGTGTCCTCCTCCTGATGTATGGCCTCGACCACTTCGGCCGAAACGTATTCCGTCTTGAATCCGAACTCCTCGGCAACGATGTTGATGGTCTCGGCGTCGAGACGCTGGTTGATCGACACCATCACGCCGATGTTCATACACGTGGCGATGACCTGGTTGATGGGTACATCCATCATCGAGGCGAGGTCGTTGGCGGTAACAAATTCGGTTAGCTTGAGCGTACGGCTCTCCATGTCGGCCATTTCGGCGGCCTCACGCTCGCGGGTAGCGAACGCCTCACGTTTTTCCTTACGCCACTTGGCGGCCTTCTTCTGACCCTTGTCCTTCGAGGTGAGGCGCGCGAGCGTCTCTTTCACCTGCTTCTGCACATCTTCCTCGTTGATTTCGACGTGCTGCTGACGTTTGGCCTTGTTGCTTCCCTTATCACGGCGTGACTGTCCGGCAGCGTTGTCGCGTGCAGGCTGATTGCCTCCGCGGCCGCCCTGGCTGCCACCGCCCTGATTCTGTATTTTTTCGATATCGATCTTCTCCTTGCCTATGCGGCGGCGTTTCTTGCGCTCTGACGAACCCTGACCCGAACCTGCGGCGGCATTGGCCGACGCTGCACGCTGGTTGCGCTCGTTGCGGCGCTCCTCCTTGCTTTTCTTTTTGGGGCGGGTCGACTGGTTGAGCGTGGAGAGGTCGATTTTACCTATGACATTGACTTTGGGGGCGTCGGCGGGAATACCGAGGGTGAATATCTCCTCCTCTTTCTTTTCCTCCTTCTTCTCCTCCACAGGACGCGCGGGCGCTTCCTCTTTTTTAGGCTGCGGTTCCACCTTGGCGGGAGCCGGTTTCGGTTCGGCTTTCTTCACCTCGGGAGCGGGAGCAGCGGGTTTGGGTGCCGGAGCGGGCTGAGCCACGGGAGCTGCGGGCTTGGCCGGCTCCTTCACAGGCTCGGGACGCGCGGGTGCCGGTTTGGGCTGCTCTACCACAACAGGAGCCGGAGTAGGTTCCGGTGCGACGGGCGCAGGCTTTGGAGCGGGAGCGGGAGCCGGTGCGGGTTTCTCCTCTTTCGCGGGCTGCGGCGCTTTCTTCACCACGTTGCCGTGGGCGTCAATCTCCACCCTGCCGATGACTTTCGGCCCCGAGACGACAGTCTCCGTACGCTGCGGCTGCTGCTTTTCGGGCGCTGATTCCTTTTCTTTATCCTCTTTATTATTTGACAAGAAGGCTGTTTTTTTCGCTTTTTGAGCACCGTCAGTATCAAATTCGTCGAGTAGGAGGTCGACGATATCCTCCTCAATACGCGTATTGGGGTTATCATCAATCTCGATGTTTTTCTTGCGAAGAAATTCAACGGCGGTCGACACCGCGATGTTGAGGTCTTTTGCTATTTTACTAATTCTTGTTCTTGCCATTTATAAAGTGTAAAAAATTAGAAGTAAAACTGATGGAGAGGAGTAACGGGAAACGCGCCGACGGTGATTACTCGGCGTCGTTCTCGAACTCAGCCTTGAGGATTTCGAGCACCTGGTCGACGGTGACTTCCTCGAGGTCGGTCTTGTCAAGGATTTCCTGACGGGGCGCGTTGAGCACGCTCTTGGCGGTGACCCAACCGTTGTCCTTGAGGGTATCTATTACCCAGCCGTCGATGTCGTTCTTGAACTCATCGAGGTAGACATCGTCGTCGTAGGTCTCCTCGGTGTCGCGGTATACGTCGATGATGTAGCCGGTGAGCTTGGAGGCGAGCTTGATGTTGAGACCGCCCTTACCGATAGCGAGCGATACCTCCTCGGAACGGAGGAACACTTCGGCCTTCTTGTTTTCCTCGTCGAGCACGATAGAGGAAATCTTCGCGGGGCTGAGCGCGCGCTGTATGAAGAGAGAGGGGTTGGACGTGTAGTTGATGACGTCGATGTTCTCGTTGCGGAGCTCGCGGACGATGCCGTGGATACGCGAGCCTTTCACGCCGACGCATGCGCCTACGGGGTCGATACGGTCGTCGTAGCTCTCTACGGCTATCTTGGCGCGTTCGCCCGGGATGCGGGCCACGGCGCGGATATTGATCAGGCCGTCGTGGATTTCGGGTACTTCAAGCTCGAAAAGGCGGCGCAGGAAGTTTTCGCTTGTACGCGATACGGTAATCTTGGGGTTGTTGTTCTTGTTGTCGACTTTTGACACGACGGCGCGGATAGTCTCGCCCTTGCGGAAGAAATCGCCGGGTATCGACTCGGTCTTTGGGAGCAGCAGCTCGTTCTTTTCGTCGTCGAGGAGAAGCGTCTCGCGCGACCATGTCTGGTACACCTCGCCGGTGACGAGCTCGCCTTCGAGGTCCTTGAACTTGTTGTAGACGGCCTCTTTCTGGAGCTCGAGTATCTTGGACTGGAGAGTCTGGCGCAGATTGAGGATAGCGCGGCGTCCGAAGGCGGCGAAGATGATTTCCTTTGTGTGCTCCTCGCCTATCTCTACCTCGGGGTCGTTGTCGGCACGCGCGTCGGAAAGCGAAATCTGGAGATTGGGGTTCTCGACAGCGCCGTCCTCTACCACCTCAAGGTTCTGGAATATCTGCACGTCGCCCTTGTCGGGGTTCATGATGACATCGAAGTTTTCGTCGGTGCCGAACTGTTTGGCGAGCACGCTGCGGAACGACTCCTCGAGCACGCGTATCATGGTTGACTTGTCGATGTTTTTCAAATCCTTGAATTCGGCAAAACGCTCGACCATATTTTCTGATTCCTCTTTCTTAGCCATAGTAATGAGTTTATCGGTTGTGGGGAACTATTATTATTTATTTTAAAGAAACCGGCTGCCGGTGACTGCCGGCTGCCGCGATAACTATTTGAATTTGATTACGTATTTAGCGGTCTTGACATTGTCGAAAGCTATGACCGAAGGCACCTGCTCGATTACTGGACGCTTGGCTCCTTCGTGCCTGACCTTGGTCGGGACCTCGACGGTGAAATCGTCGGCGCCCACCGAGGCGAGGGTGCCCTGGAGCTTGCGGCCGTCGCGGGTGACGACTTCAATCTCGTTGCCGAGATTTTTCATATACTGAGCCTTGACCTTGAAAGGCGATGTGAGTCCGGCCGACCCTACTTCAAGTTCATAGTCCTCGGCATCGCGGTCAAACTCCGCTTCGATACGGCGTGTCACCGCTGCGCAGGCGTCGATGTCCATGCCCGTCTCGGAGTCAAGCTCCACGACGATACGGTTGTCGGCGCTGACAGTGATGTCGACGAGGAACATGTCGGTGCCTTTGATGGCATCCTCGACCACCTCGGTCAATCTGGCTTTATCTATCATATCCTCAAAAATTAAAACATATCAACAAAATGGAGGAAGCTCCTGCCTCCTCCACTCATGCGACAACAAATTTAGCAATTTTATACCGACCATATTTATATAGAAGAGTTTAATTATATTTATTTAACATTACAAAAGGTATATTTTGCATCATTTAACTATTTATCAGCATATCTCACCACTATTCTGGCTATCGGAACGCTATTCATCGCGTCCGCGATGCTATTGAGGGTATTGCAAATATTAAACTTTCCGCGGTTAAAAACCGCGGCTACTATGCAAAGCATACTGGCAATCAGCCGCGTAGTAGCCGCGGTTTACAACCGCGGAAAGTCGGGGGCGGCCACACCCTACCTACGAGTTATTTACACGAGTTATTTACACCTCATGTATTTTGCATAATCCGCGCCATTGCATGAATTTATTTTTGCAGATTGTCAATTAAACATTATCTTTGTCTTTAGCATTATTTATATAAGTACCGACAGTAACAGATGAGGATAGTAATACAGCGCGTGAAGCGCGCCTCGGTGAGTGTGGCGCCCGATTATCTCAGACAGATAGGCGGGGGACTCATGGTGCTCGTAGGCGTCGAGAAGGGCGATACTGCCGACGATGCCGAGTATCTGGCGCGCAAGACCGCGGCACTACGCATATTTGACGACGAAGCGGGCGTGATGAACCGCTCGGTGGTCGATGTCGACGGCGAGCTACTGGCCGTGAGCCAGTTCACACTGCTCGCATCGACGCGCAAAGGCAACCGCCCGAGCTACATACGTTCGGCCGGAGGCGACGAGGCACGCGGACTGTATGACGCCTACTGCCGGCGCCTCTCGGAAATCGCCGGACGGCCGGTGGAACGCGGCGTTTTCGGCGCTCACATGGAGGTGGAGCTCGTCAACGACGGTCCCGTGACTATAATAATCGACTCAAAGCTTTGCGAATGAACCCAAAAGACGAAATATCGATAGCCGGCTTGCAGCGCCTGGTCGACGAATGGATTACCGGCATAGGCCACGGTTATTTCTCGCCGCTCACCAACATGGCCGTACTCGCCGAGGAGACCGGCGAGGTGGCACGCCAGATGTCGCGCATCTACGGCGACCAGTCGTTCAAGGAGGGGGAAGCACCCAATCTGGCCGACGAACTCGCCGACGTAATCTGGGTAGTGGCGGCGATAGCCAACCAGACAGGCGTCGACCTCACTGAAGCCATCCGACAGAACATAATCAAAAAGACGCGCCGCGACCTTCACCGCCACGAGCACCGCAAAGCATCCTCAGAAAACTCCGAGCGCTCAGAGTGCTCCGAGAACTCCGAAAACTCCGAAAGCCCTAACTGACACTCAAATTAAATATTAATATAAAACACTCCAATTATGACTGACAAACATCATGAAGCCATCGCATCATTCGCACCGATAGGCGATGATAAATCCGTAAAAGAAGCGGTTGAAAAAATCCTCGCGGAACATTTCGCGGAAAACAACAATACCGAGGTCCACAAATTTCTCTTCAATACCATCGACCTCACAACGCTCAAATCGACCGACTCGCCCCGTTCAGTAGCCGATTTCACCGAACGCGTCAACGCTTTCGAGGAGGAATATCCCGAGCTGGAGAACGTGGCCGCAATCTGCGTATACCCCAACTTCGCACAGGTGGTACGCACTGTGCTCGACGTCAGCGCCGTCAAGGTGGCATGCGTGTCGGGCGGATTCCCCTCGTCGCAGACATTCCCCGAAGTGAAAGTAGCCGAAACGGCGCTTGCCGTTGAGGGTGGCGCCGACGAAATCGACATCGTGCTCAACCTCGGCAACTTCTTCGACGAGGACTATGAGGAGGTATGCGACGAGATTTCCGAAATAAAGCATTCGTGCCGCGACGCCCGTCTGAAAGTCATCCTCGAGACCGGAGCGCTCAAGACCGCCGAAAACATACAGAAGGCATCAATTCTCTCGATGTATTCGGGCGCGGACTTCCTCAAGACATCAACCGGCAAGGAATATCCCGGCGCATCGCTCGAAGCAGCCTACGTGATGGCGAAATGCATCAAGGAATACCACGAGAAGACCGGCATAATGGTAGGCTTCAAAGCCGCCGGAGGCGTAGCCACCACCGAAGATGCCGTGAAATACTACACCATCATCAAGGAAGTGCTCGGTGAGGAATGGCTCAACAACGAATACTTCCGTCTCGGAGCATCCCGTCTGGCCAACAACCTCCTCGGCGACATCCTCGGCAAAGAGGTCAAATTCTTCTGATGACCGGTCCAGCCGACCTTCCCCGCGGGGGCGCATGAACTTCCGCCAAATTGTAGGAACGCGATTCAATGCCATTAACTTAAGCTTAGTTGATAGGGGCGGGGGCGTCTCGCCCCCGTTGTAACTTTCGGCATATAGGAATAATACCACGGGGGCGAGACGCCCCCGCCCCTATCGTTGAATCGCGTCCTTACAATTTGACGGAAAATATATCGATTAGTAATCAAAAGAGCCGCAGACAAATGTCTGCGGCTCTTTATTGCTTTTATATCTATAATTTGGATTACAGCACTTTGGCGTAGAGGGATTTGATGTCGTTGAGGGTTACTTCGCGGGGATTTCCGGGAGTGCAGACGTCGGCAAGAGCCTGGTCGGCGAGGGCGGGAATATCCTTTTCAGTTATGCCGAGGTCGCTCAGATGCTGCGGGATACCGACTTTGACGGAGAGGGCGCGCACAGCGTCGACGGCGGCCTGCGAGGCCTCCGCATGGTGTCAAACCCGTAGTTTTTTATAAAAAAGGCGCCACATCGTTTTGTATTTGGCAAAAATACAAAATTTTTCATTAATTTCGCATAACAATCGGAATGGCCGATAAAAAATCATCAATTGTCACATATAAAATATAAAAAACATATAAAATGGAAGGAAACACAATCAA
Source organism: Bacteroidales bacterium 52_46 (assembly GCA_001915385.1). Taxonomy (GTDB): domain Bacteria; phylum Bacteroidota; class Bacteroidia; order Bacteroidales; family Muribaculaceae; genus JAGBWK01. The sequence goes on along the minus strand of MNQK01000029.1, from coordinate 63,851 downwards.
GATAGGTATCACGCACGGCGACATCAACGGCATAGGCTATGAGGTGATACTCAAGATGCTCGACGACAACCGCATACTCGAGCTTTGCACCCCGATAATCTACGGGTCGGCCAAAATCGCGGCATTCTACCGCAAGGCTCTCGGCATGCAACAGCAGCAACTGCACCAGATCAATAGTGTCTCTGAGGCACGCGACGGCGCAGTCAACATAATCAACGTGGTCGGCGAGGAGTGCAAAGTAGAACCGGGACAAAGCACCAAAGAGGCCGGAGCCGCCGCATTCGCCGCTCTCGAAAAAGCAGTACAGGACGTGAGCGCCGGCGCCCTTGACGCCATCGTCACAGCCCCCATCAACAAGGACAACATACAGAGCGACCTGTTCACGTTCCCCGGGCATACCGAATATCTCGAGGCCTCGGTAGGAGGCAAAGCGCTGATGGTGCTCTTCAACCGCGACATACGTGTGGCACTCGTCACCACCCATCTGCCCATAAGCAAGATAGCCGAAAACATCACCGCCGAACGAATCGTGGAGAAACTGAAGATATTCAGCGACTCGCTGCGCAGCGATTTCGCCATAGTGCACCCGCGCATAGCGGTGCTCGCCCTCAATCCGCATGCCGGCGAAAACGGACTGCTCGGCAGCGAAGAGCAGGATGTCATCATACCCGCCATCACCGCTGCGAAAGAGCAGGGCGTGGAATGCTACGGCCCATACGCTGCCGACGGATTTTTCGGTTCGGGACTGTTCAAACATTTCGACGGCATACTCGCCATGTACCACGACCAGGGACTCGCGCCGTTCAAGACAATGGCGATGGACAGCGGCGTCAACTTCACCGCCGGATTACCGATAGTACGCACATCGCCCGACCACGGCACCGGCTACGATATTGCCGGAGAGGGCAAAGCGTCGGAACAGTCGATGCGCGAGGCGCTATACGCAGCCATCGACATAGCCCGCAACCGCGAGCGCCACAAAGAGATGACAGCCAACCCGCTGCGCAGGCAATACTTCGACAAGTCGAAAGACAACGTAGTCCTCGACCTCACCAAGGAATAAGATGGTGTCTCATAACGATGTATCGCGCTGTCGCCCGGCCGTTTCCATCGTAATAAAGCGCGTCGGCGCTTTCCCGTGCGCGCCCGGCAGAATTGGTTGGCCGAACGTAATATATTTCTAAAATTTCATTAAAAATAAAAAAGCGGTGGCAATATTGGATATTTTCGATAATATTTGTATATTTGCAGGCTGAAAAACAGCCCTTAATGGGGTCGGATGAGAAAAAGTGATGTGACTGAGAGGGAGCGAAGCGTCTTATCAGTTACTCATGCTATTGATAGGAAATAATTAATAACCAGTTAAATATAACAAAATCAACACATGCAAAGCAAAGGAACTTTAGGGAGTATTATCGCCGGAGTGATTGCTATTTTCCTGGTGCTGATCTGCTTGTTCTATCTGTCGTTCACGCTTGCGTCAAGCCATCAGATGAGCAAAGCCGAGGAGTACGCAACCGAAAAAGCAGGCCCGGAAGATAAAAACCCTCAGGCATTCGCTAAAGGAAAAGCGGAGTACCTTACTTCCATCAAGAATGAGAATGTATGGCTCGGTTACACATTCAGCGAAGTACAGAAATGGAGCATAGGCCTCGGCCTTGACCTTAAAGGCGGTATGAGCGTATTGCTTCAGGTATCGCTCCACGACCTCATCACATCCATGAAAGACGGCGCACCCGACGAAGACTTCAACAAAGCCCTTGCGGTAGCCGACAAAGCACAGAAAGAATGGATTGAGAACAACGGCCCCGAGGTCGACTACGTAGCCACGTTCTACGACGAATACCGCAAGCTGGCCCCCAACGCCAACCTCGCCAAAGTATTCGCAGTCGACGGCATCAAGGCCAACTCAAGCCGCAACGAGGTAATTTCGGTGCTCAAGAAAGAAATCAAGGACCGAGTGGACAACTCGGCAACCAACGTGCTCCGCTCGCGTATCGACGCCTACGGAGTCGTATCACCCAACATACAGGTGCTTCAGAGCAAGGATGGCCAGATACTTCTCGAGCTTCCGGGCGTGAAGGACAAGGACGACATGCTCAACCTGCTCCAGCGTCAGGCAAAGCTCCAGTTCTACACCACCTACAAGGATGAGTTCGGCACCACGGTGCGCACCGCACTTGGCCGCATCGACGATGCTTCAGGCAAAACAATCAGCCGCCTGTCGAAGAACCTCATCTACAAGCAGGATTCCCGCGGCCGCGTCACCGACGAGGTAGCCCGCGTAGACTCCGGCCTCCACATGTCCAACCCGGTAGTAGGCTACTACCTTCCCAAGGACACCGCAGCTGTAGGCCAGGCACTCCGCTCGCCGGAATACGCACAGTTCCGTCCCGACGGCATCCAGTTCCGCTGGGCACACATTCCCGAAAAATTCAACAAGGCTGAATATTTCGCACTCTACGCCCTGAAATCGAACAAGGGTGTTCCCGCCATGAACGGCGACCATGTGGTCAACGCACGCGCCGACTTCGACAGCAACCAGAACTCACAGGTAGTGTCGATGGACATGGACAGCGACGGAGCGAAAGAATGGGCACGCGTCACCGGCGACAACATCGGCTGGCCCGTAGCCATCGTGCTTGACGACGAAGTATACTCAGCACCGCGCGTCAACGACAAGATTACCGGCGGAAGCTCACAGATCACCGGCAACTTCGACGTGCAGGAGGCGCAGAACCTCGCCAACGTGCTCAAGAGCGGTAAGATGACCGCCCGCGTGGATCCCATCCAGACCGAGGTAATCGGTCCGTCGCTCGGCAAGCAGGCCATCGACAGCGGTATCGTATCGTTCATCGTTGCGCTCGTATTGCTCATGATACTCATGATAAGCTACTACGGCGTGATACCCGGCCTTATCGCCAACCTCGGCCTCGTGCTCAACCTCTTCTTCACATTCGGTATCCTCGCATCGTTCCAGGCAGTGCTGACACTGTCGGGTATGGCAGGTATCGTGCTCGCCTTGGGTATGGCGGTTGACGCCAACGTACTCATCTTCGAGCGCACGAAAGAGGAACTCCGCGCCGGCAAGAATGCCCGTACGGCTATCGCCGACGGTTATTCAAATGCTTTCTCGGCCATCTTCGACTCCAACCTGACATCAATCATCACCGGTGTTATCCTCCTGATGTACGGCACAGGTCCCATCAAGGGCTTCGCCACGACACTTATCATCGGTATCGCATGTTCGTTCTTCACCGCAGTTTACCTGACACGCATCGTGTTCATTCTCGGTGCCAAGAAGAAATGCTTCGAGCGTCTGACCTTCACCACCGCATTGTCGCGCAAGATGTTTGACAACACCAACATCAACTTCCTCGGCAAACGCAAAGTCAGCTTCCTCGTAGTCGGCATCATGATTGCCGTGGTACTGATTTCGTTCTTCACCCGCGGTCTCAACCAGGGTATCGACTTCTCGGGCGGCCGCAACTACGTCGTGATGCTCGACAATATTGGAGCTAATGATACTCCCGACAAAATTCAGGAGCGCATCGCCCCGATGTTTGACGGAGCACAGGTTTCAGTCATCAAGATTGAGGGTGCCAACCAGGTACGTATCTCGACCAACTACAAAATCGGCGAACCCGACTCTATCGCAGAGAACGAGATTGTAGGCAAACTCTATACCGCTCTTCAGCCTAACCTCAAGGAGGGCATGAACCTCAAGGACTTCACGACCACCGACCAAAGTCAGGGAATCGTATCGTCACAGAAGGTAGGACCTACAGTGGCCGACGACATGCGCAACAAGGCATATATAGCAGTGACACTTTCGCTCATCGCGATGTTCATCTATATCCTTATCCGTTTCCGCAACATCGCCTTCTCACTCGGAGCATTGGCAGCCGTAGCGTTCACAGCGTTCACCATCATCGGCTTCTACTCGCTGTTCTGGGGTCTGTTCCCCTTCGCGATGGAAATCGACCAGACATTTATCGCGGCTATCCTGACCGTCATCGGTTACCAGATCAACGATACCGTGGTAGTGTTCGACCGTGTGCGTGAGAACACGGCGCTCTATCCCAAGAAGAATTTCTTCGACATCATCAACACGTCAATCAACTCGACATTGGCCCGTACAATCATGACGTCGGCCTCTACGCTGCTGGTATTGTTGAGCATCTTCTTCCTCGGCGCCGACTCGCTCCGCAGCTTCATCTTCGCGATGATATTCGGTGTAATCATCGGTACCTGCGCCACTATCTTCATCGCAGCACCGGTAGCTTACATCACCGACCGTCGCCGCAATAAAAAAGCTGTAGCCGCTCCCGCTTCAAAGTAACTGATTTAATGAATCCGATATGAACGAGGTCCCGCCATTGGTGGGGCCTCGTTTGCGTCAGGTGGACTGTTGTGCGATAAGCGTTAACATCGGGCATTTTGCAGCATTACAAAAGTCGCAGCGAATTGTTGTGATGATGTTGCAGACTCAAAAATACAAACCAAATTGTAGGGACGCGATTCAATGATGTTTACCTAAGGGGGTATAGGTAGGGGCGAGGGCGTCTCGCCCTCGGGGTATTATCCTGAAAGTTACCTCGGGGGCGAGACGCCCCCGCCCCTATCACCTCTGCTAAGTAAACAGCATTGAATCGCGTCCGTACAATTTGCTGCGACTTTTGACTGATAATTATAGTTTTGCACTATATCCGTATCTTGGGGAGGCTACCACGGGGGCGAGACGCCCCCGCCCCATTTATCTTTGCTTGATTTTGGGTGTACTGAGGGATTATTCGACGAGTTCGGTGAAGAGGCGGCTGAAGGTGGCGTCGAGGTCGGGGGTGAGGCCGGGATGGGGACGTGAGGTGGTGATGCAGGCCGAACGGACTGCGGTCAGCCAGCGGAAACGTTCGTGGGTCTCGAGGGGGGCTATCCGGGGATGGGTGCCTTCGGCTACACGGCTGAATGATTCGAGCTGGGAGGAGAGTTGGGCGAGGTCGACTGCGGGACAGAGGGCGCGGACTTTGTGCTCGTCGAGGTGCATGCGGACGCGTATCCAGCGGCGGCGCTTGCACATCATGACGAGTCCGACGTTGACAAACTCCTCGCGCTCGACACGCGGCATATATCGCACTACGGCATACTCATACAAGTGCATTTCGGGCTTCTCGGGCATGATTTACGAAAATATGGGAGTTTGACAATCGAGTTTTCAGAAATTCGGCATATACGCGGCGCTGCTCATCGGGAGATATTTCCTCCGAAGCCTGCAGCAGCCATGTGTCGGGAATAGCTGCCACGACCGCATCGATGACTTCGGGGGTGATGCGCGTGCGCATCTCGACATCGGCCTCATCGAGCATGGATGCATCGCGTAGCAGGGCGTGGTCCTTGATATATGGGAATGGCGACAGCGCGGCTTTTTCCCAACCAGTCCAGTTGTGATGAAAATAGAGTGAGGCACCGTGGTCGATGAGCCACAGCTCGCGGCCATGCCACAGGAGCATGTTGGTGTTGCGCCAGGTGCGGTCGACATTGGTGATAAACGCATCGAGCCATACGATACGCGAGGCTTCCATAGGGTCGGCAGTGTTGACGACGACGTCCCATGTCAGGGCGCCGGAAAGGAAATGCAGACCGAGGTTGAGCCCGCGGCTCGCCTGCAGCAGGTCCTGTATCTCCTCGTCGCCCTCGGTGCGGCCGAAACTCTCGTCGAGGTTGACAAAGACGAGTTCGGGAACGCGCATACCTGCGGCGCGGGCAATCTCTCCGCCAATGAATTCGGCGATAAGAGCCTTTGCACCGTGGCCTCCCCCACGGAACTTAAGCACATATTTAAAGCCGTCGTCGGCATCGACAAGCGCCGGAAGCGACCCACCCTCACGAAGCGGCAGGACATAGCGCACGGCATCGGTTGTTCGGATTTCATTCATAGCATGCAAAGATAAGAATAAATTTAAGAGATTGTCTAAAATTTATATTACTTTGCTTTTGAGGGTCTTGTCAGCGTCTTTTTGCTCGCTCTTCAGTCACGTAGCTACGGCTACGCTCCTTCATCGCAATCAAAAATCCATCTGACAATCCCTCTCAAAATCTGCATCATATAAATTTAGACAATCTCTAAAACACCCAAGGGGGATATTTAGGTCAATCGCGATTGTCGGACCGGTCAGACAAGTCGGACGGGTCGGACAAGTCTGACTTGTCCGAGTGACGGGTGCCGATGCGGGGGAATGAGGGATTATTATGCCGGGATTGGATGCAAAGGTAAGTATTTTAGGGAAATAATCAATGGCGGTAATCAATTTGCGGGGGTTTGTTGTTTAGTATTTACAACCACGGAAAAACGGCAGCATGTAAGTACATGTAAATTTCGTGTAATATGATTTTACGTGTAATGTGTAATATGAAGGGATGCACGTGCCGGGGATGTGTGATTTTGCATAATATTAACGTTTTAACTGTTCAGGTTATGAAAGCGATACTGATGAAAGCGGCAATAGCATTGGCAGCGGTGCCTTTCCTGTCGTCGTGTCATGAAAAGAAAGAGTCGACGGCTCCGGAGGTGATAAGAGTGGAAACCGCGGTGGCCGGTGAATCAAACATGTCAACATCAAGGAATTATTCCGGCACGGTAGAGGAGTCGAGCGGCACGGTGGCCAGTTTCACGGTGCCCGGCACGATACAGACGATGAATGTGTCGGCAGGCGACTTTGTAAAGAAAGGTCAGCTGATAGCCACGGTCGACGCCTCGTCGCTCAGAAATGCATACGACATATCGAAAGCGGCGCTCGCTGAGGCACAGGACGCCTACAACCGCATGAAGATGCTGCACGACGCCGGCGCGATAGCCGACATCAAGTGGGTGGAGATGGAGCAGACGCTCAAACAGGCGCAAAGCGCCGAGGCCATCGCCCGCAAGACGCTCAATGACGGCACGCTCTACGCTCCCATCTCGGGCTACGTGTCGGAGAAATTCATGGACGCGGGGATGACGGCCGCTCCGGGACTTCCCGTTGTCAAGATTGTCAATATCGACCCGGTCAAAGTAAATGTATCGATACCGGAAAATGAGATTTCATCCATCCCGGGCGCCGGCGAGGCCGACATAACCGTTTCGGCACTCGGCAACAAGAGATTCACCGGAAAAATCACCGAGAAAGGCGTATCGGCCAACCCCATCACACGTGCTTACGATGTGAAGATGACTGTCGATAATCCTGACGGCGAACTGCTGCCGGGAATGATATGCGACGTGACCCTCAACACCGACTCCACGAGCCGCAGCCTTACCGTACCGCTCGACGCGGTGATGCTTGATTCCGACAACAGCCATTACGTATGGCTTGATTCGGCGGGTTATGCCATCAGACGCAATGTCGTGACGGGCGCGCTGACCGACGAGGGCATCGTAATCAGCAGCGGCATAGTGCGCGGCGACACACTGATAGTGAAAGGCCAGCAGAAGGTAAGCCGCAATTCGAGGATTACGGCTATAAAGTAAGCGGGAGGGAAATAGCATGTGCGGAAATAGCACGGGGGCGAGACGCCCCCGCCCCACTCCCCACTCCCCACTCCCAGATTAAGAAATGAATAAGTGATTATCAAAAAGATATAAACAATGAGTCCCCAGAGCAAGGGCGGCATCGTGGCGTTCGGACTGCGTTACCGCAAATTAGTGATATTGATAGTGACCGTGCTTGTAGCGTTCGGTATCTTTGCCCTCGAGAAGATGGACAAGAATGAGTTTCCGAGCTTTACTGTCAGGGAGGGTCTTGTCGTGACCGTATGCCCCGGCTCCAGCGCCACCCAGATGGAGAACGAGGTGCTCAAGCCGCTCGAGGACTTCATCTTCTCATACAAGGAGGTTGACAAGAGCAAGACACACTCGCGATGCACGTCGGGAATGGCGATAGTGTTTGTGGAACTCGACGAGGATATCGACGACACCACGCCGTTCTGGAACAAATTTCAGATCGGCCTCGAGAAAGAGAAAATGTCGCTCCCGAAGAATGTGCTCGCAGTGGAGGCGCTGACTGACTTCGGCGACACCTCATCGCTGCTGATAGCCATATCGTCGGATGACAAGACATACCGCGAACTGGGCGATATAACCGACAATCTGCGCGACCTGCTGCGCACTGTGCCGTCGGTGGGACAGATGTCGGACTACGGCAAGCAGAAGGAACAGGTGTCGATTTATGTGGACAACGAACGCCTCACCCACTACGGCATCAAGGCCAACATGCTCGCTGCCACGATGCTGGCGCAGGGTTTCAGCACCACGGGAGGCGAAATCAAGGGGGCTGACTATACGTCGCCCATCTATGTGAGCCGCCCTGTCAACTCGGTGCGCGATGTCGAGAACATGATCGTATTCTCCACGCCCGACGGGTCGATAGTGAGAGTGAAGGATATAGCGCGTGTGGTCAAGGAGTATCCCGACCCGACGAGCTACATAACCAACAACGGCGCCAAGTCGCTGCTGCTGAGCGTGTCGATGAAAGACGGCAACAACATAGTGGAGATGGGCAAGCAGGTGCAGGAAAAATTAGATGAATTCCAGAAGACGCTTCCGGCCGATGTCAACGTGTTCAAAATCACCGACCAGCCTACGGTGGTAAGCTCGTCGGTCAACTACTTCCTGTCGGAACTTCTGATAGCCATCGTAGCGGTGGTGATTGTGATAATGCTGCTGCTCCCCATCAAGGTAGCGCTGATAGCGGCGGGTACGATACCCATCACGATATTCATAGCCTTAGGTATATTCTATGCTCTCGGGATAGAGCTTAACACGGTGACGCTGGCGTGTCTGATCGTGTCGTTGGGCATGATTGTGGACAACTCGGTGGTAATCATCGACAACTATGTGGAACTGATTTCGGACGGCGTCGACCGCAAGACGGCGGCCTACCGCTCGGCGGTGGAATTCCTCAAGGCGATATTCTCGGCCACATGCGCCATATCGATTACGTTCTTCCCGTTCCTGATAACGCTCAACGGCATGTTCCGCGACTTCATGAACGACTTCCCGTGGGCGATAACGATAATACTGTTCGTGTCGCTGTGCATAGCCGAGATACTCGTGCCCTACCTCCAGTTCAAGCTCATCAAGAAACCGATTTACAGGCTGGAGCAGGAGGCAGTAGCTTCGGGCAAGAAGAAATTCTCATTTTTCGTCGTGCTGCAGAAGAGCTACAACAAACTGGCCGACCTGTGTTTCAAATTCCCGACAGTGACGCTCATCGGCGGACTCGCATGCGTGGTGATAGGCGCCCTGATATTTGTGAAACGCCCCATGAAGCTGATGCCGATAGCCGAACGCAACCAGTTTGCCGTCGAGATATACCTGCCTACGGGCACACCGCTGGCAAGAACCGACGTGGTGGCCGACTCGCTCGCCAACATACTGAGGGGCGACAGCCGCGTAGTGTCGGTGTGCGTGTTCCACGGCTGCTCGTCGCCGCGGTTCCAGACCACTTACGCCCCGCAGGTAGGGGGTCCGAACTTCGCGCAGTTCATAGTCAACACTGTGAGCAATGACGCCACCGAGGCGGTGCTCGACGATTATACCGACAAGTTCGAATCATATTTCCCCGAGGCGTACTGCCGCTTCAAGCAGCTGAGCTACTCCAACGCCGACTACCCGATCGAGGTGAGAGTGACAGGCGACGACTTCAGGCAGCTCCAGGCGGTAGCCGACACGGTGCTGTCACGGATGCGCCGCACCGACGGGCTGCGTCTCGTGCGCCCCAACACCTCTACCCCGCAGATAGGCACTATGGTGGAGACGAACGACCCGATAATGTCGCGCTTAGGGCTCAACAGCCTGTTCGTGGAAGCCACACTCGCCATGCGCTACAGCAGCGGGCTGCCCGTGGCTACGGTATGGGAGGGTGACTACGGCATGGACGTGGTGGTCAAGAGCGATAAGGCGAACCGTTCCGACGTGAGCGAGCTTACCAACGAGGAGGTTCCGGTGCTTGAGTTTGCAAGCGCGCCTGTGCACCAGTTCTCGGAAGTGGTGCCGGTATGGGACTACGGCCTCGTGGGACACTATAACGGAGAGCCTACAATCACACTGATAGCGGAGAACGAGCGCGGCACCAACGCGATGGCCGTGACCGAACACCTGCAAAGCGTGCTCGACGGCGTAGAACTGCCCGAAGGGGTCAGCATAGAATACGGGGGCGAATACGAGAACACCGACGAGATACTGCCCCAGATACTCTCGGCGCTCGCTATCGCGGTAGTGATAATATTCTTCATCATACTGCTGCACTACAAGCAGGTGGCAGTATCGGTGATACTGCTCGTGTCGCTGCTGCTGTGCATACCCGGCGCCGCTTTCGGACTGTTTGTGATGGACGAGCCGATTTCGCTGACATGTACACTCGGCATCATATCGCTGATGGGTATCCTCGTGCGCAACGCAATCATCATGATTGACTATGCCGAACAGCTGCAGGGGCAGGAAAACCTTGACAACAGGGCGGCTTCGATAGAATCGGCCAAACGCCGTATGCGCCCGATATTCCTGACCTCGGCCGCCGCCACGATGGGTGTGCTGCCTATGGTAATCTCGAACAGCGCGTTGTGGAAACCGATGGGTACGGTCATCTTCTTCGGCACGCCGCTGACGATGGTGTTCACGCTGACCGTCATACCGGTGATGATGTGGAAATTCTCGGGCAAGACGAAACTTGACCCGCCCTACGGAGCGCCGACGCCCGACTTCGGCAACTCCCCCGCCCCGACATTCTACACCGGCAGCGATACCGGCGCGGTAGCGGGAATGCCGCAGACCGCCGCGCAGACCACGGCCGCACAGGCTCCGGCAGTGCAGCCTCAGGCAACTGCGACCGGCAACGAAACAGACAAAACAGATGAGACAACCAAGAAATGATTCCTACGATTATGAAACGTCTGTCAATAACACTTACAGCAATGCTGGCGCTGCTCGGCGCCACCGCGCAAAGCAATGAGGGTCCGGCGACGGAAACACGCCGGCTCACACTGGATGACTGCCGCGAGCTGGCAATAAAGAACAATGCGAAAATCAGCGTGGCCGCGGGCAATGCCGAGGCTGCGGAGGAGATGCGCAAAGAGGCGTTCACCAAGTATTTTCCGACGGTAACGGCATCGGGAATGGCCTTCGCCGCCAACAAGCCTGTGGTTGACCTCGACATATTCAACATAGCCACCCTGCAGATGATAAAGCGGGGCGTGAGCGCCAATGTCACGGCGGTGCAGCCGGTATTTGCCGGAGGACGCATAGTCAACGGCAACCGTCTGGCCGAGGTGGGCGCCGAAGCGGCCGCCCTCGAACGTCAGAACGCCGTGGACGACGTGACGCTGACGGCCGAGAAATATTACTGGCAGTTAGTGACGCTGAAGTCGAAACGCCACACGCTCGAGGATGTGATAGCGCTCGTGGACACGCTCGAATACCAGGTGGGCGTAGCTCTTAAAGCGGGGGTCACGACACGCAACGAACTGCTCAAGGTGCAGCTGCGCAAAAACGAGCTGCGCTCGACAATGGTCGACCTCGACAACGGCATAGCGCTGTCGCGGCAACTGCTTGCGCAGTACATCGGTCTCGACGGTGACAGTATCGATATAGCCGAGAGCGAGACTCCGGAGGAGGTACCGGCATTTCCGTCGGACATCTATATCGACCCCAACGCCGCCCTTGGCATGACTACCGACTACCACCTGCTCCAGAAGAAGGTGAAAGCGGCCGAACTCGAGGAGAAAATAGCGGTGGGTGAAAACCTGCCTACGGTAGGTGTCGGCGCCGGATATTTCTACGACGACATCATCAGCCAGAAGCATGGATTCGGCGCGGTATTTGTCAGCGTATCGGTGCCCATCACATCGTGGTGGGGCGGCTCGCACGCCATCAAACGGCGCAAGATAGAGTCGGCCAACGCACGGAGAGAGATGGAGGACCTGTCGCAGATGCTGTGCATCAAGATGGTCAACGCATGGGACGACCTGACGTCGGCTCACCGCAAGATGCAGATTGCCAAGGAGTCCATAGCCCAGTCGGCCGAGAACCTGCGCATGAACGAGAATTTCTTCCTCGCCGGAGTGAGCAACGTGACCGATCTGCTTGACGCCCAGACGCTGTACCGCCAAAGCCTCGACCGGTACACGGAGGCATACGGGGCTTACTGCGTGGCGAGGGTAAGCTACCTGCAGGCCACGAACCAGAGCGAGTGAGCGGTAAGGTCGATAAGGTCATTAGGGTCATTAGGGTCGCTAAGGACTTTTTGCAGGGCTTTGGGGATAAAAATAAAGGAAAAAGGGGGAGCATTGTGTGTTAAAATTTAGTATATTTACGGAGTGATTTTAACATACAGTGCTTTCTTTTTATGGAGTTTCTACCGGAAGTAAAGGATTCAATTCTGAAATGCCGGCGGCTGCACCGAGGTGCAGCCCTACATCAGAGGATGGAATCAGCATAAGGGATGGTGACTGCAGAAAGGTAAAAACCGCATAGTCGGGAGAGAATATCGCATTATGATTTGAACAATTAGAGAATAGAAAGGAAACAATATGAGTGCGCAATTGAAAGTTTTTTGCAAGAATATCAACAGATATATACCGTTTGAGGGGGGTGAGACGCTGTCGGACATACTGAAGCGGATAGAGGACGAGATTCCGTTCACGCCGATATGCGCGCGTGTCAACAACAAGACCGAGGACCTGCAGTATGCGGTGTTCGCGCCAAAGCAGGTGGAATATCTGCCGGTGACGAGCGCGTCGGGCATAAGGGTGTACATACGCTCGCTGTGCATGATGCTCTACCGCGCTGTCGTGGAGTGCTATCCCGGCACGCGCCTCAACATCTGCCACTCGATATCAAAAGGGTATTATTGCCGTCTCGACAATGTGGAAGTGAATGACGAGGTGGTGGAGAAGCTGCGCGCGGCGATGACGCGCCTCGTGGAACGCGACATACCATTCGAGCGGAAGGAGCGGCTGACGGTCGATGTCAAGGAGATGTTCCGCGCGGAAGGCCTTGACGACAAGGTAGAGCTTCTGGACACTATCCATGAACTTTATACGGTGTATTACCGTCTGGACGGAGTAATCGACACCTATTACGGCAACCTGGCGCCGTCGACCGGATTTCTGCGATGCTTCGACCTGCGGCGGTATCACGACGGATTTCTGCTATTAGGATGCGACCACAGCGCCCCCGACGTGCCGGCACAGCCCATCACGCAGGAAAAGATGTACAATGCGTTCACCGAGTATGTGGCATTCAACAATATCATAGGTATACGCAATGTGGGTGAACTGAACAAGTCGACGGAGGAGAACCGTTCGGCCGAGCTTATAAATGTGGCCGAGGCGCTGCACGACAAGAAGATAGCGTCGATAGCCGACGAAATCAAACGCCGCTATGACGAAGGAGGCGCCCGCGTGGTGCTGATAGCGGGTCCGTCGTCGTCGGGCAAGACAACCTTTACAAAGCGTCTGGCGATATATCTGCTGACCAACCTGCTGCAGCCCAAGATGATATCGCTCGACAACTATTTTGTGGACAGGGTGCATACACCGCGCGACGAGAGCGGCGACTATGACTACGAATCGCTCTATGCCCTTGACCTGCAACAGTTCAACAGTGACATGAAACGGCTCATAGCGGGGGAGGAGGTGGATATGCCGACCTACAGCTTCGAGCAGGGACAACGACTTTACAAAGGGAACAAGCTACAGCTCGGCGACAGGTCGATACTGCTCATCGAGGGAATACACGGCCTCAACCCCGAACTGACGTCGGAGATAGCCGACTGCATGAAATACAGGATATACGTGTCGGCTCTCACGACTCTTGCCATCGACGACCACAACTGGGTGCCGACGACCGACAACCGCCTGCTGCGCCGCATCATACGCGACCACAAGTACCGCGGCACATCGGCGATGGAGACGATAAGACGCTGGCCGAGCGTGCGGCGCGGCGAGGAACGGTGGATTTTCCCATATCAAGAGAATGCCGACTCGACGTTCAACTCATCGCTCATATTCGAGCTTGGCGTGATGCGCGACTACGGCGAAGCGTTGCTGAAAAACTTCCCGCGCGACATGCCGGAATATGCCGAAGCGTACCGGCTGATGAAATTCCTTAGCTATTTCGCGCCTATACCCGAGCGCGACATACCGCCGACATCGCTGCTCAGGGAATTTCTTGGCGGGTCATCATTCCATTATTGACCGCGAATTGCAACAAATCGGTCAGATTGCAACAAATCAGTCAAAATGTATATTATTTCGATTTTTATGTGAATATTTTTTGTATATAGATTAAAATATCCGTATTTTTGCAATGCAAAAATTGCATTCGGTGACATTTTGACTTATCAGCCTCGCCGGATTTAACCAATTGAATTGCACGGAAGGCTGACGTGCTGTTGCAAATATTTATGGATATCAAATCTACTTTTAAAGTGCTGTCGTGCGCGACATTACTGGCTGTGGCAGTGCCGGCCAACGCGCAGACGACAGAAATCGACGGACTGACATTCTCGGCAAACGCCGGAAAGAATGACTGCAAGCTGACGCTTGTAAGCGACCAGCTCACCACTCTTGACATCCCCGCCGAGGTCGAGATAGAGGGAACGAAATACGCCGTGACTTCAATCGGCGCGAACGCTGCCCAGAACTGTGCAAAAATCGAGACGGTGACATTTCCGGCGACGCTGACGACGATAGGCCGCAACTCGTTTGACGGCTGCTCGTCGATAACAGACCTCAAATTCAACGAGGGACTGACGACGTTAGGGTCGTATGCGTTCAACAACTGCACGTCGCTCAAATCAATCACTGTGCCGTCGACGCTGACCACATTCGAGGTGTCGGTATTCTTCGGCTGCGACGCGATGGAGCGTGTGGAGGTGACAGATCTGGAGAGCTGGTGCGCGCTGTCGTTCAACGACGCGTCGTCCAACCCGACGATGTTGGCCAAGCACCTGTATGTCAACGGCAAAGAGGTGACTAACCTCGTCATACCGGAAGGAGTCAGCGAACTCACGCAATATGTTTTCGCCGGGCTGTCATCGGTCACCGAGGTCACAGTGCCCGCATCGGTAAAGACCATCGGCGACAATGCATTCTACGGCTGCTCGGGACTTCAGGCAGTGAACACGCCCGACCTCGCGGCATGGTGCGACATCAACTTCGGCAAGAGCACATCGAACCCCGTGTCGCAGTGCAAGGTGCTTAAGGTGAACGGCGAAATACTGTCGGAAGTGATTGTGCCGGAGGGAGCCACAACGGTAAAACCGTACGTGTTCTACAACTGCACTTCAATCTCCAAAATCACGTTCCCGTCTACGCTGAAATCACTCGGCAACTATGCATTCTACAACTGCAAAGGCCTGGAAGAAATCGAACTTCCCGCCACGCTTAACACATTAGGAAACGCCGCTTTCGCAGGCTGCTCAGGACTTAAGAAGATAGCAATACCCGAGAGCGTCACATCTCTTCCCACCAATGCGTTCCAGAACTGCAGCGCGCTTGAGGAGGTGGTTCTGCCGTCGGAACTTGTCACTGTGGGACGCACGGTGTTCTTCAACTGCTCGAAGCTCGCCTCAATCAGTTTCCCGGCATCGGTGAAGACAATCGACCAGAAATCGTTCCAGAACTGCTCGTCGCTCAAGAGCATCGAATTCAAAGGCGTGCCCGAAAAGATTGGGGATTACGCATTCCAGGGCTGCAGCTCATTGGAAAAGCTGGAGCTTCCGGAAGGTGTGACTTCATTGGGCTACAACACATTCTACGGCTGCTCGGCAATGACGGAACTGACTCTTCCCTCAACCATGTCGTCGATAGGCAACAATGTGTTCGGCGGCTGTACGGCGATTGCCACCATCAACAGCAAGAACACCACGCCTCCAACGGTAGCCGGAAACAGTTTTGACTCCGGCATCTACGGGACCGCAAAGCTTTTCGTTCCGGAAGGAGCCAAGAGCGCGTATGCCGGCGCCGACGTATGGAAGGAATTCAGCAACATCGCCGAGTCGTCATTCTCGGGAGCCGCCGCCATCGAGGCCGACGAGGCCAACGCCATCGTGACGGTATACTCGATTACAGGACAGAAAGTTGCTGAGGGCGCCGGCATGCCCGAACTGAATGCAGGCGTATATATCGTAAAGAAAGGCAACAAGACCAGCAAAATCGTGGTAAGATAAAAACTCCATAACGAAATACAATAAGGAGTGCGTAGTCCCGTGGACGGGATTGCGCACTCTTGTTTGTAAAGCAGCAGGAGGCATCATTACTGACAGCTACCCGAGTGAAAAGTCACAGCGAATCGCAGGGACGCAATGCGATGCTGTTTAACTTAAGGGGTACAGTGTGGGGCGAGGGCGTCTCGCCCTCGGAGTATTATCCTTACACAATGAAAGTTACCACGGGGGCGAGACGCCCCCGCCCCTATCAGCTCAGCGTAAGTTAATAGCATTGAATCGCGTCCATACAATTTAGGCGGTATATTTTAGGTTTTGCAATACCCTACGGATACGATGTTTCCTCAGGGTGTTGGTTGAATAAAACGGGGTGTTGGTTGAAATGTGGGTGTTTGTGTCACTTTTTGACGCATTTCTAATTAAACTTTTACTTAATTTTGCAATCAATAAACACGGTTAACAAAAAACAAACTATTAACAGAATTCCAAAAAGTATCCCTAAGATGAGAGATTTGAGAGGATTGGTTTGCGCCGTAGTCATGGCGGTGACGTGCGCAATGACAGGAATGGCCTATACAATCAGCGGCGTCGTGACCGATACCGGAGAGGAACCGCTTGCAGAGGCCGGCATCAGGCTGCTTAACGCGAAGGACAGCACGTATGTCAAAGGCACGGCTGCCGACTTAAACGGGAAATTTACGCTTCGTGATGTAAAAAACGGCAAGTATATCCTTGAGACAAGCTATATCGGTTATGTAAAGGATTTACGCAATGTCAGCGTGGCTGACAAGGACGTGAACGCCGGCACCATCACGCTGTCGGAATCGTCGCATGTGCTTGCCGAGACGACGGTTACGGCTGTCAAGACCCCCATCAAGGTGATGCAGGACACGGTGGAATTCAATGCCGACTCGTACAAGACGCGGCCCAACGCCGTGGTCGAGGACCTGCTCAAACGTTTGCCGGGCGTGGAGGTTGACACCGACGGCAAGATTACAGCCAACGGCAAGGAGGTGACCAAGATATTGGTCGACGGCAAGGAATTTTTCTCTGACGACCCGAAGGTAGCATCGAAGAACCTGCCCGTCAACATGGTCGACAAGCTCCAGGTAGTGGAGCGCAAGAGCGACCTGGCGCGCATGACAGGCGTTGACGACGGAGAGGACGAGACAGTCATCAACCTGACAGTAAAGAAGGGGATGAAAAACGGCTGGTTCGGGACCGTGGAGGCAGGTTACGGTACGGACGACAGGTATCAGGCTGCATTCAACGTAAACCGTTTCTGGAACGACAACCAGATTACATTCATAGGCTCGGCCAACAACACCAACGACTTAGGATTCACCGACGGCAACGGCAACCGTTTCCGCCGTTTCGGAGGCGACCAGGGCATAAGCAACTCGCAGAGTTTCGGCGTGAACTTCAACGTGGGCAAGGAGGAGATACTGCGTGTGGGAGGCGACGTGATGTACTCTCATTCGGACAAAGAGAGCACGCGCCGGCAGAACCGCCAGTACCTGCTCGAGGACGACCCCTACACTCAGAATTCCTACTCCAACACACGCGACAAAGGGCACAATGTAAGAGCCGATTTCAGGATAGAATGGAAACCGGACTCGTTCAACACGTTAGATTTCCGTCCCAACTTCTCGTACAACCAGAATGACTCATGGTCGGAGGCGTTCTCGGTGTCGCAGGGCAAGAACACGTCGCTCAACCGGTCGCTGTCGGACGGCAAATCATACGAAGCGGGAGGCCGCCTGATCTTCAACCACAATTTCGCTAACCATCGCGGACGTTCGTTCTCGGTATTCGCCAACTACCGCATGAGCCATGTCAGGGAATATGAGGACAGCTACGTATACAATATCTTCCACCAGTTCAACGACTCCATCGACAGCTACGACCAGTGGATAGACAACAAGACATGGAGCAACTTCGTGAGCGCCCGACTGACATGGACCGAACCGCTTGGCGACGCGCGCAACGGCAACTTCCTGACCGTGGGCTACTCGGCCAACATGCGCTGGAACAACGCCGACAAGCTGACATACGACCGCCCCGTGAACTTCGGCGACGACGTATGGCACTTCATGCTCAACGACATGGACTACACGCTGCCGGTGCCGGAAATCGACTATGCCAATATAGCGCTCGTGGACTCGCTTTCCAACCGCTTCCGCAATACCAACTTCCAGCAGGACATACGCGTGGGCTTCAAGAAGGTGAACAGCAAGTACAACCTTGACGCCGGAATCTCGATAGTGCCCATACGCACCAAGAGCACCAACCTGAGCAACGCCAACAAGAGCATACCGGAACGCACGACGTGGAACTATGCGCCGTTCCTGAGGTTCAGATACAAATTCGACAAATCGACATCGGTGAATGTGGATTACTACGGACGCAGCTCGCAGCCGTCGATGAACCAGCTGCAGCCTGTGGCCGACTACAGCAACCCGCTGAACGTGGTGCAGGGTAATCCGGACCTGGTGCCGTCGTTCAACCACAACATACGGTTGCGCTACCAGTCGTTCAACATGGAGTCGCAGCGCTCGATAATGACGATGATGGACGCGCAGGTGACCCAGAACTCCATCATCTCAAAGACCATCTACGACAGCCAGACGGGCGGCCGCTACACGACCTACGAGAATGTGAACGGAGTGTGGAACGCGCGGTTGATGAACATGTTCTCGCAGCCGCTGCACAACAAGGTGTTCACTTTCAACAACAACATATTCACCAACTTCAACCGCCGCATAGGCTACAACAACGGGGAGCGCAATGTGTCGAACTCGTTCATGATAGCGGAGTCGTTCTCGTTTGCCTACCGTCCGGACAACTTAGAGCTGGAGCTGCGCCCGATGTATCATTTCTCGACCACGCACAACTCGGCGTCGTCGATGTCGTCGACCAACGTGCACCGCTACGGCGGAAACTTCAACGGCACCTGGTACATGCCGTTGGGATTTGTGCTCAACACCGAACTGACCTATTCGGCCACGAGCGGATATGCGGCAGGATATGACGAGGACTCATGGATGTGGAACGCGTCGATTTCCTACCAGTTCCTTCCGGGCAAAAACGCCACCATCATGCTGAAGGCCTACGACCTGCTGCAACAGAAGAAGGATATATCGCGCTCGGTGACCGCATCGTATATCGACGACACGCAGTACAACGCGCTGACACGCTACTTCATGCTGTCGTTCACGTATAAGTTCAACACCTTCGGCAAGGGCAACCAGCCGGCCGACCGCAACGAGCGCCGCTGGGGCCCTCCGGGACCGCCTCCGGGTGGAGGCCACGGTCGCAGGCATTGAAAAAAAGCGGGCTGATGCCCGCTTTTTTAATTTTGAATGGGGAATTTTGAATTTTGAGCTGATTGGGGGAAAGCCGGTCGGACATGTCGGACGAGTCTGACAGGGCGGGGTTGGCGGGCGAAAAACAGGCGAGAAGGGTGCGAGGGGCAATTATTTAACTTTCAAATCTTTTTGGGAAATTAAAATAATTAGTATATTTGTGGTTCGCTTCTAAAAAGTTTTTTTTAAGACAGAACCTTAGACATGAAAAAGATTTTTGCATTTATAGTGACATTATTGGCTGTCGCACAGACAAGTATGTCGGCAGCTGAACCGGCAGATTATTACAAATCGTGCGAAGGCAAGACGGGTGAGGCGCTGCTTACGGCGCTGCGTGCCGTGGTCGGCCCGCACAAGAACGTGGGTTATGACGGGCTGTGGGCAGTGTACAACAAATCGGATGTGGACGGCAACGGAAAATATATCGACATCTATTCGACCAAGCGGTGGACTCCGGGCAAAGAGAAGTGCGGCAACTACAAGTACGTGGGTGACTGCGTGAACCGCGAGCACTCTTTCCCCAAGAGCTGGTTTGACGACAAATCGCCGATGGTGTCGGACGCATTCCACATCTACCCCACCGACGGCAAGGTGAACGGACAGCGCAGCAATTTCCCCTACGGCGAATGCGCCAACGGCACTACGCTCCCGTCGAGCAACGGAGTGCAGGCGCTCGGCAAATTCGGCACCTCGACTTTTCCGGGCTATTCGGGTAAGGTGTTCGAGCCTGTCGACGAATATAAGGGGGACCTTGCGCGCACATATTTCTACATGGCGGCAGCCTACAATGACAAAATCAGCACATGGAGCTCCGACATGCTCGCCGGCAATGCGTATCCGGCCTACAAGACCTGGGCGCTCAACCTGCTGCTGAAATGGCACCGCCAGGACGCGGTGAGCGAGAAAGAGACCGACCGCAACGATGCCGTGTACGGATTCCAGAACAACCGTAACCCGTTCATAGACCATCCGGAGCTTGTGGAATATATCTGGGGCGACAAGAAAGGCCAGGCATGGTATATCAACGGCAGCCCTGTTCCGACGTGGTCGCAGCCCGCCGACAAGTCGACCATCGACTTCGGCCTGACGGCAACAAACTATACCATATCCCGCGCCATCGACGTGAAAGGCATGAACCTGACGTCGCCGGTGACGGTGACACTCAGCGGCAATGATTTCACGCTGCAGCAGTCTACCATCACAGCAGCCGCAGCGAATGCCGGCACAAGTATATCCGTATCGTTCAAACGGTCAACGTCGGGCGTATCGACCGGAGTGCTCACGTTCAAGTCGGGCGACCTTACATCGACCGTCAATCTCCGCGCCGAAGCTATCGCCGGCATTCCCGCACTTCCGGCCGAGAATATCGCCGAAACGAGTTTCACGGCACGCTGGATGAGCCTTGGCGACGCCGAGACATATCAGCTCACAGTAAAACAGAACGGCACAGCGCTTGCGGGCTATCCCGTGACAGTCAATGCCGAAGCCGAGGAATACGATGTGACCGGACTTGAGCCGGAAACACTCTACAGCTATTCGCTGACATCGGATACGAGAGTGTCAAACGAGGTCAATGTGACGACGGCCGCGCTCATACCCGACGTGCAATACCTCAACGGAACGGAATTCGCATTCCTGACCGACCCCGGCACACCTTCGCAGCCGGCCGAGGTATGGATTGACGTGGAGAATATCGACAACGACCTTACGGTAAGCGTAAAAGCGCCGTTCGCCCTGTCGACCGACATGAACAACTGGAGCCGGAGCATCACCATAGCCCCGCAGGAAGACCGCTTCTATCTGCGTGTCGAGGCGACAACGGCAGGCGAGTATGAGTCGACAATCACAATCGGCAGCGGATATTACATAAATGACGAGGGCATAGCGACGGCATCGGTGCGCGACACGTCGACACCGTGGTTCGTGGAGGACTTCGAGAAGGCCGGAGAGGGCAAGTATGACACATACAGCAACCAGACATTCGTCGGCAACCCGTGCAGCTGGAATCTGACCAATGCCGGTATATGGGCTTCAGACAAAGGCTATAACGGCAATTACGCCCTGCGTATGGGCAAGAATTCGACGAGCGCCATAGAGTCGGCATCGCCCAAAAAGGACGGTATCGGCACTGTAAGTTTCTATGCCGAGCGGTGGAGCAGTTCGGACGGCGACATGGTATTGCAGGTTGAATACATGCCCGCGCAATCCGACCAATGGATAAACGCCGGAGAGGTGACTGTCAGCGCCGATACTTACGCGAAGTATGAGGTGACCGTGAAAGCGGGAGGCAGCAACTACATACGTCTGCGCCAGAGCGCCGGCGGCCGCGGCATGATTGACGACATCATCGTCAGCGACCATACAAGCGCATCGGCGGAAGGCATCGAGGAGGACACTCTTGCCGACTGGGACGCTTACTGCATCAACAAGACGCTTGTCATCGTCAACCACGGCGAAGCGGCGGTATACCATGTATACAACCTTGACGGACAGACCGTAGGGGGCGCAAAACTGCACGGCACACAATATACCGTAAGCCTCCCCGCAGGACTGTATATCGTGACCGACGGTAGCAACTCGCGCCGTGTCGTGGTTAAATAAAAGATTTCATCTTTCGACAAATATTGTTATATTTGCTTTTGAAATGAGTGACGACAACGGAAATATGGTATCACGGCGGCAATGGCTTAAGGCTGTTGCCGCAACCGCTGTCGGCGCTACGGCGGCGGGAGCGATACTCACGTCGTGCCGTCATGGCGAGGATGGGATAACATCGTTGCGCGCAAATGCCTCGGGGGAGGAAAAAGACCCGTTTGACGCCGATGAAATCATTGCGAACCTTCCCGATGAAGTACATTGCGTGGGATGCTCGCGCTGCATGCCGTGTCAGTACGGAGTGCATATTCCGGCGATGTATGCGGCCTACAACGAGGCAGTCAAGAGCGGCGAAATACCCCGCGACGGCAAGGATTTCCGCAACGGCGGAGGGACGGAGCGCAGCCGTAGCTTCGTGGCGCGCATAGAACGCGAAATCGGCGACAAGCATATAGCGCACCGGTGTGCCGGATGCGGCGGATGCGAGTACGAGTGCCCGATGGGACTGCCGATAGCGTCGCACATGAGAAGCATAGGACGTTTTATCGACCTGACAAGGGAAACTGTATAACTCCGACAGATAATAAAGTAAGAAATTAGTACCGAAACGAGAGAAATGAGCGAAAATCCACCGATATACCGCCGGGAACACCGACAGGCCAACGGACGCGGGAAGGCCCTGCAGACGGGACGCCGGGTCACGGCCATCGTGGCTCTTAGCGTCATGACGGTGTTTTTCGTCATGCTCGGCACGTCGGCGGCGCTCAGCTTTCAGTGGATCACGAGGGTACAGATTGTGCCGGTAGCGCTGTCGGTGAGCGGTTCGCTGATATTTTTCTGGGTGGCGGTAACGCTGCTGTTCGGGCGTGTGTACTGCTCGATGGTGTGCCCTACGGGTATAGTGCAGGATATTTCGGCACGGTTGCCGCGCATGAGCCGGAAGATGAAATTCCGCCGCGGCTACCGCCATCATGCGGCCCGCAACAGGTTCCGCTACGCATGGTTGGCGCTTACGGTGGTGGCACTGCTGTCGGGACTGTCGCTGATGCTGGCTCTGTTTGACCCGTACGGGACGTTCGGGCGCATCATGACATACCTGCTTCGGCCGCTCATAGCCACCGGCGAGGGAGCGACGATGGTCACAGGAACGATAGCGGGAATTATTGCCGCAACCATAGCGCTCGCGGCGATAGTAGCGGTGCCGATGAAGAGGGGAAGACTGATATGCAACACGGTGTGCCCCGTAGGCTCGGTGCTGAGCCTGCTGAGCCGCCACAGCGTGTACGGAATGGACATAAACACCGACGTGTGCGTGCACTGCGGGCTATGCGAACGCGTATGCAAAGCGGAGTGCATCGACTCCAAGGGGCATACGGTCGACATGTCGCGGTGCGTGGTGTGCTTCAACTGCACGGCGGTGTGCGACAGCGGCGCCATCACCTACACGCGGCGCCGTCACCGGCTGTCGATACCGATGCTGATGAAAGTGCCGGGCGCGCGTGCAACAGCCACGATGGACGCTCCGGGAGCGGCCGACAATATAGAGAAACCGCGAGCTATCGACCGACGCCGTTTCCTTGCCTCGGGACTGATACTCGCCGCGGCACCCGCCGTAGCGAGCGCCGCAAGGAAACTCGACCGCGTGAAGCCGAAAGAGATAGTGCAGGAGGATACCCGCGACACACGTCCGGTGCCGCCTCCGGGCATCGTGTCGACACGTTCGTTTCTGACAAAATGCGTGGGTTGCGGCGCATGCATATCGGTGTGTCCGGCGCATGTGCTCGAGCCGTCGAAAGGCGAATACGGCGCGGGCAATCCGCTCCACCCGCTCAAGAATTATGATGACAGTTACTGCCGATACAACTGCGTGAAATGTACCGAAGTATGCCCTACCGGGGCGCTCGAGAAACTGACAGTGGAGGAGAAGCATCTGTTCAGGACCGGCCTCGCTACGGTAGACACCGAGGCATGTATAGGCTGCGGGCTGTGTGCGCAGCGTTGTCCGCGCCATACGATAACGATGACGCAGAAAGAGGGGCGCCGCGTGGCAAGCGTAGACCTCAACGGCTGCATAGGGTGCGGCTCGTGCCAGTATATCTGCCCGGCATCACCCGCCAAGGCCATCAAAGTGAACGGCCTTAAAAGATAGACGACAAACCCACCTCGCGCAAACAGCGCGAGGATGACATAAACACCTATTACCATGATGATTAAAAAAACGTCCATACTGGGGCCGGCGATAATGCTCGCCGCTGCTGCCACTGCCGCAGGAGCAGAGAAACTGTCGGGCACTCCCATAGGCACCACCACATCGGTTGATTATGCCACAGGCGAGGCATCGACCACAGTCAACACGATATACGATGCCTTCGACGGCGACATGAACACGTATTTCGCTTCGTACGACCGCAGCTATACGTGGGCGGGACTTGACCTGGGCGAAAAGCACGTGATAACCCGCGTAGGGTGGTCGCCGCGCAACGACTGGCACGGGGAGGGGCGCGTGAAGCTCGCCATGTTCGAGGGCGCGAACCGTCCTGACTTCCTGGACGCCGTACCGCTTTACCTTACCACCGAAAACGGCCGGATTGGGTCGATGAGCTATGCCGACGTAGAGTGCTCGCGCGGATTCCGCTACGTGCGTTATGTGGGGCCGAACGACGCCCGCTGCAATGTGGCCGAGATTGAATTTTACGGCGAGAAAGGTGAAGGGGATGACAGCCGTCTGCATCAGATAACCAATCTGCCTACGGTGATTATCAACACAGTCAATGCAGTGGAGCCTTACGACAAGGAGCACAATATCGAGAGCAATATCATAATCATATCGGAGAACGGGACCAATGTGCTCGAAGCTGCGGGAGAATCACGCCTGCGCGGCAACAACAGCATGACACACCCGAAAAAGCCGTACCGCATCAAGTTTGCCAAGAAACAGCGGCCGCTTGACGCGCCGGCCAAAGCGAAGAAGTGGACGCTTATCAATAATTTCGGCGACAAGACGCTGATGCGAAATATGATAGCTTTTGAGGTGGCGCGGCGCGCGGGGATGGAATATGTGCCGTATTGCCGCCCGGTCGACGTCATACTCAACGGAGAGTACAAGGGGTGCTACCAGTTTTGCGACCAGGTTGAGGTGGCCGAGGGGCGTGTGCCGGTCAATGAGATGGAGGAAACGGACATCGCGGGTGATGCCCTCACCGGAGGGTATCTGATAGAGGTGGACGCATACGCCGAGAGCGAGCTTTCATGGTTCAAGTCAAAGAGAGGCATTCCCGTCACCATAAAATCGCCCGACGATGACAAAATCACTCCGGAGCAGACGGCATACATCACCGATTATTTCAACAGTCTGGAATCGGTGGTCTATTCATCGAAATTCGATGACCCGAAGACCGGTTACCGCTCGATGATTGACCTTACAAGTTTTTTACAGCACTTTATCGTGGGAGAGGTGTCGGGAAATACTGACACATACTGGAGCACGTACATGTACAAAAAGCGCAATGACCCGAAATTCCATGTCGGGCCGGTGTGGGATTTTGACCTCGGATTCGAGAACGACACCCGCACCTATCCTATCAACGACCTCAAATGCTATTTGTATCAGGCATCTTCATCGTCGTGCGCGGGCACTATGCGCACATTCGTCAACCGCATAATGGCGCGCGACGCGTCGACCGCCCCCGAACTGCTGTCATTATGGACAAAGATGCGCGAGGAGGGGTTGTCGGCTGAGTCATTGTGCGAGTTTGTCGACAGAAACGCAGCCGAGATGGATGCTTCGCAAAGGCTTAACTTCATGCGATGGGATATTCTCAACCAGGCAGTACACATGAATCCGCAGGTAGCGGGTTCGTATGAAGGTGAAGTGGCATGGGTAAAGAATTATCTGAAGGCGCGCATACAGTGGCTCGACGACAAAATAGGTTACGAACCTGCCGCGGTAGACTATGTCAACATAGACACCCACACCCTAACACTCGGCGACGAGGCATGCTGGACAGTGTATAACGTCGGGGGAGAGGCAGTGGCCACCGTCGACGGGGTATTTTCGACGCCATCGCTGCTTCCGGGGATTTATATCGTGAAAGGTGTTTCCGCCGACAAGCGTACGGTTACGGTAAAGATTGCGGTCAGATAAACGGGCACGGGATTGCGGGAGTACGAAATTTCGGTCCGGCAATGTATGGCGCTTTGCGGTGCGCAGGTGGACGATTATTCGGCAATCATTTGCATATATCGATAATTTTAGTGAATTTTGCTTTTATATTATATACTGCAAATGAAACAATATCTCGAACTTCTCGACCATATACTTACGCACGGCACTGACAAGGAGGACCGTACGGGCACCGGGACGCGCTCGGTGTTCGGCTACCAGATGCGGTTCAATCTCGCCGACGGATTTCCGCTTCTGACGACCAAGAAACTGCATCTGAAGTCAATCATCTACGAGCTGCTGTGGTTTCTGAAGGGTGACACCAACGTGAAATACCTTCAGGAGCACGGGGTAAGGATATGGAACGAGTGGGCCGACGAAAACGGCGACTTGGGGCATATCTACGGCTATCAGTGGCGTTCGTGGCCGGCGTATGACGGCACGTTCATCGACCAGATTTCGGAGGCCATCGACCAGATAAAGAATAATCCGTCGTCGCGCCGAATCATAGTGAGCGCATGGAACGTGGCCGACATCCCGTCGATGAAGCTGCCTCCGTGCCACGCGTTCTTCCAGTTTTATGTGGCCGACGGACGGCTGTCGCTGCAGCTTTACCAGCGTTCGGCCGACACTTTCTTAGGCGTACCGTTCAACATCGCGTCATACGCGTTGCTGTTGATGATGGTGGCGCAGGTGACAGGGCTGGAGGCCGGCGATTTCGTGCACACGTTGGGCGACACGCATATCTACCGGAACCATTTCGAGCAGGCACGCCTGCAGCTCACCCGCGAGCCGCGCAAGCTGCCTCGCATGATAATAAATCCGGATGTCAAGAGCATATTCGACTTCAAGTACGAGGATTTCGAGCTTGTGGACTATGACCCGCATCCTCATATCAAGGCCGACGTATCGGTATAAATCTTAAAACAGGACAAGACATGGTGACAATCATAGCCGCCACGGGGCGCGACGGAGCGATAGGACGCGGGGGTGACCTGGCATTCCACATACGCGAGGACTTGCGCCGGTTCAAGGCGCTTACCACAGGACATACGGTGGTGATGGGCCGCAAGACTTTCGAGTCGCTTCCCAAGGGTGCCCTGCCTGACCGCCGCAACATAGTGATAACCAGGCGGACTGACTACAGCGCGCCCGGCATAGAGCGCGCAGGGTCGCTCGACGAGGCTCTCGCGATGGGGGCGGGAGAGGAAGTGTTCATAATCGGGGGCGGCGAGATTTACCGACAGGCAATCGGCTCAGCCGACCGCATGGAGCTGACGCTGATCGATGCCGACAGCCCCGCCGCCGACACTTTTTTCCCCGAATACAGCTCCACGGAATGGGAAAAACTCAGCGAAAGCGAGAGAAAGACCGATGAAAAGAGCGGCCTAAGCTACAGTTTCATTTGTTATTGTCGCAGATAAACGTTAACTTTGCACCCGTCGGCAATGTGCCGGAAGTGATATCAAAATTTAATTTTATCAACCGCGGTTAAAAACCGCGGCCTCTACATATCTGATTACCAAACGCTACGATATAGTAGCCGCGGTCTCTAACCGCGGAATTTAAAATTTTGAACGCTTTCCCAACAGTTTGAAATCACAACAGATTCAAACACAACAACCGACCCAAATGCCCCGGTAGTTCAACGGATAGAATAGAAGTTTCCTAAACTTTTGATAGCAGTTCGATTCTGCTCCGGGGTACCAACATTGGAGAGAATATGACATGAAGCAATATCCTGTAATACAGCAAACGCTATTTGATGAGCAAGATTTCTTCACAATAAAATTTCCAAAGCCACAATACCTTGGAGCAAAATATATACATTGTGACTGGATTGCCCAATGGATACCGGAGGACGCCACTACAATACTCGATGCTTTCAGCGGTTCGCAGTCGGTTGCATTCATGCTTAAACAGCTTGGCAAGTCTGTAATTTCCAATGATTTTCTAAAATTCAACAGTGAGATTGGCAAAGCACTTGTGGAAAACAGCGGCGAAATTCTTACCCCTGACGACATTGAAATATTATTTTCTCCAAATTCCAATCCCACTTACTATAATCTGATGGAAAATATTTTCACAGATTTATTTTTTGTCAGGGAGGAAACCGCGTTTCTTGACGCATTCCGAAGCAATATAAGATTCCTTGAAAACGACTATAAAAAGTCACTCGCCATAGCAACAATGAACCGCGCGATGACAAGGAAAGTAACAATGGGACATTTCGGACATACACAGGCACTTGTCTATGCTTCCAATCCCGACAGGGTCAAACGCAACCGCAGCCTCATAAGACCACTGAAAACATTATTTTCAGAACTTGTCAAAGATTATAACAACGCAATTTTTGACAATGGGAAAAAATGCATTTCCTACAATCAGAATATTTTAGATCTCCTGCCTACATTGACAAACGTCGATATGGTGTATTTCGACCCTCCCTATTGCGACAGCCATGCCGATTACCAAAGTTTCTACCACTTGCCCGAAACTTTTACCAATTATTGGAAAGACAAAGATTTTATAAACGGGACAAAAAGATACAGCCCCAAAAAAGCAAGCGGATTTGATACAAAAAAAGAAATCATAGGCAGTTTCAAGTCAATGTTCTCGCTCTCGGAGAATATCCCGTATTGGCTTATAAGTTATAATGACCGTAGTTATCCGAGCATCGACATGATAGTGGATATGGTAAAGCCATTCCGAAAAATACAGATAGAACGAAAGCCATATCTTTTTGGGCGCGGCGGCAAGGGAAGTGTTGCCGGCAGTAGTGAAATTCTTATTATCTGCACACCGTTAAATTAATACCGGATGTATAGCTTTGAATTATGGGACAAGGAATTCAGAGAGCATAACATGTATGCTTTCAACAACAATCAAAACGGATTGCTTTGGTTAAAAGTCAGAGCTATATGCAGATTGAAACAGATTAACCAATTCTGTGCAGAAAACAATATAACTCTCATAAGCACAAAAGTATCCGAAAAGAATATTGAGTTGTTCAATCTCCTTGAAAACCGCAATGATGCCATGACGATACTCGACCGCTTTCTTCAGGCAATGAACCATGAGTGGTACACTGCGATGGATGTGGACACCGAGCGGCTTAAAGATGATTTATATAAGGTCAGAAGTTATATTTGGGGAGGAGACCAAAATAATTCACTTGACAAATATTTAATAAGCAGATATGTAAAAACGATAAGTGATTTTACAGAACTACAGTCACGTCAGAGCGAAATTGCAAGTAATGCATGGAATTACGTGCAGAACAGCTGGTACAACAACTGGACATCGTTTCTTATCGAATCATTATTCAAGCGTAATCCAAATGTTATTTCTGCAGTAGGTGAAATTAAAAATGTCGACTTTTTCATTGGCAATTTCCCTATAGACCTGAAAGTGACATTTTTCCCAAATCAGTTCATGGAATTAAAATTCAAGGAAATATCAGGGAGAAATATTTTAGGATGGCTTAAATGCAAGTGCAAAGAGACCGATATAACCGCAGATCAATCCTCAACGACCGGCCAACAGGTCTATACACTCACCGAGAAGCTTGCAGAACAAGGATATTACGAAATAATCAATGAATTAAACCTGATACGCCGGAATATTATTATCGAAGCCGGCAACAATCCATACGAACTGATGAAATGGCTCTACGAAAATCAGGGAGAAATGCGTTTCGGGGCAGAAAACAGGTTGTATTTAATTCTCGCTGACACAGAAAATCCGGAACAATCCTGGAAAATGAAAAGAGCATTTTCCTTAATAGAACCAAAAGTAGATGATTATATCAAAAATTTCTCTATTTCTTCACTAAAAAAGATTACCTTTGAATACAATAAGAAAAGTTATACCAGTCTATCAGATGTTTTATTTATAACCAAATAATGATGGACGGCTTAAAATAACTGCATATAACAAACCGCAAAAAAGGTGAGAAACAGTAATATAGTCAGAATATTATGTATGGCGGCAGTGGTGATGCTGCTTGCTGCGTGTGCGTCGATAGGGCGTCCCGAGGGGGGCGACCGCGACGAGTTGCCGCCGGTGTTCGTGCGTTCGAATCCGGCTCCGGGAACACTCAACTTCAACGGCAACCGCATCAATATATTCTTTGACGAGAATATCAAGATGGAGGATGTGGTGAACAAGGTCGTGGTATCGCCCGTGCAGAAGCAGCCGCCGTCGATATCGGCCAACGGTAAGCGCCTGACGGTGGAATTCCGCGATACGCTCGTAAACGACGCCACATATACCATAGATTTTTCCGACGCCATACGTGACCTCAACGAGGGGAATATCCTCGACGGATTCGCATTCGATTTCTCTACGGGCGACACTCGCGACAGCCTTGTCATATCGGGGATGCTTTTCGAAGCCCGCAATCTCGAACCCGCGCAGGGCATGATAGTGGGCGTATACTCCAATCTGTCGGACACGGCCATCACCACGCTGCCGTTCGAGCGCATAGCCAAGACCAACCAGTACGGACAGTTCGTGCTGCGCAATCTCGCGCCGGGCACCTACAATCTCTATGCCGTCAACGACCTCAACCGCGACTATCACTGGGACCGTTCGGAAGATGTGGCTTTCTTAGGACAGACTGTAGTGCCTGAAGTGGTGAATATCATGGTGACCGACACGCTGCGCGCAAGCAACGGCATGGACTCGATTGTGATGCGCCAGGGACATCGCTATCTTCCTAACGACCTGCTGCTCACATGGTTCAACGAGAACTACCGGTCGCAGTATCTCAAAAACAATACCCGCATCGACTCCACTCGCATAGCGCTGGAATTTGGCGCGCCCACCGACACGCTGCCCGTGCTGACACTGCTCAACACTCCGGCCGCGGGACGTCGCATCGACGAAATATCGCGCATCGACCACTCCGCCGCAGGCGATTCCATAACATACTGGCTCACAGACAAGGGGGTAATATCCACCGACACTCTTCTCGTAGAAGCGCGCTATCTGCGCACGGACACGCTCGACCAACTGTCGTGGACTACCGACACGCTGCGGTTGCTCAACCGCGACCGTTCGAGTTTCCGCAAAGCG
This sequence comes from Bacteroidales bacterium 52_46, assembly GCA_001915385.1. Classification (GTDB taxonomy): domain Bacteria; phylum Bacteroidota; class Bacteroidia; order Bacteroidales; family Muribaculaceae; genus JAGBWK01. The sequence goes on along the minus strand of MNQK01000029.1, from coordinate 32,448 downwards.
CTCGAAAAGCGCGACAAGGAGCGCGAGAAACTTCTCAAAAAGCTGCGCGAGGAGGGAAGGGACACAGTATTCACCGACGAACCTGCGTTCATGACCTTCGACACGAGCACCAAAGGGAACCAGGAGCTGAACCGTCCGCTATATTTCACCGCCTCCCAACCCGTCGATACTATTATCGGGAGCATGATTCACCTCGAGATGAGGGTCGACACCGTATGGCGCGACATGGGTGCGCAGCATATCACGCGAGACTCGCTCAACCGCCAGCTGGCGTTCACGCTGCGTCATGACTGGAAGGAGGGGGAACGCTACCGTCTCAAAGTCGATTCGGCAGCAGTGACAGGCATTTACGGAAATGTCAACAAGCCCGCGACTTCCGAATTCACCGTCAAGAAACTTGAGGACTATTCCACCATAACATTCAATCTTACCGGCATTCCTGCAGGAGAAGAGATGATGGTGGAACTGCTCAACACGCAGGACAAACCGGTGGCAGTAGCTCCGGTAAAGGACGGGTCGGCCGTATTCACATTCGTCAGCCCCAACACCTACTATGCCCGTGCCTACGTCGATGCCAACCGCAACGGCAAGTGGGATACCGGCTCGATAAGCGAAAAACGTCAGGCCGAGGATGTATATTATTATCCCAAGAAACTCGCCGTGAAAAAAAACTGGGACATCAACCAGACATGGGACATCAACCAGCTTCCCGTGGAGGCACAGAGACCCAACGAGATAAAGAAAAACAAGCCCAAGAACCGCGACCGCAACGCCAACGAAAACAACACCGATGAGGACGAAGAAGAGGATGACTTCTATTCGCCCGGCTACGGCGGCTCAGGACGCAACAGTTCGGGCAACACCAACCGACAGTCGGGCACCGGCCTCGGAGGTCAGAGATTCGACCCCGGGACATTACGCCGATAGACGCTTCAATCACGCGACAAATAAATCCAACAGCAATGACAACATCGACACCACTGACCAAAGACCTCGTCAACGACCCGGCATACTGCCGTCTTGACCTACGCATTGGCGTGACGGCGCTTGATGTCATGATCTACAACCCATTGGAGGACAACTCGCTGCTGCTGCGCCACTGTGAACTCGGCGCCGACGGAGGAGACAGCCTCAAGCAACTTGAGACATTCATCTACGACAATCCTTTGCTGCTTAGCGACTTCAAGACCACGACAGCGATAATCGAAAGCCGACGCTTCATGGCCGTGCCCGATGCGATAGCCGACGCCTGCGACCATATAGCGCTTCTCCGAGAGGCCGACAGCGACATTGACCGGCGACATACCGTCATCGATGACCGCCTCGACACTTTCGGGGCGCGTCTGCTCACTCCGGCAGATACTCCTGTTGTCAATTTCCTGCGGCGCACGTTTCCCAACATCAGGCTGCACAACTCCATACACCCGTTCACGCGCTACTGCCACGCCAACCTCACCAAGGGAAATACCGTCAAGGTATTCGTCAATATGCGCGGACGTTCGCTCGACATCGTGGTGATGAGTTCCAACTCGCTGCACCTGCTCAACCGCTTCGAATACCGCGACATCAACGACGCCGCGTTCTACATACTGAACTGCACGGAAGATATTTCCGACGAAATATCGGAGATACTTATCGGGGGCGACCGCGAACAGCGCGACGCACTGATGCCGTTGCTGCGCAAATTCCGTCCGTACGTCATGCCGATGATATTCCCCTCGGCGATGTTCCGGGCCGGAGCCGACGCCATGAAAGCGCCTTTTGACCTGATAATACTACCGCTATGCGAATAATACGAGGAAAATACGGTCGTCGCCGATTCGATGTGCCGACCAATATCACGGCACGTCCCACCACCGATTTTGCCCGCGAAAACATATTCAACGTCATGGAAAATCTCGTGGACTTCGAGGAAGAGCCTACGGCTCTCGACCTGTTTGCCGGCACGGGAGCAATCACGTTTGAATTCCTGTCGCGCGGCTGCTCGTCGGTGACAGCGGTAGAAAAAGCCGCCACGCAGTACAACTTCATACGCAAGGTAGCCTCACAGCTCGGCGCCGACAACCTGACGGCACTGCGCACCGACGCGCTGCGTTTCATCACCGCGGCCTCGCAAAGCTATGACATAGTGTTCGCCGACCCGCCCTACGATCTCCCCGGATTCGGCGACATACCGGGAGCCATCCTCAACTCACGCCTGGTGAAACCGGGCACCCTCGTAGTGATAGAGCACTCGAAAAAATACGACTTCTCCAACCTTCCCGGCTTCATGGAACACCGTGCCTACGGCTCGGTCAACTTCTCCATCTTCCGGGTCGAGGGGTAGAAGCACCCCGCAAGTACACGTTAATCTAAGATTTTGCACGAACTCGTGCAATTTTTCAAAACTCCTAAATACTTAAAGCTCTGTGTATTACAAAACCTCCAGTTGTAGGGACGCACGGTCTGTGCGTCCGTGAAGTATGTGCCGATTATCAACAAATTATCGGACGCACAGACCGTGCGTCCCTACTATTTAGAGTTTTACGACACCTTCATTAACCGAGATGACATAGACATATCTTGCCAAGATTTTGAATTATGACAGAAAAAGAAAATGCAGGAAAGACAGGTTGCTACACGGAGAGCCTTTATGTAAAAATAATCGTAATCTTCGCGTTCGCGTTGCTGTTTCCGATAAACATTGAACATGAATACGGCTGGTTCATGGGGCTTATGCACGGCACATTCGCTCCATACTACTCTATTTTCACCCTGTTTTCCGATACCGCCCTTTGCAAAGCGCCGTTGCACACGGCTGCCTACGGCATCTGGTGGTGGATAGGCCTGGCAATAAGTCTGTACTATATCGTAATGGCAATTGTGCTTACCATAAGGCAAATATACCGCCGACAAAAAACCGCCTGATTATGTCAATGAAAGCATCGTCCTGCCGGTAGAACAGAATTCGCATCTCATCAATACGCCGCCATCTGCTCATACGAACCTGCAGGCAGCGGCAACGCAACCGCCAAGGTTATTGTCAAGTAGCCCGCACATCACAGCACCAATAAAACTTCAGCCCGTCCCCACCCCGTTTTATCGGGAGAGCCGGGCTGATTTGCATCCGGTGCCAGAGAAACTATGTGGGAATAGGAATCGTTTGATGTATCCTACCGTGAAACGGAGCTATTCATATCGGCTATTTTTCTAATACTGCGATAAATATTACGGTCATTAGGATCCATTCTCAGATACTTTTCAGTTTTGCCATTTACATTATGGCGGGAGCAAGTTATATTGAGGAAGATGCAAAAATCCTCCAGCTACCGTCAGTCTCACTTCGCTGAATATAGCCTTTCTTCAGAAGTTGACGTAACTGCTTGTTGACAGCCCCGACCGATATTCCGGCATGTAGAGCCAGTCCTTCAATCGTAATATCGGAATCAGATTGCATTGCCTGTAACAGCATTGGAGTTGAAGAAGAACGGAATACAATCTTTTGTCCGTCATACCACCAGACATTTGGCGACGTTTCGGTGACGAAATCTATATCGTATTTCAATTCAACTTCAACCAGTGTTTTAAAATACTTAAGGAAATGGCGTATTTGTTTCAGCTCGGCATTAGCACCATCAGAAGGGATTTGTCCTATCTCGACATCGCTTTTGTGGAGGGCCTCTAAGTATTGCTGTTTGTTCCGACTCCTGACTACTACCATAGGCCAGTCATGCCGCGCAAGAATATAATTTACCAACAGGCGCGCAATACGGCCATTACCGTCCTCAAACGGGTGAATACGGATATATCGGTAATGGAACAACGCCGCCAGTTCTACCGGCGTGTACGCCCCCGACTTTTCAGCCTCATTATACCAATCGACAAGCGATGTCATCAATGCCGGCGTTTCCTCCGGCGAAGCGTAGTCAAACCGATCACCATAACGCGTGATTACGCTGTTTGGCCGAGTTTTATACTGTCCGGCGTGGACTATATAGCTTGTCGTAATGCCCCCCGGAAGCTGCCGGTAAACAGTATAATCCTCACGAAGCAATGTTTTGTGAAGTTGTCTTATAAAATTCTGCGTCAAAGGCTGCTCCTTAAATTTAGCCTCCTCAGTCATCATCTTTACTCCCACCTGGCTCGCTTTCATATCAATAAAGTCCTTCAACTCTCCTTCGCCTACGACTTTCCCAAAAAGCAGCAATAATTCGGTCTGACCGTAAGTCAGAGTATTTCCTTCAATATGGTTGCTGTTGAAGTTATAGTCAACAGAAAAACGTTGGCTTAATAAATGCTGCTTTCTCGCATTCAATGGCTGAAGCATCTGCCAGTTTTTATAGAGCGTCTGAAGTTTATCCATTTGTTTGAATTTACGTTTAAAGGTATATGTCGTATACCTTTAAACGTATTTTTGAATTTAAATGGTATACATATTATGATCCTTTTCATTTTAAAAGGATATTCGCAAAGATAATCAATTTTATGATACATAATAAGATGGCGCATCAAAATCAGTCATTCTGATGCGCCATCGGGAGTATTCGGATTAAGTCTGTGGGGTTACTTTAGAATTATTAGTCAAAAAATATTACTGTCCGTTAAAGTTTGGCGGACACTAATATTTTTATTTAACGAGTAATTTCTTGCCGTTTACTATATATATTCCTTTATTCAAACTTTTGAGTTGCATCCGATCTGTTATATTCATTTTACGACCTTGAAGATCATAAACTGTAAAAAGCTCTTTATCGGAACTGTCATCCGCCCTAATTTCTGTTACTCCACTCAGTTTAATATCTTCAACAATATTACCAAATAATTTCCAATAATCGGCATCCTTATACAATGTAGCCGTTCCTTTTGGAACGTGCAAGTCGGCTGTATAACAAGTAAAAGTATTATAATATATTTTCGGGACAGATTCTGCATAACAATCAATTCTTGAAATGTTATTGCATCCATAAAATGCATGTGGTTCCATTGATTTCACGGAATTTCCTATAATTACTGAAACAAGCCCGCTACAGCCCCAAAAAGCCTGTCCGTCTATTTTAGTAACGGAATTGGGGATTGTTATTGAGCTAAGACTTTTACAACAATCAAATGCAGAGTTACCTATCAACGTGACAGAATCTCCAATAGATACCTCAGACAAACTGTAGCAGAAAGCAAACGCACTCTGTCCGATTTTGATAACTGAGTCAGGAATTGTTACCGAAGTTAAATTACTACAATATTCAAAAGCTCTGTCATCAATTGATTTGACTGAATTAGGGATTGTTATAGATGCCAGACTGCTACAACGATTAAATAGGCCAAAACTTATTGATTCAATATTATCCGGTAATTTCACCGATATCAAATTGATACAATCACAAAATGCAGAACTCGATATTGATTTGACAGATTTACCTATAATTATCTCTGTCAAGCTACTGCAACCTATAAATGCAGAACTACCTATTGATGTGACTGAATCAGGTATTTTAACTGATTTCAGATTTACGCATCCAGAAAATGCCCAACCTCCAATTTCAGTCACGGAATTTCCAATAAATATCTCTGACAAATTACTGCAATTACTGAATGCTGAATTTCCTATTGAAGTGACTTTATATATTTTTCCATCGTAAATTATACTTTCAGGAATAATCACATTTCCAATATATCCATCAGCGGTTCCACTATTTGTAACGGTTACGGAAAGTAAATTATCATTATTATTGATGTTATAATATATTCCATTGTCAAGAATATCATACGCAAAAACTGATGACGAACTACACAATGCTATCAGTGCAATAAGTAATTTATTTATAATTCTTTCCATCACTTTAATTTTCTAATTTAATTCTTTAAGTAATTAAGAAACAGCGGGGTTACTTTATGTATTCTTTGGTTGTTTTGTTGCCGCGGACTACAATGTAGAGGCCGCTGGCGGGATTGTCGACACGTACTCCCTGGAGGTTGTAGTAGACTGGGGCGACATTGTCGTCGACTTCGATGCCGTCGACCGATCCGGAAGCCGCAGATACTGTCAGCATGCCGGTTCTCTCGTCATACATAAGATCCCATGTTCCGGGGGCGATGGAGAAGTTGTAATCCTGCCACCCTACGACGTATGTTCCCGGCCCTGTAATCAAAGCGCCGTCAGTAGAATGTCCCCAGAACAATATTTTGCCGTCATCACGCATCTGACGCAGTAAGAACTGACATTCATTTTCAGCGACGACATTCTTAGCAGTCCACAGTCCGTCGTTGTTATCACTGCGCATTCCGATGGCTGCCCATTCATCTCCTCCGGTCGGGAAATTACCCCAGATTTCGTAGGTGTATGATAGTTCGACAAAGTCGCATGTGTAGGATAATATCCTTTCTGAGGGGTTAAAGACAAAGTGCGGATTAACAAGGCCTGTCAACGTGCCGGCGGAGATGTTATCGCCGGGCTGAACGAGAGGACAACATGAACCTCCTTGGTAGATTCCATAGCTGTAGCGGTTCAGACCGAAACACCCTTCTTCATCCCATGTGCCGTCAGTAATTTTGAATTCAACGAGTGTGCCGGTATAATCGAGTTCATAGTCACCGTTGCCGACGGGAGTGAATTTGTAATCTTCCGCGCCGTTGGTCCAGTCGTTGAAATCACCTACAAGGTAATAATCCTTATTGTTTATGTTGTCGAAATCGTAGGCTACGATGTTTTTAAACTTACTCCAGGGGGCGGTTGTTTTAGCGGCTTCTACGCCTTCAGAACGAATGAAAAGCGTAGCATTGGTGGAAATAAATGCAGTAGGATCTTCGAAGGCTACGGGTGTATCGGTGTTATAATATACATTAGCCAACATGGAGCAGCCCGAAAAGATATTTTCACCAAATGTTTTGACCGAACTTGGGATTGACACGGAGAAGAGCTGGGAATTTTGATAAAATGCGGAATTGCCTATCGACTCAACCGAAGAGGGAATTGTGATGGAATTCAAAATAGCGAGTTCAAACGCGTCCGCCCCGATAGAGGTTACGGTGGAGGGGATGTTCACATAATTGAGAAAAGCTTTATAGAATGCGGTTTCACCAATTGTCTTTACGCCCTCCGGGATGTTATACCCTTCGGGGTAATATGTATACAGCCCTTTAGCTTCAGGAAATTTGACGAGCGTCGTATTGTTGTCAATGTTGGAGAACAGGACGCCATCAAGCGAATAGTAATTTTTACACCCTTCCTCCACATTGATTTCATACAGGTCCGGACATTCAAGGAATGAACCGGCACCGATTTTTTCAATAGCGGCGGGCAGGCTGACAGTCTGTAGTTTCGCACAGTTATATGCGAATAATTTTGGTAATTCTTTTACCGAGTTCGGAATTTTAATGTAGCCCAATACGTTACAATCTTGTATTGCGCCAAACTCTATTGATGTTACCGAAGATGGAACCACCAAGTCTCCCTTTTTCCCTTCGGGACATTTGATGAGTGTTGCAGTTCCCTTATCGACCAAACAACCCTCAACAGATGAATACCACTTATTTGAATCATCTACATTGATAGCCTCCAATTTGGCACAACTGGTGAAAGCATATTTATCGATACTATTCACAGACGAAGGGATATCGATAGTCTCAAGAGCGGAACACATAGAGAATGCAGAGTTGCCGATTTCTTGAAGAGAGCCGGGAAGTTGCACATTGTTGAGACCACTGCAACAGGCGAATGCAAGGTTGCCTATCGAAACAACTGTATTTGGCAAAGTGACAGAGGTCATGCCGGTGTACTGATAGAAAGCTTTATCGGCAATTCTCGTTACTGTGTATTCGTTGGTGCCGTCGGAAACTTTAGCGGGAATATCAAGCCTGCCTTTGATGATTTTCGAGTATTCCGGCACAAAAGTAATGTAATACTCATAATACAAGTTAACAATATGTTTTATATTGAAGATTATGTCACCGGTAAAATCTTCATAAATCAGACAATTGGAACCTGCACCATTATAAATTTGACAAGGAGTACCATCGAGCGATGGATAGGCACCGCCACAATTTAATTCAAAATTGGCATCTGCCACTTTGAAACCACCTGCTGATAATGTGCAATTACGGATTATATACTCGCCGTCAGTATCGGTGGTGCGGAACTCCCATTCTTCGGTAGCGACCCAGCCGTTCATTTCTCCACGAAGATAATAGCCGGACAGTTCGCCCGTTTCCTCATCGGGATTAACGGTGAGGGGAGCGCCGCATTTTACCATACAGGTTTTGGCAGTTTCGTCGATAACAGTGTACACCAGTGATTGCCCTTCGTAGGTGTAGGTGAAGTCGCGCGCCATCGCGGGGAAGGCGAGCAACGCGGCTAATGCCGGGAGTAGAAATTTTTTCATAGTGCAAAAAATGTGTGCGTCGGGACCTCCTCGTCGGCGTTAATGGTATCGGATAAACAAAAAGCGCAAGGTCAGTACCTGTTGCCCGTCCCACAGTTAGAGGCCTTCGCATTGCCCTGATACGTTGAACGGGCAACGTGCAGAGGCCTCACGCAAATATGCTGACTGTCCGACGGTGCAATGCTCGCGCATCGCCGCCACGGATCAGTGTAAATACATATCCACATAAGCCATCTACCGCTGCCTCATTCCTGACGTATCAATGAAAGTTGCGAAGTTTCTAACTGTCAAGAAAGAGCGCTATGGTAAACGCTTTCAAAAAAATGTCAGCACCCCGCCCCTCAGCCCACATCGGGCCTCCGCGGACGACATGCACCGGCAAAGTTAAACATTTTTCACTATAATGCAATAAAATACCGCGAAAGTTATTGCTAAATAATAAATTATCCTGCTATGGTACGCAGCAGTCAACGCGCGCCACCACTGAAAAAGTGCAGTTCACTCGTTACCGAAGTGAACCGCACTGATTTGATGATCGTACCGGTCGCTATTATTTTATGCCTTCCACGCGCTTTCGCTCAGCTTCAAAAGCTTCAATAAAGTGCATTTCAACAGGAGAAAGCTGAAATTGGGCACGCTCCCGGAATTTGTCGTATTCCTCGTTGGCTTTCAATCTGGCAACTTCAGCTGAGACAGTTCCGGCATGTGTAAGCAACTCTTTACCTGACAACGAGAGGAAGTCATCAAGTTTCTTAATCCAGTCCTTCATATACATCGGGACATGGCTCTTGGCCTGAAGTTCAGCAAAATCGAGATATAGGTTAACAATACGATTGAGCATATCTACTTCTTCCTCCGAAAGATAATTTTTAGCAACTTCAGCCTCATGCCGGGTAGGCAACGCTCCGCGCCATGTTGTCAGTCCCATAAAATCCTTTTCGGCGTCTGCACGGTCATAGATTACTTCGGCAGCTGTATGCCCGTGAGCGGCAAAATGCATCTTGTTTTGCACGGTCTTGAAGAATTGCTGCGTAATGGACATACGGGGATCATAATCAATGCTCAGTGCGTATATTTCAAGCACCTTGCGATAAAATACTTTCTCCGAGCTACGTATATCGCGTATCCGGGCCAACAGCTCATCGAAATAATTCCCTTTGCCTGCATTCTTCAACAATTCATCATTAAGGACAAATCCCTTGACCATATATTCCTTCAACACCTGAGTAGCCCATTGTCTGAACTGAACACCGCGATGCGAATTGACACGGTAACCCACGCTGATAATCATATCGAGATTATAATATGCAAGGCTCCTTTCTACTTTCCGGTCGCCTTCATTTTGAACTGTTGCAAAAAATGCAACAGTTCGGGTCTGCTCCAGCTCTCCGCTATCAAACACATTCCTGATATGTCTTGAAATAGTCGACTTATTACGTTGAAACAGTTCAGCCATCTGGTCAGCCGTAAGCCACACAGTCTCATTGGAAAGCCTGACCTCAATCTTCGTTTCGCCACTCTGTGTCTGAAATAATATAATCTGCCCGTTATCCATAAAGATTAGTGATATGTCTTGGGATAATTCTTTGATTACAAAGATAATCAATTTTATGTGAGTCGGGAGAGGCAAGGAGAAGATTTTTATTACCCCCCCCTAAAGAGGTTGTTACAAAACTTCGAAATTTCGGCTAACAAAGTAGGGACGCACGGCCTATGCGTCCGATAATACACTGATAATCAATCATCTCCTTCCGGATGCACAGGCCGTGCGTCCCTACCATTGGAAGTTTTGCAACACTCTCTAATGGTGAAATTTAGTTTTGTATTAGCTTCGGTGAAGAAAAATTTTGCGCTGTCGAAAAAAATGGTTATGTTTGTGGGAAATAAGCCGCCGGACTTGGCGACAACCGCACCGGGGCTTTTGTTGCAACATTCTTATAAACCGTATATGCTTAATATTATCAAAAATGACCCGTGGCTTGAGCCGTATGCTCCCGCTATCGAAGGGCGCCATGAAGATGCCGTCAGAAAAGAAAAAGAACTCATAAAAGGGAACCGCAATCTTGAAGGATTTGCCAACGCACACAATTATTTCGGCCTTCATCGCGACGACAAGGGCTGGGTGTTCCGCGAATGGGCGCCCAACGCTACCGCCATCACGCTTATCGGCGATTTTTCCGATTGGCAGGAGTCGCCCAAATACGCTCTCAAACGCCTCGACAACGGCGTGTGGGAACTGCGTGTAGGTCCGCGGGGTATGAAGCATGGCCAGCTGTATAAGATGAAAGTACACTGGGACGGCGGCGAAGGCGAACGCATCCCCGCCTACGCCACACGCGTCGTGCAGGACGAGCAGAGCCATATCTTCTCAGCGCAGGTGTGGACCCCGAAGAAAGCATACGAATGGAAAGTGGAGAGCTTCGTGCCCGACACGCGTCCGCTGCTCATCTACGAATGCCACATAGGCATGGCGCAGCAGCGCGAAGGCGTAGGCACCTACGTGGAATTCCGCGACAACATACTGCCCCGCATTCATGCCGACGGCTACAACGCCATACAGATAATGGCCATACAGGAGCACCCGTATTACGGCTCGTTCGGCTACCACGTGTCGAGTTTCTTCGCCCCCTCAAGCCGATTCGGCACCCCCGAAGAGCTTAAGAGCCTCATCGACAAGGCTCACGAACTCGGCATAGCCGTAATCATGGACATAGTGCACTCCCACGCCGTCAAGAACGAGAACGAGGGCTTAGGACGCCTCGACGGCTCATACAACCAGTACTTCTACGGCGACCACCGCCGCGAGCACCCGGCATGGGACTCGCTCTGCTTCGACTACGGCAAGAACGAGGTGCTGCATTTCCTCCTCTCCAACTGCAAATACTGGCTTGAGGAATTCAAATTCGACGGCTTCCGTTTCGACGGCGTGACCTCGATGCTCTACTACGACCACGGCCTCGGACAGGCATACTGCTCGTATGGCGACTACTACAACGGCGCACAGGACGTCAACGCCATCACATACCTCACTCTCGCCAACAAACTGATACACGCCGTCAACCACAACGCCATCACCATAGCCGAGGAGATGAGCGGCATGCCCGGTCTCGCCGTGAAAATCAAGGACGGCGGCATCGGTTTCGATTACCGCATGGCCATGGGCATACCCGACTACTGGATAAAGACTCTCAAGGAGAAAAAAGACGAGGACTGGCACCCAACCTCGATATTCTGGGAACTCACCAACCGCCGAAGCGACGAGAAGACAATATCATACGTCGAAAGCCACGACCAGGCGCTCGTAGGCGACAAGACGGTGATATTCCGTCTCATCGACGACCAGATGTACTGGCACATGATGGTCGGTGACAACAATATGACCGTCGACCGAGGCATCGCGCTGCACAAGATGATACGTCTCGTCACCCTCGCCACCATCAACGGCGGCTACCTCAACTTCATGGGCAACGAGTTCGGCCACCCCGAGTGGATCGACTTCCCCCGCGAAGGCAACGGCTGGAGCTACAAGTATGCCCGCCGCCAATGGGACCTTGTCGACCGCCAGGACCTGAAATACAAGTATCTCAACGCGTTTGACAACGCTATGGTCGAGCTTGTGAGCCGCGTCATCAACTTCCAGGCACTCAGCATCGAGAAGCTGTGGGAGAAGGACGACGACCAGGTGCTTGCATTCCGTCGCGGCGACCTCGTGTTCGTGTTCAACTTCAGCCCGTTCAAGTCGTTCACCGGCTACGGCATACTCGCTCCGGCAGGCAAGTACAAGGTTGTGCTGTCGTCCGACGACAAGCAGTACGGCGGATTCGGCAACATCGACGACAGCGTGGAGCATCTCACGCAGCACGACGAGCTGTATGCCCCGACAGGCAAGGAATGGCTCAAACTGTATCTGCCCGCACGCTCGGCGCAGGTGCTCCGCCTCGACCGCACGCCGGCCAAACGCACGCCGAAGACTGAAAGCGCAAAAACTCCTAAAAAGAAATAACGCAGCACTGTGGCAGGAGTAAAGAGTTTGATGAAGGATACTGCCATATATGGTGTGAGCAGTATCGTGGGCCGGTTCCTTAACTGGTGCCTGGTGCCGATGTACACATATCTGTTTCCCGCCGAGCAGTACGGTATTGTCACCAACATCTACGCCTACGTGGCGCTGGTGCTCATCATACTGCTCTACGGCATGGAGACGGGATTTTTCCGGTTCGCCAACCATGAGCGGTGGAACAACCCCACGCAGGTCTACTCTACGACACTCATATCGGTAGGTACCTCCTCGATGCTCTTCATCATCGTGGCATGTCTCTTCTCCCCGCAGATAGCCGACGCGCTCAACTGCGGCGACCACCCGTCGTTCATCTGGATGATGGCAATCGCAGTGGGGCTCGACGCCTACTGCTCGATACCATTCTCCTATCTCCGCTACAAAAAGAGGCCCGTGCGCTTCGCCACACTCAAATTCGTCAACATCGGCCTCAATATAGGCCTCAACCTCTTCTTCCTCATACTCTGCCCGTGGATACAGGAGCATGCCCCCGGGCTTATCGACTGGTTCTACGACCCCGGATTCGGCATAGGCTACATATTCCTGGCCAATCTGCTGTCGTCGATGGCGATATTGCTTCTTCTCATGCCCGAACTGCGCGTAAGCTACAGCTTCAACGGCCGTCTGTGGCGCGAGATGATACGCTACAGCTTCCCGCTGCTGATACTCGGCGTGGCCGGCATCATGAACCAGACCATCGACAAGATACTGCTGCCGTTTCTGGTCGACGACCCGGCCGACGCTTCGCAACAGCTCGGTATCTACGGCGCCAACTACAAGATAGCCATCGTCATGGTGATGTTCATACAGGCGTTCCGTTTCGCCTACGAACCATTCATCTTCGACAGGAACAAGGAGGGAGGAGGCGACAAACGCCGCGCATACGCCGACGCAATGAAATTTTTCGTCATCTTCGGGCTGTTCATCTTCCTCGGGGTGATGTTCTTCCTCGACGTGCTCAAATATTTCATCTCGCCGCGCTACTTCTCCGGCCTGCGCGTGGTGCCGATAGTGATGGCCGCCGAATTCTTCTTCGGCATATTCTTCAACCTGTCGCTGTGGTACAAACTCACCGACCGCACGATATGGGGCACATGGTTCTCCCTCGGCGGACTGGCCATCACCCTCGCCATCAACATACTGTTCGTGCCCCGCTACGGCTACATGGCCTGCGCCTGGGCAGCGTTCTGCTGCTACGGCGCCATGATGGCGGCATCGTATCTCATCGGTCAGAAAAAATACCCCATCAACTACGACCTGCCCCGCCTGAGCCTATACATACTGTGCGCGGCGGCACTCTACGGGGGAGCGATACTCATCACCACCGGCATCGAGATACTCGATTTCACGGTGCGCGGCGTGCTTCTCATAGCCTTCGGGGCACTCATCTGGATAAAAGAAAAGCCATTGGCCCGTCCTGTTAAAAAATGACGTAATCAAGGCGATTATGGAAAAGAAACGTATCGTATTGCTGAGCCACAACGACCTACTCGGGGGCGCTGCGATTGTCACCTACCGGCTGATGAAAGCCCTGCAGGCGCTCGGACATGAAGCCGACATGCTGGTGTTCAACAAAATAGGTGATGACCCGCACGTGCATCAGATAGGCACGCGGCCCGTGCGCGGCTGGCGATTCATACAGGAGCGCATAGGCATCATCACCCGCAACGGCTTCAACCGCCGCGACCTGTTCAAAATATCTACAGGCTCGACCGGCATGAACATACACCGCCACCCGCTCGTGAAGAAAGCCGATGCAATCTTTGTAAACTGGGTCAACCAGGCCACAGTATCACTGAATGAGATGCAGCGCATCTGCAACATGGGCAAACCTGTCGTATGGACCATGCACGACCTCTGGTGCATGACCGGAATATGCCACCATCCCTATTCGTGCGACCGCTACCACGCCCAATGCGGCGACTGCCCCTATCTCGGCGCAAAGTCATCGCCCGGCGACCTGTCGCACAAAATATGGCTCAGGAAAAAAGCGCTCTACAGCAAGACCGACATAAAATTCGTGGCCGTAAGCAACTGGGTGAAACAGTGCGCGCAAAAGAGCTCGTTGCTGCGCGACAAGGAAATCACGGTGATACACAACGCATTCCCCTCCGACATGTTCCGCACCGTATCCGACAAACCGTTCACCTCGCAGACACGCCGGCAGTTCAAACATATAATAGCATTCGGAGCCGCGAAGCTCGACGACCCCGTGAAAGGACTTCCTTACGCCATCGACGCGCTCAACATACTCATGGACGAGTCACCCGAAATCGCAGCAGGCACCATAGCGGTTTTCTTCGGCAAGACCGACCGCGAAGACCTGTTTCAGAAACTCCGTTTCCCCCACGTGGCATGCGGCACTATCAGCGACCACACTTCGCTCCACCAGCTTCTCGTACAGACCGATGTCATCCTGTCGACGTCACTCTACGAGACCCTCGGAGGCACGCTTATCGAAGGTATGTCGGCCGGAGCCACCCCCGTATCGTTCGGCAGGGGCGGACAGATTGACATAATCGACCACAAAGTCACAGGCTACATAGCCGAATACTGCAATCCGCGCGACGTAGCCGAAGGCATACGCTGGGCCCTGACAGCCAACCTCGACCGCGAAAAACAACACGAAATAATCCGCCAACGCTTCAACGCCCGCGACATAGCCGAAAAATACCTCTCGCTCATCTAAACAGCAGCAATCCGCATACAATCCGGTCAGATTGATTGTCATAATTATACCGACATATCATTCAAATATATTCGTCACGGCATATATATTGACAAAAAAATGCTAAATTTGTGAAGAATATATTGATTCATGAGTATAACCAATACATATCTTGCAAAACCGTTCGTAAAATGGGCCGGCGGAAAAACAAGACTTCTCGGGGACATCAAGAAGTCACTTCCACACGACTTTTCACAACGTAAGTCACTGACTTATGTGGAACCGTTTGTGGGCGGAGGAGCTGTGTTATTCTGGATATTGCAGGAATATCCAAATATAGAAAACGCAATAATCAATGACATTAATGCCGAACTAATATGCACATATCGAGTGATAAAACATGATGTGGAAAGCCTTATCACACAACTATCCCGTATGCAGATAGAATATACAGTTCTTGACGAAGATAATCGAAAAGATTACTTCCTTACTCAAAGGAATCAATTCAATAATGAGAATAATTCAGATGTGGAGACAGCGGCATTATTCATTTTCCTTAACAGAACATGCTTTAACGGCCTGTATCGGGTTAATTCCAAAGGAAAATTCAATGTGCCCCACGGACGATATTCCACACCTCTCATTTGCGATGAAACCACACTAAGAGCAGACTCCGGGTTGCTTCAGAAAGTAGAGATATTATGCGGCGATTTCGAACAGACAGAACATTACGCCGGTCCCGACTCATTGTTTTATATGGATCCGCCATATCGTCCTCTATCCGACACATCTTATTTCACCTCTTATTCCAAGGATGGATTCGATGATGCAGAGCAAACGAGACTTAAAAATTTCTGCGATAGAATTGCTTTGAAAAAGTCAATATTCATGGCAAGCAACTCAGACCCACAGAATACCAATAATAATGACGACTTCTTTGATAATCTTTATAGAAAGTTTAATATAAAACGTGTATTGGCACCAAGAGCTATTAACTCTAAAGGGTCTGGCAGAGGCTATATTTCAGAAATAATGATATCCAACATCCGAAACCGTTAATTATCATGAGAGACTTCAATGCATGGATTGCCAATTTCCGACAATCAATCGCTGATTATAAATATTATGTTGACTTTGACAAAGTATACAGGAATGTCAATAGCATAAGGATACCATTGAATATTTTGAACTCGTTAATCGGCTCAAAGAATATCGAAGAAGAATTCAAAAATATTTTAAAACAATATCCTGAAACACTCAAGTGCATACCGATACTCCTTGCCAAAAGAGAGTTTGAGATTATGGCAATGGATGAGGACGGACAATTTGATTTTCATTTCAACGAGCCGAATTGCACAATTGAGGAATACACGGTTTTTATGAGAAAAACCGGTCTGTTTAATCTGATTGAGAACCATATAATCAACAACCTTGTAGATTATGTCACAGGTATTGAGGTCGGACTGGATTCTAACGGCCGCAAAAACCGTGGAGGTCATCTTATGGAAAACATTGTCGAGGGATATCTGCTCAAAGCCGGCCTGGTAAAAGGTGTTGACTATTTCAAAGAAATGTATATCCATGAAATAGAGGCACGCTGGAACATCGATCTCTCTTCCATATCAAACAATGGCGGCACTGAGAAAAGATTTGATTTCGTAGTAAAAGGAGAAAATACTATATACGGAATAGAAACAAATTTTTACACAAGCAGTGGCTCAAAATTAAATGAAACAGCCCGAAGCTACAAGACCATCACATCTGAGACCAAAGACTTGAATTATTTCAAATTCATTTGGATTACAGATGGCTGTGGTTGGCATAAGGCAAAGAACAATCTGAAAGAAACGTTCGACATTCTTGACAATCTATATAATATTACCGACCTCGAAAACGGGATAATCACCGAGGTATTAGTCTAAGAGCTTGTCTAAATTCTTTTTTGCCAAATGCCATCGGCCTATTACAAATCTACAGACAGAACTTTTACTCTGCTCCGCGGGGATTGTATCAAAATGCTTGAGTCCTTTGACTTTAAATTCGATATGATCTTCGCCGATCCACCTTATCATTTATCAAATGGCGGAATAAGTGTACAAAGCGGCAAAATGGTATGCGTCAATAAAGGCGGCTGGGATAAATCAAAGGGATATGAAGAAGATTATATGTTTGACAAAACATGGATATCCGCTTGTCGTAATAAGTTAAAAGAGAACGGAACTATTTGGATAAGTGGCACGTTTCACAATATTTTCTCCATAGCAAGATGTCTCACCGAACTTAATTTCAAAATTCTTAATTGTATTACTTGGGAAAAAACTAATCCTCCGCCCAATATATCTTGCAGATATTTCAAATATTCAGCCGAATATATCATCTGGGCACGCAAAAATAAAAATGTGCCACATATATTCAACTACGAGCTGATGAAAGAACTAAACGGCGGTTCTCAGATGCGTGATGTGTGGAGATTGCCTGCAATTGCCCGTTGGGAAAAATCATGCGGCAAGCATCCGACACAGAAACCGCTATGCGTTTTATCCCGTATAATACAAGCCTCAACCTCTTCAGGGGCATGGATTTTAGACCCATTTACCGGGAGTAGCACAACCGGGATTGCCGCCAATCTCTTAAACAGACGCTTTCTTGGCATCGACTGCAATGAAGAATATTTAAATCTAAGCAAGGCACGCCGTCAGGAAATAGACAATAGCTTTATAAAGAAAACGTATCTTAATAAACTTCAGAAACAGGCCGGAATCTTTAAAGACAACAATATTTACGCCATTATGGATAGCGATATTGATTACTCCTGCGATCTGCCATTTTAATAAAATATATTTATTTTTCTCTAACACATAGGTTTTTAACACAAACATTGGCGGTTTTAATCTGAAATTTTGGGCATGTTAACATTGTTTCTTGCAGATTTTGCGTAAATTTGCAAGATACTGTATTCATATCTCATAAACCAATATACTATGCCATTTGTAAAATGCCCCGAATGTGGAAAGCTTAATTCTATAAAGCTTAAAAATTGTCCGAAGTGCGAAGCATCTTTAGACATTGCACGTGCATCTTATAATAACACACACTCTATGGCTGCGGGTGCCGCAGGCAACCCTGCCATAAGTCAGAATACCCCATGGGGACAGCCCGCGCAGCAACCCGCACCCCAACCTCAGAACAATCCCTGGGGGCAGCCCGCGCAGCAACCCGTACACCAGCCTCAGAACAATCCCTGGGGACAGCCCGCGCAGCAACACGCGCCCCAGCCTCAGAACAATCCATGGGGGCAGCCCGCGCAACAACACGCACCCCAACCTCAGAACAATCCTTGGGGACAGCCAGCGCAGCAACACGCACCCCAACCTCAGGGCAATCCATGGGGACAACCCATCCAGCAACCTGCCGCACAGCCTCAGGGCAACACGTGGGGGCAGCCCGTCGCACAAAATCCGGAGCTTGTCGCCCAATGTCCGACATGCGGCAACCGCATAGTATCCGGCGCACGTTTCTGCGCATCGTGCGGCACACCGATTCCGCAGCCCGCACCCCGCCCCGCCGGCATACCGACGCGCAAAAACCCCTATTGCCTTTGATTGACAGCAATATATAAAGCCGCGACATGAACTTTACTCCGATAGCACGCCCTCTGTTCAAATCGGTCGACGCCCGCACAATGCGCGCGTCAGCCGACATCGAACGCACGCAGCGTCGCGTGCTGCGGCAGCTCATGGAGTACGGTAAAAATACCCTTTGGGGGCGCGAATACGGTTTTTCACCCGACCTCACCCCCTCCGCCTACGCCTCCCGGCTTAAAATCAACGGCTACGAAGCGTTCCGCCCCTACGTGATGCGTATGCTTGCCGGAGAGAAAGACATACTCTGCCCCGGCACGGTAAAACGCTACGCCCAGTCATCGGGCACATCAGGCGGCAAAAGCAAATATATCCCTCTCCCGCCCCGTTCGCTCAAACGTTGCCACTATGCGGGCAGCACCGCCGTCGTGGCCCGCTATCTCTCCAACTATCCCGACAGCCGTATTTTTTCGGGACGCAGCCTCATACTCGGCGGCAGCTATGCCAACGAGCTTTCGCTTCCGGCCGACGTTAAGGTAGGCGACCTCTCGGCATCGCTTATCGACTGCATCAATCCCGTGGCCAACCTCTTCCGCGCGCCCGGCAAACGGCTTGCGCTGATGAGCGACTGGAGCCGGAAACTGCCGCGTCTCGTCGACGCCACGCGCCGTGCCAATATCGTCACTCTCTCGGGGGTGCCGTCATGGTTCCTCGCCGTGCTGCGCGGTGTGCTCGCCGCCGGACAGGCTACCGAGCTCCATCAGATATGGCCCGGACTTGAGGTATTCTTCCACGGCGGCATATCGTTCGCACCCTACCGCGGCCTCTACGACTCCATCATCGACCCCGCAAAGATGCGCTATATGGAGACCTACAACGCCTCCGAAGGATTTTTCGCCCTGCAGGCGTCGCCCGACGACGACGGCATGCTGCTGCTTGCCGATGTCGACGTATACTACGAGTTTGTACCCCTCACCGAACTCGAAAGCGACTCCCCTGCCGCAGTTCCCGCATGGGAAACCGTCAAGGGTGAGACCTACGCGCTTGTAATCACCTCGAGCAACGGACTGTGGCGCTACATGATAGGCGACACGGTAAAGGTGGTAAGCACCGACCCGCTGAAAATCAGGATTGCCGGCCGCACCGGAGCCTATATCAACGCTTTCGGCGAAGAACTGATGGTATGCGACGCCGAAGCGGCCATGGCACGCACATGCGCCGCCACCGGAGCCTCCGTGACCGACTACACCGCCGCTCCGGTGTTCACCTCCGCCACCGTCAAGGGGCACCACCAGTGGGCGATAGCATTCGACCGCGCTCCGGCCGACATGCAGCTTTTCGCCAAGACTCTCGACCGCGAGCTGTGCAACGAAAACTCCGATTACCAGGCCAAACGCGCCGGAAACATATTCCTTGCACCCGCCGCCGTCACCCCAGTGTCGCAGAAAGCCTTCGACCAATGGCTTCTGTCGACAGGCAAACTGGGCGGACAGCGCAAGATACCGCGTCTGCGCAACGACCGCTCCATAATCGACAGCATAATCGATATAAACAATAAACTAACATAATCACTCCATGACAAAACTGACAACTTTACGCAACCTGCTTGCCTCTCTCGCGCTCATCATCGCGTTCTCCCTGCATGCGCAGGAAGCCAAATACATATTTTACTTCATCGGCGACGGCATGGGACCCGGCCACGTGATGATGACCGACACCTACAAGCGTCTCGCACTCGGCGACTCGCTGCCGCTCACCATGCTGCAGCTGCCTGTACATTCGTTGCAGACCACCTACTCCGCATCGTCACCCGTCACTGACTCCGCAGCTGCCGGGACCGCACTGTCTACCGGCACCAAGACCAAAAACTCCATGCTCGGCATGAGCCCCGACACTGTGCCAGTTACCTCAATCGCAAAATATCTGCACGACAGCGGTTACGGCGTGGCGCTCATGACCAACTCTGCCGCCGACGACGCCACCCCCGGCGCTTTCTACGCCCATGTGGCCAACCGCGGCCAGCACTACGAAATCGGACGTCAGGCCGCCGAATCGGGCTACGAACTCATCACCGGAGCAGCCCTCCGCGGTCTCAGCAAGGACGGCAAGCCCACCGACCTCGCCGACTACATCGCTTCGCAGGGCGTTGAGCTCCTCACGTCGCCCGAAGCTGCCGCCGCATCATCCTCTCGCCGCATCATCCTCACTCCCGATACCTCGATGTGGGACTGGGACATGGGATACAATGTCGACAGCATTCCCGGCGAAATGACAGTCGACGACATGACAATCATGGCTATAAACCACCTCAGCCGCCACACTCCCGACCGCTTTTTCATGATGGTGGAGTGCGGCAGCATTGACCATGCGGCCCATGCCAACGACGCCGGAGCCGTGGTCAAGGAAGTCCTGGCTTTCGACAAGGCCATCGCGACAGCGCTCGATTTTTACAACGCCCATCCCGACGAAACCCTCATCGTCATCACTGCCGACCACGAGACCGGCGGCCTGAGCGTAGGCAACAACTACACCGGCTACATGGCACGTCCCGAATATCTCGTGCCTCAGAAAGTATCCAAAGAAATCTTCTCAAGATATTGCGACGAACTTATGAATGCCGCCGAAAAGCCCGGCTGGGACGAAATGAAACAATACCTCTCCGACAATTTCGGATTCTTCACTATCGTCCCGCTGAGCGAGCGCCGCGAGAACCGTCTGAAAGAAGTATTCAACTCCACTTTCATCGACGGGCAGGCTCGCCGTCAGGAAACTCTCTACTCCAACTTCAACCAATTCGCCGTCGAAGTGTTTGAAATGCTGAACGAGAAAGCCGGAGCCGGCTGGACCTCCCTCGCCCACTCAGGCAACTTCGTCCCGCTCTTCGCCGTCGGAAACGGAGCCGGGCTTTTCACCGGGCTCAACGACAACACCGACGTGCCCAAAAAGATACTCAAAGCCGCAGGCATCACGCCCGCAGCGGGCAGATGACCCAAACGCGCCGGCACCGCCGAGCGCACCGACCGATATAACAAACTGATTGAAATAATAAGATGAAATTAAAACAAAGAATCTTACTTGCCCTCCTCACTCTCTTCGCTTTCACCGGCGCACGCGCCCAGGAAAACGACCGTATTGACGTTGACCTCAACCTTATAAAAGTCAACGTCACAATGAATCCCGAACATTACCGCGAACTGATGGACCGCTACATGCACGCCGACACCACGCTGCGCCTCGACGAAATGGCCACCGTATACTACGGCTACGCCGCCACCGTCGACTATGACCCCGACCTCACCTTCCCCGAAATCGAGGACGCCATCAATGTGGAAGACTACGCCCGTGCATACGAGCTCAGTGTGGAGAAAGCCGCCGAAGCTCCCGTATCGCTCCCCGTGCTTATCAACGTAATCAAGCTGATGCCGCAGATCGATCTCAAAGGCAACCTCGACTCATACCTCAACATACGCCAGCGCCTCGAAATGCTCATAGGCACCATTCTCGCATCGGGCACCGGCATACGCCGCGAACTCCCGTTCAAAGTCATCTCCGAAGGCGACATGATGGTGATACTTAAGGACATACTCAACGTAGGCGAAATCATCGACCGTTCGAAAATCGGACAGCTCGACGCCGTCAAAATCACGTTCCCCACAAGCTCACGCGAGCATATCCTCTACTTCGACAACACTCTCCACGACCAGTACAAACAGAATAAACCGTGACGCAACCGATGAGCGACAACGAGAAAAACATACCGAAATGGACTGAAATCGAGCTGCTGCCCGAATGGGACGAGCCGTTCTACGACGTATACACCGCCAAGAAATTCGGCAAATGGCTGATGCTCAAGACCCTCAAGCCGCAATACCGCGACGATGACACCTACCTGTCCATGATTGAGAAGGAATTTGATGTCCGCTACAATCTGGCTCACCCAAACATCGTCATGATCAACGACTTCGAGGAAGTGCCCGGCATCGGCCTGTGCATCATCACCGACGACGTCTACGGCGACTCGCTCCGCAAGCTCCTCGACAGCGGCAAGGTCGACGAATCGACCCTCCGCAAGGTATGCACATCGCTCGTCGACGCACTGGAATATATCCAGACCAACCACATCGTGCACCACAGCATACGCCCCGAGACAATCATCTTCACCGAGAATATCGGCAACCTCAAGCTCATCGATGTCGGCTTCGACCAGCTCGACCACCTGAGCCATGACGACACCTCACGAGATATTCACGATTTCGGGCTTGTGCTCAAGGAAGTGCTCGACAAGCTGCCAGAGCGCCACAGCCATCTGCACCGCGTGGCCGCCCGTTGCCTCAACCCCGACCCGCGCAAGCGCTACCACGACATACGCGACCTCAAGATGGCGCTTTCCAACCGCTCGAACCATCGTCTTTACATCATAATAATAACATTTTTAATCATCATGATTGCCCTGCTCGGGTGGCTCGTGGCCAACCCCGGCAGCACCGTGGCAGTCGGTCAATAATATACACAGATATGGCTGTAGAAATCAGAGCTGTAGAGCCAGTAAAGAAAGAACTCAAAAAGTTTGTGAAATTCGGTATCGACCATTACAAGGGCAACGACTGCTTCGTGCCGCCGCTCGTCATGGACGATGTCAACACCCTCCGGCCCGACAAGAATCCCGCCTTTGAATTCTGCGAGGCGCAATCCTTCATGGCCTACCGCGACAACGTGCCCGTAGGACGCATCACCGCCATCATCAACAATCAGGTCAATGAACGCACCGGCGAGAAAAACATGCGCTTCGGCTTCGTTGAGTTCATCGATGACAACGAAGTGGCCGACACTCTCTTCGACGCCGCCATACGCTGGGGCAAGGAGCGCGGCATGACCACCATAACAGGTCCGATGGGATTTTCCGACCTCGACCACGAGGGCATGCTCGTCGAAGGCTTCGACCGCCTCGGCACAATGGCTACAATCTACAACTACCCCTACTATCCAAAGCACATGGAGCGTATGGGCTTCGAAAAAGATGTCGACTGGGTAGAATACCTCATCAAGATACCCGACGGCATTCCCGAAAAGCACCAGCGTATCGCCGACATCGTGCAGCGCAAATATGGCCTGAAGATACTTCGCTTCAAGTCACGCAAAAAAATCAAGGACGAATACGGCCGCGCCCTCTTCGACCTCATCAACGAGGCCTACAACGGCCTCTACGGATACTCCCCCCTCACTCCGCGCCAGATCAACCACTACATCGACCTCTACCTCGGCATACTCCGTCTCGACGACATTTCGGTAATCGTCGATGCCGACAACAAGCTCGTGGCCGTAGGCATATCGATGGCAAGTTTCTCCGACGCCCTGCGCAAGAGCCGCGGACGCATATTCCCCTTCGGCTGGTGGCACCTGCTCAAGCCACTCCGCGGCAAAGTCGACACCGTCGACCTGCTCCTCATAGCCGTCAAGCCCGAATACCAGAGCAAAGGCGTCAACGCCCTCCTCTTCGCCGACCTCATACCCCGCTACATCAAGACCGGCTACCGTCAGGCCGAAAGCAACGTGGAGCTTGAAGGCAACGAAAACGTCCAGAAACAGTGGGAATACTTCGAGCGCGAACAGCACAAACGCCGCCGCGCCTACAAAAAATCCATCTGACCCGAGCCAAAAGATGCCGCAGGCATCCTCTATTTGATTAACCCGGTCATGGCGCGAAAGCGCCTTGGCCGGGTCATTGTGCGGACTGGAGACGTTGCCGCAGGCATCGTCAATCTACATAAGCCCTACATACGGGTCTCCGGATATGAAGAAAATTGATGATGCCTGCGGCAACATCACGCAGCATGATACCTCTCGTCCCGGCCAAGACGCTCTCGCGTCATGACCGGGTTAATCATATAGATGATGCCTGCGGCATCGTCGCCACCCGATGCTGTTTACTTAGGAACGCCATACTTTAGACATTCCTGACATTTCGCGATGTCATAAACCAAATCGCCGCCGCTGCGGTTATATTATAGAATGGGCGCGAGGGATGACACATCGTCATATTGCCGCCTAAACTGCATGTATAACTAAGGTTTTGACTGTGATTAGACGATTTGGCATCTGTTTGGCAATGCTGCTCGGGAGCATTACATGTTTTGCACAGGAGAGCGGCGACGGCTGGTGGCACGACCTCGGCGACAGCGTATTGGACTCGCTCGTCGACGTCGGTGTCCGCAACAACTATGACGTGGCGATGGCCGCACGCCGTATAGGCATAGCACGCGCCGGCGTCGGCACCGCGCGGGCAGGCAACATCCGTTTCCGCCCCATCATGATGACCGCCCTGGCTTTCGTGTTCGGCGTGATGCCCATGCTTTTCGCCACCGGAGCCGGAGCCGCAAGCCGCATAAGCCTCGGAGCCGCCGTAGTATTCGGCATGGCCATGAACGCCGCCGTAGGCACCCTCTTCGTCCCCCCGCTCTGGAAACTCCTCCAACCCCGCAAAACCCAAACCACCGCCTCCGAGTCCACCGAGCCCTCTGAGAACTCCGAGAACTCAGAGGACTCCACCTCCCCCACATCCCCCCATCCTTAGAGACCTTAAAGTCCTTAATGACCCTAATGACCTTAAAGTCCTTAAAAAATTAGAGGCTGCGCCCAGCCCTAAAAACACCCGGCGCAGCCTCAATTATGAATTATGAATTATGAATTGACCTCAATTGCCTCAATCGCCTCAATCGCCTCAATCGCCTCCGATATCAATTCCTGTTATCAGTCATCATATAGTATTTCATCGTAAATATCTTTCAGTCTCTCGCGTAAATGCACGACAGCATAATGTTTTCGGGAAAGCAATGTCTTTATCGGTATGCCAGTCCTCTCCGCAATTATTTTATACGGCACGCCGTTAAATTCTGTCTCGATAAAAACCGCCTTCTGTTCCTCAGGCAGTTCATCAAGCGCTTCCGACAGACAATCCCATATTATGTTCCTTAGCATATCCTTGTCAGGGACTTCGGAATCATTAGCCAAAATATCCGATAGATTTTCCGCCTCATATTCTACAAGATCATTAAGCGATTGCTCCTCGCGCTTTCGGTCAAAATCAATAATTCGATTGCGGGCCGTTCGATAAAGCCATGCTGTTACCTGTGATATGTCATTTTCTTCATTGTTGATAATTAACCGCATGAACACGTCTTGCAAGATATCTCTCGCATCGTCCGATGTGCGCACACGACTGCCAATAAAACGCAAAAGCTGCTTACTGTGCATTAAAAACACTTTGGCTATATCAATCATTGTACTCTACTTTGCATATCTCCACTTGCATGGCTGAGTCTTCTGTCCCAATTTTATATTTATCTCGCCAATGTCCATGTTTTTTTCTTCTTCTGCCTCTTTTATTATATGAAAAACCGATATGCCCCGTCATAATCCTGAACATCACGCATAATCCGGCACTTTGCCAAAAGCCTATTTCACCCCACCCAGTAAGGTCAGGTAAAATTGAATTCCAAAGCAACATCACCACCCAAATAGCCAATGCAATAGCACCAATGCCGATAATGAACATAATCAAATGTACAAAAATTTTCTTTACCATAATCTTTTTTAATTTTGATATTTCATTAAAGTAGACGAATGAATAAAGAAAATATTTTTGAATAATGAAAAAATCCGAAAGATAAAGCAAAAAGAGGCTGCCCCGGTCTAAAAAACACCCGGCGCAGCCTCAATTATGAATTATGCATTATGTAATCGCTTTAGCGCTTGCGAAGCAAGAATTATGAATTGACCTCAGTCGCCTCCGAGCGGACGATACTCTCCACCCTTGCCGATTGACGTACCTGACTCCTCGGCCTTGACATTGGCGTATGCATGACCCATCGACGTCAGTTTCAGCTGATTGCGGAAATCCTTCTCGCCGAGCGGCGTAGTGACATGGATAGTACGCGTCGCGCCGGGCAGAATATCGATATAGTTGTCGGAGAAGAAATTGTCGATTCCGTCGAGCGACAGGAACACGCCGCGGGCAAACACATCGCTCGTCATCGCCACATCGTAGCCGTCGCCGGCTGCCGTTACCTTGATGTCGATGTTCGGGCGCTCGTAGTTCATATATTTCTGGCGTATCGCATAACCGATATTGTGATATGTGCGGTCGGGCGTCTCATAGTCCGTCACGAAGATATAATCCCCCTTGAAAGCGTCGCCGATAAGATTCTTGACATCCTCGGTGTAGACCACCTTCGACGACAGCGGCTGTGCGTTGTGCTTCACCTCCTTGGTGGCCACGACGTTACCCTTGAGGTCCATCACGCGCAGTGTCATCTTACCCTTGACGGCGTTGCGGCGGTCGTTGATGACCGATATTGTCAGCGTATCGCCCGTGCACAGCGGCGACACAAGCACATCGTCAAGAGCGTATTTCGAGAAATACTGCTGCGCTTTCCAGCGGCCGTAGTAGTCGCGTGCTGCCCACGATGCCACCGGCCAGCAGTCGTTGTGCTGCCATACGAGCGAACCCATGCAGTGCGGCATGTCGCGGCGGTGTGCCTCGAAAGCCGTCTTGATGGCGTCGCCCTGGAGTATGCCGCCTACATAGAGGAAAGTTGGGAAATCCTCCGGCACACGGTACTCGTCGCGCATATAGTCGCGTATCAGTCCGTTGGCGTAAGAACCGGCGCGCTGGTGGTCCATCATGGCGTCGGAGTTGTAGCGCCAGTCGCTCTCTTTCGGTGCGTATATCTTGACCGATTCGAATTCGGGGAACGACTGGAAGCCGTATTCCGAGAAGAAGCGGGCTTTCTTCACGTTGTAGTGGCCGATTGAGTCGCGGCCGTGCCATACGCCCCAGTAGTGGTCGTCGCCGTTGATACCGTCGGACGCCGTGGTGCGGAACGCGAAGGGCGACGACGGACGGTAAGCCACACCGCCGGCATATTCCTCGACCACTTCGGGCAATACACGGAAATACATGTCCTCAAACTGCTTCGTCGTCAGCTCCTCGACGCCTTTCTCCTTGTAATATTTCTGGCGGCCGCCCCAGCCGTAGTACACATCCTGGCACTCGTTGTTGCCGCACCACACGGCTATCGAGCAGTGGTTGCGCAGACGGCGCACATTGTCGATGGCCTCCTGGCGTATGTTGGCGAGGAATGCCGAGTCGGCGGGATAGGTCGAGCAGGCGAACATGAAGTCCTGCCATATCATGATACCGTTCTCGTCGCAGAAATCATACAGACGGTCATCCTCGTAGACGCCGCCGCCCCAGATGCGTATCATGTTCATGTTCACATCCTTTGCGTCGGTCACATGCTTGAGATACTTCTCGGTGGTGATGCGCGGCAGGAAGTTGTCCATCGGCACCATGCACGCGCCTTTGGCGAACACCGGCTTGCCGTTGAGCTCGAAGTAGAGGCAGTGGCCCTGATCGTCGGTCTTGTGTATCAGTTTGAGCGAACGGATGCCGAGACGTGTGTCTTCGGTCTCCACCTTCTTGCCGTCCACGTTGAGAGTCGTCGCGAACTTGGTGAGATACGGCTCGCCGAGGCCGTTGCTCCACCACAGACGCGGATTCTTGATTGTATAGTCGAGCGTCACCTTGTTCAGTCCCTTCTCGAGGCTTACGGTCTTCGATGCCACCTTCTTGCCGTCGGCGGTGATGGTGATTTCAGCCGCGGGAGCAGCCTCGTCGGCAAGCACCTCGACCACGGTCGACAGGTTGGCGCGCTTCGCTGTCACATCTTTCTGTATGAACTGCACGTTGTTGATGCGCTCGCCGCTCCACGTCTGCAGTTCGATGGGACGCCAGATGCCCGAAGTAACCAGTCGGGGACCCCAGTCCCAGCCATAATGGTAACCGGCTTTGCGCGCGAAGATACTCAGCGTCTTGTTGAACAGGCCGCCGTTCTGCGCCTGGTCGGGTCCGGTGTTGAACGTATAGTCGAACTGGTCATATTTGGGAAGGTCGACCTTGATGGGCGAGTCGAAGAATACCTCTAGCAGGTTGTCCCCCTCCTTGAGTATGCCTTTGACATTCACGCGCCATGTGCGGTGCATGTTGTTGGCCTGAAGTATGCGTTCGTGGTTGAGATACACGGTAGCGTAAGTGTCAAGGCCGTTGAACACAAGTTCCTGGTTCTGCGCCGCTACCTCCTCGGGGGTGGCGACCAGATGCGTCTCATACATCCAGTCCTCCTTGTCGACCCACTGCACCGAGCGTTCATTCAGGCGGAAGAACGGGTCCTCGATGATTTCGTTGGCCATAAGGTCGGTATGCACCGTGCCCGGCACCGTGGCGGGATACCAGTTTTCCGACCGCCATTGTCTGAAACGCCAGCCGTCGTTTATCTCGCGGCTCGACACCTCGGCTCCGGCCGACAGCACTGTCGATGCTATCGTTGCCATTAAAAGTAATTTTTTCATGGACAAGTATTTTATAGTTAGTGTTAATAATTGGTTTGTCTCGCTCTTTCCAATTGGTCTAATTAGTCTAATTAGTCCAATTAGTCTAATTTGACCAATTGGACCAATTCCTCCCGACTCCTGCAAAGTTATCATCAAAATGCATCATTTCTTGCAATTATCCCTCCATAATCGGTTAAATTTACTTCATCCGCCCGGTTTTGACGCATTTTTACAAGTTTTTGGCGATTGTCATTTTCCTATCTTATACGGCTCGGCATCATGGTTGCCGCTGATCTTATTCCCTTTGACAGTCACGTCGCTGCAGCCCGAGGTCTCTACCGCCACGCCCTCGCGCATCACGAACTCATTGCCGACAATCCGCACACCGGTGTGCACCGCTCCCTCGTTGCGGTCGGTCTCCGGCCTGACACCTATCACCGGACTACCGCACTCTATGAATTTATTGCCAGTGACGGTCACGTCGCGTACCGGTCCCGACTCATACCATCCGCGTGCATCGTCCGAGATATAAATCGCCGGCATCGGTATCTTGTCAAACGTATTCCCCTTTATCAGCACCGGGCGACGTGTCGTCACGAGTATGCCGCGCGTAGGCACCAGCGTGAAATAGCTGTCGGTGACCGTGAGCGACGGCGTGGCCGACACATTCTCAACCGCGCGGCCGTCCTCCACATCGACCTTCCCTATCTTCCGGTCGAGCGTCACGAGCCATTCGTAATTGTCAAGCTGTTTCGACTCGGTCACACGGCCGGCAAATTTTCCCAAAAGCGTGTGCACATCGACTATCTCTATCGAGTCGCCGGGATAAAACGAATTGAAGCCCCACGACTGGTCGTGCATATAGCGCACGCGCAGGCTCCGGTCGGTCGGTTGCTCCACGATGCGCAGGTGCGTACCGTGCACATTGATTGCATCGTCGTGCGCCCCCGAGAAATAGCAGTTGTCAACCTCTATGTGCCCCCGGCATCCTGAGAACTGGAGGAAATCGGCAAAACCGGCGCACGTCCTTCCCGACCCGTCTTCGGGAGCCATGCGGCAGCCCTCTATCGTGATGTCGGCCGAGTTCTGCGACACGATGCCGAAATTGCCCACGAACTGCAGATTGAGGTTCTCGAGCGTCACATCCCGGCTCTCGTTGATGAACCCGCACACCTGGTTGCGTATCGTGTGCCGCATCTGGTATATCTCGCCGACTTTGAACGGATGGCCGCTCTCATAGAAGAAATCCACCGTGCCCGGCGCCGCCTCCACCGCCTTCGTGCCGCGACGTATCGGGTTGTCATACCTCCACGTTATCTTTTTGTCGGGAAAATACACCTGCGCCAGACCCTCGGTGAACCGCCACCCCTCGCCCGTCCAGTAAAACGTGCTGTCAGCCGTGATTTCATAGCGCGACGGCTCTGTCACCTTCACCCTCACGTGCCTGTCGCCGCTCTCGGTTATCGTCAGCTCGGGCACCGACGGGTCGGCCGCGTCAAGCGTGAAATTCTTAAGCGTCACCCCCGCGCACTGCTCTATGGCAAACGATGTCAGCTCCCCGTGGGTCACTATCTTAGCCCCGTTGCCGTCGAGTGTAAGCCCCTCGGCACCCTGCATATACAGCGCGATATACTTCGTATTGTCAGGATTCTCACGCTCCGACGTAGTGTTCGATATATACCTCAGCTTAGGCGTAGCGCTCGTGCGGTACACATGATACGTAGCCCCCGGCGCAAGCCTGATTTCGGCACCCGCACCCCCGGCCACAGCCGCATCAATCACCTGCTGCAACACCTCTGTGGCATCCCCCTCCACGGCAGGCACATCATACCTCACCCCCGCGGCTGCCCCGTAAAAGCACCCCGCCAAAATAATTCCTGCTATAGCACTTCTTTTCCTCATACTAATCTCGTTTTATGTTAGGTTAAATAAATTCCAAAATAATCCCGTTTTGCATCCGCCGTTCCTAACCGGCTGCCCCGATTTTGAGCCGCAGCCCGGTATTTCAGCCAAGTGATGAGGCGTAAGCCGAATAATCCCCTCTTAGCTCCACCCCCGTTCAGCTTTCAAATTTACTAAATTTTCCCGCAAAAACACGCCAAAATATTACACCACACAAAAAATCCCCTCCCCTTTAACATAATTTATTTACTTTAATTAATTTACTTACCTTTTTTCAAAAAAAATGATTACCTTTGCATCGCTTAAAGCTATATGCCGAGAGTACTAAGGTGAAAATTGCTAAAACCCAATATTTTTTACAATTATGACAAAAATAGGTATTAATGGCTTCGGCCGCATCGGACGTTTCGTGTTCCGTGCTTCTACAAAACGTGATGACATCGAAGTAGTTGCTATCAACGACCTTCTTCCCGTTGACTACATGGCTTACATGCTCAAATATGACACCATGCACGGCCAGTTCGACGGTACCGTTGACTACGATATGGAAAAATCTCTCCTCATCGTCAACGGCAAGGCTATCCGCGTTACAGCTTGCAAGAATCCCGCTGAAATCGGCTGGGGCGCTGTAGGTGCTGAATACGTTGTTGAGTCTACCGGTCTCTTCCTCACTAAAGAAAAAGCTCAGGCCCACATCGAAGCCGGCGCTAAATACGTGGTTATGTCAGCTCCCTCTAAGGACGACACCCCCATGTTCGTTTGCGGTGTTAACCAGGACAAATACGTTAAGGGCACTCAGTTCGTTTCTAACGCTTCCTGCACCACCAACTGCTTGGCTCCCATCACCAAGGTCCTCAACGACAAATTCGGCGTCGTAGAAGGTCTTATGACTACCGTTCACTCTACTACCGCTACTCAGAAGACTGTTGACGGTCCCTCTATGAAGGACTGGCGCGGTGGCCGTGCTGCTTCGGGCAACATCATCCCCTCTTCTACAGGTGCTGCTAAGGCTGTAGGTAAAGTTATCCCCGAACTCAACGGCAAACTTACCGGTATGTCAATGCGCGTCCCCACCCTCGACGTTTCTGTTGTTGACCTCACCGTTAACCTCGCTAAACCCGCTACTTACGAGGAAATCTGCGCCGCTATGAAAGAAGCTTCTGAAGGCGAACTCAAAGGCATCCTCGGCTACACCGAAGACGCTGTCGTTTCTTCTGACTTCCTCGGCTGCCCCCTCACCTCTATCTTCGACGCTAAGGCAGGTATCCAGCTGACTCCGACCTTCGTTAAGGTAGTTTCTTGGTATGACAATGAAATCGGTTACTCTAACAAAGTTCTCGACCTCATCGCTCACATGAAGAAAGTCAACGGCTAATTCCCGTCAAAAAGAGAATCATAACAAATCGAGTAGGTCGGGAAACGAAAGTTTTTCTGACCTACTTTCGTTTCCTTCCCTCTCACACCACCGTACGTGCCGTTCGGCATACGGCGGTTTCG
>MNQK01000025.1 GCA_001915385.1 Bacteroidales bacterium 52_46 | reverse complement strand
GCTTCTACCGATTTCAAGAGTGCCACACTCTCACGCGAGAACGACCCGCACTACTGGACCAGCCGCGACCCGATTACCGTATCGGCATGGTGGCCCTTCAATAATGCCGACATCACACAGATGCCTGCCGTGAAGGTGGCCGAAGACCAAAGCAAATTGGCTGACTTCCAGAACAGCGACTTCATCTCTGCTGAGAACCGGAAGGTGGAATTTAACACCCCGACTCTTGAATTTACCCACCGCACGGCACGCGTGACAATCGAACTGAAGCCCGGCACGGGATTCACGAGCGTCGCCGGTGCCACGGTGAGCCTCGTGAGCCTGTCCGCTGATAACGGCAACCCGACCGCCATCAAGACTTACAATGCAAGCGGCAACACCTACGAGGCACTGACCGCCCCGCAGACCGTTGCGGCAGGCAATCAGTTCGTCAAGGTAGAACTCGGCGGCGGCACCTTCTACTTCCGCCCGCAGAACAACGTCGTATTAGAGGCGGGCAACCGCTATACCTACACCGTAAAGGTGAATGCCACCGGCCTGACGTTAGAGGGTTGCACTATCGGTGACTGGGCTGACGGCGGTGGCGAGAGCGGCGAGGCTGAGGATTTGGGCTACAACTACGACAGCAACACCAAGACCTACACGGTCTATAACGCAGACGGCCTGATGAATGTAGCCGAATTAGTGAACGACATTGACCTCACAGGCAAAGGCTGGACGCCGATAGGCACAGACTACGACAACTCATACACCGGCACCTTCGACGGCGGCGGCCATACCATCACGGGGCTAACCGTTACGACAAATGACGAATATGCGGGTCTGTTCGGCTATCTCGGTAATTTCAATAATGGCGCCGCTACGGTGAAGAATGTGGTGATGGATGGCATACAGATAACATGCAATCACAGGTCGGGTTATGCCGGCGGCGTGGCAGGATATAGCTGGGGCACCATTGAAAACTGCTCGGTGTCGGGCAGCGTCAGCGGCACGATGTATGTCGGCGGTGTGGTGGGTGTTCAAAGGGAC
The DNA here is from genome assembly GCA_001915385.1 of Bacteroidales bacterium 52_46. GTDB lineage: Bacteria > Bacteroidota > Bacteroidia > Bacteroidales > Muribaculaceae > JAGBWK01. Next base: position 1,581 of record MNQK01000025.1, on the reverse strand, counting down.
CGTTCCATCACCGGATGCAGTTCCTCTGCCACAGTGAAGGGAACGATCAAAGTCGGCGGCGTGGCAGGTCAGACGATTTTTGGTGCCACCTTGACCGCTTGCTATGCCACAGGCAACGTGAACATAGAAATAGACCGCACACAGGGTATCTCTGGCGGCGGTCTGGTAGGATTCAACGACGGAATCAGCCTCCTTTCCTGCTATGCCACGGGCAACGTAACCAGTACTGGTAGTAGCACTGGCTATGTACATATCGGCGGCTTTTTGGGAGATAACTACATTACCGTGACCGCCTGCTATTGGAAGAACAATCATGAACAAGGTATCGGCTACAATAGGAAAAGCACCAAAGCCACGAAGGTGGACGGCACTGACGTTACTTGGAAGAACGCCGTTGATGCCATGAACACCGCCTTGCAGAACGCAGGCTCAGAGTGGCGTTACGAACTTAAAGGAGCATTGCCTACCTTGAGGAAGCAGTAAACCGTCGGGCGGAAAAGTTCCGCCCACAACGGAAAGAACCAGAGTAATAAAATAACAGATATTATGAGGATAAGATTTTTTGCACTTGCAGCGCTCGCCCTCTTATTGGGCGCCTGCACACAGGACGAAGCGGGCTTCCTGCCGGAAGGGGCGGAAGGCACACCCATCGTCTTCACTGCCACGGGGCTGAATCCCGTCGCGACAGCCACCGTCGGCACCCGTGCCCCAGCGGACGGCAATTGGGAGGGTGTGCAGAGCGTGGCAGTCCTGATGGACGGCACGGTGAAGGCATACGACGTGACGCTCACCACCGCCGACCCCACCAGCGCCACGCTGACCTCCACCGACCCGCACTACTGGACCAACCGCAAAGACATCACCGTCACAGCGTGGTGGCCCTACACCGCTGGCGAGACAACCCCTTCTGCTGTGAAGGTAAAAGCCAACCAAAGTACCCGGAAAGACTTTGAGGGCAGCGACCTCATCGTAGCCGACGGGCAGACGGTGACCTACGGTAGCGTTCTGACGGACTACACCGAGGGGCTGGCATCCGTGCAGCTGACGGGCCTCTCCACCGAAGGCGACAACCCGGATATAATCGTCCCGTATGACAAGGGTAGCAACACCTACACCGCCATCGTAGCCCCGCAAAGTGTGGCAGCTGGCACGGCCTTCATTACCTGCACCTTCACCAACGGCAAGACCTTCGTTTATAAGATGAAGAATGCTACCGACTGGCAGGCGGGCGGTGAATATACCTACATCGTCTCCCTCGCTGCGGCAAAAGACCTGGGCTATACCATAGAGAGCGACGGCAGCTACACCGTGACCTCCGCCGATGGCCTGATGAATATAGCCGAATTAGTGAACGGAGGTAAGAGCGACATTAACATTACCCTCGACACAGACATTGACCTCACAGGCAAAGACTGGACACCGATAGGCACAGACTACGACAACTCATACAAAGGCACCTTCGACGGTGGCGGCCATACCATTACGGGGCTGACCTTTACGACAAATGACGAATATGCGGGTCTGTTCGGCTGGCTCAATAGAGCTGGTACGGTGAAGAACGTGGTGATGGAGGGCGTACAG
>MNQK01000013.1 GCA_001915385.1 Bacteroidales bacterium 52_46 | reverse complement strand
CCGAAGACAACATGCCTCACGCCTAGAGGCGAGAAAGCGTGGAACCGCCGTATGCCGAACGGCACGTACGGTGGTGTGAGAGGTCGGTAAACACGAAAGCAGGAGATAAACACCTGCGATTAGTGTTTACCTCCTACTCGATTTGATGGAAATTAGACGCTGACGAGTTGGTCGCGACTTATCCGGTCCGACGTGTCCGACCGGTCAGACACGTCGGACTAAAATTAAACAATCTCTAAAAACAGATAAGGGCTATGGCTAAGAATGGATTGAAAATTATTATTGCGTATGCCTTTGCGGCAATGATGGCCGCATGCGGCACCAGCGAGGCCAATTATAAGAAGGCATACGACAAGGCCAAGGAGAAAGAGGGGAGCGGAATAGAGAGCACCATCTACAACAGGGTCAGGGAGCAGAGCCGTGAAGAAAGGATTGTCGCCGGCGGCGATACGGTCAATGTCGTGGTGGAATATGTCACGGCATCAAAGGAGGCCGGCTTCACGCCGTCACATTTGAAGAAGTATAATGTCGTCGCCGGACAGTTCAAGCAGCTGTTTCATGCCAAGTCGATGAGAAACAGAATGGCCGAAGGCGGTTATCCGTCGGCGATAATAGTCGAGACAGGCGAGCCGCTTTATTATGTCGTGGTGCGTTCCACACAGTCGCTTGCCGAAGCGAGGGCGGCTGCCGACAGTGTCGCCGCTTCTTCGCCGGTAAAGCTTAAGGACGGTTTTCCGGTGATATTGCGCGCATCAAACCGCTGAGGCGGAAATTACGGGTGATATGACGCGGCATGGCCCTCCGCTTCCATGTATATGAATTTGACGCATTTTATATGTGGTATTGGTGAATATTTACTATATTTGCATGTTTAAAAACTTATATAAAATGTCAGCATTACAAATCAGTGAGATATATAAGGCACAGCAGGTGCTTAAGGATGTAGCGCGTCATCCCAAAATTATAGGGCCTACAGACCTGTCGAAGGATTGCACAGTATATCTGAAGCCGGAGAATCTGCAATATACCGGTTCGTTCAAACTTCGCGGCGCATATTACAAGATATCGCAGCTTTCGGAAGAGGAAAAGCAGCGCGGAGTTATAGCCTGTTCGGCCGGCAACCATGCGCAGGGCGTGGCTCTGGGCGCCAGAAACAACGGTATCAAAGCCCTTATCTGCCTGCCCGCGGGCGCTCCTATATCAAAGATAGAAGCGACAAAACGTCTCGGAGCGGAAGTGTGCCTTGTGCCGGGCGTGTATGACGACGCCTACAACAAGGCCGTTGAGCTCAAGGAGGAATACGGCTATACGTTTGTACATCCTTTCGATGACCCTCTCGTGATAGCCGGACAGGGTACGATTGGTCTCGAAATCATAGAGGAACTTCCCGAAGTGGAGGCAATCGTAGTGCCTGTGGGCGGCGGTGGCCTGATATCGGGAATCGCGTTTGCCGTAAAGACGCTGCGTCCCGACATAAAGGTATATGGCGTGCAGGCTGCCGGCGCTCCGTCGATGCAGCGTTCGCTCGCCGAGGAGAAACCGGTGCATCTTGACAGCGTGTCGACGATAGCCGACGGCATCGCGGTAAAAGAGCCCGGGGTGAATACCTTCGAGATGTGCCAACAATATGTCGATGAAATTGTTACAGTATCAGATGATGAAATATCGGCAGCTATACTCGCTCTCATCGAGAAGCAGAAGCTGATAGCCGAGGGCGCAGGCGCCACGCCTGTGGCCGCAGTGATGTTCGACAAGCTTCCCGTCAAGGGGAAGAAGGTAGTATGCCTTGTATCGGGCGGCAATATCGATGTGACGATACTCAACCGTGTGATAACGCGAGGCATGATGATGGGCGGACGCATGTGCATGCTGACACTCGAACTGGACGACAAACCCGGTCAGCTTTCGGCCGTGAGCGACATCATAGCGAGAAGCGGCGGCAACATCATATCAGTGACCCACGAACGCACGAAAGCCACCAACCATATCAATTCGTGCTCGCTCCATGTGGAAATGGAAACACGCGACCGCGAGCATGTGGCATTGATAAAGAAAGCGCTTGAGGATGCCGGGTTCCCCGTAATCCACGGTTATTGACGGCGGCTTAATCAGGCTACCGGCTGACCTCGGTCACCAACCTATTAGATACCAAACACCTATATGATATGATGAAAGAAGATCTGGCAGTTATATATGCCAACAGTTTTAAGGAAAACTGGACTTTGCCCGCTCTCACGGACTATGGCGAGAGTGGTTCGACCATTACATACGGAGACATGGCAAAGCGTATAGCCAGGCTGCATATTTTCTTCGAAAGCCAGGGTGTGAAGGAAGGAGACAAGATAGCATTGTGCGGACGGAATACGTCGACATGGGTCACAGTGTTCATCGCCACCATCACCTACGGCGCCGTAATAGTGCCGGTGCTTCAGGATTTCAATCCGCAGGACGCGCAGCATATCATCAACCATTCGGAAGCGGTGCTGCTGTTCGTGAGCCGGTCGGTGTTCGAAAACCTCGACTTCGAGGAGCTTCCCGCACTTCGTGCCGCGTTGTCGCTTGACAACCGCAGGGTGCTCGCGGAGCGTTCCGAACAGAAAAACATGCCGTCGAAAGTGCTGAAAAACCTTACACGCAAACTTAAGTCGCGCTACCGCAGCGGTTTCGGCAAAGAGGATGTGAACTATACTGTCAGAGACAAAAACGCGATGGCTGTGCTCAACTACACATCGGGCACTACAGGATTTTCAAAGGGCGTGATGCTCACGCTTAACAATCTTACAGGCAACGTGGTGTTCGGCATAAACTCGCGGCTGCACTATCAGGGGTCGCGCGTGCTTTCCTTCCTTCCGCTTGCTCATGCCTACGGTTGCGCGTTCGACATGCTTACCCCGCTGGCCGTTGGTTCGCACATCACGCTGTTCGGCCGACTGCCGTCGCCAAAACTGCTCGTAAAGGCGTTCAGCGATGTGCGCCCCAATCTTATAGTGACCGTGCCGCTGATACTCGAAAAAATCTACAAGAACCAGATTGTGCCCATGATAACGAAGCAGACCATGCGGTGGGCACTGGCTATTCCGCTGCTCGACAAGGCTATCTACAGCAAGATACGCAGCCGGCTTGTAGATGCGTTCGGCGGAGCGTTTGAGGAAGTTATTGTGGGGGGCGCTCCCCTCAACAAAGAAGTGGAGGAGTTTCTCCACCGCATAAAATTCCCGTTTACGGTAGGATACGGCATGACCGAGTGCGGCCCGCTTATCAGCTATACGCCGTGGCGCGGGTTTGAACTCGAATCGTGCGGCAGGACATTGCCCGGCATCATGCATTCGAAGATTCTCTCCGACGATGAGGAGAATACCCCGGGCGAAATATGCGTCAAGGGAGAGAACGTGATGAAAGGGTACTATAAGAATCCCGATGCCACGTCAGCAGTGCTCGACGAGGACGGATGGCTGCATACCGGCGACATGGGCGTACGCAAGCCCGACGGAACCCTTTTCATCAAAGGCCGCTACAAGACGATGATACTTTCAGCTACCGGACAGAACATCTATCCCGAGGAAATTGAATCGAAACTCAACAATATGCCTTACGTGAGCGAAAGCCTCGTGGTGGAACGGGGCAAAGGTCTGTCGGCGATAGTCTATCCCGATTATGAGCAGATGGACCGCGACAAGCTGACGATACACGACATGGAGCCGATAATGGAAAATGTGCGCCAGGACCTCAACAAGATTGTCGCTCCATACGAACGTATAGAACACATACAGCTGATACCTAACGAATTCGAGAAAACGCCGAAGCGCTCTATAAAGCGCTATCTTTACAGGTAGACAGCCATATTCAGCTGAACGACGAGACAAATAGATTAGTGGATTAAAATAAAAAGAACCAATCGATGAAAAAGTATTTAGTTACCGGTGGTGCCGGTTTTATTGGAAGCAATTTTGTAGACTATCTGATCAAGACATACGGTAGTGAAGTGGATGTGCTGATACTCGACGTACTGACGTATGCAGGCAATCTGATGACTATCAAGCCGCTTCTCGAACTGGACAACGTCAATTTCGTGAAAGGCGACATAGGCGACAGGGAACTCGTGGAGAAAATCATGGCGGAATATGATCCCGACTATGTGGTGAATTTCGCGGCTGAAAGCCACGTGGACCGTTCGATAACGAATCCCCGACTCTTTCTCGAGACAAATATACTCGGGGCACAGAATATGCTCGACTGCGCCCGCAAGGCATGGTACGAAGGCAAAGATGAGAACGGGCATCCCAAATACCGCGCCGGCAAGAAATTCCTTCAGATATCGACCGACGAAGTGTATGGCTCGCTCGAAAAGAATTATGACGAAGCGCAGGAGCTCCATCTGAGCAACGACGTGGCACGTGTGGTCGAGGGCAGAAGCGACCTCAAGACTTTCGGCGACAAATATTTCACCGAAGCGACTCCGCTTGCTCCGCGTTCGCCCTATTCGGCATCAAAGACTGCGGCCGACATGCTGACCATGGCCTACCACGAGACTTACGGCATGCCAGTCAACATTACCCGCTGCTCCAACAACTACGGTCCCTATCATTTCCCCGAAAAGCTCATACCGCTGATTATCAAAAATATCACCGAAGGGAAGAAACTTCCCGTATACGGCAAAGGTGAGAATGTACGCGACTGGCTCTATGTGGCCGACCATGCCAAAGGCATCGATATGGTGCTCCGCAAAGGCCGTATCGGCGAGGTCTACAATATCGGCGGTTTCAATGAGGAGAGCAATATCAATATAGTAAAGACCATACTGCGCCTCGTCAGGGAGATGCTCGATGCCGAACCGGCCTACCGCAAGATATTTGCCATCGCGCCCGAGGAAATCAACGAAGAGCTGATTACCTACGTGGCCGACCGTCCCGGACATGACATGCGCTACGCTATCGACCCGACCAAGATTGCCACCGAACTCGGCTGGTATCCCGAGACTCCATTTGTGGAAGGCATCCGCAAGACTTTGAAATGGTATCTCGACAACCAGCAATGGGTGGCCGACGTGGTATCGGGCGACTATCAGAAATATTACGACCGGATGTACAAGGGAAGATAAATATAAGTTACACGTTCTGAAAAAATAGACAGATTATGAAAGGAATAGTATTGGCCGGCGGTTCAGGAACCAGGCTTTACCCCATCACGAAAGGTGTTTCAAAGCAGCTGATACCCGTATATGACAAGCCGATGATATATTATCCCGTGTCGGTGCTTATGCTTGCCGGCATAAAGGAGATACTTATAATCTCCACCCCCGACGACCTGCCTATGTTCCGCCGTCTGCTCGGCACGGGTGAGGATCTGGGCGTGCGCTTCTCGTATGCCGTGCAGCCTCGTCCCGAGGGGCTGGCGCAGGCCTTTATCATAGGCCGCGAGTTTATCGGCGACGACAGTGTGTGCCTTGTGCTCGGCGACAATATATTCTACGGCCAGGGTTTCACCGGATTGCTTCATGAGGCTCTTGCAATAGCCGAGCGCAATAACGAGGCGACGGTCTTCGCCTATCAGGTAAAGGATCCCAACCGTTACGGTGTCGTGACGCTCGACGAGACGGGCCATGCTACCTCGATTGAGGAAAAGCCGCTTCAGCCCAAAAGCAATCTCGCCGTGGTAGGACTCTACTTCTATCCCAACGACGTGGTCGACATCGCCGCCAACGTGAAGCCGTCGGCACGCGGAGAGCTGGAGATAACATCGGTCAACGACGCCTATCTGCAGGCCGGCCGCCTGAACGTAAAATGTTTCGGCCGCGGTTTCGCATGGCTTGATACCGGCACAATTGACTCTCTGATGGAGGCTTCGGGATTTATCGAGGCTATACAGAAGCGTCAGGGATTTTATGTAGCCGCCCTCGAGGAGATTGCCTTCCGCCGCGGTTTCATTAACGCCGACAAGCTCAGGGAAATTGCCGCACCGATGGCCAAAAACGACTACGGCGCATATCTTATAGCTCTTGCCGACAAGGGTGTAGAAAAAAACTGAATTAATCAACTGTCGTAGACCGCTCATGAAACCGCAGCTGCTGTCACTCCCGAAAATACTTGACCCGCGGGGCAATCTGACTTTCATTCAGAATGGCTCGCAGGTGCCGTTTGATATCCGGCGCGCGTATTGGATTTACGATGTGCCGGGTGGCGAGGAGCGCCACGGCCATGCATTCCGTACCTCTTCGGAGCTTATCGTGGCACTCTCGGGCTCGTTTGATGTGGTAGTCGACAGTGGCGACGGTGAGCGTCGCATACAGCTCGGACGGTCGTTCTACGGGCTTTACGTACCGCCGATGACGTGGAGGCGTATCGACAATTTTTCCACTAACTCGGTGGCTCTCGTATTGTCGTCGACCAATTATGACGAACGCGACTACGTGCGCGACAGGGATTTGTGGCTCGAAGAACTGAATGCCGGAGGCTGTCCTGAGGTCAAGCAGGCCGGCGCATCGGTTTGGAATTATGATTTCAGCCGGCGCAACACCCTTGACGACTGCCGCATAGTGGAACTGTCGCGTATCTGCCATCCTAACGGCTCGCTTACCGTGGTCGACAACGCCGCCAACCTGTTTCCCGTAAAGCGCGTATTCTATCTCTATGATGTGCCGGGCGATTCGGAGCGCGGAGGGCATTCCCATTTCAAGGCCCACGAATTCATTGTCGCCGCTTCCGGTTCTTTCGACGTGACGCTGACCGACGGTGTCGACGAGCGCAAATTCTCGTTGAACCGTCCATACCGTGCGCTGTATATACCCAACGGAATATGGCGTTCGCTCGACAATTTCTCCTCCGGTTCGGTAAGTCTCGTGCTTACGTCGGAGCTGTATTCGGAGGAGGACTACTGCCGGTCGAAGTCGCGGTATAATGAAATCTATGTAAAGGGACAATGACGCAGCCTGTACCGAAATACACGTTTCTTGACCTCGCGCGGATAAACGCTCCCTACATGGCCGAAATCGAGGCCGCCGTAGTGCGTGTCGTAACCTCCGGCCGGTATGTCGGAGGAGAGGAATGCGAGCGTCTGGAGTGCGGACTGACGGCACTTACAGGTGCGCCACATGCGATAGGCGTGAGCAACGGGCTCGACGCGCTCAGACTGATACTGAGGGCGTGGGTCGACAGAGGCGACCTCTCGAAAGGCGACGAGGTGATAGTGGCGGCAAACACCTATATAGCGTCGATACTGGCGATAATAGACGCAGGTTTGCGGCCTGTACTTGCTCCCGTGGATATGTCTGCGCTCAATCTCGACACATCGCGGCTGGAGGAGGCGCTGACACCGCGCACCCGTGCGGTAATGCCCGTCCATCTCTATGGCCGTGCATGCTGGGACGAAAAAATCAAGGAATTCGTTGAGTGCCATAACCTGCTTGTCATCGAGGACAACGCGCAGGCTATCGGCGCATGTTCGGTGACGGCAGGACTGTACGGAACATACGTCACCGGCGGACTCGGTCATGCCGGGGCGTTCTCGTTCTATCCTACAAAAAATCTCGGTGCAATCGGCGATGCCGGAGCTGTTGTGACCCACGACAGTGACCTCGCCGCGCGTGTGAGGGCTCTTGCCAATTATGGCAGCGACCGCCGTTACCACAACATATACCTCGGCGCTAACTGCCGTCTCGACCCAGTGCAGGCCGCGGTACTGAATGTAAAGCTCCCGTACCTCGACCGAGAAAACAGCATGCGGCGTGCCATAGCCGGAATATATGACGACGCTATCACGAATCCCGCCATAATCCGCCCTGCAATATCAGGCAATGACATGGTATGGCACCAGTACGTAGTAAGATGCGACAGCCGCGACAATCTTCGTGAATATCTCTCCAAAGCCGGAGTCGCCACCGACATACATTATGCAGTTCCTCCACACATGCAGCCGTGCATGGCATCGGTTGACTACGCCGCAATCGGCGATGCTCTCGCTCAGGCCGAACAGATAGGCCGCACAGTGCTTTCCCTCCCCGTATCGGCATGCACCACGCCATCCGACGCGCATGCCATAGCCGACATAATCAACTGCTACTGACCCCCGCAGATGCGGCTGCTACGTTTGATGTGCGTTATGCGATTTTGCCGGTTTCGATTTCTGACTTGAGAAACTGGAAGATATATACGGCACCCTGATAGTAAAGCCCACATTCGGGATCGTTAAGTTTGGCAAATGTTTCGGAAGTGTATAATTCGTCGAGTGCACGGCGTATGTCCCATCCGTATTCGGTCATCAGCATTTCGGTCAGTTCTGTTGCGAGACATTCTATCTGAAACTGTATATTCTGTGTCATGGTTCAATACGTTTAAGAAGTTCAACTGCCTCAGGAGTGCCAAAAAAATATTGAACGGCATGGTCTCCTCGGAATTTCAATTCCTCTACCAATGCTGTTGCAGACAGATAGCCCATTATGTAGCGGCGAATTTGTACACCTACAGTATCATCGGCAATAGGGCCTATTACTATCGTAGGGATGCGCTGGGATGTCTGAGGAATTTTTGCGGTTCATTACTACAAATTCAGCCCATTCCACTGAATATTCATGGAACACTTTGATATTAAGTCCTATTTCATAAGCTTTGGTGTCATCAAATTCAAAGCAGTATAGTGTGGGCTGCCCCTCATCCATAAATCTGGCGGTTCGGATAGCCATTGCCATAGCCTGATTTGGGTTGTCATTCAGATAGAATCCCTGTCCGAAATCCTTGCCGCGTTTGCTTCGTGAGAGGTCAATATGTTTAATACCAACGTTGGAGCCGTGATATAACCGAATCATATTTTACCCCCTTTCCGGCTGCATATTATCTGGAGATCGGAAACTGCATCATCAATAGAGAGAGTATGTTCGGCGGCATAGCAGTCAAGAAGAAAATCAATGCCTGTGAAACGTCGCAGATAAGCGTAAGCCTGAGAGTTGGAGAGCTTGTATCGCTGGGCAAAAGCCCCGACACATGCGACAACATATTCGATTCTGTCAAATATCCCTTTTTCGTCCATATCTATGCCTTATTGCTTGCATTCAAAGTATAATCGTAAAGTTACAAATAATATTCGAGAACGCAATTAAATACAGGCAAATTAATAGTCTGGGACGTCGCCACGTCTGTTTCGGAATCGGTAGAGCACGTTTACTATTCAACGTAAGGCCGCGACTACTATATGAATATAGCAGCCGCGGCTTTTAATCGTATTAAAAAAATATAAGTAACTGTTTAAAATTATTTTATATTAACCATTCTCATTATTTTAATATTCATCAGTCATGTAGCTCGCTACACTCCTTCTTCCTCACCGGAAATCGCCTGAAAAATCCTTCCGTCATAATATCAAAATAATTTTGAACAGTTACTTAGTTTTCTAATCCTTTTTGTTTTATAAAATGTAATTTTGCAATATCCTCATTCATTTGGGAAATTTGTCTCCTTTGAGAACGGAGACTGCGGCGTCGTAGTCGGGCTCTTCGGTGATTTCTTCCACGAGCTGGGAGTAGATGACTTTGCGGTCTTCGTCGAGTATGATGACGGCACGGGCGAGAAGTCCGGCGAGAGGGCCGTCAACAATCTCAAGACCGTATTTCTCGCAGAACATGGGCGAGCGGAATGCCGATGCCGCTGTCACACCGTCGATGCCTTCGAGCGTGCAGAAACGTTTTGCGGCGAACGGAAGGTCCATTGATATGCAGAGCACCGAAGTGTTGTCAAGGCCGGCGGCAAGTTCGTTGAAGCGGCGTACTGAAGCGGCGCATACAGGGGTGTCGAGCGATGGAAAGATGTTCATCACAACGCGTTTGCCGCGATAGTCGGAGCATCGTAGTTCCTTCATGTCGGGGTCGACAAGCGTGAAGCATGGAGCTTTATCACCGGCTGACGGTATGGTGCCGTAGGTGTGGCAGGGTGTGCCTTTAAAAAAAACTGTTTCCATAATATTATTTTTTTATTGTTGTCGTTGAATATTGCATCACAATAATGCTACTTTCTGCATAACAATCTCCTCGAGATTTTTGTTGGCTCCGATATGTACTGATTTGATGATGCCGTCGCGGCCTACGAAAATCATTGCCGGAAATGCCGTTATGCCGCAGTCCCTGATAATGGAATTGGCGCCGGCAAGTATCGTCTCACCCTCCTTAAGTCCGTATCCGAGCAGGGATTCGATGGTGTCGATATGACGTGATTTGACAGCCCAGATAATATCGGTGGCCGACGGCATGGAGTTGACGGCATTGCGTATGGCGCTTACGGTAGCAGGCGCGGAGGCTACTTCGGGATCGATTACGGCGATGACGACAGGCCGCGGGAATCCGTCGCCTCGGTGATATGTATAACGTTCGCCGGTAGGGGTCGGCATCGAGAACTGCGGCATAGCTGTGCCGGGAAGATTTTCAAGACGGAAATTTCCCTGACGGAAGCGCTCGAACACTTCGGGGTAGAGGCCAATCAGGGTTGCTTCGGTAAAATCGGCTACTCCGGCTTCTTTAGGTTCGCTGTAGCTGACAGTGACCGATTGCTCGGATACCGAACCGGGATTACTTTCAATCGAGATATGAAGCGGCGTTCCGGAGAAAGCGTCGAATATGAATGACAGTTCGCGGGCGGTATATCCTTTCACCGACTCTACGGCGTCAAGCCGTACAGCGTCCTTCCCCGAATATGTGGCATTGGGATTGAATCGGTATGTGAACGCAGTGTCAGACGCGATTCTGTTTATTTCACCGGATAAAAAGGCGGGGAGGAGATTCGTGAACCGTGCGTTGCGCTGCACTCCGCCGCGTCCCGACAGGAACGGGACTGAATCATTGTCGAAATGATATTCCTGCAGGCGCTCGTCGGAATAGCGAAAATGGTTGCCGGCGCTATATGAGGTAAACCCCGACGACTTGCCCGACGGCGTCGTCACTTCCCATGAGATTAAGTAATTACATGGAGCGAGAGAATCGGCGGCCGCTTCCGACTGTAGGTTTATGTTATATGTGATTGCATTTTCGGCCGACGGGAGGAGCACGCTATATACGGCCGAGGCATCATAACGGCGCACCTGTCCGAGACGTTCGGCTAATGCTTGAACCGATTCGATACGTCCGTTTCCGTCCGTACCCGCGGTCGTGTCCGTTGTGCCGTCCTCATTAAAAAAGCTGTTGGCAGCCGAAACGTGAAGGGCTGCCACAGCAGAAACGATTAAAAGTAATTTCCCTCTCATGCTACTATAACGTTCACGAGGTAAAAAAGTTTTTTGAGTGTACCGTATAACTGTAAATTTCGGCTAAAATGTAGGGACGCACGGTCTGTGCGTCCACGATAAAGCCTGATAATCAGTTGATTTTCGGACGCACGAGCCGTGCGTCCCTACAAATATCCACGGTTCTTGAGTGCACATCCCGATTACGGCTGGTCGTAAAGCGGGAGGCAGCGTACCATGTAGTCGCGGGCCTCGCCCCAGGGGAGATAGATGCGGTCGTCGTTTGGCAGGAGCGGTATCGGACGCTCGTTGAGGTCGAAGCGCACGTAGTAGCGTCCGCGCTGCGATTTGAACAGTACCATCTGCAGATTGGCGGCCATTGGCACGATGTCAAAGTTTTTGAAATGCTGTCCCACGGTGTCGTAATAGTTTGTCAGATAGTAGGCCCCGCGCAGACGCAGCAACGAGAATAGCGGCAGCAGCGTCTCGGCGTGACCGAAACGCAGACGTACGGTAGCGTCGGAATTGCCGGCGACAGCTTCGTCGGTAGTACGTATCAGGTCAAGCACAAGGGGCGATGCAATGTCGGCCGGAGCTGTCGAAAGCACCGATGCCGTGCGCTGCAGGTACTGGCGCAGATTGTACACGCTCCACAGTGCGTTGATTTCGTCAAGCGACAGGAACCTGCTCAGGTCAACGTCTATACCCATGGCAGCGAGTCCGCCGAGAAAATGATATTCGTCGAGTGCGAGGCTGCGTGTTTCCGACAGCGTGAGCGGATAGTCCTTGCCGAGCACGTTGCGGAGCGGGGTTGCCGTGATACGGGTGTCGGCATAGTCGCTCCAGGGCGTTTCCCACACTTTTGACCGCATGAAGTCGAGGTAGTCTTTGTTGAGGTCGAACGGACGCATCAGCTGAGAGTTCTGACGCCCGGCAGAAGTGATTATCTCCACTTTGTTGTTGAGGCGGTCGAGCTGGTGGGTGAATGAATACATCGACATGACGCAGCGCGGCGAGTAGGATGATATGGCCGTGACGTTGCCGTCGATGAAAAGTTCGGGATAACTGATGAACATACGCGAGGCGATGCCGCGTTGTTCGGCCATGCCGAGCGAGTCGAGGGCGCCCCAGTAGTTATGCGCGCGTTGTGCCACGTAGCGTGTCAGGCCGAGCAGCTGTTTGCCCGCAGGCGTGATGGTGCCGAGCGAATCGGCACGCTCCAGGGCACGGCGCAGTGCAAAGGTGGAGTTGGGCGACGACGGGAAACGCGCGCCGTGGCGCCCCACGTGGTTGATGAATACTGCCGTCAGCGTGTCGGGGGTCTCAATTGCGGCAGTCGGGGTAGGATAGGGCAGCCATGAGCCGAGGCAATCCTCGTAGCTGTAGTTTGTGGTGGTCGGGTCGGCTCCGCGGGTCGGAAATACCGATAATGCTATAAATAATGTTAGAAAACTAAAAAACTTTGGCATAATAGTTTTACTTTTTGTATTTTCGTGTAAAATTAATACTTGATGACCTCTTTACCAAATATCCAACAATTAATTGATGAAAATCGTTTCGACGAGGCCGTCGTAGCAATCGATTTGTATCTGCATGAGAATACACGCGACGATGAGGCTTACTTCGTGCGCGGCAAATTGTCGTGGCGGCTTCAGAATTATTCGGCGGCGGTGACCGACTTCGAGACTGCCGTGTCAATCAATCCAGACAGCGGTGCGCGTCATGCGCTCGAACTCGCCCGCGACGTGTTCGATTATTACAATCCCGATCTCCTCAATCCGTAGTACCGGATTGCATGGGAGGAATTTTTTTATTATTTTTGCGGTAAGGTAACAAAATAACAACGATACACTGATGATTACAGCATTTTTAGGCAACCTTCGCGGTTGGGAATGGATAATAATATTAGTGGTGATTCTGCTGCTTTTCGGCGGTAAAAAGATACCCGAACTCATGCGTTCGATGGGAAAAGGCATCAAGAGCTTCAAGGCTGGGCTCAACGATGTGGCCGACGAAATTGACGACAAGCACTCCGACAAAACTGACAAGCAATAAACTCTTTCGTTTTGCAGGGGCAAACCGGTCTGTGCGTCCGCTACTTTTTAGTTGATATCCGGAAATATTAGGACGTACGGATCAGGTGTCCCTGCAAAACTTTTTTTTCAAAACGATAAGTGGCAACATCTGAAGATAGTGATTCGATGCCTTTTTGGGCGCATTTCGATGTGCTCAGGGGAGTGTTGTTCCGCATCGGGGCACTTATCATAGTGCTGTCGGTGCTCTTTTTCGTGTTCATGCCGCAGATATTCGATGCCGTGATACTGGCGCCGTGCCATGGCGATTTCCCGCTCTACCGGCTGTTTGACGCGATTGCCGGGAGCACGCCTGACCAACCGTTTGAAATGTCGCTTATCAATACACGGCTGGCGTCGCAGCTGTCGATACACCTGTCCACATCGTTCGAGATGGCGCTCGTGGTAGGTTTTCCTATAGTGATATACCTGTTGTGGCGGTTCGTGCGTCCGGGACTTTACCCTCGCGAGCGCGAGCATGCCGTAAGGGCATTTTTGGCAGGCAACCTGATGTTCTACCTCGGAGTGGCTGTCGGCTATTTCCTTATTTTCCCGCTGACATTGCGTTTCCTCGCCACCTACCAGTTGAGCGACATCATTCCCAACACTATCACGATTGACTCCTATATGGACAATTTTACCGTGATAATCCTTGTGATGGGGCTTGTATTCGAGATGCCGCTGTTAGGCTGGCTGTTGGGCAAGATGGGGCTGCTTACGCGCGATTTCTTCGGCAAATACCGCCGCCATGCAATTGTCGCCCTGCTTATACTCGCGGCCCTGATAACCCCGACCGGCGACCCCTTCACCCTGTTCGTGGTATTCGTACCCCTCTACATGCTCTATGAAGCCACCGCCATGACCGTCAAGCCAAGACAGACCGCGCAAATTGATAATATATAAATTATGAATGTTATGGAGGGACTTGTACTGGAAGAAATTATCATTGCTGTACATGATGATTTAGAGCCGTGGGCATCGTTGAGCGCAGGATTCAATGACAATAAAGACTTTGTTGTAGAGCTGAATTTTGACAGCATGGGCGACGGTTCCGATTACCGTCAACACAAAAAACGTATTGTCATAGGCCAAAAAGGTATCGACAAACTTCTTGACCGATTGCATACGCGCCTTACGAAACTTCCTGAAAAATTTGCTGAAGAATTTGGCGATGGTTCCGGCAGTCACAACGCGATTGAATGCTGGGACGAGCGTGAGGTGTTTTATATTTACCACGAAATTTTAAGTTATCTTTCCAATCTCGATATCCATTATAAAATCGAGAGGTCTTATCCTTCGGGAGATTAACCGTATTGGCTTGTGCGGATGGCTCATATTAACGATTGATACCGGATTGCCGTTATACGAGGATGACGGTCAGTAATCCCCATATCACGAGGAGGATGTTGCTTACGGCGTAGGTCACTGCATAGCCTATGGCGGGGATGGTGCTGCCTATGGCGTTCTGTACGGCACCGAGCGATGCGGTGCAGGTTCGCGTGCCGGCACAGCAGCCGAGAGTGATGGCCGGGTTGAATCTGAATACTTTGTGACCGAGCCATAATCCGACAAGCAGTGGTATGGTGGTGCCGACGGCGCCTGCCACAAGCAGCATCGGCCCCACTGACTTTATCCCCGCCACGAATGTCGGCGCGGCCTCGATGCCGATGACGGCTATAAATACGTTAAGTCCAAGATTATTCATAATCCACAGCGCTCCGGGCGATATATGGCCGAAAGTTGGACGCAGGGCCCGCAGCCATCCGAATACAAGACCGGCCACGAGCGCGCCTCCGCTTGTGCCGAGGCTCACCGGCACGCCTCCTATCCAGATGCTCATGGCTCCGAGCACACCGCCGATGGCTATGGCGAGTCCGACGAACATAAGGTCGCTCGATACGCTCGGACGGTCGATATGGCCGATATGGCGTCCGGCCGTCTTGACTCGCTGCGGCTGTCCGACAACTGTTATGCGGTCGCCGCGGCGGAATTCCGTATCAAGATTGATGTCGAGGAACTCGCCGTCACGCACAGCGTCGCGTATCACGACGCCGCGCATATATTTGTTGCGCCGTATCGTCGACAATGTCTTGCCAATGAACTCTTTCCCGGTCACCACAATGCTTACACGCTCAAGCTGATAGGAGAGGAGCGTGGGGTCATCGCTCTCGGTGCCGATAAGTGCGTCGATGCCGATGACAGCCTCCCGGCGCCCGCACACCACTATCCTGTCGCCTTTCGCAATCTCCACATCAAATCGCGGAGCCGAGATGTCGTCGCCATGGCGGAGCCTGTCGACATAGACCTCACGGTAATTATTCCGGAGATACTGTTCCACTTCCTTTACAGTGCGGGGTGTGTCGAAAAACGTGGAGTCGGCCGTATAGACGCGGTAAACGACAGCGCGGAGCGCCGTGATACGCGCCGGGTCCTTGTCGGCTGAGCCGGTGTTGTTGAGCATGCGTTCGAGCTGTGCTGTCTGATGGCGCACTTTGGAGAGGCCGCCAAGCAGGCGAGGGCCGAAATTGCCGAGTATGATTACCGTGCCGAGTGTGCCGAATATATAGGTCACGGCATAGCATACGGGTATGATGTTGAGCTGTTCGTTCCTGACGCTTTCCGGCAGGTCGAGACGCGATATTACCTCGCTGCCGACGCCCAATAGTGCCGAGCATGTCTGCGACCCCGAAAACAGTCCTACGCTCTCGCCTTTGGAATAGCCCATTATGTGCGCGATAACGAATATGGTGCCGAAACATGTACAACTCATCAATACGGCGAACAGGGCCTGCTTTGCCCCCTGGCCACGGAGCGACTTGAAAAAATCGGGACCGACGCTGTAGCCTATCGAAAAGAGGAACAGCATGAAGAAAAACATCTTTATGGGGCCCGACATCTGTATGTTGAGCTGGCCTATGGCCACGCCTACGAGCAGCACAGCCGTGACGCTGCCTATGGAGAAATTGCCGATACGTATTTTGCCTATCAGAAATCCCGCACCGACCGTAAAAAACAGCGCTATGGTAGGGTAGTCCCTCAATATGTCGGCCAATGAGTCAAGCATGCCATCGAAAAAAGTTATAGATTTATTCTATAACGCTGGCAATGGCAAAAATGATTTTGGCACGAATCAATTAGCTGAAGATGGCGGAGAGGGCGCCCGGTATCAGAATTTCTGCATGTCGACGAGGCGTCGGTAATAGCCGTTGAGGGCAAGAAGCTCGTCGTGAGTGCCGCGTTCCACGATGCGTCCTTCATGGAGCACGCATATCAGGTCGGCGTTGCAGATGGTGGAAAGTCGGTGTGCGATTACGAGTGTCGTACGGTCCTTCATAAGCCTGTCAAGAGCTTCCTGCACCACCTTTTCGCTCTCGGAGTCGAGTGCCGATGTGGCCTCGTCGAGGATAAGCATGGGGGGATTTTTAAGAATTGCGCGCGCAATCGACAGGCGCTGGCGCTGTCCGCCCGACAACCGGCATCCGCGGTCGCCGATATTGGTATCGTAGCCGTTTTCCGACTCGATGATGAATTCATGCGCATTGGCTATTTTTGCGGCTTCGACCACCTGCTCCATCGTGGCGTTTTCCACCCCGAATGTGATGTTGTTGTAGAAAGAATCGTTGAAGAGAATGGCCTCCTGGTTGACGTTGCCCATGAACGAGCGCAGGTCGTACACCTTCATGTCGCGAATGTCGACACCGTCGACCGTAATCTGTCCCTGCTGCACGTCATAGAAACGCGGCAGAAGGTCGGCAAGCGTCGATTTGCCCGAGCCCGACTGTCCTACGAGAGCTACCGTCGAGCCGGCCGGGATGTCGAGGTCGATATTGTGTATCACCTCGTTGCTGCCGTAGCTGAAACTTACGTTCCTGTAGCTTACATTGCCTTTGAGGTGATTGATTTTCACCGGTTTTTCGGGGTCCTTGATAGGATTGTCGGCCGACAGGATTTTGTCCACGCGCTCCATCGATGCCAGACCCTTCTGTATCGAATACATCGCTTTTGACAGCTCTTTCGCCGGATTGATGATGTTGTAGAAAATCACCAGATAGTATATGAACGACGATGCGCTCATCGACGATGCGCCGCTGAGTATCAGTGTGCCGCCGAACCACAGTACGATGGCAATGGCCGTGGTGCCGAGAAACTCGCTCATGGGGTGGGCGAGCGCCTGCCGGCGTGCTACCTTGTTGCTGAGAGTGTAGAGATACTGGTTCTCCTTGTGGAAACGGTTTCTGACCTTATCCTCGGCGTTGAATGCCTTTATGATGCGCAGACCGCCGAGAGTCTCCTCGATGTTCGACATCAGCACACCCCATTGGTTCTGGTTTTCAAGCGACTTGCGTTTGAGCTTTTTGCCCACACGCCCCATGATGGTGCCGGCTATCGGCAACAGTATCAGCACAAATACAGTCAGCTGCCATGATATCATGCACATGGTGAAAAGGCACACGATAATCATGATTGGGTTTTTGAAAAACATGTCGATTGACGCCATGATTGAGCTTTCAATCTCGGCCACGTCACCGCTCATGCGCGCCATCACGTCGCCTTTGCGTTCGGATGTGAAGAATGATATGGGGAGCCTCACAATCTTGTCGTAGACATAGTTGCGTATGTCGCGCACGATGCCCGAGCGCATCGGGATTATGCAGTAGGAACTCAGATAGGTGACGCCGGTCTTCAGCAGCGTCATCACCACGAGCATCACGGCGAGTATCGCAAGCGTGTTCGACTGTCCGAGGTCGGCGATTGCTTCCTGCACGTAGTAGTAAAAATTGTTGACAACCACATCCTTAAGCGTTCCGCTTCCGAGAGCCATGTATTCATAGTGCGCTTCCTTCACCTGGAAAAGCATCTCAAGTATAGGGATAATGAGCGCAAAAGAAAAAAGTGTGAGGAATGCCGCTAATATATTGAAAAAGATATTGAGTATCAGGTACTTCTTGTATGGCGGCACGAAGCGGCGCAGTATTTTGAAAAATTCCTTCATCTAATGTGGCAAGGTCAGATTGATATTACCGCAGGGCAGATGCGCTTCTGCGTGACTGTGCTACTGGCGATATACAGTATGCTTGTCAAATCAGTTTATGAGATAACGGTGGATAAAATTTTTTAGCAGGCTATTATACAAGGCTCATGCCTTTGAGTATTGCCTGCTCGTTGGCTGGTATGAGGTGGTGGTGACGCTCGGGGAGCGCTTTTTTAAGCCCGCGGAGCACATCGTCGAGCGAAACCAGAGGTTTCAGTTTGAGCAGGGCGCCGAGCAGTATCATGTTGTATCCTTTCGCGTTGCCGAGTTCAATCGAGGCGTCCATGGCGTTGACTTTGACGATATTGATGTCGGTGCGCGAGGGATTGTGATGAATGCCGTATGGGTCGTAGATGAGGGTGCCGCCCGGCTTGATGCGGCGCTCGAATTTGTCGAGGCTCTGCTGGTTGAGTATCACCGCCGTGTCATACGTGTCGACAATCGGCGAGGATATTTCCTCGTCGCTGAGTATGACGGTCACATTGGCCGTACCGCCGCGCTGTTCAGGGCCGTACGACGGCATCCAGGTCACTTCCAGATTGTTCATTAATGCCGCATAGGCGAGTATTTTGCCCATCGAGAGTACGCCCTGTCCTCCAAATCCGGCTATGACTATTTCTTCCTTCATTTTGATTCTTGCTTTACATTTTCGGCATCCTTGAGGTCGCCGAGAGGATATTTCTCAAACATGTGCTGCTCCATCCATTTGTTGGATACCTCGGGGGTCATCTTCCAGCCCGATGAACATGTGCCGACAATCTCCACTACCGAAGTGCCTTTCTTCTCGATGGCGTTGCGGAATGCTTTCTTTATGGCGGCTTTGGCCTTGCGTACGGCTGCTGCCGTGTGTACGGCCTGACGTGTCACGTAGCATGTGCCGTCAAGTTTGGCCAGCAGGTCGGAAATGGCAAGGGGATAGCCGTTGAGGTCGGCACGGCGCCCGTAGGGCGTAGTGGCTGTTTTCTGCCCTTCGAGGGTGGTGGGAGCCATCTGGCCGCCGGTCATGCCGTAGATTGCATTGTTGATGAATATGATTGCGATATTCTCGCCTCGGTTGGCGGCATGTATGGTCTCGGCTGTGCCTATGGCCGCGAGGTCGCCGTCGCCCTGGTAGGTGAACACGAGTTTGTCGGGGTTGAGTCGCTGTATTGCGGTGGCGAGTGCTGGTGCGCGTCCGTGGGCGGCCTCCACCCAGTCCACATCTATGTAGTTGTAGGCAAACACCGCGCAACCTACCGGCGCTACGCCGATGGTCTTCTCCTGCATGCCCGTCTCCTCAATGATTTCAGCTATGATTTTGTGTACCACGCCGTGGCTGCAGCCCGGGCAGTAGTGCATGGTATTGTCGTCGAGCAGTGCGGGACGGCTATATACCCGGTTGGCGGGATTTATAATCTGGTTCAGTTCCATGTCTAATCGGTTGGATTGTTGAATTTCACACCGAACTTGTCGGTGAATGCTGCGAGCACTTCGGCGGGGTTGGGCACGATGCCGCCCATGCGCCCGAAATGTTCCACGGGTATTCTGTCATGCACTGCGAGGCGCACGTCCTCTATCATCTGGCCGGCATTGAGTTCGGCCACGAGTATGCCCTTGACGTGGTGCGACAGCTCCTCGATTGCTTTGTAAGGGAAAGGCCAGAGGGTGATGGGACGCAACATGCCGATTTTCACGCCGGCTTTACGTGCTTCCTCCACAGCCTTGAGGCATATACGCGCCATCGAGCCGAATGCCACTATGATGTAGTCGGCATCGTCGGTATGATATGACTGGTATCTTACCTCGTTGGCCTCGATTTCCTTGTACGTGCGCTGGAAACGCTCGTTGTTCTTCTCCATTATGGCCGAGTCAAGCTCAAGCGAGGTCACGATGTTGCGTTTGCGGTCGGAGGTCTTGCCTGTCAGCGCCCACGGACACTGGCGGCGTATCTCCTCCTCCGTGCGTCGCGGACGCTGCTCGGGGAGCACAACCTTTTCCATCATCTGGCCTATTACGCCGTCGGCCAGTATCATGGCCGGATTGCGGTATTTGAACGCCAGGTCCATGCCGAGGCCCACGAAGTCGGCCATCTCCTGTACCGACGACGGTGCAAGCACTATGAGCCTGTAGTCGCCGTGGCCGCCACCTTTGGTAGCCTGGAAGTAGTCACTTTGCGAGGGGTGGATTGTGCCTAAGCCGGGACCGCCGCGCATCACATTGACAATCAGCGCCGGAAGCTCCGATGCGGCAAGGTATGATATACCCTCCTGCATGAGCGATACGCCGGGACTCGACGACGATGTCATCACCGCTTTGCCGGTGGCTGCGCCGCCATATACCATGTTGATTGATGAAATCTCGCTCTCCGCCTGGAGCACGACCATTCCTGTCGTCTCCCACGGCATGAGCGCCTCAAGTGTCTCGAGCACTTCTGACTGAGGGGTGATCGGATAGCCGAAATAGCCGTCGATGCCGTAGCGCACCGCGGCGTGTGCTATCGCCTCGTTACCCTTCATCAGCCTTATATCTTCGTTCATAATTCTTCTGTCTCTTTTATTGTTATTTTTCGACCACCCGATAGACTTCTATGCAGGCGTCGGGGCAGACTGTGGCACACGCCGCGCACCCTATGCAGGCGTCGGGCATTGCCATGTAGGCATAATGATAACCGCGGTCATTGACCTCTTTGTCCTTAAGCAGCAACACTTTGGTCGGGCACGCCACCACACATAAGTCGCATCCCTTGCAGCGTTCTTCGTCAATTACAACGGCTCCGTGAATCTTTGCCATGATGATTACTGATAGTAGAAATGATATCTAAAGTTGATTTTCTATGCAAAAATAGTAAAAAAATCTGAAAAGCATGTTCTTTAACACAACCTTAACCTTTTGCACATTGGTTATGCATTTGCGCAATAGGTTTTGCCGTCATAAAAAATTACTACGGACGGTGGCGCAAAACTCAAAATGTACCAACTAAATTGTGCTGACGCGATTAACTTACGCTGAGTTGATAGGGGCGGGGGCGTCTCACCCCCGTGGTAACTTTCAGTGTGTAAAGATAATACTCCGAGGGCGAGACGCCCTCGCCCCTATCTATGCCCCTTAAGTAAACAGCGATGAACCGCGTACCTACAATTTGCTGTGATTCTCATCCATTCCCGACCGTGGATTCCCGCACTATTTTACCAGTATCTTTTTGCCCCCGTGAAGATAAATGCCGGGGAGCAATCCGGCAGGATTGTTTTCGGGATAACTGATGCCGTGCAGATTTATGTATGTGCCACCTTCCGCAGGCAGCCCGTCGAGCACCGGCGCGTCAATGCCGGCATCCTCAAATGAGCTGTTTGAAAACAGAAACTTGAGCGGACGGCTCAGACGCTGCTGCCAGAACCATTCGTTGTGTCCCGCTCCTTTGTCGTCGTATGTCTGGAGTGTGCCACCCTCTACGGAATATCCGTGACTCACGGCTATTTCCCTTGCAGTGGCCTCATATTTCAGGTACATTGCATCCCACCCCGAAGTGCCCTGGTCGAGATACAGTTTGTGGGTGGCGGGGGAGGGCAGATTGGCGTCCATGTAGGCAAGAATGGCTTTGGCGCACACCGGATTGTCATTCATCGTGTAGTCGGGATTCAGGTCAAGCGAACCTACCCAATGGGTCGACATGCATGCTACTCCATGAAATATATCGGGATACTCGCACAGCAGGTAGAGCGATGCGAGTCCTCCCATACTCGAACCCATCGCAAATGTGTACGGCTGTGTCGGGTTCGTCGTATAAAGGTAATCTATGAGCGGTTTCAGTTCTGTCGCTACGAAAGCGGCTTCCTCATCGCCGAGAAATTTCCCTCGGCATGTCTCGAATATCTTTGTCTTGTCGCGGTCTGCTGCGGGAATATAATCGATTACTTTCTCCGGGAAATAATCGCATGCCCGCAGTCCGTCACTTCCGCGGTTGTTTATACCTACTACTATGGGTGTGACAATCTCTTTCTCACTGCCGAGTTGTCCGGCTGTCCTGTCGACCTCCCAGGCAACTCCCGCAAAAGTATATGAAGAGTCAAAAAGATTTTGTCCGTCGTGGGCATATAATACCGGGTAGCGGTGTTCACCGCCATGAGCATACCCTTCCGGAGTCCATACATCGACGATGATGTCGGCGTCAAGATGGGTGGAATGCACCGAATAGCGTCTGATTTCGCCGGTGTCCGACGTAGGGATGCTGCCCTGCAATTCCTTATAGCCGGGCAATTCACCGTATGATGCCACTGTCATCGATACAAGAACGAGTATGGCTGCCGGTCGTCGCATTATGCATCGGTATTACTTGCGGCGGCGCACCGAACGCACGGCCGAATTGCTTGAGTTGCTGCTCTTGGGCTTGATTGATTTCGGCTCCTTCTTTTTGGGTGCCTTGCGTGCGCGCGACGAACGTGCCGACTTCGCTTTGGTGTCGCGGTCGGGGATTATGATTGAATCGCCGGCTGCCGCGGCCTCGCGGGCTTCGCGCGCGGCTATGACCTCCTCGCGCGAGGGTACCCACAGCTTCTTGTCAAACGAGTCGAGACGCTGCTGTATGCTGTCCTGGGCGCGTTTGAGGTCGTCGGGGTCGGGATACATCTGCATCATCGACTGGTTACGCAGATTGCGGGTCTTGTATATGTCGCCCTCATACATGTTCATGGCGAAGAAATCGTCGAGAGTGTATTTGGGGAGGTTGTTGTCGTCGTCAATGAAGATATACTGCTGCGACAGATAGGGGCGCAACGCTTCCATCCTGACCCAGAACATCGGGTATTTCATAGCCTCGCCGCCGAAGTCGCCCGAACGGTGGAGCACCGGGCAGATAGCCTCGACGCGTGTGCGCATGTTGTTGGAACGCGAGTCAAATTCCCAGCGCTCGAGGATATAGTACGACAGCACCTCGTTGGTAGGCACGTCGACCTCCTCAATGACATAGCGCGGATTTTTCTCGGTAGAACCTTTTGCCGGCGTATAATATATATGAAAACGGTCAAGCATGTCGCCGACTTTCAGCTTGTACTGGTCGGTGAATATCTCGCGTCCGTCAAGATACTCGTAAGCCGGGATACGGTTGTCGGCAAGCTGCTCCATGATGATGCGGAACAGGTTTTTGTCACCGTCTATTATATCCTCGGGATAGTAGAGCGAGGCATTCTTCGGCTTGCTGAGGTCAAGCTCGCGATATATTACGCGCATCCATTGCATGTCGGCGTCGCTTTTTGGCGACTCCTCATAGAATTTCTGCATGCGTTCAGTGACTCCCGGTTGCGTCTGCTCCTTACGGTTGCGGTCGGCTCCTCCGCGGCGCACCACCGAGCTCGACGACGAGTCCTGCGCCATAGCTGCGGCTCCCACCGCCAGCAGGGCGGCTGCAACTGTGATATGTCTTTTAAATACGCTCATTGTATGATATGATGTTTTGTTTCAGGATTAGTTTATCATTATTTCAAGCGGTGCGAGCTCGCGGGTAATACCGTCGGGACCCACTGCCTTTACGCGCGTCACATAGATGCGGTTGCCGCGTTTAAGTCGCTGCAGCTGCGATTTCTGTCGCGATGAGAATTTGTCGCCGTCCGACACTTCGGGAAGCGCGTTGCCCATCGAGTCGAATGTCACGGTCTCGAAACTCAGCACCTTGAACGAGATGTTGAGCAGGTCGTCGTCGATGGCGGCCTCGATGCCCGGTGCCTGCATGAGCAGGGCTTTCGATATGCCACGGCCTCCGCCGCGGTAGTGCACCGTGTTCCCCTCTCCGTCCTTGTAGGCTATGAAGGGGGTGGGATCGGGGAGCTTGCGTACGCGGAACTCGGTACGCGATACTTCGGTTTTCTTTCCGTTCATGTCGGCGATGACGGTCACTACGGCCTTTTCGCCCACTTTGCCGGGGTGTGCCACCCATGCGTCACCGCGCCGGGTGAGGGTGCCGTTGGTCATTGTGGCGGTTACGCCTGTATTGGTCACGCCTGGCACCGATATGCTTATCGGGTTGTCGATGCCGGCATAGAGCACGTTCATCATTGTCGCCGATACGGTGGCCGTAGGCTCGATGACGGTGTATGACGACGAGAAGTCGTGGCGTGTCATGGAGCCGTCGCCGTGGGGCACTTCGAGATAACCTTTGTAGTCGAAGCTGCCCGATGCGTTGGCGGCCACTTCATAGAGGCCGTTGTCGCCGAGCTTGCGTCCGTTGATGTAGATGTTGGGGCGCTGTGTAGTGTCGACGGCGGCAAGCACGATGTTGGCGTGGTATTTGCCTCCGCGCATTACGAGGCGAGAGTCGGGGATGACGAATGCGTTGAGTTCATTCACGCGCACATCGCCTGCGTCGACGTTGGCGAGCAATGTCTGGAGCGCCTCACCCTCGGAATATTTGATGTCGTTCTGGAGCTTCGTCAGCAACGCTATCGCTGCCACTACAGGCTGGTTCTCAAATTTGTATTCCTCCCATGTCATCTCGCCGATTTCGCCTTTGCGCTGTACGGATGCGGTCGACAATGCCTGCTCTATGCTTGCGCTTTTCACCGAGTCGGTCACCAGCGACGTGATGTAGCTGCGGTAGGTCCCGATGGCCTCGCGCAAGGCGGCGCCGCGCTGCGAGGCGGGTTCGAGCATGACGGCGGCGGCAGCGTCGAGGTCCTCGCGGTTGACGATGTCGTCGACATTGCCCTCGGGGCCGTCGGCCTTCTTCACTATCTGTATCTTCAGCGAGTCGACCAGTTCGTATATGCGGGCGGTCTGCTCGCGTACCTCGAGCCCCTTTCTGTACCATGCGAGACCTTTCTCCGGATTTTGCAGGCTGAAGGCCTCAAGGGCGTTGATAATCGAGGCGTTGCGTTGTTCTATGTTGTCGTTGGTGCGTACCAATCCTTCCTTCACCTGCGTGAAGCCGTCAAGCACGTCGCTCGACACGTTGAGCGCGAGCATTGCCATCAGGACAATATACATGAGGTTTATCATCTTCTGGCGTGGCGATAGTCGTTTGTTGGATGCTCCCATTGTTATATTTTGCGTTTCGTAGGCGGTGCGTGGCGCACTTTACATGCGCGTGCCGCCGTTTAAATCTCTTTGTTAGCGTTGGGTCTGTTGTCCCTGGGTTATACTTGCGCGCTGTTACCGTTGACTGGCGCGTTGTCCATAGGCATGGGCTGGCGGTACATGTTGACGGTCATTGCCGTGAGCATTTTCTCGTAGACGGCGTTGAGCTGGTGCATGTAGTGGGCCATGCGCTCGGTCTCCTCTACATAGCGTGCGCTCTGGCTCGAGCTCTTCTCGTACATGTCGCGTATGTCCTTGATGCCGCGGTTCACACGGTCGATTGAGTCAAGCTGCGACGATACGCTCTTCAGCTGTATCTCGTAGATGGTGTTGAGTCCGGTGAGATTGCGGTTGAGGTCCTGCATCTGCTCCACGTAGCCTGTCGAGCTGCGGGTTATGTTCTCGGAGTTCTCGGTTATGGCGCGGTAGCTGTCGAGAAGCACGTCGGATACCTGGTTGAGCGCGGCGGTGGTTGAGCGCAGATGCTCCATCTCGGCGGCAATGCTTGCCATCTGGTCGAGATACTGCTGGGTGGCCGATGTCAGTTCGGCCATGCGGGCGAGCTGGTCGGAAGCGGCGGCCATCTTGGCGATGCTCTCCGACAGCGAGCGCGAGTCTTCCTCGGTCAGGCTGATGTCGCCGGGAATGCCTGCGGCAGCTTTCGCATGCTCTACGCTTACGGTGCGTGGTGCGCTGCCGGCTGCGGCGTTGCCTCCCCCGGTCACAATGACTGTCGTGCCGCTACCGCCGCCCTGAGCGGCCATGAGGGCATTCTCGCCCTCTTTCTCATCGGCCTGATGGTCGGGGTCAAATGCGGGAAACACTTCTTCCCAGTGGTATTCGCGCGGCGGACGGTCGAAAGCCGAAAGGATGAACATCAGCACCTCCGTACCCATACCGAGCGACAGCAGGAAGTTGCCTCCGGGCAGGTGGAGTATCTTGAACAGGGCGCCCCAGATTACGATTGCAGCACCTATCGAATAGGCGAAATTGAAGAAGCGTTGGCCTCCGTCGCTCTGCAGGAAGCGTGTTATGCGGTTTTTATATCTTTTTACTTTTCCCATCGCGGATCTATTGTTTTGTAGTCTCGGTTGTAGATGATTGTGATGTCGTTACTTTATCTTGTTGCCTTTGGCGAACCCTATCTGCGAACGCACGCAGCGGAATCCTATGTAGGAGCGCTGTTCGTTCTGGTACTCCCACATGCGTATGTCGGAACGGATATTGTGGGCCACGTCTTTCCACGAGCCTCCGCGCACTATCTTGCGCTTCATCTTGTAGGGGTCCTCCTGAGCCGCGTCGTAGCGGTATTCGGGGTTGAGGTCGTTGGTGAGCTTCGACACGCTCTCGGTGTAGGCGGTCGAAGTCCATTCGCTGACGTTGCCGGCCATGTCGTATAGACCGAAGTCATTGGGCGAATAAGTGCCCACGCGTGAGGTGATGAGCTGTCCGTCCTTCACGTAGTTGCCTTCGTTGGGCTTGAAGTTGGCGTAGAAGCATCCTTTGTCCTCGCTGAGAGGCAGGTCGCCTTCCCATGGATACATGTTCTCGTTGACGCCTGCACGGGCGGCATATTCCCATTCGGCCTCGGTGGGGAGGCGGTAGGGCTCTACGTATACTCCTTCGCGTCCGAGAGCGCGGCGGAGGTAGTCGGTGCGCCAGTTGCAGAACGCGTTGGCCTGCTCCCAGCTGACTCCCACCACGGGGTAGTCGTTGTATCCGCCGTGCGAGAAGTACATGCGCACGTACGGTTCGTTGTAAGCGTTGTCGAAGTCGTTGATCCACGCCGTAGTGTCGGGATATACATTTACTATATATGTATTGACGAAGTCAAAGTCGCCGGTAAGGCCGCGGGTGATGGTGCGGCGTACAATCTCGCCCTCGTCGTCGATGTAGGCGGTATCTTTCGATATGACGGGCACATCGGTTGGCGTCGGCTTGTCGGTGTTGTATTCGCGTTTGCGCGGGTCGAGACGGTGCTTGCGTTTGGCCGCCTCGGTGTGGTTGTAGGTCTCGTAGCGGTAGTTGAGCTGTTCGGGGTCGAGTTCGCGCTGTCCCGTGATGGGGTTGGTGCGGTACACGCTCTCGATGGCGCGCTGCTCGTCCTCGTTGGCATTGCGCCAGGGTATGGGCTTGTTCCAGTTGAGATGTGGCGTAATCGGGTTGCCCTCGCGGTCCTCTTCTATCTTGAAAGCTTCGTTGCCGCCGTAGGCCGGGTCGGCGAGACGCTCGCGGATGATGGAGTCGCGCACCCAGAATACGAACTGCTTGTACTTGGAGTTGGTGATTTCCGTCTCGTCCATCCAGAAGGCGTCGACTGATATGCCGCGGGCCGACGCCGGAAGATTCCACGCGCTGTCGGCTTTCTGCGGGCCCACTTCCATCGAGCCGCGCGACACGAGTACCATGCCGTAAGGGGTCGGTTCGGCCCACGACATGCCGCCCACGCCGGTGACTTCACCGCCGCTGGCGTTGCGTGACCCTGTGGCGCAGGATGCCGCTGTAAGCATCGTTGCCGCTATCGGAAGGAGATAAAGAGATGTTCTTTTCATGTCTTAAAGTATGCGTATGCTCTTGTGTTTATTCTTGTTTTTTTCCGAGAAATCGAGCTTGAGAGAGTAGCCTGCGAATATCTCATGGCTGCCTGACGAGGCTTTTGCGATTGCCGACGTGGCGTAGTCGTATGCATAACCGAGATAAAATCCTTTTATCTCGGCGCCTAAGCTTATTGTCACCGCATCGTTGTAGCGATAGCCTATGCCCGCGGTGAGGAACTTGTTGTATCGCACGCGCGCCGTGGCCTCGCCTGTCGTGAACGTGAAATCGCTTTTGACCAGCACCGATGGCATCACTTCAAATAACGTATTTTTTATCTGAATATTGCATCCGGCCATAAAATATAGCGTGCGCCCGACCTGAAATTCGTAATTTTTTTCCAACGTGTTGTCGCCGGTGTCCGACTTGAGGCTTATAACAGGCTGTGTCAGGTGGGTCATTGAGACGCCTCCCCACCACATCCCGCGGGTGTAGTACACGCCGGCCGCTATGTCGAAGGCATTGCCGTTGAGGTCGTTCATCGGTATCGCCTCGTCGTTGCCCTGATGGTAGTTGTCGCCGTCGGGGAGCACCACTTCCGAGCCTTTGAACGACTCGTTGATGAATCCCAACTGCACACCCGCCGTAAGCTCCCCTTTTAAGAGCTTGATTTTGTAGCCGGCCTGCACGCCGACAGTGAGGTTTTTGTACAGTCCGAGGCTTTCCTGCTGCATGAGCAGTCCCACGCCGAAACGTTTTTTGAACAGTTTCATCGGCATCTCGGCGGTGGCGGCAAACGATTTGGGCGCATTGTCTATGCCCACCCATTGCAGTCGTGCTCCGCCGCGTATGTTGAGCAGGTCGGAGGTGCCTATGGCTGCCGGGTTGTAATAGTTCTTTATCTGATAATATTGAGAGAATTGCGCGTCGCTCTGGGCGTTGGCATCCGTGCCGGCGAATAAGATTGCCAGCAACGCGGCCACGCGCACCAATATGTCCGTAATGTATCTTTTCATTCGAAATAAAAACTGAATACCACCATCGAGGATACCGCCTTTTTGAGCGATTGCGTGAATTTCTGTTTCGCCGGGTCATCGGTAAGGTCGGTACGCTTGTGGTCGACCACGTCGACGAGTCCGAAGCAGAATTTCACCTCGGGAATAAGTTTGAAGTAGGGGAGATAAAGGTCGCAACCGAAGCCGCAAGTGAGGTAAAAGTCGCTGCTTTTCAGTTTTATATACTCCCCGCTCTTGCGCGTCAGGTCGACTGCGGGCATGATGCCTGCCGTGACATACGGCCGCAGGTTGCGGTAACGCATTGCCGAAAATTTCAAATCGACTGGAAATACAAGGTACGACGATTTGAGGCTTTGTTTCAGCTCTTCGCCCGTATTTGTCTCCCTGAACCGCAAATCACGGTTGCCGAAATAAAGACCGGGGGTGAAACGCACGTTGAAATAGTCGTTGAGACGCAGGTCAAAGAGCCCGTTGACATTGAATCCGGGCTGGAACGAAGGCTGCTCCATGAACCATGACTCACCCTCGGGAGTGATGAATCCGTTGTGAGTAAACCGCAGATCCTGTGTGTGCACTCCCACCGAGAAGCCGAGATGCCACCGGCGCAG
The DNA here is from genome assembly GCA_001915385.1 of Bacteroidales bacterium 52_46. Taxonomy (GTDB): domain Bacteria; phylum Bacteroidota; class Bacteroidia; order Bacteroidales; family Muribaculaceae; genus JAGBWK01. The sequence goes on along the minus strand of MNQK01000013.1, from coordinate 33,534 downwards.
GTCGGCATACGGTCGGTTGAGCAACTTGTCGTTGAGCTGCTGTGCTCCGGCCTGTTGCCATGCCGGCATGACGAGTGCTATCACTCCCGCCACTGCCAGCAATATGTGATTAACGCGTTTCATATCCTAATAAACGCATTGTTTTCCCATTTATTGTTTTTTTATGATATTTTCCTTATTTTTGTGAATTGGAAACCTATATGATGTGACTATGGCTGACGCAATGCTTATTATAAATCCCATTTCGGGTACCGCCAAGAAGACCGGCCTCGATGCCAAAGTTGAAAAGGCGATGTCGGAAGCGGGATACAATCTTGATGTACGCTTCACGACATGCCGCGGCGATGCCACGCGTCTTGCTTCGGAAGCTGTCGCCAAGGGGTATGATGTGGTGCTCGCTGCCGGTGGCGACGGCACCGTAAATGAAACGGCACAGGCTCTTTGCGGCTCGCCGGTCACGTTCGGCATCATTCCGGCCGGCTCGGGCAACGGGCTCGCCAGACATATAGGCATTCCGGTCAATGTCGACGCCGCCCTCGATGTCGTGGCCCGCGGCATTGTGGCGAAATGCGACTACGGCACTGTCAACAGCCATCCGTTTTTCTGTACGTTCGGAGTCGGATTTGATGCGGCAGTCTCCCACAGTTTTGCCAAGCAGAGCCGACGGGGCATGTTTACCTATCTGAAAAGCGCCCTCACGCAGTATATCCACTACAAGCCCGACACATACACTATCTCGGCCAACGGTAAAATCCTTACCGAACGCGCATTTGTCGTGGCATGCTGCAACGCCTCGCAGTACGGCAACAACGCCTACATAGCGCCGAAAGCCTCGATAACCGACGGCTTGCTCGACATCATCATAATCCATCAGGGTTCGCCGATAGATACTGCCATGGTCGGCATGGACCTTTTTACCGGCTATATCGACTCCAATACGCTTATCCACTCGCTGCGTGCGCCGGCTGCCGTGATTTATCGTACGAACGAGGGTCCCGCACATATCGACGGCGAGCCTATGATACTCGACGACATAATGGACATCAAATGCCATCATCACGGCCTGAATATCTTCATCCCCGGCGACAAGCAGCCGTTCCGTCCGCTCGTCACTCCCTTCCGCTCCCTCTGGCGCAAAATAAAGAGGAGGAAAGAGTCCAAATTTGTATTTGAGGGACTTCAAAAACTATATAAAATACCACCGAACTGGTTGGTACGCGATGCAATGCGGTTAACTTAAGGGATAACCGCATCGGAAAGCCGGAGGCTTGGGGGTCTACTATTAACCTCGGCCGAAGACCGCGGAGCGGGCGCAGGCCGGGGTAATCATGAGTAATCATCTCCTAAGCCCGGGACGGGCGTTTTGTGGTAGTCATCACGTTTATAACCACAAAACGCCCGTCCCGGGCTTATTCTTGCCAGATGCCCTCTACCGGGGCCTACGGGTCACTACGTGTCCCTTCGACCCCGGTTAATAGTAGACCCATGCGGTTATCCCTTAAGTTAATAGCAGTGCATCGCGTCCATGCAATTTGTTGCGACTTTTTACTACGAATAGTTTTTTAGAGTCCGGGGAGGCCGAAGGCGGCGGCAACTTTTGTGCGTGTGGCGGGGTCGGCGGTAGGGAGCATCATCAGGCGCGGGGTGTCGATAAGGGCTATGGTGTCGGCTGTCGAGAGGGCTATGTCGAGCTCGTGGGTCGATAGCAATATTGTTTTTCCCCGGTCGTGGGCGAGCGTGCCGAGCAGTTCCATCAGCTGGTAGCGGTTGGGCAGGTCGAGAAATGAGGTCGGTTCGTCAAGAAGTATGTTTGGCGTATCCTGTGCGATGGCGCGTGCAATCATGATGCGCTGGCACTCGCCGTCGCTCATAGTGTCGAGAGTGCGGTCGGCGTATGCGCTCATGCCTACGGTGTCGAGGGCTGCTTCCACAATCTCCCTGTCGCGGCGTCCAAGACGTCCGGCCCAGTCGGTATAGGGGGCACGGCCCAGTCCTACAAGGTCGCGGCACTTCATATTGGCAATCCTGACACGTTGGGTGTTGACAAATGCGATTGACCTTGCCCTGTCAGCTGCCGATGCAAAGCGAGTCTTCCCGTCGATGATAATTTCTCCGGCGGATATTTTGCCAAGTCCGGCGATAGCGCGCAGCAATGTCGACTTCCCCGAGCCGTTGCGACCCGCAAGAGCGGTAAGCGAGGCCGGGGCGAAGATTGCGCCAGCGTCACTGACAAGTTCTCGGTTGCCGTATCCTATGCTTAAGTTCCTTAATTCTATCATACCGCAATCTGTCTGTTCCTGAATACAATCCATATCACTATCGGTATGCCGACAAGCGCAGTGACGGCATTGACAGGGATTACGAAAAGTTTTGACACGATGTCGCATCCGAGCATCACCGCCGCACCCGTAAGAGCCGCACCCGGTATCAGCACGCGGTGGTCGGCAGTGCCGAATGCCACTCTCGCCACGTGGGGCAGCGCGAGTCCGACAAATCCTATCGGGCCGCAGAAAGCCGTCACACTTCCTGCAAGGAGCGCCGTCGATATGAGTACCATCGTGCGTCCGCGGCGGTTGTCATACCCCATAGTCACGGCGTATTCCTCGCCGAGCAGCAGCAGGTTGAGCGATTTGGTAGTTGCCACGGCGAGAATCAGTCCCACGGCGACTGTCACGGCGAGTATGGGCAACTGGTCCGATGTCACGTTGCCCAATGACCCCATCGTCCATATCACGAACGATTTCAGCGCCTCGTCGGAACTCATATACTGCAATATCTGCACTATGGCGCTTATGGCCGACGATACCATCATGCCGAGTATCAGCACCACCATTATATCCTTTAAGCGGCGTCCGGCCACGGCGATGAGTGCGAGCACGACCGCCGACCCTACAAGTGCCGCGCCGGTCATACCCAGCGATGCCGCCGTTGCCGACAGGCCGCCCGTAAGCGGCGCGCCAAGTATGAACAGCGCTACGGCCAGTGACGCTCCCGAACTGACACCGAGCACGTATGGCCCCGCGAGGGGATTGCGGAACAGTGTCTGCATCTGCAGGCCGCTCACCGACAGGGCTATGCCCGCAATGATTGCCACGATGCCCTTTGTGAGCCTTATGTCGACTACGATTTTGGTCGTAGCGGGATTGTCGCCGCGTCCAAGCAGGGCGTCAGCGACCTCGCCTATGCTCAGTTTCACCGAGCCGGCGCCGATGTCGACGAGCAGCAGCAATGCTGTCAGCGCCGCCAGGACGACAAAAATTATGGTAGTGCGGCTTCTCATTGCAGTCTGCGGTAATATACGGGCTGATAGCTGTCTGACCTTTCGGGGTGGAACACGCGGTTTAAATCATCGAGTATCACGTCGGGATGCATCACCCCCGACTCGTAGAAATCGTTTCCTCCGGCAGGAGAGCTGCGGCGGTTGTTGTTGTAGACTTCGCCGCCGGTGAATACGCGTGTGTCGGTCAGCCGCGGCGCCATTGCCGCCACCTCGGCTTTAGTGAAAGCCTGTCCCGGATTTATCCACACGTCGGCGTCGCTCATCAGCATGTAGGCTTCCTCGATGTCGATGGCCTTCGATGCGTTGCCCGTATTTTCCTTATATATATAGTCGCCACCGGCATCGGCAATGAGCTGAGCCATGTAGTTGCTTGTCGACGGCATCCACCAGCTGTCGTTGTAGGGCGCGTTAATCATCACCTTAGGCCGGACTGTGCTTTTGCTGTAACGCTCTTTGCGTGTATTGTACCGTTCGGCTATTCCGGTGAAAATATCTTCGCTCTCCTTCCGCTTTCCTATGATTTCACCTATTGCGACCACCCACTCCGTTTTGCCCAACGGCGACTCCTCGAGATAATCGCCTATGTAGATATACGGTATGGCAAGTTCCCTGAGTTTATTTTCTATCGGGCTGGGACCGTTCACTCCGTAGAGCAGCACGATGTCGGGGTCAAGCATCACCAATTTCTCATAATCCACATTGGTGTCGTAGCCCACGTCGGCTACTTTGTCGCCGCGGCTGCGAAGGGCTTCGCTCGATATGTATCCGAGACCCGACACTCCGACTATCCTGTCGACGGCGCCGAGGCTTTCGAGCATTGCCACAAAGGTCGACGACATCGCTACAATCCTTTCTGCCGGCTTTTCAACGCGGTAACACATACTGACACTGTCGGCTCCCTGCCATGGATTGTTTATCATTACGGCCGGTACCGAGTCGTTGTCGCATACGATGGTGAATCCTTTGGCATATTCCGGGGTGTAGACCGTGGTGTCATATATGGCGGTCGTGTCGTTTTTGCCGCCGCATCCCACGGCAGCCACGCACATTGCGGTAACAAGCATTACCGCGCACAAGAAAGTTGCTGATGTCTTATTTATATTCATAAATCCGTAGCCGGATGCCCGGCAATAGATAGGGTAGAGCTATATTATATATTTATATTATAATGTATATGCCGCAAAGATACGAAAAATCCGCCGGATACAATGTGTATTTGACAAGCAAAAACAAAGGACGGAAATACGTCGCCGCATTTCCGTCCCGACAGATATGTAAATAAAGCTGTTGTGCCGTATACTTGCTTTAGAGGGTGTCTCATAACAAAAGTTAAACACTGAGTCGAAAATTTTGAGATGTATTTGGCGTTGAGCCGAAGGAGCATAGCGAGCTATGTGACTGAGACGAAGCGTCAAAGACGCTCAAAATTTTCGATAGAAAAGGTGATTTTATATCTTATGTCATATTATAAATTTATATGTTTTTAATATTTCGGTCACATAGCTCGCTATGCTCCCTCCTCAAAAACAAAAATTTATCTAAAAGATACATCACTCAGTGTTTAACTTTTGTTATGAGACACCCTCTTATAATTTGAGCTTGAATCCGACCTGTATCAGGCCCTGGGCTCCGAACCCGACTTCACCGAACAGTGCGAAGTCGCGCGACAGGTCGACGTCAACGCCGAGCGGAGTGATCTGCATGGCGAAATATCCCTTGTTGTACGAGTCGTCGTGTTTTGGCATCATGTGCGATATGTCGGCGCCGATACCGAGGTGCCCGTAGAGCTTGAGCAGGCTGTTGCGATAGTATTCGTAACGGCCGTTAAGCATGATTACGTGGTATGCTACCGATGAATGCTCGGGGCCACCTTTTGTAGTCGCGCTTGAGAATGTATATGACGGACCGACCCAGAATTTGGGCGCAACCTTGAAGTTGATGCCGAAATTGACCGCACCCCATGCGTTGTTCACTCCGTGCCAGCCGTCGTGATAGTCACATGCGTCCATCAGCGTATAGCCTCCGTAAGAAACTGTCAGTTCTGTCTTCTGCGCCTTGGCGGGCACTGCAAGTGCCACTAATGCAAGCATAGCAAGTAGAAATTTTTTCATAATCTCTCAGTTTAGTTAATAGTTAAAATTGTTTTGTAAGTTCTGAATGTGTAAGTATATTTTCTCTGATACGCTTTTATAACAATTATATCCCCTTAAAAAGTTTTTAATAATGGCGGAAAAACGGCAGATTAACGCCTAATTAAAAAATATGTAAAAAAATAGTTGATTTTTGTGAAAATATAAGATTATTTATTATTTTTGCATTGTAATACCTCCGAATTACCTATATCTAACTTATGCCTATCGGCATTTTTAAATCTAATTCATTTATTATCACTGTTTTATCGGAATTAATCTCATAGCATTATAAATTAAGTAAGACTTAATGGCTGCAACTGCATGCCTTTTGCGCCACGGTCGTACACAATTCAGGTTCTTAACCCACTCTTGTCAAGTTTGGTTTTTATTTTCATATCCTTGCTTGGCCGTAGGTGGCGGAGAGAATCGTAATCTACCGAATCCACGATAGATTTGATATAATAAAATTAGAAGCAACAAAAGTGAATCATAGGTTAGGGATCCGGTGGCTCGTGAGAGTCGTCGGATTTCGCATTTTATGTATCATTAAGCCGACACGCAGTGGTATCTTATTGGGGTCAGCTGCAAAACCCGGTTGAAATGTTAAAAAGCAATACGAATAAAAATCATCGCGCGAAATGCCCAACCTCCCAAATCTTTTTCAGGAGCATAATCGGAGGGCCGGAGGCTCGTGGATTGTTATTAACCCCGGCTCGGAGAACGCGGAGCGGGCGCAGACCGGGGCAAAATGCAATACAAACAGAGCATAAGCCCGGGACGGGCGGTCTGTGGTTCAATCAGTACTTATACCACAGTTCGCCCGTCCCGGGCTTGTCTATATGATACAGCTGCGGCCCGAACCCCGGTTAAGCACACCCTCGAGCCTCCGGCTCTCCGCTGTCGGAATTTTAACAACCGATTTTTTGCATTTACCCTCTTATTGCAGATTGCAAAAAAAATGTTACCTTTGTCGGAAATTTTGTTTCGTTTTTCCTGTTTTTCATGTATGGACTTTCAAACACAAGCTATTTAAACAGGAAATTACCCGAGCAGTAAATTGAAATTAATGATGAAGAAAACAATCGTTGCTGCACTCATTGCAGCGCTGTCTCCGATGGCTGTATCAGCCGAAGGTTACCAGATCAACACCCTCAGTGCCAAACAGAACGGTATGGGACATACCGGTACTGCGCTCCATCTCGGTGCCGAAAGCCAGATTTTCAATCCGGCAGGTATGGGATGGCTCGACAAGCCTTTTGAACTCTCGGCAAGTGTGTCGCCTATATTCGCAACGGCTAAAGCCACGTTGAATGACGGTGCTTCCTACACCACCGACAACAAGGCCGCTACACCGATGAGTATCAATGTCGGATTTTCCATCTACGACAATCTCAAGGCCGGTGTCGCTTTCTATACTCCCTACGGTTCATCCATCAACTGGACCGACAACTGGCCCGGCGCCGACCTCAATCAGTCGGTAAGCCTCAAGACATTCACCATCCAGCCTACCATCGCATGGAAAATAACACCGAAACTCAGTGTCGGTGCAGGTCTTATGATTACATGGGGCACTGTCGACCTTAACAAAGGACTTGTTTCGCCTCAGGGCTTCGACGCCATGATGCAGCAGGTCGTGCCCGGCTATCCTTCTATCGGGAGCACAGTCCCGGCGAGTGTCAACCTGAAAGGCAATGCTCATCCTCGTCTCGGAATCAACGTAGGCGTGATGTACGACATCAACGACCAATGGACCGTAGGCGCCAACTTCCGTCAGGAGATGATGATGCGCGTCAAGGCGGGCGAAGCATCGGTGCGCTACGCTTCCAGGGAGATTGAAAGTGTGCTCGAACCGACTCTCGGCCTTATCAACAGCGCCGAGTTTTCTGCCAAGATGCCCTGCGCGGCTGTTTATAATGCCGGCGTCAGCTATCGTCCCATAAAGCCGCTTGTGATTGCATTCGATGTCCAGTTTACACAATGGAGCGCCTACAAACAGCTTGATATCGAGTTTCTTAACCCTGACCTTTCGCGTTTCGACCAGAATATTCCAAAGAACTATCATGATTCATGGACATTCCATCTCGGCGCGCAGTACAGTCTCACAAACCGTTTCGACCTTCGTGCTGGCCTGATGCTCGATACGACTCCGGTCGATAAGAACCATTACAATCCCGAGACTCCGGGTATGACAAAAATAGAGCCGTCGGTAGGCTTTTCATTCCGTCCTGTCGATATGCTTTCAATCGACCTCGGATTGCTCTACGTGGCCGGTCTCGGTGCTGACAACCGCAGCTGCACGTACAAGGATTTCATACTCGGCGAACGTAAATTCGAAGCCGATTATTCCGTGCATGCGTTCTGTCCGTCAATCGGATTGACACTCAACCTCTGATTTCTCAAAAAAATATAAAATGGCCGCATAAAGTTTCATAATATGAACTTATTGCTGTAACTTTGTAAGCCGAAATGCAGAATATCTGACATTTCGGCTTTTGCATTATATATTTAATTATATATTTAACTGAAACGAAGATTATGAAGTTGTTTGATGTCTATCCGCTCTATGATGTGGAAATAGTAAAAGGCGCAGGCTGTCATACCTACGACGCCGACGGTCAGGAATATCTCGATCTCTACGGAGGCCATGCGGTAATTTCGATAGGACATTCCCACCCGCACTATCTCAAGGCGCTTGCCGACCAGGCTGCCAAACTGGTGTTCTATTCCAATTCCGTACAGAATTCGTTGCAGCGCCGTCTTGCCGAAAAGCTCGGCAAGGCTTCGGGATACGACGACTATCAGCTTTTTCTTATCAATTCGGGTGCGGAGGCCAACGAGAACGCGCTCAAACTCGCATCGTTCGCTACCGGTCGCAAGCGCGTCATAGCCTTCGGCAAAGCATTCCACGGCCGTACGTCGGCTGCTGTCGAGGCTACCGACAATCCCAAGATAGTGGCACCTCTCAACGACAATGGCCATGTAACTTTCGTTCCTCTCAACGACATCGACGCCGTTAAGGCCGAAATTGAAAAGGGCGATGTTGCCGCAGTCATAATCGAAGGTATTCAGGGTGTCGGCGGCATACGCATACCAGACGACAACTTCCTGTGCGAGCTCCGCCGCCTCACCGAGGATGCAGGCGTAGTGCTGATTCTTGACGAAATACAGTCGGGCTATGGTCGTTCGGGCCGCTTCTTCGCCCATCAGTGGGCAGGTATACGTCCCGATATGATTACCGTAGCCAAAGGCATAGCCAACGGTTTCCCGATGGGAGCAGTCCTTATATCGCCGAAATTTGCGCCGGTCTATGGCCAGCTCGGCACGACATTCGGAGGCAACCATCTCGCCTGCGCCGCCGCTATTGCCGTTCTTGAGGTGATGAAAGAGGAGCATCTTGTAGATAATGCCGCTGAAGTCGGAGCTTATCTCATTGAAAAACTGAAAGAAATCCCCGGCATCAAGGAAGTACGCGGCCGCGGCCTGATGATAGGCATAGAGATGGAGCAACCCGTAAAGGAACTCCGTAAGAAACTCATTTTCGAGCAGCATGTATTCACAGGCGCATCCGGCACCAACACTATCCGCCTCCTCCCGCCGCTCTGCCTCACACGCGCCCAGGCCGACGAATTCCTTGCCCGCTTCCGCGCCGCCCTCGCCGACTGACCGGCAGACCGTTATATAACCGCAAAAAACTTAATCCTCGCCCCCGTGGTAACTTTCAGTGTATAGAAATAATACCACGGGGGCGAGACGCCCCCGCCCCACTCAACTCAGTCAACGCATTAAACTATTGGCTTGGCTATGAATAGCGTAGCTATAAATTCGTTTATACTTATACGTCAGATTTCGACCGAGAGGAAAAACTCGAAGTTGATACCGGGCATGGGGTGTGACATTATGGTCTGGTAGTCGGCGTTGAAGAGGTTGTTGACCGCGAGTTTTCGTTCTATCGAGAGGTTGCTCATGAAATAGCGCGGGAGTGAGCCGGAGATTGTTTCCTCGTTGGAGGTCATGGTGTAACGTTTCGAGTAGTAGCACCATTTGTATTGCAATGTCCACAGGCGCCATGACACGTTGCCGGTGAGCGCAACCGACATTTTTTTTGCTTGACGGGATAACAACTGTATTCGTGGCAAAGACGGTCAAAGTAAGTACGGTAAGTTCTTGGAATATTTAAATCTCCATCTCGTCCGCAAATATTGTAATAATCTTCTTTCGTCATATCATTTGTATAGTTTATGCATGTTGAAAATAATTCCTTTGATTTCGTTGCGGAGCGACTGAGGGGCAAGTACCTCCAGCTTATCGCCGTGTGAAAGCAGTTCCATGATGAAATCATGCGTGGGATACACCGTCAGTGAAAATAGAGTGTAGCCGTCATCCTTTTCGATTACTTGCTGCGACTGGTGCAGCGGAAGTGCCTCGATATAGTTTGCCTCTTCCGATTGAATCTTAAGAAGCACTTCCTCCGGTTCTGTCCACGGCTCACGTATGATACCGTAGCAGTTATGGAATAAATCGCTGATGTCGAAGCTTGACGGCACGGTCTTATCTCCTACGCTCAGACGTACTATTCTGTCGAAAGGGTAGGAGTATGGCTCTCCGTCAGGTTTCTCGGCAATCAGATACCATCGCTGCCGAAACATTTTCAACCCTATTGGTGTGACAGATACAGTTTCTTCCCGATTGCGGTCATAATTGTGCCTGTAAAGTAATGACAGTTTCCTCTCCTCCTCGATAGCATTAATGATATCACGCATATATTGCGAGGCATTCGGGGCAGTCTCCACAGATATGCGCTCGCGTAATCCGGCTTTGGAAGCGATATTGTTTAGGAACAAGGCATTGTCAAGCAGTGACACCGCCTCACGGGAAAGGGCGTTGCCGTCATTATCTACGTAATACTGATTAGAGGCACGATCGCAGACGATCTTGACATCAAACAGAGTCTCGATTGCCTCCCTGTGATTTTCAAAAGTCTTGTGCGGCAACCCTGCTTTATCCTCATTGATAGTAGCCGATTCCCATGTTCGCGAGATCTCCTGAAAACTTACAGGCCCTCGTGACGCAATCATCTCATACAGCCATAGATACCGCCTGAACACTTCCCCCTGCTTCCTTCCGGTTCCCATATCTAATTACGATTGTATCCGAACGTTCGTGTTAAGAATTTATCTTTATATAGATTCTCGCGTGTAATAGCTTCGTCTTCAGATATTCTTATCGACATTGTTTCGAGTATGACCCATTGGAAATGAACGGCATAATCAGGGTCTTTGGAAATCAGATCTTCTAAATCTTTATTTCCCCCATGTCCTTTGGTTAAAAAATAGCATTGCCATCTTCCCCATATTCCCTTACTGCCGTATGTGCTGCCTACGTATTGTTTGCCCGTCAACTTATCTACAATCATGTATATTCCATTAACAGCCTGCAGCTTGTTTTTCCACTCTTCATCTTCATTGATAAAAATGGCTTTAAGTTCGTCAAACGACAGTATTGTGTCGGCATAAGAAATAAAACGCGGTACGCCGTTTTCGTCCTCAAATCCCTCATCAATGCGGATGACAGGTTTTATTTGTTTACGAAAATCCTGATGCCAGCTGACTGTTGATTTTCCCCAGTCGATTACTATTCGTCTGGATAGAAATTTAAATTCGTCAACTTCTTGCAGGTTAATTATGACTTCTCCTTTGACATTCGGATTAGGTCTGGATTCACCAACTTTGTATACGGCAATAAATCTTGCACGCGTACCACTTTCGCCTACGAAAACAACTAAAAAATCAGTTTTATCAAACGTCCCCTCTCTTTGGCGGCACTGATAGTCTTTAAAAGTTTCAATATCGTAACGGTAAAGTTCAAGTAAGGAACCTTTGAATGGAAGTCCGTTTACAGTTATTGGCCTCTCGTCCGGTTTTCGTGTATCGGCATGTCGGACAAGTTTGATAGAATTGCTTTTGTCAAATTCTTCGTTACGTCTGGCTAAAATCTGCTGGATAGTAGCAATTGTAAGTTTGTTATCATTCATGATATTGTTTTTTTAATTTTAGTTATAACTATGCGAAATCTGCATAAGCTGATATCGGAACTATTGCTCGGAGGTTAATTTATGTAACGGTAATTAATCACATAAGTTTATTTTTGTTGAAGACCAGTTATTTTATATTAAACCTATTCTTATACATGTCGTTTACTGTCCCGTGTGGACGTGTGCCTGAATAGTTTTTATGCTCATCCTTTTGGAGCGGTTTATTTCTGTTGTACTCTCTTTCTAATTCCATATAAGGTCGCTCTTTTGTACTGCTTTCTTTTATTGATTGCTTGCCAATATCTTCACGTAACTTTTTTTCAAGATATTGTCGCATTAATTCATTAATTTCATCTTTATCTTCCAGCTTTTGCTTGCGCTTTGAAATCCAGGTAATCAAAGACGCAAAAGTGCCCATTATAAAACTCCATGCTACAACCAAAAGTATTAGGCTAATTAACTTATTAAAGGTCATTTCTGCATCTTTTGCCATCACTAATGAAAAAATCATAGAGACTACAAAAAATACTATAAATACTCTCCAGAATGCCTTTGCAGTATTGACTTCTTTATTCACCATAATATAATTGTTATTTCCTCCGCAGGCAGCCGAATATTGGAGATTTTCATGGAATTATATGGAAAAGTGGGCTGCCATCCGTGCAAACTTGAAAGCATCGCCAAACGCTTGTACATACACACAGATGAACAGCCCACATGATTATATGAGCTATTCAAGCTATGCTTCGATGTACTTTTACAGAGTTGGCGATTCTTCAAGTTTGAAGCACTTTTCATTCTTTTTGTTTGTTGTCACTCTTGACTAAGAGCAAAATTACGAATTTTTTTGAAATATTACCTTTGTTAGCCGGAATTTTGAGTTCAGCAATTTCATCGTCTATTTAAATTGCTGCAAATATAAAGCGGGCTTTCGCCATAACACAGCGAAAGACCGCTTTATATTTTCGTGAGTGAAAAGTTTTTTTGTCCGGACATCAGAAGATGCTGCCCCCTATATCGTGACCGACAGGAATACCTCGAAGTTGATACCGGGCATGGGGTGTGACATTATGGTCTGATAGTCGGCGTTGAAGAGGTTGTTGACCGCGAGTTTGGCCGACAGGTGGAACGTATGCAGCGGAATGCGTCGTTCTATCGAGAGGTTGCTCATGAAATAGCACCACTTGTATTGCAATGTCCACTGGCGCCATGATGCGGAGCATGTCAATGCCGCCGACATTTTTGGCACGTAGGGGAGCTGCTTGCCTGTGGATTTGTCGTCGGGCGATACCGGGGCGCTGTTGTTGACCGACGAAGTCCATGTAGCGTTGGCATTGATGTCGAGGGTCCAGTCGCGGTTCAGGCGCGAGGCGATTCCGGCATTTGCCTCGATGCCGCAGGCATGCACGTTGCGTATGTTGCGGGCCTGGAAAAATCCCTTGTTGGTCGGCAGCCACAGTATCCAGTCGTTGATGTAGGAGTCATACCAGTTGACCGAAGCCGAGATGCTCGTCCGTGACCCTATCATTCGGTCGGCTGAGGCGCCTACATCGTAGCTCCAGCCATGCTCGGCCTTGAGGTCGGGATTGCCTCCGGGGAGGAAATACAGGTCGTTGAGCGACGCATAGTGATGGTTGCGGGCAACCGACCCCTTTATCGTTAAATTGGCAGGACGGTATACGACGTAGTCGGCGAATATGGCAGGGGTAGGGGCGTCGGCATCGCTCCCGGCTATGTCCTGACGCACGACCGCCGACAGTCCGAGGCGTTGCGTGGCCTGCCACCGCGCGGATATTGCTGCGCCTATGTCGCACCGGCTCTTGTCGTAACTGTTGACGCCTGAGAGTGCCGCGCGGTCGACGGTGGCCACATGGTCATGCTTCACGGTCAGTGTGGCCGACAGGAACATGTTCTCTACCGGAGTCCAGCCCCATTCGCCGTCGCCGTAGAATGTATCTGTCTTGGTGCGTGCCGTGGTCGACCGGTTCATCACCCCCTCGCTGCGTTCCACCGCGTAGTCGTATGCGTTCCACTGGTGGGTGTAACCGCCTCTTGCCGAAAAAGTCATCCCCGGTGCGGTGTGCTGCCACGACGCTATGGCGCGGATTATGTTGTCACGCTGTTTCTTTATGAATTTGCGCGAGTCGATATAATCGACGGTGTTGAGTGGCACATGGCGCACGGAGCCGGTGTACCATACCTGCAGCCCGAGGTTGTGGCGCCTCGGGGCAGTGAAATAAACCTGTTGCAGAAGATGAAAATCCGAGTAGCTGCCGTTGCGGTTGCGGTCCTTGGGGTAGTAGGAGTCGACTATGGTATGGTTGTCGTCGTAGACGAACTCCTTGCGGTCCTTGTTGACGAATGTGAAATCGTTGTCGGAGGTGGAGAGCACGGCGCGTGTGGAAAATCGCCAGCGTTTGTCGCCGTAGGTGAGCCGCAGGAACTCGTCGAGAGTGGTGAAGGAGCCGACTCCCTGTACGTACTGCGCACTGAAGCCGCCGGGGATTTCGGCCGGCGATGTCGACAGGTCGACCATGCCACCCATTCCGGCCGACGTTCGTGTGAGCGACGAGGCTCCGTGCAGCAGCGATGCGCGGTCTATAAGGTAGGAGGGGAGCATGGAGAAATCGGTCAGACCCATGGCGGGGGAATTGATTGGAAGGCCGTTCCACGTCACTGCCGTATGCGAGGGAGCTGTGCCGCGGAATGCCACTGTCGACAGCGTGGCGCGCCCGGCCGACTTGACGAATACCGATGAGTTGAAGCCGAGCACGTCGGCCATCGACAGCGATATGTTGTCGCGTAGGGCGGCCGAGTCGATAGGGGTATATTGAATGCCGATGCGGCTCAGCGGACGCTGAGCAGTGACAGTGACGCCATCGAGCCGGCGGCTCAACGTGCTGTTTTGGGCTGTAGCACCTAATGGCGCCAGACACAGAAAAAGCAGGGTCATCGTCAATAACAGTCGGGATGGCTCGGAGGAACTAAAATGTTCGCTATTGAAATGAAATTTGGCTCTAAAGAAATAGTGCCTTCCTGACGATTGAGTGATGCCCCTGCTTTGCGGGAGTCTCATATCCTGATGATTATGAGATATTATTTGCCAAATTTCCAACAGAATCCGGCGGGAATGATGCCGGTGCTGAAAGAGTTGATTTTTTCACCTGATGAGTTGTAGCGTGTCACGGCGCCTGCCTGTTGCCAGTCGATTGCGTCGCCTACGTATATGTCGCCGTTGGCGGGGTTGATGTCAAGTGCATACAGGCTGTAGCTTTCCGTAGGGATAAACGCCTCGGCCGGAGCTTCGGCTGCGTTTGTGCTCATGCGTTGCACACCGTTTTCGAGCCAGTACAGGTTGCCGTTGTAATAGCGCAAGTGGGAAACCGAGCTGTATTGTGCAAGCCCGATGGTGCTTTCCACCTTGAATGTGCCGAGATTGATGCGCGATATCGATGGAGCCTCGTAGCCGATGGGGTTTGTGGCATATCCGCCGCCGTCGCAAAGCACCCAAAGGGCGTTGTTGTTTCTGTCGTAGGCGATGCTCTGCGGCTGGATGCCGACTTCGATGCGGTCAACCACTTTATCGTTACGGGTGTCGATTTTAAGGATTTCCTTCTGGTAGCTCCAGCAGTTGACGTAGACATAGTCGCCTACCTTGACCATCTGTTCGGTCGAGCCGGTGGCAGCATCCATGCCGGGTACTTCGATATGTCCTGTTACGGAATATGTCGCCGGGTCGACGATGGCTATGCGGTTGTCGTAAAGAGCTGTGACATACATTTTGTGGTCGCCGACTACAAGCGCGTTGCGGGGCGATGCGATGTCGGTCACGTGGCCTTTCACCTTATAGGTGTTCACATCGATGGCATACACTACATTCGAACCGTTGACACAGATCCAGCCCGTCTCGCCGTCAATGCTCATCGATTGGGCCGTGTCGCCGAGCTTCATGCCGTTGGCGCGCTCGAACACGTTGTTTTCCACACTGTTGTCAGAGGGTGTATAATAGGAGAGAGAACCGTTGCCTGCGAGATAATTGCCGTTGCATACAACGAACAGACCGTCGACAGCATGTTGTACCGGCGGTACGTCGGGCATGTCATCGTCGTCAGAACATGAAGTGAATGTCAATGAGGATGCGGCGATTGCAGCCGCCAGATAAATGAATTTTTTCATTGTTATAAAACTATTTTTTGAAGATTGTCAGTTGCCAACGTGACAGCGAGCATGACTGCGTGTGCATCCACACCCGTATTAATCTACAATCCGGATAATATCTGGCTTCCGGATAGCAAAGAGTTTGTTTTCCGGCTTCTCTTGTTGCGACGCCTTCTCGGAGCATTCCGGTTCTCCAATGGCTTGTGTCGCGTCGTCTCCACATAAATATATATATAGGGAAACGAGAGTTACGGCAGCGTGCCTGCTCAGGACTTTCACCTGTATTCCTTACGGACAAAACAGTCCGATATCTTTGCTGATGCAAATATACTCAAACTATTTATAAAAATAATAGGTTTTTACAATTATTTTGCATAAATTTGGAACGGATTTTGGAGTAAAGGATACTCCGTGTCCGGATATTACATTAATATTTAATTTGTTATGGAAACCCGCCAGACGGCAGACGAGTCAGTTGACCTGACTGCCAATCCTATCCCCGACAGTTCTCAGCCTGAAGTTGAGAACGAAGAAGTCAACACATCAGCCGTTGCCGCCGATGTAGCTACAGATGATAACAAGGCCAAAGAGGCTGTTCCGGCCATTGATGATATGTCGGAAGCTGATATCATCATAACACTCACCGCTCTTGCGCAGGCCGGTGCTGATGAAATATCCCGCGATGAAGTGTCGCGGCTCAAACAGCGTTATTACGCGTTGCGCAAGGCTACTGATGAGGAAGCCCGCAAACAGTTCATAGCCAACGGCAACGACCCTGAAGCATTTATCCCCGAGGAGGATCCCGCCGACGAGGTGCTCCGCCAGTTGCTCAATTCCATTAAGGAGAAAAAAGCTGCGCGTGCGGCTGAGGTGGAGGCAGAGCTCCAGCGCAATTACGAAAAGAAAAATGCCCTCATAGACGAAATCACCGCTATGAGCAACGATACCGACAACGTAAACCGTCATTTCACCCGTTTCCGTGAAATCCAGCAGGAATTCAAGTCTGTGGGCGATGTGGCACCCCAGCAGATGTCGGACCAGTGGAAACGCTATCAGGAGGCCGTGGAGATATTCTACGACCAGCTGAAGGTGAACAAGGATCTGCGCGATTATGATTTCAAAAAGAATCTCGAGACGAAATTGCAGCTTTGCGCCGAGGCCGAACAGCTTGATGCCGAAGCCGACGTGATTGCCGCCTTCAAGCGACTGCAGGACCTGCATGTCACCTGGCGCGAGACAGGCCCGGTCGACAAGGAGCAGCGCGAGGAGATATGGACTCGCTTCAAGGAGGCGTCGGCCGTGGTCAACAAGAAATATCAGGCTTTCTTTGAAGAACGCAAGGCGCGCGAACAGGAGAACGAGAATGCTAAGACAGCGATATGCGAACGTCTTGAAGCGCTTGATTTCGACTCGCTCAAATCGTTCAACGCCTGGAACGACATGACAAAGACAATACTTCAGGCGCAGGAAGACTGGCGTAAGCTCGGTTTTGCATCAAAGAAAGCGAATAACGCGCTCTTCACCCGTTTCCGTGCCGTGTGCGATAAATTCTTCGCACAGAAAGCGGAATATTATAAATCGGTCAAGGAGGATATGGCGGCCAACCTCGAGAAGAAAATAGCGCTTTGCGAGCAGGCAGAGGCTCTCAAGGACAGCACTGACTGGAAAGCCACCGCCGATAAACTTACCGAGCTGCAGCGCCGGTGGAAGACCATTGGTTCGGTTCCCAAAAAACGTTCCGATGAGGTGTGGAAACGCTTTCAGGAAGCATGCGATTTCTTCTTCGAGCAGAAAAAACGCGACCTTTCGCAGTCTCGCAAGTCGGAGCAGGAAAACCTTCGCGCAAAGCGTGCGCTGACGGCGTCGCTCAAGGAGATAGCCGCCGACGCCCCGCGTCAGGAAGTTGTGGCTGCAATCAAGGATGCGCAGGCGCGCTGGAACGAAATTGGTCATGTGCCTTTCCGCGAAAAAGACAAGGTATATGAGGAGTTCCGTGCGGTCATCAATGAGCTTTACAAGGTGCACGACCTGAAAGATACACGCGCCAACTTCGCCCGTTTCGAGAACAGTATCAACGAGATGTCGGACAGCGGAAAGCTTTCCCGCGAGCGCGAACGCCTTGCCCGCGTGCTCGAAACAAAACGTTCGGAACTGACCACGTATCAGAACAACCTCGGATTCTTCAATTTCAAATCCACTTCCGGATCGTCGATGCTCCGAGATATAGAGCGCAAGACACAGCGTATACGCGACGATATCGCCGACCTTGAAAAGAAAATCGCCCTGATTGACGGGCGTCTGTAATAACCTGACCCGCAATGCCCCGGCGAATTGTTGAATTCCCGGGGTATTTGTGATTTATTCCATGGCATGCCCTGACTGTCAGGATTGCTTCATGCCCCCAGTTGTAGCAATTCACTTTGTCGCGATATGCTGAAGCGATGTCGCACGGATTGTATCTATTTCAGAAATAAAATATTATGCTTAGAAATATTCCGATTGGTAAATATGGTAGATATGTACCGCTGATACAGACTCTTCTCGATATGGCAATCATGGCCGCAGCGTTTGTGGTGCTGTTGTCGGTCGGCAGAGACGGCCGTTTTTATGACGTGAGCGATAATGGCAGTGTATGGCGTACGATACTTATCGTCGGAATAGTGACACTCGTATCGTCGAGAGGCTGTATGGCCATACACGAACGCCGTATGATGCGAGCCGAAAAATTATTCGGCATGGCATTGCTCACATCATTATTTTCCACACTCCTTTATGCGGCGATGATGATGTTTACCGGATATGGCAATGTACAGTTCATATTCTTCTGTATATTGTATTTTGCGCAGGCAGCGGTGCTTCTCCTTTTATGGTTGGTATCGTTGCAGCTTCTCAAGCGTTTCCGCCGGCATGGGCGCAACACACGTAATATCGTAATCATAGGAACCGGACAGCCTGCCATGCGCCTGTCGCAGCTTCTTGCCAACGAACAGGGCTACGGCATGAGGGTACTCGGATACTTCGACAACAGGATTCCTTCGGATTTCAACGGAAAATTCATTGGTTCTATCGACAAACTCGAGGATTTCATAAAGGCCAACGACGTGCATGAGATATTTTATACCTCATCAATCGACAATGACATGCTGATTAACAAGGTGATACATCTTGCTGACCAGCATTTCTGCAAATTATATTTCACTCCGCTTATGTCGCCGAAGCTGCAGCACAGCTTCTACATGTTCAATTTCAACAGCACGATACCTGCGATAGCCGTGCACAAATCTCCGTTGCGGTCGGTGACCAACAGAGCCATCAAACGCACGTTCGACATACTGTTCTCCGGCCTCGTGCTGCTTTTGTCGCCCCTCGTGCTAATACCGGTCGCCATCGCTATAAAGATTTCATCGCCGGGCCCCGTATTTTTCCGACAATTGCGCACCGGCTACATGGGTAAAGAATTTTATTGCTATAAATTCCGTACCATGCGCGTGAGCAAAGACGCCGACACACGTCAGGCAACAAAAGACGACGATCGCAAGACCCGTCTCGGCAACTTCCTGCGACACACTTCAATCGACGAGCTGCCGCAGTTCTGGAACGTGTTCAAAGGCGACATGTCGGTAGTCGGTCCGCGTCCCCACATGCTTGCGCATACCGAGGAATACCGTCAGCTTATCGACCAGTACATGGTGCGCCATCTCGTCAAGCCGGGCATAACAGGCTGGGCGCAGATACAGGGATTCCGCGGCGCCACCGACGAACTCTGGCAGATGGAACGCCGCGTCGACAACGACGTATGGTACATAGAGCACTGGAGCCTCTCGCTCGACCTCAAAATCATAGTCCGCACCATAACCAACGCCATCTCCGGCGAAGAAAACGCCTATTAATTTCACTCAAGCTAAAATTGCAGCGCACGGCGATATAAAAATTGTCGGCTTTACTGTCCGCGGTTAAAAACCGCGGCTACTATAACGCTCTACAATCAGTCATGCAGTAGTCGCGGTTTTAGTAATGTAGTAGCCGCGGTTTTTAACCGCGGACAGTAAAGGGATCAATGCAAAAACTCAGTTGTTAAAATTCCGACAGCGGAGAGCCGGAGGCTCGAGGGTGTGCTTAACCGGGGTTCGGAGTACCGGGACGGTACGCAAGCACTGATTGAACCACAAACCGCCCGTCCCGGGCTTATCCTCTGTTTGTATTGCATTGTGCCCCGGTCTGCGCCCGCTCCGCGTTCTCCGAGCCGAGGTTAATAACAATCCACGAGCCTCCGGCCCTCCGATTATGCTCCTGAAAATGATTTGGGAGGTTGGGCATTTCGGGTGATGATTTTTTATTCGTATTGCTTTTTAACATTTCAACCGGGTTTTGCAGCTGACCCCAGTAAAGTCGGGCGATGTACTGCAATCCTGTAATGAGGCTGTTAATTCAATTTAATTTGCTGATAAACAGAAAAAAGCGATGGAATTTTCCATCGCTTTTTTGTGATCCATACTGGATTCGAACCAGTGACCTCCTCCCTGTCAAGGAGGCGCTCTAAACCAACTGAGCTAATGAATCGCGCTATGTCGTGATCCGGATGCGACTCGAACGCATGACCGTCTGCTTAGAAGGCAGATGCTCTATCCAGCTGAGCTACCGGACCTACCTTGGTTTATTGTTTTGCAAAGGTACGCTTTTAATCGGTATTGTGCAAATATTTTTTGATTGTAAGCGCTATTTTAAGTTACTTATGCCCGTTTTATTCTATTGCGGCAGGAAACGGGCTTGGTCGGGACGGCCGAGCGGATGGCGCGACAGATAGTCATTGCGCTGGTCGTCGCCAATCTTTCCGAGGATAAAGTAGCGCGATTTCGGATTGAGGATTATCAGTCCGGCGGTCGAGGCGGGTGGATTCAACGCTCCGCTCTCGGTCGGTACAAGTTCGATTCTCTTTAAATCGAGTATCCGGTCGATTATGAATATAAGCGACTGGTCGGGCAGCGACGGATAGCCGACAGCCGGACGTATCGACTGCATCTCGATTTCGAGGTCGGAGAGATTGACATCGCCGTTGGTATACCCCCAGTCATGGAGCGCCTGACGGTGTGTGGCCTCGGTGGCGGCTTCGGCGAGACGGTCGGCGACAGTGCGGTACACAAGTCCCATGTATTCATCCGTAGTGGCGACATCGTCAATCAGCTGTTGTATTTTCGCACCGGTAGAAACGGCGAAAATACCCGTAAAATCGTCAGGCGAGCCGTCGGGCGCCGCAGGATTTATGAAATCGGAGAGCGCCACGCGGGGCTGTCCGTTGTCGTCGAGCTGCTGTCTCAGCGTCGGGATAGCGAATCGGCCGCTTTCAGCCGAAATCAGTATCTCGTCATCGGAAGTGGAGCAGGCCGGTCGGCAGTCTACTATTGCCTTTACCCAGAGGCCTTTTGCGGCAATGTAGGCAAGTACGTCGTCGGCGTCTTTGAGCAGGCGGCGCGCCTCTATCGCTTTGGCCTGTTTCTGCGACGACGGAGCCTTTGATATGTTGTGACTTTGGACGGCGTTGCCGGCGTCGGGGGCAAGTGACGCGAGCGAAGCGTCGAGTTTCCACGCGGCAAGGAATGCGCGCCAGTTGATTAGCGGGCGGAGCGTGTCGATGTCCCATTCGTAAGAGAGCGGTTTCGGCGTGATGCGTTCCGTTACCGTGTGTCCCAGAGCTGCATGCGGCCTGAGCGCACGCGCTTCGGCGAGCGACAGCATGCGCACCGGAGCATCGGAAGCATTACGCAACCGTTCCTGTTCGTCAAGCAACTGCCGTCCTGCTTCGGCTGCCGTGGCAGGGTCGATGAATTCCTTTACACGTCCCGGCATCTGCGCCGCGTCGCGTGTGTGAACCACCGACGACGAATAGAGCGGAGCTATCTTTATGGCCGTGTGGAGGTCGGATGTCGTGGCGCCCCCGATAAAGAGGGGCATTGTCAGGCCGGTGCGCTCCATAAGCCGCGCCACATTGCACATCTCCTCGAGCGAGGGTGTAATCAGACCCGACAGACCGACTATGTCGGCGTTTTCGCTTCGCGCACGTTCCACGATTGTCTCAGCCGGGACCATTACACCGAGGTCGATGACATCGTATCCGTTGCAGCGCATTATGACCGATACGATATTTTTACCGATGTCGTGCACGTCGCCTTTCACAGTCGCGATTACCATCTTCGGGCGCGATACGGAGGTGTCGGATTTTCCCACGGCTTTTTCCGCTTCAATCACCGGAGTGAGTATGTCGACGGCCGCTTTCATGGCCGAAGCGCTCTTCACTACCTGTGGCAGGAATATCTTCCCTTCGCCGAAACGCCGGCCCACGAGGTTCATCGCCGCCATAAGCGGGCCGTTGATTACCTCGACCGCCGAGCCGGCCTGTTGCAGCGCGGCTTCCACCAGTGCGTCAAGATTGGCCGTGAGGCCTCGGGCCACCGCTGTGGTAAGCGCTTCGTCGGGCGCGAGCGACGTCGGTTCGGCCGCCTGACGGTGTGTCTCGGCCGAGGCGCCCTCTTTCTGTTGCAGCAGGAGCTGGGCTTCCTCTACAAGACGGTCGGCCGCATCATCATCTTTGTCGAGTATCACATCCTCGACGAGCTGAGCAAGCCGAGGCGGAATCTCGTCGGGAGAGGGGAGGGAGGCCGCATTGACGATAGCCATGTCCATGCCGGCCGGAATGGCATGCGACAGGAATATGGCATGCATCGCCTCGCGCACCTGATTGTTGCCGCGGAATGAAAATGACAGGTTGGACAATCCGCCGCTTATTTTCGCTCCGGGCAGATTTTTCTTAATCCACCGTGTTGCCTCGATGAAATCGACGGCATACCGGTTGTGCTCGGGCATTCCCGTCGCGATTGAAAGTATATTGGGGTCGAAGATTATATCCTGAGGCGGTACGCCGGCGCGGGTAGTGAGCAGCCGGTAGCTGCGGGCGCATATTTCCGTTTTACGTTCGAACGATGTGGCCTGCCCCTCCTCGTCGAATGCCATTACCACCATTGCGGCGCCGAAGCGGCGTATCGTTCTGGCATGCTCTATGAAAGCCTCTTCGCCCACCTTGAGCGATATTGAGTTGACTACCGGCTTGCCCTGAATGGTCTTGAGTCCGGCGAGGATGACGTTCCAGTCCGATGAGTCGACCATTACGGGGACAGCGGCGATGTCGGGGTCGACCTGAGCCAAACGTATGAACCGGCTGATGCACTGCCGGGCGTCGAGAAGCGCGTCGTCCATGTTGACATCGACGATCTGCGCTCCCTTTTCCACCTGCGTGCGGGCTATCTCGAGCGCCTCGTCGTAGTTGTTTTCCTTTATAAGACGGAGGAACTTGCGGCTGCCGGCCACATTGCACCGTTCGCCTACGTTCACGAAATTTGTCTCTGGTGATATTGCAAGCGTGTCGAGTCCGGCAAGAATGAGCGTATCGCCCGGCTTACGGTACGGACGAGGCGCAAATGCGGCCGCCTCCCTGGCTATGGCGCGTATATGGTCGGGGGTGGTACCGCAGCATCCGCCTACGATATTCAGCTGTCCGGATTCAAGAATCGGGCGCAGTGCGTCGGCCATCATCTGCGGTGTCTCGTTGTAGCGGCCCAGTTTGTCGGGAAGGCCTGCATTGGCATAGACCGATACGCGCGGCACAAGCGGCTGCAGCGTGGCGATATGCGTGGCCATCCCCTCGATACCGAATCCGCAGTTGAGTCCCACGGCAAACGGATTGGCGTGAGCCACCGTGGCTGCAAACGCTTCGAGCGACTGCCCCGAGAGGGTGCGTCCGCTTTCGGTCAGCGTCACCGACAGGATTACCGGGAGTGTGGTTCCGGTCGTCTCAAAAGCCGTCTTGGCGGCATAGATTGCCGCTTTGGCGTTGAGCGTGTCGAAGATTGTCTCTATTATGAGCAGATCCGCGCCACCTTTTATGAGTGCGGTCATCTGGGTGGTGTAGGCGGCGACCATGGTGTCCCAGTCGATATCATCGTCGAGCGTTACGGCCATGGTCAGCGATTTGTTTGTCGGCCCGACGCTTCCGGCCACGTATGCGCGGCGTCCCGTTGCATTGAAGTATTCGTCGGCCTCTGCGCGGGCTATTTCAGCCGCCGCAAGGTTGATTTCAGCCGCGTACTCCGACAGGGCGTAGTCGGCAAGCGAGATGGCATTGGCGTTGAACGAGTTGGTCTCGATGATGTCGGCACCCGCCTCGAGATATTGCCGGTGAATGCCGGCTACTGCCTGCGGGCAGGTAAGACACAGCACGTCGTTGCATCCGCGCAGGTTGGTGCCGTGTGATTTAAAACGCGAACCACGGAAATCATCCTCCGTAAGATTAAGACTCTGAAGCATGGTGCCGAACGCACCGTCAAGTATTATGATACGCTCGTCGGCAAGGTCGACAAGCTGTTGTGAACGTATTGGAAATTCTGTCATCCTGAAGTGTTGTCTGTATTTTGATAGTATATATGGGTGTGACGCTGTTAATCTGTCGCAAATTTACAAAAATTTGTTGTAAAAAATAGTTATGGCATCGGGTCGGTGTGATATTTATAATTAAATGACAACCATCCACAGTTACTGATTGTTAATATTTCAAGCTCTTAAGGGCAATATTGAAGTCAACGTTTTAACTGTTTAGTTACATTATGGGAAGATTTATTAACCTTGTGCTCGGGCTTGCGGTGTGCACTTCGGCAATTGCAGCCGACACCGTGGCCGATGCCGTCGTGCCACGTGATACGCTGCCAGGTCTCGACACCATGACTGCCGACGAGATAAAGACCGAGCGACTCAAGCAAAGCCATAAAATCATATATGTCGGCGATGGAGAGAAAGCTCCCGATGATTCTGTTGCGCAGACCCTTGCATTATTTTATGTCGACCAGTACCGGCATTTCCAGGACCCGCTCGCACCATATTTCCTGTTCATGAGCAAGGATGCCAAACTCGCCATGGGTATCGGCGGGTGCATACGTATGCGTGCATGGGGCGATTTCGACGGCTCGGTGCCCGTCAACGGTTTTATTCCCTACATGATACCCGTGCCGCGCGACCCCGACCGTATGAAGCGTATAGGCGGCACGCCTGCCGGGACGGCATTGTTTTTTAAGGTGATAGGACGCAGCGCCACGCTTGGCGACATCATCGGATACATACAGTGCGATTTCTCCGGTCCCGACAATGTCATATTCAAGTTGAAGAAAGCATACGTGACCATAGCCGACTGGACAATAGGATATGCTGCAACCACATTCAGCGACCCCGCAGCACAGGCTCCGACTATCGACGGGGGAGGGCAGAACGGCAAAACATCGCATACCGACCTGCTGGTGAGATGGCAGCATGAGTTCAACCGGCACTGGGAGATGGCGGCTTCGCTTGAAATACCTGAATCGAAGGTAGATGCCGACGGTGTCCTTACAAAGAAACTTGACGACTATCTTCCCGACCTCGCGGTGTTCGGCCAGTACAACTGGGGTCACGGCGAGCATGCGCGTCTGTCGGGCATAATGCGCTCTATCCCGTATCGCAATCTCGTTACCGGCGAACGCAAGACGGTAGTGGGATGGGGCATACAGGCGTCGACGGTTTTCTACCCGTTAAACCGCCTCGCACTCTACGGCATGGTAAGTACCGGAAAAGGATACGAAAGCTACATGGCCGACATGTCGATCGGCGCATACGACCTTGTGACCGACAACACTACTCCCGGACGGCTCTATGCCCCGCTGGCATTAGGCCTCAATTTCGGTCTGAAATACAACTTTACCCCGAGCGTGTATGCCTGCGCGGCATTAGGCCGCGTCGGATATTATCCCGATTATAAGGTCGAAGGAACTGACTACCGCTACGGACTCTACGGAGCCTTCAACATATTCTGGGACATGTCGCCGCGCCTGCAGGTAGGCGCCGAATACCTGATTGGCTCGCGCCATAACTTCAACGGCGAGCACAACCACGCCAACCGCGTCGACTTCCTCTTCCAGTTCTCCTTCTGAGCATAGCATGGACGCGATTCAGTACTGTTTACTTCAGGTGCATGGATAGGGGCGGGGGCGTCTCGCCCCCGTGATATTATTCTTATTCACTTAAAGTTACCACGGGGGGCGAGACGCCCCCGCCCCTATCAACTCAGCTTAAGAAACAGCATTGGAACACGATTTGGTGCGACTTTTGGCCACTATTACTGCACGTATATCTTGTGGGATTTGCCGTTGCGGAGTTCGATGTATATGCCCGGTATCTCGGGAGTGGCTATCGGGTCACCGCGCAGGTTGAAGTATATCGGTTCACCGGCATCTTCGTCGGCAATGATGTCGTCAACCCCCGCATCAAGGAACCATTTAAAGTTGCGCCAACCGGCAGCGGCACGGAACAGCGGTATCTTATCGCCAAGCACGTTTACTTTGCAGTTGTCGTAGACATTGCCTGTGAAAGCACTCTCGGCAAGCTGTGGCACGTCCAGTGTGACGCAGTCGATGGCCTCAATCTTGTCGTCATTGGCAAAAGCATTGCTGCTTATCGTCGCGTGAACCGGCGTCAGAAATGCGCTCTTGAAGCGTCGCTCCACCATACCAGCCGGCAGCTCGCGGCTGCATGTCTGCGCAGTGCCGGCAATGATGACTCGGAAAAGATTGCCGGTATGGAGGCATTTGAAACTGCATTCACGCAAGTGCGGCCGGGTTTCACCGAAGAACTGCTCCGTCGTCATCCCGGACTGACAGCATACGAACTGCGTCTGTGCTCATTGCTCAGCATCGGGCTTGACACCAAGGAAATAGCTCGTATCCTGAGCATTCAGCCTGATTCGGTAAAGAAGAGCCGCCAGCGGCTCCGCTCGAAGCTCTCCATTCCCTCAGGCATGACATTTGTCCAATATTTTACTTCGCAGCCTTAAGGAATATCCTGCTGTTCGGGAGCAACGAATGTGTAGGCGCCTATATCGGCGGGTGAATGGACGCTTTCGCCGTAGCGGTCGGCCGTGAACCCGAAGGTGTCGTAGGCCGCATCGGCTGCGCCTATGGCCGGCGACTCGGGCTTAAGGCGGTAGTCGAACAGGTATTCATTGCGCACGGTGTAGTAAAGCGGGTCGGTGTCCCACAGGCAGTTGATGAAGTTGTCGTCGTCAGTCCCCTTGCTCTTGAATATGCAACGCCGCATTGTGACGGATGTGCCGGTAAGGTCGCCATGTGAAAATTCCGTACCGTTGCCGTAGACGATGGTGTTGGTGAAGTCGGCTGATATGAACGGCTTCTGTCCGCTCTCCTCGTCAGCGTCGTCGGGGCTGAGATGCGCAAGCTGTATGGCCGGACCGCCGAGCACCGTGAACAGATAGTAATTGGCTATCGTGCAGTGGTTGAATATATGCTTGCCGCCCGTGAGTTTCAATATTCCCTGCGAAGCATCGGTCAGTTCGCAGCCGACTGCCCTGACGTTGGCATGGTATGAGTCTATGATATAGTTGGTGGTGTTGCGCACCTGGCAGTTTGTGAGCGTGAGGGCGGGGGTGTCGCCCGATTCGATGGACGACAGTGTCAGCCCGTCGGAGCTGTTGCGTATCGAGGTATGCGACATGCTGTTGCCGCGTGATGTCGACGTGAAATATATTCCTCCCCATTGTCCCGACATGAGCTCGTAGGGTATGGCGGCAGCCACATTGCCCGTGCGGTAGCCGGTTATCTCGACCTGCGCGTCGGGAGTGCCGGATGCGAGCAGCGTGCCCTCCACCTTGAATGCCGACTTGTCCTTCATGCGCACTTTCGTCCCGGCTTCGAGCGTAAGCGTGGCGCCGGGGGCAATTCTTACGGTGTCGGATATGAGATACGGTTTTGCAGCGTTCCATACCGTGTTGCCGGTAATGTCTAATCCGTCGTATCTTACGACATCCTGCCCCTGTATGTTGAGCACCACTGTCGATGTCACACCGTTGGTGATGAAGTCGAGATGACGCTCTACCTCCAGCAGGTCGTCGCGTCCGTTCTCAGGCAGGGTCGCCTCCACAAACACGAGGATGGAATCGTTGGGACGTATCTCGATGTCGCTGAACGATTTGCCCGAAAATCCGTCGACGTTGAGACGGAAATAGCCGTCGTTGTCGTCGCGGAGGGATATGTGGCTTATGTTCAGTATCTTGTCGTGACGGTTATAGACGGTGAAACGGCGTGTAGGCGAGCCCTCGAGAGTGTAAATCTCACCCATTCGGAGAGTATCGACCGAGAATGCCGGCTGGTCGGACGGCGATGTTGTGACACCGTCTTCGATGCACGACGTCAGCATGCATGCCGCGATGGCCGCTATTACAGTAAGATATATTGATATTTTTCGCTTCATTGATATATTCATTGATTTATGTCAATAAAATAACGGAAACATATATGGATTATTGCTTTATAAATATAAAATCACTACCTTTGCGCCTCCGTTACCGGAATCCGAGGGTGTTGCATAACTGCAAAACTCGCACGACATTGTAGGAACGCACGGTCTGTGCGTCCGGAAAATCGTCCGCCTGTCAACTCGCCTCCCACCCTCCAAGAGTGCTTGCTACCTCGTTAAAAACAAGAAAAAATGAAACAATTAGCCAACCGCCAAGTATCGGCGCTTTATCTCGTGCTCGTCCTGACATTCTGTATATGTCTGATAGTAGCCAATCTTGTGGAAATCAAGACAATCGACCTCGGACCGCTGACTATCACCGCCGGGGTGATAATATTTCCTCTTTCTTACATAATAAATGACTGTGTGGTTGAGGTCTACGGATTTCAGCGCGCCAAACTCATGATATGGCTCGGATTTGCTTCGAGCCTGTTTGTGACGCTTGCCCTCCAGCTGTCAATCGCGCTCCCGGGCTCGGCGGAGTGGACATCGCAGACGGCCATGCAGGAAATCTACGGCGGAGTGCCGCGCATCGTTGCGGCGAGTTTCCTCGCGTTCCTGTGCGGCTCCATGGTCAATGCCTATACGATGGAGCGCATGAAGCGTTCGGGCAACGATGCGCGACGATTCTCATTCCGCGCCATATTGTCGACAGTCTACGGCGAGAGTATCGATTCGTTGATATTTTTCCCGATAGCCTTCGGCGGAGTGCTGTCGTGGCGCATGATAGTCTCGCTTATGGTCACACAGGCCGTCATAAAGACGTTATATGAAGTGATGATACTCCCTGTCACGATTCTTGCGGTAGGCAGGTTGCGTAAGGTGGAAAGGATGGTGGGGCATGCGTGATACCGAAATGATTTCCGACGGCACCGTGCGCGCTCATGGCGCGTCTGACGCAGTCAAAGCGCCGGCAGGCGTGACCTGGATATGGTTCGACCTCGACGACACGCTCTACGACTTTGCCGCCTCGTCGCTCATAGCCCTTCGCGGCGTGTACGACAAGTATCGCCTTGACCGCTTTTTCAGTAGCGTGGAGCAGTGGACCGAAGTCTATCACCGCCACAACTCCGCTCTCTGGAAACTATACAACGCCGCCATGATTACGCAGCAGCAACTGCGGTTCGACCGATTTTATCTGCCGTTGCTTGAAGGAGGCGTCCCCGAGGAGGAAAACCGGCGCCTCAATCCGCTGCTCGATGTCGACTATCTCGCCATGCTCGGCGCCACGGGACTGCTTGTCGATGGAGCAGCCGCTGCTCTTTCCCATCTGAAAGAGCGCGGTTTCCATATCGGTATCCTTTCCAACGGTTTCCGCGGAGTCCAGCACGAAAAACTCCGGTCGTCGGGTATCGGCCATCTGGTCGACAAGATAGTGCTCAGCGACGATATCAATGTCAATAAACCGGACCGGCGCATATATGAATATGCCCTTGAACAGGCCGGAGCCACAGCCGCCGGCTCGCTGATGATCGGCGATAATCCCGACACCGATATAGCCGGTGCCGTGCGGGCCGGGTGGCACGCCATATTATATGCCCCGCATGCACCCGATGAAAAAATCGTAATCGAACGACGCGAAATAGGGGTAATACGCCATCTCGACACGTTGCTAAATTGGTAAAAGATTGAAGTTTATTAAAATTTTGTGCATAAAATTGCACACAATTAAAAAAAAAATGCGATATTTGCATCTGCAAAACGACACCGGACGATTTTGCACCACTAAATGCTTGCAAACAAATATATTAACCTATAATTAAAAAATCACGTACAACAATGACTAAAGCAGACATCGTTAACGAAATCGCTAAACGTACGGGTCTTGAAAAGGCCAACGTACTCGTCACCATCGAAAATTTCATGGATGTGGTGAAAGACTCCCTCGCTCATGGTGATAACGTATATCTCCGCGGCTTCGGTAGCTTCATCATCAAGAAACGTTCTGAAAAGACAGCCCGCAACATCTCTAAAAATACTACAATCATCATCCCCGAGCACAATATCCCGGCTTTCAAACCGGCCAAAGTGTTCATGGAAGATGTAAAATAATACCGGGTAACGGCTTCGGCCCGACCCCCGAAAGAGAATTAGTCATTTATTTATAAACTTTTTAATCGTTACATCAAAATGCCCAGCGGTAAAAAAAGAAAAGGCCACAAGATGGCTACTCACAAACGTAAAAAACGTCTGAGAAAAAATCGTCACAAGAAGAAATAATCTCATGACATAACGCTATACAGGACAAACTTATATGATATTCCGCCAAGCGGTTGTTGTCAATAAGTTTGTTCTTGCGTTTTTTATAAATGAAAGCCGCGCCCGCATGGCGTCGGTATCCCTAATCAGGCATCGGCCGCTACCGACCGCATGCATAATTTAAACCCAACCAATGAAAAGCGAATTAATTGTAGACGTACAGCCCAATGAGGTTTCGATTGCGCTTACCGAGGAGGGACGCCTTGTGTCCCTGCAGAAAGAGTCGCGCAATCTTGCCTACGCTGTCGGCGACATCTATCTGGCTAAAGTGAAGAAACTCATGCCGGGACTGAATGCCGCCTTTGTCAATGTCGGCTACGAGAAAGACGCTTTCCTTCATTACCTTGACCTTGGCCCTCACTTCTCTTCCTATTCAAGTTTTGTAGACCAGCTGCTTGAAGATAAAAAACGCATTCCGCAACTCTCGAAACTCAAACTCGGTCCGGACATTGACAAACACGGATCCATAGCCGACCTTCTCACGTCGGGACGCGAACTGCTCGTGCAGATTGTCAAAGAGCCTATATCGTCAAAAGGCCCGCGTCTCACCACCGAAATTACATTTACCGGACGATACCTCGTGCTCATACCGTTCAGCGATAAAATTTCCATTTCGCAAAAAATCAAGTCGACCGAGGAGAAACTCCGTCTCCGTCAGCTTGTCGAAAGTATCCGCCCGAAAAATTTCGGAATTATAATACGCACTTCGGCCGAAGGAAAACGTGTGGCCGACCTGAACCACGAGCTGAAGACTCTTCTCGAATGTTGGGAATCCACTCTTGCCAAAGCACAGAAGGCTGCGGCTCCCGCACTGATTTTTGAGGAGGAAAGCCGTATTGTAGGAGTGTTGCGCGACATATTCTCACCCGATTTCGAAGCGGTTCATGTCAATGATGCCGACGCTATGGCGCAGATACAGAAATATGTGAGTCTCATAGCCCCCGAGCGTCGTGATATAGTGAAACTCTACGACAAGCCTGAACCGATTTTCGATAAATTCAACATCACCAAACAGATAAAATCGTCGTTTGGCAAAACTGTATCATTTAAATCGGGCGCGTATATCATAATCGAGCATACCGAGGCTCTGCATGTCATAGATGTCAACTCCGGCAACCGCACAAAAGCATCTGCCGACCAGGAAAGCAACGCCCTTGAAGTCAATCTGCGTGCAGCCGACGAAATAGCGCGCCAGCTCCGTCTCCGCGACATGGGCGGCATCATCGTCATCGACTTCATCGACATGAACAAGAGCGAGCACCGACAGCGGCTCTACGAGCACATGAAAGAAATCATGGCCAACGACCGTGCGCGTCACAACATATTGCCGCTCAGTAAATTCGGCCTGATGCAGATAACACGCCAGCGCGTACGCCCGGCTCTCGACATAACAACTACCGAGAAGTGTCCCTCATGCTTCGGGAAAGGGGAAGTGCAGCCGTCACTCCTTTTCACCGATACCCTCAAAGAGAAGCTCGAGTACCTCGTCGGCACACTCAATGTCAAAAAATTCACAATGTATGTGCATCCGTTCGTCGATGCTTATATCAACCGTGGACTGTTCTCGATAGCACGCAAATGGCGCCGTGAAATTGGCGGAAATTTCCGCATAATGCCCGACCAGTCGCTTGCCTATCTGCAATACCGCGTCATCGATGACAAACGTAACGAGATTGACCTGCAGGAAGAAAAAGACCTTGAGAGCTCCTCGACAAAAACAAAAGAAAAAGCCAAGAAAAGAGTAAAGGAGGAATAGCCTCACTTACCGACCAATCCGCGGTCGTGACGATCATAAAATAAAACGTCACCCCGCGCTATTTTAACTGACAACAACCAGACAGGCGGTGCATCAGAATCCAATCTGATGCACCCCCTGCTTATTATCCACTGCCCGCACAATCTATCATCCCCCGTTCAAGCCGAAATCGCAGTGCACCCGTCCCAAAGCTGTTTACTTAAGCAGGGTTGAATGGAGCGGGGGCGTCTCGCCCCCGTGGTAATTTCGGATTGAGCCGTAATTTTGCCTCAATCCGAAATTACAGTGCATATTACAGTTCCATTTTATATAGCTTTCCGCGGTTAAAAACCGCGGCTACTATAACACGCTATGAATCAATCATGTAGTAGTCGTGGTTTCTTTGCATAGCAAAGCGCCAAAGGCGATGATTAACCGCGGACAATAAAGCCGGCAATTGTCATATTATCATGAACTGCAATTTCGGTCTGAGCCGTAATTTTCTGTGATTAAGAATAATACCACGAGGGCGAGACGCCCTCGCCCCATTAAGTAACTGTCACTGCAATTTGCGTATCTGCATGACAATCTCTTAATGAATAAGAAAAGTGCCCGCACGATAACTTTATCGGCGGGCACTTTTTAGCTTTTTTGTATCGACGTGAAGTCGAATGCTGCAAGGAAGCTGAATTATTCTGCGGCGGGAGCTTCGGCTGCTGTTTCCTCAGTTGCGGCTGCGGCAGCTTCTGCCTCTGCTTTTGCTGCTGCTTCAGCCTCAGCTTTAGCGGCGGCGATTTCAGCTTTTTTCTTAGCTACGACCTCAGCTTTTGCCTTGTTCTTAGCTTGCTCGGCCTCAAGACGTGTTTTAGCGTCGAGAGCTTTTTTGTCGGCCATAGAAGACTTGACGGCGTCAACGGCAGCCTGTTTTTTGCTTTTCCAGGCGTCGAAACGACGTTGAGCTTCAGCTTCGTCAAAAGCACCTTTCTTTACACCGCCCTGGAGATGTTTCATCAGCAGAACGCCCTCGTTGGAGAGGATAGTGCGTACGGTGTCGGTAGGTTGTGCGCCGACATTGACCCAATACAAAGCCCGTTCGAAATTCAAAGTTATTGTAGCAGGATTAGTGTTAGGATTATAAGAACCTATCCTTTCAATAAATTTACCATCTCGTGGTGCTCTGCTATCGGCGATTACAATAGGATAAAACGCGTAGTTCTTGCGACCGTGGCGTTGTAATCTGATTTTTGTTGCCATTAATTAATTTGTTTAATTGATTTGATTTGGTTTTGTATTGTTTTGAAGCGGCACAAAGTTACGCTTTTTTCTCGGAATCACAAAATTACCCGAAACAAATTTTCATCAGAAAAATAGATTGTTTTGAAATTCCGAAAATTGCAAAGCTGATATAGGCAGTCATAAGTTGCATAATGTAAGTTATATTGTATAATGTAGGGCTGCTCCTACTACTGGTCAATCTTTCAACATCTTTTTTCCATCCTGGCTGTTATTCTATTACCAAATATAATTAGCAATGACAAAGCGAATAAAAAAAGAGTTT
>MNQK01000012.1 GCA_001915385.1 Bacteroidales bacterium 52_46 | reverse complement strand
CTTCATTCATGCTTTTTTAACGCGTTTTTGCCGATAATCACCGTATGTGTCTGTATATCAGGATGCGACCTTAATACCGAAATTTGTCATGTGCTATGGTATTACACAAACAAGCCTGAGCCGGATTAGGGCAAAAATAAAATAACCTCAAGCAACCAGTCAATGCATAACTGTCAAAAGGGTTGGTTGTTATAAAATCGAAACATACGATTTCCAACACTGTTTGGAACAGTGAACATTGAAAACGGGACTACAAACTTATTCCACCTCGCCCTCTGTCAATTTTCCAATCATACCGACCTTCTGCGACATCGCCCACCTCATTGAGTGTGTGGCGATGTTTTATTTCATCAAAGGGCTGTCGGTGTTCCGCATAGTCACAGAGCCATGTGCCGACCGCTTTCTGCTGCTCGGTGGTCTCGCCGTAACTCTGCATAACGCTCTTGATGTCGGCGGCTTCGGAGGGAGAGAAGATTGACTTGTGCCGTTCCGTGGCGAAATGGATAATCGCTTCAATGGCTCGCCTGAACACCTCGCTTGCCTTGTAGAGAATATCGGCGATGATGTTCAGAGTGTTCGCGCTCGAATACTAATAATATTATCTTCCATTCTGTCGATTTTCTATGATACTGACGCTTTTGTATGGGACTGGGATTGTCCTGGTCAATGTAAAAAAACGGTTGTTAAAATTCCGACAGCGGAGAGCCGGAGGCTCAAGGGTGTGCTTAACCGGGGTTCGGAGTACCGGGACGGTACGCAGACCCCGGCCGCAACTGTATCATATAGACAAGCCCGGGACGGGTGAACTGTGGTATAAGCACCGATTGAACCACAAACCGCCTGTCCCGGGCTTATACTATGTTTGTATTGCATTGCGCCCCGGTCTGCGTCCGCTCCGCGTTCTCCGAGCCGGGGTTAATAACAATCCACGAGCCTCCGGCTCTCCGATTATGCTCCTGAAAATGATTTGGGAGGTCGGGCATTTCGGGAGATGATTTTTATTCGTATTGCTTTTTAACATTTCAACCGGGTTTTGCTGCTGACCCCAAAAAACTCTTCGCATTCTCCAAAATGGAAGCAATGTCAGCTAATGACCTGATAATGCATTTGGGAACAGAGCAATAGCATAAAAAAAGCAGCCCGAAAGCTGCTTTTTTGGCGGAGAGAGAGGGATTCGAACCCCCGGAGGTGTGACCCTCAACGGTTTTCAAGACCGCCGCAATCGACCACTCTGCCATCTCTCCTTGTGTATGTGGTTTTGTCGCTTACATCGGATTTTACGCCGATTTATGACGACTGCAATTTCCGAACCTGAGGCAACCGCTATTGCCGTCCTTCATTGCGAGTGCAAAGTTATGGCATTTTTTTCAATTATCCAAATTTTGGATTGTATTTTTAGCCGTTTTTTCGTATATTTGTCCTTAATTCATTCTTAAATTCATCACTTACCATGAAAAAAGCGTTGTACACGTTAAGCATATCCTTAGGCGTGGCAGTAAGCATGGTGCTTCCGGCCACAGAAACGACAGCCGCCACCATACCTCTTGACATCACTTCCTGCAAAGGCGAAAACTTCAACGGCGGATGGAGTTTCCGCCTCGGCGACATCAACGGCGCCGAAATGTCCGGGTTCAACGACTCCGGATGGCGGCGCCTCACATTGCCCCACGACTGGGCCATCGAAGGTGACTTCAGCGAAGACAATCCCTCTGGTGCCGGAGGCGGAGCATTGCCCGGAGGCACGGGCTGGTACCGCAAGAGTTTCAATGTCACGGCTGACGACCTGGGGAAACGCACCTTCATTGACTTCGACGGTGTCTACATGAACTCATCGGTATATATCAACGGCCGTTATGCCGGGGGACGCCCCTACGGCTATGCATCATTCAGCATCGATGCTACCAAATTTCTGAATGAGGGAGACAACATTGTCGCCGTGAAGGTCGACAACGCCGAGCAGCCCAATTCACGTTGGTACTCCGGCTGCGGAATATACCGCAACGTATGGCTGCGACACGAAAACGAAGTATGCATACCCAAAGACGGCACATATATCACCACCGACGGCGACAACATCGACATACGCGCCACGATAGAAAACACGACGGATGCGCCACGCACCGTGCGTATGGTGACTACCGTCAGCGACAGCAAAGGCAAAAAACTTGCATCTAAAAAGACGTCGGTCACCGTCGGCTGCGGCAGCGACACCGTCATAGCCGCCACTCTCCGGGTGAAGTCGCCGCAACTGTGGAGCCCCGGTTCTCCCGCGCTCTATACCGTCACAACCGAACTCTTCGACAGCAAAGGCAGGCAACTCGATACCGACGTCACCCGCACCGGTTTCCGCACATTCCGCTTTGACGCCGACAAAGGCTTCTTCCTCAACGGCAAGCACATGAAACTCAACGGCGTGTGCCTGCACCACGACGCCGGCGCACTCGGCGCCGTAGTCAACCGCGCGGCTATCCGCCGTCAGCTCACCATGCTCAAGGATATGGGATGCAACGCCATACGCTGCACCCACAATCCTCCCGCCCCCGAGCTTCTCGACCTATGCGACGAGATGGGATTCCTTGTGATGGACGAAGCCTTCGACATGTGGCGCAAACGGAAAACCACCTACGACTACGCCCGTTATTTCAACGAGTGGCACGAACGCGACCTCGACGATTTCATACGCCGCGACCGCAACCACCCTTCCATAATTGTATGGAGTATCGGCAACGAAGTGCTTGAACAATGGAACGATGCCGGTGCCGACACCCTTTCACTTGCCGAAGCCAACCTGATACTCAACTTCGGACACTCCCCCGAACAGCTCGCGGCCGACGACGGCACAATGTCGGTCAACTCCCTGCTCACCAAAAAACTTGCCGACCGGGTGCGCGCCCTCGACCCGCAGCGCCCCGTGACCGCCGGCTGCAACGAGGCCGACCCCGGCAACCACCTTTTCCGTTCGGGCGCACTCGACATCATCGGCTTCAACTACCACGACAGCTGGTTTGCCGGCGTACCGCAGAACTTCCCCGGCAAACCGTTTGTCATCACCGAAAGCGTATCGGGACTGATGACACGCGGTTTCTACATGATGCCCTCCGACCGGTTCTATATCTGGCCCGACAGCTGGGACCGTCCTTTCCACCACGACTCAATGTCATGCTCCTCCTACGACAACTGCTACGTGCCCTGGGGCAACTATCACGAGGGCACGATGAAACACGTGCGCGACAACGACTTCATTTCAGGCCAGTTCGTATGGACGGGATTCGACTACCTCGGCGAGCCGACCCCCTATCAGTGGCCGGCACGCAGCAGCTATTTCGGCATAATCGACCTCGCCGGATTCCCCAAGGACGTCTATTACCTTTACCAAAGCGAGTGGCAGAACGACACCGACGTACTCCATCTCTTCCCCCACTGGAACTGGACCGAGGGTGAGGAGGTCGACATCTGGGCATACTACAACAATGCCGACGAGGTTGAACTGTTTCTCAACGGCGAGTCGCTCGGCACCGCGTCAAAGACTCCCGACCGCCTCCACGCCGTATGGCGCATACCGTTTGCTCCCGGCACACTTACAGCTGTAAGCCGGCGCGACGGAGCCGAAGTGGCCCGCGACACTGTAACGACAGCCGGGACTCCGCGCAGCCTGCGTCTGACTCCCGACCGCACCGTCATCGACGCCGACGGCACCGACCTGTGCTATCTCACGGTTGAAGTTGTCGATGCCGACGGCAATCTGTGTCCACTCGCCGACAACGAAATCACATTCAGCGTCGACGGCACCGCATTCAACGCCGGAGTCGACAACGGCTGCCAGTTCTCCCACGAGCGGTTCAAGTCCGACAGGCGCAAGGCTTTCTACGGCAAAGCGTTGCTCATCGCGCAGAATGACGGCCGCGCCGGACGGTTCACCGTCACCGCCACATCGCCCGGACTCAACCCCGCGTCGCTGTCACTCGCATCCGAATAAACATCCGTAGATTAAACTTTTTGACACCGGGATTGTCATAATGTTATGAGAAAATTTTTATTCATACTGTTTTTTGTAGCAGGCATAGCCCTTGGCGGACATGCCGACGTGGCCGGCGGAGAGTCGGTCAACTACCGCGTGATGTATAAATGGGGGCTCGTCAACAAGCAGGCCGGACGTGTCAACCTGTCGACGCGCCGTGCCGGTTCAGGCGCCATTGACGCGCGGCTTGTGGCACGTTCCGAGAAATGGGCCGATGCTTTCTACTGCGTCCGCGACACACTCCTCGGCCGCATGAACATCGCGACCATGGAACCGTCATACTACGAGAAAATCACCCACGAGGGGGGCGAATACAAGCGCGACCTCATCAACTACACCCGCAAAGGCAACCACGTGTCGGCCACCTGCAAGCGCTGGAAACAGAAATCGAAGAAAAAACCGCTCACCGAGTCGGAAATAAAGCTCGAAGCCGAAGGCCTCACCCTCGACATGCTCAGCTCGTTCTACTACATGCGCTCGCTCGACTACGCCGCGATGAAGCCGGGCGACAAAAAAGAACTGACAGTTTTCTCGGGCAAACGCAAGGAACGCCTCACCATCACCTATCACGGCCGCGAGAATGTCAAAATCGACAAGGAGGAATACCCCGCCTATAAAATATCATTCAGTTTCACCGGCGAAGGAGGCAAAAAGACATCCGACGACATGGAAGCCTGGATTTCAACCGCACCTGACAGGATTCCCCTCAAACTCGAAGGCAAACTTCCCGTAGGCAAAGTGCAGTGCTTCTACATGAAATAATCCCCCGTCCCCGCCCTGCATGACCGGGTACTGTTAATATCTTTTGACGAAATTATTTGTTGATGGTAATGAAAAGTTTTATCTTTGGTAAAATTTTTCATTACCATTCACACACATATACCGCCGACCATGAACCGCAAAGGCAAACTCTACTTCAGATATGGCACAATGGGGTCAGCCAAAACGGCATTGCTCCTTACCACAGCATATAATTTCGAGGAACGTGACATGCGCTACCTTTGCATGAAGCCCGTAATCGACACCCGCGACAAGGAAAACGTAATCAAATCGCGTATCGGCATACAGCGCAAATGCGAATGGATATACCATGACACCGACCTCTACGCTTTCGCTCACGACATGTTTGAGAAAACGATGTCGGTGATTGACTGGTTCCTCATCGACGAAGCGCAGTTCCTTACCGCCGAGCAGGTCGACCAGCTCTCGCGCGTGGTCGACGATTTCGGCTCCAACGTCATCTGCTACGGACTGCGCACCGACTTCCAGTCGCATCTTTTCGAAGGCTCGCGCCGTCTATTCGAGATTGCCGACACAATCGATGAAATCAAATCGACCTGCACCTGCGGCCACAAGACAATCATCAACGCCCGCATCGATGCCAACGGCGACTTCGTAGAGGAAGGCGACCAGGTGGAAATCGGCGGCGACGACCGCTACATAGCCGTATGCCGCAAATGCTGGCGCAATAAACGCATAGAGCAATCCTCACGCGACACCCTCCCATTCATCTAATTCATAATTCACAATTCATAATTCATAATTATCCCCCTCCCGCGCAAGAGAGTGTTGCAAAACCCGATTTTAGCTGACCGCGGTTAAAAACTGCGGCTACTACACGGCTGATTATCAAGAGGCTTCGCATAGTAGCCGCGGTTTTTAACCGCGGAAAGTTTAGTTTTGCAACACCCTCCGATAATTCGCTGATAATCAAAGCTCGTTTTCCGGACGCACAGACCGTGCGCCCCTACTACGTGGAGTCCTGCAACACCCTAATTATGAATTATGAATTATGCATTATGAATTGCCTCAGTCTTCTTCGAGTTCAATTGAGTCAAGCTCCGCATCGTCGAGCATTTCGTCCATGTCGTCCTCTTCGTCCCGCTCCGGAGTATCTTCACGCTCCGAAGTCTTCCCCTTTGTCTTCTTGACCTTGGGCTTGCCGCTTTTCTCTGCCTCGGCCAGCGCGGCCATGATGCGCCCCTCGAGTTCGGCGGCGAGTTCGGGATTATCATCGATTGCACGCTTGGCCGCATCGCGACCCTGCGCGAGATTGCTCCCCTCGTAGCGGAACCACGAGCCCGACTTCTGTATAATGTTGTACTCCACGCCTAAGTCAAGTATCTCGTATGACTGCGATATACCTTCGCCGAACATTATGTCGAACTCGCAGCGTCGGAACGGAGGAGCCACCTTGTTCTTCACCACCTTCACTTTCACATGCCGGCCCAGCACATTGTCGCCGTCCTTCACCGACGTACCCGGGCGTATGTCCACCCTCACCGACGAATAGAATTTCAGCGCGTTGCCACCTGTCGTAGTCTCCGCCGGCCCGAACATCGAACCGATATTCGCACGCAGCTGATTGATGAATATGCACGTGCTGTTGGTGCGCGCGATGGCTCCCGTCAGCTTACGCATTGCCTGCGACATCAGCCGCGCCTGCAGTCCCATGTTGCGGTCGCCCATTTCACCCTCAAGCTCATTCTTAGGAGTAAGCGCAGCCACGGAGTCGACCACAATCAGGTCGACCGCCGCCGAACGTATCAGCTGCTCCACAATCTCCAGCGCCTGCTCCCCGTTGTCGGGCTGCGCCATAAGCAGTTCGCTGACGTCAACGCCTAATTTCTCGGCGTAAAAACGGTCGAAAGCATGCTCGGCGTCGATGATGGCCGCAATGCCGCCCTGCTTCTGCACCTGCGCGATTGCGTGTATGGCAAGCGTCGTCTTGCCCGATGACTCCGGCCCGAATATCTCGATTATCCTCCCTTTCGGGAAACCGCCCACACCAAGCGCAAAGTTCAGTCCTATCGACCCGGTGGGTATCACCTCGACCTGCTCCGCCGCAGTATCGCCCATACGCATTATCGCACCCCGGCCGAATGCCTTTTCTATCTGACCCATAGCGGCTTTGAGCGCATTGAGTTTCGCATCTTTGCCGTTGGCGGCATCCTTTATCGCCGCGGCCATTTTCTTTGTCTTTTCTGCTGCCATAACTTTTATTTTTTAGAGAGAATTG
Organism: Bacteroidales bacterium 52_46; assembly: GCA_001915385.1. Lineage (GTDB taxonomy): Bacteria > Bacteroidota > Bacteroidia > Bacteroidales > Muribaculaceae > JAGBWK01. The sequence continues at coordinate 34,133 of MNQK01000012.1, read as the reverse complement.
TATTTCTAAGGGAATAATTGTAATCTTCATCGCAAAGATACGCCCCGACATGGGCATAATTCATTCCCACCGCACAAAATAAATGTTAACAACTCCATTCCGACCACCCATACGCCCGCAATCTTGCTATCTTTGTAAGAAAGAGGATTTCGTGCAACGCAAAATATGAACGAATTTGTAGGGACGCGATTCACGTAAGCTGAGTTGATAGGGGCGGGGGCGTCTCGCCCCCGTGGTAACTTTCAGCGTGTAAATATAATACCACGAGGGCGAGACGCCCTCGCCCCTATCTATGCATCTTAAGTATCACGTCTTTACACTACGTTGATTATAGTCCCGCCACTTCCTCAAAACAACCCCACAAAAAACAAAACGCCAGGTTAAGTCATGATACGCATAAAAGAAGGATTTCGCGGACAACGCTCCATTGTCATCCCCAAGATGATTACCGACATGCTCGAGCGCGACCCGCTCGGCGCCGCGCTGCATATCACCGACATAGGCTACTACCCCTCGGCGCGCCACCATTTCCGCGAACGCCCCGAGGCACCCGGCCAATTCGTGCTGATATACTGCGTGGAGGGACGCGGATGGTACCGTCTCGGCGACACGCGCCATGAGATTACCGATGGCCAGTTCTTCATTCTCCCGCCCGACCGTCCGCATGCCTACGGCTCCGACGACACATGCCCCTGGACCATCTATTGGGTACATTTCAACGGCACTCTCGCCGCGCAATACGCCGAGGGAATGCACGTGCCGCACCGGATAACTCCCTCCGGCAATTCCCGCATATCCGACCGCATCGCCCTGTTCGAGGAGATTTTCTTCACACTCAAAGCGGGATACAGCGTCGAAAACCTCCACTACGCCCTTTCGCTCTTCCATCACTACCTCGGCTCGCTGCGCTACATACGCCAGTTCCGTCTCGCCGGAGCCTCGACAGCCGAAACAGCCCATTCCGATACCGACGACGCCTGCCGATCGGCCATAAAATACATGAAAGAAAACCTCGAGCGGCACATCACACTGGCGCAGCTCGCCCGCTTCACCGGCTACACTCCCAACCATTTCTCGGCCATATTCAAGCGCGCCGTCGGTCATGCTCCCATCTCCTACTTCAATCTCATCAAAATGCAGGCCGCATGTCAGATGCTCGACTCCACCGACATGAACATCAACCAGATAGCAGCCAAGCTCGGGTTTGAGGACTCCTACTATTTCTCGCGTCTGTTCACAAAAATCATGGGGATGCCCCCGACAGCTTACCGTACCGCCGACCGCGGCTGACAGCTACACCCGAGCGGAACGCGCTACTCTATCCTCCCCACAATGCGCAGCGTCACAGGCCGTCCGGGCGCCGACGTATCCATTACCCTGATTTTCTTGACAAACGGCCCCGCAGGCTGCCCCGACGCATCAAACGCCACCGTCACCTCCGCCGTATCTCCCGGCTCGACAGGCTCATGCGGATATTGCGGCACGGTACATGCGCACGATGACGCCGCGCCGTATATGCTCACCGCGCTGTCCGACACATTGACCGCCCTGAAGCGGCATTCATGCATATACGACCGCGCGCTCACGCTCCCCACGTCCATCACCGTATCGGCATACTGCAGCGCCCTGCCACGCGCCCCGTCGGCCGCCCCGCATGCGATAATGCAGAGCGCCGAGACCGCGACAGTATGTATCCGGCGCCATCTCATCGTCCCGCCATCACTTTTCTGACCGTACGCGAGCCGTCGCCGAGCACTGCCTCAACGACATATACCCCGCTCCCGCCTACCTGCAATTGCGCTGACGCCGTCATCGGCGCGGCGACCGCCACACGCCGCCCGGCCACATCGGTCACAGTCAGCGATTCAATGACATCGCCGGCCTCGACCACAATAATCCTGCCGCATACATTCACACTGACACGTGCGCTCTCGTCGGCTGCAACATTGCCGACACCCGACAGCTGATACGCCTCCAGGCGCACGCTCTCCACATTCTCGCTCGGGGTGACGGTATATTCGGGCGACTGCACCTCATACGTATTCCTGCGACCTGTCTTAGCCGTGACCGTCACTTTCCACCCCATCCCGGGATTGTCGCTACTGACAGTCATACCGCGCCCGGTAGGCCACTTCCCCTCGAACGTATCACCCTTGGTTTCGATTCCGTTGATACTGATTCCCGACTGTGCCCCGTCGATGCTCACCGCCACCGGCGTCCCGAGCCCGAAATAGCTGCAAATGATACCGGGCATCGCCTCCGTACGCTGCGCGCACCACTGCTTCAGATTGTCCACGCGGTGCACCCACCCCTCATAACTTACCGGATTGCCGTAGCACGAAAGGTGTGCGCGATACTCGGGAGCAAGCTCGTCACGCTGCTCGTCAATAAGCGCCGCCGTGCAGGCCGGACGCAGGAAATCGCCGAGATACACGAAGAATCGGTCGATGAACGGCTCGCGGAACTCCTCCATCGCCGTCATCACCTTGAACAGTTTCACCGCATGATGCGCGTTGCCCTCGCCGATATTGCCGTAGGCATAGTCGCCGGTATGCAGCACGAAATCAAAATAGTTGAAATCAGCCGGATTCGACGCTAAGAAATCGAGGTCTTTCATAATCCAGCGCCATTTGCCGCCTTCGGCTGTCGGGCGCCACATCACGATATTGTTGCCCGGGAAGTCGGTGTTCGTGGCCCATACATTGGCGATATACAGGTTGGCGAAATTCTCCACATCGATGGCCTTCTCCATCTGCTCATAGCTCGGATTGCTCTCATACAGGCGCCGTAGCTCCTCGAAACTGTCGGTAGTGCCCGCCTTCAGTTCCTCCCAGTTCTCAAGCATGTCGATGTCCTCCAGCCCGTCGTAACAATCCTCGACATAATCCTCGTTTGAGCGCTGGCGCAATGCGTATATACCGCGGTATTTGCCGTTGATATAGCATATCACGGGCCGGTAGGCCTGCCAGTCGAGATTGTCGCAGTTGCGGCCGAACAGCGTCTGCACGAACGAGTCATTGATACGCGCCTCGCCGAAACAGTTGCCGCCATTGCGCAGCACGAATGATTTCGACTTCTTCACGTCGGGCTTGTCGCTCCAGAACGGATAGCTGTATTTCTTCGTGCCGAAACGCTTGTTGGAATACACTGCAAACGATTTCTGCGGCTGGTTTCTCGACCACCCGCCATGTATCCTGAATTCCCCCAACTGGTTTATGGGACTCTCCTTTCCCGACTCGTAGAAATACTCTACGTTGACCGGACGCCGCCAGTCCTCGTTGAAGTTCGTCCATATCCCCGTATCGGGGCCGTCGACATAGTCCTGGTTTGTGTTCAGCGATATGATCGGAATATCCACCTCGCGCGAATGATAGATATAGGAATGCGTCGTGGCGCGGGGCGATATTGCCTCAGCCGATATAAGTTTGGCACGGAGCACCATCGACTGCGACGACCGCGCGGTAAATTCCCTGTCATAACTTGGAGAGTCAAGTGTCGGCTCGGAGCCGTCGGTCGTCACATACAGCCGCGTATCGGCCGGCAGGTCGACGCCTTCGGGAATGCTTATTGTCACCTCCTCGAGTTTCTTCACGTTGTAACGCGCGTTGCCTTTGACCGAAAACACCGGTTCGGGCAGCACCGTCGCCGTGACGCCCCCGCCGTTGGCGGCGCGAGGCGTTGGTGTCAGCTCATACCCCCATTCGTCGCCGGCATCCTCAACGCGGCCGTAACCCACATTGGGCGCCGGCATCTTGGGGTATGACACCCAGTCGACAATTTCCCCCTGCGGATTGAACAGATACAGTTTCCCCTTGCCTGAATCAAGGCGGAAATCGGTATGATAACCGCTCCCCACCTTGTCGCAATATATGAGATTATATCCTTTTGCAGCGACGCCTACCGAACCTTTAAGCACAAATGCCTTCTCAAAATCATCGCTGTCGCCGACACGGTAGTTGGTAAGCCGCACGGCGTTGTCGCTGTCATTATATATCTCGAACCATGAATCCGGGAAATCGCCGCCGGCAAACACGCAGTCGATATTCGACTGCATCAGTTCGTTAATCCACAATTTGGCGTCGGCCTTTATCCCGACAAACATCAGCGCCACCGCGCCGACAGCATATCTCTTTTTCATGGTTATATACTTGTTTCAGCCGGTAGGGACGCCCTCGCCCCACTTTATCATCCCCATTGACGGGTATTATATTTACTTTACTTCACTTCAACTTCGCCGCGGAGACGGATATCGTCGGACGATGCGCCCACGTATATCTCGTAACGTCCCTGCGGGGTCACGAAGCCTCCGGTATTCTCGTCCCAGTAACGCAGGTCGGCATACGGGATATTCACCTTGACGGTCTCTGACTTGCCGCGTGGCACGCTGATACGCTCGAATCCGCGCAACTGCTTGACAGGCATATATGTGCCGGTATCGGGATATTTCACATACACCTGCGCCACCTCGTCGCCGTCACGCTTGCCCGTGTTGCGCACCTTGAAGCTGACATCTACGCCGTCGGCAGTTGTGTCCACCTTGAGGTCGCTGTATTTGAACTTGGTATAGCTCAGTCCGTAGCCGAATTCATACAACGGCTTGCCGGTGAAATACTGGTACGTGCGGCCCGGACCGTTGGTGAGCGAATAGTCGTCGAACGCAGGCAGGTCGTCCATCGAGCGGTAGAACGTCAAAGGCAGACGTCCGGCGGGATTATATTTGCCGAACAAAGCCTCGGCCACCGCGTTGCCACCCTGTTCGCCGGGATACCATGCATAAAGTATGGCGGGAATATTCTCGTCCATCCAGTTGAGGGCAACGGAACTGCCGGCCACCATGACAACCACCGTGTTGGGATTTATTTTGTAGATTTCCTTGATAAACTCCTGCTGGTCAGCGGGCAGTTCAAGAGTATAACGGTCCTGACCCTCTCGCTCTATCGACTTGTCTATGCCCATCACGGCAACAGTGAGATCGGCCTCGGCAGCGGCTTTGCCTGCATCGCCATACAATTCGATGCGGTCGGTGCTGTCGAGTATGGGAGCACGCCAGAACAGACGTGCGAAGCAGTCGCCACCGCCGTCATAATACTCAACCTTAAGGTCATAGCTTTTGCCGGCTTCGAGATTGACGGTGACATCGTCGGCCGTCGCGGGGCGGCTCACCCATGAGTCAATGAGTTTCTTCCCGTCCACCCACACGCGGCAGCCGTCATCCGATTTCATCGAAAGCACATAGTCGCCGCTTACTGTCGGGCGCAGTTTGCCGGTCCATCTTACCGACATAGGCTGTGACCACGCGGGATCCGGCGGCTGGCAGGAAGGGTCATAATATATTTCCTCATCGGTACGCACTACCGCAGGCGTTCCTTCGAGATTATCGTTGGCATAATATTCAGCTTTCAGTCCGCCCGGGAAGAAATCTTTTGAAATCGGCTCATAACCGGTGGCAAGCGACACCCACGGTGCGTGGATGATTTCCACCTCGTCGCCGACGAGATTCCGGATACCCTGAAGCACCGATACCGGCTCATTGACAGGTGTGCCGCTATAGTCGCCAAACTCGCATCTGTCGGCATTGAGCCCCACCACTGCTATTTTTTTCAGCTTTCGGGCGTTGAGCGGAAGCATATTCTTCTCGTTCTTCAGCAGCACAAGGCTCTGCCGTGCGACCTCGAGGGCAAGGTCCTGATGCTCCTTGCAGCCTACCTTGTCGGGCGAGATGCTGTTGTAGGGATTGAGTTCAGGGTCGTCAAAGAGGCCGAGCAGCATGCGCCCGCGCAGTATATGATAGGCCACGGAATCAATTTCGGCGTCGGTCACGCGGTAGTCCTTGTAGGCCTTGATAAGCGGTTCGGAATACACGTTGTCGGCGCACTCTATGTCATTGCCGGCTTTCATCATCAGCACGGCGGCCGTCTCATAATCGCGCACGAACTTGTGCTGCGTCACCATCCATTGCGGCGCGCTGCAGTCGGTCACCACATAGCCCTGGAAGCCCCAGTCGCCGCGGAGCACTTTCTGTATCAGGTAATGGTTGACCGTGCAGGGCACGCCGTTGACGGCGTTGTAGGCGGTCATGATTGACTGTGCCTTACCCTCCTTTATGCACCGCTCGAACGACGGCAGATAGTATTCGCGCAAATCGCGCTCCGAAATCACGGCGTTGCACGACGCGCGGTTGTGCTCCTCGTTGTTGGCCGCGAAGTGCTTTGGTGTGGCCACCGCCTTGAGGTAGCGCGGATGGTCGCCCTGCAGTCCCTTGACAAACTCTGTGCCGATACGGCCTGTCAGATACGGATCCTCGCCATAGGTCTCGGGGGTGCGTCCCCAGCGCGGGTCGCGCGCCATATTGACGGTCGGCGACCAGAATGTCAACAGGTCGCTCGATCCGTCGTGCTGTAGCTTGCCGAGACCGAGCGCGTTCCACTTGCCGCGGGCTTCGTCGGAAATGGCCGTCGACATTCTTTTTATCAGGGCCGGATTCCATGTCGCCGCCATGCCTATTGCCTGCGGGAACACAGTGAATTTACCGGGACGCACGATACCATGCAACGCCTCGTTGCCGTGATAGAACTTGTCGATGCCAAGGCGCGGTATGCCCGGCGAGTTATGCGTCATAAGCGACACCTTCTCCTCGAGCGTAAGCCTCGAGAGCAGGTCGTTGACACGTTCGTGGATCGGGGCGGAGGGGTCTTTGTAGACCTCCGGCGCCTGAGCCTGCGCAAGGCCGTTAGCCGCCAGACTCAATAGCCCGGCTAATATCAGTTTCTGTATTTTCATCGGATTTATTTGATTATCAGTAATATAATGTATTGAACGACTTTGGTTGCAAGGTGACTGTCAGATACTTGTCTCCATTCCTGAGAGTCATTTCCTTGGGCGTGTCCCTGCGGTTCACGGCCACTATCACCTCCTTACCGTCAGGATTGGCAAAGGCGAGCGTATCGTCATCGGCACCCTCAAGCTCCACACGGCTCGCGCCGGGCTCTACATATCTCGCCAGATGCTTCATCAGATAATACTCGGGGTGATACGTCACCTCAAGAGTCCTTGGATTGACTGAAATCAGCGCATTCTGCTTCCAGCCCCACGGACTGACGCCCGTATCGTCAAGCACCATGTTCCAGTACGTGAAGTTGCGCGCGCCGTTGCGCAGATAATGGCTTATCTGCCACCACGTATGCTCGGCGGCGCCCCAGTCGTTGCTGCCGTTGCCGCACTCGGCCTCGGTATGCATCATCTTCAGGTGAGGGTACTCTTTGCTGATATAAGGGATTGCACCCTTGCCGTCCCACTGGAAACCTGCCCCCTTGAAATAACGTGCCGCTTCGGGGTCGTCAAGCGCTGTACGGGTATAGGCCGGATTGTCACGGTTGATCGTGCCGAATATGATTTCGGTGTCTATGCTGTCCTTCTCGAACTGAGGTCCGAGGAAACGACCCACAAAGTAAGCCAAATCCTCCGGTCGCCACGGACAGCTCGGGAATATATGGTTGGAACACGGCTCGTTTTGTATGCATATATTTTCGATATGCACTCCTTCCTTCTCGTAAGCCTTGCAGAATTTCGCGAAATAGAGCGCGTAAGCTTTCAGATAGCCCTCCTGCATCTTGAAGCCCGTGGTAGGCAGTTCGAGGTGGCGTTCGCGCTGAAGTCCGTTATGGTTGACTGCGCCATTGTCATACCCGCTGGCATAGCTGTTGTTGGTCTTCATCCACCCGGGCGGACTCCACGGCGAAGCCCACATCTTAAGCTCGGGATTGATTTTCTGCGCCTCCTTGATATAGCGCAACAGTATGTGGCGGTCGCGCGCAATAGAGAAATTCACCATGTCGAAGTCGTCGATGACATCGTTTAGCGAGTAGAAATTCATCCCGTAGTCACTCGCGCCTATAGGCATGCGGCAGTAATTGAAGCGTGCGCCCTCCTCGCCGAACAGATCCGCCATTATCGCCTGACGCTGTTCCGGCTCAAGGTAGCATAGCATGTCCCAGCCTATTTCATTGAATGTCCCCCCGATACCGTCAATCGTCTGCGCGGTATTTTCCGTCACGGTGACGACGGGTATATTTCCCTCGGGAACCTTTTCACTCCATTTTATATTCTTCACCTGCTTCCACGGGGCCTTGTCGGTGGTGGTGTACATCTCCACTTTCTGCGCTGATGCGAGACTGCATACCGCCATCGCTATCATAGCGGCTGTACTTAGCTTTTTCATGTAATACATCTGTTGGTTGATTTGCAGTTACTTCTGTTAGCGATTACTCAGTGATTAAAAGCGTATTGAACGATTTTGGCTGTAACGAGAGGTTCATGACGCCGTCGCAACCGAGCGATACCGACATGTTGCGCACCGTCTCGTCGGGATTGAACACCACAATGACACGCGAACCGTCCTCATTCTCAAATGCAGAAAGGTTATAATTGTTTCCAAGCGTGATAAGTCGTCTGGCGCCTGGCTGCACATAGCGGCTGAAATGCTTCATAAGCCAGTACTCGGGAGTGAATGTGGCCTTTTTTGATTTGGTGTCGACCACGACCATGGCGTTCTGTTTCCAGCCCCACGAACTGCGGCAGTCATCGCCGAGCACCATGTTGAAATACATGTACATGCCGGCACCGTCCTCGATATATTTTTTCATCAGCCAGTAGGTGTGTTCGGCCGCGCCCCAGTCGTTGCTGCCGTCACCGCATTCGTTTTCAGTCTGTATGATAGGCAGATGGGGATATGTCTCCGATATTTTCTTCACTATATCCTTTCCTTCCCACTGCACGCCTACACCTTTGATATATCGGCTCATCGCCTCGTCCGACAGCATCGTCTCCACGTGGTCGAAGCGGTCGGTATTGAGCGTGCCGAGCCACAATTCCACGTCGGGGTGCGTCGCCTCGAACTCAGGACCGAGGTAGCTCCCTACAAACTTTGTCATCCCCGCCGGAGTCCATGAGCAGTTGGGCCAGATATTGAACGTATACGGCTCGTTCTGGAACTGGAGCATGAATATGTCTATCCCCTCCTTCTTGTATTCGGTGACGTAGCGCGACAGATATTTGCTGTAAGTCGTCAGATATTCCGGCTCAAGTATCATCTGGTCGTTGCCGGTCGGCACCTCCTTCGACGGGTCGAGGCCGTTTATCGCGTCGGCACGGTTGGAGTAGTGGCCGTTAGTCTTCAACCACTGCGGAGCGCTCCAGGGCGACGCCCAGATGCGCAGCGACGGATTTATGGCAAGCGCTTCCTTGATATAGGGTATCAGGTATTTTTTATCATGTTTTATTGAGAACTTACGCAACTCGAAGTCGCCCGGAGTCTCGTCGTAGCTGTACCATTCGGTGGCGAAGTCGTTGGCGCCGACAGGAGTGCGGCACACGCTGAAATTCAGCCCGTCCTCACTGTCAAACAACATTTCCATCACCCGTTGGCGCTCCTCTTTTCCGAGACTTTTCAATGCCTTGCCCCCCAATTCATTGAAACAGCCGCCGAACCCCAGCATGGTCTGTGCGCCGTAGCGCGTCACCATCACGTCATGACTTACCGTATTGTCGTATTCCGCCAGTTCGATGCTGCCGCAGTCGACCCACTGCCCGGCGGGAGTGGAACTTATCAGCCGCACATCTGCCGCCTCCGCCGCAAAGGCGGCTGTCACTAACATCATCGCAGCAGTTATTTTTTTCATTGCAATCATAGTGTTGTCTTTTTCCCTTAAAAAATAGAAGTATTATTACCGGTCTTTTCCACATCCCCAGTCGGTATGGCGTCCGGTCATTTTCAATTTTATTTTTGCACCGTTTCTGATTTCATCGTGCGAGAACCACGGCTTGCTTAGTTCACGTCCGTCAATCGTGGCCGCGCCGATATACTTGCAGTCGTCCGAACTGCCCGGAGCCTCGATGACAAGCTCCTTGCCGTTTTCCATGCGCAGTTTCACTTTCGTGAAGAACGGAGTGCCGACAGTATATACTCCCGAACCGGGGGTCACGGGATAGAATCCCATCATCGAGAACACCACGAACGACGACAGTCCGCCTCCGTCCTCATCGCCCGGCATACCCATCACGTCGGGACGGAACCACTGCCGTATCAGCTGCCGCACACGGCGCTGCGTGCGCCACGGCTCGCCGGCATAGTTGTAGAGATACGGTATATGCATCGACGGCTCGTTGCCCATGGTGAACTGTCCCACATTGCCTGTCTGATCGGGCAGCACGCTGTAAAATTCATACTTGCTCCTGCCGAGCCATTCATTGAACGTATCGTCAAGATTGGCGATAAACTTCCTCTCGCCTCCCATCAGCTCTATAAGCCCGGGAATGTCGTGCTGGCAGTCCCAGCGGTAGGTCCAGCCGTTGTTTTCGTCGTAGTAGTCGCGCGCTCCGATACCACCCGAGAACTTGTAGTCGAACGGCTCGATGAAATTGCCTGCGCTGTCCTTGGGGTGAAAGAACGATGTGGCGTGATTGAACAGGTTGCGGTAGTTCTTCGAACGTCCGGCATAGTATCCGGCCTCGGCGTCGAGTCCGAGACGTGCGGCCATAACCGAAAGGCACCAGTCGTCGTAGGCCGTACCGAGCGTCACGGCCACAGCCTGACGCTTCTCCCAGCCGTCAACCTCGTCGAGATACTCCCCCTCGCCCGGACGCAGTGCCGGAATATAGCCGTGCTCGCGGTAAAATTTGTTGAGATAGCCAGCTTTGCTGTTGCGCCACGGCGCAAGCGTCTTGTCCTCCACGGCCGCTTTGCCGTAACGGTAACCCTCGGCGAAATCGACACCTTTGACGCCCTTGACCATTGCGTCTGCCATCGAGGCCACGCCGTGGTTGCAGTTCATGCGGTGGGAGTCGCCGCTGACGGCGGGGAACGTCGGAAGCCACTTCTGCTCCGACTGCCGCGCGTAGTCGATCAGCGAATTGAGCATGTCGGCCTCCCGGCTTTCCGACAGGAGTATGCGCAGCGGGTGAGTTGCGCGATAGGTGTCCCAGAGCCAGTCGTCGGTATAATGGTGGGCACCTTCATGCACCCGACGGTCGGCAGGGCTGAAATAGCGTCCGTATTCGGCTATGTCGACCGGACGCTCGTAGCAGCGGTAGAGTGACGTGTAGAACACCTCTTTGTCGGCCTCCGTACCCCCCTCGACCATGATTTTGCCGAGCTCAGCATTCCATTCGGAGCGCGCCTGCGCCTTGACTTTGTCAAAACTCAAGCCGCCGACCTCGCGCTTCATGTTCTCGCGGGCCTGAGCCGCGTCGATATACGACACGCCGTAGCGCATCTCGACGGGCAGCGTGGAGTCAAACGTCATCACAGCGCATGCCTCGTCACCGCTGCCTGCAGTCCGGTCGCTCATGCTGCCCCCGGCGAGCACCCCCGACCTGACCGGCACGCGGTCGACCTCGGCATAGATGTAGACTTTAATCCCGCCCCATGAGTACTGGTAGCCGCTCATGCTGCGTCCGTCAATGTTCATCTCGCCGTTGCGGGCATTGAGTATCAGGGTCATGTCGCCCCCCTCGGGGTCGGGCGACAGACGGTAGACGGCCGAGTGCGCGGCAGGAGTGAACTCGGCGCGTATGTTCTGGCCGTCGATGTCGGTTGCGTAGTAGTAAGGAGTGATTTCCTCGTTGTCGTAATCGGTGACAATGGAGTAAGGAAGCGTGTCGTCAGCACCGGAACTTTGCGTGGCCGACAAGTTGAATGCCTGGCATTCGCGGTGGTTGACAACCAACAGCGGAAGCCCGTTGACGCTGCTCTCCGTATACGATCCCCTCACGGGATACACCCTCATCATGCCGTTGGGCAGGTGGACGGTGGGAAACGTAGGCATCAGCAAATGGCTGATATTGCCCATATACGGGTTTACATAATCTACCGGTGTCTTTGCGGCAAAGGCACTCCCGGCCACAAAGGCCGACAGCAGCAATGACGCGACACCTGACTTCATGGTTCTCTTTCTGTCAGTTGGCTTCATTTGCGATGTGATATGTCAGGTTTGTATTAATAATTAAAGCACAAAATTAAATTATAATTGTTAAATATTTCGCTTAATTTTACAAATTAATATTTAAATAACTTAGAGCTTGTCTAAATTTATATGATGCAGATTTTGAGAGGTTGAGGGAGCGTAGCCGTAGCTACGTGACTGAAGAGCGAGCAAAAAGACGCTGACAAGACCCTCAAAAGCAAAGTAATATAAATTTTAGACAAGCTCTTAAACATATCATTTGTGTTGTACCCTGTAGGGACGCGATTTATCGCTGTTTACTTCAGCTGAGTTGAGTGGAGCGGGGGCGTCCCGCCCCCGTGCTATTATTTTAAGTTACAAAAGTTACCACGGGGGCGGGACGCCCCCACTCCACTCCATGCTCCTTAAGTAAATCGGTCCATATAAGGTCAATCCGGGTTATTGACGCGCAATCACTTTTCGAGTTGTTCGGGCTTGAGGGTATTGGTCTCCTCCATCGTCACCCAGCATGTCTCCGTGGTACCGTTGTATGTGACGGTATCCTTATAGCGGTAGTTCATGTACAGCATGAGCCAACCCTTCTCGTTGTACTCCCAGCAGTTGCTTTCGGGATTGTCGAGCTGCTCCACCTCGATGCTGCCGTAAGGCTCGATGCTGACAGTATGGTCGTCGTTAAGCGTCACTGTCATCGCATAAGTGTCGATTTCCTCGAGCGTCACGTTGTTGGGCACATAGGAGTGCGTGCCGGCAAACATTCTTACTTGATTCTTCGACAAGGGCGCAACGACGCGCGTCACTGAGATACCGCTCGCATTGTCACCCGCCGCAAGCCCGAGAGTCTCCACACCGGTCATCTGGTAGTAGGTGGTGTGTTCCATCGTGGCGAACTTATTGGCAAGTACCACACGGTACAGCACTTTGTCCTTGTCGGGGTTGACACGGTGGTCGCTCACCGACTTGATGCGCATCGGGATGATGTAGGTCGAGTCGGGCGACAGTCCGTCGGGATTCACTTTTATAGGTATGAGCGAATAATAGTCGGGGCTGTTGGCACTGAGCACCGTGCTGTAGCTTTCGATGGTGTAGTGCGCCGGATCGAGCAGACGTGCGTAGCGCGACTCGTCGAGGTCGAAGTTGATATAGTTGTAGTCGTCGAGCGCCTGCCGGTACGGCTCTACCTCCACCTTCACATCCTGCGTGATGTGCTCGGTGCCACCGCAATATATGGTGAGATATCCGTCGGAAGTCTCGCCGAGCTGGTGCACGCTCGAGAATATATGGTCATTGTCGCTCAGCACATAGATGACTTTCTCATAGAGTTCACCCTTGAACTGGTCGTTTTCGTCGCATGCGGTCATCATGGCCGCAGCTGCCATCACTGGTATTATATATTTTATCTTCATAATCTGTTGATATTTTTATATGAGTAGCCTGTAGCGGTACATTACCATCCGGGATTCTGGTCGAGCAGTCTCGATTTTCTGATTTCGTCACGGTGTATCGGCAGGAACACCATCTTCTTGTCGCATACACGGTTGCGGTAGTCGGCATGGTTGACAACCGTGCGCGAGTAGAATCCGTTGGCGGCAGCCTCGACATTCATGCCGGTGATGGGAAGGCTTTCCTCCTGCTCGAGGGTGCCCCAGCGGCGCAGGTCGTAGAAACGGCGTCCCTCGGCGAAGAACTCGATGAAACGCTCGTGGCGTATCTGTTTCTCAAATGACTCCTCGTCGTTGTATTCGTCGGCTTCGATTGCCGGCTGGCCGGAGCGGAAACGTATCTGGTTGAAATAGAACACGGCGTCGTCAAGATCGGATGCCCTTGAGAGCGTGTAGGTCTGTCCCGAGGGGAGCTCCACGGTATGCGTGCCGGTCAGATGGTTGACAGCTTCGGCATACGACAGCAGTATCTCGGCGTAGCGTATGATGGGGAATGTCTTGCCCGTGCGGGTAGAGCCGTCGCCGTTGTACCAGTTGTCCTCCGGATGTACATATTTCTTGAGCACATATCCGGTGGCGCAGTAGTTGCGGGGTTCTGCAATTGCCTTGTCCTTGCCCGCGTTGCCGCCGTTGTAGTACCATACGGTCTGCTGACGGAAGTTATTGTTGTTGCATGATGTGGCGGGCCAGTAGCAGCCGTTGTAGCCCACGCAGGCGTAGAAACGCATCTCGCGGTTTACATACATGTTGTAGGTGCCGCGGAGTATTCTGTAGCCCGAGAAATATGAGAGCACGCGCGAGTTGCCTGTCTCGGAGTATTCGCCTGTCTGGCGCGCTTCCTCTATGGTCTTGCCGTCGCGCATGCGATACTCGTCGACCACCTTCTGAGGCACGCACATACTGTTGTATCCGCCCATGTAGATGGGGAACGACTGGCGGGTGAACTCCTGTATTGAGCCTGACTGCTTGCCCCAGATAAGCTCCTTGTTCTGCACGGCGTAAGTGGTGCCGTTGAACATGTTGGCATACGATTTCAGCGGGTCGATGTCGCCTGCTCCGTAGGGGAACGCGGCGTCCGACACGGTAGCGGGCAGCGCGGGAGTGGCGGCGGTGGCGTCACCGGCGTCGGCCGATACGCGCTCTACGGTATGTATCTGATACCGGTTCATGTCAATGACACGGCGGCATGCGGCGGCAGCGAGAGCCCATTTACGCTCGTCGTAAGTCTGGCTCACGTAGGGAGTACCGTCGGTAGAGCGGTTCCAGCCGGCGAAATAGCGGGTGGCCGAAGGACCGCCGTTGAACGAGGGCGATGCCGCATGCAGACGCACGCGGGCTATGATTGCGTAGGCGGCGCCGCGTGTCGGACGGCCGAAGTTGGCTATGTCGACATCGGCGGGTATGAACTGGGCGGCAGTTTCAAGCTCGTCGCAGATATAATCGACGGTCTCGTCGAACGTGGCGCGCGAACGTGCGTAGTAGCTTGCCTCCTCGTTGTTGTCGAGAATATCGTCGCCGAGTATCACGGCGGGGCCGTAGTTCATCAGGATGATGTAGTAAGAATATCCGCGGAGGAAGTGAGCGTAGCCCACGATTTCGGAGCGCTGCACGGTCGAGAGGTCCTTGCACTCGTTGATGCGCGCCAAGATGGTGTTGGCCTTGCGGATAGCCTTGTAGCAGCTGGGCCACGAGTTCATGCCGCGCAGGTCGGCGGGCGACACGAGTCCGAGTGTCAGCGCCTTGCCGTGGAACAGTCCGTAGTCGTTGAGAGTGAATATCTCGTCGGTCCCGGTCTCGCCGGGCATCACGTCGTTGCCGAAGATAGCACTCTCGTCGGGAAGCTCTCCGGCTGCTCCCCACAGGTATTTCTCGAGATACTGACGGTTGACGAACACTGAGTCATACTTCAGCGTATCGTCGAAATAGCCGTCGACATCAAGGTAGTTGCACGAAGGAGTGAACAGGCAGTATCCTGCCACTGCTAACGGTATTAATGCTTTATATAGTTTCATCGTATTCACGGATTAGAAGTTGACATAGAGTTGGAGCGAGAAAGTGCGGGGTATCGGGTATGCGCCGCCGTTGTATTCCGACTGCTCGGGATCCCAGAGCTTCACGGGACTCCATACGGCCACGTTGTTGACAACGAACTGCAGGTCCATCGAGCTGAGGCCGAGCGAACGGAGGAATTTGCCGGGAAGCACGTGGTAGTTGAGGTTGATTTCCTGCAGGCGCAGGTAGCGGGCATTGGTGTGCCAGAAGGTTGAGAGCTGGTTGTTGTTCTCGTTGCGTCCGTAGCTCAGACGGGGATAGAGGGCGTTGGGATTCTCGGTCGACGGGTCGCCTGAATAGGAGGCGGGAGTCCATCGGTTGCGCTGGTCAGCCACCTGCTGGAGCACGTTGCCGGTCGAACCGTTGTAGAACGGGATATAGCCTTCGCCGCCCGATGTGCCGTTGACGTAGTAGTAGTCAGTGTTGCCCGTACCCTTGAACATGATGCCGAGAGTAAGGTTTTTCCAGCGTACCTCGCCGCCGAAGCCGTACATCAGCTTGGGATAGTTGGGGTAAGAGAGGGGCACGCGGTCGTTGTCGTCGACTACGCCGTCGCCGTTGACATCCTTATACTTGATGTCGCCGGCCATGTATGTGCCGAATGTCTGTTTCGGGCTTTGCTTCACGTCGAGCTCGTCGCGGAAAAGGCCGAGCGAGATGAGGCCGCGGAACGCGTTGTTGACGTAGCCCGTGTAGTTCTGGTAGGGGTAAGGCTGCTCGGCCTGCTCCCAGTTCTCGACCTTGTTGGCCGAGTAGGTGAAGTTGCCTCGCACGGTCACCGACCAGTCTTTGCCGAACGACTGCGAGAACGATATGTTGCCGTCGGCGCCGTAACTCTTCATGCGGCCCACGTTGCCGAAAGGCATCGATACGAGACCGGCGTAGTCAGGTATCTGGGTGCGGCGCTGGTAGATACCGTCGCGGCGGTCCTGGAAGAAGTCGACAACGAAATCGATTTTGTTGTCCCACAGACGTCCTTCGATACCGACGTCAAACTTCTTGGCCTTCTCCCACTGCAGGTTGTTGGCGCCTACGCGTTCTTCGGTGATGTAGCCCATGTTGCTGCCCCAGCCTCCGCCGGAGTTGTTGTTGGTCATGAGTGTCAGGTAGGGGAAGCGCTCGTCGGTCAGTCGGTCGTTACCTACGAGACCGTACGAACCGCGTATCTTCAGGAAGTTGAGCCAGGGGAGATTGTCGGCCAGCCATTTGTACTGAGTGGGCACCCAGCCTGCGGCCACCGAGGGGAAGAAACCGAAGCGGTGTCCGGCCTGGAAGTTCTCCGAACCGGTGTAACCGAAGTTGGCGTCAAGGAAATAGGTGTCGTTGAATCCGTAGGTAAGGCGGCTTGACACGCCCTGGTAACGGATAGGAATTGCATACATGCTCCGCAGTGATTCGGGCTTGCTGTCGATATTGCCGTCCATGGTCTGCTGGCTGCTCATGTAGTAGTACACAAGGGCGCCTACGCGGTGCTTCTGATTGAAGAGGCGGTCCCATGTGGCGGTCGCCTCGAAGTGTATCTTGTAGTATTGTGAATCCTCGTGATTGTATTTTGCGGTCTGGGCGTCGACGCGTTTCACAAGGGCGAGTTCGCCGGTGTATTTACGTGTCGAGGCGTAGTACATCTCGGGGAGCACGGAACGGATTTCGCGGAGGTCCGATTCGTTGTCATACGCGCCCTGGAGTCTCACCTTGAGGCCTTCGGTAATCATCGAGAGGTCCTGCTTGAGTTCGAGGGTGGCTTTGCCGCGGTAGTGGCGTATCTTTGTCATACCCGTGTGGTTGAGCATCACGTAGGGCGAATACGCGTTGTTTGTGCCGTAGGCGGGAAGCTCGCCCGACGAATAGCGGGTAGGGATGGTTATCGGCGTAAGGTTGCGGCAGGTGTGCCACAGTGCGTCGGTGTTGGCGTTGCCAGGCTCGCTCTTTTCGGAGATGAAACCGTCGGCGCCGAAATAGAGTTGCGTGGTCTTTGTCAGGTTGATGTCGAGGTTGGCGCGGTAGTTGAATGTCTGGTAGCCTACATGGGTCGAGTATTTCGACGATTTATCCTGCTTGTAGGCGGCGCTTTCATTCTTGTAGCCGAGCGAGAGGAAGTAGCGTGCGAGCGAACCGCCGCCGCGTGCGTTGACGTAATATGTCTGGGTGAGCGAATTGTCATGGAGGATTTCGTCACGCCAGTTGACATCGGGATAGAGGTCGGGGTCAAGATGGTTCTTGATGAGCGAAAGCTCGATGTCGGAATAGAGGGGGCTGTTGCCGCGCACTGCAAGCGCCTCGTTGGCAAGGCGCGCATAGTCGTATGAGTTGACGAACTGCGGCATACGGGTGAGGTGCGAAATCGAGAAGTCGACACGTCCGGTCACCTGCAGCTTGTCGGCCGTACCGCGTTTGGTGGTCACGAGCACGACGCCGTTGGCACCGCGCACACCGTAAACCGCCGTGGCCGATGCATCCTTAAGCACCGAGAAGCTCTCGATGTCGGCGGGGTCGAGTTCGCTGAGGTTGCCTTCGAGGCCGTCGATGAGCACAAGCGCGCTCGAATTGGCGCCGAAGGTGCCGATACCGCGTATCCAGAAGTCAGAGATGTTCTTTCCCGGCTCACCGCTCTTCTGTATTGAGATCACGCCGGGGACACGGCCGCCGAGCATGTTCTGAAGGTTGGTGGCGGGTGTCTGCAGCTCGTCGACATTGACCGATGTAACCGCGCCGACCACCGAAATCTTGCGCTGTGTGCCGAGACCCACCACGACTGCCTCGTCGAGCATCTGGCTCGAAGGCTCCATGTGTATGGTAAGCGGTCCTGTCACTTCGTCGACATCAAACTGCTGCGTAGTGTAGCCAAGGCATGATACCACGAGTACATCCTTTTTCTGCACCTTGATTGAGAAGTTACCGTCGATGTCGGTGGTGATACCCACACCCGGGCGGTCTTTCGGCTGAATTACCACACCGGGAAACGGGTCGTTGAGTTCGTCATAGACCGTTCCGGTCACTGTCACGTCCTGTGCCATGGCGCCAATCGCCATAAACAGGCATGTTATGATGAATATTATCCTTTTATCCATTGCTGTTTGATTTTGTCAGGTTTGTTATTCGATGGCAAGACGGCGGATGCACTGGTTTTCAAAGTCGCCGATATAGATGATACCCTCTTTGTTGATACATACTCCGAAGGGACGGTTGAAAAGCGCCTCGTCGGGTGCGCCGTCCTGATAGCCGGCTTCGCCGGGAATACCGATTACTGTGCTCACCTTTCCGTCGGGTGTCACCTTGCGGATGCAGTGGTTGTTGGTGTCAGCGATGTACATGTCGTCGTTCTCGTCAAGGATAAGCTGACGCGGCTCGTTGAACATGGCCGACGCACCGTTACCGTCGATATAGCCCGACTGCGACGAGATGCCTGCGATAAGCTCATGCTTTCCTGTAAGGATGTCGTACGAGTAGATGCAATGGTTGTTGGTGTAGGCCAGATAGAGCATGGTGGGGTTCTTCGTACTGAAGGTCATGTAGGCATCGGAGCCATTCATAAGGCCGTTGTCGACCTGAGTGGTAAGTCCTGATTCCGGATCGAAACGGTAAAGGATTCCGTTCTTCGGACGTACGTACATGTAGCCGTCATACTTGCACATGGCAAATGAATGCTTGAAGTCGAATGTCAGTGTCTGGCCGGTGTTGGGCTTAAGCGACTGCTTCATCGGGCTCCACATGTTGTCCGACGACATTGTCCAGTACTCCAGTCCGTTGTCGGTAGGGATGTACACGGTCTTGCCGTCGTCGAGCATACAGGGCTGATTGAGAGGCGCTCCGGTGTCGGGGATAAGGATTTTGCTGAAATCCTCGTCCTCGTTGACCATCATGACCTTGTTATTGTTGTAATAGCTGTTGCGGTTACGCAGCGACGCGAAAATATTGTTGTCGTTGTCGACCGCGAGATAGGTCACGGGGGGCATCGAGGTCTGCGCCAGGTTGCCGGTGACGGGATCGTCGGGAGCGTCTTTCATGCCGCACACCGTAGTAACTACGGTCTGTATCTGGTATTTGAACGTGACCGGATATTCCACACGGCGTCCGTCGACAACAACCGCCACCTTGCAGTCTATGATATTGTCGGCATCGCCTTCGCCCGGCTTGCGCGGACAGATGGCGTAAATCTGGTCGCCGACAGAGCTTACCACCGCAGCAGGATGCTCATTGACAAGCACCTGGATTTTGGAAACATCGGTTCCGAAATTCGAACCGTTGAGTATCAGTTTGGTAGCCACGCCACCCTCCGTTGGATAGTAGTCGGTGAGCTCTACCGGTGCCGACGGGTCATATTCCGTCTTCGGTTTGTCGTCGTCACCACACGATTGCAGTCCCGCCATCATTGCCATGAGGCCGACCGCAACCGACAGTCTGTAATAGCTAAGTTTTTTCATTATGGTAATAGGTTGGTTTATTTTATGATAGAGTGTAGCAGTGTTATGAATTCTCTGAGTTCTCCGAGAGCTCCGAGTTCTCGGAGTCCTTTGATTGCTTACTTCTTGTAGAGCCTGAACAGCTTGGCCTGATTGTAGGGAAGTTCGTATTTCAGGCCGCGGGAGTCGATTTCCACCTTTTTGTCAAACCATATCTCCTTGCTGCGGTCCATATCCACTTTGCCGGCGTCGATACCGAGCGTCGACAGGTCGAGCCAACCGCTCTTCGTAGCCTCCTCGTAGTTGAAATAGGCTATGTACCAGGAGTCGTCAGTCTCGAGATAGAACAGGTCTATCGAATTGTTCCTGCCGTGAAGCAGGTGCCCGTAGGCGGGACGGAACGAACGGCCGAGGTTGATGGCCTCGTTTATCTCGGGATTGGTGAAATATTTTTTCGCTTTCTCCTGCGATGCCGCAGTGCCTATATAGTTGCCTGCGGTGGAGAGGTTGTCGCCCATCATGCAGTAGCCGGTGCACACACCCGATGTCATTCGCGACATGTTCTCCGCGTCGCTGCGGTCACCCATCACAAGATGGTCGGGGTCGTTGTAGCTGTACACGCGGTCGAGCCACCAGCCGAACGACAGGCTGTTCATCATGTAGCTCGTGTGCCACATCTCGCCCCATGCGTCGCAGCTGATACGGCGTGCGTTGGCATACTGCGCGGGAAACAGCGGGGAGATTGACAGCACGATGAACATATCGTCGCCGCAACGTTCGGCGAAATGCTTCATGCCGTAGTTGTAGGCCTGTATGCCGGTGGTTATCTCCTTGTTGTAGAAACCGTCGGCTTCGCAGCTGCCGTGGTTGAGGAAGTCGAGCTTTATATATTTGATACCCATCGCCTTGAAACGGTCGATCTGGTAGTTCATCAGCGAAAGTGTACCCGGGTGGGTCGGATCAAGGCGGCTTGTTTTCTTGCCGTTGACATAAAGCAGGGCATCGCCGTAGTAATATCCGTTGTTGCCCTCAATCGGGTCGCTGTCGCTGTGCGTCCAATTGGAGAAAGGAGTGGTATATATGCCCGGAATCTGGCCGTTGGCGCGGCAACGGTTGCAGAAATCCTCAAGCTCATCCCAATTGAGATTGCCCCAATATGAGTCAAGACCTATAAACACCACATTATCAGGGGCGAAGTTGCCGTGTCCCTGGATATTTCCCTTCACGAAATCGGATACCGACAGCACCCCTTCATAGTTGACATGCGTGGCCATGCCGCCCCAGCTGTTCCAGCCGAACGGTGTCGGACCGTTCCAGGGACGTTTTGGAGCATATACATTGTTGATTTCGCCGTAGGTCTCCATACCGATGCGCCAGTCGTCGAAAAGCCCGACAAGGAAACGTGCCGATTTGACCTCCGTGCCGCTCAGGCTGCCATGCTCTATGAGCACTCCTTCATACTCGTCGCGGGTGGCGGAATGTGTCACGCCGCTGAAGCACTCCAGACGCGATATATAGCTCTGTGTCATGGGGCTTCCCGTCACTCTTACAGCCGACTTCCAGTTGTCGTGCTCCACCGACCCTACCACAAGCCCTTTCTGGGTGTTGCCGTTGAATATCGAAGTGACCTCAAACGAAATCGAGTCGCGCGGTATGCGGCCGATAGAGGCCTTGTCCTGCGCCGTGCAGCCGAGCGTGTGCGAGCCGTAGGTGATAAATCCGTCGTTGTCAAACGGCACCGTGAGGAAGCGGTTGCTGTTGTCGGCGGGGAGAAACAGGTTATGCTCCGTCGTATAGACCGGAGCTATATAGTTCGATTTTATCTTTGAGTCCGATTTCAGAGTCACCTCGGTCAGGAAGTAATCCCTGTCGGCAAACATGAAGAATGTCTGGTCGACCTCAGGCATTCCTCCGCCGGTAGTATAACTGATGGTATAGGCATGTGCGTCGCCCGCCTTGTCGGCCACCGCCGTGTCGCTGATGCTTGCCGCCGTATAGTCCGACGTGTCATACACCTCGCCGTTGTACTTGAAGCGCACCGACACACCCGACAGCACGTCGCTGCCCTCTTTGGCGAAAGTCACTTTCTTGCTGTCAGGGTCGAGACTGATGGCCCATTTGCCGCATTCGATTTTTTCGGCCTGCGCCGTCTGCACGGCACCCGAAGCAATCACGACAACCGCGGCTGTGAGCGTCTTTAGTTTTCCGATATTTGTACTCATGGCAGGTATGGTATTCTGATGATGGTTTGTTGGTACAGATTTGTCAGCACTGTTTCGCAATACCCGGGGGATAAGCCCGAAGGTGTGCCCCGTCAATAATCGGGATAGCGTGAGCCGATATTCACTGAGGCGTGCCCCGTTAATATTGATTAACGCAAATTTATCTTTTTAAACCACAACAGAGCCGAACTCGCATTCCAAAAAATAGCACAATGGTAGCGTTCAACGCAACTGCCATAAAATCGCAATCCACTGACACACACATATTGCACGATAACCGGCAATAGCATAGAAAGGAGCGGGGGCGTCTCGCCCCCGTGGTATCCTTTCCCTGTTTTCAGGAAATTACCACGGGGGCGAGACGCCCCCGCCCCTTCTATCTTCTTCTATATTCCCTGCGTCAGCGACCCATGTGGAACACTATTTCGCGGGCTCCGGTGAGGTCGTCCCAGGTGAGGAAGTTGCCGGTGTGGGGTACGCCGTCGATTTCCATACGGTCGATGTATTTGTTTTCTTCCGACAGGCCTTCGGCGCGTATTGTCAGGTTGTGGCCGTCGGCTCCCACCTTCACATTTATTTCGGGATACTGGGGCGCGCCGATGGCGAATATATTTGAGCCGGGCGTCACGGGATAGAATCCCATTACGGAGAATATATACCATGCCGACATCTGGCCGCAGTCATCGTTGCCGTTGACCACGGGCGAATTCGGATAGTTGACGCGGGTGTGCTCGCGCACCAGTTCCTGCGTCTTGCGGGGCTGTCCGCACCAGTCGTAAAGGTAGATGTAGTGGTGGCCCGGTTCGTTGTCATGGCGATAGTGTCCCTCGCTGAAGTTGCGGTCGAGCTTGGCGGCGAACGCCTCGTCGCCCCCCATCATCTCAATCATGCCGGGAATATCCTGAAGCACGCAGAAAAGATAAGTCCACTTCGAGCCTTCGGTCAGGCCGGTACGGTTGTTATCGTCAAGGTCAATCCATTCGCCCGAGTATTTGCGGGGGAGCATGAATCCTTTATCCTTATTGTAAATGTTACGGTAATACTGCGTCATAGGCATCAGCCGCTCATAATCTTCGTTATGGCCGAGCGCACGGGCCATCTGCGCCACGCACCAGTCGTCGTAGGCATGCTCGAGCGTACGCGACACCGACTCGGCGGTGCGGTCGTCGGGAATGTAGCCAAGCGAATGCGCCCATGATACTCCGGCACGCGCCTCGTATGCCGTCCAGCGGTCGCGGTCGCCGTAGCGACGCTGCGTGTCGCAGTCGGGGGGAGTCATAGAGTTCTTGCGCATCGCTTCGTATGCGAGGTCGGCGTCGAAATTGCGTATTCCCTTCATGTAGGCGTCGGCAATGACGGCGTCGGCATGAGTGCCTATCATGATATTGGTATAGCCGGGATTGGGCCACATCGGCAGCCATCCGCCCTCTTTGTACATCTGCAGGAGCGACGTAATCCATTCGCCGGTAAGCTCAGGCTCGATAATGGTCATGAGAGGATGATATGCGCGGAAAGTGTCCCACAGCGAGTAATCGTTGTAGCTGACGCCCTCGTGTACCTTGTCGTCGAAAGCGCTGTAATAGCGTCCGTATTCCGAGAACTCGCGGGGGAAGAGATTGCAGTGGTACATGGCAGTGTAGAATACCGACTTGGTGTCGTCATCAATCCCCTTCGGCTCGATTTTGGCAAGTTTCTCCTCCCATGCGGCGCGGGTGTCGGCGGCGACGGCGTCAAAAGGCTTGTCGGCCAGCTCGCGCTCCATGTTGTCGCGCGCCTGTTCGATACTTATGAACGACGTTCCTACGCGCGCCTCCACGGTGTTGTTACGGTTGTCGAACTCGACGTAAGCGCCCGAGCGGGTGCCGTATTGCTCCGTCGAGCCGGGGGTCACTACATCTTTGTCCCATGTACCCCACGCTTTTATGGGACGGTTGAACTTGATTACGAAGTAACCGTTGAAACCTGGCAGCTCGGGACTGATCTGTGCCGACTGACGGTCGGGGTTACAACCCGTGATTTCATTGTTGACGGTGTCGATATGCACATATCCGCGCAACTTTTCAATGCGTGGAGCATAGTCGTTGGCCCAGTCGCCGAGGTCGGGATTGAGATTTATACCCTGCACGATGACGCGCTGGCGCTCTTTCTTTGGATAGGTGAAGCGCATGATGCCGGCGCGGCTTGCGGCGGTCATCTCCCCCTTGATGCTTTTGCCGTCGGGGGTGAGCATCTTCACGCTGTAACGGTAGGGGGTGGCAGTCTCGTCGGCATGGTCGAAGCGGAGACCGCGTGTTTCGGGGAGCACGCTGACCGCATCCGAAATCTGCGGCATGAGCGACACGTAGCCGTAGTCGCCCATCCACACCGTAGGCTGGTGCGACGCCAAAAAGCCGATAATCTCCTTATCTTCATATACGTAGGCCATGGAACCCATCTTGTTCTGACGGGTCTGGGGCAGGAAATTGGTCATCATGAAAGGCTTTCCGACGAAGGGAGCCGTGCCCCCCTCCCCTTCCCACGCCGTGCCGACAAGCGGGTTGACGTAGTCGACGGCGCTCTTTTTGGCCGCTCCCGCCACGAATGCGGCGGCGAGAAGCATTGCGGTGAGTATCTTTCTCATTTATATCATTTCTTATAGGTTATTACACAATTGTCATAAATAGTCCTGCCGTCGCGCGTGGCATGCGCCGTAAAGCGGTTGTCGCCCTCTTTCCAGGGTATGTTGTCCCATGTGTATACATGCGCCTGCGGATTGCCGTCGGGGTAATAGCGCACTCCGTTGTGTATTAAGTAAATACCGTCGCAGTTGGTATAGACCTTGACCTGACGGGCATCCTCGCCTCGCGGGCTGAAACGTTTGGCCGCTATGTGCACCATCGGCTCCGGATTCCAGTTGGCCTTATAGAAATAGAATGCATCCTTGGGGGTGGAGCGGTCGTAGGTCACGAGTCCCTTGTCGTTCATGCCGTGAGTGTCGCCTTCGGTGCGGCCTGCGCTCGCGAAGTCAAACATGTTCCATACGAATGTGCCCCACACGAAATCGCGCTTGTCAATCTCGCGGTAGTTGATTTCGTGCACCGTGGCCTGCCACTCCTCGGGGTGGTATTCGCCGCCCGGTTCGGGATGCTCGGTGAGCACGCCGTGATGCCTGATGCTCGCGCCCGCGCCATATTCGCTGATAGCAAGCGGCTGCTTGTCGGGACGGTGCTTCCAGTCGATGGCGTACTGCATCGTGGCGGGGTCGGCCCAGTACCAGCCGGGGTACGTATTGTAGGCCATGATGTCGGGAATATCGTTGAGCGGCGAGTTATCATTGTTGGAAGCGCCGGTGGTGTAACGGTGCGGGTCTTCGCGGTGGGCGATGTCGTTGAGCTCGGTCACTATCTTCTCGGCGCCGTCGCCGCCAAGTTCGTTGAACAGGCTCCAGCAGAATATCGACGGGTGGTTGTAGTTCTGGCGTATAAGTTCGATAAGCTGGCTCCGCGTGCTCGCGGCAAATTCCTCGGTATCTGGAGCCTGCTCCACAAAAGGAATCTCAGCCCACACGAGCATACCTTCCCTGTCGCAAAGGTCATAGAAATACTGTGCGTGAGGATAGTGGGCGAGACGGATACCGTTGGCACCGATTTCCTTTATAAGTTCCATATCCTCGCGGTGGTCGGCCTCGGAGATGGCCCACCCTTTGCCGGGACGGTCCTGATGACGGTTGACACCGCGTATATTGTTGGGACGGCCGTTAAGGCTAAGTCCTTTCTCCCGGTCGACCGTGACAGTACGGAAACCGACGGTCTGCTTCACTTCGTCAATTATCCGGTCGCCGTCGGCCAAAGCAACGGTGAGCGTATAGAGCGACGGAGAGCGGCGTCCGTCCCACAGCTGCGGATTCGCCACTCCGATTGTGTCGGCAATGGCCGTAAAGCCGTTGTGCGTCATCTTGTCGCGTGACGATGAGCGGGCTACAATATTACCGTCGGCATCAGCAAGTTCGGTATATAATGAAAGGTGTCCGGACTGTTTTTCCGAGAAACCGTCGACGAGCACCTTTACCGCGGCGCGCGCACTTTTGTCATCGGCATCAAGTTGCTCGAAATAGACTCCGGGCGAAGCATAGTCAAGCGGCGTGATGTTAACTTTCGGCAGCACTAACAGGCTGACAGGGCGGTAAATGCCGCCGAACATGGTGAAATCGGCGTTGATCGGCGCAAGGGTCATGTCCTTGCGGTTGTCGACCGTCACCTCCATGACATTCCCCTCGGGACGGAGCAGGTCGGTCAGTTCGTAGCAGAATGCGGTAAAGCCGCCTTTATGGTGGCCTAACTCCACTCCGTTGACCTTGACTGTGGCCTGAAATCCGACCGCCTCGAAACGGACAAACACGCGTTCGCCCTTCGCCGTCGCAGGCGCGTCAAATGTTTTTGTATACACTGCCTCCCCACGATAGTAATCCGGACGTGTGCCGTCAACCCCGTTGTAGCAGTGGGGCAACGTCACCTCCGCCACCTCACCGGGCGCGGATACTTTATAAAAAGACCAGCCGTCGTTGAACGGAAGCGCACGCCGTCCGGCCGATGCAAGAGCCGGCAACTGCGACAATACAAGTGCTAATACAAGCAGAATTTTTTTCATGGCTTTCAAATTTAAATATATTTTTCGCAAAATTCGTAATTATTACATTAAATTTTGGACACGGCACGCCTAATAAATATAATATTTAGCTTAATTTTATAGTGTGCAAACACCGTCTGAGGCTCCTTTCTACTATTTTTATATTTTTTGAGCCGATTAAAATAACAGTCATTATTAATTTTGAGCATTCCTTAAAATCGCATGAAAAAATATTTGCTGACCATACTGTTATGCCTGTCTGTGCTGCCCCTGGCCGCGCAGGCTCCGTCGCATCATTTCTATTTCAGAAACATCAACAAGGAGAACGGACTGTCGCAGACCGACATCAAGGCCATAGCACAGACGCCCGACGGCTTCATGTGGTTCGGCACGCGCAATAAGCTCAACCGTTACGACGGTCGCAACATCAAGGTGTTTGACTGTCATGACCGGAACAAGAACATACGCAACAACAATATCAGCGCCCTCCACACCAAGGACGACAACACCCTCTATGTAGGCACCGACATCGGCGTATTCATCCTCAACCCGCGTTTCGAGAGCTTCACCTACATCGACAAGGCGGCCGACGACGGCGTAAAGATGACCAACTGGGTCTCCGACATAAAGGCCGACAGCGAGGGCAACACCTGGATTGTGCTGCCTAACCAGGGTGTATTCCGGCTCGCCCCCGACGGCAGTCTCAGGCACTATATCTTCGGCTCGGTCGACGAGCCCGACAACGGCAGCGCCGAAAGCATCTGTATCGACAAGAGCAACAAGATATGGATAGGCACCAACGGCAACGGACTGTACCGATACGACGCCAATAGCGACAGTTTCGAGCAGTATCTCGGCGACAGCGACGGCAACACTCTCAAAGGTGACAATATATACTGTATGGCCGACATCGACAACGATATTGTCATAGGCAGCCATACCGGCAAGCTGCGCCGCTTCAACAAACGCCGAAATGCGGTCACCGACTTCGACACCCCGCAGATTCACAACAAGATAATCCGCGACGTCAAGGTATTCGACGACAAAATATGGGTAGGAACCCAGGTGGGTGTATTCATAATTGACTCCAATTCGGGAGCCGTCGACCACATAGCCTACGACCCTATGAACAGCGCCACGCTGTCCGACAACCAGATAGGCAAGATATTCCGCGACCGCGAGAAAGGGATATGGATAGGCACAAACCTCGGGGGCATCAACTATGTATCGCCGTTCCACACCAATTTCCTGCGCTACGTGCCGCTCACCGGCAACTCCATAGCCAGCAAGCGCGTGCGCGACATAGCCGAGTCGCCCGACGGCCTGATATGGCTTGCCACCGAGGACGCCGGAATAAGCATACTCGACCCCGCCACGGGCCTGTTTGACAACAACAGCGCCACAGCCGGCAATCTGAAGCTGCACGACAACAAGACCCTCACCCTGCTCGGACGCGACAACGAAATGTGGGTGGGATATTTCAAGAACGGCGTCGACATCATCGACTACGCCACCCGACGCGTGCGCCACTACTCCGCCGCCGACCTCGGCATCAACGAGGAGAGCGTCTACGCGCTGTGCGAGGACAGTGACAAGAACGTATGGCTCGGCAACGGCTGGAGCATCTACAACACCTCTGACAACACCATGCCGATGACACTTATCCCTGAGTTCGGCCTAAACTATAACTTCGACATCATGGAGGACTCCAATCGGGATATATGGGTCATTACGATGGGCAACGGCGTATACCGCTATACTCCCTCGACAAAGGAAGTACGACACTACACCCACGACGACAATGACCCCGCATCGCTAAGTTCCAATTCCGTAAGCAACATCATCGAGACGTCGCGCGGACAGCTGTGGTTCTCAACCGACCGCGGAGGTATATGCGTGTTCAATCCCAAGGACGAGACATTCACCTCCTACAGCCTGCAGCAGGGACTGCCCGACGACACCACCTACAAGATGCTCGAGGACAAGAACGGCTACCTGTGGTTCGGCACCAACAACGGCCTTGTGCGGTTCAATCCGCTCGACGGCACCGCTACCGTCTACAACACCGGCAACGGACTGCCGGCCAACCAGTTCAGCTACAAGGGCGCCCTCAAGGCTTCCGACGGACGTTTCTATTTCGGCTGCTCTGAAGGCCTCGTGTCGTTCGACCCCTACGACATCCGCACCAATGATGTGCCGCCGCCGGTCTATATCACCGGCCTCACCGTCAACAACGATGAAATATCGCCCAACAGTCCGGATTCGCCGCTCAGGGAATCGGTTACAGGGACAAACCATATCACGCTCGACAACACGCAGAACATCATAGCATTTGAGTTCGCGGCACTGTCGTATATCGACGCCGCGTCCAATAAGTATGCCTACCGCATGGACAATGTCAACTCCGACTGGGTCTATACCACCAACAACCGGTCGATGAGCTACGCCAACCTTCCTCCGGGCGAATACACATTCCACGTGAAAGGCGCTAATGCCGACGGCGTATGGAGCGACGACGAACAGACTCTCACCATCACCATACTCCCGCCGTGGTATCTGACCAACCTCGCCATAATCATATACATAATGCTCGCCGTGGCGCTGCTCTTCGCGGCATTCATGCTGTGGCGCCGGCGCATGCGCCGCAAGGCCGCCGACAAGGAACGCCAGTTCACCGACGAAAAGGAGAAGGAAATCTACCGCTCGAAACTCGACCTGTATGTCAAGATAGCCCACGAAATACGCACACCGGTCACCCTCATCAACGGACCGCTCGAATCGCTCCTCGACATGAACATCTGCGACCCCGAGATTTCACGCAGCCTCAAGACCATGCAGCGAAGCACCAACGAGCTGATGACAATCACCAACCAGCTGCTCGATTTCCGCAAAATCGACAAAAACCGCATGGAGCTGTCGCTCGGACGCGTGGAAATCACCTCGGTGCTCAAAGAGAAAATCAGCGAGTTCCAACCGCTGCTCCGCCACCGCGACATAACCATCGACGCCACGCTCCCGCAGGAAGGTTGCTGCGTCAACGGCGACCGCAACGGCATCATCAAGATTGTCAACAACCTGATGTCAAACGCCGCGCGCTACTGTCAGAAACATATTTACGTCGATATGCACACTGACAACGGCATGATGGTGCTCCGCACCCTCAACGACGGCGACGTGATAGCTCCCGAATATCAGGAGAAAATTTTCGACGCGTTCTACCAGATGGAAAAGAACGCCAACGCCGATTCCTCTACCGGCATAGGGCTCAATCTGGCCCGCTCGCTTGCCGAACTTATGGGAGGCACCCTCACCTACAGCATAGCCGACGGCCTCAACTGCTTCACTCTTAAGCTCAATCTCTCCACTGGCGAAGAAATTCAGGTGACCGACTGCAACGAAGTTGATGAAAGCACGGACAGTACACATAATTCGCTGACTGACAGCGAACAACAAATAGAAGGGGATCACTCCCAGGTAATATTGCTCGTCGAGGACAACACCGAAGTCCTTCAATTCATCGCCGAGAAACTCGGCGCGCACTACAAAGTGCTGACCGCGACCAACGGAGCAGAGGCCCTTGAAATAGTCACCAATCCCGACACTCCGGTCGACATGGTGATTACCGACCTCATGATGCCGCAGATGGACGGCATGGAACTCACGCGCAGCATCCGCGGCATAATCGAGGTCAGCCATCTCCCCATCATAATCCTAACCGCCAAAAACGACCTCAACTCCAAGGTGACAGGCCTCTCCGAAGGAGCCGACGCATACATCGAGAAACCGTTCTCGATGAAGTATCTGCTCGCACAGATCAAGGCCATATTCGACAAACGCCTGCGCGACCGCCAGAACTATTCCCGCAATCCGTTCATGACCACCATCACCAATGCGGGCATGAGCTCGGCCGACAAGGCTCTCCTCGATAAAATCACGCACAGTATCGAGGAAAATCTCACCGACCCGAATTTCGGAGTGGAGATGCTCGCCGACCAGGTCAACCTGTCGCGCTCGTCGCTCCACCGCAAGCTCAAGGACCTCATCGGCACGTCGCCCACCGACTTCGTGCGCCTGATACGTCTGAAGAAAGCGGCCGACCTCATCACCGAAGGGTCGTACCGCATCGGGGAGGTATGCTATATCGTGGGCATCAATTCGCCATCTTATTTCATAAAAATATTCCAGAAACAATTCGGCATGACGCCAAAAGATTTTGAAAAGCGTCAGCGCGAACAAAAAAAACCTAACGAATGAACCGACTGA
The DNA here is from genome assembly GCA_001915385.1 of Bacteroidales bacterium 52_46. GTDB lineage: Bacteria > Bacteroidota > Bacteroidia > Bacteroidales > Muribaculaceae > JAGBWK01. Next base: position 3,192 of record MNQK01000012.1, on the reverse strand, counting down.
CATTAACACTTTCTTCTCTTCTCGTCGCCGCCGCAGGCGCAAGCGCACAGGGCAACGCACCCGCCAACGGCGACGTATGGCTCGACACATCCTGCAACCCTATCAACGCCCATGGCGGAGGCATCCTCAAGCATGGCGACACATACTACTGGTACGGTGAATACAAAGGTGAACAGACCTACCGCTCGCCCAACGTAGGGTGGGAATGCTACCGCACCGACTTCACAGGCGTGTCGTGCTATTCGTCGACCGACCTGACCAACTGGAAATTCGAAGGTATCGTACTGTCACCCGACTCCACCGACCCGAATTCCGACATACACCCCACGATGGTGATAGAACGCCCGAAAGTGGTCTACAACGACAATACAGGCAAGTTCGTCATGTGGATGCATGTCGACAGCTACAACTACTGGCAGGCCACAGCCGGAGTTGCGGTGAGCGACTCCCCCACCGGGCCGTTCACCTTTATCGAGGCCGTGCGCCCCAACGGTGCCGAGAGCCGCGACATGACACTTTATAAGGACGACGACGGCCGCGCCTACCTCATTTACTCGTCGGAAGGCAACGCGACGCTCTATATAAGCCGTCTCACCGACGACTACCTCAAGCACACCGGCGTGTTCACACGCAATTTCGCCGGCGAATCGCGCGAGGCACCCGCGATATTCAAGCACGACGGGCACTATTATATCATCACGTCGGGCTGCTCCGGATGGTCGCCCAACGAAGCCGCCTACGCCGTAGCCGACAATATAATGGGTCCGTACAAGCTGCTTCCCAACCCCTGCACCGGCATTGACGCCGACAAGACATTCCACTGCCAGAGCACATTCGCGCTCCCCTTAGGCGACGGCTCTTTCTTAGCGATGTTCGACCGCTGGAAGAAAGACGACCTCGTCGACTCCCGCTATGTGTGGCTTCCCATACACATCGATGACAACGGGCTTACAATACCCTGGGTCAACAAGTGGGCCGACGCCACCGACGTAGAGATGCTGCTCGTGGAAGAATAGACAGCAATTCTTTATAAACCAAATCCGACACCGATGAAATACAGTGCAATAACCACCGCATTCATGCTTGCCGCAATGACGGCAGCGGCACAGTCGCCGGCCGACAACGTGAAATTCACGAAAGTCGCGTCGCCTGTCACCTCGTCGTCCACCTCGGGCAATCCGCAGTACCAGTTCTACCACGCCCAGTACACCGGCGCGGCATGGGGCGACGTCAACAACGACGGCTATCCTGACCTGTTCTACAGCGACCGCAACACCCATATCAACAACTCCACCGTGCAGGTCAACCTGTATTACAACAACGGCGACGGCACGTTCCGCCGCGGCGGCAAAGGGCGTCTCAAAGGCACGGCATTCTCATCGCCGGTGTGGATCGACTATGACAACGACGGGCGCCTCGACCTTCTTGTAGCAGGTCTCGACGACTACGGCTACCGCTGGCGCGACGCCGATACCGACCTGTCGGCCATCGGGGTGCACCTCTACCACAACGACACGACGGGAAGCACCGGCGCGGTCACTTTCACCGAGGTCAGCGGCCACGGACTGCGCCCGCTGTTCAACGGCAACCACGGGGGCAAAGCGCACAACTGGATTGCCGTGGGCGACTACGACAACGACGGCTGGCCCGACATCGTCATGACAGGCTTTGACGAAGCCGCACGCTACGAATCGTCCGACCCCATCGAGGCTGTCCGCGCGGTATACCTCTACCGCAACAACGGCGACGGCACGTTCGAACTGCAACAGACGCCGCTCGACGGCAACGCGCCCTTCCACGGTCTCACCGACGGCTCGGTAGTGCTCGAGGATATTGACGGCGACGGCTTCCTCGACCTGCTCACCACGGGCTACGGAGCGTCACGAACATCTGAAACATACCTGTACTGGAACAACGGCGACGGCACTTTCACCGAGCACGCCGACCGGTTCCACCCGGTGACCAACGCATCGTCGACCGTGGCCGACCTCAATGCCGACGGCCTCCCCGACCTGATTTTCGCCGGCCACTACCTCAACACCAACACTAAAAATTTCTATATCTGCAAGAATCTCGGCGACCGCAGGTTCGAGATGATGCCGCTCGACCAATTCGAGGGTAGCGACGGCACGCAGATTGCCGTGGGCGACGTCAACAACGACGGCCTCGCCGACATACTCGCCGGCGGCCACTTCCGCACCAACGAGCACACCACCGTCGTCTACATTAACAAGGGGGATTTTCAGTTTGACACCTACGGCGCCCATTACGACGACCCGTTCAACAAGAAAGGGCATTTCAGCCGCATCACTCACGGCGCCCACCACCTCGTCGACGCCGACCGCGACGGTAACCTCGACGCATGGTTCTCCGGCTGGATAAACGGCGACTGTGGCAAAGGCTGCAGCACCGAGCTGTGGCGCAATGCCGGAGCCGACAAAGGACAGGCCGCCAATACTGCTCCCGAAGCTCCCGCAGCGCTCCGTGCGGTATGCAACGACGGCAACGTGACCTTCACATGGACAGCGCCGGCCGACGATACCACTCCCGCCGAAGCGCTTCGCTACAACCTCTTCCTGCGCGACACCGCCACCGGAAAGACACTTACCGTACTCCCCGCCGACCTCACCACAGGCTATATCCGCGTGGCCGACACCCACGGAGCCATACGCCGCTGCGAATACACCATGCAGATACCTGCCGACGGCTCATACCAATGGGGCGTGCAGGCTATCGACGCATCCAATCAGGGTGGAGCATTCGCCACATCGACCGTCGACATCGCGGGCATCGGCACCATCACAGCCGACGAAGCGGTAGTGACCGTCGAAGGGGGCGAGGGTCATCTACGCATCGCGGCACCCGACGGAGCGGCTGCCTCCATATACACCACATCGGGAGTCATGACATCGCACGTCACCGTCATGCAGCCCGTGTCACTCAACATGGAGCCCGGCATATACATCGTCAGGGTCGACACCGCATCAGGCACCTCCACCCACAAGGTAGTTGTACGATAAGGTGATGTAGGGGCGGGGGCGTCCCGCCCCCCGTAACATTTCCTCCACCACTTCCAATAAATTCCGACAAAAATTACCACGGGGGCGAGACGCCCCCGCTATTAGTTTTGTAACAACAAAGAAAAGGTTAACTTTGCAATACGAGATATTAAATTTATTAACAATTAAAAAG
>MNQK01000024.1 GCA_001915385.1 Bacteroidales bacterium 52_46 | reverse complement strand
ATTCCCACGCCGACCTGCGTGTGGAACTTCCCGCAGTCGCCGCCGAACAGCACCCGTTGGCGACCGTTTACCAGCAAGACAATCTTGTCCGTCACGTAGGCGGACAGCTCCAGCGTCAGCGCACCCCCGTAGATGAAATTGTCCTCATCCGTGAGTCGGGAGCCGTCCGGCAGCAGGCTCTCGCCCCAGTTCACCGTCTCGTACCCGGCAAGGGCGGACAGCCCCAGTGCGGCGAAGAACGTCTTCTTCCGGTCTGACAGGAAGTTCAGGTAATAGCCGCCCTCGCCCGTGAGCTGGCTCGCCGGATAGAGGCAGTCCCGGTAGCCGTACCGCTTCTCCAAGTATTCCGCACCGACCACCCAATGGTGGGCGTTCTTAGCCGAAGCCGTCGCCGTTTTTCCAGCGCATGTTGTCCGACAGCCCGCCCGTGAGCTGTATGCCCCTCATTCCGGGCAGGCACCGTTGGGCGTGTGCCCGGTTGAAAGTCAGGCACACCCCGAAAAGCAGGATAATGAACAGTAACCTTTTCATCGCTTACTTGATTTTCAGTTCGTTAATCTGTTTTGCCGCCACGAGGTCGGCGTTCTCCACCCGGATGGTCTGGTGCCTGCCGCCGTCCTTCTCGAACAGCTCGATGACCAACAGCTTGTCGTCCGGTATGGTGAACTGCGGGACAGCATACACCGTGCGCACGTCGCTTTTCCCCTCCGTCACCAGCACCTCGTTGTAGCTGCGCACCGGGTCGATCACCCGTTCCTGAATGGCGGTGCGCTTCGTTCCTCGTTTCCGTGTGGAAATAGAACAGCCCGTTGTGCGAGTGGACGGATTTCAGGAGGAACTGCACCCCGAAGCGTTTGCAGCCCAAGTGCCGGATTTCCCGCCTGTCCTCCTTGTAGATGCTCTGCATGATCAGCTTCACCAAGAGCGGGCTTTCGTTACCCAGTTCCCTGAAATAGATGTTCATGCGGGTGTGGTGGGAGAAGTCCGTCGTGTCCCCGTTCTCCAAAAAATCCTTCATCTCGATGTTCAGCATCTCCGGCTCATGCGCATACCGGGCATTGAACGAATAGAAACTTCCGTCCTCGCAGATAACGGAAAAGTTCGTTTCCCCCGGAAACCCCTCGGTGGTCGCCTTCACCCGGATCACGTTCTCCGCACCGTCCGCTCTCCCGGCGATAATCCAATTGCTTCCCAAGTCCACGTACCGCACCGCCGAGGGGAAGATGATATGCACCGTCTTGGCGAACGTCACCTGCACCCCGTGGGGCGTAACCATCTGCCGGTAGGGTAGCTTCCGTGTAATCCCCTGATACAGATCGTTGCCCGCAGCCCGCTGTATCGTATCATTCACTTGTGCGTTCGCACCCGTCACCATGCCCATAAGCAGGGCGACCCATCCAAAAATCTTTTTCATTTGTCCTTTCTTTTTGATTATTGTTCTAAATTATCATCACTATTACTATATCCTCTGCCTACCTCTTCCCATGCAAAAAACTACCTACTGTATAGCAGACCGACCTCATTTTCGCAGCGTAAAGCGAACGACCGAAGTGCAGCGTTAAAAAGAAAAAGCTGTTTGAGCGTTAGCGAGTTCTTTTTCTTTAGCGGAACGCAGGAAGAGAGTTGCGAGAAAATGCAGTCTTGACTTTTTCTTTTTGGTATCTTTTTCTTTTGCGTCAAGGCAAAGGAAAAAGTACGCTACTCCTTGGCGTAAAGCATCAGCTCATACCCCGCTTTCAGGTGCACCTTTACCGTGCGGAACTTCTTGGCAAGGTACTGGCTGCCGCCCTGCATCAGCCCACGGGTGATGTCCATCGCTACCTGCTGTCCGGCGCTCCGTGCGAACGAGATGCTCGTTCCCAACCCGCCGCCGATGTTCGCCATCGCCTCCTTTGCCGCTTCCTGTTCCAGCGATGAAGGGACAGACAAGCCTTTCTGCCCGTCACTGTCATACACCGCCAGCTCCACGGGCAGCAAGTTCCCCCGGTATTCGATGGACGACACCACGATATCCAGCCGTTCCCCCTGTACCTTTCCCGTACCCGCAACGAGCGTGTTCTGCGGAATCACAAGGTTTCCCGCTTGCAGCGGTTCGAGCAGCCGGAGCTTCACCGTCTGTCCGTCCATAATCGTCTGATCCCCGTGGATGCACGCCCGTATCGTGTTCTTCCCCATAGCGTACCCGCTGCCTACCGCCGTGTTGAAGCCGTAGTTCCTCGGCTGGCTGTACCGCCGCATGAACTCCGCATCGCTCAGGGGCTGTTGCAGCCCCGATACCGTCCGCTCCCGTGCCGCCTGCACCGCCACGGCGGGCTGTCCCAAACCGTTGCCGTCCTGCCCGGTGGCGGGCACCTGCACGGCTACGCCGTCCCGCCCGTTCTGTCCCATGTACTTGGCGGCAAGCTCGTAGCTCTTCTCCATCAGCGCCACCTGATCGTCGATTCCGCCCGCCTGCCGTTCCCTTTCTTCCAGCTTGGCGGTCAGCTCCTCCACCTGCCTTTTCAGCTCCTCCTTTTCCCCGTCCACCTTCGGCTCCTCGTAGAACGAGCCGAGCTGACGGTTGATGTCCCGGTAGGCGGTAACGGAGGAACGGCTGCCGCCGCCCTTGCCCGAATAGTCCCTGAACGGTTCCCGTTCCGGCTCGCTGTCCGGCAGTTCCATTTCCACCCCGTCCGTATCGCTCTCTTCGGAGAAGGCGAAGTCCTCCAGCGAGCGCACCTTCTCCGCCTGCTGTTTCTCCGCCTGCGCCTGCTCGTAGGCTTCTCCTCCGAAGGTGCGAATATCAGCCACATCGAGCCGAGGAACAGCAAGCCCATCAGCGGATATACCATCAGCTTCTTCCGTTGCTGCAACTGTTTCGGTGTGAGCGGCTTGGCTGTCTTCTTCTCCTTTTTCCCGCCGCCCTTGTCCTCCTTCTTTCCGTTCCCCGTCTCCGGGGCTGCGGCATCCGCCACCGTCACGTGCTGCGTTGCCGTTGCTTTTTCTTGGTTCTGTTCTTCCATCATGTCAAAAATTTATGGTTGTCCTACATTCTGATTCTTCTCCCCGGAGGCTTCCCTCTGCCTGTCTCCCCGGTTTGCCGCTTGCCGGGCGGCTCCTTCCGTTCCCGTTTGAGCGATGCCGTAGGGCTTGCCCGGTTGTCCGCCCGCAGGTGCGCAGCCTTCCGTTCCCGGCTTGCCGC
>MNQK01000011.1 GCA_001915385.1 Bacteroidales bacterium 52_46 | reverse complement strand
AACGCGACATCAGGAGGTTCTTTCTTTTTAATTGTTAATAAATTTAATATCTCGTATTGCAAAGTTAACCTTTTCTTTGTTGTTACAAAACTAATAGCGAGGGCGTCTCGCCCTCGGAGTATTATCTTTACACACTGAAAGTTACCACGGGGGCGAGACGCCCCCGCCCCTATCAACTCAGCGTACGTCAACACCCTATTGACCGAAAAAAAGCGTGGGCCCCGCTATGGGGTCCACGCTCGATATTGCGTCGGTTATACCGTTTTACTGGATAGTAAGGGTATAGGGATAAGCTGACAGGTTGAGCACTACGTGCTTCTTGCCGGCTCCCGGAGTGTCGATGTTGGGAGCGTTGTCCCAGCCGAGGTTGGTCATGTCGCCACCGAGGCTGAATGTCCAGTCATCATTGGCACGAATCTTGAACGAACCGCTTGCGCCGAACTCTACGTCAGCCTCCCATACCAGGCCGTCGGCCGAAGGAGTAAGAGCAGTTTCTGCATCCCATCCGCCGGGTGTACAGTCGCCGATAAGACCGAGAGTTGCGATGTAGTAAGAGTCGAATGTAAGAGCGGGGAGGTTCACATGGTTCCAGTAGAGACCGGTGATGTCGGGGAGAACATTGTTGTTACCGCCGTTCGCCAGCTTGCCTTCAACATTGTGGTCAGTGATGGTGGGAGTACCGTCAACACCGAGGTTGAAAGTAGCAGCCCAGTCCTTCTCTGAAGTGAACTTGTAGCCGCCTTCCGACAGGCGTGCGAACGCATAATAGTTGATATAGTCACTGGTCTGCATCTCGGCTACGAGGGGAGAATTCCAGTCCCATCCTGCTGCTTCACCCATGATATAGAGGTGGGGGATAGCGAGCTGGAAGTTGTAAGTACCCTCGATCATGTCGATAGTGAGAAGGTAAGTGCCGTATTCGAAGAGGCAGCCTGCACCTGCATCCTTGTATGAACCGTCAGCATTGATTGACGATGCCATCAGCATGCCTGAAAGGTCTTCGCTACCGTTTTCTTCGGGACCGTAAGCCGAGTTGGCAAGGTCAGTCCAGTTACCGGCTTCGAAAGTCGACTGCGGGATGATCTTCCACCACCAGCCGTCGGCAGCCTGATCGGGAGTGATGTCCACAACGAGTGTGAAGATCGGGTCATCGTAACCGCTAAGGTCAGAGTGGTTCATCTTGAGAGCAGTGGGAACGCTCCAGCCGTTGATGGTACCGAGCAGATAGTAGTTATCCTCGATGACGAGATCCGACGGGAACGGGGTCACATTAAATTTGAATGCTCCGAGATAGCTGTCCTCGTTGCCGATACGGTAGTTGTCGGCATAGACTGCGAAGCGGAGATAAACATCCTTAGCCGACGGAGCCTTGCTGATACATGCCACGTAAGCATTCTGGAAGTCGTCGGGAGTAATGTAAACCGTGTTATCAACTACAGAACAAGGCACCTCGCGTGAAGAAGCGAACGATTCATCCTTGCTCATATAGGTCACGACATTAAGCTCCTTGCCTGCGGGGAAGTCGGTCACGAGCAGGTTGGCCACAGGTATGTTGCGGCCGGCATCAGCACAGTCCTTAAGGACGAAGCTGGTTTCAGAGGGCAACTCTGCAGTCACACCTTCGACCGAGTATACCGGGCCTTGCGGGTTTGACTGAATAGGCGCATTTAAATCGGGGTCATCTTCGCAAGAAGTGGCTGCGAATGCGAGTGCGCCAAGCAAAAATATGCTTAATTTTTTCATATTATATTTATCTGATTTTATTAAAGTCATTTAAACTTTTTCTTCGGGAAGAATTTGATTGAAGCCATTTAAGAAATGTTTAAATGACTTCTATCGGAATCCGCGCCCTCCCCGAAGGGAGAGCCGGGTTTCCTTAAATTAGCGGTGCTGCTTAGAGAGCAACGAGGGTAATCTTGTAAGAGCCACCCTTGAGCTGAAGCTTTATATCACCGGAGAAGGAAGCGGGGCACTCGATGTTGCCGCCATCCTTCACGAGCTCGTAAGGAACATCTATTTCAAGAGCCTCGCCGTTCGAGCCAAGATTTACCGAGTTCCATCCTGCGTCGGCGATTTTGAATGTTTCGCCTGCGTTGATGGTAATACCCTTGACAATCCAGGTATTCTTGAAGTCAGTGGTAAGGAACTCATTGCTTGTGTCCCAGCCGTTCATATCACCGCGGATAAAAATGCCCGAGGGCTGATCGGGGGTGTCGGGCTCGTCGCATTCGAAGAGGACAGTATACTTGCCTGCCTTGAAGGTAAGAGTGACGCTACCTGTGAAGTTCTTATCGAATTTCAGGTTGCCGGGACCACCGTTGGCAGGATCAGTATTCAATTCGAAAGGTTTACCGGCCTCGAGAGTCGTCACTTCACCGCAAGTACCACCGAAGTTAATCGTAGTCCAGTTTGCATCTGCAACTTTGAATTCCGTATCCGCAGGTATTGTCACATCTGCGATATAGTAGACGCCTGCTGCATCGGTTGTCAGGAACTGCCATTCAGGATGCGACTCAAGCCAGCCGTCGTTACCCCAGTTGTTCATGCCGCCACGCAGATAGATACCGGTGGGCTGGCCGGGAACGATGATAGCGAGATACGTACAATTCGCACGTGTCAGCTTCACTACGTTCGACTGATAGGTGGTATTGGGATAGAGATCCGCGCCGCCGGCAACTTCGATGTTGGCAACAAGGCGAGCATACAAATCACGGTATCCGGTGGGGATTTCCTTATCGTTCTTAATGCCGAGAAGGCCACACATGGCAGTTGCGAGTTCGCCATACGTGGGATTAATCTCCGAGCAGTCATAGAATGCAGTATTCAGTGTGGCCGATACGGGGGCATCGGGAACGACAGGAGTAGCGAAGTCCTTGTCAAACGACACCTCTACATTGTATCGCACGGTTGCGGCGTAGCCGTATGAGGGCTGAGAGCAAGTCATGTGTATTGTGTTGGCCTGGTTGTCAGCGGCAAATTCCACCGACATATTGCTCATCTCGGGGGTGTTGAGGAAATTTTCCACAATCACTCCCTCGTTGGGCTCAAGCACGGGATGATCATCTTTCGACTCATCGCAACTTGTGAAGGCCATTGTCGACGCCAAAGCGGCGAACAGGAATGTTATTTTTTTCATTTGAGATAATTTCAACATTGTTATTAAAAACTTTTGTTAAAAGCCGGGCATCTGATTAATAGCCTTCATTCTGGCCTACAGTGCTTACGTACTGGTAGGGAATTGCAAATACTTTGCGGAACGACTCAATCGACTTGCCTTCGTAGATGCCACCCTTCCATGACCAGTTGTATACGTTGCCGGTGTATTTGCCGAAACGGATAAGGTCGCTGCGGCGATGGCCTTCCCAGTAGAGTTCACGCTGACGCTCGTTGAGTATCTGGTCGGCTGTGTTCGGGGTAAGTTCGAAAAGACCTGCACGGGTACGTACCTTGTTGAAGTAAGTGTAGCCGGGGTCTGCATCGCTGACACCGCGGAACTGGCATTCTGCAAGCATCAGATATGTGTCGGCGAGACGGAACAAAGGATAGTCTGCATCGCAAACCTGGTTGGTAAGAGCTACGTTTGCAGTATTCTCATAGTCCTCCTCACGGGTGTAAGTGTATTTCACACACATGTAGCCGTCGGAAGTCTCGTCATAGTTGTCGAGATCCTCTACGCCTTCGTTGTATGTGCCCTCATAGAAGAGATAACGGCTGTCGCCGGTACGGCTTGAGCCATCCTTGTCAAACACCTGGGGAAGTTCGGGACGTACCTTGACACCTTCCCACGGAGTCTGGCCGAGAGCGCCGAGACGATTGAGCACATCGTCGCCTGCCGAGCTGAAGTAAGCGCCTGCTGTAAGATAAGTTGTGCCGCCCCATGTAGTCATGCGGTTGGCATCCTGAGGTATGGCCCAGAGGATTTCGCCGCCTTTGTTGACATACTTGTCGTTGGAGGCGCAGAAGAGATATTTGTACTCGGGAGCGAGCTCTTTAACTGTCTTGACGATTTCCTTGCACTGCTCGGCGCACTTGTCGTACATCGGGGTGCCGGCATATACCTCGGCGTTGAGGTACAGCTTGGCAAGAAGCATACGGGCTGCCTCTTTCGACAGACGGAGGTATTCCTGATTGGCACTGGGCACGAGGGCGCCGTTGTTGATGACATCCTCAAGTTCGGCGGTAACAGCAGCGAAAAGCTCGGGACGCTCAAGCACCGGTGCATTCTCGCCTACGGCCTGGGTAGTGATCCAGGGGCCTTTGCCGAAGAGGTCAATCATATTGTAATAGCAGTAAGCGCGGAGCACACGTGCCTCCGATTTCATCTGGGCGATGAGATCTTCGCTTACGCCGCACGCCTTGGCACCGTCAACTTTCGAAAGGAACTCCGAGCACAGTTTTGCCGAAGTTGCCTCACGCTGGTATGCCATGAACATCCAGGTGTTGTCGGTCAACCAGGTGTTGAACTTCAGGTCGTTGTAACCGGGGTCGTTCCATTTCGAGATAATTATTGCCTCGTCGGCAGTGATGGTCTGGAGGTTCCAGTGGCAACGCATCCATGTACCGGCACCGCCGTCGACTCCTGCGGGAGTAAGGCCGCCTTCATAGCGAAGGTTGCCGTAGAGCGACGAGAAGTAGCCGTACCACTCGTCGGGAGTAGTAAGCTCGGTCTTCTTGTTGGGGTCGTCGGGGGTAACATCAAGGTCATCGACACATGATGAAGCGCCCACGCCAAGCGACAGAGCCATAGAGCCGAGTGCTATATATTTGAAAAATTTCATATTATCGTTTTATGAATTGATTTAACAATAGATATTAGAATGTAGCCACCAGACCGAGGGTGAAAGTAATAGGTTTGGGATAGATGCCCGAGTCGATGCCGCCGAACACTTCGGGGTCGATACCTTTGTACTTGGTGATGACGAACGGATTCTGAACGGCTGCGAACAGACGCAGACGGAGTGCGTTGTCCAGAAGGTTTTCGAACGTATAGCCGGCAGTGATGTTGTCGCAGCGTACGAACGATGCATTCTGTACCCAGTAGTCGCTGGCGAGAAGAGGTGTTGACTTGGTAGAGGTGAACAAGTAAGTATCGTTCATCAGGTTACCCAAGGGGAGGGCGGCGGTTGCAGATACAAACGAGTTGTCCTGCTGAGTCTTGTTGAACACCCAGTTGCCGAAGTTGGCGCGGAGGCTGATACCGAAGTCCCAGTTCTTCACGTTGAATGTGTTCTGCCAGTTGGCGGTCCACTTGGGATCGGGGCTGTGGAACATGTATTTATCCTGGTCGGTAATCTGGCCGTCACCGTTGCGGTCAACGTAAACACCTTCGGCGGGAGTGCCGTCGGGATTGTAAACCTGCTCATAAACGAAGAATGAGTTGGCAGCGTAGCCTTCACGCTGGAGCTGCACGTTGAGCGAGTTGCCGATGTCACCGGTGGGTATATCCTTACCCGATGCGAGGTGCGTGATTTCGTTCTTGTTGTAAGCCACATTGATGTTGGAGCTCCAGGTGAAATCCTTAGTCACGATAGGACGGGTGAGCAAGTTAACCTCAATACCTTTGTTGGTAAGGTCGCCGATGTTCATGGGACCGTCGGGGCCGAGGTTCGAGCCGGCAGCGTAGGTTGTGCTGGTCAGAAGGTCTTTGGTCTTACGATAGTAAGCATCGACGCTACCGCTGATGCGGTTGTTGAGGAATCCGAAGTCGATACCTACGTTCCATGTGGTGGTTTCCTCCCATTTGAGGTTCGCATTATAGCTGCTGGGAGCATAGATGGGGAGGTATTCGCCTGTCACAGGATTGAAGCCCATGTTTTCCTGGCCGGTCCAAGCGTTGTAGATGGGGAGGTAGGGGAAGAGGCGGGAGAAATCATCACCAAGGTTCTGCTGACCGGTGATACCCCATGTACCGCGGATCTTGAGGTCAGAGAGGACGCTGCGGGTGCCTTCCATGAATGATTCGTCGATCAGACGCCATGCCAAAGCGACCGAGGGGAATGTACCCCAGCGGTTGTCGCTGCTGAAGCGTGACGAACCGTCGCGGCGTACAGTAACAGTGAGGAGGTATTTGTCCATGAAGCCGTACTGCATACGACCGAAGAACGATACAAGCTGATAGGGTTTGCTGTAGTCGACACGCGGGTTGTAAAGATAGCCGTCGAATTCCTGACCGGGAGCGTAGACGGGGCTCCATTCGCAGCCCTTGTTGTAGAATTTCTGCCAAGAGTAACCTGCTGTTACATCAAGTGACGATTTGATAGCTTCAAAATCTTTGTTGTAGTTGAGGTAGAACTCGAGAAGGAGGTTGTAGATACGCTGTTTCTCGTATTTGATTGTAGAGTAACCGTCTTTTACGTCCTTATCGACACCGGGTGAACGGTGGCCTGCTTTCCATGCCTCGGGAGAGAAGGGATAGTTGTAGCTTGATACGGAACCGTGACTGTAGTCGTAGCCGAGGTTGAGGTTAGCGCGGAGGTCGCGGAGGAACGGCATGCGAAGGTCAAGCTGGAGGTTACCTACCGACTGGTATACGTCAGACTTCGAATCGTAATCCTGTGAACGCGATACAGGGTTGAGCGATTCGATGGTGTTGAGGTCGGTACCGGGGGTGTTGGGGCCTGCGAGGGCGCCGCCGCCGATATAAGATGTCCAGTTGTTGAACACGTTGCCTTCAGCACAGCGCACGGGAAGAGTCGGGTTGAAGCTTACAGCTCCGCCGAGCACGCCCTGCTCGTAGTTGTTGCGTACGTATGCGCCCTTGATGTTGGCATTGACCTGAAGAAGTCCGTCGAAGAATTTCGGCGACAGGTTGATGCTGGCAGTGGCACGGTTCATGCCGGTCTTGCGGATAATACCGTGGTTGGAGGTATAACCGATTGATACACGGTAAGGGAGGATACCGGCAGTACCGCCTACAGAGAGGTTATAGTCGGAAGAAACGGCTGTACGGAGCACTTCGTCCTGCCAGTTGGTGTTGGCTGTTCCGAGAGCACCTGCCTGAGTAGAGCCTTCGCCGTAAGTCTTAAGGATGAAGTTACGGAACTGGTTGCCGTCCATCATGTCGACAGTCTTGCGGGGAGTGGCGACATAAAGGTTGGCCGAGAAGTTGACCTGGGGCTTGCCTGCCTGACCTTTTTTGGTGGTCACGATGATGACACCGTTAGATGCGCGTGAACCGTAGATAGCGGTTGCCGATGCATCCTTGAGCACGGTCATCGACTCGATGTTTTCAGGCGCGATAAGTGAAAGCGCGTTGGAAGAACCCTTCACTGAGTTGCCGTCCATGGGCACACCGTCGACGATGATCAACGGGTCGTTGGATGCAGAAAGTGACGAACCGCCACGGATACGGATTGTACCGCCTTCCGAGGGGTTACCGGTAGTCGATACGACAACACCGGGGGTTGCGCCCACGAGCATGTCCTGAGCCGAAGTGGCGAGACCTGCTTCGATTTCGTCGGGCTTCACGACTGCCACCGAACCGGTAGCGTCTGATTTCTTCACTGTACCGTAACCGATGGCTACGACTTCGTTAAGCACCACCGCGTTGGATTTAAGGGTGATGTCGATATGGGTACGGCCGTCAACGGGAACCCGCTGAGTCTCGCAACCCACATAAGAAACTACGAGGACGGCGTTGGGGGCAACGTCGATGCTGAAATTACCATCGAAGTCAGTGGCAACGCCGTTGCTTGTACCTTCAGCGATGACACTTGCACCGATGGCGGGTTCGCCCTCGTAATCAACTACTGTACCTGTGACAGTAGTTTTCTGCGCTAAAGCAGGGAAAGAAAGGCACAATACCATCGCGATGGCGAGCCATGCTTTCCGAGTCATTTGAAAACAAATGTTCTTCATGCAAGAAAATTTTTAGTTAATTTGGGTTTTACAATAAATATATATAATCTCAATTTTTCTGTTGTCGCAAAGAGGTTATCATGGTCAAAAAGTAAGGTCGACGTTTTTCCCCGCCATGGTCGCGGTGAGAATGTATCGGGAGCACTTGGCTTTTTGTCTCAGTATAATCTCTTTTTGTTACTTCGTGGAGTTTCCTCCCGTTTTTTTCAATTTATTTTTTCAGATAATCCCGACTGAATGTCCCGGGCAACATTATCGAAATCGTTAATCACGCAATCATTTTAACATTTAAGTGTTAAAAACTATCATCCGCCAAAACCGGCAAATTTGCTTAAGAAGCTATCTTTCCACACGCGGCGGCCACGTCCCCACGGAACGCTCCGTCATTCAATTTATTTAATAATCAATACTTTACGCAGACACTTTAATTTCATGGCGCGTTAAGGTCAGATATCCATCTTAGTTAATTTGCTCTTTTGACTATTGTTATTCCCGCATTATCGCTTGGAATATTCCACAAATTAAAGTAAAATTTTTGATATTTTAAACAAAATGCAAAAAAAAATATCATCGCCCTGCTCGGGCACCCCCCGCCGAAGCCGCCACTTCTGCCGCAATAGTGAACTGCCCAACAGGCCAAATAGGGCCAATAAGCCCTATAAGCCCAATTAGTCCAATTAGACCTATTAGACTTATTAGGCCTATTAGTCCTATTGGGCCTATTGGGCTTATTGGGCTTATTGGCCCGCGCAGCCACCTTAAAGTCCTTAACGACCTTACGCCCTATTCCGATTTTTTTGTTACCTTTGCATCATTAATAACTCATTACTCAATAATCCCATGAATACTTCAGTCGTTGACCGTTTTCTCGATTACGTCAAGTTCGACACCCAGAGCGACGAGCTGACCAATCTAACACCCTCCACTCCGGGACAGATGATTTTCGCCAGACATCTCGAAAAAGAACTCCGCGCCATGAATCTGGCCGACATCAACCTCGATGACAACGGCTATCTGATGGCCCGTCTCCCTTCCAACTCATCGCGACAGCTCCCGACAGTAGGCTTCATCGCCCACCTCGACACTTCGCCCGACATGTCGGGTCACCATGTCAATCCCCGCATAGTCAAAGACTACGACGGCGGCGACATCACCCTCAACGCCGATCACGGCATCATCCTCTCGCCAGCCGACTTCCCCGAGCTCAACCACTACAAAGGCCAGGACCTCATCGTCACCGACGGTAATACCCTCCTCGGTGCCGACGACAAAGCCGGCATAGCCGAAATCATCACCGCAATCGCCTGGCTACAGGCCCATCCCGAGGTCGAGCACGGCGACATCGCCATAGCCTTCAACACCGACGAGGAAATCGGACAGGGCGCCCACAAGTTTGACGTGGAGCGCTTCGGCGCCGACTGGGCCTACACGATGGACGGAGGCGAAATCGGCGAACTCGAATTCGAGAATTTCAACGCCGCCGTAGCCAAAGTGACATTCAACGGACGCAACGTACACCCCGGCTACGCCTACCACAAGATGATTAACTCAATCCGCATAGCCAACCAGTTCGTCATCATGCTTCCCCGCTGGGAGACTCCCGAACACACCGAGGACTATGAAGGATTCTACCACCTGATTTCATTCGAAGGCTCGGTTGAAAAGACCGTCCTTACATATATAATACGCGACCACGACCGCGACCGCTTCGAGCGCCGCAAGAAGGAGCTGGAGCACCTCGCCCGCAAAATCAACAACGAGTTCCCCGGCGTGTGCGACATCGAAATCAAGGACCAGTACTACAACATGCGCGAGAAAATCGAGCCGGTGATGCACATCATCGACATCGCCGAGGAAGCCATGCGCGAAAGCGGCATCGAGCCAAGAGTAGTGCCCATACGCGGCGGCACAGACGGCGCACAGCTCTCATTCAAAGGCCTCCCCTGCCCCAACATCTTCGCCGGCGGCCTCAACTTCCACGGCCGTTACGAATACGTGCCCATCCCCTCAATGGAAAAAGCCGTAGAAGTAATAGTCAACATAGCGCGCCTCGTGGCAAAATCAAAATAGCCCACGCCACCACCCTCCGTCGGACTGGTCGGACATGTCAGACATGTCCGACTCGTCCGACCCTATAGTAGCCGCGAAATAATGCCGAACAAACTAATAGTCATAACCGGCCCGACAGGCTCGGGCAAAAGCGCCCTGGCCATGCGTATGGCCGGGGAAATCGGTTGCGACATCATATCGGCCGACTCCCGGCAGATGTTCCGCGAAATACCCATAGGCACCGCCGCACCCACGGCCTCCGACCGTGCGCGCGTCACGCACCATTTCGTAGGCAATCTCTCGCTGGGCGACTACTATTCCGCCGCACAATACGAGGAGGAGGTGATGCGCCTCCTCCCCTCGCTGTGGCGCAAATCGCCCGTACAGATAATGTGCGGAGGCTCAATGATGTATATCGACGCCGTGACCCGCGGCATCGACGAGCTTCCCACCATCTCCGACGACATACGCCGCGAGGCATGGGAGCTTTACGAACGCGGTGGCCTACAGCAGCTACGCCTCACGCTCCTCGAACTCGACCCCGTATACTACCGCGAGGTCGACCTCAACAACCACAAGCGCCTCGTCCACGCCATCGAGATATGCCGGCAGGCGGGAGTGCCCTACTCCTCGCTGCGCACCGGTCGCGCCAAACCGCGCGATTTCGACATCGAGATGCTCGCCATCGACATGCCTCGCGACGTGCTGTTCGACCGCATCAACCGCCGCGTCGTCACAATGATAGAACAGGGACTCGTGGAAGAAGCCCGTGCGGTGAGCCACCTGCGCCACCTCAACTCCCTCAACACCGTGGGCTACAAAGAGCTATGGCCCTACATCGACGGCCACATCACCCTCGACGAAGCCATCACCAAAATAGCCCGCAACACCCGCGTATACGCAAAAAAACAACTCACCTGGCTCAAATCCCGCCCACACCACCCCATTGCAATTAGCAATGAGTAATGAGTAATGAGCAATGAGCAATGAGCAATGAGTAATGAGCAATGAGTAATTAGTAATTAGTAATTAGTAATTAGTAATTACCTGAAAACAGCTCCCGAAAATCAGACATGTCCGACTCGTCCGACTCGTCCGACCACCCAATTACTAATTACTCATTACTAATTGCTAATTGTTAACTGCCCTTCGCGGTATTCCAGATTGACTACCGACGCGGCAGCCAGACGTCCGATAAGGTCGATTGCCGTAGCGCGCGACAGATGCGAGCGCCTGACAAACTCATCAAGCGTGGCGTAACCCTGTTCCCCGATAATATCGATAAGCAGCCGGTGATGCTCGCCAAAAGCCATGAAAGCCCCGTTGTCGGCGGCATAATGCTCCCACGCGCTCAGCAGCAGCGGGTGAGCTACGATATTCTCATCCTTGACACGGTAATACGCCCGCAACACGTCCCCCTCCTCGACAACATAGACCGGCGGACGGAGCGCCTTAGGTATCTCGGCACGTATTACGACGGTGCCGGGGTCGACCTTAAATGCCGTCATGCGCACCTCGACAGCCGGACGGCAATACAACTCGGCGGCCGTCTCTATCATGTAGACATCCTCCTCGTTGCGTATGCCGGCCACAACGCCGTTATCCTTCACACCGATAAGCAGGCGCCCGCCGGAATGATTGGAAAACGCCGAAATAGACCGCGCTATCTTGCGCGCGTCGGAGATGGCAAACTTGAAATCCTGCTGCTCATGCTCCCCCTCTTCAATGAGCGAATGGATATAATGTCGTCCCTTTATGGCTGCCAGATCTTTCATCGTCAAAAAAACTTTACCTGTCTTCCCCCTTTAGTCGACGCGGTTTTCAACCGCGTATATCCCCGAGAACTCCGAGCGCTCCGAGTTCTCCGAGTTCTCCGAGCGCTCGGAGTCTCCCGATTAATCCCGTTAAATCCCGATTAATCCTGATTAATCCTGATTAATCATTCAACGCCCCCTCAATCCGGATAGTTCAGATTCTCATGCGCGGGCGCAGCAAGCACCTCGTCAAGAAATCTCCGCGCCACACGCTTTGCCTCCGGCAGATTGTTGTACGTATAGTTGCCGCAGTCACGCGCCGTGGCTCCGGGTATATCACCCTGAAAGTCTGCGATAAACGCGAATGTCTCGCGCATCAGCGGCACAATATCCTCCGACGTAAGTTCTCCCGACAGCAACAGATAGCTTCCGGTGAGGCATCCCATCGGGCCCCAGTATATCACGCGGGGCGCCCACTGCGCGTGGTTGCGCAGGAACGTGGCTGCAAGGTGCTCTATCGTGTGCAGCGCCGCGCCGTCGACCGCCGGCTCGCGGTTAGGGCGTGTCAGGCGTATGTCGAACGTAGAGATGACGTCGCCCGACGGCGTAGTGTCGCGCCGCGAGAGAAAGATGCCCCTCTCCAGACGCGTATGGTCGATGGTAAAACTTGCTATCTTCTTCATTCTATCGAGTTGAGTATTGACGAGATGATTTCAAACGACTGGCGCGGCGCCGCCTCCCAGAAATCGTTGTATTGCGCCTCGTTGTCGGCCTCGCCCGGAGTGTCGCTCACCACACGTATACAGAAAAACGGCGTGTTGAGCAGGAAACACGTATGAGCTATCGCCGCCGACTCCATGTCCACGGCAAGCACCTCGGGATAGAGCGCCTTGATATGTGCAACAACTTCCGGGTCAGCCACGAAAACGTCGCCCGACGCAATCAGGCCGTGGCGCACGCGCGGATTGTCATGCAGCACAGGCAGCGACGTCACGTTGCGGTCTGACTCGAAAAAGCGCGGACAGCGTGCCGCCTGACCCTCTACCGTGTCGGGACCGCACCACACGTCGTGGTACGCAATACGTTCGCCCACCACGATATCAAGTATCCTGGCATCGGAACCCGTACCACCGGCCACACCAGTGTTGATCACAAGGTCGGGAGCAAACTGGCGTATAAGCTGCATTGTGGCAAGAGCGGCGTTGACCTTCCCGATACCCGATTTCATTATGATAAGAGAATTGGTTCCGGTGTCGCCCAGATAGAAAGTGATGCCGTCGATGACGGTAGTGCGCGGCTCCGACAACAGCGGCAGCAACAGCTGCAACTCCTTGTCCATAGCCACAATAATTGCTATTGTCATGGCTGAATGTCAAAAAATATAGGTTAAATTGTCAAAATCCCGGCCTCCGCCAACAAAAAAACACGCAGAAACCGAACGATACTGCGAAGTTAACAAATATCTCCCATACTCCCGCCATCCCACCTCACATTTTTATCCTTTTACCGTAAAAACAAGTCTTTTAACCCTCGCGGGTCTGGAGGAATTTGTTGAGGTCGTCCTCTTTGGTGAGTTTGAGTTTTGTGCGGATGCGGTAGCGGGCACTGTTGACGCTTGCGCGCGAGATGTTGAGGTAGTCGGATATTTCCTCGGTGGTGTGCTTCAGGTATATCAACATGCACAGCATCAGGTCGGTGTCGGTCAGCGACGGATAATCGCGGCGTAAATCTTCGGCATAGCGGGGATACATCGCATTAAATGCACGCATGAACTGGCCGCCATTGCTACCGAGCGGCTGTGGCCGGTACAGAATATCGGTCGAAGTGGCGATTTGACCGGATATTTCACGCTTTATAGTCTCGATTCGCTCAAGCGCAGTGTCCCTCTCGTTGTGTGCCTCGCTGATGCAGGCTTCCGCCGATATGCGGCGGGCACGTTCGGCATCGCGGCGTCGTTTCATTTTCAGCGAGTACCTGCGGCTGACGATTATTATAAGCGCCGCAATTATGGCGAAAAAGATGGAAGCTGCCACTATGACCAGGTTCTGATGGTGTTTGTCCTGCAATTTTTCATGCAGCATGCGGTTTTCACGCTCCTTGGCGGCGACATCGGAGCGCACTTTGGCTATCATGAGATCCAGATTATGCCGCGCACGGCTCATTGAGTCGCTGAGAAGGTTGTATTCATTGTACAGACGACTCACCTTGTCAAACATTTTCTCCCTGTTGTATACTTCGATAAGTCTCCTCATCTCAAGGAAAGTCATTTCGAGGTCGCCCAATTCGCGCAACTTGTCTACAGCCGATTCCATCATGCCGATACCTTCCTCTTTATTTCCCTGAAGATAAAGGCCGTATCCCAATGCCGCGTCATATTCTGTAAAGTCGTGATACTCATCCACGGCGCTAATATTCCGCAGGAGGGAAACTGCAAGGTCGACCGAGTCACGCGAAGGGTCACGCGACAGAATCAGATTGGCGCGTTCGGCGTCAATGACGGCCAGCTGCAGTGTGGTATCGATAGGCTCGCGGCAGTTGCGTATGGCATCGTATGCCATGTCAAAGCATTTGAAAGCCTCGGGCGTGTTGCCGTTATTGGCATATATCTGTGTCCTGAAACGCCAAAGGTCGCCCATCAGCACTCCTCCGAGCCTCCGGCTTACGGCCATTGCCGAATCGCTGTATTCGATTGCCTTCCCCGGCATTCCGAGACGTTCGTAAAACTGGCTCAGGTCGCCATACAGCTGGATTACGCTCTCCGATTCACGGCGTCCCGGAATGGCGTGCAACGAATCGAGCGCTTCGTTGAAATACGGTAGCGCCTCGTCAAGACGACCGGCCGAAAACAGGAAATATGCCATCTGTTCGAGCACCGCCACAGGGTCCTCGTGACTCATCCCGCCACGCATGAGTCTGACCGCCTCCTTCTGCACCGCAAGATATTCATCGAACGATGCGCCGGTATCGGCCATCAGCCAAGCCTGCTCCGTAAGGCCCTGCTCGTACTCCGCAGGTTTGCTCTCACGACTCGGCCGACTGCATCCCCCGCAAATCAAAAGAATCAGAAATACCGATGCGATAAGTATGGGTAAAAAGCGCATATTACGTGGTCCTGTTTTTAGAACAAAATTAAAAAAAAGTCCGATAATAATCACGCCTGTCAGCTATTTTTAAATTAAAAATCTATCATGCGTCTATATCAAATCTATCAACAAAACTATATATACTTTCCGATTGAGACAATCAAGCAATTAGACATAACAAAAATCCGGCATATTTATAAAAATGGGGCGGCGTTTATTGATTTATTTGGCCAAGGGGTAATATTTGTGTAATTTTGCGGTATTATGGATACAGGAAATATCAAGGACATTAAGGAATTGCTTGACAGTGAGGCGGCACGCATCAATTCGCCGGAGTTTATATCCGACGACCCGGTGCAGTTTCCACGCCGTTTCGAGCGGCAGCAGGACATCGAAATCATAGCTTTGCTGTCGGCCACCATCGCATGGGGCAACCGCAATATGATATGCCGCAACTGCGAAAAACTGATACGGATATTCGAAGGACGTCCCTACGACTATGTCATGGACGGGGCTTACGAGACTCTTCCCGACGGCAATATCCACCGCACATTCTTTGTCGAGAATCTAAAGCACTACCTGCGCGGACTCCGCAGCATATATTCCCGCTTCTCAACCCTCGAGGAGATGGCGGTAGCCGAAGGGGTTCCCGCCGACGAAATGCCGGCATGGCGGCTCGTAGAGGCCATGAACCGCCGTTTTGCCGAAGCTAACGGCGGCACGTGCGACAACCGCTGCCTCCCCGGCAACCTGCGCACCACGGCTCTCAAACGCATCAATATGGCGCTCCGCTGGCTCGTACGCGACGACGGCATCGTCGACATGGGCGTATGGAAAGCGTTGCGCCCGTCGCAGCTTTTCATCCCGATGGACGTCCACGTAGGCAACACCTCGCGCAATCTCGGACTGCTCCAACGCCGCTCCAACGACCGCGAAGCCGTAATCCAGCTCACCGACACCCTCCGCGCGTTCCGCCCCGATGACCCCGTAATCTACGACTACGCCCTCTTCGGCCTTGGCATCGGTATCGGCAAGGCCAATTCATAATTCATAGAAACCATGTCTAAAATTATCGTTCAAAACACGCCAATCACTGTCCTTTCGGTAGAAGAACAGGATTATATCTCCCTCACAGATATGGCTACTGCCAAAGAGGGTGACAACCGCTCTGCCGACATAATCAAAAACTGGTTGCGCAACCGCTACACTATTGAATTTCTCGGCACATGGGAGGTGATTCATAATCCTGATTTCAAAGTGGTCGAATTTGACCACTTTAGAATGAGCGCAGGTTTGCCGACGTTTGTGTTGAGTGCATCAGAATGGATAGAACGCACGAATGCAATCGGCATAATCGTGAAGAAAGGCCGTTATGGAGGCACCTACGCTCACAAGGATATAGCTTTTGAATTTGGATCTGCGATAAGTGTGTCGTTCAAACTTTATCTTATCGAAGAATTTCAGCGGCTCAAAACGGAGGAACACAGGTTGTTGGGATGGTCAGCGAAGCGCGAACTGTCGAAAATCAACTACCGCATACATACCGACGCAATAAAGCAGAACCTTATCCCTGCTGAGGTTACACCGGCACAGGCGAGCATCATCTATGCCAATGAAGCGGATGTGCTGAATGTGGCGATGTTCGGTGTTACGGCCAAACAATGGCGCGAAGTCAATCCCGACCTCAAAGGGAACATACGCGACTACGCCTCAATCAACGAACTTATCTGCCTGTCGAATATGGAGAACCTCAATGCGGTCTTCATCGAGCAGGGCATGACGCAGGGCGAACGGCTTGTGAAACTGAACCAGATAGCCATTCATCAGATGAGTGTATTGGAAAGCGGCGACAATGGCCGAATATTGCTGAAATAAAATTATGAATTGATTTCAGTGGGCTTCGAGCCAGTTGTCGCCTACGCCTGAGGCTACTTCGAGAGCTACTTTGCCGGAGTAGGCGTGTTCCATCAGCCGTGTCACGAGTTCCTGAAGCACGGGCAATTCGTCGGGTATTACGTTGAAAATCAATTCGTCGTGCACCTGCATTATCATGCGTGAGCGGAGGCCGCGTTCACCGATTTCACGGTAGATGTCAATCATGGCTTTCTTTATTATGTCGGCCGCGCTGCCCTGCAAGGGAGCGTTTACGGCATTGCGTTCGGCGTAGGAGCGTACGGTGGCATTGCGCGAATTGATGTCGGATAGGAAACGTTTGCGACCCATCACCGTTGTCACGTAACCGCGTTCTTTCGCTCCGGCTATCGCCTCGTCGATGTATTCTTTAACGCGGGGATATGTCGTGAAATAGCCATCGATCAGCATTTTGGCCTCGGCACGCGGTATGTCGAGACGTTCGGAAAGCCCGAATGCCGATATGCCGTATATGATACCGAAATTGGCGGTCTTGGCATTGCGGCGCTGACGGTCGGTCACCTCCTCAATCGGCTCCTTGTAGATTTTGGCAGCCGTGGCACGGTGTATGTCGGCACCCGCACGGAATGCCGCAACCATATCGGGGTCGCCCGACATGTCGGCCATCAGCCTGAGCTCAATCTGCGAGTAATCGGCCGACATGAACAAGCACCCGGGGTCGGGGATAAACGCACGCCGTATCTCGCGCCCGTCGTCGGTGCGTATAGGTATGTTCTGCAGGTTAGGGTTGGTCGACGAGATGCGGCCGGTCACGGTAACCGTCTGATTGTATGTGGTATGTATCTTCCCCGTGGCGGGATTTATAAGTTCGGGGAGAGCGTTTATATATGTGGCGAGCAGTTTGTTAAGGCCGCGTATTTTGAGTATGATGTCGACAATCTCGTGGGTATGGCGATATTTCTCGAGTATCTCCTCCGTCGTTGAATACGCCCCGGTCTTGGTACGTTTTGCCGAGGGGTCAATCTTCAGCTGTTCGAACAGCACCTCTCCCACCTGACGCGGCGACCCGATGTTGAAACTCTTGCCGGCAAGCTGATAGCAGCGCTGCTCCATCTCGTTGAGACGCGCGGTAAGCTGTTTCGACTGCTCCGCGAGTTCGGCGACATCTATCCTCACCCCCGTCCATTCCATCTCGGCAAGCACCTTGACAAAAGGCAGTTCAATATCGGTAAAGAGCGCCGTAAGCCCCCCTTCGGCCAGCTTCTCATCAAACAGGCCGCGCAGCATAAGCACTACACGCGCCGCTTCGGCATTGCGCATCGCAGCCTCATGAAGCGGCAGTTCGGCGTAAGGATTGCGGCGCGCCTTGTCGTCGAGCGCACCGCGTATCGTCATGTTGAGATAGCTCATGGCTATGTCAGCGAGGCGGTGACGCATCTCTGGCTGCAGCAGATAGTGGGCTACCGACGTATCGTAGTAGGCTCCCGTGAAATCAATCCCGATATTCTTAAGTATGATATAATCGCGCTTGACGTCATGGCTCACGACAACGCACGCCTGCGAACCGAACAATGGCCGCAACGCCTCAATCCAAGCAGCGCGAGCCGACGCATCCGCCGGATACTGAAAGAATTGCACATCGCTGTCCGAAGCGGCAACGGCGATGCCCCGCAGACTCGCCGTCATCGCCTCCTCTCCTACGGCGTAGAGACTTACGCCTGCATACTGACCGTTCAAAGCCTTTTCGACATAATCGCGCAGCACATCAATGCCCGTCTGCACCTCGATTTCCTCGACTGTACCGGCAGATGAGACATCGGGCAGGTCAAAGAGCGACCCCATCATGCCTTTCGGCTCAGACACCGCAGGCTCGGGAGCAGGCTCCAGACGCGAAAGGAATGTTTTGAATTCCAGCTCCTTGTATATATCTCTCAGACGTGCCGTATCGGCAGTCTGACGTTTCAGCGTATCGAAATCAATGTCAATCGGCACATCGGTGCAGATTGTCACAAGTTCCTTGGCAAGAAGTATTCCGGCCGCATTTTCCGTAACTTTTTTACGCAGACCCGGTTTGAGCGACTCGGCGTTGGCAATGATATTTTCCACCGAACCGTATTCGCGCACGAGCACCGGTGCCGTTTTCTTGCCGATACCCGGGCACCCGGGTATGTTGTCAGAGGCATCCCCCTCAAGCGCGAGCAGGTCAATCACCTGACGCGTATTGTCTATCTCATAGCGGCTGCACACCTCTTCCACACCCCTTATCTCAAAGTCATTACCGCGGAGCGACGGACGGTACATGAATATTCTGTCGGTGACGAGCTGCCCGTAATCCTTGTCGGGAGTCATCATATAGGTGGTGAATCCCTCGCGCTCGGCCTTTTTGGCGAGAGTGCCGATAATGTCGTCGGCCTCATAGCGCTCCATCTCTATGACGGGTATGCGGTAGGCGGCGATAATATCCTTTATATACGGCACCGAGAGGGTTATGTCCTCGGGCTGAGCCTCGCGCTGCGCCTTGTATTCGGGGTATATCTCATGGCGGAATGTATGGCCGCCCTTAGGGTCGAAGCATACCGCTATATGTGTCGGGTTCTCTTTGCGGAGTATCTCCTCGAGAGTGTTGCAGAATCCGAATATCGCCGAGGTATTGAACCCTTTTGAAGTGATACGCGGCGCACGTATCAGAGCATAATATGCCCTGTATATCAGGGCGTATGCATCAAGCAAAAACAGTTTCTTCTCCATCATGCCGTCATTTTGTCACGTAAATCACTATCAGGGCTATAATCAGGAACAGCATCAGTCCGCCCGACACCAGCATGCCTATCACCGACATGCCGAACGCCCTCCGGCGTCCGAAAAAGCTCATCAGAAACGCTCCGATTGTGATTGCCATCATCAGATACAGCTGCTTGTCGAGATTTTCAAATCCGGGCTTCGGAAGCGCGAAAAGCGCTATCCAGCAAAGCAGGCCGAGCACCAGGCCTGCTACCGACAGCAGAGGCCGTTTCTCCTCCTCTTCAAACATGGCCGCGCGGTCCTCGTCGGCCTCCCACCGTTTGAACCGGTCGCGTGCCGGAGTGTCATTATCGTCAAGGGTGTCAATTAGGCTGTCGACTGCAATCTTATCCTCCTGCGACAGTTTTCCGGCATCTTTATTTTCTTTATTTTTTTTCATGTTTACTCGATTTTCTACAAATATATAACAAATTTCGCTATCTTTGTCGTATAATGTATCCGTTTTTATCAATTAAACTATGAAAGTATATATATACACTCTGGCAATACTGCTCACTACATTGCTGACAGTCAGTTGCGGAAACAACATCAATCCCGACCGCAACATTGCCATGGCCCGCAGCGCCATCACCGACGGCGACTACAATGCCGCGCTGAGCGCTCTCGACGAAGCACAATCGGTCATGACCGACACCACATCTTCGCCGGCCGCCCTCGCCGAAACAGCCGCCCTCTACTGCGTGATCGACGAGAAGATGCAGTCGGAAAACAATATGGACAAGGCGTTGCGCTGCTACGAACTTGCCATGCGCATCAGCCCCGACAGCGTGAAAGACTGCTTCAACCGTCTCTCTACCGACGAGAAATGCATGCTCGACCTGCTCGACAAGCTGCTCAATGCCCGCCACGACATCTCCGAATTCGCCGAACCTGTCGACATCGAGCTGTCCGACACCACCGGTTTCGCCGGCCACGACGCCGAAGAGATAATCAATGACATCGACATAATGGAATAATCCCTGAAAATCTTCATGGACGACTGGAAATCAAAATTATCCGACCTTCTTGCCGCCAACCCCGACATGCCTGCCGGCGAAGAACCGTGCGACAACGCCCCGGAAGTTGCCAAACCGGCTAAGAAACCGCGTCTCGACATAATCCTCGACCGCAAACGCGCCGGCAAGACCGCCACAATAATAGCGGGCTTCGACGCCGACGCCGACATAAGCGCGATTGCCGCACGACTGAAACAGCGCCTCGGAGCCGGAGGGTCGGCACGCGGAGGCGAAATCCTCATTCAGGGCGACCGCCGCAATGACGTGGCCCGCATCCTGTCGGACATAGGCTACCCTTCGCGCATCATCTGATACCCGTATGCTCCATATCTACAAAGCATCGGCCGGTTCCGGCAAGACATTCGCCCTGACGCGCCAATACCTGACCCTGCTGCTCGGCGAACGTAATCCCGACACCGGGAAATGGCGTCTGCGCTCGCCGCAGGAGGACGCCCACCGGCACATTCTCGCCATCACCTTCACCAACAAGGCCACACAGGAGATGACACGGCGTATCATCTCACAGCTTGCCATTCTCGCCGGCCGCGAACCGGGACAGCGCCCCGATACGGTCAGCCCTTACCTCAACGACTTCACCGAACTGTTCCACACCGACGCCGATACCATCGCGCGCCACGCATCGGAAGTGCTCGACGAGCTGCTCGCCGACTTCGCTTTCTTCCACGTTTCGACCATCGACGCTTTCTTCCAGAACGTATTGCGTATCTTCGCCCGCGAGGTCGAGATGCCCGACAACTTCCGGCTCGAACTCGACAACAGCTCCACCATATCGCTCGGTATCAACGAGATGTTCACCTCGCTCAACTACAGGAGCCCGGCCGATCCGTTGCGCCGGCGCGAACGGGAGTGGCTCACCGACTGGCTGACGCGGCACATGATGCGCATGTTCGACTCCGGGGCCTCCATCAATATCCTCGCCCGCTCGTCGTCGCTCTACGCCGACCTCGTGGCCACCTTCACGCGCCTGCTCGACGAGACATTCCAGATCAATGCCAAGACCATCACCGGTTATCTCGACAGCGTGGAGAGCATTTCGGCTTTTGAAAAAGGAATCGAGGACTCGACGAAAAACGCGGAGGCTGCGCTGCGCTCCAATGCGGCACGACTGATGCAATACGGCGACTATGCCGAAATCAACCGCTACATACGTTCACGCATCGAGCAGTGGGCGGCCGGCGACATGGCCGACCCGACCGCGACAGTGGTCGACGCCGTCGACAATCCCGCCAAACGTTTCAATGCGTCATACCGCAAGAATGGTGTCCCGCAGGAATTTGACTTCGCAGTGGCGTCGCTGTGTGCCGACGCGGTGGCCCTCACATCGCTGCGCGAGCGCAACAAGGTGCTTATCAACGCCATCACACCGCTCGGGCTGCTCGGCTGCCTGCTGAGGCATATCGCCAATTTCTGCAAGGACAACAACGTAATACTCCTCTCCGATACCAACACCCTGCTCCGCGACATCATCAACGACGACGAGACTCCGTTCGTCTACGAGCGCCTGGGCTACTATCTGCGCCATTTCCTCATCGACGAAGTGCAGGACACGTCGCGCATGCAGTGGGACAATCTGCGTCCGCTGCTGATGGAAAGCCTCTCCCACAGCCATGAAAATCTCGTCATCGGCGACGAGAAGCAATGTATCTACCGCTTCCGCAACTCCGACCCCGAGCTGCTCGGGCATATCATATCCGACAATGTGAGGGAAATCTACGGCGACGAATCGGTGGCCGTGGAAGGCAAGTCGATAGAACAGAACAACAACTGGCGCTCCTCGGCGGAAGTGGTGAAGTTCAATAACTCCATTTTCCATGCGCTGGCAGCCATCACAGGCGCCGACGAGTCATATTCCAACGCCATACAGCAGATCAGCGCCAAGCGAAAAGATAGCATACCGGGGCATGTGAAACTGATGTTCGAGCCGGACAACGACGATACCGCCGACCCGGGGGCAGATGCCGAAGAATCACGCGTTCCTCCCTTTGCGTTGCGCGCCACCGTCGCCGAAGTCGACCGCCTCCTGTCGGCCGGCTACCGCCGCGACCAGATTGCCATCCTCGTGCGCAAGCACAGTGAGGGGGAAGCCGTAATCGACACGTTGCTCCACTGCCACGAGCAGCCCGGCTGGCGTCACGGTCAGCTCGAGGTGAAATCGACCGACGCCGTAGGTATCGGGTCCTCCCCTGCCGTGAAGATGATTATCGAGATACTGCGTCTCACCCAGTTACCCCATACGGTCACTAACATACGCGAACGCAGCGACGGCACTGTCGAGCACCTGCGCGAGGAGAATCCGGCCTACCGCCGCGCACGCCTGCTCTACTGCTACCAATATTATCTCCATACCACCGTCACCGACCCCGACGGCACCGTGCGCCCATGCTCCAACTCCGAGGCGCTCGCACTCGCCGTCGACGCTATCAGGCGCGACGAGAGCGGCGATACCGCCGACAAGGATATGCCGGCACCTCCCGGCAATGCCACGCTTAAAGAGATACTTGACTTCGCCACATCTTCTACCTCCGGCACTGACAGGGCAACTGACTGCGACATAAAGCCCACAGTGACATGCCTGACACTGACGGCAATAGTCGACAAAATCATAAGCCGCTACGTCATCCCCGACGTGCTCCCCGAGCAGACCGCATTCCTCACCGCATTTCAGGACCTCGTATACGATTTCTGCTCGCAGGGCAATTCCGACATACGCACATTCCTCGCATGGTGGGACCGCGGCGGTTGCCGTTCCTCGCTGTCGTCGACATCGGAGAGCGACGCAATCAACGTCATGACGATACACCAGTCGAAGGGGCTGGAATACCCCTGCGTCATCATTCCGTTCTGCAACACGCCGATGGTGACCTTCTCCAACCGCTACCAGCCTGCCTACCACTGGATGGCGCTCGACCCCAAAGATTTCGGCGGCATAGCTCCGGAGGTCGTCCCCCCCATGGTACCGGTGGAATTCACCGCCAAAGTACCCGACATCAGCCTTTTTGCCGACGAGTCACGCCGCATCATAGCCGACCAGCTTGTCGACAGCCTCAATATCAGCTACGTGGCATTCACGCGTGCTGTCAACGAGCTTGTTGTCATAGCCCCGAAAGCCAACAAAAAAGCCGCCTCCGACGACCGTACCCCCACCCTCGACGCCATGCTCCGGCTGGCCGTGGAAAGAATGACGGCGCAAGCCATTACCGATGACGGTACTCTCGACGACGAAAGCCGCCGCTGGGTGTTACCCCTTGCCGGAATGCTCGACAACGACACACTCGAAATCGGCAAACCCACTTCACCGCGTCCCGAAAAAAAGAAAACGCAGGAAATCCCGGTAATCAACCTCCCGCCTTATAATCCCGAGGTCAACGACCGCCTTGTCACACTCTCCGAGGCCGACATCGAACTGTTTGACTTCGACGACCCGCGACACCGCGGCAACTTCCTCCACCGCGTGCTGAGCAAGGTACGGCGTCCTGCCGACCTGCGCCGCGCATTGCGTCGCGCCGCCGTGCGCGCCCGTCTGTCGGCCGACCGCGTAGCCGAATGTGAGGCGTTGCTCACCGAGGCCGTCAACGACCCGCAGGTAGAACGCTGGTTCAACGGCTACACGCGCCTCTACCTCGAGCAGTCGATAGCCAACCGCGGCATCGACCGCCGTCCAGACCGCATCGTAATCCTCCCCGACGGCTCCGTAGAAATAATCGACTACAAATTCGGCGACGACCATCCCTCCTACACCTCCCAGATACGCCGCTACATGACCCTGATGCACAAAGCCGGCTACCCCGTAGTCCGCGGCTACCTCTGGTTCGTCCCCACCCGCACCCTCCGCCAGGTAACCCCATAGATATTTATTGAAAGCCATAGACAATCTTCCGATTAGTTTGTATAAATCAGGATTTTATGTTAACTTCGCATTACTATGGCTGATATAATTCCTAACCACGAACCACACATCGTAAGAGTCAAAGATTTCAATATTGACTCTGAGTATGCCGCATGGCTTTCTGACATCAAGCGACGCTATCTATCCGCGCAGATTAAGGCTGCGGTCAAAGTCAATACCGAAAAATTGAGTTTTAACTGGAGCATCGGCCGGGATTTGGTAATCCGTAAAGCCGAGGAAAAATGGGGCAGCGGAGTTGTGGAGCAACTCAGTTTTGATTTACAGGCAGCATTCCCTACAGAAAAGGGATTCAGTAGCCGAAATCTATGGAATATGAAGCAATGGTTTCAATATTTTTCTTCAGTCGAATCTTTGGAAAAACTGCACCAGCTTGGTGCAGAATTACAACACTCTGGGAATAATCATATTATAAAACTGCACCAAGTTGGTGGAGAATTTGATTTGCCGCAAGTATTAGGGCTTGTCCCATGGCGTCATCAGGTTAACATTATAGCCAAATGCGAGTCGGTAGACGAAGCTATTTTCTATATTAGAGAATGCATATTGAATGGCTGGAGCCGTCAGACATTGGATAATTCGTTAAAAGCAAACCTGTACAACTCTCACGGTAAAGCCATCAGCAACTTTCCCGAATATCTACCTGAGGCACAAAGCCGTATGGCACAGGAAATCACAAAAGACAACTATGACTTCGGATTTGTCACTGTCCCCACCGACTATAAAGAAGACCAACTTGAAGCTGCTCTCGAACAGAATATAACCCGCTTCTTGCTCGAACTCGGCACAGGCTTTGCCTTTGTGGGGAGACAGAAAGAACTCATCGTTGGCAACCGCGCCCGAAAAATTGATATGCTTTTTTATCATATCAAACTTAGAGCATACGTGGTCGTTGAGCTTAAAGTCAAACCGTTTGAGCCGGAATATGCCGGAAAGCTCAATTTTTACGTCAATGCCGTTGATGAGTTGCTGAAAGGCCCCGACGACAATCCTACAATAGGATTGTTGATATGTAGCGACAAGAATGAGACAGATGTACGTTGGGCGTTCAAAGGAATACAGACGCCAATGGGAGTCGCGTCTTACGATAATGTCCGGATTGACACAGCATCCAATTTGCTTCCCTCGGCAGAAGAACTTCAAGCCCGCATACGATTAGTCGAGGAAGAAATTAACAAATCCCCAAAAGAATAATCCGATAGATATAAGAGATTGTCTAAAATTCATATTACTTTGTTGCTCGCTCTTCAGTCACGTAGCTACGGCTACGCTCGTTCTTTGCAAGCAAAGCGACTTCGTCGATGACATCGCAAGCAAAAATCCATCTGACAATCCATCTCAAAATCTGCATCAAATAAATTTAGACAAGCTCTTACAGAAGAGTTGATGCTGTTTTCAGTTATTTTTCGGCTCATTTCCTATTTAAAACAAAGAACAAATGTCGATTGTACAATATCAGATTGGCAGTCCTTGATTTACCCCGGATTATTAAATATTCCTTACAGGAATTGAGCAAGATAGACCGGCAGCAGGATTATGTCTTTGTCTTTCTTAAAATCTTTAGTATATATCAGATACTTGTCCCTTATTCGATGTGAAAATTTTCTTACAAACTCGTCAATCGATGGATGAGTGTTATAACCGCCTGATTTGACTTCCAATGGACAAATCTTGTTATCACGGCTAATCAAAAAATCAATTTCGTAACTATGGTTGGAAGTCTCCGACGGGAACGTATAGTAAAAAAGATCATCACCGATGGCCCTCAACGTTTGAGCAACCATATTTTCAAAGAGATAACCAAGATTGGTTTCAAGTTTGTCAAGGAGTAATTTCCTATAAATAATATTGTCAACGGCTTTCTTGTCTTTGAATATATGTGTTACAAACAATCCTGTATCATTCATATACAATTTGAATTTCTCCAGATTCTTTGTCAATGACATTCCAACATTAGGATCATCACAATGATTGGCGACATTAACCATCATACTGGCTTTCATGTCCTCCAATAATGGAAGGATATTCTCGGCACGTTGGTTTTCAATTACAGTTGAGACCTGAAATCTACCACCGCCATGCGAAAGTTGAGCTGCTACATTGCTGAACATCATTGAAGCCCTACCTGTGGAGTCTATTTTCCGCATATCTGACTCGTATAAGGCAAGAATTGTACGTTTCATTTCATCTACGCGCACAAAATTATTGGTTTCCAGATATTCGTTCACAGATTGCGGCATGCCACCGATAAGCATATACAATCGATAGTCTTTAAGCATCTGACGGCATACGGCATCACCCATAGGCTGCTGTTTCTCAAAGCATTTTTTTAACAGAGGAACAGAAATGGTATCACCGAGAGCCCAACGGAATTCCTCAAAATCCATAGGATGCATTTCGATGGTTGTTTCTTCGCTTGGTATAACTATTTTTTCAGTATATTTACGAATACCTATCAGTGATCCGGTTTCAATGTAATCATACCTGCGGTCAGCGACCAAATGTTTTATTGCTTGCCGTGCAAGTGGTGCCAGCTGCACTTCATCAAATATAATGACTGAATTCCGTTCGTGCAATTCAACCTTATATATCATCTGCAACTGCAGAAAAAGAAAATTCAAATCGGATATATCGTTAAACAGGTCTATTGTCTGTTTAGAAGCCTTGGAGAAATCAATCAAAATGTATGACTGATACTCGTTGCGTGCAAATTCCTCTACAATGGTTGACTTTCCGACACGACGGGCTCCTTTGACCAACAACGCCCTTTTACCATCAGAAGTTTGTTTCCAATACAATATCTGATTATAAATCTTACGTTTGAATGTATGCATATTGCAAATCCTCATTTTTTAAACGATGCAAAGATAGCAAAATCCCCTATTTTACACAACCAAATATCAACAAAATCCCCGATTATTAAATTATAATAACCCACTTATAGGCTCATTCATTTACCTGCCATTAACTTCCTCTTTACTTTTGGCAGTTTTCTATGACCTCACGTTGTCTTATATTCAAATATGAGGAAACACAGTTAAGTATATCTACATGGTCTTCCGTTGATGAACGTGTTTTGATTAAATCAAATTTAGGGTTGGAGAATAATCCAAATGCCCTATTGAACCATTTCGGGTGGGTTATCCTGAAAATAGATATTTTTAATTCGTGATTATAAAAAAATTTAGTAAATTTGCGGTCACTTATGCCGTCAATAAAAGAAATACAACAGCTCATCACTCCCGAACTGAAGGCGCTTAACGAATTGATTGCCTCCACACTCGACTCACCCAACGAGTTGATGAACCGCATTGTCGACAATTATCTCCGCACGAAAGGGAAACAGATACGTCCTATATTGGTGATACTCAGCGCCAAGCTGTTGGGCGAGGTCAACGAGAACGTCATCAGGGGCGCCGCTGCCGTCGAACTGCTGCACAACGCGTCGCTCATACACGACGATGTTGTCGACGAAACCAAGATACGGCGCAACACCCCTACCATCAACGGCATCTGGGACAACCATATCGCTGTGCTCGTGGGCGACTTCTTTGTGTCATCGTCGCTCCAGCTTGCGATGATGACCGGCGACATACGCATCATCAACGCCATAGCGCGCCTGGGCAAACTGCTGTCGATAGGCGAGCTTGACCAGATATACTGCGCCCGCTTCCACAACCTCACCGAGCCGGCCTACATGCAGACTATCGAGCGCAAGACAGCCTCGCTGTTCATGGCATGCGTCGAGATGGGAGGCTATGCCGTAGGCGCTTCCGACGCCGACATCGCCGCCATAAGCGAGTTCGCACGTCTGCTCGGCCTCTGCTTCCAGATCAAGGACGACATCTTCGATTACTACGAGGACAAGAACATAGGCAAGCCCACAGGCAACGACCTGCGCGAGGGCAAAATCACCCTGCCGCTGCTCCACGTGCTCGAAACTGACACGTCTGCGTTGCGTCCCGCAATGCTTCAGCTCTCGCAGCAGGAGGAACTGTCGACCGACGACATCAACCGCCTTATCGAATACGCCAAGGCCAACGGCGGCATCGACTATGCATACGCCACGATGGAAAGCCTCAAGGCGCAGGCCGCCCCGATTCTCGACAGATTTGACAACAAGGCCGTGACCGGTTATCTCGCCGACATTCTCGACTACACAATCCACCGCGAGGTATAAAAACTATTATTTTCCCAACAACATGTCAACAATTACTGAAACTTCAGTACTGCGCAGCGCTTTCCTCAAGATTGGCTGGGCACCTATCGTCACCATCGGAGGTACGATTCTACTCTCTGCATTAGCCTTCATTATCGGCATAAACAGCGCCACTTCCTACAGCGACGGCATGGGCATGACAAAAATAATACTAATCTTGACAGCCGTCGTCGGTCTTACTGGCTATATCATGTCGTACCTCGGCTTCGCACAGGCCCACAAGGCTTTCGGCATCACCAAAGCGGGCGACGCATTCGCTACCCTCAAGCTGTTTTTCCTGATTTACTGTATTATAGGCACCGTATTCCTCATCATGGCGATAGCGCTTCCATCGTCGGCTCAGACCTATATCGACTTTGTCGACAATGCCGATGCCGACCTCAGGAAATGGGCCACATTAGGCATTATATTTGTCGTGATATACATCATTTTAGCCGCATTCACCATCATCTCGCTGTTCGTAATCATGAACAAGACAGCCACTATAGCGGCGACCACCAATATCGAAGCGATGCGCAACTGCGCACGCGGCGCACGCTACGGCGTCTACTGCTTCTTCGCCGGAATCGTTATAGCCCTCCTTTCCGCGGCCATCGACTCCCTGGTTGTGTTAGGCTTATGCGAAGGCGCACTCCTCATATTCACCATCTTCACCCTCGTGAAATGGGCAGGCGGATGGCTTGAAGGCGCTACCGAAGTGCTGCGTCACCCCGTGGAAGCGGCAGACTACGGCACCAATCAGCCGACCGAATGAACCGTCGGCATGCAACAATTGTATATCAGTATATCATAAGTTTTATTTATCATATATAGCCTGATTTTCATTTAAGAATGGAGAAAAAACCTCACCTTGTCGGACTGACCGAGGCAGAAGTTATCAGAAGCCGTCAGGAACATGGCGTAAACGTCCTCACCCCGGCAAAGAAAAAATCGCTTTTCCGCTGCTTTCTGGAGAAGTTTCGTGACCCGCTGATTATCATCCTCCTCGTTGCGGGAGCATTGTCGATATGCATATCGCTCTACGAGTATTTCTGTCTTGACGAAGGCGCCACCGTGTTTTTCGAGCCGACGGGCATATTCATGGCCATCATACTTGCCACCGGGCTTGCATTCATATTCGAGATGAAAGCCGACCGTGAGTTCGCCATCCTCAACCAGGTCAACGACGAAGAGGCCGTACGCGTAATCCGCGACGGCAACACGATAGAGATACCCAAACGCGACGTCGTTGTCGGCGACATCGTGATACTCAACACCGGCGACGAGGTTCCCGCCGACGGGCAATTGCTCGAAGCGGTGACACTCACTATGGACGAGTCCACACTCACCGGCGAACCCGCCTGCCACAAGACGGTCAATCCCGACGATTTCGACCCCGAGGCCACTTATAAAAGCGACTACGTGCTGCGCGGAACCAAGGTAATGGAGGGGCACGGCATATTCAAAGTCGACAAGGTGGGCGACGCCACCGAAAACGGCAAGGTATTCCACGAAGCGCAGATTGACTCGTCGGTAAAAACCCCGCTCAACGAGCAGCTCGACCGGCTCGGGCGCCTCGTGTCGAAGATGAGCTACATAGTCGGCGGACTCGTCATCGCCGGCCGCTGCCTGATGTATTATCTAAGCCCGGAATTCGACGGTTTTCTGACGATGGAGTTCGCCGCCTACCTGCTGCAGACGCTCATGATAGCCGTTACGCTGGTGGTAGTTTCCGTCCCCGAGGGGCTGCCGATGGCCGTTACCCTCTCGCTCGCCTACTCCATGCGCCGCATGCTCCGCACCAACAACCTCGTGCGCAAGATGCATGCCTGCGAGACGATGGGCGCCGCCACCGTGATATGCACCGACAAGACCGGCACCCTCACCCAAAACCAGATGCAGGTGGCCGACATGCAGTTCTGGGGCGACACTCCGCGCGACATAATCAACGAAGGCATCGCCGTCAACTCCACCGCCACACTCGACCTGTCGGGCGAACGCCCCAAAGCGCTCGGCAACCCGACGGAGGGAGCGTTGCTTCTGCGCCTGCATGCCGACGGCATTGACCATACGGCATTGAGCGACGCAGCTCCGCGGCTGGAAGAACTTCCTTTCACCACCGAACGCAAATTCATGGCCACGATTGTAAAATCGGCCGTCACGGGCGGTCCGGTGCTCTACGTGAAGGGCGCACCCGAAATCGTACTCTCGCTGTGCGACAGGATTGCCGGAGGCCGTACGCCCGCTCAAATCAACGAGCAGTTGCTTGACTATCAGCGTCAGGCGATGCGCACCCTCGGATTCGCATACGCCGAGCTGCCTGCCGGCGCACCGCTCCCCGACCTCACTCAACTCGCATCGCGCAACGCCGGTGTCGACCTCGAATTCATCGGCATCACCGCCATTTCCGACCCCGTGCGCGCCGATGTGCCCGCAGCTGTAAAAGAATGCCTCGATGCGGGAATAAAGGTAAAAATCGTGACCGGCGATACCCCGGCCACCGCACGCGAAATCGGACGCCAAATAGGCCTTGTCAGCGACGGCGACACTCAGGAATGCATCATCACCGGCCCGGAATTCGCCGCCTTGTCCGACAAAGAACTGTATGACCGCGTCGACGGTCTGAAAGTGATAGCCCGCGCCCGTCCGGGCGACAAGAAACGCCTTGTCGAGACACTCCAGAAACGCAACGAGGTCGTGGCCGTGACAGGCGACGGCACCAACGACGCTCCGGCACTGAAAGCCGCCCACGTGGGCCTCTCGATGGGCGACGGCACCTCGGTAGCCAAGGAAGCCTCCGACATAACCATCGTCGACAACTCCTTCTCGTCAATCGGACGCGCCGTGATGTGGGGCCGCTCCCTCTATCAGAACATACAGCGGTTCGTGCTGTTCCAGCTGACCGTCAACGTCGTCGCCTGCCTCATAGTGCTGTCGGGCGCCTTTATGGGCACCGACT
The DNA here is from genome assembly GCA_001915385.1 of Bacteroidales bacterium 52_46. GTDB lineage: Bacteria > Bacteroidota > Bacteroidia > Bacteroidales > Muribaculaceae > JAGBWK01. The sequence continues at coordinate 25,312 of MNQK01000011.1, read as the reverse complement.
CTCCGCTGACCGTGACCCAGATGCTGTGGGTCAACCTCATCATGGACACTTTCGCCGCAATGGCGCTTGCATCGCTGCCACCGTCGCGGTCGGTCATGCAGGCCGCCCCGCGCGACCGGTCGGCGTTCATAATCACCCGTAGCATGTGGCGCGCGATAATCGGAGTGGGCGGACTGTTCTTCATCCTGCTGTTAAGTCTGCTCTACATCTTCGAGCATGCCGACGTCACTTCGCTTACCGACCTGTTCCACGTCAGGATTGGCGCCGACAAAGGCCTGACGCCCTACGAACTGAGCATGTTCTTCACCATCTTCGTGTTCCTGCAGTTCTGGAACATGTTCAACGCCCGCGCCTACATGACACGCCGCAGAGCCTTCCACCTCAAGGGATGCGGTGAATTCGAGCTGATAGCGCTATGCATCTTCATAGGCCAGATACTGATTATCCAGTTCGGAGGCCAGTTCTTCAACGTAGTGCCCCTGCGCCTCACCGACTGGCTCATAATCCTCGGCTCAACCTCCCTCGTCCTCTGGATAGGCGAACTGAGCCGCCTCCTCACCGCCCGCAAATAAAGCGCGTCCCTGCAATCAGCAATCATAGCCAATTACAAGGACGCGATTCATCGCTGTTTACTTGAGTGGAGCGGGGGCGTCTCGCCCCCGTGGTATTATATACAGCAAGTTACCACGGGGGCGAGACGCCCCCGCCCCTGTTGCGCAGCAATCGGCATCACGCCTTCCGGGGAAGATTGATGCGTTCGTTGAGCACGCGGTTGGCGAGCTTTATGTAGCCGTCGTAGTATGCGCCGGCATTGTAGACCATCGCCTGCAGTTCGGGGGTCGAGAGCGACGCTACTTCGTTGATGAATGCAGGAGCCTCACGTTTGAGAAGTTCCATAGATATAGCGTCGAGAACGTCGTGGGAGAAACCCTGCGGGTTATTGTGGATAGCCGCAAGCATCTGCTCGTCAGTCATATTGTTCAACGACACCATCGCCTGCCGCACTGAGAGCATCTTACGTGCGGCATCTACAAAACCGGCAGCATAAAGCGCCGGATTGTTCACCACATTGGTAAGTTCCTGATTGCTCATTCCCGACAGCATATTTTTCTGTTCGGCGGTTATAGCCGGCTGAACCGGCACGTTATTCCGGGCATCCTGACTGTTTTTGTCCGTTTCACCGTCATCTTCAAGATATTTAGCTTGCCCGACAGCACCCCACCATCCCATAAGAGCAACTGCAATACAGACAAACAGAAGTACAAACAGCAGGAGACAGATTGTTTGCCCGTTTCTCCCATCTATAGAGTCCAGCAATGCCAATATTATTAAAGGGAAAACAGCAATGACAGCGTATGCGAATGTCACTTTATTCATAGCCGGTAAATTCTTGCCGGACAAGAACGAACCTATTGCAAGAGGTACGTTGGCAAGAATACTGAAGACAATGAACAACGTCGTGCCATCTCCTTTCCCGTTTTCAAAGAATGAGAACCATATTTTGCCAAACAAATCCTCGTCATTGGATACTATCAATTGCAAAATGCCTCCGATTAAGGCGCCCGCAATACATAACCCGAGGCCAAGCTGAGAGATATTCAACCGTTTTGCCGGCAAAATGCATCCGGCAAGGCATCCGGCCCAGATAAGGATTCCTACAAATTGAATGATTGCTATTGTGCGACATGCAGATAAAAAGCCCATTGGCCAACGGATTTCTATTACCTCAAATGTCGCAAGAAACATATAAAATACAAAAATCGGCATCGCAATAGTCGCGCCTATCGCCGCTCCGCGAAACATTCCGCTTATTCTCGCCGGATTTGTTGTTGATTGGTTCATATTGTTTGTTTTTTTAAGTTATTAATAAGTTGTTACATCTTCACTGTTTACCATATATTCAGGCAACTCACGCGGGTCAACTGTCGTTATACGCCAATTGAGTATATTGTTTAGATACATCTCGTTGATTACAGCGATGAATGCCTCGTAGGTAGCATCGGGAGCCATCTTTATGAGCACGTGGGGAGTATAGCTGTATTTGTATTCGTCACGAAGTCCTTTCAGCAGATTGAGATATTCGTCTGACGAAATTTCATTATTATACCATCTCTCTTTAAGTCGGTCAACCGCCTCCATTACTTCCTGATTCCTTTGACGGAGTACCATCGGCAATCCTCCACGGCCTCCATTCACGTCGGTACGGCAATCCACAAGTTCAAATTCCTGTGCATCATTTACGGTCTGAGTGCCGTCCCACACACGGGCTACGAATTTCCGATGGCCACCTTCCCTGCCATTAACAGGCTGACCCGAAGAATCGCGGAGATTGTCGACAACCATTACAAGTGCCTTGTTCTTGTCAATAAATCCTCCACAGGCATTATTTAAGATTTCCAAAGTTGCACCCCAACCATCTCCGACACCAGCGAATGACAGACACCAACCTCCGTTATTACTGTCCCCGAATTGTGAGGTCATAAGTTTGAATGGCATGCATCGGTAAATATCCCCAAACAAACGGTCAACATGGGAGTATGCACATGTTTTATCGGCAATAACCACGACATCAAAACCAAGCGGCAGATTGTTTCTTTGAGGCATCGTATTCGAGTTCCACAACAATAGTTCCGTATCGAGAGTTTCTTCATCTACTTCTTCAAGTTCCTCTATCTCCAATTCTTCCGACTCAATCGTTTCAACTTCTTCAGCTTCTTTCTCCTGAACCGGAGTAAGCGAATACTCCCGTTCGGCATCTCCCCACTCTACAGTCCTTAAAACGCCGTTGATTATACCAAACCAATTTAAGACATGATTTGCGGAAGAAAAATCGTCGTCGGTTTGTGGCATGATGCCGTTGCCGTTTATTGATTTAAGTTGCGCCAACGGCTTGCGGTAATTATCGCGCCATTGTTGCACGGTCATGCCGATGTCGTCCAACGCGACAAAATTGGCAAGTTGCTCCTCGGTAATCTCCGAGCGGTCAATGCCCGAGGAAAGAAGAGCCTGAATCGCCACCATTCGCCGCAGCTTTTTCGTCGAAATTCCGCTTGCGCCGTCCCCTCGAAATGCAAGATGGGCACGCCCTCCATTGTCAAGTGTAATAGTCACAATATCCACATCCATGACCGGCACATCTGAAATAGAATATGGCGTGGAAATATTGCCCGGAGCATACAGCTGCTTCGCCTCAACCTTTTGTGACTCAGCCTCCCCGTTTCCATCGGCAGAAGCACCGACCGCAGCGCTGTTCTTATTACCGCACCCGGTAATAATCCCCGCAATAATCAACGGTATAAAATACTTTTTCATAATAATATAGGTTAATCAAAAATAGAAATAGTTTTGTTTCTCAAATGGTTATTCTCCCGAGGGTTCTTTGGTGTGAACTATATACGACAATGCGAATTGTTCATACTCGCCAAAACCATCGGTCTGAATAAAATATGGCCAGATTTTCCCTTTTACGATATAAAATTCATCTGATGATGAGCTCGGATAGAAATTGTAATGACTGTTATGATAATCATGGGCACCTCCAAAATCCACACCGCGGTCTACCGTGTTCCAATCTTCGTCATATCCTTTGACATCTTTGATATTAATCCTTATCGACGACATCCCGAGGTCTTTGCTTTGAAATTTCCACGTACCGGAATATTCTTCATCCCTATCTACGGGATAAAGCATACATTTCCCCTCGTTTCGCGGATAACCGGGTTCGGCTTCGCTTTCATTAATATGTAATATAAAACGTGTCCCTGCCTTATCGGTGAATTCTATCATCTTGCCGATTAATGATATTGAATTTTCATCATGCTTGATGCGCATTTCTTCAATACATTTGCCGAATTTCTGTCCCGTCGGTGTATCAAAATTAAATGAATCCAAATTCCGTATCTGAGGACTTTTGGTAACCTGCGTCCAGTATTCGTAGGCATACGAACGCTCATCGTCCGACATACGATCAATATACATCAAAGCTTCCGAGCATGCGCTGTCAAATCTTTTTTCTGCACCGTCCATGTCACGGGAGTGCATCATTCTGTCTACTTCTATCATCTCCTCGATGAATTTATCCATTACCTGTTGAGGTGTCATATCGGGGAAAACCTCCTCCTCCGCAATGACAGCATCAGTTATAGAAGCGTCTCTGGCCTCCTCGCCGGCTCCGCTATCCCTGAATGATGAGATTCTACCGCAGCCGGTAAGAACTATTACTATGAGCAATGAAAAAATCCATTGCAGGTTTATCTTTTTCATAAATATTATGGTATAAATTGTTACGGATAAGTGTTAAGAGTGGGGCGATGGCGTCCCGCCCTCGTGGTAATTTACCGGAATAATACTACGGGGGCGAGACGCCCCCGCTCCACTTATGATCAATAGAACTTGGCGCGGGCCTGCTCTACGGCTTCGCCCAATTCCTCGTATGCCTTTGTCATCTCTTGTTGCTGGGCTTCGGTAGGCTTTACGTCTTTATATTCAGCCTCCATCTTGTCAAATTTGGATTCAAGTTCCCTGCCGATATTGTCAATTTCTTCCATTGACTTGGCTTTCTTTACCTGTTCGGTGGCATCTTTTACCATGTCGATAGCCTTGTCGCAAGGATTTTTGCTGCATGATGCGAGTGTGATTGAGGCAGCGGCTACGATAGCTACAGCTGCAAGCATAAATTTCTTTTTCATGATGAATTACAGGAGCCGCCGGATCCCCGCGTTGGCATTAGACTGGTTTATAATAATAAAAAGCGCGAGACCGTACTCGTTGCCCGTTCCGCCTGTTGAGGCCTTCGCATTGCCCATCGTAGTCGAACGAGCAAACTTGCAGAAGCCTCACGCAGAATATGCTTATACATCGGCAGTATGCGCTCCTTCGCGCAACTGTCGACTGAATATACATAATCCACAGGCATCTACCGTTTGCTGCATTCCCGACTACGATATGAAAGTTGCGAAGTTTCAACAAGCCAAGAAAGAGCGTCGAGTAAACGCTTCAAAAAAATGTCAGCACCCGCCCCTCAGCCCATATCGGGCTTCCGCAGGCGATATGCACCGACAAATATATCAAATTTTTTCACACAAAGCAACAATGCACGAAAATTTCGCACAGCGTATTGATTAAAACTGACATATATATAGGGAAACCCGGGAATGGCGGTGTTGTGGTACAGCGTGGCATATACAGGTTGCGCCCGGAGGCAGTCGGTTTACATAACCGTCACCGGGGTGTTGCAAAACTCGGCTTTAACTTTCCGCGGTTGAAAACCGCGGCTACTACCTAGCTGATTGTCAGAAAACTCCGCATAGTAGCCGCGGTTTTCAACCGCGGAAAGTTTGGTTCTGCAACACCCTCACAAATTAGCATTAGAACATCCTGCGTAATCTCCGGACTGAGCGGGTGTTACAGCCGCAGCAATTGCGTCAGGTGGTGGCGGAGGGTGGCGGATACGTCGTCGAGGGTCGGTGGTGTGTGGGATGTGGCGGGGTTGGTGGCGGCGAGTTCGCGGTGGAGGGTGGTGACGCCTTTGTCGGTGAAGCCGCAGGGGTTGATGGCCGAGAACCAGGTGAGGTCGGTCGATACGTTGAGGGCGAGACCGTGCATTGTTATGAAGCGGGAGCAACGCAGGCCTATGGCGCATATTTTACGTTCTGCCGGGGTCCCGCAGCCTATCCATACGCCTGTCGCGCCGTCGATGCGTCCGGCCTCTATGCCATATTCCCCGACCGTCCTTATCACAGCCTCTTCCAGCAGGTTTACGTAAGTCTTTATGCCAATGCCGCGGCTTTGCAGGTCGATTATCGGGTAGACTACAAGCTGTCCCGGACCATGGAAAGTGACATCGCCTCCGCGGTCTATCTCCACCACCTCGGCGCCGCGAGCCACGAGCCATTCGCGCCGCAGCACATTGCCCGGGTCGGCATGGCGTCCGAGCGTGTAGACGGGCTGATGGGTCACCGTGATGAGATAATCGTCGCCCGGGGGCATTCCGTCGCGGCGCAGTGCGACACGGCGGTTGAAGATGTCGTGCTGCATGTCGAGCACCTCGCGGTAGGGAGCGTCGCGCAAGTCGATAAACTGTGTCATAAGTCTGTTGCAGTCTGATTATAAGTAACTGTTTAAAATTATTTTATATTAACCATTCTCATTATTTTAATATTCTGCCGGAGTCCATCAGTCATGTAGCTCGCTACACTCCTTCTTCCTCACCGGAAATCGCCTGAAAAATCCTTCCGTCATAATATCAAAATAATTTTGAACAGTTACTTATCATTTCGCGACGTGGCGCTCGGCATGGTACGACGACCGTACCAACGGCGCACTCTCCACGTGCGTAAAGCCTTTCGCGAGAGCCGTCACGCGGTACTGCTCAAACACGTCGGGATGTATGTATTCCCTGACCTGATAGTGATGTTCGGTAGGCTGAAGATACTGGCCTATGGTCATGATGCTGCACCCGGCGGCACGCAGGTCGTCCATCGTGGCAATGATTTCATCGGGAGTCTCGCCGAGTCCGAGCATTATGCCGCTCTTGGCAGCTATGCCGGAAGCGGCGATATGAGAGATGACACGCAGCGAACCGTCGTAGGTGGCGTGGCAACGTACCTCGGGCGTGAGACGTCGCACCGTCTCGAGATTGTGCGAAATCACTTCCGGGCGCTCGTTGATGACAAGGTCGAGCAGGTCGGTACGCCAGTTGAAATCGGGCACAAGCGCTTCGATGGTGACACCGGGGCATTCCTCCTTGATACTGCGTATCACCTGCGCCCAGTGCCCGGCACCATAGTCCGGGAGGTCGTCGCGATCGACCGAAGTGAGCACTACATGGCGCAGCCGGAGGGCGCGCACGGCCTCGACCACCCCCTGCGCCTCATCGGGATTGAGGGGAAGCGGACGGCCGGTAGCCACGTTGCAGAAACGGCAGTTGCGGGTGCAGATGTCGCCCCCTATCATGAACGTCGCGGTGCCGTTGCTCCAGCACTCGCCGCGATTGGGACAAAGTCCCGCCTCGCAGATGGAGTGAAGTCCGCGCCCGTTGAGATTGCCGCACACGCGGGCCGATTTCTCGCCGTGCGGCAATTTTATCCTGAGCCATTCCGGCTTGCGGTGATAGTAGTTTTTCATTGGTACGTTTAATTCTATGGCTTTTAAATTACTGCATCTGGCTCTGGCCCTGGGCTGACGAGGGTGCCGAATTGCCGCCCTGGAGGTCGTCGTTGACGATGGATGCGGTAGCCTTCTTGACACCGGCTTTTACAGAACCGAAACGGTAGCTTACCGAGAAGCGCACGCCGCGCGCCTGTGAGAACGAATTTTCGCTCCACCCGTAGTAATCACCACGGTTTGTCACGCTGCGCATACCGACGCCGTGGAAAGCGAACGGGTTCATCACCTGCACCTTGGCCGTCAGGCGATCCTCCTTGAGGAACGTGCGCTGCAACGAAAATCCGTGGAACAACGACCTGATGGTATTGGCATTGAACGTGTAAACACTTTCCAGACGGCCACGGTCATAGAAACAGAATCCCTCGATACGGAATTTCCACGGCAGCTGCTGGGATGCGCGGAAAAAGACATTCGTGCCCCAGCGCCCGTTGCTCACGCCGGGTATTCTGAGATGATTGTAGGCCACCGAGCCGTTGAGCATGAGATTGGTCTTGGGTGTCACGCTCCACTGTCCGAACAACGACAGTTCCACAGTGCGTGAACGTCCTACGTTGTCGAATGTCGAAGTTGAGAAATCGTTGCCGTCGACCGTGGTCAGCGACGTGATTGTATTGTTGGCGAAATCGTAGGAGAGAGTGGCGTCGATATTGAATTTCTGCTTTATAAGCGAATAGTTGAGCGAGAGGGTATTGTAGTGCACGCTCTCCAGGTCGGGGTTACCGTAGGAATCGGACGACGGGCTCAGCGTGTGGGCCGGGTTGAGGAAACTGATGCCGGGACGGTTGATACGCGTCGCGTAGGCGAACTTGAGTGTCGACGCGTCATTGATATTGTACATCATCGATGCGTTGGGCACCCAGTCGTTGAGCGAGCTGCCGAAGTCGGGATTGCTGCCGTCCTTGAATTTGGCCGACAGGCGCGAGTATTCGTAACGCAATCCGGCTCGGGCGCTGAATTTGCCAACACTGTAACGGTAGTCGAGATAGCCGGCGCCGATAGTCGTATTATGGTCGAAATCAGTCTTATCGGTACCTGCGCCGACATACTCGTTGGTCGCTTCCGAACTGTTCCGGCGCGCGACCACCTTCGCGCCGACCGACATCTTATGATGTTCGCCGAATGGACGCGTCCAGTCCAACTGTCCGGTATTCTCGAGGAAATTGAGATTGGAGTTGGCGTTGATGCCTGAATACGGCGCCGGAAAGTTGATAAGGTCGTAATATTCGCTCTCCGAAATATCCTTGTTATTATTGTGCGAAACCTGATATGAAAGCGTGATTACCTCTCCTTTGCGACGTGTGCTGTGCTGGTAATTGACATTTCCGTTGAAGTCGAGATAACGTGTCTTTGGCGTGAAGCTGCGTGTGCGGTAGCTGTATATCAGATCGCCTGCCGGGTCAACCATTTCGTTGAAACTCTCGCTCTTGTTCTTGGCGTCGTAGTAGAAGCCGCCGAATTCAAGGGTGATAAGATTGAGCGAGTCGATGTCGTAGGAGCCTTCGATGCCCCAGAACCCCATATTGCCTTTACCCTTGCTGCTGCTTTCATTGCGGAGCGTGTTGCCGGTATTTATGTATGTGTTGCTTGAGTTGGAACTGTTTTTGCCTTCGTTGTAGTCCTGATGATGATAACCGCCGTAGGCCGAAAGGGCGAGTTTGCCCACATTGCCGGTAAGCCATATATTTGGCATCGGAGAGCTGCTGCGGGTACTCCAGTTGAGCGAAGCGTTGCCCATAAGGCCGTTCATCGTCGTCTCCTGATTGGTGACGATATTGAGTATGGCGCCTACGCCCTCGGCGTCCTCTTTGGCGCCCGGGTCGGTGATTACCTCGATTTTCTTAATCATCGAGGCCGGAATGGCGGCGAAAATATCCTTTGCGTTGTTGGTGAACGCGTTGTTGGGGCGTCCGTCCTTGTAAATCTTGAAGTTGGTGGAGCCCTTCACCTTTATAGTGCCGTCGGCGTCGACCGTCACCATAGGCACCTTGCGGAGCACGTCCTGCACGGTGGAGGTTTTGGAGTCCTCGTCGGCCTGCACGTCATATCCGATGCGGTCGATTTCCTTGACTACGAGAGGTTTTGTCGCCACGACATCTACTTCCCCAAGTTCCGCGGCATTGTCAAGCATCGTCATCGTGCCGAGGTCGGCTACCGGAGCTGCGGCCGTGACATTAGCCTTTGCGTCAATCGTCTTTTTACCTACGGATGAAATGATTACATTATATTCTCCTGCCGATTTCACCGGGAGGGAGAAAGCTCCGTCATCGTCAGTGACTCCGAGCGCGGCGGCATGGACGGTATCGGCCTGACTGAATATTCTTACAGTAGCGTATGCTTCGGGGGTATTCTGTGAGTCAGTGATTTTGCCTTTGATTGAGAACGCCGACACGGCGAGAATACAGTTGAGAGAAATGAGCGTGAGGACGGCTCGTAAAGATTTCATCATCTTGATAAATAAACGTTGAAAAATATTGGTTGAATGTAGCGCGGAGAGACTGTCATATATAATTACGCATACACTATGCCGATTGTGACAACAAAGGTAGATTAATTTGCGTTATATGTACCAACCATTATGTAATTTTAATTTAAAAAACTCTAATACTCACGATATTTTAACTATTTTTGCGTTATACATAATATCAATGGTTAAAATATCAGTCACGACAGAATAACATGGAAACTCTTAAAGTCAAAATAATCAACCGGTCGCACCATCCGCTGCCGGCATACGCCACTCCCGGCTCGTCGGGCATGGACGTACGCGCATTTGTGAAGCACCCCATTGTGCTCCAGCCTCTTGAACGCGTACTCGTACCCACCGGATTGTATCTGCAGCTGCCGCGCGGCTACGAATGCCAGATACGTCCGCGTTCAGGTCTTGCCCTAAAACACGGCATCACTATCGCCAACGCTCCCGGCACTGTCGATTCCGACTACCGCGGCGAGGTAGGCATCATAGTAATCAATCTGTCGAAAGAACCGTTTGTAATCAACGACGGCGAGCGTATATGCCAGATGGTGATAGCACGTTATGACCGTGTGGAATGGGAACAGGTGGAACGAATCGACGAAACCGTGCGCGGCGACGGCGCCTTCGGCCACTCCGGCACGGAATAAACGCGCCTTACCGCTAACCGAGAACAATCGCAATGAGACATTTTTCACGAACAATAACCGTAGCCGTGGCCGCTCTTAGCGTGTGCCTCACAATCGTAGCCCGTGACAGGGCGCGGTGGGACGACGAAGCGCGCCACCGCAAGGCCGAATATATCTACGGGGAAGCCCAGCGGCAGAACGCGCTCGGCAACTCCGGCGCCACCTACGAACTGTATAAACGCGCCTACGAACTCGACTCCACCAACTCCGACTACTATTCCGAACTCGGTCTCAACTACGTCATGATGGTGAAGCGTGACGAGCCGCTCATGCTCGAAGGCATCGACCTGCTGCGCAGAAAATTCGAAGCTGACCCCACCGACTATACCAACGCCTACTACTACAGCCAGCTGATGGGGAGCACGGGCAATACCGCGCGCCAGATTGAAGTGCTTCACGTCGTCGACTCCCTCAACCCTTCGCGCAGCGACATCGCGGTATCATATATCGACGCACTCCTCTCGAGCGAGGACACCGTGATGGTGAGGCGTGCCATCGACCGCCTCGAACGGCTTGAAGTAACGGCAGGTAAAAGCATGGAACTGACTCGCCGCAAGACAGCCATCTACGCGTTTCTCGACGACTCGGTCAGCGCTCTGCGGGAGATACACGGCGCGATAACATCGTCGCCGCTCAATCCCGAGTGCTACAGTTTCGCCGGACGGTATTTCGAGGTGCAGGGCAAGCCCGATTCTGCTCTCGTGTACTACAGCAAGGCCTGCGAAGTCGACCCCGAAAGCGGCTCGGCGGCATTCATGCTCGCCCAGTTCTACAAAAACAGCGGCGACACCATCGGCTATTCGCGCGAGATTGATCGCGCGTTGCTCGAGACCGACCTCGACATCGACGACAAGCATGAGATACTGCTTGACTATACCCGCGACCTTATCAATGACTCTACTTATCTGCCGCACGTCAACGCACTGTTCAACCGCGTCATAGACAAGAATCCGCAGGAACCGTCAATACGCAGCCTTTACGCCGATTTCCTGTCAGTACAGGAAAAATATAAGGCCGCTGCCGAACAGATGGAACCGGTGCTTGACCTTCAGCCGGAGGACAATGCCAACTGGATACGCGCCGGCGTGCTGTATCTGCAGGATGAGAATTATGCCCGCGCCGAGTCGACCATGGAGCGCGCCCTCAAATACCACGAAAGTGACCCCGACATACACCGCCTTCTCTCCTCCGCTCTCTATCTTGCCGACAAGGACAGGAATACAGGCCGGGCTATTGAGGAAATGTATCGTGCCTACGAGCTGACCGATTCCACCAATATTGCCGTCCGCTCGGAGTATCTTTCAAATATCGCCGACTTCTATTCGGGTATCAATCAGCTCGACAGCGCCGCCGTATATTATGCCGATGCGATTGAGCTAAATCCCCACAATGTCCTTGCGTGCAACAATTTCGCTTACCACCTCTCCGGTTCGGATGACCCCGAACTTCTCGACCGTGCCAACGAGCTGAGTTTCTCCACTTTGGCCGAAGAGCCCGACAACCCCATCTATATCGACACGTACGCCTGGATACTCTTCAAGCAAAAGGACTACAAGAGGGCCAAGGAGTATATCGACCGCGCCCTCGCCAACAGCAGCGACGAGAATATTTCGGCCGAATATTATACCCATGCCGGCGATATTTACTTCTGGAATCAGCTTCCCGATCAGGCGGTGGAGTTCTGGAAGAAAGCGCTCGAGCTTGACCCGTCGAACGAACTCCTCGCGCGCAAAGTGAAATACAAGACTTATTTCCACGAATGAAACTGCCTCGCATACTGCGCATAGCGGCACTTGCCGCCATTGCCGCCATAATATCCGTAGCGGCTCTTACCGGATGCCGCGCCTCCCGATCTGCCGCCATAAGCGGCACGGGCGATGCCACTGAAATGACTCTCGCCGAAAGGGCACGCGATGTGGCGGCGGCCAATCTGCCCTGGACACAACTAAATCTGCCGGTAAAGATTGCAGTGAAATCACCGCAGAAAATTTCGCTGAGCGGACGCATCTACATGCGCCGCGACCGCGACATATACATCACCCTGCGTGTACTCGGCATGGAGGTAGCCAACATGTATGTCAACTCCGACTCGGTATATGCAGCCGACAAGCTGCACAAATACTACATCGCCGAACCGATAAAGGATATTTTTGCCGGCGCGTCGCTCTCCATCGGCGACATTCAGGATGCATTGCTCGGACGGCCGTTCATCAACGGGCGCGGTACCCTGACCGACAAAATGCTCTCCGGGGTCACCCTGACCGACACTCCCGACAACCAATGGATTATGACCCCGCGCTCCAGAATCAACGGCAAGATTGAATACCAGTTCAAGTTCTCCAAGGAGTCGAACGCACTGATGTCACTGGTATTCAACACCGAGTCGAAGCTCTACGGCTGCACCTACTCATCCCCTGCGGAAATCGACGGTTCCCGCTTCATGGAACGCATAGCCATAGCTACCAAGGTAGGCAAAACCGCCATCGACGCCACCATCACATTCGATTTCAACAAAGTGAAATGGGAAGTCCCCTCAAGCGCCCGCTGGCGTAACCCCTCCGGCTACAAACGCCTCTCACCCCGCGCCCTCGCCAAATCCCTCCAGGAGAATTAAAGGATTAATAATCAAAGGCCCACAACAAGTTGATGGCACATGTAGAAGATGTGCCATCAACTTGTTGTGGTAGCTTGCAAAACTCAAACGAATTTGTATAGACGCGATTCAATGCTGTTTACGTAAGCGGAGTTGATAGGGGCGGGGGCGTCTCGCCCCCGTGGTAACTTTCAGCATGTAGGAATAATATCCCGAGGGCGAGACGCCCTCGCCCCTATCTATACCCCTAAAGTAAACAGCATTGGGATGCAAATTTTGACACCTAATGATACCAATTTGTCGGATTTTTCAAAAATACGAAATATTATTGTATACGCATGATTCCGCTGATTTTTTCCGCTGGAATATTTGCGGAATAATGATTTTGGTGTATATTTGGGATTAGAGAATATTTCACATAATGTTGTAATACTTTAAATCAAATTATCCCATGATTATCGGTATTCCAAAAGAGATTAAAAACAATGAGAACCGCGTGGGCATGACCCCGTCGGGAGTAAAGGAACTCGTCAAGCACGGCCACAAAGTATATGTGCAGCATACCGCCGGAGAAGGGTCGGGTTTTGCCGACGACGAATACGTCAAAGCGGGCGCCGAGATTTTGCCTACAATCGAAGCGACATACGCCGCAGCCGACATGATAGTCAAGGTCAAGGAGCCGATTGAGCCGGAATACAAATTAGTGAAGAAAGGCCAGTTGCTGTTCACCTATTTCCATTTCGCGAGCGACCGCGAACTGACCGTAGCAATGCTGGAGTCTGGAGCAACATGCATCGCCTACGAGACCGTTGTAGGACCGCAGGGCGGATTGCCGCTACTCATACCCATGAGCGAGGTAGCAGGCCGAATGTCAGTGCAGGAAGGATGCCGTTTCCTCGAAAAACCGCAGGGCGGACGCGGTGTGCTGCTCGGAGGCGTACCGGGAGTGAAACCGGCCAAGGTGCTGGTACTCGGCGGAGGCGTCGTAGGACGCAATGCCGCGCTTATGGCTGCCGGATTAGGTGCCGACGTGACCATCACCGATATCTCGTTGCCAACGCTCCGTCATCTTGCCGAAGTGATGCCGAAAAATGTAAAGACTCTTTTCTCCTCGCGCCACAATATCGAACAGGAACTGCCATCGACCGACCTCGTCATCGGCTCGGTACTGATACCGGGAGCCAAAGCGCCCAAACTGATTACCGCCGACATGCTCCCGATGATGCGCAAAGGTTCGGTCATCGTCGACGTTGCCATCGACCAGGGCGGATGCTTCGAGACGTCGCACGCCACCACCCACTCCGACCCCGTCTATGAAGTCGACGGCATAATACACTACGCCGTAGCCAACATACCGGGCGCCGTGCCCTATACCTCGACCATGGCGCTCACCAACGCCACCCTCCCCTACACGCTCCGTCTGGCCGACATGGACTGGCGCGACGCATGCAAAGCCGACAAAGGACTCGCCGACGGCGTAAACATAGTCGACGGCAAAATCACCTTCGAAGCCGTGGCCGAAGCCTGGGACATGCCCTATACTCCCCTCAACCTCGACTGAGGCCGCCCAAAGCATAAACTTTTCGAGAGACAATAAATAATATTCAGCGAGGCGCCCCCGCCCCATACGGCATAGCGTCCTTGCAAATTCGTTCATTGAGTGGAGCAACACCCTCAAGTACTATCTGCGACAAATTTAATCATAGCAAGCCCGCGGAACTGGCGAGCATGTGGCGGAACGATATCAGCTTAAATATAAAACTCCACACACTCGCCTTTCCCGCGGGCTTGTTTATAATCTCAATTCCAATATTGCCCTCTGCTTGGCATCAGGCAATAATTAGCTGAGAGATAGCATTCTATGATTCACAGTTTCACTTCGTCGTCTCTTTTGATGAGAGTAAGTGCCATCCAGGGAAGAATGACTATGAATACCATGATGATTGTCACTATATTCCAACGGATAAAGGCAAATGCGCTCAGGAGCATGAAGCTGCTGACAATGAAATTGAGGAAAACGCTCAGACGGTGACGTTTCGCAGGTATGATGATGGTTCCGGCCACAAGTCCTAACAGTGCCAAGAAAGCGATTATACCGCCTATTCCCTGGAAAAGTACCGATGTCATTTTGGGAAATCCGCCGCCTGCTCCGGCTAATCCGTCGGTAAGCAATGCCGTCAATGCGTTGGATACCATTTCTTCTCCGGCGCTCTCAGTCGTGATGGCACAACAGTTGTTGAGTATGAAAAGGATAAAGGCAAGCCCGGCAAAAGCGGCATTTGCGATAAATGTTGTCGACGGGTTAAGAAAGCCGAGTTTACTTTCAAATTGCTTCACGTTTCCATTAATTCGATTAGTTTGTTCCATTTTTTTAGATTTTAAATTATGATTGGTTGATTATTTGAAATCAAAGTTACACCGCGCCGTCAGATTATCCAAGCAAAAACCTGTTCATATCTGTTCATATTCAGATTTCGGCATTTGACAAAATTATATATATTTGCAATGTGGAAAATTACGATATATCAGGATTCATCGACGACAGCGGCCCTGAGGCATCAATAACGCTGTCGGAGAGCGGCAACACCGTCGTGAGGCGCATA
Organism: Bacteroidales bacterium 52_46; assembly: GCA_001915385.1. Taxonomy (GTDB): domain Bacteria; phylum Bacteroidota; class Bacteroidia; order Bacteroidales; family Muribaculaceae; genus JAGBWK01. Next base: position 9,790 of record MNQK01000011.1, on the reverse strand, counting down.
CGGCGCGGAGGGCGGTGGTATGTAGCCAAAAGCCCGGGTCGCGAAATAGACTCCGTGCTCGGTCGCGAACTGATACGTAAGGAATATGAACTGCTGTCGCGGTTGAGCCACAGGAATATCGTGCGCGTGCATAGTTGCGAGGAGATACCGGGCTACGGCACCACAATCATAATGGACTGGATTGACGGAATTCCACTCGACCGCTATCTGGCCTCGGGAAAGGCATCCCGCACCGACCGACGACGCCTCTCGCGGCAACTTATCGACGTACTGGCCTATATACACGACAGCAACATAACGCACCGCGACCTGAAACCGTCCAATCTGCTCGTCGACAATCTCGGCAATATCGTGGTGATTGATTTCGGATTAGGCGACGATCCGGCAAGCTACATGTTCAAGAACGTGAGCGGCACACCGGGATTCTCCGCGCCCGAGCTGACCGCCGACGGCGAGACATCCGACTGGCGGCGCGCCGACGTTTACGCCTTGGGTATCGTGCTTCGCGCCATTGACGGCGGTTTCATCTACGGGCACATCAGCCGGCGGTGCACCCGGCGCAATCCGGCGCAGCGTCCCGCCGGGGCACCGGCTGTAAAAGCCGCATGCTCGAGGATGCGATTCAGGCTGCGTGCCATGAGCGGCACAATAGCCTTTATCATCGTCGCCATAGCTGCAATAAGCCTTATTTCCTTGAGAAATACCGCACCAATGGCCACTGCTCCCGCGACGGAAACGACAGATACAGCCATTACCGACAGCATACCACAGCCGGCGGAAAGAGCTACTTCGGCGGAAGATGCAGCCCCGAGCGAGTCGGCGGTACACGGAGATATACCGGAAGAAAAAACCGAGGAGAATGTGGCTGTACCCGCGCCCAATGTAAACTTCGCGCTGCTTCGGGCGATGGAGCTGCGTGACAGTCTGCGGTATCTCGCCCGGACATCGGGCCACACGGACTATGACCGCGGTCTCATTGACACGCTGACCGACAGTCTGCTCGAAATCGGCCGGACTGCCGGATGGACCGCCGATGAATATGATTTCGCTTGTAAGACGCTGAAAAGCCAGGAATTTTATGAAGGCAAACGCATCTCCTTCTATATTGCGCCTGCCTCTTTGCCGCCCGACACGCTTTCTACCGTAACCCCGTGAAGCTGTCCGGCGAGATAACCGGTGAAATATTTGTCATTGCGTATTATCTTTGATATGAACATAGGTTCATTCGGTGCAAGCAGGGCAATCTCTATTATGTCGCCGGTATTCAATTTTGTATTGCATGCCTCAAGCACCTCAAACTGTTTGTCGCCCAAGTTGCGCACAATGATGTGCCGGTCGGGCAGCCACTTTATTTTCAGTTCGCTGTCAGGCTCGATATTGTCAAGACTGATTGCATTGATAGGCTTGAAATCCGACTCGCAATTCATGCTGTTGCGCAACACGTCGCTCAGCTCCGTCCAGCCGGAAAACCCTATATAACGGCACATTATCGTCAGGGTCGTACGCCGGTGTGCCTGCGAGAAATTCACCCTGCCGAAAACGCGTTTGAGAGTGGACACACTAAGCCGCTCCTTCGTGACCTGCATTATGCTGTCGCTCAGGTCAGCGAAATCCTCGGTCGTGACGGGACTGTATCCAAAACGCTCCGCAACGCGTTCACACAACAGTTTGATATAGAATTCTTCCATTTATTTGCCGTTAATGATGCAAAATTAATCAAAATGTCAATTTCGCAAAACAGGCCGCCACAAATGAACAAATATGAACAGACGAGGTGGAAGCGCGAATACCGCATATACATGCAGGGACGCGATTCAATGCTTAGGCTAAAGCATTGAATCGCGTCCCAACATGGTCTACTGTCTATTTGCGGGGCGTGAGGCGGATTGCGGCGCCTCCGCCTTTTACGAGAGCGAGGGGGAGGGTGTCGCCGCGGCTAACCGAGCGTTTGACTATGTCGTAATGGCGCGGATGGGACTCGGAGTCGGCGCTGTCGGCTATGATTTCAACGTCGAAAATTTTACCTTTGGGGAGGAAGTCGAGTTTCACGTTGTAGCTGCGGGGGGAGTCGGAGGTCATGGCGCCAATGTACCATTGGTCGCCGTTGCGTTTGGCCATAAGGATATGTTCGCCGACTTCACCGTCGAGCGGAAGCGTTTCGTCCCATGTCACGGGCACTTGGGTCACGAAGCGTTCGAGTTCGGGATATTTTGCATATTCTGTCGGAGAGTCGCATATTGTGGCAATCCACTGGTCGAGAACTACGAAGAGTGCCATTTCCTGAGCTATGGTACCCTGCGACATGGGGGGTGTGTTGTCAATATCCTGCGGACGGAAATCTGCGTCGGTGGCCTGACGGAGCGAGCCGGGAGTGAAGTCGGTCGGACCTACGAGCAGGCGTATGAATGGGAATGTGCAGTGATGGCGCGGCGAGATGGTGCGGTCCCAGAAATTGCATTCCTGACCGCGGTTGGCCTCATAGCCGAGAACGTTGGGGAACGTGCGGCCAAGACCCGAAGGCACGGGGCAGCCGTGGAACAGTACAAGCATCTTTTCGTCGGCACAGCGGCGTGCGAGCTGACGCTGCCAGCGCATCGCCACCTGATCGTTGCGTTCGAAGAAGTCGATTTTCGCGCCCGTAACACCCAGCTTTTTCATCTTTTTGATCCAGTCGCCCGGAGCCTCGAGCGGACAGCTTGCCCATGTCCATACGAATATGCCGACACCCTTTTTGGCCGCGTAGTCACACAGTTCGGCGAGGTAGCTTTCCGACCAGCCGGCATCGAGCGTCATGTAAGGTACGCCATTTTCCGAAGCCCAGTCGACGTAATATTTGTAAAGCTCGAGCGACAGGTTTTTATTGCCTACGGGGAAATCAACACCGTCGAGCATGGCCTTATGCCACCATTCCCAGGCACTTGCACCGGGCTTAATCCAGGATGTGTCCTCGATTTCGCAGGGGTCGGCAAGGAGGTAGACAAGCTCGTTGTTGAGCAGGTTGGCATCGCGGTCGGAGGCGATGATTACACGCCAGGGGAGGGAGCGCTTGCCGCTGATACGCGCTATGAAGTCCTCACGCGTCTCCACCAGGTGGGTGGAATAGAACTGCTTGCCGTTGATTGTATCGCCATCGAGCACCGTTTTGGGGAAAGCCGCCCAATGGCCGCGTATCTTCTCGCCTCCGGCAGGCTGGAGGTAGAGACCGGGATAGTCGTAGACATTGGCTTCGGTGACAGCGACACGCACCTTTCCGCCGGGGAGGGTGAAGAGCGCCGGACTCGTACTGATAGCGCTGTCGGGGATAGCGTCAATACTCTCGTAACGTATATATTCACGTTCGAAATTGCGGTATGCCTGATTGATTTCGTGGGGCTGATGTTTGAGGTCCCATTCCGTCCATGTGCGCGTCTCGCACTGCGGGAAATGTACCTTGACCGGCTCGTCGCCGAAATCGGCCTCGAAAAGCTCATTGGCCACGGTCAGTTCACCGGGATAATTGAGAGTCCACTGATATGCCACGCCCTCGTCGTAGGCACGCAGCGTGAGGCGGTAATCGCCGCCGTCGTAGACGAGTGTAAGCTGATTGTAATTGTCATCGAGAGTATCGTTTTTGCCGACAACGACGTCGACACTGCCCTTGTGGGAAGATTTTTCGGTAGAGGTCACCGCACCGTCGCCTATCCGGCGTCCGTCAGCTTCAAGAAGCCCGATGACCGACCTGTTTATAATAGTCTTGCCCTTGTAATCGACCGAATAGGAGGTAGAGCCTTCACCGGCCGTAACTGTCAGTCTATAATCCTTGTCAGGCGATTTGACAACGTAGTTTTTCGCCGCCAGCGGCACCACAGGCGCCGCCATTGCCAGCAACATGCACAATAACTTTTTCATGATAAATATCGTAATGCAGGTTTGTTAATATTGGTTGTTAATGTAGATTAATATAGATTTTTAATGTAGATTTGTTTTAATGTATAATACGCCGCAAATTTACCGCCGCCGACCGACATTAAAAATGGATAAATCCCGTAAATCAATGGACAATATTACGATTTTACGGCAATATCATACCTGTATATTCTTCCTGCATAAAAATGCCTAATCCAAATTTGATTTAAATTCAAATAATCGACAAGATTTTGTTAAAAAAATTTGCAAATCGGCTCAAAAATCATTATATTTGGGAATAAACCGATACCTGATTTTTCAACATTCTCTCCCATGGACTTTATTACCTACCGACGCACCCCTCATCAAAAATGGAGAAGATTTCCCCTCAGGACAATCATCACAGCCGGATGCATATTGGTTGCATTCTGTGCGGTTTCATCAGCCGAAACTGACGAATATGCCGATGAACGTATTGACATCACCGATTATTTCAGTTTACCGAACGGCCATGCAACAGCGGTTGAGGTACATGACATAGGAACGGCGAAAGAGACTCCGGTACTTGATTTCTCGCATATCAACGACGGAGAAAAGCAAACGGTAGAATACAGAATCTACGGCGACACGATTATCGAGCGCCGCAATGATAATGAAACGGAATGGTTTTCCGCGAATAACGGAATCATACGGCTGAAAGGCATCGCATCAAGATTATACGGACTTAATTTTAATGAAGGTGTGCCCTATCACGCCACACCGGCCAATGCGCCGGCAGACAACATATCACAAACCGACACACTGACTATAGTGCACGCCAGCGGAGCCTCGCAGTCATATCAAATATCATCGACATATTCGGTTCGACCAGGGGGGATGATTATTACGGCAGAAGGCGACACGATAAAAGAAACCGTAATGCATATCGCCCGTTACAGTTTCTGTCCGCAAGGGAATGCCGGCAGCGGCGAAACCGCGGCTTATGCCGATATACGCTGGATGGCTCCGGACAGACGGTTCCCGATTGTGGAATGGAGGAAATATGAGGGATGGAACGGCGGCCATGAATCGGCGACACTATCGACCGTCAGAATACCGCAACAGGAAAAAACGCGCAAAAAAAGAAGCCAGACCATAGAGCCGGCGCCCGGCTCGGATTTGCAATCAGTCACAATAACCGATCTCGGAGGAAAAACACTCAGGAAATATACGCCGGAGGAGATGGCCGGGACTATCGACTACAGACTCCCGACAGGATGGTATATAATCACGGAGCAATATCCTGACCGAATTGTTTCATACAAGAAGTATATCAGCCGCAACCAATCCAATCTGACAGACTAAATATATTTGCCTTAACACTGACAAAATAATCACATATGGGAAAAGTCACGACTTACCGACATGCAGTCACAGTGCTCTTCATGGTAATGATAAGTTGCGTTTCAGGCAACGCTGCCGATGACGGCACATTCCGCGCACCTCGCTCGGGAGGTGATATTGTGTCTTTACCGTCGGTGGAGGCAGCCGCATTGTGCCGCCATACGGAGCATTCGGTCAATCACTCCACCGGACAGGCCTCGATTACAATGCCGTTGTACACACTGAATTGCGGCGACATGTCGCTGCCGGTATCGATTTGCTACACCACAGGCGGCGTGAAAGTCGACGACGAGGACGGCCCGGTAGGTGTAAGCTGGGATCTGCAGTGCGGAGGGACGGTATCACGCCGTATCGTGGGGCGTCCCGACGGAGCGGACGGCGCAGTGAATATTCCGTCAGGCACACCTACACTGGAATACCTGACCGCGCTCGACCATTATACAGCCGACAGTGACTATGACCGCTACAACTACCGGGCAGGAAGCTATAGCGGCACGTTCATAATCAAAGACGGGAAAATAGTTCAATTGCCCGAAACCGATGTCAAGATTATCAATCCTGATGAGGGAACCTTCATAATTATTGTACCCGACGGCACGGAATATGTATATGACGTGACGGAAACCGTATCGTATCAATTCATCCCGATGATACTCGACGGGAAACCGTATTTCCCCAATTATGAGAACATAACATGCCAATGGAGACTGGGACGCATCATAAATCCGTCGAAGACCGACTCGATAACATTTGAATACGTCGACATGGCTTCGCGCCAGCGCTATCCGTCATCTTCTCCAAGCACCTTGGCGGCAAACAGTAAGGATACAAGCCCCGTGCATATATCTTATCCCACACGCCGTGATGGTACAAACCAACATAAATACACATATTCAAACCGTCACGGTCTAAGCCGCATAACGAGTCGTGCCGGAACCATAAATTTCATTGACGCCGCACAGGAACCAGTAAAAGGATTTACTGTCAATGCACCTGACGGCAAGGAGGTGAGACGCGTGGCGTTCGACTACACAAAATATGACAGCAAAACAAAGCACGACATCGCGCTGCTGAAGAAAGTGACTATAAGCTCTGACGGCAAAGAGACAGACGGCGCTACGTTCGAGTATTACAGCGCCGGGGCATATATGGGCAACCGTGATATTTTCGGATACAACAATTATCGGGAGGGCAAAACCTATCCTACCGAAAGCATTCTTGATGTAAAAATTCCGGAAGAACCACGTGACTCTATCGGACATATTATTTTCCCCGGAGATTTAGAAGATATTACAACCAACCAAAATGAGGATATCGACAAACAAGCATCTCCTCAATGGGCACATATAGTGATTTCAGAGTATCGGCTACCTGATTTCAACGCGATGCAGTCAAAGTCGTTGAAATCATTTACCACATACGCCGGAGCGACGACGGAATTCACATACGAGGTAAACAAGGCCGCGCAGAAGTTCAATTTCGATGGCACGGAATATAACATTGCCCCCGGGCTAAGGATAAAACGGGAGCAAACTACCGACCATACCACGGGCAATATCCGCGTCAAAGAATACTCCTACTCCAACGGTATATCGACAATAGATTTCAGTAATATTGGATTGTCTTCATTTATCGGACTGTCGGGGGTAATAAGCATGATATACACAGGAATGACAACCCCATTAATCAACTATTGCACCACAAACGCTGTGCTGGGCACTTCGAGCCTCATGCCGGGGGATATAATGGAGGAGTCTACAATATATTACGGGAATGTGAGCGAAAAGGTCACAGGCACAGGAATTGACTGTCCGATAATGACCGATTATGTATTTGACATCACTACGGTAAAATCTCCCTATATCTGCGACGGCAAGGTAAGTTTGACGGAATCTCAGAATAACAGCAGCCGCTATTGCGGGACAGGCATCATGGTATCAGCCACGCCGGAATTTGTCAGTGCATATAACAGACTATTGGCATTCAAGCTAATCGGAGGATACTTCAGGCAGACATTCAAAGAGAAAGCTCCGCTGATACAGAAGACAGAATGGGTCTCAGACAGTTGCGGAATGCCGCAGCGTCCACTGCGTGTGACCGATTATATTTATTCATCCGGTGAGGAAAAGGTATACACAACCGGATATTACTCCACGCCACTTGTACGCACCATCGATTCTACAATCTTAGGATATCCAACCGAAAATTACAAGACCATCGATGATTTCAATTATTTCCCTATCACAGTTGCCACCTGCAAATCATGGTGCGACAGCGTGCGGACTACGGAATATGACTGTTACGGCAATTCGCGCACAGTAGTGACAGCATATGAATACAACAACCACACCTCACACTCAAATGCGCCGAAAGGCACAGGCTATATATTTGAGGTTGACAGCACCCGCGTGCATACGGGAGAAATAACCTCGATAACGGGCCGCTACAACCTCATCAGCAGGATAAGCAAATCGTGCGGGGGCGATGTGTATTCGACCGACTACCTGTATTCGTGCAATGCTCCGAGAGGACTGCTCTCACAGGCCACCGCACGCGGACGCATATCGATGCCGGTCAAGGAGATTTACCGACACGGAGCGTTCATGCTCGAAAAGCGCTATAATTATGCCGATTTCGGAGCGGGAAGCGGCGGATTGCAGCTATCGTCGCTGGTATGTGCCGCGCAGGGTGCCGTCCTTACCGACTCCGTGAGTATAACCGGTTATGACCGTTACGGCAATCCGACAGCGACAACCGGATTCAACGGACGTAAGAACAGCTACAGATGGGGCGGCTCGGGGACATTCCTGGAGCAGGTCACCGCTGACGGGAATTTCACCACTAAATATGAATACTCTCCCCTTGTGGGATATACACGGATAGAGTCACCCTCCGGCTTGGTGACCGGCTACGGATATAGCGCCGGGAGACTTGTTTCCGTGACTTCTGCCGGGGAAAATGTAACGGCCTACAGCTACAGCCAGTATGGCACCGACAATATCAACAAGATCGAGACATCGCATACCGGAGCAAACGGCAACACGGTTACCGATATTGTGCGTTTCGATGCTTTCGGCAACAAGGTGCTTGAGGGTAAAACCGGTGGAAGTTCCATTGTCAATATCACGAAATATGACATCTTGGGGCGTAAGCTGAGTGAATATCTGCCGGTCAGCTGCGACAATCCTGACAACAATCCGGATTGGATTGCGGCGGGAGTTGCAGCGGCTTACGACGGTGACAGCGAAGCGGTGCGGCGGTACGGATACATGCCTGGGAATGACGGACGTGTGCGTACCGTCACTATCGGCGGAGAGGAATTCGCCGCACACCCTGTGCGGTCGGACTACCGTTTTAACGCAGGCGCCGACGGCGATGCGCTGTACCGCTGCCGAAAATACCGTGTGGATGGCAATTCTCTTGTCTGCGACGGATATTACGCGAAAGGTACGCTGGCTATTGCCGAAACGACTGACGGCGACGGGCGCCGGACGCTCGCTTTCACCGATTTTACGGGGAAGGTAGTGCTGTCGCGTGCGGTGACTGGCGGGGCGAATGCCGACACTTACTCGGTTTATAACGATGCGGGGGATTTGGCGTTGGTGCTTCAGCCGCTTGCTTCGTCGGTCCTTACCGCCGAAGGGACGGCCTACAATATTTCTTCCGACGCCACCTTGCGCGGTTATGCCGACCTGTACAGATATGACGACAGGCTGCTGCTCACCGAACGGCGCATGGCGGGAACGGAGCCTGTAATATACCGCCATGATGCGGCGGGACGGCTGATTTTCACTCAGGACGGGGAGCAGCGCGACGACCCGTATGGCCGGCGAGCCATCGAGGGGGAAGTTCTGGCTACGACGCAACTGATGGAGGGTGTCAGAAATACACGCCCGTACGCTATGCGCACGCAGACTTTGTCGGGTCGACATGCCGGCTACGGCGTAAGCCTGTCGCTGACGCAAGCCGTCGTTGACAAAGCATACTATTACGATGACTATGGATTCCGCTCGGAGGCGGTCAAGGGTTAACTCGGCGGCCGATTTCGACGGCTCGGTTACCGTCGGCGGGATGCCGGGGAATTATATCGCCGAGGCGTTCGGTTATGACAGCAGGGAACGTGTGGCCGAGAGCGTGAGCGTCGATGCGCAGGGAGTTACGGTCAGGGAGAATGTAACTTACTCGTCGTCAGGGTTACCGATGTCGTCGCTGACGCAACGGTTCGCGCCCGACGGTACGGTGGAGAAACTTGCGTTTGCCTACACTTACGATGATTTCGAGAGGCAGACTTCGGTCACTACTTCGGTCAATGACGTGGAGATGGCAAAAAGCATTACCGTATACGACGGTATCGGCCGCACCTCGTCGGTAATACTTCGCGATTTGCGCGGGGAAAACTCCGAGACTGTCAGTTACTCATATCTCACCAACGGCGCGGTCAAATCGATTGCGACGGCGTCAGGCTCCATGGACATGACTCTGAAATATGCATCGGGCCCTGTCCCGTCGTATTCGGGAAATA
>MNQK01000010.1 GCA_001915385.1 Bacteroidales bacterium 52_46 | reverse complement strand
GCATTTTTAGATATGGATATGTCAACCTACTGCACGACTTTTGGTCAAATGTTAAAAACGAAGCGGCTAAAACGTCTTAAAAATGTCATGTGCTATGGTAATTTATGTATTGTATGTGATGTATCGGAGTATGTGAAGTATGTAATTTATGTATTTTATGTTATGTATGTATGAGACCACATAAATCACATAAAATACATAAATTACATACTTCACATAAAATAAACCGTATGGAATTTTGAGATTGTAAAATTTTGTATTTACCTGCCGTTAATCTCGCGAAAAATTATTAAATTCGCAATTAAGGCATTTATTCAAATTCTACGCAAAAATGACCCGGGAATGAATGGTTTCTTGAAAATATCAGGTGAATATACATCGTGGAATGTGTACCGCAAATCGGTGATAATCTGCGACGTTACAGAGATGTTCATAAGCCGTGCACTTCCGCGCGGGTCGCGCACCATCGACCAGATGCGGCAGGCAGCACGTTCCTGCAAGCAGAATATCGTTGAGGGTGTCAGTGACGGCACCGTGTCAATCGAAATGTGCATAAAACTTATCGGCGTAGCCCGTGGGTCGGTAATGGAACTGCGTGAGGACTATGCTGATTTTCTGCGGCAACATAAATGCGAGATATGGAGCAAAGATGACTCCCGCACCCTCGCTACGCGAAATTACAGCCGTACCCACTATGATGCGCGTGAATATGTCGATAAATGCGAGACTCGCTCCAACGAGACTGTCGCCAACATCATGCTCACTTTAATACGACAAATGGAAGCCATGTTAGCCAAAGTCCTTAAAGCGCTTGAAGCGCAATTTCTTGAAGACGGCGGCCTCAAGGAGGCTATGAGCCGCGAGAGGCGTAAAAGGCGCGGATACTGATAGCCGTGCAATATCAAATGTTGATGGTAGGCATGTGGTGCATGTATTTTATTTGACCATACGGTTTAAAATGCCAAAAAGATGATTTTTTTGAGGCGAAATACTTTTATATAGTTGGGAATAATTATCTTTGTAAAGTCAGTAAACTCTTGAATATATTACTGACAAAATAAAATACGCAATTAATAAAAACATATACGAGATGGCAAAAAAGAAAACGCGGATATATGAGAATCCTATACCTGTAAAAAACGGCAAAAAGGAGATGACTGACAGTATGTATGAAAAATTAGGCGATATGAGGCTGATGCTTATGACCACTATGGCGGAGATGGGTATCAGTGCGGAAGAATATGACAGTTTTCTCAAAAGCGACATTGACAGGGAAAAGATAAAGAAAACCATGCTTGATATGTCGGATTATCCTTTTGACGATGATTTCGAGGAATACGAATTTGAAGATGAGGATGAGGATTTAAGGCCTTCCCTGACTTTGCGGCCTATCAACGACAAGGTGGTTCCGATGGCTGATGCCGATAAGAAATCGCTTCGGATTAAGGTGCAGATGAAGGATGTCAGCAAGCCGCCTATGTGGCGCGAACTTGTCATTCCGGCCGATTTCAATTTCTCGCAGCTCCACTATGCCATTCAGGCTGCAACAGGACTTATGAACTGCCATCTGTGGCAATTCCAACGCCTGGCATATCAACCGGATTTACAGATAGGTATTCCTGTAAAAGACGAATACGGGTATGGACTTGAAGAATGGACGCATGACGCGGATAAAACGCCTGTAACGGCATTTCTCGCCAAAAAGGGCGACAAACTCGAATATGTCTATGACTTTGGCGATGACTGGATTTTCACCGTCAGCGTGCTTGAAGTCATGGAACGTGACGAAGATGTGGCGGAATTAAAAAAATGGAAATGCGACATGCAACCCATCGAGGACTGCGGAGGCGTATATGAATATTGCAGACTGCGCGATATAGCTGAAAATATCAGCAAAATCGACAAACAGACTAAAAAAGAGGTTGTAGCATTTTACGGATTTGATAATTTCGACATGTTTGCCGCCTGGCTTGACGAAGCGAATATCGACCCCGAATACATCAGCGAGAGACTTGCCGATATTCCCGACGAGTTCGAGGATATCGACTGATAATGTCTCGACATTTGTCTTTCCGATAAAAAACAAAGGCATCTGACTTAAATACTTATAAAAAGTCAAAAGTCTCGGAATTTTATCGTAATTTTGTAATCTACTTGATAATGAGAATAAAACTATGGCACGACCTATTAAAGAAACACCTGTATTGGAAGGTGAGGATGCCCGTCGGTTTATTGAACACATGAACACGACTCGCGTTGAATCATCTGAAAAAAAGCGTAGGCGAATGGCTAATTATGGCTAATTATAAATTAGCAATGAGCATTTTAGTTAATAAATAATCTACTATGCGAGCTGAGGAGATATTAGCTGATTATGAGATACGAAAACTCGGATTGAATGAAAATGTCAAGCAATTCGATTGTGGAGATGAGGACATTAATGACTTTATCGTTAATGATGCGCCCTTATATCGAAAGACATTGCTTGCCATGACATACATCCTCAAGCACAAGGATACAAACAGGGAGATGAAAATCAAGACACACGACTAATGTATTTTGACTTGAGCGACCTTGAATCATAAATTACATAATTTAAAACAGCATGACACAATCAATCATGCGTATAGCAAACTGTGAATAAAAAAGATTGGGGGAGGTGTGGTTTTTTGGTGGTGGGGGTTGTAAGTGCGGGGGGATTTTTGTAATTTTGCAGGCAAACAGCCACGGGGGATGCCGACGCGGTTTTTCCACGGATTGGGACTCCCCTCTAAATATCTCACTGCAATGAATCAGCACAGCTTGGTATCTATCTCCGACTTGAGCAAAGAGAAGATGCTCCATCTTCTGGAGCAGGCCCGCTATTTTGAAGAGCATCCCAATCACAAAATCCTTGACGGGAAAGTTGTGGGGACGCTTTTTTTTGAACCGTCAACACGTACGCGACTGAGTTTCGAGACGGCGGTCAACCGCCTCGGAGGCCGTATCATCGGTTTTGCCGACGCCAACACTACTTCATCGTCAAAGGGCGAGACCCTGAAGGACACGATAAAGATGGTGTCGAACTATGTCGATCTGATAATCATGCGCCACTATCTCGAGGGCGCGGCAAGATATGCCGCCGAGGTGACCGACGTGCCTGTAATCAACGCGGGCGACGGCGCCAACCAGCACCCGTCGCAGACGATGCTCGACCTCTACTCCATCTACAAGACTCAGGGAACGCTGCAGGGTCTTACCATCACTTTGGTGGGCGACCTCAAATACGGACGCACCGTCCACTCCCTCATCATGGCGATGAAATATTTCAGCCCGACGTTCCGCTTCGTAGCCTGCGACGAACTGCAGATGCCTAAGGAGTATCTGAAATATTGCGACGAACAGGGCATAGACTACAGCATACACACTGACTTCTCGCCCGAGGTAATCGACTCATCCGACATAATATACATGACACGCGTGCAGCGCGAGCGCTTCACCGACCTTGCCGAGTATGAACGGGTGAAGGATCTGTACACGCTGCGCAATTCGATGCTCGACAACTCGCGCGACAATCTGCGCATACTCCATCCGCTGCCCCGTGTCAACGAGATTGCGCCCGACGTGGACGACAATCCGAAGGCATACTATTTCAATCAGGCCCGCAACGGCCTGTACATGCGCCAGGCTCTGATCTGCGACGCGCTCCAGATAACTCCCGACGCATAACCGGCGGCAATCCGTAATATCATCTTTAACGGTAAAAAACATATCAGAATGACAACCAACAAGACATCGCTCGCAGTTGCGGCTCTGCGCAACGGCACCGTGATAGACCATATCCCGGCCGACCAGCTGTTCAAATGCGTCAAGATATTGGGGGTGGAGAATCTCTCCAACCAGCTTACCATCGGCAACAACCTCATGAGCCACAAACTCGGGGCCAAAGGCATTATCAAGATTGCCGACGTCACATTTCCCGAGAAAGTACTCAACCGCGTCGCACTCGTTGCTCCGACTGCGGTGGTCAACATCATACGCGACTACCACGTGGTGGAGAAACGGCCTGTAGTACTGCCCCAGACGGTTGTGGGAATAGTGCGCTGCTCCAACCCGAAGTGCATCACCAACAACGAGCCGATGGCAACCCGATTTGAGGTAGTCGACCCCAAGACACGCACCATACGCTGTCACTATTGCAACCACGCCACCACCGGCGCCAAAGCCGACATAATATAAATCAATCCGGACACAGATTATGTACGGATTATGTACGGATTGATTTGATATTTTTCTCTTTATTATCTTTTAGTCTTAATACGGTTTATACTTTCAGACTACCATAATGGCAAAGAAACAGAACTGGAAACCGGGAACGATGATCTATCCGCTGCCTGCCGTCATCGTGACATGCGGGCGCGACATCGAGCACTCCAACATGCTCACCGTGGCGTGGACAGGCACGATATGCACCAATCCGGCCATGTGCTATATCTCGGTACGCCCCGAGCGCCACAGCTATCCGATGATAAAGGAAACGATGCAGTTCACCATCAACCTGACCACGGAGGCGCTCGCCCGCGCCACCGACTGGGTGGGAGTGAAATCGGGACGCGACTTCGACAAATGGAAAGAGACGGGGCTGACCCCGGCGCAGGGCGTGGCGGTAAGCTGCCCCTACATCGAGGAATCGCCGCTCAGCATCGAATGCCGTGTCAAGACGATAATGCCTCTCGGCAGCCATGACATGTTCATAGCCGAGGTAGTCAATGTAATAGCCGACGAAAGCCTCATCGACCCGGATACCGGCGCCTTCAACCTCGGCAATGCCGGACTCATCAACTACAGCCACGGCAACTACTACCGCCAGGGCGAGCAGATAGGCCGCTTCGGCTGGACAGTAAAAAAGAAATAACCCGACAAAAAGAAGAAATAAATTTTACCAATATATACAGTATCTATGGAAAGAGACAATGCTATTTTCGACATCATCGCCCGCGAGCATGACCGTCAAAAGAAAGGAATCGAACTCATCGCATCGGAAAACTTCGTCAGCGACCAGGTAATGCAGGCGATGGGCTCATGCCTTACCAACAAGTATGCCGAAGGTTATCCCGGCCATCGTTACTACGGCGGCTGCCAGGTGGTAGATGAAGCGGAACAGCTGGCAATCGACCGCATCAAGGAGATATTCGGAGCCGAATACGCCAACGTACAGCCCCACTCGGGCGCGCAGGCCAACATGGCAGTGTTCATGTCGGTGCTCCGTCCGGGCGACAAGTTCCTCGGCCTCAACCTCGCACACGGCGGCCACCTGTCGCACGGAAGCCCCGTCAACTTCTCGGGCCTGATGTTCCAGGCATTGGAATATAACGTAAAAGAGGATACCGGCCTCATCGACTACGATCAGATGGAGGAAGTGGCACGCCGCGAGCGTCCGCGTCTCATCGTGGGCGGCGCCAGCGCCTACTCACGCGAATGGGACTACGCCCGCATGCGCCGTCTCGCCGACGAAATCGGCGCCATACTCATGATCGACATGGCCCACCCCGCCGGACTTATCGCAGCCGGACTGCTTGACAACCCTGTAAAATACGCACATATAGTCACTTCGACCACCCACAAGACACTCCGCGGCCCGCGCGGCGGTATCATCCTGCTCGGCAAGGATTTCGACAATCCCTGGGGCAAGACCACGCCGAAGGGGGTAGTCCGCAAGATGTCGTCGCTCATCGACTCAGCTGTGTTCCCCGGCGTGCAGGGCGGCCCGCTCGAACATGTCGTAGCCGCCAAGGCAGTGGCATTCGGCGAAGCTCTCCAGCCTTCATACAAGGAATATCAGGCACAGGTCAAGAAAAACGCAGCAGTCATGGCGCAGGCGCTTGTCGACAAAGGATACAAAATCATATCGGGCGGCACCGACAACCACTGCATGCTCGTAGACCTCCGCACCAAGTTCCCCGAACTCACCGGTAAAGTGGCAGAAAAAGTGCTCGTCGACGCCGACATCACCGCCAACAAGAACATGGTGCCCTTCGACAGCCGCTCACCCTTCCAGACTTCGGGTATCCGTCTCGGCACGGCAGCCATCACTACCCGCGGCGCCAAAGAGGAACTCATGGGCGAAATCGTCGAAATGATCGACACCGTGCTCTCCAACCCCGAAAACGACAAGGTGATAGCTTCAGTGCGCGAAAAAGTCAACGCCACAATGAAGGACTACCCGATGTTCGCCTACTAATCCGGTAAATCTCACGACGTCAGATGCTCGCGCTTTATTATATATATTTCTTCCTTATCGCGGTGCCGGTGCTGTTCTCGCTGACAGTGCTGACATGCATCGTCATCCTCATCGGCACGGCCATAGGCAACGGCTCATGGTGGGGATATTACCCGGCAATGGTGTGGGCCAAGGTGTTCTGCATCCTGTCGCTCGTGAAAGTGTCGGTAAGAGGGAGGGAGAATATCGACAAGCGCACATCCTACGTATTTGTAGCCAACCATCAGGGTGCCTACGATATTTTCTCGGTGTACGGCTACCTCGGGCATAATTTCAAGTGGATGATGAAGAAGAGTCTGCGCAAAATCATGCTCGTGGGATATACGTGCCAGAAATGCGGGCACATATTCGTGGACCGCAGTTCGCCGACGGCTATCCGGCGCACCATCGAAACGGCGGAAAAGCGTCTGCGCGACGGCATGTCGCTGGTGGTGTTCCCCGAGGGGGCACGCACATTCACCGGCAAGATGGGGCCATTCAAGAAAGGAGCATATCAGCTCGCGCTTGAATTCCACCTGCCGCTTGTGCCCGTCACCATCGACGGTTCGTTCGACATAATGCCGCGTACGCGCTATGTGCCGCGTCCGGGACGCATCGTGCTGACGATACACAAGCCGATTGCCCCGCCCGCCGACGAAGCCGCCCGCGCCGAGGTAATAGAACAGACACGACAGGCGATAGAATCGTCGCTCGGCAACGGCTGACGAACTTTCCGACAAATATCATTGTTATACAAAATGGCATGCATTCTGACATGAATGTTGCCATTTTGTCATTTATGACTGACAAAAATGAGTTTGGCACGCTATATGCTGTAATATGATTATGTGGCCGCAAAAGCCACGACAACGACAGTACAGATAAATAACTAAAAATATAACCATCATGAAAATTAAACCCTTAGCCGACCGCGTGCTCATCAACCCCTGCGCGGCAGAAGAAGTGACCGTATCAGGCATCATCATTCCTGACTCAGCAAAAGAGAAACCTCTCAAAGGCACCGTTCTCGCCACCGGTAACGGTACGAAAGATGAAGAGATGGTAGTAAAGGAAGGCGACACCGTGCTCTACGGCAAATACGCAGGCACTGAAATCGAGGTCGAAGGCAACAAATACCTTATCATGCGCCAGAGCGATATTCTCGCCGTGTGCGAATAATACACCCCACTGGCACCAAAAACTGAACCGCTCATCGTGCCCCGAGGCACAGACTGACGGTTCGAGACTAATAGGAACAATAAAAAAACGAATATATCATGGCTAAAGAAATAAAATTTGACATTAAAGCCCGCGAAGAGCTCAAGAAAGGTGTCGACGCACTTGCCGACGCAGTAAAAGTGACACTCGGTCCGAAAGGCCGCAATGTTATCATCGAGAAGAAATTCGGGGCACCCCATATCACCAAGGACGGTGTCAGCGTAGCCCGCGAAGTCGAACTCGAAGACCCGTTCCAGAACATGGGCGCACAGCTCGTGAAAGAGGTTGCATCTAAGACCGGCGACGATGCCGGCGACGGTACGACCACCGCTACCGTGCTTGCACAGGCCATCATCAACGTAGGCCTCAAGAACGTAGCCGCAGGCGCCAATCCGATGGACATCAAACGCGGTATCGACAAAGCTGTCGAGGCTGTGGTCGGCTCAATCAAGGCACAGAGCGAAGAGGTAGGCGACGACTTCAAGAAAATCGAGGATGTAGCCCGTATCTCGGCCAACAACGATGACAAAATCGGCCATCTCATCGCCGAGGCCATGAAGAAAGTGAAGAAAGAGGGCGTAATCACTGTCGACGAAGCCAAAGGCACCGAGACTACGGTCGACGTGGTAGAGGGCATGCAGTTTGACCGCGGTTACATCTCGCCCTATTTCATCACCAACACCGAGAAGATGGAATGCGAGATGGAGCGTCCCTACATACTTCTTTACGACAAGAAGATATCCAACTTCAAGGATCTTCTTCCCGTGCTCGAACCGGTTGCTCAGGGCGGACGTCCGCTGCTCATCATCGCTGAAGATGTTGACTCGGAAGCTCTCGCCACATTGGTAGTCAACCGTCTGCGTGGTTCGTTGAAAGTTTGTGCAGTCAAGGCTCCCGGCTTCGGCGACCGCCGCAAAGAGATGCTCGAAGACATCGCCATCCTCACCGGCGGCACAGTAATCTCCGAGGAGAAGGGCATGAAGCTCGACGCCGCTACCCTCGACATGCTCGGCACAGCTGACAAGGTGACTGTCAACAAAGAGAACACCACCATCGTTGACGGCGCAGGCTCGAAAGAGGCCATCGCAACACGTGTGGCCCAGATCAAAGCCCAGATCGAGCAGACCAAGAGCGACTACGACAAGGAGAAACTTCAGGAACGTCTGGCTAAACTCGCAGGCGGCGTGGCAGTGCTCCACATCGGCGCTCCCTCCGAAGTGGAAATGAAAGAGAAGAAAGACCGCGTTGACGACGCTCTCAGCGCAACTCGTGCGGCTATCGCCGAAGGTATCGTTCCCGGCGGCGGCGTAGCATATATCCGCGCCATATCTTCTATCGAGGATATGAAGGGCGACAACGAGGACGAGACTACCGGTATCCACATCGTGAAACGCGCTATCGAGGAACCGCTCCGTCAGATTGTAGCCAATGCAGGCGCAGAAGGTGCGGTAATCGTACAAAAAGTGAAGGAAGGCAATGCCGACTTCGGTTACAACGCACGCACGGGCGAATTTGAGAACCTTATGGCCGCCGGCGTAATCGACCCCGCCAAGGTGACCCGCGTGGCTCTTGAAAACGCAGCCTCTATCGCCGGCATGTTCCTCACCACCGAATGCGTCATCGCCGACAAGAAAGAGGAAAATCCCGCACCCGCAATGCCCGCACCCGGAATGGGAGGCATGGGCGGCATGATGTAATCCGCATCAATAAATAATCCCATCAAAGAGAGGGTGTACCAAAATCAAGTTTTTGGTACACCCTCTCTACTTTATTTCGTAATAAATTAATAACGTGGTGGAGGTTGTAACTTTTTGACGCATTTCTGGGAGGAGGGGGTTGTAATTTTGTGGGTGAGGACATTGACTTATTGGATTTAGAGCTTGTCTAAAATTCATATTACTTTGCTTTTGAGGATCTTGCCAGTGTCTTTTTGCTCGCTCTTCAGTCACGTAGCTACGGCTACGCTCCCTCATCGCAAGCAAAAATCCATCTGACAATCCTCCTCAAAATCTGCATCATATAAATTTAGATAAGCTCTTAGAATGCTTGATTCATGATTTTTAGAGTGTGGGAGATGGTTTTTATTCCGCTTACGCGTCATCACTTGGCTGTATTACTTTTTTTAGATGGGTTTTTATCAGTTTTCGGAGATTTTTATTTGAGATAGAAATTTTTATTTGGTGAGGAAATGGGGGAATGGGCGATTTTTTTACTATTTTAACGGGGTGCAGTATTATTTAGGACGGTTTATTCGGGGAGATGCGGGGAATATGCGTATATTTACGAAATTTTTATGCAGAATAAGTGATAAGCACGTAGAGAATATTTTACGAGGATATTTTACGAGAATATTTTACGAAGTTTTTTCAGGAATGGATTTTTATAAATTTTGCAGGGGGATTGCTGCGGGGGCTGTATTAACGCTTTGCGGGTTGGAGATGATAGGGCGTGTGGTTGTTTCACAGACTACGGGGGAGCCTGTGGTTTATGCGAGTGTGGGGGTGGTGAACCGGACTTTGGGTACGGTGACTGACTCTTTGGGTCATTTTTCGCTTAAGGTGCCTCAGGAGTATTTCAATGACACTATCAGAATTTCTTCTGTCGGGTATGTGGCGCAATCATACGCCGTAAAGGATTTTGCCGCGCTCCCGGATACTGTCAGACTGGCCGATGCGGTTATTGAATTGAAGGAAGTGGTCGTCAAGCCGCAGCGTATCAAGCAAAAAACAGCAGGGCGAAGGAATGCTGGAGGATTCATATATATTAATGTCGAGGGATATAAGGCTGCGGGGCAGGGGCTCGCCATCCCCGTGAAAGTCAAGGAGCGGGCGTGGCTTAAGGAGTTGGGTTTCACTATTATTGACAATGCGCAGACACTTTCGCGCATGAAGTTCCGCATCAATGTCTACCGGAAAGAGAACGGGGTGTATCTTCCCGAAAACATAATGCCGCTTTATTTCGATTACAAGAAATCAGACCTTGCGGACGGGAAGTTCACGTACCGGTTTCCCGAGGAAATGATGCTCGAACGCGGTGAGTATTATGTAGAGATGGAATTCCTTGAAAACTTTGAAAATGAATATTTCATCATGACATCAAAGCCGATGACGGGAAAGACGCGCTACCGCTATGCCAGCCAGTCGCAATGGGAGACGCTGCCGTTCGGTTCGCCTATCTACATCGACTACGACAGCGCGGAATAAGGGCACCGGCAATGCGGGTTAATAGTAACTTGCGGTGTATAAGGGGAGAGACGCCCCGAGTAACTATCTGTAATAAAGGATAATACCACGGGGGCGAGACGCCCCCGCCCCTATCAAACCGTCTAAGCAAACGGGATTGAATATTTAGTATGTCATACCATTAGGGCGCGGAGGGTGTTGCAGAACTTCCAATAGTAGGAACTTTGTAGTTTTGCAACACCGTACCTACAATTTGTAAGGGATTGAGATGTGGATTTTGTCGGATTTGATTATTATTTTCCTTTGATTGTTATTTTATGGGTGCGAGGCCGAGTTCGGCGGCTTTTTCCATTACGAGACGGAGGGCAAGGTCGCGGTCATTGGGAGTGGGACAGTCGACAAGCATGTCTTTTTCGTATGATTTGATTATGCCTACCTCGCGGCACTGGCCGATGCCGAACATTTCCATTATCTCGTTGCCGTCGACGGGGGGCTGCCAGTTGCGCAGATTGTCCTTCTCGTTGATTGTGCGCATTTTCTCGATGACAAGGTCGAAATTGGCGAGATGCGTGCGTACTTTTTCAGGATTTTTCGAGGTGATGTCGGCCCGGCAGAGGGTCATCAGCCCGTCGATATCGTCGCCGGCGTCGAATATCAAGCGTCTTACAGCGGAGTCGGTGACTTCCTCTACAAGGGCGATAGGACGCATGTGGAGTTCGACAAGTTTCTGCACATATTTCATGTGCTCGTTCTGCGGGAGCTTCAGATTGCGGAATATGCGCGGCACCATTTTGCCTCCGATAAAGTTGTGGTTATGGAACGTCCATCCAATCTTGGCATCATAGCGTTTTGTCTGCGGCTTGGCGATGTCGTGAAGGAGGGCGGCCCAGCGTGTCCACACGTTGTCGGTGGCGGCAGCCACTTTGTCAAGCACTTCCATCGTATGGAGGAAATTGTCCTTGTGGCCTCGTCCCTTTATCACCTCTACCCCGTTCATGGCGTCGAGGTCGGGGAAGAATATCTTCAGCAGGCCGGTACGCTGCATCAGCAGCCATCCAATCGACGGACGCGGCGACATCATGATTTTGGTAAGCTCGGTCTCGATACGCTCCTTTGACAATATCGTGATGCGATGCGCATTGCGCGATATGGCCGCGAGTGTATCGGGATGTATCTCAAACTGCAGCTGCGTGGCGAAGCGAATGGCGCGGAACATGCGGAGGGGGTCGTCGGAGAAAGTGATGTCGGGGTCGAGCGGCGTGCGTATTATCCCGGCCTCAAGGTCGGCGATGCCTCCGAAGCGGTCGATGAGTTCGCCGAAAGTTGCTCCGTTGACACTCACCGCCATGGCATTGATGGTGAAGTCGCGGCGGGATATATCGTCGTCGAGAGTGCCGTCCTCGACAATGGGATTGCGCGAATCGGAGCGGTATGACTCACGCCGCGCGCCCACGAATTCAAGTTCCAGGCCGTGCGTGAGCACCTGCGCCGTGCCGAACCGCGGGAAATAGTTGCACTTAGCTTTGCGTCCGAGACTCTCGGCTACTTTACGCGCCAGGTCTATGCCGCTGCCTACGGTGACAAAATCGATATCCTTTGAATGCCGCTGAAGAAAGAGGTCGCGCACATAGCCGCCCACCACGTAGCATTCACGGCATTCACGGTCGGCTACTTCTCCGATTTTGTGAAATATGTCGAGGTCGATTTTTTCTGCGATGTTCATAGCTGCAATATTTCCTGAGGTGTAAGAGTCAGACATCTCATGCCGCCATTTTCAACGACATAGGTATTTTCAATGCCCACGGCACCCGTGCCGGGTATCACGAATTTGGGCTCAATGGCTATGACATTGCCTTCGGCGAGAATATCCTTGCTGCGCGGAGCTATGACCGGTGCCTCGTTGATTTCTATGCCTACACCGTGACCTACGAAACCGGCATGCTGGCGGTGTCCCATGAAAAAGTCGGAAAATCCCGCTTCGGCAGCCATGCGCGCGGCCTCCTCATAAAGCGCGGAGGCATTGACACCGGGGACACCGAGCGCGGCCAGACGCGCGCATATCGCAATCGAACATTCGTGAGCGCGCATAGCCTCGGGCGCGATGTCGCCGAGGGCAAAAGTACGCGTCATATCGGTCATATATCCGTTGAAATTGCCGTTGGCATCGACCATTACAGAATTGCCCGGACGGATTACGGTACCGTCGGCGCCCACCGGCAGCGACGGGTCGACCCCGGCTCCACCCATGGCGAAATCATAAGGGGTAGGATTGTCGGCATTGTCACCGACGAGGATATTGCCCATGAAAAGTTCCATCGAGTCGCCGCTTATACGGAACTGGCCGAGACAGCCTGCACGGCGCAGCGCGCCCTCTATCTCAATCTGCAGGTCGAGATCGGTCATGCCCGGGCGGTAAAGCTCGGGAATGGTGCGGTAGACTTTATCCTGACGTCGGCCAGATTCGGCTATCTTTTCAATCTCGAAAGGGGTTTTGACAGCGCGTGCGCGGCGCATCACAGCCGACGCATTGACCACCTTCCTGCCGTCGAGCATCGCACTGATGCGAAGATAGTCGGAGGCGGAGAGTGTGGCAAGTTCGAGACCGACCGAGCGGCCGGCCACCCGTATTTCCTCGGGCTTGCGCACGAATGTGACATTATCGCCCTGAAGGTGCACCGGACGGCGCACATAGGCCATTACATTACCTTCGGCACTGACCGTAAGCCATCCGGCAAACACGCGTCCGGTCAGATAATATTTGTTGGCATTGTCAGCTATGATAAGTTCATCGGCACCGTCGGCATTCATTTCTTCAATGACTTTGCCTACGCGCCTTCCCACTTCGTCGGGATGAAGCAGGAACAATCTGTTATCGTTCATTTTCAATCATTTTTCTCAACAAATGAAATTCCTACCTGCTCGACTTCGGGGAGCACTTCGTCGCGCATGATATGGCGCACGCCGATATTGACGGGACGCCGTAACGTCACACCGCGGGCTATTGTGTCGGTGACTTGAAAATCTGTACCGATGCCGCGTCCGTGCCAACGTCCGAAGTCGTCAGCGAGAGTGACCGCAAGAGTGTCGCACCGCGAAGTGAGCGAGTCGGTTATCGTGACTTCCAGGAAAATATTGCTGTATATATAGTCATTTGTATGCCGCAGTGACAGAGCCATATCGCCGGTCACGACCGAATCAGCCGGAACGAACGTATACTTCAGCGTATCGCCATATTGCCATCCGGCGGAGTCAATATCATGATACATGCTGAAATCGTCAGGGCCCATACGGCACCCCGACAAGCCTGTCAGCGCCGCTATCAGAGAGAATAGCAGCGCTGAACGACGTAAATTCTTTATGACATCATGCTTCATTATCATTTGATTTAGCCTGACCGTTATCGCGGGGTTTATTGTCGCGCGGAGCGGGAGCCGGTTCACCGGCTGGAGAGGCAGCCGGCTGTCCGTCGGGCTGCTGACGCGGGGCGTTGTCGCGTCGCCGCCCGGAATTGTCGCGCTCGGGACGGCGGTCGCGGCGTCCGTTGTCATCACGGCGACGGTTGTTGCCCTGTGGCTGCGCGCTATCCGTATCAGGTGCGGGAGCCTCGCCGTCCGGCAGATTGCGCTGGCGGCGGCGGTTGTCACGCTGACGGTTGTCGCGGCGTTCCTTGTCGTCACGTCCGTTTTCCTGCTGCGGAGCGGCTTGCGGCTGACCGTCGCGGGGCTGAGTGTCGCGCTGCGCCTGAGGCTGCTTCTGACCTTTAGATTTCTTCTTGCGCTTCTTGTTGTCGAAACGGTTGAGATTGTCCTGGTCCAGAATATCATTGTATTTCTGAGCACTCGGTTTCTCCTCACCGTCGCGCTTGAGTGACAGCGGTTTCTCGCCCGCTTTGTTCATACGTATCACCTCAAACGCGCGGTCGGCGTCAATCGTGACGAGATTGGCCGCAATCGATTTGTCGGTCGAGTAGGTGATTTCGCGCTTGAAGATGTCGACCTTGAAGTAGTAATATGTGGCGTCAGCTGTCTCGAGACGTATATCCTTGCCGGGCATGCGCTTGACGCTCTCCACGTAGGTGTCGACCTCGAAATTGAGGCAGCATTTGAGCTTGGCACACTGTCCGGCGAGTTTCTGCGGGTTGAGCGATATATCCTGATAACGTGCCGCCGAAGTGGCTACCGACACGAAATTAGTCATCCATGTGGCGCAGCACAACGGACGTCCGCACGGCCCGATACCGCCTATGCGTCCTGCCTCCTGACGCGCTCCGATCTGCTTCATCTCGATGCGCACCTTAAACGTCTCGGCAAGCACCTTTATGAACTGGCGGAAATCGACACGCTCGTCGGCGATATAATAGAATATGGCTTTGTTGCCGTCGCCCTGATATTCCACGTCGCCGATTTTCATGTTGAGCTGTAGGCTCTCGGCTATCTTACGCGAACGTATCATGGTCGAGTTCTCGCGGGCTTTCGCCTCCTCGAATTTTTCCATGTCGGCCGGACGCGCCTTGCGGAATATGCGCTTGAGGTCGGCCTCGTTCTTGACACCAGCCTTGCGCATCTGCAGGCGGGTGAGGGCACCCACCATAGTCACGCGGCCTATGTCGTGGCCGGGAGTGGCTTCGACGGCCACCCAGTCGCCTATATTAAGCGGAATACCGGTAGGATTCTTGTAGAAGCCCTTGCGGGTGTTTTTGAAAAGCACCTCGACATATTCGGAGTCGGCGTATCCTCCCGGCACATCGGCAAGATAGTTGTAGCTCTGAAGCTGTCCGCGCGGCGCTTTCACGTGGCGGTTGCAGCAAGGGCAGCTCATCGGCGTCTCCGGCTCGGTGACGAGACTGGCCTTAGGCTCGGCGGCCTTTGCCGCGTCGGCCACCGGGTCATCGGGAACGGGAACGGGCGGTTGCTGATTTCTTTTATCGTCTGACATAATTCAATTACCTGATTGAGCGACGATAAAATTATTTGGCGAACGATACGGCACGGGTCTCGCGTATCACGGTAATCTTCACCTGACCGGGATAGGTCATCTCGTCCTGTATACGCTTGGCTATTTCGGTAGAGAGCTGTTCGGTCTCGACATCGTCAATCTTGTCGGCACCTACTATCACGCGGAGCTCGCGGCCGGCCTGGATGGCATAAGTCTTGATTACGCCTGGATATGAGAGTGCAAGCTGCTCAAGGTCGTTGAGACGCTTGATGTATGCCTCAACGATTTCGCGGCGCGCTCCGGGACGTGCTCCCGATATGGCGTCGCATACCTGAACGATGGGGGCAAGCAGCGTAGTCTGCTCGATTTCGTCGTGGTGTGCACCGATGGCGTTGCATATCTCGGGTTTTTCCTTGTATTTCTCAGCCAGTTTCATACCGAGGAGTGCGTGCGGCAGTTCAGGCTCTTCGTCGGGCACCTTGCCTATATCGTGGAGGAGTCCGGCGCGGCGTGCTTTCTTGGGATTGAGGCCGAGTTCCGATGCCATGATGGCGCAGAGGTTGGCTGTCTCGCGTGCGTGCTGCAAAAGGTTCTGTCCGTAGCTCGAACGGTATTTCATCTTACCGATAAGACGGATAAGGTCGGGATGCAGGCCATGGATACCGAGGTCGATGACGGTACGCTTGCCGGTCTCGATGATTTCCTCCTCAATCTGCTTGCGCACTTTGTTGACCACCTCCTCGATGCGTGCCGGGTGGATACGACCGTCGGCCACGAGCTGATGGAGCGCCAGACGCGCCACTTCGCGGCGCACGGGGTCAAAGCCAGAAAGTACAATTGCCTCGGGGGTGTCGTCGACGATGATTTCAATACCGGTGGCAGCCTCGAGAGCACGGATATTGCGGCCTTCGCGACCGATGATGCGGCCTTTGATTTCGTCGGAGTCGATGTGGAACACGGTGACTGAGTTCTCGATGGCGGTTTCGGTAGCCACGCGCTGTATAGTCTGCACTACTATGCGTTTTGCCTCCTTGTTAGCCGTCATCTTGGCTTCGTCCATGATGTCGTTGATATAGGCAGATGCGGCTGTCTTGGCTTCATCTTTGAGCGACTCGACAAGTTTCTCCTTGGCCTCTTCAGACGAGAGTCCCGAGATATGCTCGAGGGTCTCCTGGGCTTTGCGGCGCATGCGCTCCACCTCTTCCTTCTTGTTTTCGACTACCGCGAGCTGCGAATCCAGATTGACACGGGTGGTCTCAAGCTCATTCTTGGCGCGCTGGTTTTCGCTCTGCTGCTGGTTGAGCTGAAGCTCGCGCTGCTTGATTTTGGCCTCCATCGACTGGATTTTGGAGAAGCGCTGATTGGCCTGCTTCTCGGCCTCAGCCTTGATTTTAAGTTCTTCCTCACGGGCCTCAAGCACTTTGTTTTTCTTGAGTACTTCAGCCTCGCGTTGAGCTTCTTCCAATATGGTCTTGGCTCGGTTGCGGGCCAGCGACTTTTGAACTGCGACGGTAATCACATAGCCTAAAGCCATGCCTGCCGCGACAGCGAGAATGTAATACAGGATTTCCATTGTTTAACCGGTGTATTTAAAATAAAAATCGCACTCTTGCTGGCTGAAAGCGCGTCCGGTAGATGGGAAACGACCCGGGGCGCGAGGAGCCGTGAAGGTGCGGGATGAATTAATAATAACAATAATCTGAATCGAAGCTGAGCATCACGATTCTTTGAGCCGGAGGGCCGTCAGGGCCGTTTATCCGCATCAGACGGAGGCATACTGCCGCCGGAGCCTAAAGCGTCAATATCGAGCAGCAGACTGTCGAGCTGACGTTCGAACCGGTCAAGCACGGCCACTGTTTCATCGGCCTGCCTGTTGAGCACGGTAAACAGTTTGGCGAACTGGAAAGCCACCATTCCGAGCACTTCGGTAGAAGATTTATCGGTAAAGCGCTGCCGCCATGTGCGCCACAACTTGTTCACATTATATTCAGCATTCCTGATCATCTCCTCCTCCTTGCGGTCGATCTGCAAGGCAAAAGGGGGCAATTCGGCTATGCGTATTGTGATATTCAGTTTATCTTTCATTGCAGCAATCAGTTAATTGAATTGTCGATGTCAATGGTTATGCTCGGTTGCAAGCTAAGCCGAAACCGGTTCACTCACTCAACTGACTGATACATTTATCGATTTCCCACACTAACTCGGACAAGAATTTCCGGCTTTGCTCAATATCGCCGTCAACAGCCTCAATAGCCGATGCCATGCGGAGATACTCGACTTGTCGTGTAAGCTCCTCGATGCGCGTGCGCGCAGCGGCAAGCTCGCCGTTGGCCTGTGAAAGTCGTTCAAGAGCTTCGTCCCTCTGCATTACCACGTATCGGTAACGCTGTGTCAGCATGCGCGTCTTGGCATTGATTTCGTTAAGGCGTTGCTCAAAGTTAACGGACATTCTTATTCCAAATTTTCACAAAAGTAATTATTTATTGCGAATTTCGCGCTATTTTCAATAATTATTTTTGTAAAATATTTTGATAATAAATGTTAATCTGACGCGACACCCTCCTAATCAAAAACGCGATACCAGCCGGTCGAACCCCCTGTGTATCCATGAAGGCCGGAGCTGCACTCCGGGTCGGCGCGTAAGGAACCTTACAGTCGCATACGCCACAAGCGCGGTAAGCATAAGCGGAAGGAACATGCCGAAATCACCGGTCATCTCCACAGTGAGGAACATCGCCATTAGCGGCGCCTGAATGGCACCCGCCATCACTCCCGCCATGCCGAAAAACGCGAAATCGGCCACCGGCAGTGTCATGCCGGCTGCAATGTTGCACAGCGCCGCAAAAAACAGTCCGGCCATACATCCGGCAAACAGGGTCGGAGCGAAATCACCGCCGACACCGCCGCCGGCATTGGTAAGCGCGCACACTATCGATTTGATAAGGAGTATGCCTCCGGCAAACAGTATCACGGTCCATTCGCTGCCTACGTCAGCAAACAACGACCGGCTGAACAGTGCGCCGTCGTGGCCGTTGATGATTCCGCCAAGAACACCGTATCCCTCACCGTATAGGGCCGGAAACATCAGCAACCCAACGCCAATCAGCAGTCCAGACACGATATTCTGCAGCCATGGATTGCGGACTTTTTCAATAAAACTCTCGCTTCTGTTCATCATGCCGGTGTAATATACCGAATAAAGTCCGCAGAACACACCGAGCACAAGCACCATAGGAATCAGATGTCCGTCAAACTGATGCACGACATGCATGGGGACATCGAGCGTCATTCCCGAAAACATATATGAAGTAAACCATGACGCTATGCAACACGCCACAAGCGCAAGCACGGAGATGGTGGTGAACTGCACCCCGATCACTTCAATCGCAAACAGCGCCCCACCGACAGGTGCCTTGAAGATACCGGCGATACCGGCTCCGGCCCCGCATCCCACAAGTATACGCAGCATGCCTGATGACAGTCCGAAAAATTTACCTACATTACTGCCGATACCGGCACCGGCGTATGCGATAGGTCCCTCGGCACCCGACGAACCTCCGAATCCGAGAGTAAGCGCACACGACACTATCGGCGCGTAGACTATATGCCCGCGCAGACGGTAGTCGCGCCGGTCAATAGCATCGCGTATGCGCTGGCAGCCGAATTCCATATTGTCTTTCACAACATACCTGCAATAGATACCGCACAGCAGCACGCCGACTACCGGGAACAGAAGCAGCAGCCAGTTGGCGTCAAGAATATCCATCAGACGGAACGTCCAGGATGTCAGCGTGCCGATAAAAAAGCGCAATAATTCGGCGCCCGTGCCGACTATCAGCCCCACGAGCACAGCAAGCAGTATAAGAAATTTCTTTCCCGACATAAGCCGACGTCCCCCGGCCGCCTCCTTCGAAGCCTCTGCGAGGATATGCCGCTTTATTGTGGACCATGATGCCATCTCTCATAAATAAGGAATGCTGATAAATATTCCCTCCTGTATAATTGGGAACAACTTGCCGGCGGTAAAGTTGCCTACACGCGGCAGTTAAACCAAAATTTAACCTGATACGTTTTATATGTATATGTTTTATAATCACTAAAAAACGCACAGTTATGAAAACACGTTCAATTATTCTTATGACGGCTATCGTGGCACTGGCAGCCACCGGTTGTGTCAGCAAAAAGAAATATGCGGCCCTCAATGCCGACTATAAATCGCTGCAGTCGGAATACAACACCACACAGCTTGCGCTTACCGAATGCCAGACGGGCGGCAAAAGCCTCCAGGCAATGCTTGCCGACGCCAGAAAGGGCAATGAGGACCTGCAGAAGAATTACGCCGAACTGCAAAATCTCCTCAACCAGAGCATGGCAAACAACTCGCAGGGGAATGTCAATATCTCAAAGCTCGTCGACGAAATCAATGCATCCAACAAATACATCAAGCAGCTGATTGAAGCCAAGAGCAAAAGCGACTCGCTCAACATGGTGCTGACCAACAATCTGACGCGCTCGCTCTCATCGTCGGAACTCCGCGATGTAGATGTCAAGGTGCTCAAAGGCGTGGTCTATATCTCCTTGGCCGACAATATGCTGTTCCGCTCGGGCAGCTACCAGATAAGCGACAAGGCGATGGACATACTGAGCAAGATTGCCAAAATAATCAAGGACTACAAGGACTATGACGTACTGATTGAAGGCAACACCGACAATGTGCCTATCTCACGTACCAATATACGCAACAACTGGGACCTGAGCGCCTTGCGCGCCTCCTCGGTAGTACAGGTATTGCAGGATAAGTTCGGCGTCGACCCGTCACGCCTCACAGCCGGTGGACGCGGAGAATACAACCCAATAGCTACCAACTCCACACCCGAAGGCCGTCAGCTCAACCGCCGTACCCAGATAATAATCACCCCCAACCTCGACCAGTTCATGGACCTCATAGACAAAGCGCCCAGTCAGGATAAATAAAAAAAGCGGGAAGTTCCCGCTTTTTTTATTTATCCTGACTGGAATTTTGAATTGTTTAGGCAAATAAGGATAGACTTATGATGGATGCATTAATCGGCTGCTTATTTTTTATTAAAATTCTAAAATAAGGGCATTTACCGTTAACAGAAAGATCCTTGCCATCAATCCCTTTTCTAAACTGAATAATTTCAAATTGTGCTGGATTATATTTATGCAGAAAAGTAATAGGTACTCCTATGGCTCCTTCATAATCCATAGGTATATCTTGTGTCCTATTTACATTAATACCATTGAAATTATCAAATTTTGGATACAAATCTTCATTACCCTTATATACTTTTGTTAATTTTAGAAGATTGTGTCTGGCTTGAATATCTAAGTTTGTGAGCCAAAGACAATTGTTTGGGGCAATGATTCGATCTCCATTACTTGCAATATGTGTCTCGGTTCCGTACATTTCATAATGTTCAGGCACCTTAAATCCCGAGATTCCTCTTCCAAGATGAATTCCCAACCAAACCTTATTTGATTGGATTAAATGAAAGACTTCTTGATATGTGATAGCATTTATGTTACCTATGACAAGAAAGTTCTTTTTATATCTAATTATTTGAGAAATATGCTCTCTAAAGAGGGAGAATGGTGGATTAGTTACAATTATATCAGCCTGCTTCATCAATGATACACATTCTTGACTTCTAAAATCGCCATCGCCTGCAAACTGCTTACATTGTAACGCTGCAGGATCAGTATGAATATCCTCTATAGTACATTCTATATATCCACCATGTTCAATGTCAGATTCGTTAAAAAGGTTTTGCGTATTGGGCACATAGTACGAAGAAATAAGTTTCTTTAGTCCCAAAGATTCAAAGTTTGTGAAGAAATATTTGAAGAAATTACTTTCTTTGGGATTGTCACAATTGCAATATACTGTTTTATTGCGAAAACAGTCTTTATAAAAAGTCAGTTCTCGTTCAATATCTTCAAGCAGTGTGTAGAACTCATCACTTTTAGAACTCTTAGCCTTATGCAAAGTATTATTAGTTGCTTTTCGCGCCATAAACACAGAAAAATTATTTATTCTGAATCTGATAGAACAAATCGCTATATATAACTTGTATGGATGTCATGGCAATTTCTAACATAATATTAAACATCTGTTCAGTTGCCCATAGTTCTCCATTACCTTGAGTATAAATAGAGGCCGCTTGAAGCATTATTGTTTTATCTTTGTGGTGAACGAATCTATTTTTACATAGATTTGTATTTATAGGCAATCCATAATTTGCAGCTGTAAGACGGTCTAATCTATTAAGCATACCGGAATTATATTCAAGAACTACTACTCGACCATCGGGGCGGGTAATCCGGATTGTTTCCGTTAGAAAATTGGAGCCTTCAAGAAAAAGCACATATGGGAAGTGAGATTCGCCTAACATAAAATTAGCTATTTCCGAAATGTTTTTGTGAGATCTTTCAATAGCATTTCCTGCGGCCATTAAATCTTGGTTATTATTCTTTCCGACTAATTTACCGGCCAAAATGTTTTCAATATCTTTTCCTTGATGTTTAGCTTCTGAAACCAAAATGACGCGCCATTCCCCATTGTCATCTTTTACTTCGATTATTCCACCATCTGGAATAATGCTGGAGTTGGACACAAATAAAGTTTGGCCTAACTCTTTATCAATTTTCTGAAGAGCTATATTAATTTCTTCCTTGCGAATACTGTCTCTATATCTGAATGATAAAGTGGGAAAATCGGACTCCAACTGCTTTAGAACCAAATGCGATACCTGACCGACTGTTAAGTCGTGCAGTTTTGCTTCATCCCCAAATATACCAACAACACCATGAGAGATTTTATGTTGCTGTGTTAGTCTCTTAGATTGGTCCTTCTTTGCCATTATACAAAATTTTATTTTACAAAATTAATCAAAAAATTTTTGGGGTGCAATTTTAGGGTACGATTAGTTTTCTTTATTACGCAATTATATTAATAACAGCCGTTTAAGATCTTTATATTCGACTTGAACGGCTGTATAACAATTATCTATAAAATGTGCGATGTGCGGCTTTATTCCCACTCGATTGTGGCCGGTGGCTTGGAGGATATGTCGTAGCATACGCGGTTGACTCCGCGCACGTGGTTGATTATGTCGTTGGAGACTTTGGCCATGAAATCGTAAGGGAGGTGAGCCCAGTCGGCTGTCATGGCGTCGGTCGAGGTCACGGCACGGAGTGCTACGGCACGTTCGTAGGTGCGTTCGTCGCCCATCACGCCCACGCTCTGCACGGGAAGGAGGATTACGCCTGCCTGCCATACCTTGTCGTAAAGCCCCCAGTCACGCAGACCCTGAATGAAGATATGGTCGGCTTCCTGAAGCACGGCTACCTTCTCGGGAGTGATGTCGCCGAGGATACGCACTGCCAGCCCGGGGCCAGGGAACGGGTGACGCTTGATGAGATGGTCGGGCATGCCGAGTTCACGGCCCACGGCGCGTACTTCGTCCTTGAAGAGGAGACGGAGCGGCTCGCACAATTTGAGGTTCATCTTCTCGGGCAGACCGCCTACATTATGGTGGCTCTTGATGGTGGTGCCGGTGATTGAAAGGCTCTCGATGCAGTCGGGATAGATAGTACCCTGTGCAAGCCATTTCACATCCTTTATCTTATGAGCTTCTTCGTCGAATACGTCGATAAAGCCTTTGCCGATGATTTTACGTTTGCGCTCCGGCTCGGTGACGCCTGCAAGTTCGCTGAAGAATTTTTTTGAGGCATCTACACCGATAACATTGAGGCCAAGGCACTTATAATCATTGAGCACATCGACAAACTCGTTCTTGCGGAGCATGCCGTGGTCAACGAAGATACAGGTAAGATTGCTGCCGATGGCCTTGTTGAGAAGCACTGCCGCCACCGACGAGTCAACGCCGCCGCTGAGTCCGAGCACGACCTTGTCGTCGCCGAGTTGCTGACGCAACTCTTTTACTGTCGATTCGATGAACGATGCCGCGCTCCAGTCCTGCTTGCCGCCGCAGATGTCGACGACAAAATTCTTGAGCAGCATAGTGCCGTCCTGAGTATGGTATACCTCGGGATGGAACTGCACGCCCCATATCGGCTCGCTGTCCGACTGATATGCCGCGATAGCTACTTTGTCGGTCGAAGCGATGGGCGTGAATCCTGCCGGAAGCGACGTGATTGTGTCGCCGTGGCTCATCCATACTGTCGAACCCGCCTCTATGCCTTTCATGAGGGAAGAGCATTCGTCAACTTTGGCGAGAATTGCCCGGCCATACTCGCGTGATGGAGCCGGCTCTACGGTTCCGCCATTGGTATAGGCGATAAACTGCGCCCCGTAACAGATGCCGAGGATAGGCAATCGTCCGCGTATCTCCGACAGGTCGGCCTTGAACGCCTTTTCATCATAAACCGAGAAAGGCGAACCGGAGAGAATCACACCGATTACCGACGGGTCGTCGTGGGGAAACTTGTTGTAGGGAACAATCTCGCAGTACATGTTAAGTTCGCGTACACGCCGTCCGATAAGCTGCGTGGTCTGCGAACCGAAATCGAGAATAATGATTTTTTCCTGCATTAATGTGTAGTTGAAAAATTTACCGCAAAGTTAATCATTTTTCCATGATATACATGTCTTTCAACAACAAAAGTTGTCTAAGAGCTTGTCTAAGAGCTTGTCTAAAATTTATATCACTTTGCTTTTGAGGGTCTTGCCATTGTCTTTTTACTCGCTCTTCAGTCACGTAGCTACGGCTACGCTCGCTCTTTGCAAGCAAAAATCCATCTGACAATACCTCTCAAAATCTGCATCATATAAATTTAGACAAGCTCTAAAAAAGCGTACGACATAAAGTGAGTCGTACTGCAAATAATTTGCAGTCATGTGAAGCGAAAAAAGAGCCTCGACCCACGTAGTGGTGCCGAAGCTCTTTTGAGTTAGCGATTGATGATGAACGGAGGATTACTTCACCGCGATCTTCTTTGCGTTCTTACCTTGGCGGACGATGTAGATGCCGGCGGAGAGGTTCTCCACACTGTCGCCCACCATCATGCCCTGAAGGGTGTAGACCTGTACAGGGCGGCTGAAATCGATAACGTCGGCGATGACTTCCTCCACGCCCGTTACGTTTTCGTTGATTGTAAACTCTGCTGTGGGGCCGTTGGCGTAGAGCGATTCGGCGATGATCTTGCAGGATTGGGTGGGCGTTTCTCCCTCGTCACCCTCGGCCATTGCCATTATGTCACTGAGATCGGCGTGAATTGTCACCAAGCCGTTATGGTCTACTGTGGCGATGTCGGGGTTGGTGGACCGCCAGAACACCTGCGGCAGCGTGACATAGCTCGGATAGAGCGTGGCGGTTAATTGTATTGTGTCGCCGGGCTTGCCGTTGATATTTGTACCTCCTTCGATTTCAAATCGTGTAGGTTCGACCAACAAATCACTATTCTCAAACTGTTTCCAATAATCGGCGGAGAGGTATGATTCTTTGGCCGCCTCTCCCTGCACTTTTAATGTGCCGGTATAATTGCTGAAAGTGTTCTCGGAGACGGTGGGAGGAGTCTGTGCCGTGATGCACACGGTCTGTGCCGGACAGTTGTCGAAAGCCTTATCGCCGATTGTCTTCACATTGTGGCCCATGATGATGGAGCTTAGCTTTGTGTTTTCGGCGAAAGCATAGAAGCCAATGGTCTCTACAGAAGGAGGAATAATCACTTCCGTCAGACCCGAACACATGTGGAAGGTAAAGGGGACAATTGAGGTGATAGAATTGGGAATCTCGACCGATGTCAGGCCGGAGCATTCGGAGAAAGCCGAGGCGCCAATGCTTGTCACGGAGTTGGGAATCTCGACCGATGTCAGGCCGGCGCAGTCTAAGAAAGCATAGTCAGGCAAAGCTGTTACTTTATCGCCCAAAGTAAGGGTCTGGATTCCTGTGGAAATTGCGCCACTTCCGGCATAAGTCCAATTGCGTCCGAGATAAAGGTCCTCAACAGGACAAGAAGCCAAAACATTCTTTCCAAAACTAATTACACTTTCACCGTCTGCGACCTTAAAGGATTTCAGGCCGGTGCATTTTGAGAAAGCCTCGGTTCCGATGCTTGTCACGGAATTGGGAATCTCGACCGATGCCAGGACGGAGCAACCGTAGAAAGCATAGTTAGGCAAAGCTGTTACTTTATCGCCCAATGTAAGGGTCTTGATTCCTGAGGAAAGTGCTGTTTTAAAGTCATGAGTCCAATTGCGGCCAAGATAAAGGTCCTCAATAGGGCAAAGATCAAAAGCATATGCACCAAAATTAATTACACTTTCACCGTCTGCAACCTTAACAGATGTCAGGCCGAAGCAGTGGTAGAAAGCTCTGCCTGCGACAGTTTTCACGGAGTTAGGAATCTCGACCGATGTCAAACTTGTGCATGAAAGGAAAGCGTAAGATCCGATGCTTTTTAAGGAGTTGCCGAATACGACCGATGTCAGGCCGGAGCAGTCGGAGAACGCATTGGCGGCCACATATGTTACTTTATCGCCCAATGTAAGGGTCTTGATCCCTGTGGAAAGTGCGCCTTTTCCGGCATAAGTCCAATTGCGACCGAGATAAAGGTCCTCCCTGTGGAAAGTGCGCCTTTTCCGGCATAAGTCCAATTGCGACCGAGATAAAGGTCCTCAATAGGACAAGAAGCCAAAGCATTCTCATCAAAACTGATTTCACTTTCACCGTCTGCGACCTTAAAGGATTTCAGGCCGGTGCATTTCTCGAAGGCAGAATTACTGATCGAGGTGACGGAGTTGCCGATGGTCACCGATGTCAGGCCGGAGCAGCCGGAGAACGCATTGGCGGGCAAAGCCGTTACTTTATCCACCGATGTCAGGCCGGAGCAGCCGGAGAACGCATTGGCGGGCAAAGCCGTTACTTTATCGCCCAATGTAAGGGTCTTGATTCCTGTGGAAAGTGCGCCACTTCCGGAATAAGTCCAATTGCGGCCGAGATAAAGGTCTTCAATAGGACAGGAAGCCAAAGCAAACTCATCAAAACTGATTTCACTTTCACCGTCTGCAACCTTAAAGGATTTCAGGCCGGAGCATTTCTCGAAGGCAGATTTACCAATCGAGGATACAGAGCCGGGGATAGTCACCGATGTCAGACTCGAACAATTGTAGAAGGCTGCAGCGCCGATCAAGGAGACGGAGTTACCGATGGTCACCGATGTCAGATTCGAACATTGGTAGAAGGCTGAATTACCGATAGAGGATACGGAGCCTGGGATGGTCACCGATGTCAGCCCCGAACACCAGTAAAAGGCATAGTCGCCGATCGAGGTGACGGACTCGGGGATGGTCACCGATGTCAGTTCCGAACATTCACTGAAGGCAAACATGCCGATCGAAGTGACGGAATACTCCATATCACCATCCTTTGCGGTTGCAGGAATTATTAGATTGCCGGAGACGTAATTACCTCCACTAAAAATGGAACCTCCCTTAGTCTCGCAGGTCTTGGCGTCTTCGTCCAGTACTGTGTAGGTCAGGGTCTGTCCCTCGTACTCGTAGGAGAAGTCGCGGGCGATGCCCGGAAGCGCCATTAGCGCGCCGAGCATGAAAAGTAAAAATTTCTTCATTGCTGTTTTAATTGGTGTCTGATTGATTATTTATTGTAGTTTGAGATATTCTTTTATGATGAATAGAAAGTTTTCGATATGCGATGCGAAAGCGGCATCAGTCTTACAAGTCGCTACCATGATTCCCTCTGACAACAAATTAAATTATAGTGTTTTATAAATGAAGGAAAGCGCAGGAACCTTACCGTAGCCGTTCCCAGTTAAAGGCTCTCGCATTGCCCACCCAAGTAGAACGGCAACGTGCAGAGCCTACGCTTATGTATATAATCAACACGCCTGAGTTTCCTCGCGGAAACATGGTGCACGAATTACATACTCGCAGGCGTCTACCGCTGCTTCGTTCCTGACTTGGATGTAGAATTTGCGAGATTCTTAACTGTCAAGAACAAGCGTTGATAAACGCTGATCAATATGTCTTTGCAGAGCAAAGCGCTCCGCGGTTACTGCTTCCCGCCCCAAGCCCATGACCGGGCTCTACACAAACGGTCTGCATTACAAAGTTACAAAGAAATTTTTAGCGGCACAAATTATTAATGCCTATCTATGTAAACACATTTTCGTAGAGGGTGTTGCAGAACTAAACTTTCCGCGGTTAAAAACCGCGGCTACTATGCGGTGGTCTCCTGATAATCAGCTATGTAGTAGCCGCGGTTTTCAACCGCGGTCAGCTAAAATCGAGTTTTGCAACACCCTATGATATCACACATTTGATGGACGAACTTTTATAAATAGGTGGCAATTTTTATTGGTTTGGTATTATTACAGCATTTTCGTATCTTTGTAAATTGAAATCAAACTATGCCTACCGATGAAATCGTACTTCAAATATATAATGGCGGCAGCTATTGCCGCGACAACGGGCTTGACTGCCGCCGGTGCGCCGAAAGCCGCGCCAAAGGGGGGTAAATCAATGGAGGAAATCGAGCTGATGATACGTCGCGGGGCGCTTGATGAAGCGACCGAAGCTCTTGACTCCGCGGCCGCCGCACAGCCTAAAAACGCACAGATCGACTACCTCCGCGGCAAATGCCTTGTGGCGCGCAACGACGACGCCAACGCTATTAAAGCGTTTGAGGACGCACACCGCAAAGGTTCCAACGACGCACTGCTTGAACTTGCCGAGATTGCCATACGCGAGTATCGTGTCGACGATGCAGAAGGCAATATCGACGACTACAAGGCGTATATAGCGAAAAACAAACGGAAAAAGTTGCCCGATAACTCCGATGAAATATCGTCGCAACTGACTCGCACCCGCGCCATGCTCGACCGCGTGGAAAAGATTGTGGTGTTCGACTCCATCACCGTCGACAAGGACGCGTTTCTCGACGCATACAGGCTCTCGCCGGAGGCCGGTTCGCTCAACTATCCCGACATGCTCCCCGAGGGCACGGACTATTCCGACCCTACTGTAGTCTATTGCACCGAGGATGGCCGCGAAATGCTGTGGGGCGCCCAGAACGACGAAAGCGTATTCACCCTGCGGTCAATCCACCGTCTTGCCGACAACAGCTGGGAGAAACCGGAAAGCGTCGGCGACCATCTCGGCCAGGGGTATGACGCCAACTACCCGTTCCTGATGCCCGACGGTGTGACGCTTTATTTCGCATCGGACAACGAGGAGTCGCTCGGCGGTCTCGACATATTCATATCGCGCAACAACGGCACGGAGTTCCTCCAGCCGCAGAACATAGGCATGCCCTACAACTCACCCTACGACGACTACATGCTCGCTATCGACGAACTGACCGGAGCCGGATTCTGGGCCTCCGACCGCAACCGTCTCGGCGACAAAATCACCATATACATGTTCATCCCGTCGCAAAGCCGTGTCAACGTCGACCTTGACGACCCGACGCTCGCACAGCGCGCGAGTCTGCGCTCGATACGCGACACATGGCCGACCGGCGCCGATTTCACCAACGTACGCAAGGCGCTCGACAATGTGAAGGAGAGCGTGAAGAAACGTGCGCCCCAGTTCGAGCTCTCTTTGCCCGACGGCCGGGTGCTCACGTCCTACCGGCAATTCACCTCGGAGCATGCCGCAGGTCTTATGGAACAGTACGTAAGCCTTAAGAAAGCTACCGACGAGGCCAAGAAACGACTCGCAGCATTGAGAATAGAATACGGCAACGGCAATACAGGCGTAGGCCCAGAGATACTGACAATGGAAGATGACATGGAGCAGGCCGAGGCTCAGCTCAGGCGTGTGGCCAACGATGTCATAAGAGCAGAAACGGGAGGCAACGTAAAATGATACAGGAAATACTTGCCGATATATGCGACAGCCGCCGGTATACGCTGCACTCGCATACGGAGTTCTGCGACGGTCGCGCCACCATGGAGGCCTTCGCCCGAAAAGCGGTCGAAGACGGGTTCACGCACTACGGATTTTCACCCCACTCCCCTATCACGATACCATCGCCGTGCAATATGCTGCGCGACAACGTAGCCCGCTACAACGAAGAGTACCGCCGCATACGCGACACTTACGGCGACCGTGTGAAATTTTACCGCGCGATGGAAATCGACTATCTCGGCGACGAGTGGGGGCCTGCACATGAATATTTCGCGTCACTCCACCTCGACTACTCCATCGGCTCGGTTCATTTCATACCGTGCCAATCGGGAGAGTATGTCGACATCGACGGCAATTTCGAGAACTTCCGCAAAAAGATGGATAAATATTTCCACAACGACTTACGTTATGTCGTGGAGACTTTCTACAGCCGGTCGTGCCGCATGGTCGAGACCGGAGGATTCGACATCATAGGCCATCTTGACAAGATAGGCTGCAATGCCGGCTACTTCCAGCCCGGCATCGAAAGCGAACAGTGGTATCAGGCACTTCTCGACGACCTCATACACCGCGTGACCGACGCCGGTCTCGTCGTCGAAATCAACACCAAGGCGTGGCACCAGCACAACCGCATGTTCCCGCACACCGACAAATGGAAAAAACTTGTCGACGCCGGAATCCGCCTCGTCGTAAACAGCGACGTACACGTCCCCGCGCTCATCAACGCCGGCCGCGACGAAGCCTACGCCATGCTCGACAGAATCATGAAATCTTAGATTTATTATAAAATATGCATATCTTCAAGCTATATTGTCTGAGTATCCTGCTTATTATCGCAGGTGCAATATCAGCCGGAGCGAAAACGACGACTTCTACATCAAAAGGATTTACGGTAACTGCAACCGACAATGTCACGCGCAACGGCAAAACAGGCATACTGTTCAAAATCAAGGTAAATGTCCCGGGGCCAGATAATGCCGGTGCATGGCTGATGCTCGACATCTGCAATATGCAGGGTGACAAAATTAAAGTAAACGGTAAAGCGCTCAAGACATACGGGAGCATCACACTCCCGTACAATAACAATGCTTTTGACAATAGTGAATTGTTCATATCATACAGCGAGTTAAGCAAAGGGAATATCTCCAAGACCTCCCCTTTCAAATATTATGTCACCGTACAATCGAAAAACAAAAACAAAAAAAACAGGCAGCTGAAACAGTCAGGCTATTTCGAATGGAGCGGGGCATCTTCGACACCGACGCCAAAACCGAATCCCACCCCTACGCCAAATAATGGGAACAATAAGCCAAATATTGTGAAGCAATGGGAAGAACGTAGCGGAAATATTACTACGTACCACACTGTTTTCGCTAACGGCGAAGAGAATGTTACGACAGAATATCCTTGCATTTTTTGTCATGAGACAGGTAAATGTCAAGCATGTTATGGAAGCGGACAGATATTCTGGCCGGGGTTGGGCTGCAATCAACCATGCGGCATGTGTTACGGTAATGGATTATGCACAACATGCCATGGGAAAAAGAAAACGACAATTACGACTTTTAAAAACAGCGACGGCTCTTTTACCGGTCTTTATTACGACAGTAACGGGCAGCTTATTGACCCCCAACGTCAGAGTAAAAAGAAAAAACATGACAAGACATCATGCCCAGTGTGCGACGGACTGGGATTTTACAGGGCAGCCATGTATGTCGATGACCCCGTCGGGGCATCAATCAACGTAATTTCACAGCATGAACTTGGCTACCAGCATTTAGCTGGAAGCGCATGCCAATATTGCGGAGAATATAAATACCACGTGCACGTCAAGTGCTACAAATGCAACTAATCCAAACAGCAACGAATAAATGCCGGTAAAAGTAGATGAATCGCTCCCTGCGGTGGAGCAATTGAAAAAAGAAAATATATTTGTGATGGGCGAGCGCCGTGCGTCGACGCAGGACATACGTCCGCTGCGCATAGCAGTGCTCAACCTCATGCCGCTCAAGATTATGGCCGAGACCGACCTGCTGCGCCTTCTCTCGAACACCCCGCTGCAGATAGAGCTTGACCTCGTCGATACAGGCGCCCACGACTCCCACAATACTCCGGAAGAACATATTGCGGCGTTCTACAAGACATTCGACGAAATCGAGCAGAATTATTATGACGGATTTATTGTGACCGGAGCGCCGGTCGAACGCCTCAGATTTGAAGATGTGGATTATTGGCAGCGCTTGACCGAGATTTTCGACTGGGCACGCACGCATGCCACCTCAACACTATATATATGCTGGGCGGCATTCGCGGCCATGTACCATTTCTACGGCATCGACAAAGTGATGCTCGACGAGAAAATATCAGGCGTGTTCCGCCACCGCTGCCTCGACCCGCTCAACCAGCTTATGCGGGGTTTTGACGACACGTTCTATGTGCCCCACAGCCGCTACGCTACCGTCAACCCCTCCGACATCACGGCACGCAACGGATTAGAGATATTGGCCGACAGCCCCGAGAGCGGAGTCTATATCGTAATGGGGCGCGACGGACGGGAATTTTTCATCACCGGCCACTCGGAATACTCGCCTATGACACTTGACTTCGAGTATCACCGCGACCTCGACAAGGGCATTAATCCGAAGATACCATGCAACTACTATCCTGACGACAATCCCGCCAACACGCCGACGGTGAGATGGCGCAGCCACGCCAACCTGCTGTTTTCCAACTGGCTCAACTACTACGTCTATCAGCAGACTCCGTTCAATCTTTCCGACCTCGCATTAATGAAATAACCGTATGTCAGCCACAGCAATCACACAGCAACCGCGTCCGCTCGAGCTACTTGCTCCGGCGCGCAACACTGAGATAGCGCGCGAGGCGATACTTCACGGAGCCGATGCCGTATACATAGGCGCTCCGAGCCACGGGGCACGCGCCAAGGCAGGCAATTCCATCGAGGATATCCGGAGCCTCGTGGAATTTGCCGCACCGTTCGGCGTAAAAATCTATGTCACTGTCAACACAATCATTTACGACAACGAACTTGACGACGTGGAGAAAATGCTGTGGGAACTTTACGGAGCCGGCGTAGACGCGCTGATAGTACAGGATATGGGCATTCTTGGAATGCGGCGTCCTCCGATACAGCTGCACGCGAGCACCCAGTGCGACACGCGCGACGCGGCAAAGGCGCGCTGGCTTCAGAATTGCGGCATGTCGCAGATAGTCATAGCCCGCGAGACCGGCATAGATACAATACGCGAAATCCATGCCGCCACCGACGTGCCGCTCGAAGCGTTCGTGCATGGCGCCCTGTGCGTGAGCTACAGCGGTGACTGCCGTGCGAGCCAGGTGCTGACCGGACGTAGCGCCAACCGCGGCAACTGCGCGCAGATGTGCCGTCTGGCCTATACGCTCGTCGACGGCGAGGGGAATATCGTAGGCAAGAAGCATTACCTTTCGCTGCGCGACATGAACCGCCTCGCATATCTCGGCGAGATGGCCGATGCTGGCATTTCATCGTTCAAGATTGAGGGACGGTTGAAAGACGCATCTTACGTCAAGGAGGTGACACTGGCTTACCGGAACGCACTCGACCGGCTCATAGATGCCAATCCCGACCGTTACTGCCGGGCCTCGCGCGGCATCGTGAGGGCTACATTCACTCCCGATCTGGGGAAATCGTTCAACCGCGGTTACACCGATTATTTCCTGCATGCCGATACTACCGCCCGTCTACGCGCAGCCAAATCAATCGCCACACTTGACTCGCCCAAATCACTCGGTGAATATGTAGGGAAAGTGAAACGGACTACACCCGAGGCAATCGAAGCCACACTGACAGCAACGCTTGTCAACGGCGACGGGCTTTCATATATCACCCCCGACGGACATTCGGGCGGTTTCCGAGCAAACCGCGCAGCCGGCGGCTTGATATTCCCGGCGGAAAAGCTGACACTCCCGGCGGGAACAAAACTTTACCGTTCATTCGACAAGGAACGCGAAGATATGCTCTTGCGCCCCTCAGCAAAGAGAGAGATACCTATATCCATCGCCATTACGCGCCACGGCGACGACACGATAGCGCTTTCGGGCACCATCGATGGCGAGGGCTCAACGGTAATCACCGCACAGCAGCCCATTGTAAAGGCACAGAACGATCCGACGGAGCACCGCCGGCGCCAGCTCTCGAAATGGGGCGGCACGGTTTTCACTGTCGCGGGTTACAGCGACAGCCTCGGCGACGAATTCATCCCGGCCTCACAGCTGTCGGACATGAGGCGACGGCTCGCCGACGCACTCACCGCCACTCTCGCCGCGCGCCGTCCGATATTGAAACCAGCGGCAGCCGCTCCGAAATCACTGCCGCCGGAGGGTGCGCGCCTTACCCACCGCAGCAATGTGGCCAACAGGCTCGCCGACAAGTTTTACCGCGAGTGCGGCGTCGAATCCATCGAGCCGGCAATCGAACTGAAAAAAACGGCCGGGAGCGCTCCGCTGACGCTTATGGAAACCCGCTACTGCCTGCGCCGCGAGCTCGGGGCATGCCTCAAAGAGAACGGCAACACCCGACTCCCCGAACCGCTGACACTCAAAGGACAAGGCTTTGAGATGCGATTGTGTTTCGATTGTAAAAATTGCAAAATGAGGGTAAATTATCTTGGTAAATAACTCAATTATAACTACATTTGCACCAATTAACCTAACTAACCACATTCATAACCAACATTACTTATGTCAACCAAAAAAGAACGCATCCTCGTGACCGGGGGCACCGGCTACATCGGCTCGCACACCGTGGTAGAACTCCAGCAGGCAGGCTATCCCGTGGTAATCATAGATGACCTGTCCAACTCCAATATCGATGTGCTCGACGGCATCGAGCGTATCACAGGCATACGCCCCGACTTCGTGGAGGCATCGTGCACCGACATGGCCGCCCTGACCAAACTTTTCGCCGATTATCCCGACATACGCGGCATCATCAACTTCGCCGCATCCAAGGCCGTGGGCGAGTCAATGCAGAAACCCATCCTGTATTACCGCAACAACCTCAACACGCTGATGAACCTGCTCGAACTGATGGCACCCAACCATGTCAAGGGCATCGTGTTCTCGTCGTCGTGCACCGTCTACGGCGAGCCCGACGTGAATCCCGTCACCGAGCAGTCGCCCATCAAGAAAGCGACATCGCCTTATGGCAACACAAAACAGATTTCCGAGGAAATCATCACCGACGTAATCAATGCCGGCGCACCGTTCAAAAGCGTCATCCTGCGCTACTTCAACCCGGTAGGCGCACACCCGTCGGCCGAAATCGGCGAACTCCCCAACGGCGTGCCTCAGAACCTCATCCCCTACGTCACCCAGACCGCCATCGGCATCCGCAAGGAGCTCAGCGTATTCGGTAACGACTACAACACACCCGACGGATACTGCATACGCGACTTCATCAACGTGGTCGACCTCGCAAAAGCCCACGTGATAGCCGTAGAACGCATGCTTACCGACAAG
Organism: Bacteroidales bacterium 52_46; assembly: GCA_001915385.1. GTDB lineage: Bacteria > Bacteroidota > Bacteroidia > Bacteroidales > Muribaculaceae > JAGBWK01. Next base: position 15,597 of record MNQK01000010.1, on the reverse strand, counting down.
AGCGACGCCAAAATTGAAATCTTCAACCTCGGCACAGGTGTGGGTCTTTCAGTGAAAGAGCTTCTCGACTCGTTCGAACGCGCTACCGGAGTTAAAGTGCCTCACAAAGTAGTCGGACGCCGTGCCGGTGACATCGAAAAAGTATGGGCCGATCCCTCCTACGCCAACAACGTGCTCGGCTGGAAAGCCGAAACTCCCATCGACGACACAATGCGCTCGGCGTGGGCCTGGCAGAAGAAACTCCGCGAACGCGGCATAATGTAATACCGATTCCTCTCTCTCTCCATAATCATATAATTCTCCCTCGAAATGATGAAACGACTATTGATCGGGCTTTTTGCCTTGACTTGTCTTACGGGATACTCACAGAAAGCCCGTCAGGAAGTCGCCGACACCCCGGAAAAAGCGGGTGGCGTATATTATGCCTATCCGGTGACCGAGAGCGCCAACACTCCCGCGCCAAAGGGTTATACACCATTCTATGTGAGCCATTACGGCCGTCACGGCTCGCGTTATCTCATCTCCGACAAAGATTACAAAGACGTGATTGACGTGATGCTCAAGGCACACGACGCCGGCAAGCTGTCGCCGCTCGGAGAAGATACGTATACAAAGCTACTTGATGTATGGGAGGAGGCCGACGGACGCGGCGGCGAACTGACGCCGCTCGGTGCACGTCAGCATCACGACATAGCACAGCGCATGTACAAAGCCTATCCGCAGGCATTCGCCAAAGATGCCGAAATCACGGCTGCATCAACTCAGGTGATGCGCTGCGCGCACTCCATGTTCAACTTCATAGAGGGACTGAAAGAACTTGACCCGTCGCTCGTCATTCCCAAAGAGTCGAATGCCCGCAACATGAAATATCTTTGCTACAGCGAGCCTCCGTCGTGGGATTTCAACGACAACAAGGGACGTCTTCCCTGGAAACAGGAATACGAGAAATGGCGCGAGGGGAAAGTGAATCCCGACCGTCTGATGTCATCACTTTTCAACGACGAACGCTATATCACACAGAACATCTTTACCGACGAGCTGATGTGGGGACTATACTGGATTGCCGTCGACATGCAGAACATGGAGACGCAGGCCGATTTTCTCAGCCTGTTCACTGCCGACGAGCTGTACGACCTGTGGGAAGCAGTCAACGCCTCTTTCTACATCAAGAATTCGAGCTATCCGCGCAGCGACGGCCTCAATGTCGACAACGCCAAAAACCTCATGCGCAACATTCTCGACACTGCCGACGACTACGTGAACAACGGCAAGCACGGCGCCACCCTGCGCTTCGGCCACGACGGCAACATCGTGCCCCTCGCCGCCCTGATGCGTTTCACCGATTGTCACGGGTACTCGGCCGGCCTCGACGACATAGCCGACGTATGGCAGTCATACAACATCTCGCCCATGGCCTCCAACATGCAGATGGTGTTTTTCAAGAACAAGCAGGGCTACGTCATAGTAAAATTCATGATGAACGAGAAAGAAATCGCCATCGACATGCCGAGCGACATATTCCCATTCTACCGCTGGAATGATGTCAGAAATTATCTTCGCGAAGCCATCGACACGCCGTCCATAGAATATTGTCCTAAAGAATTACGTCAATGAAAAAACTGCTTTCGTTATTCGCAATCGCATTGCTCGCAGTCATCACATCATGCTCGAAAGGCGACAAGGAGGAAGAGACATTCAATACCGCCGAAATGCAGACCCTCATAAAGGAATATGACGCCAACGGAGGGTCGCTCACGCCCGAACAATACTCCACGCTGATCAACAACACCCGCCTGCTGTTCAGCGACATCAAAGGCCGCATGAAAACCCTGCTCGGCATCACCGAGCCGCTCCGGTTCACCCAGGAGTACCAGAAACTCAAGCATGACAAAAAGTTCATGGATGAGCTTGTCGTCAGGGAACAGGTATGGCGTGTGCTCATACTCGGCCAGAAAGGATTTTCGGAAGAGAACAAAACAGAATTCGGCAATCTGCCCGACGACTGCATGCTGATAGACTACTACGACGACTGCATCCGCGCCCGTCTCCTCGACGCCGAAAACGACAGCATAATGTAACGCGTCATGACACAGCCCCATATAATCCGATAAAGCCGATGATATTGAGTCATCGGCATGTAGGGCAAAATCCACAGAAACACCATGCTTATAGAGGCTGTACACCAAATTAATAATTAGGGTGTCCGGTTCTTTGTCTCGTTTTTGAATCAAAAACTCAAAAGCATCCAACCATAATAAGTTACTGATAACCAGTAAAGGATGTATCCAGATAGACAATGGAATGTATGATTTTTTTGTACTCAAAAATTGATTAGCATCAAGCCATAAGGCGCTGTATTAAAATAAGTTGCTTGGATAAATCTAATTCAAAATTGGAACATTAAACTGAACAACCTACCAAATTATTATTCGTAATCTTCCTAAAATAAAAAGAATTCCACGAATACCATAAACATATTAATATAATCTTAATATGTTTATGCCAATAAATATCAAATATTTGTTGTAATGCGATAAAATAGAAATCAATTGTGTAAAGTCAAAGAATAATTGGGATCCGATTAGGATATACCATAGCTTAATAACGACGATTATGGCAGTGGATATTTATTTACAAACAAATAAACCATGACTGAACTCGAACTACAACAATACCTCCTCCGTGAGTACTCACAGGAGAACGCTTGCTGCGAGTGGAAGGAATTTAAGAATCTGAAAAACTCGTTCTGTGGTGACGAGAAGAATGATGTGATTTCCTACGTGTCGGCTATTGCCAACATGGAGGGAGGACATCTTGTGATTGGGGTAAAGGACAATACCCTTGAAATTGTAGGGACTGATATTTCAAGGCTTACTTTCAACGGACAACCTGCCAATCCACAATCAGCAACATTCAAACTTACAGAACAGTGTACTTATCTATCATCTGAAGGATTGTTCATTGAGGAGTTTGTGACAGATGATACCAGGAAGAGGGTATGGATTATCCATATTCCCAAGCATCTCCCTCGCCGTCCTGTATTGGCTCACAAAAGGGCTTGGCAGAGAATAGAAGATTCTCTCGTGGAACTTACAGCAGAACGGATGAATGTAATTCTGGACGAGCCAATAAGTATGACAAAGGACTGGTCTGCCGAAATTGTTCCCGATGCTACTGCTGAGGACCTTGACGAGGTCGCTATTGCCAAGGCTCGCATGATGTTCAAGAAGGTACACAGTCGCATACCTGCAACGGAAGTAAACGCTTGGGATGTAAAGACATTCCTCGGGAAATGTGGACTAACAAAGAATGGAGGTATTACCCGCGCAGCCATCATTCTACTTGGTAAATATGAATCAGCCTTCAAACTTCGTCCTGCCGTTGCACAGGTGACATGGACTCGCCGTGATGCTCATCAGGATGTGGTGGACTACGAACATTTCACTGTTCCATTCATATTGACCGTAGATGAAATACTCTCAAAAATAGAAAACCTGACATTGCGTGAGATGCCCGGAGGTACACTGTTTCCCGATACAATGAAACAGTATGATGACTACACCATACGTGAAGCACTCCATAACTGTATTGCACATCAAGATTATACACTACAGCAACGTATCAACTTTGTGGAGAACCCCGGCTGCTTGTATTATTCCAATGCAGGTACGTTCCTTCCCGGTACATTGGAGAATGCATTGAGAAATGAGGAATCTCAGAGCTATTTCCGCAACGAGTGCCTATGCAAGGCAATGGTTGACTTCAATATGATTGATACTGTGAGTCGAGGTATCAAGAAGATGTTTAACGAGCAATGGCGCAGACATTTCCCTATGCCGGATTACGAGATTGATGCGACAAAGAAGAAAGTGGTAGTACGTATCTATGGCAACGAAATAAATAAGCGATATACTGACTTATTGAAAACGGACAATACCCTTTCACTATGGGATTGTATCTCGCTTGATGCTGTGCAGAAAGGCCGGCTCATACATGAGGATGTGGCAAAAAACCTTTTATACAGAGGACTGATTGAGGGAGAGGCACCAAACTATAACATCTCATTAGGTGTTGCGAAAAATACGCACCAACTACCTTCGTATACCAAGACAAAAGGATTGGATAAGGAGAAACTTCGTCAGATGATTCTGCAATATCTTAAGAATGCCGGCAATGAAGGTGCGAAAAGGGATAGCATTTATGAATACTTGAGAGATGTGTTGCCTTCCAACAAAACAGATGAACAACAACTACGCATGGTTGGCAAATTACTTGTTGAAATGAATGAAAATCAATTAATCACAACTAAAGGTAGAAAGTGGATAATACGGTCGTAATATGACCTTATTTATGAATTACGACCTTTTTACGGCCCAATAGGACCCATTAAGGTCGAAATGTGTCGTAATTTCGACCAATTTCCGCCTAATTTTTCAAGATATCGCCTATGGTTTCAGCACAATCAGCATGTCTCCTACATACAGATACTGTTTCTATGAGTGTGTCTGAGAGAAGACACACTCATAGAAACAGTATCTAAAATTTTGATACAGCTATCTACAAGTTGTTGTGCTTTTGACTGCCAATTTTAAGTTTTTTCAGCCGATTATCGCAGCGATTGCCTTTATGGCTGATACGTTTGTCTGGTCGGGAGTTACGGGTACTGCCGTTGCGTAATTGCGGCCAAGCCAGTAGAGGTCGGTGTCGGTGGCATCGGGCTCGTCGTTGATCTGCTTTCCGGTAAGCCAGTAGAATGGTCGCCCTGTCGGGTCGGTGTATTCGCGGTATTCCTCCGTCCAGTGGCTTTTGGCAGAACGCACTATCTTAAGCCCTTCGATGGCCACTTTGGCCGGGAAATTGACATTGAGGCAGACGCCTTCAGGAAGACCGCCTGCCAGCACGGCCTTTGATATTTTCTCGATATACGGCAGCGTCTGCGAGAAGTCGGCGGCCAGTGAATGGTGCATCAGCGAATATCCTGTGGCAGGAATACCTATCATGCATGCTTCCATCACGGCGCCCATCGTACCGGAATAAATAAGATTGTTACCGGCATTGGAACCGTGGTTTATTCCGCACAGCATCATGTCGGGCTTACGCGGGAGGATATGATGCATGGCGAGTTTTATACAGTCGACAGGAGTGCCCGTGACACTGAATATCCTCACATTGTCATTGTAATCGGTATTGTCGTGCTGCTTTATGCGCAAAGGCACATTGACCGACATCGCCGACGACATGCCCGACTGCGGGGTGGCCGGCGCTACGATATAAACATCACCGAGATGCTGAGCTATGCGCGCCAGCACATGTATTCCGGGGGCAGCGATACCGTCGTCATTGCTTATAAGTATAAGAGGTCTTTCCATAATTGAATCTTTTTTAGGTTTCCCTTTCCGTAACAAAGATACTGAATATCGGCGAAAAAGTCAAATCGGCGGAATGTTCCACGGGCACTTATCTACAATCATCAACAGTTATCAACATATTTGGTTCTTTGAGGATTATTAACTTTGTAATGCCGGCAAAATATCGTTTATTTGCACCGTGAAACATTTTACAATCTGAATTACACATGGGAAAGATTATCGCAATCGCCAATCAGAAAGGTGGCGTCGGTAAGACGACTACAACCATCAATCTCGGAGCATCACTTGCATCGGCAGGCAAACGCACACTCATCATCGATGCCGACCCGCAGGCCAACGCCACATCAGGCTACGGCATAGAGCCGCGCTCAATGACCTCCTCCATATATGAATGTCTCGTCGACGGCTATCCCATAGACGGTTCCCAGGTAAAGACATGTGTCGACAATCTCGACCTTGTCGGCTCGCGCATCGACCTCGCGGGAGCGGAGATAGAACTCATCAACAAGCCTAACCGCGAACGCGTGCTCGCCAATCTGCTCGAACCGCTCAAACCGGTCTACGACTACATATTAATCGACTGCTCACCCTCGCTCGGTCTCATCACGGTCAACGCGCTGACGGCAGCCAATTCCGTAATCATCCCCGTGCAGGCCGAATACTTCGCCCTCGAAGGCATATCGAAGCTGCTCAACACCATACGCATAATAAAATCGAAGCTCAACCCCGCGCTCGAAATCGAAGGCTTCCTGCTCACGATGTATGACGCGCGCCTGCGCCTTGCCAACCAGATTTACGAGGAGCTGAAAGGGCATTTCGCCGATATGGTGTTTGACACGGTAATACCGCGCAACATACGTCTGAGCGAGGCGCCGTCACACGGACTGCCCGCCATACTCTACGACCCTGAAAGCCGCGGCGCCACATCCCACATCATGCTTGCCCGCGAGATTATCAGCAGGAACCGGCAGGCATGCCCCTGACTTGCCGCTGACAATACTGAGCCAATCAATCCATACATAACACATTCACTACAATGTCATTACCCAAACGCAACGCATTAGGCCGCGGGCTCGACTCGCTCATAGCCATGGACGATGTTCCCGCACGCGGTTCGTCGGTCATCAACGAGATAGCCCTCGACGCCATAACCCCCAACCCGAGCCAGCCACGTACGACATTCGACGAGGAAGCGCTCAACGACCTCGCCGTATCCATACGTGAAATCGGTATCATACAGCCGCTGTCGCTGCGCAAGATAGGTCCTGACCAGTACCAGATTATAGCCGGTGAACGACGTTACCGCGCCGCAATCAAGGCCGGTCTTGCCACCGTACCGGCCTACATACGCACCGCCAATGACTCGGAACTTACCGAAATGGCCCTCATCGAGAACATACAGCGCGAGGACCTCAATGCCATCGAAATTGCGCTGACGTTCAAGAAACTTATCGACCAATACAATCTGACACAGGAGAGGCTAAGCGAACGCATCGGCAAGAAGCGCGCCACGATAGCCAATTTCCTGCGCCTGTTGCGGCTGCCGGCCGAAGTACAGCTCGGATTGCGCGACAAACGCCTCGACATGGGTCACGCACGCGCGTTGCTGTCAATCGACAACCCGGCTCTGCAGCTGAAACTGTACAACGAGATTATACGCCAGGGACTGTCGGTGCGCCGCGTGGAGGAGCTTGCAAAAGCCTACCAGCTTGCCGACAGCGCCCCGAAGAAGGAGAAAGCAAAAACGGCGTCCAACCGCGATTTCGAGATGCTGCGACGTCAGCTCTCATCCACATTCAATACCCCCGTACAGTTTGCGTGCGACAACTCGGGCAAAGGCAAAATCACATTCCCGTTCAAAAATCAGGACGAACTTGCCAAATTAATTACTATCTTTGATAGTCTGAAATCAAAAGAACAATAGGCATGAGTCGTCAGAAATGCAGCCTTATCACAGCATTTTTCTATCACTCAGCCATTTACGCAATGAGAAAAGATAAAGCCACAACAAAAGAATTTACAGTCACCGGCTGCCGGAAAGCGCTATTGTCGTTCCTGGCGGCCTTGTTGCTGTTCCCGTTTAACCTTTTTTCAAATTCTTTTGCATTTGCTTCGGCCGACGATGACGATACCCCGCTGCCGCAGGATATTCCCGTCGGGGAAACCCCGCTGCCGGCCGGATCGGAAATAGAGGGTGAACGCATATTAACGACAAATGACCGCGTCAAGTTCGTACCTGTCGATACTGTCGAAGTGGTAAATGCCGCGTTGCCCGACTCCATTGCCGAAATAACCGACGAATGGGTACCGCGGACTATTGAATTCAATCCCAATCCGACCAAAGCGGTATGGCTTGCCGCACTCTTTCCGGGACTCGGACAGGTATACAACCGACGCTACTGGAAACTGCCGCTCATTGTCGGCGGATACCTCGGGCTCGGCTACGCCACAAGCTGGAACAACGGCATGCTCACCGACTATACCAAAGCATACGCCGACATAATGGACAACGACCCCACCACACGCAGCTACATGGATTTCTTCCCATCGACCGTGAAGGAGGAGGATCTCGACAAGACATGGCTCACAAATATATTGCGCTCGCGCAAAAACTACTTCCGCCGCAACCGCGACCTTTGTATCATAGGCATGGTGGCGGTGTATCTGGTTGCAATCGTCGACGCATACGTCGATGCTTCACTGGCCCATTTCGACATATCGCCCGACCTGTCGATGGAGGTATATCCGTCACTGATACAGGACGGACGCACACGGTTGCCGTCAATGGGGCTGCAATGGGCGATAACTTTCTGATATGCCTTGAACCATACGCATAAACAATACTACCACTCATGATAAACAAGATATTACGGAACATAACCTCGGCAATGCTCGTAGCATTCACCGCCGCAGCAGCTACAGGAGCCGACATCCTGTCGGTGAGAGACACCATCACCGACCCGCATATTGTCTACCCCCACAGTTTCGAGGCAGACACACACCTGATGATGCAGAACTGGTACATGCAGAACTATACCGAACTGGCAAAAAACGATTACGGCACTGGCTCGCCGGTGACGCCTACCGACGAAGAGTTCGTGCAGCGACTGATGGCAATGCCTACGGTGATAGAGATGCCGTTCAATTCCGTAGTAAAATCATATATCAAGATGTACGTCGACCGCCGTCGCTCGCTCGTGGAGAGCATGCTCGGCATGTCGACATACTATATGCCCATATTCGAGCAGGCGCTTGAACAGGAAGGTGTGCCTCTGGAACTGAAATATCTGCCAATAGTGGAATCGGCGCTCAACCCTAATGCCGTATCGCCCGTCGGTGCGACAGGCCTGTGGCAATTCATGCTGCCGACCGCCCGCGGACTCGGCATGGAGATCAACTCGCTCGTCGACGAACGCCGCGACCCGATATGCTCCTCGCGTATGGCGGCCCGTTATCTCAGGCAACTTTACGACATATACAACGACTGGTCGCTTGCCATAGCCGCCTACAACTGCGGTCCGGGCAATGTCAACAAGGCACTCCGCCGCGCCGGCGAAGACAAGAAGAAAGATTTCTGGGAAATATATCCTTACCTGCCGGCCGAGACGCGCGGATATGTACCATGCTTCATAGCCGCGAATTATGCGATGAATTATTATGACAAGCATAATATATCACCTATGCTGGCGCGCCGCCCCATACTTACCGACTCCGTCTACGTCAAGAAACGTGTCTATTTCCAGCAGATTGCCGATGTGCTCGACATCCCTATCGAAGAAATCCGCACGCTCAATCCGCAATACCGCCAGGATGTTATCCCCGGCGACATAAAGGCTTACCCTCTCGTGCTCCCCTCCCATCAGGCTCTATGCTATATCATCTCGGAAGACAGCATCGTGGCCCACGATGCCGAGAAATATACGAGGCGCGGTGTTGTCGAGCCTGCCACCGGTGCGTCAAAGGTAAGCGATGACGGCAAATACATCATCACCGAAGAAATCAAATTTCACAAGGTCAGGAAAGGTGACACATTCAGCAAGCTCGCCAAACGATATGGGGTGACTGTAGCGTCAATCAAAAAAGCCAACGGCATAAAGACACTACGCCGCGGACGCACCATAAAAATTGTCATCACCAAAAAGACCCTGAAGCCGGAAGAACCCAAGGAAGAATGCACGCCGACGGAAATCGCAGCCTCAACCGCGCCTGAAGCCGACGTGACTTCAGCCGTGACTGAGGAACTTGCCGCGCCGGATACAAATGAAAGCGCTGAGCCCGGCAACGCTGACAACAATGATGCTACCGCCGACGATAACCCTGACGACAATATGCCTGAAAATGACATAGACGTGGAGGACGAAGCCGTAGAAACCGCTGTCACAGTCGCCGACGAAACAGCGGCAACCCCCGACACGGTAAGGGTTTCCGACGACAGTCCTGAAGCTCTTGAGGTGCGCCACCGCATACAGTCCACATTCAATTCACGCAAACCTACCGCACAGCAGGTCGAGGAAGAGAAAGAGAATACTGAGGTAAAACCGGCAGAAAAGACGCCCGTACAGCAAGCCCGTCAAAACGGCAGCGCTACCCAAAAGCCCGTATACCACAAGGTAAAAAAAGGCGAAACGTTGTCAAAGATTGCCCGCCGCTACGGAACGACAGTAAAAAAACTCCAGAAACTGAACGGCATTAACAGTTCGAAACTCCGGGTCGGTCAACGTATCAAAGTAAAATAGCGGAGGCAACCTGAACCGGTAAAACATAATTCCTGATGGACAACAAGGTAAAAGAGATAAATATCGAGGAGTACGACTATCCGCTCCCCGACGGGCGGATAGCCCGCCACCCGCTGGAACAGCGCGATGCGTGCAAGCTGCTTGTACGCCGTGGCGACGGCTCCGTCTCCGACCATATATTCTCGGAGCTCGACAGCCTGCTCCCGGCCGACTCGATGCTGATATACAACAACACCCGCGTAATCAACGCCCGTCTGCGCTTCCATAAAGGCGCCGACAGCACCGGCGCGCTTATCGAGATATTCTGCCTGGAGCCGCACACGCCCGCCGACTACGCATGCAATTTCGCCTCGACAGCCGAATGTTCATGGATATGCTTCGTAGGCAATTCCAAAAGATGGAAAGCGGGGACACTGTCAGCACGCATAATCATAGACGGAGCTGCTGTCACCCTAACTGCCGAACGGATGTCGCGCCACGACAATACGTCGGTGGTAAAATTCAGCTGGGACAACAGCGACGTCACATTCTCGCAAATCATCTCCTCGGCCGGCGAGATACCTATCCCGCCCTATCTCAACCGCTCTACCGAAGCGGCCGACAGCACCGACTATCAGACCGTATACAGCCATATCGAAGGCTCCGTGGCCGCTCCCACCGCCGGACTGCATTTCACCGACGAACTGCTCGACCGTATATCGCGACGCGGCATACCACGGCGCGAACTGACGCTGCACGTCGGCGCCGGCACGTTCCAGCCGGTCAAAAGCGATACCATCGGCGAGCACGTGATGCACAGCGAATGGATTGCCGTGGACCGTTCCCTCATAGCCGAACTCGCCGCCACCGACCGTAAAATCATTGCCGTAGGCACGACTTCGGTGCGTACGCTCGAAAGCCTCTACCATATAGGCTGCCTTATAAGCGAGGGCAAGACTCCCGGAGAGGTGCCGCAATGGTATCCGTATTCCGACACCCACCCCGCTCTGTCGCGCAGTGAAGCGTTCAGGCAGATATTGAAGTGGCTCGACGACAACGGGCTTGACGTGCTCATTTCGGCCACACGCATCATCATCGCTCCGGGCTACATCTATCGCGTGGTCGACGGCATGGTCACGAATTTCCATCAGCCGCGCTCCACGCTGCTGCTTCTCGTATCGGCATTCACAGGCGGCGACTGGCGCCCGATGTACGACTTCGCTTTGGGTCACGGCTACCGGTTCCTGAGCTACGGTGACGGCTCCCTGCTTCTGAAATAACAGTTAAACAACATTTATCATGCATCTGATAAACACCTCCTTTCATGCCGCCAAGCCGATTGCCGACGCTATAATCGGCGATGTGCGCACTATCCTTATGCCATTGATGACCGGATCATCGCTTTTCACCGACATCGTGATGGCGGAAATACTTGTGGAAGTCGACCCTGACTGCAAGAGCTTCACGCTGCAGGGCAAAGCCGACGACCTCAACAAGGCAATGGAATGGTTTCAGCATGAGGGTCAGGAATTTTTCAACGGACTGCACAGACGCTACGGACAGAATGTGGTGTACTTCACCACTCCGATGCGTATAATATAAACGAGAAACAACTCACGGCACACGGCTATGGACATCAGCCTCAAGGAATGGGACAGGATAATAATAGGTATCGACCCGGGCACCAACGTGATGGGTTATGCCATACTCGGTATCAGGGGGAAGAAACCGGCCTTGATAGCGATGGGTATCATCGAGCTTAACAAGTTCGAGAGCCACTACCTGCGCCTGCGCCGCATATATGAACGCGTCCTCGGCCTCGTAGAGCAGTACCTCCCCGACGAGATGGCCATCGAGGCTCCGTTCTTCGGCAAGAACGTACAGTCCATGCTCAAGCTCGGACGCGCACAGGGAGTGGCTATGGCAGCGGCTCTGTCGCGCGACGTGCCGATAACCGAATACGAGCCGCGCAAAATCAAGATGGCTATAACGGGCAACGGCGCCGCGTCAAAGGAGCAGGTCAAGGAGATGCTCCGTCGCATACTCGACATACCCGACGCAAGCCTCCTGCCGCAGCTCGACGCCACCGACGCTCTCGGTGCCGCACTCTGCCATTTCTACGAATCGGCAAAACCGGCCGTGGCACGCGGAGCTTCGTCGTGGAAATCATTCATAGCATCGCACCCCGACAGGGTCAAGATGTAGCACAAACACATGTAAATTTAAACTTGAAATAAAATGGCAAAAGTAGGCGATACAGTTAGATTTCTCAACAGCACCGGCGGAGGCCGTATTGTCCGTATCGAAAACGGCATAGCCCATGTGGAGGACCAGGACGGATTTGAGGTGCCGGCATTGCTGCGCGAGTGTGTCGTAGTGATGGAGGCATCAGCCGCATCAAAAGTAAATGCCGCGCAGGCAGCCAAAAACGCTCCGCAGCAGGCAGCACCTTCAGTCAAGGCAGCACCGGAGCCGGAATTGCCGAGGATAGAGACTCCCGGCGGCGACAGGATTAATCTCGTCATGGCTTTCGAGGCTACGGATCTCAAATCGTTGTCCAACTCGGAGTTTGACGCCGTGCTCGTCAACGACTCAAACTATTTCATCAGCTTCACGTTCGCCACACGCGCAGAGAATGAAAGCGGATGGACTCTACGCCGTGCGGGCACCGTAGAGCCCAACATCGTACTGACGATGTGCACCTTCGCCTCCTCGCAGCTCAATGCCGTAGACCGTGCGCTTATCCAGTTCATCGCCTACAAGGACAACAAGGCATACGAGTGCAAGGCTCCGGTATCGTTCGAGACGAAGATTGACAATACGAAATTCTTCAGGCTTCACTGCTTCAAGAGCAATCCATATTTTGACGAACCGGTCATTGCTATTGACATAATGAAAGATGACCGCACACCGTCGGTGATAACCGTTGACCCCAAGGAACTGCAAAATGCGATGCGCGAGAAAAACGATGCCGCCGACAACACCCGGCGCAATGTTTCCAAATCGTCACGTCCTCCGAAGAACGATATACTCGAGGTCGACCTCCACATCACCGAACTGCTCGACAACACCCATGGGCTCAGCCGCGCCGACATGCTCAACCGCCAGATTGACGAATTCCGCAAAGTGATGGACGCCAATCTGCATAACCACGGACGCAAGATAGTATTTATCCACGGCAAAGGCGAAGGCGTGCTGCGTCAGGCGTTGCTCAAGGAACTTACACACCGATACAAAGGGCACGACGTCAGCGACGCTTCGTTCCGTGAATACGGCTTCGGCGCCACGCAGGTCGTCATACGATAATTTTATTCTATACACCGGGAAAATGATAATATATTTTACGGGTACGGGCAACAGCCGCGATATTGCCGTGCGTCTGTCGTCGCTGCTTGGCGACGATGATGTCGTGGAGATGTGCGGCGAAGTGCTCAAAAAGAAAGAAATCAAGGCCAAGCAGCCCTGCAAGGCCGTAGTATGGGTATTCCCCGTCTACAGCTGGGGAGTTCCTCCCGTGGTCGCGAAATTTATCCGGGAAGCCAAATTGAACGGAATATTGGCGGCGAAACACCATCTGGTCGCCACATGCGGTGACGATGCCGGGCTGACTGCACGACAATGGAGAAAACTGATAGAGCGTCGGGGATGGACTGCCGCATCGGCATCGACGGTCATAATGCCCAACACCTACACGCTGATGAAAGGATTTGACGTCGACCCCGAAGCATTGGCACGGGAAAAACTCGAAGCGTCGAAGCAACGTGTCGCGGAAATCGCACGCCGCATCAAAAACGGCGAAACGGACGACGATGTCATAAAGGGACGCTTCGCATGGTTCAAAAGCAATGTGATATATCCGTGGTTCAGACGTTTCGCCATGAGCCCCAAGCCATTCCACGCCACGGCCGACTGCACGGGATGCGGACTCTGCTCACGCCGTTGTCCGCTCGGCAACATCACCATGGACGACAGCCGGCGCCCGTGCTGGGGCAATGACTGCGCGCTGTGCCTGCGCTGCTACCACGTATGCCCCGTCGCCGCCGTGCAATACGGCAAAGCCACCTGCGGCAAGGGACGATACCTGAATAAGAATTAAGAGCTTGCCTCATACCCAAAATGCAAAGTAATATGACCCACTTGACAATAAAGAGGGACTTTTTCTTTGATAATTCAAAATAAAACATTTAAATTTGTATCGTCAATCACGACAACTACAGACTTCTAAGTATAAATTATCTAACATCCAAAACAACTATGGCTTACGTAATTACTGACAAATGTGTAGCTTGCGGCACTTGCTTGCCCGTTTGCCCCGTAGAGGCAATCTCTGAAGGCGATATCTACCACATCGATCCCGACACTTGCATCGAATGCGGTTCATGCGCTGAAGTATGCCCCTCTGAAGCAATCATTCCGGGCTAATCGCTTGCTGACACTAAGCAAAGATAATCGGAGCTGCCTGACACTCAGGCGGCTCCGATTTCTTTACTGCCTGAGGTGATGTCATAACTATAATTTACAGTCCACAACAATGCTGTTTTAATGGAGCCGGAGCGTTACTGAACTAATGTTGACGGTCGCATGATGTATGGCTGCTCCCCGGAGCAGCCGATAGCAAGAGCTGATTATCAGCTGCTTTGCGGCTGCACCGGGGTGCAGCCCAATGCTATTAACCTAATCTGAGTGGAGCGGGGGCGTCTCGCCCCCGTAGTAACTTTCAGTGTATAAAAGTAATACCACGGGGGCGAGACGCCCCCGCTCCATTCCGCTTATACAAAATAAGGCGCACCATGTAGTAAGGTGCGCCCCATTTTGTATTGTCGTCAATGTTGTGGCGATCAGAAGTTGTAATAGAAACCGAATGAGAGGTTATAGCCCGAGAAGTCAAATCCCCAGCCTTCATAGTGGCTGTCGAGGAGGTCCTTGGCTGCATCGTTGGTGCCGCGGTAGCCGAGGAATCCTGCATGTGCCACAATGCTGCAACGGTCATTGAGCGCCAGAGCGATGCCCGGCTTGAAACCGATGCCGTATTTTACTGCTGTATCGCTGTCCTCGCCGTCGTATGACACCTTACCGAAGCCAAGGTCGACACCACCGTCAACGAAGAGTGATACCATACCTTTCTTGAAGAAAGTGTAACGTGCGTACGGGTCGAAGTCAACGAGGTTGCCTGTGATTTCCGAGCGATGGATATTGGTCCAGCCAAGTACTGTACCGATTGCCCAGTTGCTGTTGAGGTTGTAGCCGACCTCGGGGGCTATCGTGATAGTAGTCACTTTGTCATCGTGGTTGCGCCATGCGGCTACCGAACCACCTACAAACAAATTCTGAGCTGCGGCAGTCAGTGTCATCACCGACATCACTGCCATCAAAATAATCTTTTTCATACCTAAAAAATTTAATAATTAATTAAAAACGCGAATTCGGGATAAGAAAGGCTTAAGAAAGATGAATCGGCAGCTTGAAAAAGTTGCCGATTCTTTTGGTAATATCGCTGATATTTAGTAATTTAG
>MNQK01000028.1:128989-154064 GCA_001915385.1 Bacteroidales bacterium 52_46 | reverse complement strand
GGAGCAATTAAAATGCCTTCTGCCATACAACTTTTCTGAAGAGTAATATATTTTCCGGTCCGAAAATAAAAATCAAGCCGGCTTTTTTCGGACGGTTACGTCGTAATGTACAGACACGATGCAATGCTGATTACTTAAGGAGCATGGAGTGGGGAGAGGGCGTCTCGCCCTCGTGGCATTATTCTTATTACACTGAAAGTTACCACGGGGGCGAGACGCCCCCGCCCCACACAACTCCGCTTAAGCAAAACAGCATTGTGGCGCGATACGACACGGGATATTACAAATAGAGAGCATTTGTAGTAAAGAATGACGCATTTTTTTCATTTCGCAATGGAGAAAATATGCTAAATTTGCATCAGAACACGCGGGCGTAAGCGCCCTGCATACGACAGACCGACATAGCCCAAACGGCTTATCCGACCGACATTACAACAAATCTAACTTATAATACTGTTACAATCATGAAAAAGTATCCTAAAATCGGCATACGCCCCACTATCGACGGACGTCAGGGCGGAGTACGCGAAAGCCTTGAAGAGAAAACCATGAACCTGGCCAAAGCCGTGGCCGAACTCATCACTAAAAATATGCGTCATGGCGACGGCACTCCCGTGGAATGCGTCATCGCCGACGGCACGATAGGCCGAGTGGCCGAAAGCGCAGCCTGCGCCGAAAAATTCGAGCGTGAGGGTGTTGGCGCGACCATCTCCGTCACCTCATGCTGGTGTTACGGTGCCGAGACAATGGATATGAATCCCTACTGGCCCAAAGCCGTGTGGGGCTTCAACGGTACCGAACGACCCGGAGCCGTATACCTCGCAGCCGTACTCGCCGGCCACGCCCAGAAAGGTCTGCCCGCATTCGGCATCTACGGACGCGACGTACAGGACATCGACGACAATACCATCCCCGACGACGTGGCTGAAAAGATACTGCGCTTCGCCCGCGCCGCCATCGCCGTGGCCACCATGCGCGGCCGCTCCTATCTGTCGATGGGTTCCGTATCGATGGGTATCGCCGGCTCGATTGTCAATCCCGACTTCTTCGAGGAGTATCTCGGCATGCGTTGCGAGTCAATTGACCTGACCGAAATCATACGCCGCATGACCGAAGGCATCTACGACCACGAAGAATACGAGAAGGCTATGGCCTGGACTCGCGAGCACTGCAAGGTCAACGAGGGTGAAGACTTCAAGAACCGTCCCGAAAAACGCAAGACCCGCGAGCAGAAAGACGCCGACTGGGAATTCATCGTCAAGATGACCATCATCATGCGCGACCTCATGACAGGCAACCCCAAACTTCTCGAAATGGGATTCAAAGAGGAATCGCTCGGCCACAACGCAATCGCAGCCGGATTCCAGGGACAGCGCCAGTGGACCGACTTCTACCCCAACGGCGACTACTCGGAAGCCCTGCTCAACACCTCGTTTGACTGGAACGGCATACGCGAAGCGTTCGTACTCGCTACCGAAAACGACTCATGCAACGGTGTGGCAATGCTCTTCGGCCATCTCCTGACAGGTAAAGCCCAGATATTCTCCGATGTGCGTACCTACTGGAGCCCCGAGGCCGTGAAACGCGTCACAGGCAAAGAACTTACAGGCCGTGCCGCAGGCGGTATCATCCACCTCATCAACTCAGGCGCCACAACCCTCGACGCTACCGGCGAAATGACCGATGCCGAAGGCAATCCCGTAATGAAACAGGTAGGCGACGTGACTGAAGATGACGTAAAAGCATGTCTGAAAGCCACTACATGGTATCCCGCCGACCGCGACTACTTCCGCGGCGGAGGCTTCTCGTCGCACTTCCTCTCGAAAGGCGGAATGCCCGTGACAATGTCACGCCTCAACATCATCAAGGGTCTCGGTCCGGTGCTTCAGATTGCCGAAGGCTGGACAGTGGAAATCGATCCCGAAATCAACCGGGCGCTCGACATGCGTACCGACCCGACCTGGCCCACCACATGGTTCGTGCCCCGTCTGTGCGACAAACCCGCTTTCCGCGACGTATACTCGGTGATGAACAACTGGGGTGCCAACCACGGTGCCATCTCGTTCGGCCACATCGGCCAGGACCTCATCACCCTCGCATCGATACTCCGCATACCTGTGTGCATGCACAATGTCGAGGAGGACAAGATATTCCGTCCCGCCGCATGGAACGCGTTCGGCATGGACAAAGAGGGCGCCGACTACCGCGCATGCAAGAACTACGGTCCTATCTATAAATAATGCGGGATATGGCAACTTCTCAAGAAATAAACCAATTTGTGGAAATGGCACGGCGCGTAGGACGCGCCGGCCTTACCGTATGCAGCAGCGGCAACCTCTCATGGCGCATCGGCGACGAAGTGCTTATATCGGGAACCGGCTCATGGGTACCCGAACTTACGGCTGACCGTGTGTCGGTGTGCCGCTTCAGCGACGGCGAAGTGCTCAACGGCATCCGTCCGTCGATGGAATCGGTGTTCCATCTCGGCGTGATGCGCGAACGTGAGGATGTAGGCTGCGTGCTGCACTTCCAGTCGCCATACGCTACTGCCGTGGCATGCATGAAACATCGTCCGACAGTATTCAATTTTACAGCCGAATGCCCTCTCCATGTCGGGGAGGAGATTCCAATGATACCATACTACCGCCCCGGGTCTCCCGAACTGGCTAAAGCGGTTGTCGACGCCATGCGCGAGCATAATTCCATCATGCTCCTCAAGCACGGACAGGTGGTATGCGGCAAGGATTTCAACCAGGCGATGGAACGCGCCATGTTCTTCGAAATGGCCTGCCGTATCGCCGTGCTCAACGGTGATAACGTCGACCCGCTCACCCGCGACGAGATTAATGACCTTGATGCTTATTTTCTTGGTAAACAAGGTAAATGATGCCGACAAGAAGCACTGAAATAAAAACCGGCACACCCGCTTACATCGCCGTCGATTTCGGCGGCGGAAGCGGGCGCGTCATTGCCGGCATAATCGATGACGCAAACGCGCTGAGGCTAGTGGAGATACACCGCTTCCCCAACCGGCAGGTGCGCTGCGGGGGCCGTCTTTACTGGGATTTCCTGTCGCTCTACGCTGAAATGCTCGAAGGGCTGCGCAAGGCGGTCGCTTCCGGTCTGCGGTTGCGGAGCATAGGTATCGATACCTGGGGCGTCGACTTCGGTCTCATCGATAACAAGGGCAACCTCATCTGCAATCCCGTATGCTACCGCGACGAAGCTGTAGAAGGAATTCCTGAAGAGTTTTATGCAACCCATTCCCGAAGCGCCCATTATGCAGTCAATGGCACTCAGGTGATGGCAATCAATACCATGTTCAGACTGATGGCTTTGCATCGCGATGCCCCTGTCCTGATAAATGCGGCAAGCCATCTGCTGTTCATGCCCGACTTGTTCAGTTTCTATCTGACCGGCCGTATTTCCAATGAATATACCATTGCCTCGACCTCGGGGCTTCTCAATGCAAGCACCCGCCAATGGGATTACGATTTTATCGACAAATTGGGATTGCCTTGCCGGTTGTTCGGAGATATAGTGATGCCGGGAACATCGCGTGGCGTATTGAAACGCGATGTGTCGGCGTCAATCGGAGTGGATTACCCGGTTGAGGTCATCGCGGTAGGCTCGCACGACACTGCAAGCGCCGTATTCGCCACAGCCACTTCCGACGACATGACGGCATGGCTCAGCTCGGGCACATGGTCGCTGCTCGGCATCGACCTGCCCGAACCCGTACTGACCGAGGAGGCACGCGCCGCCGGTTTCACCAATGAGGGAGCCGTGGGCGGACGTATCCGCTTCCTGCAGAATATCACCGGCCTGTGGATGCTCCAGCGCCTCATGGCGGCATGGAGCGAAAAGGGCAATCCGATAGGTATAGTAGAACTTATCAATGAGGCCGAGAACGCCGACATAGACACCGTGGTAGATGTCGACGACCCGGTATTCGCCTCGGCAGCCGACATGGAGACCATTATAGCCGACTATTGCCGCCGTAACGGGCTACGTATACCGGCGACCCGCGGCGAATTTGCCCGCACCGTCATATCGTCGCTCTCACAGCGCTACGCACGCGGCATCCGTCAGCTCGACACATTCCTCCCCTCGCCGGTGAAAAAGCTGCGCATAATGGGCGGAGGAAGCCGCAACAAGCTCCTCAACAGGCTTACGGCCGAAGCTGCCGGCATCGAGGTGGAAGCCGCCGACGTGGAGGCTACCGCGATAGGAAACATACTCGTGCAGGCAATAGCCGACGGACGAGTGACCTCGCGCGACGATTTAACCTCCGTAACGGGATAAACACAGACTCACCTGACATAAACACCAATCCATGAAGACTGAAACAAATACAGAAAACAATTCGATACTTCATTTCAAGGGGGTAAGCTACGTGGTGCCCTTCGTGCTCATCACGAGCTGCTTCGCCCTGTGGGGATTTGCCAACGACATCACCAATCCGATGGTCAAGGCGTTCTCCAAGATTTTCCGTATGAGTGTCACCGAGGGGGCGCTCGTGCAGGTGGCCTTCTACGGAGGCTACTTCGCAATGGCATTCCCCGCCGCGATATTCATACGCCGCTTCAGCTACAAGGCCGGCGTGCTGCTCGGCCTCGGACTGTACGCTTTCGGAGCGCTTCTGTTCCTCCCCGCCAAGGAGACGGGCGAGTATTATCCATTCCTGATAGCATACTTCGTGCTGACCTGCGGACTGTCGGTGCTCGAGACATCGTGCAACCCGTATATCCTTGCAATGGGTTCGGAGGATACGGCGACACGCCGCCTCAACCTGGCGCAGGCGTTCAACCCCGTAGGGTCGCTGCTCGGCATGTTCGTGGCAATGAATTTCATACAGAACCGTCTTGACCCCGCCGACACTGCCGACCGCGCCAATATGGGCGAGGCCGCATTCGAGGCAGTCAAGGAGCATGACCTTTCGGTACTTATCGGACCGTATCTCATAATCGGGGCGATAGTGATAGCGATGCTGCTTGTGATACGTTTCTCGGGCATACCGAAATGCGGCGAACCGACGAAGAAAATCAATTTCTTCGGCTCGCTGCGCCGCATATTCAGGCTGCGCCGTTACCGCGAAGGTGTCATAGCGCAATTCTTCTATGTCGGCGCGCAGATTATGTGCTGGACTTTCATAATCCAGTACGGCACACGCGTGTTCACAGGTGAAGGCATGGAAGAGAAAGCCGCCGAAGTGCTGTCGCAGCAGTACAACATCATAGCCATGATAATATTCTGCTGCTCGCGCTTCATCTGCACCTTCCTCCTCAAATATTTCAATCCCGGAATATTGTTGCGCACACTCGCGATAGCAGCCGGAGTATTCACCCTCGGCGTGATATTCATCGACGGCATCTGCGGACTGTACTGCCTGGTGGCAGTGTCGGCATGTATGTCGCTGATGTTCCCCACCATCTACGGTATAGCTCTTGACGGACTTGGCGAAGACGCCAAATTCGGCGCCGCCGGCCTGATTATGGCCATACTCGGTGGCTCGGTATTGCCCCCGCTTCAGGCAAGCATCATCGACAAGGGCGTCGTACTCGGCATGCCGGCGGTCAACGTCTCGTTCGTGCTGCCGCTGATATGCTTCATCGTAGTGATGATATACGGTCACCGCACCCGCAAAGTGAAAGCATAAAGAGCATTGCAAAAACAATAAGAACATTGTAGGGACGCAATTCAATGCTGTTTACTTACGCTGCGCTGATAGGGGCGGGGGCGTCTCGCCCCCGTGGTAACTTTCGGTGTGTAAGAATAATACACCGAGGGCGAGACGCCCTCGCTATCTATACCCATTAAGTAAACAGCATTGGGACGCGATGAATCGCGTCCCTACAAATTGACAAGATTAATTATATAGATTATGACTGAAGGATTTAAAGTAAAGCAATATGACGTACCCGTGAAGCGCTACTGCCGCACCATGCAGTTGCGCGAGGGCGACCAAAAGTTCATCGACGACTACCGCCACGCACATTCCGAAGGCGTGATATGGAAAGAGGTAATCGACGGTATACGCGAGGTGGGTATCCTCGAGATGGAAATCTACATCCTCGGCAACAAGCTGTTCATGATAGTGGAGACCCCGCTCGATTTCAACTGGGACGAGGCGATGGAACGGCTTGCCAAGCTCCCCCGCCAACAGGAGTGGGAAACGTTCATGTCACGTTTCCAGGACTGCTCCGCCGAAGCCACAGCCGACGAAAAATGGCAGATGATGGACCGCATGTTCCACCTGTATTAATCTACGCCATCTTCCTTATCGCTAACCACAAATCGCCCGGCACGGGCTTAACCATTCTCAGAGGATGTTGCAGAACTTACTAAATATCACAACTATAGCGCGGACGCGATAAATCGCGTTCCAATGCTGTTTACGTAAGATGCATAGATAGCGGGGGCGTCTCGCCCCCGTGGTAACTTTCAGCGTGTAAAAATAATACCACGGGGGCGAGACGCCCCCGCCCCTATCTATGCTTAAGTAAGCATTGAATCGCGTCCCTACAATTTGCGGCGGCTTTTGATCGTTAATTATAATTTTTCAACATTCACATATTGATGGCGGGAGGTCGCTGCCGGAAAAATATGCGCCGGCTTGGTCGAGCCGGCGCAGGGTTGTATTTTCACGGGGGGGTGTTGTCAGTTCATTACTATTCCGGGGAGGCCGGGGAGGCGGGATGCCTGATACACGCGGGCGAACTGGCGCACGAAGTCAAGGGCACGGCGTCCGGGTTTTTCAATCTTAATTTCTTTTTCTGACACTGATGTTACGGTAACAGGAGTAGAGATTTCTTTCATTGGCATAATGTGTTAGTAGTGAATGATACGACGCCGGTATCTGTTTGTGACGTCTGCTATTATAACGCCCGGAGGGCTTTATTTATTGTATCGGACGTAAATATTTTTTAATGAACGATGTAACGAGAGGATGTGAGGAAAATTGCCTCCAAAGTCGTAATTATTTATTAAGAATGGTTAATTGGGGATGATTTGTCTTGGCGGTTTGGGAAATATGTCGTACATTTGTAGTTACGGAAAAAGAATTAGGAGTTTTTATGTAGTTTTCCTATTGTATTGATTTATTTATTAACTAAACCTGTATTCAGCCTATTGACCATCATTACTCTTTATTAACACCTTATAATATAGTAATGCAGAATCTTACACGGCTCACCGACGAGCAGTTGGTTGCAGCCTACGCCGATGGTAACAACGAGGCTTTCGACACATTATTGACACGCCACCAGAGCCGTGTCTTCTCCTATATACTTAATATTGTCAAAAACCGCGAGCTTGCCGACGATATATTTCAGGAGACGTTTGTCAAAGCTATAACGACAATCAAGCAGGGGCGTTACACCGAGAGTGGAAAATTCTCGGCGTGGATAACCCGCATCGCACACAACCATATCATCGACTACTACCGTCAGGAGAAAGCCAACGGTGTCGTTTCGGCAGATGACATGGACTTATCTCTCCTCAACCGCAAGGAACTTGCCGAGGACACTATTGAGGATTTCCTGATTGATTCACAGATTTCAGCCGATGTGCTCAATATAATGAACCAGTTGCCGCAGCTGCAGCGCGAAGTCATCGACATGCGTTTTTTCCGTGACATGAGCTTCAAGGATATAGCAAAGGCAACCAATGTCAGCATCAACACGGCGCTCGGACGTATGCGCTACGCCATACTCAACATGCGCCGCATCGCAAAGGAGAACAATATCACCCTTTCGCGCTAAGCCCGCGCGAGGGTTACCGCATATAAGCTGCGGCCACTGTCAACGGTGGCCGCAGCTTTTTTATTTTTCGAGGGGGATATCGCTGGGAGTTGCCCATATCACTGCGATATTAAATGGAGTTACCACGGGGGCGAGACGCCCCCGCTCCACTCAACTCCACTCCACTCAAGTCAAAAGCATTCCATCCCCCATTATGGTGCACTTATGTCGTTAGGATTTTTTTGGCAGGGATGGGACTTTAATGTACGGGTATGAACTTAATTCGGGGCCGGAATGTTTTTTGTGTGTAGGATTTATAAAAAAATCCAAAGATAGTATAAAAAGTGGCAAATTTTGCTGCCGGTGATTTTTTATTTTCATTTTTATTAATTGTTATATGACAGCGTTAAGACAATGCGCTTTTGTTGCCGGATTAGCTTTTTTTGCTACCGCCAGCATCAATGCAAGCGAAAGCCAGTCCAACTCAAATGAAGCAGCATCTTCAGAGGCCGGCGAAGCCGATTACAGGGCTATAACAACCATCGCGGTTGAATCGGAGAGTGATTATGTGCCTGTACCTGACAGGGCTATAGTTATTACGGGGGGCGCCAACGGCGTGCACCGTGAAGTAGTAAGAGTGCTGTATGACACTTCGGATATGCATTTTCAGGATGCAAGTGTGCCGCGCTTCCTCATGATAGACCGACAGGGGAACACATTGTTCGGTATCGGCGGATATGTGGAGGGTGTGATGCAATATGATTTCGACGGAGCTATCGACGGTAACGGTTTTGTGACCCACAACATCGCCGTGCCTTCCAATCCGACGCTGCGCAACCGGCTGGGCGCCGACGCCACGCATACCAACCTTGTGTTCCAGTTGCTGCGCAATACCAAATTAGGCGTATTGAATGCATACGTACAGGGAAATTTCTCGGGCGATTCATACGGATTCAAACTGAAAAAAGCGTACATCAGACTGCATAACGTGACTGCGGGCTATGCGCGCTCTACGTTTGAGGACGGCGCCTCGGGGTCGCCGACAATCGACTATCAGGGTCCGTCGGGTGCGGTGTCAGCCACCAATTTGCTGTTGCAATACCGCGTGCCCCTCGACAAGCATTTCACAGTGGCTATTTCGGCCGAACTTCCGCAGGCTGACTATACGCTGACCCCTGGCGCCAACGAGGCGATAAACCAGCGTTGTCCCGATATACCGGCGTATGTGCAATATCAATGGGCCGGAGGTGACAGCCATGTGCGCGCATCGGCGCTGTTCCGACAGCTGTCGTACCGCAATCTTGCCAAGGCGGAAAACAGATTTGCAACCGGATGGGGCGTACAGCTCAGCGGTGTGGCAAAAATCAGTTCGATAGCCGAAGTATATTACCAGGCTGTATACGGCAAGGGCATAGCCAATTACATCAATGATATATCGGAATTCGGATATGACCTTATCAGCGACGGCGCGGACGGCAAGATGAAGGCCCCGGGGTCGTTCGGCGTGGCAGGAGGCGTGAGACTCAACCTGTCGGACCGCGTATTCGTGTCGAGCACCTACAGTTTCTGCCGTCTGTATGACCAGGAGAATATGGGTCCGGACGCATACCGCCGAGGCAATTATGCGGTGGTGAACTGCTTCTACACTCCGATAAGCGACCTGCAGGTAGGCATCGAGTATCTGCACGGACGCCGCACCGACATGAGTCATGAACATGGCACTGCCAACCGGCTCGAAGCGATGGTGAAATACAGCTTTTAAATTTTATTAGCAAACCATCGACAGATGAAAGGCGTTGAAAACATAGCTTAAACAAATAACTTATATAACCATATAAACACACAATACTATGGACAGAATAATAGCTCTTTCAGAGATAAAAAGCGCCGTCGAGGAGGCTTTCGAGAGTTTCAAATCGTCAAAAGAAGGCACCGTAGACCCGCTGCTCGAGGGTACCGACCCAAAGAAATTCGGCATAACTATAGCGTTGGCCGACGGTACTATAATCAGCAAGGGCGACACTGACGCCGCATCGCCGTTAGGAGGTATCATCAAGGTGCCCCTCTCGACCATATTGCTGAGCCAGAACACGCCCGAGGAACTCATAAAGAAAAGCGGACACTGCCCGTGCAACGCGCAGCCCGGCAAACCGCACATGCACGGCGCCCACGGCATACGCGCGATTTCGGCAATAGAACCGATAGGCGACCCTGACTCGAAATGGAATTTCATAGAGAACCGCATGATCGACCTGATGGGCTCCGCTCCACTTCTCGATGACAAGATTTATGAGGCTCTCAAGAAGAAAGCTGTCGACGACGATACCGTGAACCAGCTCGCGAAAGACGGCTATTATCTGTATGACGATGCCACAATGTCGACCGACCTATATATAAGAGCCCGCTCGATGACGGCTACTACCGAACAGCTTGCCATGATGGCTGCCACAATCGCTGCCGACGGAGTGAACCCCGTGACAGGTAAAATAGTGTTTGACGGCGAAATCGCCAAACATGTAGTGGGTATGATGGCCGCGAAAGGCCCGCGCAAGATGACATTGCCGTGGGACATGGCTGCCGGTCTGCCTGCCAAGTCAAGTTTCGGCGGCGCGATAGCGGGTGTTTATCCCGGTGTGATGGGTATCGCGGCATACGCTCCGCTGCTTATGCCTAACCGCGTGTCGGAAAAGGCTGCAAAGGCTATAATGACGATAATGCACAAACTGGACATCAGCGTGTTCCAGAGCGCACGGCTTGTTATCGACAAGGATAAATAACATAGCAGACGATTGAGAGTTTTTTCCAGCTAATTCTCATGTCAGAGAGATGCCCTGTGGTAGTCCGCGGGGCATTTTTTTAATTTTTAATTTTGAATGGGGAATTTTGAATTTGCGGGGGGGTATTTTAGCTAAAGTAGCTAACGTAGCTATTTTAGCTATTTTAGCTATTTTAGCTACCATGGCTACTTTAGGCGGGTTGAGCGTATTTTTTGCGGGTAGGTGGTGTGGAAGCTCGAATTTGTTAGATAAAACGGGTATTTTATGACAATTTTGCTTTATTTTTAAAATTAATGTAGCAAAATGTTGCGTATTTCAATTAGAATATTTACCTTTGCAAACAAAATACAGAAAGACCTTGCAGGAAGGTTACAACTAAGGTAAAAACAACTTCATTTTAAATAAAATCATAAAATAGATGAAAGCAGCAGAAGTACTTGACGACCTGCGTCGTCGTTTCCCCAACGAGCCCGAATATCTTCAGGCAGTAGAAGAGGTAATCACATCAATCGAGGACACTTACAACCAGTATCCCGAATTTGAGCGCTACAACCTGATTGAGCGTCTGTGCATACCTGACAGAATTTATTCGTTCCGCGTATCGTGGGTTGACGACAAGGGAGTTGTCCGTAACAATATGGGTTACCGTATCCAGCACTCCAACGCTATCGGCCCGTACAAGGGAGGTATCCGTTTCCACTCATCGGTAAACCAGTCAATCCTGAAGTTCCTTGCTTTCGAGCAGACATTCAAGAACTCGCTCACCACGCTTGCCATGGGTGGCGCAAAGGGCGGTTCGGATTTCTCGCCCCGAGGCAAGAGCGATATGGAGGTGATGCGTTTCTGCCAGGCTTTCATGACCGAGCTTTGGCGTCATATCGGTGCCGACACCGACGTGCCTGCGGGCGATATAGGTGTAGGCGGCCGTGAAGTAGGCTACATGTACGGTATGTACAAGAAGATGGCCCGCGAATTTACCGGTACTTTCACCGGCAAGGGACGCGAATTCGGCGGTTCGCTGATCCGTCCGGAGGCTACGGGCTACGGCAACGTATATTTCCTCCTCAACATGCTCGCCACCAAGGGAATCGACATCAAGGGCAAACGTGTGGCCATCTCCGGATCGGGCAACGTGGCAACCTATACGGCACAGAAGCTGCTGCAGCTCGGCGCAAAGGTTGTGTCGATGAGCGACTCTGACGGTACGGTAATCATCCCTGACGGCATGACAGATGAACAGCTGAAATTCGTGTTCGAGCTCAAGAACATATACCGCGGCCGCATCAGCGAGTTCGCCGAGGAGTACAAACTCCCCTACTACGCCGGCCAGCGTCCCTGGACTTTGGTAAAGGCCGACATCGCAATGCCTTCGGCAACGCAGAACGAGCTTAACGGCGAAGAGGCACGCGCCCTTCTGGCCAACGGCTGCATAGCAGTGAGCGAAGGCGCCAACATGCCCTCTACTCCGGAAGCTATCAAGGAATTCCTTGCCGCCAAGATACTTTACGCTCCCGGAAAGGCAGCCAACGCCGGCGGTGTATCGGTATCCGGCCTTGAGATGGCTCAGAACTCGCAGAAGCTCTCGTGGAGCGCCGAGGAGGTAGATGCCAAGCTCAAATCAATCATGGCTGAAATCCACCACCAGTGCACGCTTTTCGGCAAAGAGGAGGATGGATATATCAACTATGTCAAGGGTGCGAACGTAGCCGGCTTCATGAAGGTGGCACGCGCCATGATGGCACAAGGTATTCTCTAATCGATTACATAAAAAAGCGGGGCTGCCGGTTGGCAGCCCCGCTTTTTTAATGCATAATTCATAATGCATAATTCATAATTATGGCTGCTCCTCCGGGAAGCAGCCGTATTTTTTAGGAATAAGGTCATTAAGGTCGGTAAGGACTCTAAGGTCATTAACGACTTTAATGACTTTGGGGGGATTTTTTATTGGGTATTGGGTATTGCTTATTGTCTGTCTGTTTATTTATTTGGTGTCGGTGAGGCGGCGCATTGTGGAGATGTCGTCAAGGTAGTCCTGCATGTCCTGTTCGTGGTCGGCTTCCTCGGCGAGGATTTTCTTGGCGAGCTCGTTGGTTATGTAATCCTTGCCTTCGGTAAGTTCGGCAAGTTCCTGATAACGGCGCATCGCACACTCTTCGGCTATCAGGATAGTCTTGAGGAAGTATTCGGAGTTGAATGCGGTGGGGGTGTCATATACGCAACGGGCGTGTTTGAACCATTCCTGCGGTGTCAGTACGGGCACTCCTTCAAGTTCGATAATGCGGTCGCATATCATTGATGCATGGTGCAATTCCTCCTGTGCATGTTGCTCAAACTCACGCTGCAGGTCGACTCTCTGCGCTCCGACCACCATTTTGGCCGCGGTCCAATACTGATAATATGCGAGCCATTCTTCAGACAAAGCAGCGTTGAGCTGGTCGAGCACTTTTGCCACATCTATTTTCCCTTTCAACAGGGCTACACTTTCTCTTGCCATAATCTTATTTTTTAATTAAAATCTCACCTATATAACACGTCGAGACGGGATTGGTTCACAGGAAGCCGTACTGAACACGAAGGGGTGACATTATGTTTTATCTATGAACTAAAGATGAAATAAACGATAAGCATTATGTCAACAAGAATTGTTTCAACTATCGCACCTCTTTCAAGAATGAGGCGAAGCAGGGATATTATATCGCCGCTTGAGTTCAAGCGTATAACGCTGGATGACATGGGCGCTATAAGCCGGTTTCTGACTCATTCGAAGTCGCGCACGTGTGACTACACCGTGGGCGGGATATACATGTGGGTGCACTATTTCAATTACAGCTACTGCATATACCGCCATACACTTTTCATACAGGGAGTGAGCGAGGAGGATATGGGACGGCCGGCGTTCTCGATGCCTTTAGGCGAGCTTCCGCTCGATGAGTCGGTGGCTCTGCTGAAGGATTACTGCGAACAGAATGGTATCCCGCTACGGTTTTCGGCAATACCCGAAGATTGCATCAGTGAGTTCAGACAGGCCGGGGAGTGGACTGTGGAACCGCTTGCCGACTGGGCTGACTACCTCTATGATGCGGAAGGAATAGCGACACTCTCGGGAAAGAAATACTCCAAGAAACGCAATCACGTGAACCGGTTCATGCTCGACAATCCCGAGGCGCAACTGCATACCATAAGCGAGGAAGATACGCCACGGATACTCAATGCCTTCTATAAATGGGACAACACGGAGGAGATGCAGTCGCTGACGGCAATCGAGGAACGCGACATGACGGTGAACGTGATGGAACATCTGGCACAGCTGCCGGGATTTGAAGGCGCATGGCTCGATGACGGACGCGGCAATATCGTGGCTTTCACCGTAGGTGAGGTAATCGGCGACACGCTGTATGTGCATATCGAGAAGATGGATCATGAGGTGTCGGGCGCGGGCACGGCGGTGTTCCACCTGTTTGTGAAGGCGATGATGGAGAAATATCCGGAGCTGCGTTACTGCAACCGTGAGGAGGATGTGGGTGACGAGGGATTGCGGCAGGCGAAATTGTCGTATCATCCGTCGGATGTTTTGCAGAAGTATGACCTGATCGGAGTATAAAATTGAAAAAAGTTTAGTAACTTTGGGGGTATAAAATCAGATGGGCTTACTATAAAGAATCAGGCAGGCCCACTCAAGGATGGTAAAAGAGATGTCGTCAATCGAGCAAAACAGCATAATGACAGGGGGAGGCGGAATGGCCGGAGGGAATAAGACAAGGGGGAACAGAATCAAGGTGTGGGTGGAGGCGATGCGGCTGCGCACGCTTCCGGTATCGGTGGCGGGGGTTATTGCCGCGATGGCTCTCGGCGAGATATTCGGCTGCTTCAAGATTGTGCCCGCGCTGCTGTGCCTGCTGTTTGCGGTGCTCGCGCAGATTTCATCGAATTTCGCGAACGAATATTTCGATTACCGCGGCGGCCTTGACCGCCCGGGACGCGTGGGGCCGAGGCGCGGCGTGACTGAGGGTGACATCACCCCGCAGGCGATGCTGCGTGCCACAATCGCTTGTCTTGCGGCGGCCTGCATCACAGGGTGCGTGCTGATAATATGGGGCGGGTGGGAACTTATCCCGGTGGGGCTGCTGATAGCGGGAGGCGTATTCGCCTATTCGGCGGGGCCGTATCCGTTGTCGCACCACGCTTTGGGGGAAGTTGCGGTAGTGATATTCTTCGGCGTGATACCTGTCAACATGACGTATTATATCATGGGACACCAATTCGGGGAGACAATACTGATGGTATCGCTTGCCATAGGACTTATGGGCGCCAATATACTGCTTGTGAACAATTACCGTGACATTGAGGATGACCGTGCGGCCGGCAAACATACGATAGCCACGCTGTTCGGCGGCAGATGCGCCTCGACGCTCTATCTGCTGAACGGGTGGATTGCCATGATGCTGACGGCACCGCTGTTCATCGAACTGCCCTTCGCGATATGGGCGGCTCCGGCGCTTTACTTAGGGTGCCACACGATGCTGTGGTGCGCGCTGCTGCGACGCAGCGGACGCGAACTCAACAAGCTGTTAGGGATGACCGCGCTCAACATGTTGGCGTTCACACTGGTCTTCGCGCTTATAGTATTCGTGATATAAGCGGCAAGCCTACGGTTAAAGTTCCAATTCAAATAAAACATACTCTCAGAATAAAATAAACGACAATGTCGACACTGACACCTGTAATACAACTCAAAAGCCCCAAATTATACTATACGGGGGTGATGCTCGCCAATCCCGCCGAAACGGACATAGTGCAGGGCATCAATGTGGTGATAGGCGCTAACAGTTCGGGAAAGTCAACATTAGGCAACATACTCGAAAAGGGGTGGAATTTCCGCACGAATGTAATAACCTCGCCACTGGGGAAGCCGTCGGTAAAGAAAATCGAATTCTCCGACATACATTCGCTGCCGGGACTTAATGTAGAATATTACCAGCAGCGGTATGAGGCCACGATGAATGACGAGGTGCCGAGTGTGGCCGACATTCTCGGAGATAAAATCAACAGCGCCCGGTGGGAAGAGCTGACCCGGATGTTTCACCTGCATGGAGTGGAGGAACGCAAAATCAACTATCTGTCGTCGGGCGAACTGAGAAAACTGCTCATAATCAATGCTCTCATCAACCCTGTCGACGTACTGATACTCGACAATCCGTACATAGGCCTCGACGCGGCTTCACGCGTGATACTCAACGAAGCCATCGATGCGCTCAACCGGCGTGGCATCACGACAGTGCTGCTCGTGGCCAACCCGATCGACATACATCCGAACGCCACGCAGGTGATACCGATGCAGAATCTCACCATATTGCCCGCAATCAGCGAGTTCAGTTCCATAAAATGGGTGCAGTCGTCGGTAATGCATCTTTTCGACTACGCCGTCAACATCGCCGACATACCCCTCCCACCCGTCATTGACAACGAGCCTGTGGATACGGTGATGAAAATATCGCACGGAGTCGTCAACTACGGCAACCGCCGCATAATCGACGGAATAGACTGGGAGGTGAAGGACGGGCAGTGCTGGGCTCTCTCTGGTCCGAACGGTTCGGGGAAATCGACACTGCTGTCGCTGATATGCGCCGACAATCCTCAGGCCTACTCCAATGACATAACCCTTTTCGACCGCCGGCGCGGAAGCGGAGAGTCTATATGGGACATCAAACGGCGCATATCGTTTGTAAGTCCGGAACAAAGCCTGCATTTCCATCCGGCCGGCGATGTGGCCACGATAGTAGCGCAAGGGCTTAACGACACCACCGGAGTGTTCATTCCCCTCAAGCCGGGACAGAAGGAGCTTGCCGAACAGTGGCTCAGGCTGCTTCATTTAGAGCACCTGGGGCCGCGCAGCATAGGCACGCTGTCGGGCGGCGAGAAGCAGATGGTGATGCTGGCGCGAACGTTCATAAAGCAACCTCGACTGATGATATTCGACGAGCCGCTTCACGGACTTGACTATGCCCGCGCCCGCGCCGCCCGCGCCATCATAAACCATTTCGCCGCGAGGTCGCGCGCCTCGGAGGGACGCTACCCGCTGTCGCTCATTTTCGTGAGCCACTATGCGGAGGAACTGCCTGAATGTGTAACCTATACAAAAACTCTCGGATAAACGCCGTGCAACTGACCCGACTGCATATTACCAATTTCAAGAATATCGCCGAAGCCGACCTGAGTTTCAGCCCGAACATCAACGCGCTGCTCGGCGACAACGGCATGGGCAAGAGCAATCTGCTCGATGCCATATATTACCTCAGTTTCTGCAAGAGCTTCACGTCGCTCCCCGACGCGGGGATAGTACGCGCAGGCGAGACGTTCACGATGATGCAGGGCGACTATCTGCGCCGCGGCACAGAGGAGCAGGTAGCGTTCGGATATGCTGCGGGGAAGCGCAAATCGTTCAAGCGCGGCGGCAAGGAGTACAGCAGGCTGAGCCAGCACATAGGGCTGTTTCCGCTCGTTCTCGTATCACCGGCCGACATGGAGCTTGTGGGGGGCGGTACGGAATGCCGGCGCAAGTTCATCGACATGCTCATATCGCAGACCGACGCCACCTATCTCAACCACCTGATACGCTACAACTCGGCGCTGCAACAGCGCAACCGCCTGCTGCGCGACCATATTGCCGACCCAAATCTCTATATTGCCGTGGAAATGACGATGGAGATGTCGGCGGAATATATCACAAACGCCCGACGGGAGATAACGCAACGTCTACGCGACACATTCATAAGGCATTACCGCGACATAGCGCGCACACAGGAGACGCCGGGGATAGAATACCGCTCGACGCTCGACATGTCGGGGCGGAGATACTGCGAGCTTCTCGAGGAGTCGCGCCGAAGGGATGAGATTGTAGGACACACTACAACCGGCCCGCACCGCGACGACCTCGAACTGACGCTTGACGGAATGGCAGTGAAGAATACCGCGTCGCAGGGGCAGTCGAAAACCTTCACGATAGCGCTGCGGCTGGCCCAGTACGAGTTCATGCACGAGGCAACGGGTATGAGGCCGCTATTGCTGCTTGACGATATATTCGACAAACTGGATTCGCGGCGTGTGGCAAACATTGTCGAAATCGTGAACCGTGACATATTCGGCCAAATATTCATAACGGATACCAACCGTGACCATCTTGACTCCATCATGTCGGCCATGACCGGTGCGGACTACAGTTTATGGAATGTCAGCTCGGGAAAATTCGAACCCATAAAATAGCCGCGCTATGAAACGGACTGAACCTATATCAATAAAACAGCTCATCGACAAGGTGATGCTTGAGAGCGACACCCGAGAGGCGATGATGCAGCAGCGGGCGTCGTATCTGTGGACCGAGGTGGTCGGAGCGGGAGTCAACAGGTTTACGTTCCGGCGGTATGTCGACAAGGGGGTGCTCCACGTGTATATCACGTCGGCATCGCTGAAAAACGACTTGGGTTTTCTGAGGCAGAACATACTGAAGGAAATCAACAGCCGGCTTGGCGCGGAGGTGCTGAGCGACATCGTGATACACTGACAGGTTGAGGTGGTTTGCGGAAAGTTAAAGCCGAGTTTTGCAACACCCTCCCTACGTTTTGAGGCAGTCCTACAACATCGCATAATATACTATAAAAAAGTTTAATATATACGAAAATGAGATACCAATTACCTGAATGTAAAAATCCGAAAGTGCCGGCACCCGTGTGCGAGTTCAGCCACAGGATGCCGCTGCAGGTACGTTTCAACGATATTGATATACTTGGGCATATCAACAACTCGGTATATCTGTCGTTTTTTGACCTGGCAAAGGCCGAATATCTGACCGGCGCCACTTCGGCACGCGTGGAGATAGGCGGCATAGCTGTGGCTATCGTGAACATCAACTGCCAGTTTTATTCGCCGGGTTATTTCAACGAGCCGCTGGAGGCTGCCACGACCGTGACAAGAGTATCGCACCGAAGCCTGTGCATGGAGCAGCGCATATACAATCCGACCAACGGCGACGTGAAGTGCATCGCCACGACAATCATGGCCGGATTTGACCCGAAAACAGCCCGGGGGACCGAGATACCGCAAGAATTTATCGCGGAACTTGAGGCGTTTGAGGGCAGAAAACTGTTTGTGGAGAAGGCCGGCGGAAAGCAGTAAGCAAACCGTGACTGCAAAAAATCTTTTCATATCTATTTTTTGTTAGAATAATATAAATGTTATATATTTGCAAACAAAATGATAGCGCTATGGAAGCAGCAATACAAAAGAAAGCCACGATGTTCCGTCTGAACACAGACCTTATAGAACGTTTAAAAGAAATGGCCAAACGGGAACACAGGAGTCTGAATAATTTCGTTGAGTGCATATTGCTTGATGTAGCATACAATGAACCTAACGAAATCACCAAAGCTGCAATTGAAGAAGCCCGCAGCGGAAAATTAAGAGACGTTCCCCCCATTGATACTTCATCTCCGGAAGCCATGTTCAAATCCATGGGATTATGAAGAAGTTAAGGCCGTCGACCCAATATAAAAAAGATTTAAAACGCATAAAAAATAATCCGAAAAAAGTAAATGCGTTGTTAAAGGTGCTTAACCTGCTTGAAAATGAGATTCCTATTCCGGAAGAATATAAGTCCCATACGCTGAGCAACGATTATTCCGGATGCATGGAGTGCCATATTCAAGGTGATTTTCTTCTAATATGGATAGATGAAGAAACTAATGATATTGACTTAGTACGTCTTGGCTCACATTCAGAATTATTTGGAAAAGGTGCCAAACGATAAAAAGATTTGCAGGATAAATAAAAAAAGGTTATCTTTGCGGGCACTAACAGGCTGCTCGAATGGTGGAATGGTAGACACGAAGGACTTAAAATCCTTTGGCTATTGCAGCTGTGCGGGTTCGAGTCCCGCTTCGAGCACGCGACATAAAGAGAGGAATCCATTGAGTGGATTTCTCTCTTTATCATTATTTTATGATTTTTTTGGGTTGAGGTGTAACATTTTTTGTATATTTGCGTATTAGTATGTGATGGTATCATGGTGATGATGTGGCATTTCCAAAAAGTAGGGACGCACGGCTCGTGCGTCCGCGAAACAGGGACTGACCGTCAGTTGATTATCGGACGCACGAACCGTGCATCCCTACACCATCAGCTGAATTTTTGTGGCATTGCAGCACCCTGATTATCAGATACCGACTTTATTTTTGCAATCAACAATTACATTTCAAAATAATTAGCAGATGAAAAAATTTTTCAAAAAGGCGTTAATGCTTGTCGGAGCTTTTGTGATGCTCCATGCAACGGCGTCGGCACAGGACATGCCGCTTCCGGTGGATTCGGCAGTGCGCATCGGCACACTTCCCAACGGACTTACCTATTACATCCGCCACAATGAGAAACCCAAGGGACAGGCCGATTTCTACATCGCGCAGAAAGTGGGCAGTATTCTTGAGGAGGACAACCAGCGCGGTCTGGCACACTTCCTGGAGCACATGTGCTTCAACGGCACAAAGAATTTCCCCGGCAACGGTATCATCAACTGGCTTGAGACAGTGGGCGTGAAGTTCGGTCAGAACCTGAATGCCTATACCGCTGTCGACGAGACGGTATACAATATCTCCAACGTGCCCGTGGCACGCGAGGCAGTGCAGGATTCATGCCTTCTTATACTCCACGACTGGGCCAACAACCTTCTTCTCGAAGATGAGGAGATAGACAAGGAACGCGGCGTGATACATGAGGAGTGGCGTTCGCGCAACGTAGGCCAGATGCGTATCCTCGAAAACCTGCTGCCGACCATCTATCCCGACAGCAAGTATGCCTACCGTCTGCCTATCGGCACGATGGAAGTGGTTGACAATTTCCCCTATCAGGCACTCCGCGACTATTATGAAGCATGGTATCGTCCCGACCAGCAGGGTATTATCGTGGTCGGCGACATCGACGTGGACCGTATCGAAGGCAAAATCAAGGAGATGTTCTCGGACATCGAGATGCCGGTCGACGCTCCCGAACGTGTATATTTCCCCGTTCCCGACAACGAAGGCACAATCTATGCCATCGGCGCCGACAAGGAGCAGCAGAACTCTCTTGTATGGCTCTACTTCAAGAGCGACCCCTTCCCCAAAGAGATGAAGGGTAACATGTCATACTTAGTGCAGAAGTATGTCATGAACATGATTACCTCGATGCTCAACAACCGTTTCAGCGACCTTGCCAACAAGCCTGACGCACCGTTCGCACAGGCGCTGGTGTTTAACGATGATTTCCTCCTTGCCAAGACAAAGGACGCGCTGGCATTTGTAGGCGTAGGCAAAGACCCCGACCTCACTCCCGTGCTCCAGGCAATCTACCGCGAAGCTCTCCGCGCAAAACAGAGCGGATTTACCGTAGGTGAATACCAGCGCGCCAAAGACGAATACATGTCGCAGCTCGAACGTGCATACAACAACCGTAACGACCGTGAGAACGAGCCGTATGTAAATGAATATGTACGTCACTTCATCGACAACGAGCCTATCCCCTCCATCGAGGACGAGTATCAGCTCATGCAGATGATCGTGCCGATGCTCAACGTGGAGATGATCAACTCGGTGCTTCCCGAGCTTATCACCGACAACAACCGCGTGGTATGGGCACTTCTGCCCGAAAAAGAGGGCGTGGCTCTTCCCACCCAGGAGGAATTTGCAGCAGCCATGAAAGCTGTCGACGGAGAGACTCTCGAGGCATACGTCGATGAGATGAAGGCCGAGCCCCTCATCCCCAATCTTCCCGCAGCAGGCAAAATCGTATCGGAAAAGGCACTCGAACAGTGGGGCGCCACCGAGCTGACACTCTCCAACGGCGTGAAGGTGATAGTGAAGCCGACGAAGTTCAAAGCCGACGAAATAATGTTTACCGGTACGGCATTCCGCGGCACCGCTCCCCTTTCGGCCGAGAATGACACCGACATCAAGAATATCGAACTTGTACTCTCGTCGAACGGTCTGGGCGACTATACCGAAATCGACCTCCAGAAATACCTGTCGGGCAAGCAGGCTAACATAAGCCTCGAAATCGGCAACTTAGAGAGTGAAATCGCAGGTATCACCACTCCGAAAGACCTCCCCACCCTCATGGAACTCCTCTACATGACGATGACCGATGTGACTATCACCGAGGATGACTTCAAGGCGCTCCAGAGCAAATATGCAGGCGTGCTGCGCAATCAGGAGTCGAACCCGCAATACATATTCGGCCGCGACGTCGCCAAGAGCCTGTTCGCCAATCCCCGCCGTCTACCCATCACTTCGGAAGAGGTAGAGGCAGCCAACCGCGAGAATATCCTCAACATCATCCATGACGCCACATCTAATGCCGCCGACTATACATTCGTATTCGTAGGCAATATCGATATGGATACATTCCGTCCGCTCGCAGAGCAATATATCGCAACCCTTCCGGCTGATGCCTCGAAAGCAGCAAAAGAGGTGAAAATCGACAAGAGCCTCGTGATACGCGACGGTAAAATCGACGATACCTATACCACCAAGATGGAAACCCCGCAGACCTACGCTGTCGTGATGGCTACTGCCGAGATGCCCTACAACGCCAAGAACGCAAGTCTTGCCTCAATCACCGGCCAGATACTTTCAAAGCGTCTTCTCGACACTGTGAGAGAGGATATGGGCGCTGTCTATTCTATCGGCGCTTACGGCTCCATGAACCGCATGCCCGGCAAGAACACGCAGCTTGCATCGCAGTTCCCCATGAAACCGGAAATGAAGCAGGAAGTCCTCGACTTCATCGCAGCCGAAATCGAGCGCATGAAGGGTAATGTAACTCAGGAAGAGCTCAACAAGGTGATTGAATTCATGGTCAAATCGGCCAACGAAGGCAAAGAGAAGAACAGCAGCTGGATGAGCGCAATCAGCGGCTGGACAGAAAACGGTGTCGATACGTTCAACGGCAACGTGGAGACTTTGCAGTCAATCACTGTCGCCGACGTGCAGCAGTTCCTCACCGACCTTATGGCACAGGGCAACTACGCGATAGTAATACTTGACCCCGAGGCAGCAAAATAATCCTGTCAGGGATTTTCAATACGACAAAACCGGCCGCGACAGTCATCGCGGCCGGTATTTTATTTCCGTAATGTCCGGACTACGGTAGACAAACAAGCCCGGACTTTATTTTCAGACATGCACTAAAAATGGCTCAGGCCGAAATTGCAGTGCATGTCAATATAGAAATTGCCGGCTTTGTTGTCCGCGGTTAAAAACCGCGGCTACTACGTGGTTACCTCATAGGGTGTTATAGTAGCCGCGGTTTTTAACCGCGGAAAGTGATATTAAATGGGAACTGTAAGATGCACTATAATTTCGGATTGAGGCCTAAAAATATTATTTTTGCAGTATGATGAAGATTGTAAAATGCAACATGGAGGAGTATCCCGTTCTTACGGGAATATGGGAACGTTCGGTAAGAGCCACGCATGATTTTCTGACGGAAGATGTCATCAGCGACATAAAGAGAGTGCTGGCAAGCGATTATTTCCCGCAGGTCGAACTCTATGGCGCCGTCACGGACGATGGCCGCACGAGAGGATTCATAGGCATGTCGGGTGACAGGATTGAGATGCTGTTTGTCGACAGCGACAGCCTGAGGCACGGGTACGGGTCGGCGCTCGTAGATTTCGCGATAGAACGCGGCGCGGTAAAGGTTGATGTCAACGAGCAGAATCCATCAGCCACGAAATTTTATAATGCGAAAGGATTTGCAATAGAGAGCCGCGACGCCACGGACGAGGCCGGACGACCGTATCCGATACTGCATCTTTCACTCATGAACCGGCGCACAGGTGCCACCGGAGAATAGCGTTTTACAGGACTTCCCGGACTTCTATTGCAGGGTCACGATTTGCATTTGCCGACAGGCGGTTCGGTAAGAGTGACGCGCACCACTGTCGTTATGGCGAGGCTGCGGGCTACTGCTTCGTCGAAGTGCTGCATATATTTGGTCAGGAAACGCTCGCAAAGGAGACGCAGGGCCTCGCGTTTTTCCCCGGGGTCGACCACTATGTCGACACGGCCGAGCGCAATGGCCGAATGGAAATATTCGGTAAAGTTATTCTTTCCCTCCTCATAGCGCGGCGTACACCGACTGACAGCTGAGAGGCTAACGACGGGGTTGTGACGGAAGCAATCGATTTTTTCGCCTTCGGAGGCACAATGAAAATAGAATGTCGTATCATCTTTACGCACGAGCGAGAGCGGCAGACCGTAAGGTGTGCCGTCGGGACGTACCATACTAACAGTAACGTAGGGCGCTTTGTCGAATACCTCAAAGGCCCAGTCGGCGTCTTTACGCCGGTTGATTTTCCTCATTTGTCGCATAGCGGGGACTGTTTTTATTTTGCAGCGGTGGAGGAAACCGATGTCAGGGCGGTATAGATGGTCGATGATATGCGGGCTATGGCTCTGGCGGCTTCCTGTTCGGAGCCGTTGAAGTCTTTTACAAATACGGCAAGCGAGTAGGATGTGCCGTCGGGGAGGGTGACAAATGCCACATCATTGTGGGCACAGAGGATGCCGTCGGCGTTGCGGAAGCCGGAACCGGTCTTATGTGCTACGGTCACTCCATCCTTGCCGGCAAGCGGAGCGACGATGCGGTCGGTGCCTGTGGTACATTGGCCGAGAGTGGTGCAGATGAAGTCGCGCGAGGCAGTATCGATTATGCTGTCGGTAAAAAGCCTGTCAATCAGCAACGCGGCTCCGAGAGGCGACGAATGGTTTTCGTAGCAAAGGGCATGATTGTCAAACATTTCGGCCTCGGTGGCAACGATACGGAAACCGGCGCGGGGTATAATCGTAGATATAAAACTGTCGGCAGCGGCGACGGGCTCGACCGTCTCAAACAGATAGTTGCTGGCATTGTTGTCGCTTTGAGTCAGCGTATATCGCAGCATGTCACGCACCGAAATACGTATGGGGTCGGCAGTGTAATCCTTAAGCATCGGCGACCATGTGGCGGGATTGAGCTTACGGCGAGGGATTTCGAGGACGGTGTCAAGCGATGCGCCCTGCTCATCAAACAGACGGCACAACGATATTGCCTGATGGAGCTTGAACACGCTCATGAGGGGATATTTGTCCTCGTCGGCCACAACGACGGTATCGCCGGCCGATGTCAGCAACGCTATGCCGATTTCCCCGGGATACTCTCCGGCGATATGTGACAGTGAATCGCGAAGTTGGTCAATCATTGTCTCACGCGGTGACGGTGAGGCTTCGGCGCGGTTAGCCTTCGAGCCTGAGCAGCTGCCCAGCAGCGAGGCTGCCATGAGTGGCAGTACACCAAACAGGCTTATAATTTTCTTCATATTTCAGCTAATTTTTATAATTGGCAAAATTATGACATTTTCATAAAAAAACCAATCATGCAATAGAGTTGTTAATAATAAGAGGGTGTCTCATAACAAAAGTTAAACACTGAGTGATGTATCTTTTAGATAAATTTTTGTTTTTGAGGAGGGAGCATAGCGAGCTATGTGACCGA
>MNQK01000028.1:0-128914 GCA_001915385.1 Bacteroidales bacterium 52_46 | reverse complement strand
CTCAGTCACATAGCTCGCTATGCTCCTTCGACTCAACGCCAAATACATCTCAAAATTTTCGACTCAGTGTTTAACTTTTGTTATGAGACACCCTCTTAAAATTTATGACATGATGAAACACGAAGTAGCTATCAAACGGGCGTATGAACCGGCATCGGCCGACGACGGATACAGAATATATGTCGACAGGCTGTGGCCGAGGGGACTGTCGCACGAAACATTCCATTATAACCTGTGGGACAAGGATATTGCGCCGTCGACGGAGCTCAGGGAATGGTTTCACACCGACCCCGACAACCTTTGGGACGAATTTGTAAAACGCTACAAGGCCGAACTGCGCGGCAATCCGGCGTATACTTCACTGTTGAAAGCGATAGATGATAAGCCGAAGGTGACTCTGCTGTATTCGTCGCACGACCGCCAGTGCAATAACGCTGTAGTGCTTGAACAGATGCTTGCCGAAGCAGGGTGGCAGACGGTGGCGGACGGCCGGTAAATCATATAATCCCGCAATTATATGCCAGTATTAATTCAATAATATAATCCTTTAAAACAACATTTGAACCATGGACCAAAAATATGTATGCGAAGTATGCGGGTGGGAATATGACCCCGCAAAAGGTGACCCTGAAAACGGTATCGAACCCGGCACATCGTTTGCCGACCTTCCCGACGACTGGGTATGCCCCCTGTGCGGAGTTGGCAAAGACCAGTTTGTGCCTGTGGAATAAGAGTACAGCCTCACCACAAGCAAGTATGAGAGTAAGTTGAATGGAGCGGGGGCGTCCCGCCCCCGTGGTAACTTTCTGCTGTTTAGAATAATACCACGGGGGCGAGACGCCCCCGCTCCATTCGGTTCAATCAGGCGCTGTCCCCGCGGTCAATTAGCGCCGTAGTTTTTATAAAAGTATCATATTGTCTTGCCGAGTTCGTATGCTTCGCTGAGATATGCCGAGCCGTCGACCGCGCCTTTGCGGCCGAGGCCTATGGCTTTCACGCTTCCGCGTTCAGTAGGTTGCGGCAGACATACCACGAAACCGCGGAATGCGAAAATGGCAGTCTCGGCGGTAGCGGGGTCACTGTCGGCACAGGCGGTTATGT
This sequence comes from Bacteroidales bacterium 52_46, assembly GCA_001915385.1. Taxonomy (GTDB): domain Bacteria; phylum Bacteroidota; class Bacteroidia; order Bacteroidales; family Muribaculaceae; genus JAGBWK01. The sequence goes on along the minus strand of MNQK01000028.1, from coordinate 127,813 downwards.
AGTAGAACTCCTTGCCTTTCATACCTGCGTTGCGGTAACAGCGGTCCATAAGGGTCTTGAGCTGGCCGTCGATGTTCATATAGTAAACCGGGCTCGACAGGACTATAATATCGGCATCGACCATTTTCTGAATAATCATGGGAGCCTGGTCGCCGGGAGTCACGATAGTGTCGGGAGCCTCGGAGTGCTCCTCGTGGAAGAAGTCAATTTTGTAGTCGTCAAGGAATATTTTCTCTACGTCGCCTCCGGCTTCGCGCGCTCCGCGTACGAATTCGTCGCAAAGCACGTCGGTGTTACCGCCGCGACGGGGGCTTGCCGAGAGCACGAGCACTTTTTTATCGGTCTTGCCGAGTGTGGATGTGGCGGAGAAAGGAATGTCGTAGACCGGCAGGCCGTTGGGGTCGGAAGTCTCCGCAGGCTGTTGTGCGTTGTCCTCAGCTTTCTTGTCGGAGGAGCATGCGGCGGCGCACATCATAATCGCGCCGGAGAGTAGTGCTGTTGCAATATGTTTCATAACAATCATTTTATTTGATATTTACTTGAGATTCTTCGATTTATGATGCTTTCATGCGATATTCATTGGGGGTCATCCCGGTCACTTTCTTGAACACGCGGGTGAGATGGTGGGGATATTTGAAACCGAGCTCGTAGGCAATCTCGCTGACGTTCATCTCATTCTCGGCAATCAGTTCCTTGGCGCGCCCGGTGACATAGAGCTGTATATATTCCTGCGCGGTCTTGCCAAGTTCTTTCTTGACGAGGTCGCCGAAATAGTTGGGCGAGAGACATGCTTCGCCGGCGCACATCTGTACGGTTGGAAGCCCATGTTCGCGAGCTTTTCCGGAATCGAACCATTCGCGCACGATATTCTCGAAACGGCTCAGGATGCCGCGGTTGGACACTTCGCGCGTGATGAACTGACGGTCGTAGAAGCGCGTGCAGTAGTTGAGCATTGTCTCGATTGTAGATGTCACAATCTGCTTGGTATGCTTGTCGATGGCATGTTCAAGCTCGGCTGCAATCTCATGGAAACAGTTGAGTATAACCTGTTTCTCCCGTTCTGACATGTGGAGGGCCTCATTGGAGTCGTAGGAAAAGAAAGTGTAATCCTTCATGCGTCGTGCAAGAGATGTGCCGTAAAGCAAATCGGGATGGAACATCAGTGCGAGTCCTTTCGGATTAACTGTCTCGCCTCCGTCATTCACGCCTGCCACCTGGCCGGGCGAAATGAAGAGCAGCGTACCCTCCTGATAGTCGTATTCGCGGCGTCCGTATTGCAATGTACCGCATTTCAGCGCCTTATAATATATGCAATAGAAACCGTATTCCCTACGGCAATGCCTGATGCTTTTCAGTTTCGACAAGTCGGTAACCGATACCAGGGGGTGGAGCGTTTCTAACCCGAGCATCCGGTTATATTGCTCTATAGTATCAAGTCTGATTATATCGTCTGCCATGTATATATAATTTTTTATTGTACAAAAATATAATATCGGCAGCTTAAAAGCAATACCCCGGCACACATATCGGTAAGATTGGTTAGTTATTCGGTAAGATATGCTATATGTTGAATTGCAGATATATATGTTCAGTAAAATTTCATTTTTTCCTCGATTTCGGATAGGGCAATACATCCCACAGCGTCGCTATGACTTTAAGCACTTTGCGTGAATCGGCAAAATCGAGGATATAAGCCTCTTTTGCTCCGGGATAGGGGCAGCCGCATTCGGCATCGGCCATCAGCTCCGCGATACACGGGAGTTTCTTCACGTATGCCATATTGTCGCACGCCGTGATGACACATTTTTCATTGACATATATGACATAGTCGCCCATCATCTTGCGGCTGCGCACTTCGCCGAGCGGTGCGAGAACATCACATACCGATTCTATAAAATCAATCGAACACGCCATATTTATATTATTTTTTAATTCAGTAATCCCGCCTACTTAAGATGCAGGCGGTATGCCTTGCTCGGCACTCCTTCATACGTGTAATCCTCAATCAACGCGAAACCGCATTTCTCAGCCACACGCCGGGAGGCCGCATTGACGGCATCGACCGTAATCAGCAGCGAGTGAAGTCCCATTACGTCGCGGCAATATCCTATCAGGGCGAGGAGCGCCTCCGTGACCAGTCCGCGGTTCCAGTACGGGTGGCCTATCCAGTATCCGACTTCACGTTCAAAAGGTGCGGGGTGATAGTGTTCGGAAGTTTCAGGCACCAGGCCGATGCATCCGATTGCCTCGCCCGACTTCTTGAGCTCGAGGGCAAATGAATATGGATTGGGAATGAATATCTGCTCTATCACTTCGCGGCTCATAGCCAATGAGGTATGCTGCGGCCAAAGAGCCAGTTCACTTACCCTTCGGTCGGACGCATATTTATAGAGCGCTTCCGCATCCTCCACGCGCCAATGGCGCAACAGCATCCGTGATGTCTCAATCATGTCATTCCAATTATTTATCGTTCACCATAAAGTCGACAGCAAGCGCGACGGCATTGCGGAATGCCGTCTCTTGTCCCGGAACAGTTATAAACAGATGGACAGCTTCGGGAAATTCTATTCTCCGGACTCTTCCGGCGGCTTTTGCTGCAAATTCCTTACCCTGGTCACACAATATATCGCGTCCGGCAGCTACAAGAAGCGTCGGCGGCAATTGTCCGAGAACCTTTTCGTCGCATAACCCTACGCTTATACGCGTGTCGGCGGCATCCCCGCCCGCTGTGTAAGCGCGGTTGAACTCCTCCATAATCTCTGCATCGAGACCATAGCCTATGCCGTAGTCACGCCATGAACGGGAGTTGTCATCAAACGCCTTGGTAACGGGATAGAACAGCAGAAGGGAGTGCGGCATAATATCACGCCTGGCCGTGAGGGCAACGGCTATCGCCAGATTGCCGCCCGACGAGTCGCCGCCTACCGTGATGCGATGCGGATCGATATTAAGCGATGCGCTGTTGGCGACCGCATAGTCGAATGCCTCGATACAATCATTGAGGCCGCAGGGAAAGGGATTTTCAGGTGCAAGACGGTAGTCCACCGCAAGGACTTTAACAAGCCCGGAAGCCGCCAGTTCATTGCAGAACCGTCCGCAACTGTTAATGCTGCCGAATGTCCATCCGCCTCCATGCAGATAAACCAGCAGCGGCAACGGTTCGCCCGTATAATCCTTCGGTTCAAAGAGACACAATCGGTCATTCAGCATCTTAGCCGTGACATCGGGTGATATTGCCGGAGGATGATTTCTTGCCTGTCTCACCTGCTCCAATGCGCTGCAATCGCCGGCAATGGCATCACGTATGGCCGCTACCTGCCGCTGCTGCATATCGGGAGGCAAGCCCTGCAGAAACCGGTCAGCCTCGACGCGCATGGCACTGTCGCGAAGCGATACTGAGGCGTCGCCCGACGCATACAATGCAGCCGCTAAGGCGCACATGAAAATTATATATCGTAATTTAAACATACCGTTCGCCGGGGGATTACCCGAACAATTCGCAGAATCCCCGCTTGTTGAACTGATAGTACATTTCGATGCGTTCCGAAGTATCGTTCTCAAGCAGCGTAAGCAGTTCTTTCGCGAACTCAAGTGTGGCTGAGCCGTTAGCCGTAACGATATTCCTGTCGCTGACAGCCTGTGCATGTACATATCCGTCGGGATTGGTGTAATTGTCGCCGCCCCACAGCATGAGCTGTTCCGGTCCGTTGCCTGTATGCCTTACATCATTCAGGAAGCCATGTTTTGCCATGAAGGAAGCGCCGTTGCATATCGCACCGACAATCTTGCCGCCGGCGATGGCCTTACGCACTATCGGCGCAACGCGGTCGGCAACCGGCGTGCTCCATCCGAAACCGCCAATCAGCACTATCGCCGCATAATCATCGGGCATCGTGTCAAACGAATAATCGGGCAACGTGCGGAAACCGCCTATCGATTTAATCGGCTCCAACGCAGGCGCCACAACCTTATTGACATATTTCGGCGTCTCTTTCAAGGCATATTCATCGGAAACTATAGCCTGCGAAAGATACACCGCCTCATGCGCGGCATAATCGGGCAGAAGTATATAAAGGATTTCGTTACTCATCGCAGTAATTTTGAACAGTTACTTATAATTGCACATGCGCAAACTCTCCGTTTATCCAGAAAGTCGCCTCAGTCCCTGTGAAATGCAGCAGCAGATAGTTAGCATCCTCCGGGCCTCCGGGGAAATGTTTGATATACCAGTCCTGCCACATTGCCTTGCGTACGGCATCATCGGTAATTATCTCTACATGTCCGCGCAAAGACACACTGTCGCGATTGCATGAATAGCACAACCCGGCCTTGGGATTAAGTTTAAAGTCGGCCACCTTGACCGAATCGGCAGCCGTAGCCACCCACACTTCATTACAACCCTCGGTATGCCCCTTTGCCATAGGCACGGGACGCGGGTAGCCGTCACCATTGACCGAAACCAATGTCACCTCATTGCACCGTCCGAGCAACGCGACCGCCTTGTCAATAATTGTAGTCATTAAGATATTGGGATTAGTGATACATTCGTTCATAATTGTCAATCTTTCCGTCAGAAATTCGGATTTGTGTCTGTCCCGGCCAGCCCATATCGGAATATGACACCATGTACCGGCCGTCTCCGATCGGTTCGATATTGCAAATCTGCGATGCTCCGTCTGAGCCCGGTTTTGAATCCTGCGCTTCGGTTCTTAGCGCGTAATAAGCGTAGCATGCTCCATCGTCGCAGTCAAACGTGTAGTCCTCCTGAAGTTTTTTAAGGGCGTTGGCTGTAAAATATTTTTCTGGATTGTTTAATTCATCTCCTGAACAGTCTATTGCAAACACGAATTTGTCGTATACGGTGTTTATCACATCGATGTCCGGGGAGCTTTCCGAAAGGACCTTATCCGTTTCGGTAGATTGCACGGCAGCAACTTCAGCAATTTTCTTGTCGGGAGAGGCGCCGCATGATACTATTCCTATGAGCAACATCATACAGCCGACATGCGCCAAAATTTTCATCATTACCTCATATTAGTTCATAAATCGTTCCGACAAATATAGATATAATACACAACACTTCCAACCGATTTCCATACTATTGCAGGGCGTCAGTCCTCGGATTTGGCTAAGCGGATTATAAGTCTGACAAAATCGAATTTAGCTTCAGTATAACCGTCACGGTCGTTTCGGTATTGCGGCAGGAGGCTGAGTTTCAGAGCTTCGTATTCCTTGGCAGCTTTAGGGTGCGTCAGCAGATAGTCGCGGAAACAAATCTCATCATTATCTCCGATAGCATGGATATGGATATGAAATACCTTGTCAGCATAGCCGTGGGGCGTGTAGCCTTTGTTGAAACTCATGCGGATTCCGGACGAGGACATACAGATATATCCGGCCGTTTCCATTGCTTCTTTAATACGTTGCCAACAGCTATCGGGATGAATTTCGACAAGAATGTCAATTATCGGCTTTGCCTGAATATGGGGAATTGCCGTACTGCCGATATGATTGATAATCGGACTGTAATCTTTTAGCAATCCAGAAAGTTCCAATATTTCTTCATTCGCCCATTCCGACCAATCAGGATTAAAAGCAGCCAGCACTATTGGGAAGAGCTCCCATAGTTCTGCCAGAGTCATATCCTTAAGATTCCTTTGGGTCATGGTAATAGCTCCATTTCGATGCAATTCCACGTTTCACCCAGACATTCGTAACTCTCGGTTTCAGGTAGTGATACACGACGAAAACCGGCGGACTCATAGCAATGAATGGCGGACGGATTATTCTCAAAGACACCGAGCGACACTTTTGTAGCTCCAAGCGTTTCAAAAGCATATTTGACTGCCATTGAAACAAGAGCCTTGCCTAAACCGCACCCACGTTTTGAATCATCGACGATGACGAATCCCAATCGTTGTTCCGTTGAATCATCTGCCGGGATGCGCAAGGTGATGTACCCGACAATATCATCGCCATCTGTCAGTGTCAGGGCGCGTGAGCGTTGACCGTCAATATACATCGCGTGATATGCGTTCATATCTTCAGGCGTGACGGGATAACGCTCATACCTGTCGGCGCACCATTGGCGCATAAGGTATTCGCTTTTGAGCCACGACGTAATCACCGCGGCATCCGAAGGTTGATATGGACGTAATGTCAAGCTCATGGTCTGTAGTTACGTTTAATTTCGTCTATCGACTTACCGTCTATTCCGTCATCGCTTTAGCGCTTTGCACAGCAAAGAACTTTTCATCCGGCAATTTCTTAATTGTTACGGTGAAGAACTGCTCCGGGATATGGGTTATTTCGGAGGCTGTGGATGTCAGCCGCTCAATCAGCTCTTTCTTCTGTTCAGCGGTCAGTTTGCCGCTCTCTATTGATATGTATGGCATATTAGTCGTCTTAATGTGGAATTTCCTTCAGTATCTCTGATGGAATTTCAATGTTAAAGGTTTCACAAATTTTTAAAACATCCTTAATGTCATTAACGTCACGCTCATAGCCTAAATGGAATTGTACTTGATATTCGGGAGGTACACAAACTACATCTATATCCCCGATTTTCCCTTTTCCTGAGAAAACCTCTCTTGGGTATTCCTGTCCTTCAAATATAAAATTGAGATTGGAGCTATATGAAAATATATGTAAATCGATGAGGCGTTCTTTCTTGTCTTTCCAAACGGAATGATCCGAAGTAGTATAGTCCGTTTTTATTTCCTTATATCCATTGGCGTATAGTATTTTGAGTGCGCTATCTTTATGGGAAGATTCTATAAATATATCAATATCATTATGTGCCCGGGATTGATAGCCAAGCAACGCATCGACTCCCCAGCCCCCATCAATAAACACTTTGATTCCTGCATTCTCAAGCGCAGATATTATTTCAACAGCATCCTCTAATTTTACCATATACCAACAAATTACAATAAGAAATTTGAAAGAACAGCGTCACAGAACATTGTCGGGTTGAACTCCACAATCTGATAATCGGCGATTCCGTTGAGATTAAACGGATCCTGTGAAATAATGGCATCAACATCGACACGGCTATCGGCTTTCATCATTATCACGCCTCCAATACGAGAGTTTTGAGGGCCGGAGGCAATGAAATTGCCTGCGGCATAATGTACCGCAAGGTAATCGCGATGCGCCTGAAGAAAGCAATCCACCTCTTCAAGAGGCTTCTTATATGTCAGAATAGCTATAAACATATCAATCCTTCCAGCGTTTGAGATGAGGGAAGAACTGGCGCATCATTTCCTTTGCCTGTTCTATTGTCAGATTTTGTCCCAATTGTTTGTTGATTTCATCGGTGAACTGGGCGCAGTGGTCAATCATCTGCTCCATAGTCATATCCTGTGTAAACTTGCCGTCCTTGTAGCAGTAGATGCAGTAATCATCATTAGGTGTGCCATCGGCATTAGTGCTGTGGTTATGATCGTTGAGCGGCATTCCGCAGCTCTGACAGAATTTCATTTCCATTGTCATCTTTCATTTTTGCCCATCAGTCCGACAGAGCAGATTATTAAATGCAGAAGCGTGGACTGCAACGCCACGTCTTAATTGGAGGTCGTAGGAAACCTTGGATACAGATGTAGAGATAGCAGCCCACGCCGTATGCGTGAGAACCGCTATGCCATCTTTGTATCCTGAAAAGTTCCTACGTTTCCAATTACAAGAGAGCATACCGCTTCTTATTTTCAAAATGTCGTGGGCTGACCTATGTCAACCCGACCACAAAGTTACGAAATTATTATGAGATTTTAACGGTTGAGCGTAGTAGTCCGACGAAAATAAGACAATCGATTAATATCTGCTCTTATTTGACGTAAATCATAAAATGTTGAACTAATGAATACTCTATGTTTCGCCATATTTGTTTAGATTTTACTTCGTTATATATTTCTGAAACCGACTTGTGGGTTTGTCGGGGATTGTCATTTGAATGCGAGTGCCGAGGATAGGGGTAAGATAACGTTCCCTGAAATTCTTGACATCTTTAAATCCGCAATAGGCCGCTATTTCTGCTCCTGATCGAGGTTCCTTGCAGAATTCTACAATCTTTTCCTCAATCGATTGACTTAGGGGTTGACTTAGGGGTTGACTTAGGGGTTGACTTGTGCCCTTCGACAGGTAGGCTTCATTCGTGGCATGGACATTGACACGAAAGGCGGTAATTGTATTCACGTCAAACTCAGCGGGAGGATTGCCATTATCTTTCAACATCTCCTGGACGCGGGTAACGCCACGGTTGAATTTATTGACATATTTCATCACCCTCATGGCTTCTGCCACGAGTGGGTTACGATAGTCATTGACCGCCGGGAAGTTTTCAGGACGGGCTTCGCCATACAGACCACCCGCATTCATCACTTCGATGTAGTCATCAAACTGATACAGGCGAATGGGCATATTGGCTTGGTAATCCCTGTGCATACAGGCGTTCATCAGCAATTCACGTATAGCACCCTCCGGATAATTCCAGACAGTGCGTTCACGGAATAACGATTCCGGAACAGGACGCTGTGTGATTATGGCATCCTTTACGAATGATTCCAGTGTCGGCAACATTCTGTATAGAGGACCGGCAAACTGGCGTTCATTAAGGATGTCGCCTCCTTTGTCTTTCCCGGCGAACCGCACAAACTGTACATAATCGCCGAGAAGAAAATATTTGGGATTGACGCCAAAAAGGATTATACCTGCATAAGTCGGACAGTCATTGTCGCGGTCGTAGAGATGTATTGATGCAAGTTGCTCTTTGATATCGCGTTTGTCCGTTGCAAGCGTTTCATCATCAAACACCATCGGGAGATATTTGGTCTTGATGTAATCAATATCCAAATCTTCCAGTTTGGCGTTTAGGCAAGGTGTAGCGTCAAATGTTGCCATGAATGAACACCGACGTTCTGCAAGGATTCTCTCCTCCGCTTCCGTAGCGATATCCCTGCGGGGCCCGACACGGATAAATACTCTACCGCGATATCTAACCGGAGGCAAATCGGAGGGTCTGACCTCAGCAACCAGCAAATCACCTTCAGGGAACGAAAAACGTTCAACCGACATGGTTGGCAACGGGAGTATATTGCCGTCAGAACGGATGCCTGCAATCTTCTTAAGCAGGGCATCGTCAACTTTCATACCGGCAATACTGCCATCATCTTTTGCTCCGATAATCAGATAGCCATTCTTACGGGAGCCGGGCATATCGTTGGCAAACGCACAGATGGCCTCACAAAACTTGTCCATGTTGCCTGTACTGACAGTGCGTTCCACACGATATGACTCGGTGGACTTAAGCAATTCCAATATGTCCTCTTTAGCTATCATTCGGATTTATGGGTTGTCTATATGCAAAATTATAAAAAATATTTTATCCAACCTCTATTGAGCCAACATTTTATCTGAAGAGGCTTTCAGTCGCTTCCTCCGTTCATATCCCATGCTGACATTACAAACACATCGGATGGTTATTCATCTATCAATTGGATGATAGGCCGAAATTGCAGTGCATGATAATATGACAATTGTCTGCTTTATTGTCCGCGGTTAAAAACCGCGGCTACTACGTGGTTGATTCATACTGCGTTATAATAGCCGCGGTTTTTAACCGCGGAAAGCGATATTAAATGGGAACTGTAATGTGCACTGTAATTTCGGATTGAGGCAATTATATTGTAATTTCCACAATGTTGTGTTCGGGGTCAACGATGACGCTTTCGTAATAACCGTCACCGGTGAGTCGTGGATTGCCGATTACTGTTATCCCCTCAGAACGCAGTATTTCTGTAAGCTCATCTACTTTTTCTTTGCTGCCCACTGATATGCAGATGTGACAATAGCCTTGGAGAGGTTCGGCCGATGACCGTTTTATGATGTCCGGCACGTTCATTATTTCAAGCCGGGTACCACCGTCAGGAAATGACAGGAAATATGACGTGAATCTTTTGACAGGGTTATGATACCTGTCACCGGCAACGGCATTGAAATAGTGTACATAGAAATCCCTGAGGCGTTCTGTATCCTCAGCCCAAAGTGCGATGTGGTCGAGTTTCATTTTTTGAATAAATCAGAATTCAACGATTTGATGAATGGAAAAGGCATAGCCAGACATTGACGCCTGATTAGTCATATCCGTGGAGATTTACTTGACACAACTGCGGTTATTTATGTTTCTTGCGATTTGACATTATGGTATCGAAGTTCTCACGGCCCCAATTGATCAGTGCTTCGACGTGAGGCAAAAGCGTTTTGCCTAAGTCCGTCACCGAGTATTCCGTCCGTGGAGGCACATCAGGAAACAGTTCCCGACGGATTATGCCGTCGGTTACCAACTGACGGAGCACCTGCGAAAGCACTTTCTCCGACACCGACGGAATGTTTCGATAAAGTTCATTAAAACGCACCGGCCCGCTCTCGGAAATCTTCATGAAAACCACCAGCGCCCACTTGTTTCCGAGCCATTCAAGCATCGGAGCTGCCTTGCAATATTCGTAATCTAATTTTTTTGCCATTTTCGACAGAGCAAAAAAGGCTGATAGAAAGCAAAACAAACTTTTCAGTAAGGCTCAAACCTTTCGGTAAGTTATTGCTTTGGCTCTGACTGTCACCTAATTTTGCATCACAAAATTAACAAAATTTATCAAGATATGATATATCCTGAACTACATTTTACCGGACAGGTGTGGCGACCGCCATACGAAGCCAACTCTCAACTCCTGCAACTCACTTCGGGATGCACGTGGCACAAGTGCAAGTTCTGCAGCCTTTACCACGGCACGCCGTTCCGGATGTCGCCGTTATCGGAGGTGGAGGAAGACCTGAAAGTTATCCGCCAATGGCAACCGCGAGCCCGAAGAGTTTATCTCACCGGAGCAAACCCGTTCGCATTGAGCTACAACAGACTTATGGATGTGGCACTGTTATTGAGAAAATACCTTCCGCACATGGTTTCATTCGGAATGTTTGCCCGCGTCACCGACATCTCTCCAAAATCAGTAGAGGAGCTTAAAAATCTCCGCCACCTTAAACTCGACAGCATAAATATCGGCATCGAGACTGCTCACGACCCGACACTGGAACGAATGGACAAAGGCTATCATGCCTCCGATATTCTACGGCAGCTTTCAAAACTTGACGAGGCCGGAATCAGCTATAATGTGTTTTATCTCAACGGACTCGGAGGTAAAGGCAACGGAGAGGCAAGCGCAATAGCCACAGCCGATGTTCTCAACAGGCTGCATCCCTGCATTATTAATATTGTGTCGCTGACGATTTTTCCCGACTCCCGATTATATCATGAGGTACAGGACGGTACATACATCGAGGAACCGGAGATAGAGCGTCTGGTTGAGATGCGCACACTTATCGACCGCCTGAACATCCGCGTCAATCTGCTCGGCCACCATATTTCCAATACGGTACCAATCACCGGAGCATTGCCAGATGACAAAACCGCGATACTCCGTGAGTTTGACAAAGCGATAGCTCAGTTCCCCGAAAAGGAACTGAAAGCCTATCGAAACAGGATATGGCATCTGTGAAGATTTCAGTCCCGTTTTCAGCCTGCTCATTTTGGGCAGGCTAATTTTGGATCAATGCAAAAAAACGGTTGTTAAATTTTTAGGCAAGGAGAGGATGGTGTATGTGGCTCAATAATTTTATATAACCTTGCCTACATAAGCAATTGTTTGACAATGCGCTATCGATAGCATTTCTATGTTAGTCCAAAAGCTATCCCCTAAAAATAAATTTACACTCGGGTAGATTTTTAACAATTCAACCGGGTTTTGCTGCTGACCCGTTTTGCTGCTGACCCCATTTTGTGGTAACCCCGAGGGATATGGATAAAAAAGACCGCTAACTCTTTGAGAATTAGCGGTCTTCTGTGGTACCACCAGGAATCGAACCGGGGACACAAGGATTTTCAGTCCTTTGCTCCTACGGCTTCCAAAAGCTATCGCTTTCGGAAGCAACCAACTGAGCTATGGCACTTTATCCTCTCAAAGAGCTAACTCTCTCCCTTTATTTATTCTGCGGTTTAACTCACGGTTTAACTCGTGGATATTCCGAGATTGGGGTTGTCAATACGTTAATTATCTCAATGTAAAGTTAGCAATTTCCAACGGGCTTTGCAAGCATTTAGATGAATATTTGCTTAATCAACGTGTTTATTTCAAGCATATTATAATAGATGAGGATTCACACTATCGTATTATTGGAATCCTATTATAAGGCGTGAAATTCAATGAATGGTACATTTTCTGAATCCACCCTATAAAAACGAAAATCCTTGAAAAATGTACTGTCTTTCAATCTATCCTAATGAATTTTTCAATATCATCAGACGCTCCATTATAAGAGGTATCTCCATATATTACATTCTCTTTTAATTGTATAATCAGACTATCGTTTGACAATTCAATAATCCTAAATCTTTGTTCTCCAAAACTCTTGTTATATATGATTAGTGAATCAGGATTGATGTATTTATACGCCCATTCTCCTACTTCATTTAGAGTGCGATAAAAACTGCCCTCGGCATGAAAGGTAATAGTATCATTTGAGTTTACAGAGTTTATAGAAGCATACTCAACCAATAACCATTTCCCAATCAAATTATCTCTACGCTGGGTCATGGTGTCAGATTTATTTGATTCAAGTTTGCTTCCACACCCAAAAGAGCAGAACATGATTAAAGTGATTAGAAATATTGGTAAGCGTTTCATCTGTTAGAGATATTTTTGTAGATTATATGCCAATATAAAACTGATAGTTTATAAGTGGTACATTTTTCAGATTCAACCTATAAAAGAGAATAATCACAGAAAATGTCCTCTTGAATTACTCTCAATTTATTAATTGCTTGTTATCATTCCAAATAATGCGGATTGTGTTTTGCAAGACGGACAAATTGCCATTTCGCCAGCTTTGCCACACATCATCGCCCAAGTCCATTTAGGGGAATGGAAATAAATGCGGATTCTTGAATGTCCGCAGTCAGGGCAACGGTCATAATCGAATGTAATCCGTTCAGGAAGTTCAAGTATGGAAAGTGCTACATCTTTCCATGAAAATTGCCCCTCTTGTTTATCCCAATTCTTAATTTTATTGGCAAGGGCTTCAATCCTATCATTAACTTCTTTGTCTGATATTGACGCTATAAGTTTAGCTAACTCGATTCTTGCTTTAGCTAATCGTTTCTCAAAATCTGCCTTATGTGTTTCTATAACAAAATCAGGGTGTTCTTTTAAATATAACTGTAATGCAGTGTCAGGGATAGATAATTGCTTCTTACATTCTTCTATCTCTTTGGCAATAGGCAATATTTTGGCTTCCCAATCAATCTTACCTTTAGATAGAAATTGATTGTCTTGTTCTACCATTTTTTCAAATTCAGGGCTATCAAAAGTTACCATATTTCATATTCAATAGGTATTGTACTGTGATTTATACGGATATAAGTATAGATAGGCTTTAAGCAATCTCCATACGGAGCTTCTATATCCTTACCATTTTCTGAAAGATTAACAATACTCTCTGAGAGCCTAATGGTCAAAGTATCTTCTGTGAGATTGAGTATTTTGCATCTTTCTTCATATAAAGCATGATGATAGAGAATCAGGGAATCAGGCTCGATAAACTGATAATTCCATGCTTCACTCCCGGTATTGGAATCATAATATTTGCCGTTCCAATCAAATGTAAGAATCTGATTACTGCACATATCGCAAGTATCTACCTTGCTCCAATTCCCATATAAAACGGATTCAGGCTTATGGTTGTCGTAGCATGAACGCAGAAGCCATGTCAGCAATCCAACAATGACTAATGCACCAATAATTGTGCAGACCCAATGAAAAATATTGGCAATACAATACGCTATATTCTTAAAACACCGCATAATTGAGAAAGAGTTGAGATTATATAGGAATTTACTCCATTGTCCTGCAAACGATTCAAATATCCGTAAATTGTTAGTTCCTCTATCTTCGGCAAATTGTGATTCATATAATCAACAATACTATCTACGACTTTTTGTGTAGAGCTAATATTCTGTCCTATAAACCTATCCAAGAATCCTCCATTAGCAGAGAACTTATGAGATTGAGCCGCCGGATATTTTATGCCATTCACATAGTTTCGTGCTATTGATTTATACCGTTCTATGTCTTTAGCCGAAACATGAGTTGGATATTGACCTTTTTGTATAAGGAGGGATAAAACTTGTTGTGGTAATATTTCATTCCAATATGTATAATCAGGCAACACGGGTGGTGTAAAATATGCTTCTACGGCTATATCCTTGAAGAATCCAATCCGTTTCTCCAGTCTGACATTCCACCCGTTATGAGAAAAACAGAGCGGAAACATATAATTTCTGACGGTTACTTTGATACTCATTCCTATCTATAATTGTCATTGAAAAATGAAAGAATAAAAGCCAATATCGCCCCAATAAGAAGAATCACACAACAAGCCCCAAATATGAAACTTAGAATATCCGCCATTTAGATTATCTTATTTGATTTGCGTTCTGCCATAGAGCGGATAACCCCTTTTAATAAATACCCAATGAATCGGCATACTATAAAATATACCACAAGAATAAACCAAACGGCTTTGTTCCATTGATTATCTGCATATTCTTTATATGTAATCCATGCCAATGGAATAGCAATCACAATAGCAATCACGGTCAGGTATTGATAGTATGTCGAAACATACTTTTGTATCTTCTTTTCTTTGGGAGATAATTCTTCGGTATCTGATTCTATTGAATCATAAGTTTCATTATCTGCTATTTTAGGGTCTTGCCAAATAGTTTCATGGCAGTTAGGGCAGATTTTAGTCTGCTCTGTTATATCATGTCCGCAAACAGGGCATTTATCTGTCCTTGTACCATTCTGTATTTGCGGTTGGTCGCTATTTAGATTAAATATGTCTGACATTCTAATTCTCTGTCGCATAATCCTCTCTGCAACGCTTACATTTAGGCATGAAAAAGGTGTGAGGATTTATTTGTTCTATCCAATCATCAGGCTCTCGCATTTGCCTATTCCACGGATAAAACAATAGCCCCACACCGATTTTGCTATATAATCTGCCATTCACGGCAGGGTATAAGCAATCAGTGCAGGTGCTATTGCCAACCTTATCTTCGTGGAATTTCAAATTTGCGAGATTTGATGATTGAAGATAAAATTTCAATAACACCTTTCGTTATTATGTTGATTCGTTGCTCCAACTCTTTGGGACTGTAAATCAAGTGCAAAGTTACGAAAAAATGTTATTGTTGGGGCTATCCATGATAATGTTTTTCAGCATAGAAAAGAATCAGGACACCTGACACAATGTGTTCAGATGCCCTGATTTTGAGAAGTCAGCCTATTATGCTTGTGATAAGCAACCATATAAGCCAAAGAGCTACCACGATGAACGGATTGATGCAGAACAGTATCAGTCCAACAACAATGCAGACTGCAAGCATACCTCTTTCAGATATGACATCTTTCTGATTTTGATTCATAACGCTATTGAAATTTTAGGGAACACCCATTTTCAGAGTGTCCCCCATGTTTGGATTTAGCTTATAAACCATGAATAGCGGTCATCGCCATGCAGAGCGGCGTTAATGCCTTGTGCCACCTCGGTTGCGTTGAAAGAGCGGTCAAGGAAGCTGTCAATGTAGCTGCTCTTGTTCGCTCCGGTCAGGAGGTTGTAGAACTTCCACATATCTATGTCAGAGCCATAAGAGCCAAAATCAGGGTCGCTGATATAGGCTTTAGCTACTGCATTGATTTGGGTGTCTGTTATCAGCAACCGTGGAATGTTGCGCTGTATCTTCTGCGGGAGCGCCTGATACAATCGCATTTTTCCAAGAATCTGACAGAATTGGTGTTCTGTCATACTTGTGTTGCCAAGTGTCTGCATTAGGTGCAGATGTTTGGCAGGGTTGTAGCGGTTGAGCATTTCAAGGGTGCGGAGATAGAGGTCAGAAGTGTTTGACACTTCCAACTGCTCCACGAATCCGTCAGATGAAACACAGAGGTTGCAACACACGAGGTTTTTGAAGCCCACGAAGATTTTGAATCGCTCCACTGACTTTTTGGAGTAGAGATTCATGTGATTGTAGGCACGCACACCGCCAACGGTCAGAGTGAGCTTGTTTCCCTCTACCGTTTCATAGATAGTGGGAACTTCGATGCAGAACATCATTCGCTCGTAATAAATCGTTTTGTCCGATTCCAAGAGCTGATTTGCAGGCTTGTGTATCGCTTCGGGGATTCTCCCCTTAATGATGTGCGACACACGGATTTCAGGCGTTTCGATTGTTTCACCGTTGTAGAACGTGCTGACTGCTTCCGCTACCGTTTCAATGAATGCAGGGTGCGAGATTGTCAGCTCATTGTCCTTGCTGAACACAGGAACAATGCACTCGTTTTTGAGGTGCGACAGTTCGACCGCCTTTGTGTTTGCTTCGATGAACGGAAGTGTCTTTTTCTCTCTTTGCGGAATGTCTGTAATAACTTCCGGGTCTGTTGCGTACTCGTTGAGCCAACTGATTCTTTTAGGCTCAACCGCAGGTAAAATCATTAGATTTCCCATTTTGTAGCGAGTTTTTAGAGGTTATTGAATGTGATTTTTGTTTTTATTTTCAAGTATGGAGGGGGGATTTTTGGTTAAGTGGAATCGCACTCTCATCACTCGCAGGAAATATGATGTTGGAATTTGTGTTGAACTGATTAAAGGGAATATTGGAATAATGGCACATCTGCATATACGGTTGGGGATTATATGGCCTATTGTAACTTGCTATTATAATCGTGATTAAAAGGTGGATATTATAAAAATGAAAAATCCCCATATCTTGCGATACGGGGTTGAGGACAAAACATTGACTACCACTCACATTATATATGTTTGGGGTGTATTATCGTTTATGTGGACTACATCATTTGTAAGGACTTTGACAAAGTAATTCAGACTGTCAATCTTATCAGGAGGATTTGGTAGTCTGCTTTCTAATTGTCTTGTAATGGAAAATTGCTCTGCTATTGCTTTATTGTCTAAATCTGTCAGCTCTGACTCCATATATGTATATTTTACGGCTATCTTGCTGATGAAGTCTTTGTTATAAGGAGGAATGGTGCAATTTTTCATTATGCAATAATTGGAGATGGCCCGGTATATATCTTTGTATAAATCAGGTGTTCCCATTGGAAATTGCTTTTCATTACCTTTGTCAAAATATGGTAGAGTTATTCTATAATAATCGTTTTCTTGTACTATATATTCAAGCTCAATACATTTTGCCATATAGCGTTGGATTGTAGAATATGACAGGCCGATTCGTTCAGCTATCTGCCTAAGACTATATTTTGTGATGTTTGTGTTGTTCAGGCAGACACACTTCACCAATAGGATAAAACCTTTCAGGTCATGTTGGGCTTTATCAGATAGCCCGTCAATCTCAAAATCGAGAAACCCTCTATCCACCATTATAAAATTCATAGTTGGATAAGTAACTTTATATGTGTTCTTTGTTTTGGGCTTACCTGAATCATTGCCGATGTTTTTACGCTCAATTATAAGATAGTTACTTTCATCTGCAACTTTATGAAGATACGAGCTGACTGTTTCAGAATCGTAGCCTGATAAATTAGACAGAGTTTCCAGTAACACATTCGATTCGCCGGTAACAAAATCGGCCTTAAAAAGAAGATGAAGATATGTCATAGCTTCCTTGTTGTTCAGTTTAGAAGCTAAATCAATAGGAAACACTCTGTAATATTCAGGATTGTCAGACATGATTTGATTCTGATTTTTAGAATCTCTGCCGTCAGGCGAGATTCCCTATTTATAGTTGATAGTATATAGTTAATAGTATGTCCGGGTGTTTTATATCACCCAATCCCTGAAAATCATATCAGTGTAAGAATTTGACTAAACACACTGATTCCATTGATTTTCAGAGATTGGCGATTGCCTCAAATGTGATTTATGCCACTTCTGATTGGTCTATATGATTCTTTTCCTCGTGTTCCGTCCACACTGCGTTTAGAGCGTCAACGTATGCGGTTATCTCCATTGAGTGTCCTTTTTCCGGCGTGAAATGATTTTCCCATGTCTCGTTGTCTATCAGCCCTATGACAGAAATAAGGGAGTGGAAGTCTTTGCCATTCTCGATATAGAATTTCTTTAAGGCCGCCCCAAGTCGCCCATTACAGCGGTCAGATGTGAGGGTTTTGTTTGCCTTGGCAGCTTTAAAGACTTCATCGCCCATACGGGTTGTTTCCGGCGAGAGCTGGAGGTTGCGGAAGCTGTCTATTGTTTTATACCCTAACTGCAACCCCTTGATTTGTGTGGCTCGTATGGTAATGGTTGATAGTGTGTAGATAGAGTAGAAGAACGTATCATCTTCTTTGTTTCCCTCGCATTGTTTGATTATATGGTCTATTTCTGCGCATTGGGTTGAAATCCCTGAATGTGTGAAATCAGGATTCTTCCATGTTTTGCCATTGTTGCGTAGAGCCACATAGGAGAGAATATCCATATTTTCAGGAATATCTACCTCCGTATATGTAGGTTCTACATTTAAGAGGTCGCCGATTTGTAGGGCGAGGTTACGGTGCTGACCGTCTATACTCACACCATCATAATTTGCGTAATCTTCCGGCTTGACAACTTCCATTTTGATGTCGAAGTTGGAAATTGTTGCTTCGCCCTGACCGCTTTTGCGGACTACCGTGGCTTTGAAAAGGGTCCTGCCCCCTAACTTTGCGATTGCTTTCTCCATTGGAAGATACTCCATTGGCATGGTGGAGATATAGCCGTGGGTGCTGATTTTCTGATAGGCTTCCTTGATGTTTGCCTTGTCGATTTTTTGACGGTTGCCCTCTATAAAGAGGAGATTAAGTCGTTTTTTCATGCTTTTTACATTGTTGGTTACTACTGTGTTTGCGTTAACGGTGATGTTAGAAGTTGTCATAATCTTGCCACGCTTGACCTATACTGCGTGAAAGGTTTTAAGAGATTAATATTATTGATTATGTAACCGTTATCGTTTCGATTACATTGCAAAATTAGTGCTGATTCAGAGGGTGGATAGAGAGTGAAATTTGAGCTGATTTCTACTCCCCTTAAAATGAAGTAGGGCATGAAAACAGAAAAGCCCCACTTCTCGCTGTGAGAAATGGAGCTTATATCGCTTTATGGGGAATGTTTATAGACTTGGGTAGATTCCTGACCGTGCTTTAATCTCTTTGCCCTTGTATTGCTTGAAGAATCCTTTTAGAGCTTCATCATCATTCAAGAAATTGGAATTGAGGGAAAGCCGTGTGTAATAAATCAAGTTGGAAATAAGGATATTCTTATTCAATGATATAGTGGTACATTTTTTCGCTCTACCCTTATATTGGGGATTTATCTCAAAAAAGTACCGTAGCAAAGAAGCAAAATACCATATCAATACGGAGTTAGATTCTTCTGAATCTTTAACCAATTCTGAAAAATCATTTATGGCAGGGAGATTGAGAGTCGCTTTCTCTGATTCATAGCCCAACTTAACCCATTCTCTAATTTTAGAAATGACTTGTTTATTGGAGATTATAATCTTGTTTCTTCCTGATTTGGCTGAAATTTGTGTTGAACTGTCCTTTTCATCTGATAAAACTGACAAGAGTTTGGCTATCTGTTCACCAATAGAATCAGCAAACTCATACCCTGAAAAGCACACATCGCAAGCATAGTCTAAACAGAACATAATCAACAGCCAAAATGCGTCAGGGTCTAAATTCAATCCCTTTATAGTGGCTTGCAGGTCTTTGTCAGCAATATAATCTTCATATTTATATTGACATGGAATCTCGCCACTGTTATATCTTTCCTGAAATATAAATAGTGCATCATCAGGCATGGTAAGTTTTATCATGCTTGGGAATATTCTTACCATACCGTCAGGCGATATGTAAGGGTCGCCCTTTCCTTTTATAATGTTGATAACATATTGAAAAGGCTCTTTATCTATGGATATGTCAAGCGGAAAATTCATAGCCGGTGCTTTTTGTGTATGTAAAGTTACGAAAAATCCGCCTATAATAAGTCAGAACACTTTGCCAATCAATGAAAAATCGCTAATTTTGTATATTATGAAAAGTAAGATAGAAATAATACGTGAACTTGAGGATTTCCAACAGCTCTTATACAGTTGGGAACAGAAATATCACCCACAAACAAGAAGCTCAATAAATAAAAAAATTCCTTTTGTCCAGAAAATTTTAAGGTTAGCTGGGACATCAAAGACTATCACTATTTCTCCACCTCCAATGGTCGGTGGTTTAGTAGTGCGAGATGTTGACCCATTTACTTGTATATATGAACCTCCCTATGGACTGAGCGTAGTGGGTGTTATCTCTGATAGTATAGATGAAGCCATTGGCATAATCGAATCTGATGATGATTTTCTAAATAAATTATACCCTAAAGTGTCTCTAAAATCATCAAATGTAACTAAATCAAAGACTTCTGATAAAGTTTTTATTGTGCATGGCAGAGACAATGAGGTGAAAGAAACTGTGGCTCGGTTTATTGAGAAATTAAACCTAAATCCTATCATACTCCATGAACAACCCAATGGAGGAAAAACTATTATAGAAAAGTTTGAAGATTTTTCAGATGTAGGATTTGCAATAATACTAATGACCCCTGATGATAAGGGTTGCCTTGTTGGAAAGGAAGATGCCATTAAGGAAAGAGCTCGTCAAAATGTAATCTTTGAGCATGGATATTTTATAGGGAAATTAGGTCGAGAAAGGGTTGTAGCATTAGTAAAAGGAGATTTGGAACTACCTTCGGATATAAGTGGAGTACTTTATTTAGGGATTGATAACGGGGGTGCTTGGAAATTTGGATTAGCTAAAGAAATGAAAAGTGCCGGATATAATATCGACTTAAATAAGTTGGTTTAACAAAAAGTCCATAGTTATACGCTATGGACTTTTGTATATTTCAAAGGAGATTCTTCATTGCATTGTGTATCTGCTCATTGTCGAAGCTGTCAAGATATATCTGTGTTACTCTTTCAGAGCTATGTCCCATGATTTCACGGATTACGGCTGTTGATACCCCTGCTCGCTTCATCACGGTTGCCTGACTGTGCCGTGCAACGTAGGTGGTGAGAGTTAGGGGTAAGCCTAAATCCTCGCCTATCTCTTTGAGCCGTTGGTTTACTTTGGATATGACCTTATGAATACGGTTTGACTTCTGAATCTCCGTTTGGTGGAAGTCAGATCGGATTGGGAACAGATACGGACTGTTTTTGCGATGATACTTATTTATAAGTTCAATCGCTTGCGGTTGCAGAGGGATTTTGATTAGCTTGCTTGTCTTGTGTCGCTTATAGACCAACTTCCCCTCTATGATGTTTGCAGGGGTGAGGTTGGCAATGTCTATGAAGTTGATACCGCCACAATAATATGTGAAAGCGAATATGTCAATAGGGAATCGCATATAGCGATTATTGGACTTATAGGTGAGAATACGGTCTATGTCCTCTTTGGCAAGAGAGCGTTTTGCCGTTTCCTCATGCAGTCGAGCCACCTTATATTTCTTGAAAGGATAGTTTTCAGAATCGGCTATGTTTTCTTCTATTGCCAAATTATATATGGCTCGTAGTGTTCTGAATCTTATGCCGATAGTATTCTCTGCCAATCCCTGCTTCCGTAGCCATGCTTCATATCTGCGTAAGAAACAAACATCTATGTCTGAAAAACAGATGTCAAGGTGATTATTGAACGATACAAGTGAGTTATAGACTTGCTTGACAGATAACATATAACCTCGTCTGCCCTCATCAGCGAGCCGTTGGATTTGCTCACAGAATAGGTCATGCATGGTTTTTGGTTTAACTCGCTTGGCTCTATCGTCTATTAAAGTGCTTGCAGTAAACTCTTTACGCTCAGATTTCAGTTTAACTATCTCGGCAGACAACTCACTTGCCTTGTCAGCTATGAGTTTGCTAAGATACTCATAATTAGGAGAATTATGTTTTAGCGTATTTCTCTCAAAGTTCCAATACTTAGGATTTACGGACACGCCTAAGCTCTTGTACTTCTTTTTGCCGTCTTTGCATACGCGAATCATTAGAGGGTGTTCGCCATTTGCGAGAGTTTTTGACTTGTAACACACGATATTAGCTGTTACGTTCATGCGGTTTGCTTGGTTTAACTCTCGGTTTAACCGTCAGCTTCCGTGGGGCTTCCGCAGAGCGTGCAGGGAATAAAAAAAGAGAGCTACATTTCTGTAACTCTCTGATTTTCAGTGGTGCCAACGGGAATCGAACCAGTGACACAAGGATTTTCAGTCCTTTGCTCTACCAACTGAGCTATGGCACCATCGTGGTTTCTTTGCTTTTGCGTTGCAAAGGTAGGCATTATTATTCAATCTGCCAAATTTTTTTACAACTTTTTTATTATATCTAACATCAAGTACAGCGTATTTTATTGAGTATAAACACATTTAAGTTTTAAACTTTTTATTTAATGCGCCCATATATAGCATCCCGACATCAAAAAAGGGCTTTCTTATTATAATTCACACAAGTTTTTATGCCGCCCCGAGAAAATATTTTCTAAAAAAGTTGATAAACTGAAAGAATTTGGCTACTTTTGCAAAGTTTTTTGCCAATTGACAAACGTTATGGGTAAGTTTACTGAATATAAATTGCCGCTCAAAAGCATGCCGGTAGGAATCCAGGAGGTTGACTACCAGATAGGTAAGCAGTTTTTTGTCAACATGGAGAACAACGATGTGCGCAATGCCGATGTCAAAGTGCATCTCACTGTCGAGCACAAAAATGACTACTACGACATGCATTTCACTTTGACCGGCGAGGTAACGGTAGCTTGCGACCGTTGTCTTGACGACCTTGTTCTTCCTGTCGACACCACTTACCATATAATTGTCAAATACGGCGACGACTATCGCGATGACTCCGACGAGTATATGGAGATACCTTACAGTGATGCGGATATTAATGTGGCTTACATGATACACGACACCATCGCCCTCGCAATCCCCATCAAGCATGTCCATCCGGCCGGCAAATGCAACCGAGCCATGAGTTCGATACTCAAGAAGCACCGCGCCACTTCGACCAATCCCGACGACGCTGAGATAGAGGCCGAGCTGATGGATGAAATCGACGACATCGACGAGGCACCGACCGATTCGCGCTGGGACAAGCTCAAGGACATCAACCTTGACTGACACCCGCACGTGACAGCCTCCACCGACATTGACTTTTAAAACAACATAGATAATTACACAAAACAATAAAACAAAATGGCACATCCTAAACGAAAACAATCAAAGACTCGCACCGCCAAACGTAGAACTCACGACAAAGCAGCGATGCCTACATTGGCAGTATGCCCCAACTGTGGCGCATGGCACGTTTACCACTGTGTATGTGGCGAATGTGGCTACTATCGTGGCAAAGTCGCTATCGAAAAGGCCGCAGCCGTTTAATTTTGACGAGTTTCAGCAACTTGCCGTACTGATTGCCTGAGCCGCGCATATCCGCGGCCAAGGCTTGTCATATCCGAAACTACCTCCCTCCCGCGTCAGCATATCCTGCGGCAATGCGGGGGTGATGTTTTTTCATAGCATGCGGTCATCTGTTCCAGCAATATAGCCTGTCTGGACACAATGAGAGTCCGCTGCCACCCGCGGCAAATCATTCCCAACAGCTGACGTGTCAGAGCGCGGACGGCTATCACATCATTTACACTCCAACAATATGGTAAACGCAAGAATATCAGGCATCGCCTCATACGTTCCCGACGACATTCTCGACAACGAGATGCTCTCAAAGATGGTCGACACCAACGACGAGTGGATCACTACCCGTGTCGGCATCAAAGAGCGCCGCATACTCCGCCTCGAGGGCGAAGGCTCCTCTTATCTCGGCGCCAAAGCTGTAGAAAAGCTCTTAGCCGAAACCGGGGTTAATCCTGACGAAATAGAACTGGTGATTTGCGCCACCTCCAACCCCGACTACCGTTTCCCCTCCACGGCATCGGTAATCGTAGAGAAAACCGGCCTCAAGAACGCCTACGCCTACGACATCCAGGCAGCCTGTGCCGGCTTCATCGTGGCTCTCGAAGATGCCACCGCCTACATAAAATCGGGACTGCGCAAAAAAGTCATAGTAGTTGCAGCCGAGAAAATGTCGTCGATGGTCAACTATCAGGACCGTTCGACCTGCCCCCTCTTCGGCGATGCTGCTGCAGCCGTACTCGTAGAGCCTACCGACGCTCAGGTCGGAGTAATCGACGGCGTGTTCCACGTCGACGGCGCAGGCCTTGAGCACCTGCTCATGAAAGCCGGCGGTTCCGTCAAGCCCATCACCCACGAAGCTATCGACGCCGGTGAGAACTACCTCTTCCAGGACGGCCGCAACGTCTACAAAAACGCTGTCACCGACATGCTCACATCGTCGCTCGACGTAATGAAGCGCAACAACCTCACCGTCGACGACATCGACTATCTCATACCCCATCAGGCCAACCTCCGCATCATCGAAGCCGTCAGCTCGCGCGCAGGTTTCCCCGCCGACAAAGTGCTTGTCAACATCGAGCACTACGGCAACACATCCGCCGCCTCGATTCCCCTTTGTCTCGACGAATACAAGACAAAACTCAAGAAAGGCGACCGCCTGTTGCTCACCGCATTCGGCGCAGGCTTCACATGGGGAGCCATGTATCTCATCTGGGATATGTAATCCGCCATTACGTAAATTAAAAAATATTTCCGAAAATAGCATCTTTTCAGGTGCTATTTTTGTTTTATACATAACGGAGATTAAAATCAGGAATATTTTTTATAGATTTGTAAATCATAATATACAACAACATGGAAGAAAAACAGCATAAAGCGGGATTTGTCAACATCGTAGGCAACCCCAACGTCGGAAAATCCACACTGATGAACGACCTCGTAGGCGAACGCGTATCCATCATCACCTCGAAAGCGCAGACCACACGCCACCGCATCATGGGCATAGTCAACACCCCCGACTACCAGATAGTATTTTCCGACACCCCCGGCGTACTCTCCCCGAAATATAAGCTTCAGGAAAGCATGCTCAGCTACTCCGAAGGCGCCCTCACCGACGCCGACATACTCCTCTATGTCACCGACGTCGTGGAAGACCCGAAGAAAAACGCCGACTTCCTCGCCAAAGTAGCCAAGGAGAAAATTCCCGTACTCCTGGTAATCAACAAAATCGACCTCGTCAAGTCGCAGCAGGAACTCGAGGACAAAGTCGCACTATGGAAAGAAATCCTCCCCAACGCCGAAATCTTCCCCACCTCGGCCAAAGAGCATTTCAACGTCAGCAACCTAATGGCCCGCATCGTCGAGCTGCTCCCCCCGTCGCCCCCCTATTTCGGTAAGGACGCCCTCACCGACAAGCCTGCGCGCTTCTTCGTCACCGAGATTATCCGCGAAAAAATACTCCTCAACTACGACAAGGAAGTGCCATACGCCACCGAAGTAATCGTGGAAAAATTCGAAGAATCCGACACCTCGATACACATTATGGCCGTCATCTACGTAGAGCGCGACTCCCAGAAAGGCATCCTCATAGGCAAAGGCGGCTCAATGCTCAAACGCGTCGGCACCGAAGCCCGCAAGGACATCGAGAAATTCTTCGACAAACGCGTCTACCTCGAACTGTTCGTCAAAGTCGAGGCCAACTGGCGCAATCGCGAGAACAAGCTCCGCTCATTCGGATATATCGAATGACCCGCCGGCAACCCCATCCTTTGCTGATTTCAGAATTTTATGTTAAATTTGCACTTCAAACGCAAAAAAAGACACCGTTATGGGACAACTTGTAGCAATTGTCGGACGCCCTAACGTCGGCAAATCGACACTTTTCAACCGCCTGACCGAAAGCCGCACGGCCATCGTCGACGAGACTGCCGGCACTACCCGCGACCGTCAATACGGCAAAGTAAACTGGAATGGAAAAGAATTCTCGATTGTCGACACCGGCGGCTGGGTAGTCAATTCCGAAGACATATTCGAGGGAGAAATCAACAAGCAGGTAGCGCTTGCCATCGAACAGGCCGACGAAATACTTTTCGTGGTCGACTCGATGAACGGCGTCACCGACCTTGACGACCACGTGGCCGAGATACTGCGCAAATCCAAGAAACCCGTGCTCCTCGTAGCCAACAAAGTCGACTCCAACGACTGGCTCTACAACGTGCCCGAATTCTACGGACTCGGCCTCGGCGACCCCTACCCCGTCTCGGCAGTCAACGGATTCGGTACAGGCGACCTCCTCGACGACGTCGTCAAAAAGCTTCCCGTTCCCGAAAGCGACATCGAGGAAGCCGTGGAAGACATACCCAAATTTGCCATTGTCGGCCGACCTAACGTAGGCAAATCCTCCATCATCAACGCATTCATAGGCGAGGACCGCAACATCGTGACCGACATCGCCGGCACCACACGCGACTCCATCTACACCCGCTACAACAAATTCGGCTTCGACTTCTACCTCGTCGACACCGCCGGCATCCGTAAGAAAGCCAAAGTCAACGAAGACATCGAATACTACTCCGTAATCCGCTCAATACGCGCCATCGAAGCCTCCGACGTCTGCATCCTCCTCATCGACGCCACCCGCGGCATCGAAGCGCAGGACCAGAGCATCTTCTCCCTCATACAGCGCAACAAAAAAGGCCTCGTGGTATGCGTCAACAAATGGGACCTCGTCGAAAACAAGAGCCAGGCCGCCATCAAGACCTTCGAGACCGCCATACGCGAGCGCTTCGCGCCGTTCACCGACTTCCCCATCATCTTCACCTCCGCGCTCACCAAACAGCGCATCTTCAAGGTGCTTGAGACAGCCATCGAAGTCTACAACAACCGTCGCCGCGTCATCCCCACCTCGCAGCTCAACAACTACCTGCTCGAAGCCATCGCGGCCTACCCGCCACCCGCCAACAAAGGCAAATACGTCAAAATCAAATACATCACCATGCTCAAAGGCGCGCAGATACCCACATTCATATTCTTCTGCAACCTCCCGCAATGGGTCAAGGAACCCTACCGCCGCTACCTCGAAAACAAAATCCGCGAGCGCTGGGACTTCCACGGCACCCCCATAAGCGTCTTCATGCGCGAAAAATAACTCATTCTAAAATAAGGACTAACTAACGAAGCCCGCGACTACTGCTCTTGCACTGGCCGCGGGCTTCATATAGTAGCTGCGGTTTCCAACCGCAGTAATCCTACTTTCCCAATTCCACGCGATGTTTCCACCTTTTGTGGGTCCAGAGCCAGATTGACGGCTGGCGGCGGATGTTGCTTTCAAGCAGACGCGTGTAGCGCTCCGTTATCTCGTCGGGAGCCATAGCCGATGCATCGTCGGCGATAGGCACTATGCGCACGTGGTAGCGTCCGCGGTGCAACTTCGTCATATCGAAATATACTACCGCCGCCCCGAGTTTCTGCGCTACTGTCGCGGTGCCTGTAATCATCGCCGTCGGATGGTTAAGCAGCATCGTGATATACCCCGGGTCATTGTGACTCGGTTTCTGGTCGCTCATAAAACCGGTGAACGTCGTGATGCCCTCCTTGCGGCGCCGCAACAGTTCGCGGAACACCGTCGCCTTCGCGTAGCATCGGGCACCGAACCGCTGGCGGATACGCAGCATATATGCATCCATCCATTTTGATTTCAGCGGACGGTACACCTGCGAGCGCTCGCTACCATCCACGTCGGCCACTACGCCGAGCGACGTCACCCACTCCCAGTTGAAACAGTGCGAGAAATAAGCCACCACAGGCCGCTTCTCCTCAAGATATCGCTCGACAATATCCAGGTCCTCATACGTGATGCGCGACCGTATCTCGCGCTCCGACATGCCCCCGAGCCTTATCGTCTCAACCATATAGTCGGCAAAGTTGAGATAGAAATCCTTCGCCGTCTCGCGCAGTTCCTCGCGCGTTTTCTCCGGAAAAGACTCAGCAAGGTTCTTCATCACCACCTTCCTGCGGTATCTCACCACATAGTACAGCAGCCCGTACATGGCGAATCCGAACGGATAAAGCACCCCCAACGGGAGATGCGACAGCAGCCACATACCGCCGTCACCTAATTTATATCCTATCCTCCTAAACATGGCAGCCTCCTCCCGTTTCTATAACAGTGCCCTTAACGGCCTCGCCTGCGCAAGCCGCCTCGCCGAGCAGCACATCGACAATATGATTATCAAGGCAGCCGGGAGCATCGACCGACACACGTATGTAATTGTCGGTAAAACCGCCCATCGGCATCCCCTCGGCCGAATGCTCGAGCAGCACCTTGCGCACCGTCCCGCCAAACTGCTTCGTGAAATCCGCCAACTTGGCATCAGAAAGCGCAATCATGCGCGCCGCGCGATGATGCTTCTCCTCCTGGCTCACCACGTGAGGTATCTCAAGTGCCTTTGTGCCCGGACGCTCGGAATACGGAAAGACATGCAGGCACGAAATGGGCAGCGACTCCACAAACGCATACGAGCGCTCGAATTCCTCCGCCGTCTCCCCACGTGCACCCACGATAAGGTCCACCCCGATAAACGCATGCGGCATCACCTCGCGTATGCGCTCGATCTTGTGGCGGAACAGCGCCGTATCGTAATGGCGCCGCATCAGCCTCAGCACCTCGTCCGACCCGCATTGCAGCGGTATATGGAAATGCGGCATGAAACGCTTCGAATGAGCCACGAAATCGATAATCCCGTCAGTGAGCAGATTGGGCTCGATTGACGATATGCGGTAACGTTCGATACCCTCCACCTCGTCAAGCGCCCGGCAAAGGTCGATAAACGACTTGTCCGTCCCCTTTCCGAAATCACCGATATTGACGCCCGTGATGACTATCTCCTTCCCTCCCCGCGCGGCCACATCGGCAGCCTGCGCCACGAGAGCGTCAATCGACGCCGAGCGGCTGCGCCCGCGGGCCCGCGGTATAGTGCAGTAAGTGCACCAGTAGTCGCACCCGTCCTGCACCTTGAGGAAATAGCGTGTGCGGTCGCCGCGCGAGCACGACGGATTGAACGCATTCATCTGCTGCAGCGGTGTTATCAGGCATTGCGCGTTGTTGTCGGCAATCCAGCGGTCGATATATTCAGGTATGGAATTTTTTCTGTCGGTACCGGCCACGATCACCACCCCGGGCAGCGAGGAAGCCTCCTCCGCTTTAAGCTGGGCGTAGCAGCCGGTCACCACGATAGCCGCGTCGGGATAGCGGCGGTGAAACGAACGTATCGCCTGACGGCACTTCTTGTCAGCCTCCCCGGTCACCGAGCAGGTGTTCACAAGAATAATGTCGGGAATCTCACCCTCATCGCACCGCATTATACCCCTCGCCTCCAGCATCTCCGCTATCGTGGAAGTCTCGGCAAAATTAAGTTTGCAGCCAAACGTATGATATAGGCAAAGCATTATATATCTCTATTTCAACAGTAGGGACGCGATTCATCGCGTCCGCACCATCTTTCAGTATTATTATCGGTAAAGCATTAAAAACTCGGAACGTAGGGGACGCACGGTCTGTGCGTCCCTACATTTCACTGTTTTGCACCAACCGCGGCTACTATGAGTCATGTAGTAGCCGCGGTTTTTAACCGCGGTTAGTATTTAGTCCTTCTTATTCAAATCGGCGTTAGGCTCTGCCGGCTTGTCGAGACCGTGCTGACGCAGCAGCGCGTCGGCCGTAGGAGCCTGTCCGCGGAACTTGATGTAAAGTTCCATCGGGTCCTCGCTGCCGCCCATCTCAAGTATGTTTTCCTTGAACGAACGCGCAGTCTCAGGGTCAAACACCCCTTTTTCCTTGAACAGCTCAAAGCCGTCGGTATCAAGCACCTCGGCCCAGAGATAGGTGTAGTATCCCGACGCATAACCGTCGCTGCCGAAGATATGCTTGAAATACGGGCTGTGGTAACGGTATTCAACCTCGCGCGGCATGCCGAGTTCCTCCACAACCTTCTCCTCGAAAGCATTGATGTCGACATCACCGGTATAGTCCATCAGGCCATACTGCAGGTCGAGATAGGAAGCAGCCACACGTTCAGCCATGTTGAAACCCGCATTGTGGCGCGAAGCCGCCTGAAGTTTCTCAATAAGTGCATCGGGGATAGCCTCGCCCGTCTTGTAGTTGTGGGCATACTCCTTGAGCAGTTCCGGCTCGAGAGCCCAGTGCTCGGTAATCTGCGACGGCAGTTCCACAAAGTCGCGGTCGACAGCGGTGCCCGACTGGCATTTGTATTTCGCACGCGAAAGCATCCCGTGCAGTCCGTGGCCGAATTCATGGAACATCGTGGCCACGTCGTCAAGCGACAGGAGCGACGGAGAGTCGGCCGTCGGAGCCTCGAAGTTGCACACGTTGTATATGATGGGGCGCACAGCCGTGCCGTCAGCCGCCACATACGACGGTTTCATCTCGTCCATCCACGCGCCCTGGCGTTTCGACGCACGTGTGAAATAGTCGGTCATGAACACAGCTACATGGTTGCCGTCGAGGTCGACCACCTCATATACCTTCACATCGGGATGATACTTCGGCGCATCGGGCAACTCCTTGAACTTCACGCCATACAGTCTTTCGGCAAGCGTGAAGATACCCTTGCGCACCGAGTCAACCTCGAAATACTGACGCACCTCATTCTCGTCAAGGTCATATTTCTTTGCACGTACTTTTTCGGCATAGTAGTAATAGTCCCACGGCTCAATCTTGATTTTATCGCCGCGGTTGTTGGCGAGCTGCTGCATTTCGGCAACCTCCTCCTTCACCTTATCGACCGTAGGCTGCCATACCTGCATCAGCAGGTCGAGAGCGTTCTGAGGCGTCTTGGCCATGACATTGTCGGTCATGTATGACGCATAGTTCGGGAACCCGAGCAGTTTGGCCTTTGCCGAACGCACCTTAAGTATATCGTTGATTACAGGATGATTGTTGTATTCGCCCGACGAAGCCAGCGACGTGTATCCGCGGTAAATGTCATGACGGAGCTGACGGTCGTCGGCATACTGCAATACAGCCAGACGGCTCGGAGCATGGAGCGTGAACGCCCATTCGCCCTTGTGACCGCGTTTCTCGGCCTCGGCTGCCGCAGTAGCCACTGCGCTTGCGGGAAGCCCTGCAAGGCGCGCCTTGTCATCCACAAATACAGCAAAGGCATTCGTGGCGTTGAGCAGGTTCTTGTTGAATTTCAGGTACAGGTCAGAAAGCTGAAGGTTGAGTTCCGACAGCTTCTCCTTGTCAGCGGCCGACAGGAGCGCGCCGTTGCGTACGAAGCTCTTGTATGCCTCCTCGACAGCGCGTTTCTGCGCTTTGTCGAGATTTTCGCGGTGGTCATAAAGATACTTCACGCGGTTGAACAAGCCCTCATTCATCGACACCTCGTCGGAGTAGCGCGACACCATCGGAGTCACCTCGGCGGCAATCTCCTCCATCGCCGGCGACGAATCAGCCTCCGATATACCGAAGAACACGCGGCTCACACGCTCTAACGTAGCGCCCGCATCGTCCATAGCCACAATCGTATTCTCAAACGTCGGAGTCTCCGGATTGGCCACGATAGCCGCGATGTCGGCACGAGCCTCCTCGATACCCTTGGTGAACGCCGGAACATAGTCCTCAAGCGTAATCTGATCGAACGGCGGAATTTCAAACGTAGTCTTATACGGCGTCAGAAACGGGTTTACATGTCCCGAAGCCTGCGCCCCACCTGCCAAAGGCGACGCAATAGCAGCCGCCAACATTGCTGTAACAATTTGTTTTTTCATATACTGTGCTGATTGATTTATTTATCGTGTTGATTAACTGATTTATTCCTAAGAACTACAAATTTACAGAAATATTTCCACAAAAACAAACGAAATATGAGACGCAATAATGCGAGAGCCGCAGGGTCGATGGTGTACATATCCCCGTCAGGAGCGTAAGCGGAGGGCGGGACAAAGGCAATGTGTGGAATCGAGCCCGGGAACCGGGCGAGTGTATACCCATAGTATAAGTTAAAAATATTTCACCCCCACTGTTAGATTTCCGTTCCCCAGCGTGTCCCTATAGAAACCAAAAACAAAAACAGTCATGAAAAAATTATTTGTCACCCTCCTGATGCTCGTCATCGCCTCCGTCTGCACAAACGTCAGCGCACGTCAGTTCGACCCCGTCACCGTCACCAACATCGCCGGCGAAAAAGTCACACTCCCGCTCCGCACCCCCTGCATCGTCACCTTCTATTGGGAAAACTGCCACTGGTGCCACAAGGCCATGGACTGTATCCGCGACACCGAACGCGAAGTGCGCGAATACCTCGGCGAAGAAATGCCCATAATCGACATCTGCTGGCACTCCCCGAACTACTTCATCGCCTGCTACGACTCCGAAGATGAAAAGCAGCGCATTATCCAACGTTTCATCGACAACCGTTGGGAAACCTCAAAACTCTATTTCATCGGCGGCTGCAAAGCCTTGTTCAATTATCTCGCTCAATACGATTTGCACGAAGTCCCCGTCATAATGTCAATCGGCAGTGACAGCAATATTCGTCAGACCATCGTCGGCTACAAACCCAACCTCGACGAAAAACTTTACGACATCATTTTCAACATTGCCGCCGCTTTCTGATTTTTTATTATCTTTACAACCCATGGCAAAGAGCAAACAATACATCCCCGAAAACTACAGTTACGGCATGAACCACGAGTACGTCGACCTCGGCCTCTCGGTAAAGTGGGCCACATGCAATCTCGGCGCATACCTTCCCGAAGAACCCGGCGATTACTTCGCCTTCGGTGAGACTGATCCCGGACAGCATTTCGACAGCGAACTTTATACCCCTCCGTGCATGGAAATCGCCGGCAGCGTCCGCGACATGGCACGTACCAACTGGGGCGAGCCCTGGCGCCTGCCGTCAAAGGAAGAGTTTAAGGAACTTATTGACCGATGCAAGTGGACATGGATAAACAAAGAGCCTTGCAGCGGATACATCGTGACAAGCAAAGTCAACGGAAATTCCATCTTCCTCCCCGCCGCAGGATATAAATGGTGGGCGCCGTTTGATGGCTGCGAGTCGGCCGAAGATTTCACCCCGCAATTGGAAGACTTTGGCTCTGCCGGCAATTACTGGAGCTCAGCCGCTAACGGGTGCCATGCCTGCGCTCTCATCTTTGAGGTTGCGGAAGTTTGCCTCTCCGAAACGGGCGGAGACTCCGGCTTCTCCGTCCGCCCGGTGAAAGACTCCGTTTAAAATTTGCACAACTCGCCGATAATGGCTATATTGCAGGACTAATACCACCCTGCGATGACCGACCATGAAATTATCGACGGACTTATCAACCGCGACAACCGTATAACCCGGCAACTGTTCTTCGTCACAGCCCGTCCGCTGCTCACCGCCATTATGCGCCGCATATTTGATGCCGCACCCGACTACGACGAGATTGTCAACGAGCTCTATACCTACCTCATCGGCAACGACTGCGCCAAGCTGCGTATGTTCTCTTTCGAATGCTCCTTCATGACATGGCTCAAGGTCGTCGCCACACGCTACTTCCTCCGCTACCGCAAAAACATCGTGGAGGACGTATCCGCCGAACCCGATATTCCGCCCGCAGATACATCTTCTGAGACACCCTCCGATGCAGTCGAAGCCCGCATGGACACCGACACATTGCTCGACGCGATGGACAACCCACGCTACCGCATGGTAATACGGCGCCTCATCCTCGACGAGACTCCCCCGGCGGCGCTCGCCATCGAGATGGGTGTCACAATTGATAATCTATACAACATTAAACGCCGCGCAATGGCCTGCCTCACAAGCATTGCGCTCAAACTCGCCTACAAATGAAGAGTAAACAATACCCACACGTCTCCGACGAGATGATTGCCCGATATATCGACGGGACGGCCTCCAAAGAGGAAGTCGCCCTTATCCTGTCGCGCATTCCCCACGACGGCGAACTCGCCGAAATGCTGGGAATCCTCACCGCCCCCGACATCGTGTCGGAGAAGCGACCTTTCCACCACAGATTCCTGCCACTGACCCGGCTTGCCGCCGCCAACGACAAGAACAGTTGCAGCTGGGACTGCGAGCTACATATCCTCAAGAATCGCGGCGCGCAGTTCGACTCATGGTCGCTCCTGCAGGTCGCCAAAGTCAACAACTGGCTACGCTCCGCCGGCACCCCGCTGCACAACGTCGGCCGCGCGCTCGAATCGCAGGGCCTCGCCGTGAGCCGTAAGTACAATGCCACTGTCACCGACCTCGACAACGCCATACGCAGCGGCGCCGATGTCATAGCCGTAATCGACCGGAATATCACCGCCGGCGGTTCCCCGGCCTCCATCCCGGCTTACCACGCTATCATTGTAAAGGGTATCGGTTCGGCCACGACCGTCACATACTATGATCCAGCCGATTGCATCGATGTGACCGTAAGCCGTGACAGATTCGCCGAAGCGTGGGCGCCTTCACGCAACTACATGGTGACGGCCTCCGTAGGCGATGCCTACGACCCGCACCCCATCGAGGTTGACGACGTTCGACTCCCCGCCGACCTTGAGGAACTCGTCGAAGCCATCGCCGAAAACGCCCACGACGTATGGGCACGTGCCCGCATCGACGAGGGCTGGCGCTTCGGTCCCGAACGCAACGACAGGGAAAAGACCCACCCCGACCTCGTCGAATACTGCAAATTGCCCGAGGGCGAAAAAGAATACGACCGCATCATGGCCATGAACACGTTGCGTCTCATCCAGTCGATGGGATTTGAAATCACCGACTTCCGCAACGGCCTCGAATGCCCCGACTGCGGCAACTTCAACCACCCCGACTACAGATTCTGCCCCCGCTGCGGCAAAAAATTGAAATGACCGTCAATTATATGACATGCCATCATGTAGGGCTGCACCCCGGTGCAGCCGCAAATAAATTACTCAGCGAAAAAAATTTAACCTTACTGATAGAATTTGCCCGGTCCGATGCATCCCTACATTACATGCATCAATCCACTAACGAATAAATCACCATCATGGAAAAGAAAGAATACACAGCGTTCATCAGCTACTCCCACGACGACACTTACTGGGCTGACACCCTCCAGAAAAAGCTCGAGCATTTCTATATCCCCGTCGCACTGCGCGAGGCCAATCCCGATATCCCCGCTACCGTCCGCCCCATATTCAAGGACGATACCGACCTGACCCCGGGCACGCTCTCCGACCGCATCAGCAACGCACTTGACAATTCGGATTTCCTCATCGTGATATGCAGCATACACTCCGCACAGTCCGAATGGGTCAGCAAAGAAGTGGAGCACTTTATCCGCGCCGGACGTAGCTCCCGCATAATTCCGGTTGTCGTCGGCGACATGGCCGACGGTAGTAGCATTGACCGCTGCATGCCCGAGGCATTGCGTGCGCTTAAAGGCGATGACCAGCTGCTGTGGATTGACCTCCGAGCCGAAGGCATCGACCGTACCGTAGTCAAGATAATCGCCGTGATTTTAAATGTAAGTTTCGACTCCCTATGGCAGCGTCACGCCAAGGAGCGCCGCCGCCGCATGCGCCGCCGCGTGTGCCTCTGCTCCGCTTTCGCAGTGATTGCCGCCGGAATTACCCTCTTTGGCGTGACGCAATGTTCGAGACTAAAACTCAACGAGTTTACCACCCTGCAGAATGACACCGCCGCGCATGCACAGAAACTGACTGCCGGCGGCAACCCCATTGAAGCCCTCCGGCTTCTGACTGCCGACGATGGCCGCCTGCTCGAACCCTACAACGGCAACATCGACCATGCCCTGCGCGATGCCCTGACCTGGTATTACACTCCCGGCTGGGTATGTGTCGCCACCGGCTCAATGCCTGTTTACAGGCCCTATCCCGACGGCTTCGACATCACTGCCGACAATATACTTTGCTTCTCCGACAGCTCGTATGTCACCCATGAAGCCAACACACTTACAATCAGTTCATACTCCGGCACGTCCGACCCTGTCACCATAACCCGTGCAGAAACCGAGACAATAGCCGATGCCGAAATCACGCCCGACGGCGCCCTCCTCGCCTACCGCTACTACACCGGCGACAGCACATCGACTATCGCTGTCCTCGACACCCGCTCGCTTGAATCCGTTTACAATATCGACACCCCCGCCTCTTTCATGTCGGTAAGCTACGGCCTCGCGCCCGACGGTTCGCGTCTGCTGACAGCCATTGACGGCATCCTCGAAGTGACCGACTTAGCTACCGGCGAAACCCTCCACCGGGTGCAGCGTAAGGAAGGCGAAGACACTGCTGCATGGATTAGCGTCCTTTCCGACAGCCTCGCCGAGCTGCGCACATTAAGTGGCACCGTCATATACGATTATGTAGCCGGTACCCCGACGATAACCCATCCCTTGGCAATGCCCTCAGTCTATGCCCTTTCCGACCACGAAAACAAAGAGATTACCATCGTTGATGCCGAAGGTAATTCCACGACATTCCGATACAACGGTCCCGAAAAAGGCGCCTTCAATCTGCCTGTCGTCTACGCCATAAGCGCCGACGGCGACAAATTCGCAACCTTAACCCCTGACGACAGGATAGAAATCCGAACCATCGCCAACGACCGCCTCATCACCACCCTCGAAAAGCCATACGACTATCTGCCAATGATTGCATTCAACAACGACGGCACCCGCGTCACCGTGGTCGGCAACGATATTGTAAGCGTCTTTGATATCCTTTCAGGCAAAGAAATCACGCATACCGACATCAACGAAGGTTACGTTTTCGACATCACACCCGATGGCAACATACTATATATGACTGACGGAAACGGAAAATTCTTCACCTGTTCAATAACCGACAACGCCAAAACCGAACTTCATTTAGGCGAGCGCGAGATATACCCCAACTATGACGGTTCACAATATGCCTCCATAAGTCCCGACGACGACTCATTGCTCGAGATATGGGTTCCCGGTGCCGATAAACCGTCAAAAACGATAAAACTCAATGACGAACTCCTCTCAATCTACTCCCTCTCATTCTCCCCGGACAACGAATACATCGCAATCCTTCACACCAACCCCGACCCCGACCCGGCATCCTCGTTCTTCTACATCGTTTCCGTAATCTCCCTTACCGACGGCGTCACTGTAGCCAAATACCGCAATCCGCACCTCGACATCGACAGCTTCATAACCTTCACAAAATACAACCTCGTATCCGCCAACCGCATCTCCCCCGCCCGCACTTCCCTCACATTCGACCTCTGGCGCGACTACCCCTGGGTAAAATCCGCCGCCCTCTCCATCGCCACTCAGGAATAATTTCCGTATAATCTATAAACATAATGAAAAAAGCTATTTTAAACGGCATGCTTGCAATCATTACAATTCCGGTGATTCTTTCCTTATCATCGTGCAAGACTTCCGGTAACACTGACAAAGGAAACGCCGACGACACGCCGCAAACCGTCGAACATAATTATAACGGACATGAATACGTTGACCTCGGGCTGCCGAGCGGGATTAAATGGGCCACATGCAATATCGGAGCAACAAAGCCTGAAGAATATGGCGATTATTTCAGCTGGGGATCTACAACTCCGTTTATCGACGAAAAAGGAGATAACAGATGCACGATTTTTAAAAAGAGCCTTTCGGAATTACAGGCTGCCGGCATCATCAACGAAGAAGGCGTGCTGAATCCCCGGTATGATGCAGCACGAACCCACTGGGGCGGCACATGGCGTATGCCGACCCATAACGAGATATATGAGCTATGTGAAAAATGCACCTGGGAATGGATTGACGGTGACAGCATATCCGGCTATAAAATCACCGGGAAAAATGGCCGTTCGATTTTTCTTCCCGCTGTAGGCCACATGATGCTTCATACATATTATGACGGCATTAATGGCCATTACTGGAGCAATACGACCATCAGTGACTACCACGCCATAAACTTGATGTTCAGTGAAGAAGGTAAAGCCACAATAACATTTGAAGCCGAATACGGGTGTCCGATCCGTGCCGTTTCCGAATAAAAAAACGCAGTAATTATAATGACTTATCAAGTAATCAGCATGATAGTGGCCGCGGGTTTGGAAAATTTGAATAATGACACAACGTATCAGGAATAAGAAAGAGTCCGGAATATTCCGGACTCTTTCTTATTCCTGATACGTCAGACTCGCCTTATGCCGTATATTCAGACCGGTTGCAGGCGGTTTCCGTGCTTGAGTTCAATTGATGGATTTCGTTTACTTCACCTTGGCGTCAAGGTCGGCGCCGGCTTTGAATTTCACGGCTTTGCGGGCGGGAATTTCAATTTTTTCTTTTGTGCGGGGATTGATACCTGTACGGGCGTCCTTTTCCTGTACCGAGAATGTACCGAAGCCGAGAAGAGCTACTTTATCATTAGCGGCAAGTGCGCCGGCAATAGCGTCAAGTGTGGCATCAAGTGCGTTTTTGGCATCAACTTTAGTGAGGTTAGCTTTTTCCGCGATAGCGTTGATTAACTCTGTTTTGTTCATAATGAGGTTATAATTAAATAAGTTTATGGTATTATTTTCGCAAATATAAAGTTAAATTTTGAATTATCAACGTTTTTGTCATATTATTTCACCCCTTTTTACATAAAAAATCATATTTTGTCGCACTTTTCGGCATTCGTAGCCTCATTTCCGTGTTTTACAAGGCTTCTCGCGCCGTTTTCTGCCGATATTTCACGCTCTTTGACGCTTTTTCACAAAAATACTTAACGGGTGAACACATATCGCGTAATTTTGCTAATTTTGCACGCGTCACGACCTGCAACGGCTCTCCGCCGCCCGGTCCGCGACACACTGACAGTTTCACGAAATCAACCAACAAGAAAACGTACGGCACTATGAACATAGGCTCTTCATTTCGTTCTCTCCCCCCCGTCACTAAAAATCTGCTCATAATCAACGTCATTATATGGCTGGCGCTGCAGTTCTTCCCCGCCTCGACCAAAACGACGTTCATGGATATATGCGCCCTCCACTATCCGCTATCCGAAAATTTCAATCCGGCTCAGGTAGTCACTTACATGTTCGTGCAGGAAAACTTCTTCCACCTGTTCTTCAACATGTTCGCCCTCTTCATGTTCGGCAACATCATCGAGCGCGTCGTCAGCTCCCGACGGTTCCTGTTCTACTACATATCGTGCGGCATAGGCGCGGCGCTCATACAGCTCGGCGTATTCGCATTCATGATTCATAACGCCGCCGGGCAGCTTCCCGAAGGGGTCACGGTCGATGCCATCGTCAACATGTCCGTTCCGGCAGGCATGGCGCCGGCACATCCCGATGTGTTCCGAATATGGAATCTTATCAACACCGAAGTCATCGGAGCATCCGGAGCCGTCTTCGGCATTCTTCTTGCTTTCGGCTACATGTTCCCCAAAGCGCCGCTCTACCTCTTTTTCATCCCCGTCCCAATCCAGGCCCGCTGGATTGTCATCGGCTACGGCGCGCTCGAACTGCTCCAGAGCTTCAACAACAACCCCGGCGACAACGTAGCCCACGTGGCGCACCTCGGCGGCATGGCCATCGGCTTCCTCATTCTGCTCTATTGGAAAAAGAAAGGTCTTTTCAATCATGGCGGCATTTACTGATCTGCGTTACAGGCTCAAATCGCTGTCAGCGTTATGGATACTGATGATATTGAATATCGCCGTATTCCTTCTGCTGCGCCTGCTCGGTATCATAGCCATGATAGGCGGCTGGGACATAAATTCGGTGGTCGACTGCCTCGCCCTCCCCTCTGTGCCCGAATTTGTGGCACACCGTCCGTGGACAGTCATCACCTACATGTTCACCCACTACGCGCCGTTCCATATCCTGTTCAACATTCTTACGCTCTACTGGTTCGGCAAGATGATGCTGTGGCGATGCTCGCCGCGTCAGCTCGTATGGCTTTATCTCTACGGAGGCATAGCCGGGGCGCTGTTCTACCTTATAGGCGCGCAGTTGTTCGTGAGCGTCGGAGGCTGGCTGCTCGGTGCATCCGCCTCGGTAATTGCCATAGTGATTGCCACTGCCATGATGATGCCCGACTTCCGCATCTCGTTCCTCTTTATCGGAAGCGTGAAACTCAAATGGGTGGCCATAACGGCCGTACTGCTTTTCGCCCTCGGACTCGTAGGCGACAACGCCGGAGCGCATATTGCCCATTTCGGCGGAATAGCAATGGGTTGCATTTTCGGCTACCTGTTCAGCAAGGGCATAGACATCACGCGCCCCGTGAACCGGATGTACGACAGTATTGTTACTCTTTTCAGACGCATGTTTACCCGCAATACACCGCGGCGACGGGAAAAAGCTCGTTTCAGATTCAAGCCGAAGAAATCCGACGACCGCGCAGCATCTTCATCACACTCCGAAGCTGACGACCGACGCAATCTCGACGCCATACTTGACAAGATAAAGCATTCAGGCTACACTGCCCTGACAGCCGACGAGCGTCGACGCCTGTTCGAGATAAGCCGGCGGGTGAAATAAACGGAACGCTCCCGCGTCCCCTCGCCATCACTCATCAACCGGGATTTTCCCTCACCACCTGTCCCGGCCTTCATATACTTACAACTCCTGCAAAAATGACCGACAACCACACATCCGAAAAAAAATCACGCAGCACAATGTCACGCGCCGCCACTGTCATAAAATGGTTATGGCTCGCCATGACAGTCGCCGTCGCTGTCACGACAGTCATTTCTGCCAACAGCGGGCTCATCAATCCCGAGAAAATGACATGGCCCTCCCTTCTCGCAATGGCGTTCCCTTTCCTCGTCATAACCGATGTGTTGCTCGGGCTTATCAACCTGTTCATCAGCAAGCGTATAGCCGTCGTTCAATGGATTGCGCTGCTGTGCTCCATACCCGCGATAGGCAACTGGTTTCCGGTGCATCCGTTTTCCAGCCACCACGAGGTCAGCGACGACAGCGAAATCGTCAGATTCATGAGCTACAACACATTCGGATTTGCCGACGACGAGAACTGCTATCCCGACAGCACCAACCGTACGGCCACCGCCATAATCCGGTCAGGAGCCGATATAATCTGCCTTCAGGAAGTGGGAATGCTCGTCGACATGCCCGCAAGATGTCTCACCGACGCACAGATTGACTCCATCAATGAGGTATACCCGTATTTCGCGTC
This sequence comes from Bacteroidales bacterium 52_46, assembly GCA_001915385.1. Taxonomy (GTDB): domain Bacteria; phylum Bacteroidota; class Bacteroidia; order Bacteroidales; family Muribaculaceae; genus JAGBWK01. Next base: position 86,557 of record MNQK01000028.1, on the reverse strand, counting down.
GGAGGAGGAGAAAATGGTATCAATCCTATCCAAATACCCGCTCCGCGAAATTTCTCTCGAGCAGCCGCCGTCGCCCCATTCCGGCTGGCAGGCTGCCGAAGTGACCGTAGGGAGCGACACCATACTTGTAGTCAGCGTGCACCTCCAGTCATTCGGACTCAACGAGGAGGACAAAATCGTATACCATCAGATAACCGACGGCTCCGTGTCGGGCAACATGACCGATGCCGGACTCATCATCTACCACAAACTCACCGACGCCTTCAAACTGCGCGCCGCCCAGGCCGACATGCTTCGCCACCAGCTCGACTCACTCGGCTACCGCAACGTTATCCTCTCAGGCGACTTCAACGACATAGCCGGATGCTATCCGATGCGCCGCCTTCTCGGACGCACCATGAAATCCGTATTCCGCTCTATCGCCACTGGCCCCGTCATCACCTACCACAGCGACCGCTTCTTCTTCAACATCGACCACACCCTCTATCAGGGCGACCTTACCCCGATAAGATACCGTCGCGGCGACATTAAATCCTCCGACCACTACCCCCTCTACATCACCTTCCTCATAGACAGATAGCGCACCACCGGTAGCGTCCCATTGCAGAGACGCGATTCAATACAGTTTGCTCAAGTTGAGCTGAGTGGGGCGGGGGCGTCTCGCCCCCGTGGTAACTTTCATTACAATAATACCACGGGGGCGAGACGCCCCCGCCCCACTCAGCCCAACTTAGGCAAAAGCCGGCGCCTGCATAAATCAATGATGCAGACGCTCGGTTACATCCGGCTTCAACGTCTTTTTCAACTTTTTCAGTGCGTTGGTAATATCCCGCGAAAGCACATTTTCACTCCGTGCTATCACCTCGCCCTCTTTCATCGCAGAGAGGTAGTCCCCGCCTTCGGCAAGATAGTCGATGGTAGCGACATTATAATACCTGTCGGGGTCGAGAGGCTTGCGGTTGATGATTATTTCGGTGCATTCGCCCGTCTCCGGATTGTATGTCACATCGGCATTGCCGCTTATACCGTTCATCGGGCGTTTTCCCATCTGTGCCAGCACCTTTGCAAGCGCGTCACCCTTTATTTTCACCACCTCAATCGTGTTCTCAAACGGAAGAACCATTATCACATGCCCCTCCGAAATCATACCCTGCGGCAACGTGTTTCGTATACCGCCGTTGTTGAGTATGGCCATATCGACAGGTTCGCCGGCAAGTTTCTTGCCACGTTCAAGCACCAGGTCCGAGAAAATATTTATAATGGACTGCTTGTCAAGAGGCGCCGACGCCTTGGCCAGCTTTATCGACATCAGCGAGTCCACCTTATGGCGGTAGGGAGCGAGCAGTTCCAGCAACTCCTCGTCCACCTTGCCGTCAAGACGGCTGTCGACCGGTATCACCGACGACGATATTGTGTTGTCATCCAGGTCTATGTCAATCTTACCTATCGAAGTGCCCGTCGATGCGAGCTGCGCCACCACCACATCTTTGCCCTCGGCATTCTTTATCACCGTAGGCAACGACTTTGGGTCGGCGGGATTCAGCGGCGTATGCGAGTGGCCGCCGATTATAAGATCTATGTCCCGGGATACCGTGGCAAGTATGGAGTCATTGGCACGCGTATTGTCAGAATATCCGATATGCGTCAGCGCCACGACGACATCGGCCTTCTCGTTGTGCCGCAACGCCCATGCCGTATGTTCGGCCGCCTCATATACGTCCATATAATCTATTCCCTTGACATTTCTGTCTGAAATCATGCCCTTGGGGTCGAGATTGAGAGCCATCACACCAATCTTCTTGCCGTCATATTCCTTCACCACGTATGGTACGACAAGTCCTTCGAGCGCCGAGTCGTCGACATCATAATTGGTTGAAATCCATGTGGCGTTGTCATTGCGCAGCAATCCGGCAAGCTCCTCAGCCCCGTTGTCAAACTCATGGTTGCCCAATGTGGCAAGGTCATATCCGAGCGCGTTCATCACCTTATGCTCCACTTCGCCGCGATACAGGTTGAAATACAGCGTGCCCTGCACCACATCGCCCGCATCGACAAGCAGCACATTCTTTTCAGCGCCCCTCACGCTGTCAATCACAGCCTTGCGACGCATCACCCCGCCCAGATCATGGCTCTCGGGATCAATCTGCGAATGCGTGTCGTTGGTATGGAGTATCACCAGGTGCTCGGCCGATACACTGAATGCCGCCCCCGCAGCGATTGCCGCGGTCAACAATACTGACTTTCTTAATGCTCGTATCATATAATCAGGTTTTTATAATTCATATCAGCAAATATAACAATATTAATATAAAATCGAAAGTAAAAAATCACCTGCGACACCCTGAATCATCCACAAAATGCACCGAAAACCGTCTGCACCCCTTCAAGTAAACAGCATCGGGTAGCAACGATGCCGCAGGCATCATCTATATGATTAACCCGGTCATGGCACGAAAGTGACTTGGCCGGGACGAAAGACATCATGCTGCATGATGTTGCCGTAGGCATCATCAATCCGCCTCATATCTATTTTACAACACACTCAGGCAATCGGTCGGCATAATCCTCACTATTAACAATCTTACACCTTTAAATGATTTATTCATACGGCAATACAAATTTTCGCAAAAAAATTCACAAAAAATATTGTGCAATCAAGAAAAAGGTTGTATCTTTGCAACCGCAAAGCCACCAAGGCAGGGCTCCTTAGCTCAACTGAATAGAGCATCTGACTACGGATCAGAAGGTTACAGGTTTGAATCCTGTAGGAGTCACAAATCACGATTATTGCCTATTTTAATACCACGGCTCCTTAGCTCAACTGAATAGAGCATCTGACTACGGATCAGAAGGTTACAGGTTTGAATCCTGTAGGAGTCACATAAGCGGTTGCCCTTTAAAAGGGCGACCGCTTTTTTTGCCTCGATACAGTCTGCCCCCTCGCGAACATTCCTTCGGCCGCCGCGTTAATAAATATAAAGGGATGGCTATATTCTCCCCACGCAATAAACTCATATTTTTCATCTTGTAAAAAAACGCACGTACTATGAAAAAATTCTACCTGCTGTTCGCTTTTGTCATAATGGCTGTCACGGATATCGCGGCACAATCCGATTTTGATTACTATATCGACTTCATTCAATCCAACGAGAAAATATACTTCAAGTATGTCGACGGAAAGTATGAGGCTGAAGTAGGGAAAATAAACAGCGACTTCAAGATATACAGTTCCAAATACACCTCAGGTGCATCGGGCCAGGACAAATACATATTTGGCGGAGCCGACGGACAAGGCGGCATAACTCCGAATTCCGAAAAACAACTGAGCAACCCCGGCTCCAATCTGAGTATCGAAGGGGGAGGCATATTGTACAATGCCACTTTAATATTCGACCCCGTGGCAATGACACTTAAAATTGAAGGCGGCTCCTCCATTCCCACAAAACCCGGCCTTGAACTCAACATCGTATCCACCGTCGGCACTTCTCCAGAAACCGGCGAACTGACATTTTCTCTCGAATATTTCGGTCCCGGTACTGCTCCGATACCGACAGAATACGTCGTCACTGCATATTATACCGACTACCACGGCAACAACGCCCGGCAGGAGCTGACACTGTCCGACGGCACTATCAGCACATACTATACGTCAGGCATCATGCGTGGCACATTTTATTTCACCGATCTGAAGCCGGCGGCTGTCAATTATGTAGCCCTCAAGGCGGTTGCCGATGTAAGTTCCGCAGAGGAAATATCCGCCACCGGAATAGCTCCCGTCAACACTCCGGCACTACCCATTCTAATCGGACAGATACAAGGACACGAGTGGCAGCCCGACTACGGCATAAGCGGCATACAGTTTACCGAGATACCCGACGGCAAGACCTACTACTACGAGGTAAATCTCGCAGGCAACGGTGAGTTCAGTTTCGTCACGAAACTCGGCACCACCTCAACCGACTGGGATACTGTCAACCGGAATATACGCTATGCGCCCCCTACCTCACGCGTAGCCGCCCCTGAAAAAACATGGATGCCGTACTCGACATTCGCCTCCGGCGGCACCTCCAACGCATGGTACCCTGCCAATTTCGTACCGGGCACCTACATTGTGGAATTCGACTACACCACCAAATCAATAGCCGTTGTCAAAGGCAATATTCCAACAGGCGTCGCCGACGTAACAATCGACGACAGTCCTCGTGCCGTCAACGTCTACACAATCAGCGGCACCATGCTCCGCCACAATATTTCTCCGGCCGATGCCGTGACCGGTCTCCCGGCTGGCATATATATTGTGGGCAATAAAAAAATCGCGGTATACTGACTGATATAATTAGCTATTATTTTTATAAAAAAATTGATTATTTCTCATCGGTTATCTAACTTTGCGTCATATTTAAATTAAAATCATCTATTATGACAGCAAATCGTAAATACCGCTTCGAGACAATACAGCTCCACGCCGGACAGGAAACCCCCGATCCCGCCACCGACGCGCGCGCAGTACCTATATATCAGACTACCTCCTACGTATTCAGCAACTCGCAGAACGCCGCCGACCGCTTCGCGCTCAAAGAGCCGGGCAACATCTACGGCCGTCTGACCAACCCGACCGAGGACGTGTTCGAGCGCCGCGTGGCAGCCCTCGAAGGGGGTGTGGCAGCCCTTGCCGTAGCATCGGGCGCTGCCGCCGTAACCTACGCGCTGCAGAATATCCTTCTGCCCGGCACGCATATCGTGGCAGCCGACAATCTCTACGGCGGTTCCTTCAACCTCATCACCCATACCCTCCACGCCCAGGGCGTAAGGAACACTATCGTCAATTTCCGCGACCTGGAGGCGCTTGAGGCTGCAATCACCCCCGACACCCGCTGCCTCTACGCCGAGACTTTCGGCAACCCCAACTCCGAAGTGCTCGACATCGACGCCGTAGCCGAAGTGGCCCACCGCCACAACATTCCGCTGATTATCGACAATACGTTCGGCACCCCATACCTCATGCGTCCTATCGAGCACGGCGCCGACATCGTCGTGCACTCCGCCACCAAATTCATCGGCGGCCACGGCTCAAGCCTCGGCGGCGTAATCGTCGACTCCGGCAACTTCGATTGGAAAGCCAACGCCGACAAATTCCCCACCATCGCCGCGCCCGACCCCAGCTACCATGGTGCCGTATTCGCCGACGTGGCAGGCCGCTCGGCGTTCGTCGACCGTATCCGCTGCGTTATCCTGCGCGACACCGGCGCCGCCATCTCCCCCTTCAACGCCTTCATTCTGCTCCAGGGACTCGAGACTCTCTCGCTGCGCGTCGAGCGCCACGTCTACAACGCCCTCCGTGTGGTCGACTTCCTCAAAAATCATCCCAAGGTACGCAAAGTCAACCACCCCTCGCTCCCCGACCACCCCGACCACGACCTCTACCTCAAGCTCTATCCCAACGGTGCAGGCTCTATCTTCACTTTTGAAATCGACGGCGACGTAGAGTCCACATGGCGCTTTATCGACTCGCTCGAAATCTTCTCGCTCCTCGCCAACGTGGCCGACGTCAAGAGCCTCGTTATCCACCCCTACACCACTACCCACTCACAGATGACTCCCGAAGAACTCGCACAGCAGCACATCACCCCCACTACCGTGCGCCTGAGCATCGGCACCGAGCATGTCGACGACCTCATCGCCGACCTCGCGCAGGCTCTCGAAAAAGTATAACATTACCCACAAAATATAGCATCCTATGGCACGCATATACGACGATATGACCCAGCTCATCGGCAACACGCCGCTCGTAGAACTGAAACGCATAGAGAAAATCGAAAACCTCAAGGCGAGACTCCTCGCCAAAGTGGAATATTTCAACCCCGGCGGTTCCGTGAAAGACCGCGTCGGGTTCGCCATGATTGAGGCGGCCGAACGTGCCGGCGAACTACGCCCCGGCGGACTTATCGTCGAGCCTACCTCGGGCAATACCGGCATCGGCCTCGCCTGGGTGGCGGCAATCAAAGGCTACCGCATCATCCTCACCATGCCCGACACCATGAGCATCGAGCGCCGCAAACTGCTCCGTGCTCTCGGCGCCGAGATAGTGCTCACACCGGGGGCGCAGGGCATGGCCGGTGCCATAGCCAAGGCCGAGGAAATCAGGAACTCCACACCCGGAGCCTACATCCCCTCGCAGTTCGACAACCCTGCAAATCCTGAAGCCCACCGCAACTCCACGGCCGAGGAAATATGGTTTGACACCGACGGCAAAGTCGACATATTCGTGTCGGCGGTAGGCACCGGCGGCACTCTAAGCGGCACCTCGGAAGGCCTCAAGGCCCACAACCCCGCCATCCACACCATAGGCGTGGAGCCTGCCGGCTCGGCTGTATTGTCGGGCAAACCGGCCGGTCCGCATAAGATACAGGGCATCGGCGCCGGATTTGTACCCGCCAACTTCCACCGCGACGCTGTCGACGAAATCATCACCGTCACCGACTCCCAGGCATTCGACACCGCACGCCTCGCCTCGCGCGAAGGACTCCTTGTAGGCATCTCCTCCGGCGCCGCGCTCTACGCCGCGATAGAAGTGGCGCGACGCCCCGAAAACGAGGGGAAAACAATCGTTGTCATTCTCCCCGACACCGGCGAACGCTATCTTTCAACACCCCTCTACGACTTCGACTGATTCATGACTTCGACTGAACAAATGGATAATTCATCACTCACCGACATTAAAGACAGGATAATCGGCGGAGGCGTCATCACCTCCGCCGAAGCCTATTCACTGCTTGACGCCGACTTCGACGCACTCTGCGACGCGGCCGCCGACATCACGACCGCCCTGTGCTCCGACGAATTCGACTCCTGCTCCATAATCAACGCCCGCTCGGGGCGCTGTCCCGAAAACTGTAAATGGTGCGCGCAATCGGCACACTGGACCACAGGTTGCGACACCTACCCCATCATACCCGAAGAGGAATGCATGACCCTCGCACGCTACAACGCGGCAAAAGGCATACGCCGCTTCTCGCTCGTCACGAGCGGCAAGGCGGCCAAGGGCAAATCGCTCGACGCCATCTGCTCCATGCTCCGCCGTGTCACCGACGAGACACCCATGCTCACGTGCGCGTCGCTCGGGCTGCTCGACCTCGACGACCTCCGCAAAGTGCGTCAGGCAGGCGCCGTCCGCTATCACTGCAACCTCGAGACTGCCCCCTCATTCTTCCCCTCACTATGCTCTACCCACACCCATGAGGACAAGATAGCCACTATCCGCGCAGCCCGCGAGGCCGGACTCGAAATATGTTCGGGAGGCATAATCGGCATGGGCGAGACACCGTGCCAGCGTGTGGAATTCGCACTCGCACTGCGCGACATCGAGCCGGTATCGATTCCGATCAACATACTCATACCCATCCCCGGCACCCCGCTGGCCGACACTCCGCCACTCACCGAGCAGGAAATCCTGACCACGATAGCGATATTCCGATTCGTCCACCCTTCTATCCATCTCCGCTTCGCCGGAGGCCGTCAGAAACTCTCCACCGAAGGCCAGCTCCGCGCCATGAAGATAGGCATCAACGGAGGCATCGTAGGCGACATGCTCACCACCCTCGGCTCCACTATCGACAACGACAAAGCCCTCATAGCCAAAGCCGGCTACAAATTCTGACCAAAGGGTAATTCAAAATTCCCCATTCAAAATTCAAAATTCCCGCCTACAGCCGCTTGCGGCTGATATACTCCCTGAATCTGCCGCGGTAGCTCTCACTCACCGGAAGTTCCTCCGAAGCAATCCTCACCCGGTTGTGTCCCACCTCCTCGACAGCGTCGAGATTGATGATATACGACCGGTGTATGCGCATGAACCGCTCCGCAGGCAGCGTCTCCTCGAGCGTGCGCAGGCTCATAAGCGTCGTCACCGGCCGCGGTGACGACGCTAAATATATCTGTACATACTCCGCAAGACCCTTTATCACACTTATGTCTCCTAACATGATACGTCGTGTCGACCCCGATTCCTTCACATAAATCGCCTCATCGCTCCGCGCGCCGCTGCCGAGCCTGCGCCGCGCCCTTTCCACCGATGCAGCGAATTCATCGTAGCTGAACGGCTTTGTCAGATAGTCGACAGCCTCAACCTTAAACCCCTCTATGGCATATTCCGAATACGCCGTAGTGAATATGACGAGCGGCCGGCCCGGCGTAAGCCGTCGCGCAAGCTCCATGCCCGACATGTCCGGCATGTTGATGTCGAGGAACAGAAGGTCGACGTCATCATGGCGATCGATGGCGGCAAGCGCCTCGCTTGCGTCATAGCACGTCTCCACTACCTCTATCCCCGGCGTACGCTCTATATACTTGCCCAGCTGCATCAGCGCCAAAGGCTCGTCGTCCACCGCTATGCATCTCAGCGTCTTCATATACCGTCCCTCCTGATATTACCGTCTGCAAGTCTGTTTTTTACGCTGCCGCGGGCTACGGGTATCGTGAGCCGCGTCACGAACGTATCGCCGCGGTTGTCGATTTCAAGCGTGTAGCCGTCGCGGTATAGCAGGTCGAGCCTCCGCCGCAGGTTTTCAAGCCCGATGCCGTGATGGCTGTCGCCCCTGCTCTTGGCATGGTTGCTGTTGACCGAACGGAATGTCACGCTGCCGTCATCGCCGGCACTCAGCGATATATCTATCAGCGACGGCTCACGGTAGCTCACCCCGTGCTTGAAGATATTCTCCACAAACGGGATAAACAGCAGCGGAGGCAACTTTATATCCTCCCCGCCCTCCGGCATCGCCACCTTTATCTTCACATTATCGGTCAGCCTTATCCTCATCAGTTCGATGTAATTGTTGAGAAAATCCACCTCCTGCTTCAGCGTCACCTCATCCTTGTCAATCTCATAAAGCACATACCGCATCAGCTTCGACAGCTCTATCACCACATCGCGCGCACGGTCGGCATCGATGTCGATAAGCGCATGTATATTGTTGAGCGTATTCATGAAGAAATGCGGATTTATCTGATATTTAAGAAATTGTAGACGCGTCGACGTATTCTCGGCCTCCAGCCGGGCTATACGCCGCCGATTGCTCAACCCCCTGAAATACAGCTTGACAGCGATATTTATACTCACGGTGAACAGCGCGAACACGATATTGGTGAGCAGGAACATGTTGAACGGCGGACGCGGCTTCCCGCGGCTTGTGAACCTCCGCAGCTCCGCCCCCGTCTCCACGTCGGTCACCACAATCTCGCGCAACGACGTGTCGCCCGGCTTACGGTGCGGCGTGTGCGGCTTGTATATCGTCATTATCATGCATGCTATCGCAGCCGCCGTAAGCACCACATACAGCACCTTTGTCCGCCGCCGCATGAGCAGACGTATCAGCAGCAGGTCATGCACCCAGAACAATATAAAGAACGGCAACAGTCCCAACCACGTCTTCACCACCTTATTGAATTCCAGCACGGCGTTCGTACCGTTAAGATACTCGTACACCTGCACTGCAAGCGGCAAAATGGCAACAATGCCCCACAGCGCGATATACACCGTACGTTCCACCCTCTTGTAATCGGCATCCTGATTTTTTTCCATATACAATCTACGCGCACATGATTATTATTCAATTGCAAAAATTATTCAATTGCAAAAATAACCAACACCCTCCTCAACTCCAAATTTTTTCAGCCACCGCCCCATTTCCTTCAACCAACCCCAACAATTCATAATTCTTGCTGCGCAAGCGCTAAAGCGATGACATAATTCATAATTATCTCCACCCCTTGTCATTAATGACCTTAATGACCTTAATGACCTTAACGACCTGTCCTAAAAAAGCGGGTGCGCTCCACCCGGAAGCGCACCCGCATATTCCTTATCCCGTCTCAATTAAAGACGTATCTCGTCATCTTTCTTCAGGAAAGTGAAAACTGCCCAGGGAAGAAGCACCAGCACCACAAGAAGAATCGTGATGATACCCCAATAAATGGCGAGCAGATTGAAGAGAAGCATGAAGCCGATAATGAAGTAATTGATATTTGCGCTAAGTTTGTTATTCTTCATCGGATATGTCACGGCAGCGATAGTCAGACCGACAAGAGCCAGAAAGCCGAGAATACCGCCTGCATATTTAAACATACCGGAGATTGCGGTCACACCGTAATTCTCCTGCAGGATGAAAAGCACAAAAGCAACCACAGCAAAAGCCGCATTTACTATAAACGAGGTAGAAGGGTTAAGAAAGCCCAGCATACCTTTGAGTTGTTTCACATTTTCGTTAAGCTGATTTGATTGTTCCATTTTTTTAAGATTATGATTGATTAAAAAATAAATGTTCATCCAAGCAGAAAGCCCGGCCATAAGAAAGCACCCGGCCATTATAAATGCGATTCCAAAGCATTAATAAAAACAAAGATATACTAATAATATCAATAAAACAAAATAATATCTCCAAAAAATTAAATTTTCTTAAAATTGTCACATTAATCACCCATTACCCCGATTAATCACGATTAGTCCTGATTAATCACTATTAATCCAAATCTTCCGATTAATCCGAAATTATTTCCTATCTTTGCAAAAACAAACCGACTCAACCATGAAAAAATTCATTCCCCTCGCCGCAGCGACACTGCTGCTCGCATCCTGCTCCTCGCAGCAGCCCGACACGTCACTCACCCTTTCAGGCCTCGACCCCGCGCGCTTCGTCACAACCGTCGACGGCGACACCACCTCACTTTTCATTCTCCGCAACCACGCAGGCATGGAAGCATGCATCACCGATTTCGGCGGACGCGTCGTATCACTGATGGTTCCCGGCCGCGACGGCAAACCCGTCGACGTAGTCCTCGGCCACGACAATATCGACGACTACATCAACATCGACGGCAACTTCGGCGCACTCATCGGCCGCTACGGCAACCGCATCGACCAGGGCCGCTTCACCCTCAACGACTCCGTCTACCGGCTCCCCGTCAACAACTACGGCCACAGCCTCCACGGCGGTCCCGACGGCTTCCACAACCGACTCTGGGACGCCTCGCAGCCCAACGATTCCACCCTCGTGCTTACCCTGTTCTCACCCGACGGCGATGCCGGCTACCCCGGCAACGTCAACGTGCGCGTCACCTACTCCCTCCGCCCCGACACAGCCCTCGCCATCAACTACTCGGCCACAACCGACCGTCCCACCGTGCTCAATCTCACCAACCACTCCTACTTCAACCTCTCCGGCGACCTCTCCGGCGACATTCTCGGCCACGAAGTCTACATCAACGCCGACGCCTTCACGCCCATCGACAGCACGTTCATGACCCGCGGCGAGATACGCCCCGTCGAAGGCACCCCCTTCGATTTCCGCACCTCCAAACCCGTAGGCCGTGACATCGACGCCGACGACGAGCAGCTGCGCAACGGCCTCGGCTACGACCACAACTTCGTCCTCAACACCGCCGGCGACTCCACCCTCGTAGCCGCCCGCGTCGTCGCCCCCTCCACAGGCATCACCATGGAAGTCTACACCGACGAACCCGGCCTCCAGTTCTACGTAGGCAACTTCCTCGACGGCAAAGTTCTCGGCAAAGACTCCATCCCCTACCCCTACCGCGGAGCCATAGTCATGGAGACCCAGCACTACCCCAACTCCCCCAACGTCCCCTCCTACCCCACGACAGTAATTACCCCCGGAGTCCCCTACCACTCAACCTGCATCTACAAATTCGCCACTAAATAATTACTAATTACTCATTCTTAATTACTCATTAAACAAGGGCGGAGCATGAAATCTATCGAAATCATGCTCCGCCTGATGTCCATGCGTCTCAGTGGATTTTGTGTGGATTTGCTGTCCACCCGTCTTTTTAGAAGACCTTACCTCGAGAATTTGAAAGAGTTTGATATCACTCTTCGAGTTGGTTAAATACCAATCATCCACATCACGTTTAAGGGCGTCTTGTACTGATAGAACAACTTCCCCTCACCATTGTTCCCATATTATATGCATTTTAAATTATATTCACTTTTTTGTACCTTTGCCCCGCAAAGCTCCCCACGCCGTAGGGCTGCACCCCGGTGCAGCCGCCGACTCCGCCAGAATAGCAGCCGCGGTTCCCGGACGCGGAAATGGGGAAATACTCAAAACCACTATATTATGAACAGAAAACTTTCACTTCCCCTCCTCGCAGCCATAGCGATGGCTGCGGTATCATGCTCATCCATGCGCAATGTCGACGTGACCCGACTCGGCTCGGCAATCGAAAAAAGCACCCAGGCTATGTCACTTTCCAACGCCCAGGTGCAGCAGTACGTCCGCCAGGCCGTAGCAAAGATGGACTCCGAAAATAAAATAGCGCCCGCATCGAGCCGGTACACCAAACGCCTCAACCGCCTTACCCAAAACCTCAAATCGGTCAACGGCACACCGCTCAACTTCAAAGTCTACATCACCGACGACATCAACGCCTTCGCCTGCGCCGACGGCAGCGTACGCGTCTACACCGGCATCATGGACATGATGACCGACGACGAGCTCCTCGGCATCATAGGCCACGAGATAGGCCACGTAGCCAACGAAGACTCCAAGGACGCCTTCAGGCAGGCTCTCCTCAACAGCGCCCTCGCCGACGCCGTAGGCTCCACAAGCGCCACCGCTGCCGCCCTGACCGACAGCCAGCTCGGGCAACTCGCACAGACCCTCGCATCGGCCAAATACTCACGCAAACAGGAGACCGAAGCCGACAACTACGGCTACGACTTCCTCAAAGCCGCAGGCAAAAACCCCTACGCGATGGTACTCGCCTTCGAAAAAATGCAGGCTCTCGAACAACAGTCCAACCGCGCCACCGGCTCACTTGCCAACGCCTTCTCCGACCACCCCGACACCGCCGCCCGCATCAAAAACATGCAGCAACGCTGCGCAGCCGACGGCTTCACAAAAAAATAATTCACTTCGTCAATTCATAATTTATAATTCATAATTCATAATTCATAATTCACAATTCCCGTCCAACATTATTATCTTCCCACCTTGTCCTTAAAGTCCATAAAGTCCTTAATGACCTTAACGACCTTAATGACCTTAATGACCTTAACGACCTTAACGACCTTATCCCCCTCCCCGCCCAATTACGCATTATGAATTATGAATTATGAATTAAAAAAAGGGAGCCTTTCGGCTCCCTTTTCACTTATTTAATCACTTTCGTCGCCCGATTGCCGCGCCGTTCGATATAAACCCCGTGGCCGGGATTGGTGACTCTTACACCCTGAAGATTATAATACTCCACATCACCGTTATCATCAACAGCGACATTCTCCACTCCCGTCACCTCCTCATCACTGAGCTGACGCGTCAGCGGATTGCCCGGGACTACATCAAATGCCGCGTCCGCGCCCGTAAGGTCGGTTATGTTGTCGGCAGTCATGTCAGTCAGACCATAGTGACGCATCGGCCGCTGTTCGCCGAGCATGGGAGCAGCCTTCGCGCTACCCAGTGTCGTATCGTCCTTGACGCTCCTGCGGGGCACGGTAATGCAAGTGGCAGCCACATTGTTTTTCACTGACTGCACTCTGTCAAGCTGCGCTATCACCGAACTCCCGTCACCGCCCGTAGTGGCATTCGGGTCATGGCTGAATACATATACCGGAGTGAACGACACCACTATATTGGTATACGCCGCGAAACCATTGGCGATATACGTGCCAAGCAGCGGGTCAACCTCGTCATCGGTGATAAACGAGCCGTCTGCGGCAAATTTCAACGCCGGGCTATCACTTTCGTTATGACCATCGACATGTTTCACAAGATACTCGTATGACGCATAATCCGTCATGCCGCTCGAATACGTCTCGACGTGGTAGTATACGGGAGCGAGTCTGATTGCGTCCTCCGTATTGTCGTTGTTGTCATGCACGAGTTCTTCCGGAGGAACCAGGTCATTATGTCCCTTGTACATCCATGAGTATTTGCCACTGCTGTTGGTGTTACCTCTGAGGTCGCTCCCCCCGGGGGCGAGATGCCCGAGATGTATCTTGCTTATGGTTCCCTGGCCTAGCATCGGTGAATTTGCTGCTTCAACTACGAGATTGTCGCCATAATTTGATATGAAGCGACCGTAGTTATCGCTGCCCGTATAATTCTCGACATACTCCGTGGCGACAACCTCGAGAGTCGGATATATATCCTCGCGCGGCGACACATCTTTCACCGTGAACTGATAATACTCCGGAAGCACGGTCGATGCACCGTCCGCCATGTTGTCCTGCACGCGGTCCACATAGAGTCCGCTACCCTCGACATCGCTGTCGCGTCCCGTTATCTGCACGGTGTAGTAGATGTCGTTGCGCATCAGTATCTCGTCGCTGACATTCGGACGGAAGAAAGTTATCGCTACATCGAGATGACGCGGGTCGACCTCCGATGTCGGTATCAGCACCTCGCTTTCCGACGGAGTGCCGTCATCATTCTTCTTCACGCGCGACTCTACCTTGAACTTCAGGAAGTCAGTCGGATAGTCACGTGTGAGATCCTGCGGCTCCTGACTGTAGGTATAGGCATAGCTGCCCCCGTAAACACTCGGTATCAGCGGCGTTATCTGGTCTGAGCCGCTCTCGGCGTAGTTCTCATCTCCCGTTTCGGCCTTCACCGTATACTCCACTGTCGAGTTGAGCATTATCGTACCGATGGCACCGTGACGTTTCAGCAATGCGCCGTGATACACCTTCGGGACACCGTTGAGCATGAACGTGCTGCGCTTCGTGCCGATTCCATCGGCCGAACCGTTGACAAATATTTTGGCTACAATCTCGCCGTCGTCCACGACATTGTCGCCGTTGCCCAGCTTCTCCGCTCCTCCTATGGCCGACAGGAGCGCGTCCTCGTCAACCACGTGCACATAGTAGTCGGTAGTCCACTTCACATTGACCTTTGCAGCGCTCGTATTCGCCGGACGGTAGTCCTTAAGTTCGCGGGCCTTCACATTGTCGGTACACGGCGTCATCAGCAGTTCGTCGCCCGACTCCTTTATGATATAGAACTGTCCCGTCTCTACAGTGCGGTTTGTCACGTAGCACGGCGTTTCATCTATGAAATCTGCCGCGTCGCTGCCAAGCAGTTTAGCATATTCCGTCTTGCCCTCGTCGGTAAGTTCAAGCAGCTGCACCGCATGGGCGCGCGGCACGTAGGTATAGGGTGTGTACACCGCGATGTCCGACGGCTCGTAGCCATCCTTCACTGCCTGTACGTTCACCTTCGAATGTCCGTCAAACGGTATCTGCTCAAACATCGTCGAGCCGGACGCATAGTTCAGCTTGTGGGCCTCATCCTCGACAATAGGCTCGTCATCGTATGAATAATACAGACGCGCGCCTATCGTGTAGCCGCCCGGACGGGTCACCTGCACCGCGTTGCCCGTACCTTTCGATACCACCGGCTTGGAGCACTTGAAATTGATAATGCGCGGAAGCGACGCACTGGTGTTGATTCCGTCGGTAGTCACTGCGCGGAGCACGTGATTTCCCTCAATCGAGGCAAGACCGTCGATATCGCCGAACGAACCGTTGCGGAATATCTCAATGCTGTTGCCGTCGACCATGAGCTGTATCTCCGCGGCATCTTTAGGTTCTGCCTCAAGATATTCGCTGAGCACCGGCGCATTCTCTTTGGTCTGCGACCACGAATAGAGCAGGTCGGCTCCCTTGTCGGTATTCGGATTGTGCTTGATGACAACACGCACTGCATTGCTGAACGTTTCGATTTCAGTCTCGTATGCCTTGTCACCCTCCGCAGTAGCGTCATAAACGGTAACAGTAGGAGGCAGCACCCTCTTCGCCGCACGATACACGCGCACCGGCCAAGTGCTTGTATTCACTACTCCTTCTTCTGCGCCACTTTTTTCTTCATAACCACGGAAGCGCAATCCACCGGAAGGATTAAAACGCATGTAGTTTCTTACATTGTTACTTCCGTTAAACGTTATGTACGCGTTGTCCGCTACCGTACCTGTTACAGTAGCGGATGCATAATTTACATAGTCTGAGTTGGTCTTTATATCAATCTTGACATTATAATATTGACGGCTGTCAATATCCTCGGGAAGCGTGCGGAGTTCAAATTCCTTAGCTTTTGCACTACGCAGATACACCGGATTTTCATGACCGTTGGCAAAGAGTACCCAAGGCCTTTGGGGTCTTTAGCAGATGTATCATATTCCAGACGGAACACCTGAATAGTTGATTCACTCGGTATGACTATACTCTGCGGTATAGTTTCAGTTGCATCGACAGGTTTTACTTCAGTTGCATTAAATCTGCCGTTTGCTGAATCAAAGTCTGCAGGAGTATACCATCCGGATGCTTCATCGGTCGAACTTTTCTTATATTTTACCGCATTCACAAACACGATGCGGTCATTCTCCTTCAGCGTGCTTGCATCGGTCACAAGTTCGAATATCTCGTTGTCGGTCACGATATACGTCTGAGTCACAATATCACTGTAGCCGTTCTCGTCGCCACCCGTAAGATTGGCGTTGCGGGTGCGTGCCAATACATGATATGTACCCATCGTCGGGATGGTGAACGGTTCGGTATATTTCGTCCACGTCGCGCCGCCGTCCATCGAATACCAGATCTCGGTCTCGGGATTATTCTCCGTGTTGGGCGAGGTAATCTCTATCTTCGTTTCCGGAGTGACACGGCTGTCGAGATTGGTGAAGCTCGGTGCATAAAGCATCGTCGGGTCAAACACCTTGAATATCGACACATACCAGCTGCTCGGCGTCGTTGCCGTGAAATCGGCCTCCTTGCGCACATCAAATCGGGAACTGTCGGCTCCGGTGCGCGTCAGCGCCATCAGCTTCGGATAGTCCGTTTCGTGGCCGTCGGGCGAACCGAACTGCACCGTCACGCCGCCATACTCATTGCCATAATCACTTTCAGCAATGCTGTGGAAACGCACATCGGCATTCGGCAAACGGTCGCTCGCCGGCGTATCGATACGTATCGTCTTCAGCGCATTTACATTACCTTCGGCAAGAAGGAAGCCATCGGTATTGCCGTCGATTCCGATGCTCGAACCCGACGCATACAAGCGCCAGTCATAGCCGCCGTAATAATCATCGCCCTCAAGCAGCGTCAGCACCTGTACATCTTTCTTATTGATGACAATGCGGCCGTCGCTCTTGACTACGTTGTCAAGTTTTACAGCCTCGCGGTACGCGTAATTGCCCTCGCTCACCTGGTTGCGTGACAATGCATACACCGTTTCCTCGTCGCTCGGCGAACCCAATACGATGATGTCGTCGTCAGGCGACAGGTGCCGCATCTCGGCTGCCGTCACGCGACGGTACTCCTTGCCCGGAGTGAATATGTCGTAGCTCGCTATCAGTGACGGGCTGTCAAAATATCCGTCCATCGTGGCGTAGGCGCGGACTGTCAGGTTGTCGCCCACCGGTATCGGTCCGGAGTAAAGCATTCCACCCTTGCGCGGATTGCTGCCGTCGGTTGTATAGAATATCTTCAGCGACGGGTCAGTCACCGCGTTGCCGTCGGCATCGAGGCACTGCAGTGTCACTTCCGTGATTTCTCCCGCTTCATACACACCCTCCTGCGGAGTGGCCGTAGGACGCGGAGCATACGTGGCTGCCTCGCCGCGGCGGTATATGCTGACAGGTTTTAATGTCGATGAAGCATTGTCCGGTTCATAACAGCTGAACAGCTTGCCGCTTGTAAGATAGCGCATCACATTGTGCGTCACACCCTCGCCGACAAATGTTATAGTGGCATGTCCCGTTGTCGGGTCAATGACTATCGTGGCCTCGTCGGCATGCACCGGTTCGGCCGGCATTTCAACATGGCAGTGCAGTTTATTCACGTCACCTGCCACTGCGGCCAGATACCCGGCCGTGAAAGTGCCCTTGAATCTGTATTTGCCGTCGTCGGTCTTTTCTATGGTATATATACCGACATTGGCGGCCGACGGATCAATATTCACCGTCTCGCCGGCCTCTCCCGTCTTGGTGATTTCAGTGCTCTTGCAGTTGTCGTCATTGCCTTCGTAAGGAGCAAGTGCAATATTGTAATCGCTCGCCACGAATATCACCTCGTCGCCCGGCACAATCTTCGTGATGTCGGTGACCAACTCAAACGGCTGCCACTTAAGCTCCGGATATATAGCCACATGATATTCAACCACATCGGTATAACCCTCGCTAAGTTCCGACTTGGCACGTGCCTTGATATTGACAGTCTTGCCAGACTCATCAAACACGATGCCGTCGGCAGGATAAGCCTTCCATGTCGTGCCGCCGTCAATCGAATACTCTATCGTTGCATCATTGGTAGCGCAACTTATTATAACCGTCTTGCTCTGAGCCTCCGCCGGGTCATCACACGTGATGACAGGCGTTGCCGTACGGAATTTATAGCTTTCAGTCACTACATCGCTCTTTTCGCTACTATCAGCGCTCAAGGTATAAGCCGAGATGGTTGTTGTTTTCGTAAGACGTTGCGTAAACGTTCCGTTTTCAGCCTCAGCATACGGAGCGCCATCGATACTGCAAAGCAAATAAGCGCCCTCGGTAGCCGATGTAATAGTGACATAAATAGGATTGGTATAATACTTCTCCCCGTCACTTCCCGTCTCAAAAGTAGCGTCAGCCGGACTGACACTGAACACCGGCTTCGCAGGCCCCGTCTCCTTATAATAGATACTTACAGGATGGTATTCACCCGTTGATGACCCGTAGTTGCCGAATACATTAAATGTACTTGCTCTCCATACCAATGACCGAGAAGAGAAACTGGAAAATTGTATAGTCATTGACACCGGATTGCCGCTACCTTTCTTCAGGGTTATTTTGCAATTTGGGTCTTTTGTCGCTACATAGCTTACATTTGTGCTGGTTGAAGAAGTAGCTTTCATATAACCGTCATCACATCTAAAATACCAGCCATTAACAGCATCCTCCTCCACTGTAAATACTTTGGCGGTTTTATGATCTGTCACAACAGTTTTGTCCGCATTAAGCACCAAATCTTTGACAGGTTGATATTTATTATTGCTATACGCTCCAACAGCAATATTATCGTAAACGACTATTACGTCCATGCCATCCTGCAACTGGCTCGGGTCGGTTAGCAACACGAAATTACCGGGAGTATTCTTTCTCACCGTGACATCAAGCGTCGACGTCGCTGTCTTGCCCGACAGCTCGGCGACGGCAGTGAGCTTACATGTGTTATTAACGGTGGCTGTGACACCGTTAATAACAGCTGAACCTGCAGGTTCAGCCGAAAGTGTCACCGTCGCATCCGCAGTGGCGCTCCCGACTGTAATTTCCGTCCCGGCCTCGACCGTCGCACTTCCGCTCAACGGCGTTCCGTCCGCCAATTTGAATGTCGGAGCATCAACCGTGACAACAGGCGCCTTAAATTCCACCTTCAAAGTCGAGGACTCGCCCGTCCCCACATCATTACTACCCGCAACCGTTATGGTAGTAGAATTCGGCGAAACTATCCAACCCCATTTGGCGGGTATAGTGAATATGCCATTAGCGCCATTCGTTTCCGTTCTATTTTCCGGCGAAGTAAACACAAGCGACGTAGCGCCGTCACACACCACATCGACAGTCTCACTCTTACCGATATCAAGCGTCAATGTCCCGCTTACATCCTTACCGTTAACCCTAAATATCGGCGCCCCGGGTTTCGTCGGCTCCGGGTCGGTAGGAGTATAAGTAACTTCAATAGAGGTAAGATAGCAGGCGGCACTCGTTCCGGTCAGCGACACAATTATTTCGCCCGAGGCTGTCCCCTCAAAGGTATAAGTAGGTACAGGTTTACTTGCACTTATTCCCGTTGTTTTGGTCACGTTTTTTGCCGCGCCTCCAAATTGATTGCCACCTACTGTGACACCTACTGTGGCTGAGCCGCCTGTGTTACATTGCACTGCCACTTTAGTAATAGTACCTGAAATATCAGAAGTGGAAAATTCTATGGCGCACGGAGAATTACCCGTTCCGTATTGTTCGCCGCCATAAGTCGATTGCCATGAGCCGTTGATTGAACCTTTTGTCGTGGTTGCTGTCCAAGTAACGTTATTCTGTTTGATGGGGTTCGTATTTATGAACTTACCCGCAGTAGTATTACTCAGCGTCAACTTTGCCGAGTCAGCTTGTACCCTCGGTATGCCGAGCGATAGCGCAAGCATTAGAAATAGTAATAACTTTCTCATATAGGATTTGTTTTAATAATTGGTTTTATTTTTTTGTGATAGATTGTTTTTTTTCAATTAATTTAACATAGATGGTGCAATTGATAATCTTCTTGCACCATCTATGTCGCGTTTTGCACTATTTACTACTCTGTATGATTTTCAGGATAATAAAATATCTTTTTATAGTATTAAGTTCGTGGATTAGTAATTCTGCTAATATACTACCTCTTTAATCTATTTCCAAATTTTTTAACACAATTTTTACATCATACATTTTTTCTCTATTTTTTCCCACGACATACCGCCCTCGACTTTAAAGACCTTAACGACTTTAAAGACCTTACTGACCTTATTGCCTCCGCCCTCCTCTTGCCTATCCGAAACTTTTACGTTAAATTTGCGTTATCATCAAAAGAATTTATGAAAGACCTGATTATAAACAAAGAGACCACGGAGCGCACTGTCCTCGTCGGACTGATTACTCCGCGCCAGAATGAGGCGAAGGTCAATGAATACCTCGACGAGCTCGAATTTCTCGCCGACACGGCCGGTGCGGTAACTGTCCGCCGTTTCACACAGAAAATGGAAATGCCAAACTCCGCTACATTCGTCGGAAAAGGCAAACTCGAGGAAATCAAAGCATACGTCGAGTCAAACGAAATCGGAATGGTAATCTTCGACGACGACCTAACCACAAAGCAGGTGTCGAACATCGAGAAGGAGCTGCAGGTCAAAATCCTCGACCGCACGTCGCTCATCCTCGACATCTTCGCCAAACGCGCACAGACGGCCAACGCCAAGACGCAGGTCGAGCTGGCGCAGTACCAGTATCTCCTCCCGCGCCTCACCCGTATGTGGACTCACCTTGAGCGCCAGCGCGGAGGTATCGGCATGCGCGGTCCCGGCGAAACCCAGATAGAGACCGACCGCCGTATCATCCTCGACAAAATATCCCGACTCAAGGACGAACTACTCGCCATCGACAAACAGAAATCCATGCAGCGCAAAAACCGCGGCAAACTCACCCGCGTGGCTCTCGTAGGCTACACCAACGTGGGCAAGTCGACGCTGATGAACCTCCTCGCCAAAAGCGAGGTTTTCGCCGAAAACAAGCTTTTCGCCACACTTGATACCACCGTCCGCAAGGTAGTCATCGACAACCTCCCCTTCCTCCTGACCGATACCGTAGGCTTCATACGCAAGCTCCCCACTCATCTCGTCGACTCCTTCAAGTCGACCCTCGACGAGGTGCGCGACGCCGACATCCTCGTCCACGTCGTCGACATCTCACACCCCGGATTCGAGGAGCAGATCGAAGTTGTCAACCGCACCCTCCAGGAAGTATGCGACGCCAAGGACAAACCGATGATAATGGTATTCAACAAGGTCGATGCCTACAACTATGTGCCCAAGGACGAAGACGACCTCACACCCCGCACCCGCGAAAACATCCCCCTGAAGGAACTCGAGGACTCATGGATGTCGAAGATGCACGACAACTGCGTATTCATCTCCGCCAAAAAAGGCATCAACATCGACGCCCTCAAGCAGCGCCTCTACACCATGGCAAAGGAAATCCACCTCCAGCGCTTCCCCTACAACGACCTCCTCTACCAGACCTACGACGATGACACAATCGAATGTTGAATGTTGAGTGTTGAATTTTGAATTGGCCGGGCCACCCCGAGAGCTCCGAGTCCTCCGAGACCTCCGAGTACTCTGAGTCCTCCGAGACCTCCGAGTACTCTGAGTCCTCCGAGTCCTCCGAGTTCTCCCCCCGAATGGCCAATTATGCATTATGAATTATGAATTATGAATTGAATCCAATGCGTTGGGAAAAGCTCGTTTCCGACATGCGTCTCGGTCTCGAGGACTTCCACGACGAGCGACGCGGCTCACGCTCCGACTTCCAGCGCGACTACGACCGCCTCGTCTTCTCCTCCCCCTTCCGACGTCTGCAGAACAAGACGCAGGTATTCCCCCTGCCGGGCAGCATCTTCGTCCACAACCGCCTCACCCACTCCATCGAGGTGGCATGCGTGGGGCGCTCCCTGGCCAACGACATAGCGGCTTCGCTCCGCCTGCGCCACCCCGACGTTCCCGCCGACACATTCGAGGCGATCGGTGAAATCGTGGCAGCCGGCTGTCTCGCCCACGACCTCGGCAACCCGCCGTTCGGCCACTCGGGCGAAAAAGCGATTGCCGGATTCTTCTCCGAAGGCGCCGGAGCCGACCTGCGCGGCGAACTCACACCCGCCCAATGGAGCGACCTTGTCAACTTCGAGGGCAACGCCAACTCGCTTCGCGTGCTGACGCATCAGTTCCGCGGCCGCCGCCCTGGAGGTTTCGCCATGACCTACTCCACCCTGGCGTCAATCGTCAAATATCCCTACGACTCCACCCTCGCCGGCGGAAAAGGCAAATTCGGGTTCTTCACCTCCGAGACTGAATGCTTCTCGCGCATCGCCGACCATCTCGGCATACTGCGCCTGCCCTCGCCCGACGGTTCGCTCCGTTTCGCGCGCCACCCGCTGGTCTACATCGTGGAAGCCGCCGACGACATCTGCTACGAGATAATGGACATCGAGGACGCCCACAAACTCAAAATCCTCCCCACCGACACAGTAATATCCCTCTTGCTCGCATTCTTCAACCCCGGACGCCGGGAGAAAATAATATGCCACATGGACCGCGTCGACGACCCCAACGAGAAAATCGCCTACCTCCGCTCATGCGCCATCGGCGCCCTCGTCAACTGCTGCCGCGACGCCTTCCTCGACAACGAGCAGGCTATCCTCGCGGGCACATTCACAGGCTCCCTCCTGTCGTCGGTCGACACCATCGAGAGCCGCGCCTACCGGGCATGTTCCGACATGTCGTGGCAACGCATATACTGCGCCCCCGACGTCGTCGACATCGAGCTTGCCGGTAACAAAATTGTCACCTTCCTCCTCGAAAAATTCATACACGCCGTGCGCAATCCGCAGCTCAACTACTCGCGCCTGCTCCTCTCCAAGGTCCCGCGCCAGTACGATGTCACAGCCCCCGGCCTCTTCGGGAAAATCCAGGCCGTCCTCGACCACGTATCCGCCATGACCGACGTCTACGCCCTCGACCTCTACCGCAAGCTCAACGGCATGTCCCTCCCCGCCGTCTGAAGCAATTCATAATTCATAATGCATAATGCATAATTGCCCGCTACAATGCACAATTAGTAGCCGCGGTTTTCAACCGCGGACCCCGCTCCCCCTCTCTCCGACCCATCCGACCCGTCCGACTGGTCCGACCTTAAAGTCCTTAATGACCTTAATGACTTTATCGACCTTATCGACAAAAAAATTGCTAATTACTAATTGCTAATTACTAATTGCCAAAATGCGTAATCTGATTGCGATTCTCATAGCCTTCCTCTCCTTTGCCGCCTCCGCGCGTACTGTCGACGAAGTCCCCAACGTCCACGCCGCCGACTCCACGCGCTTCGTATCCGACCCCGACAGCCACCTGTCGCGCGTGGCGATAGCCCGCGCCGACTCCATACTCGGCTCCGTATGGCGCTCTACAACCGCCGAACCTGTCGCCGTCATAGTCAGCGACCTCGGCGGCGCCGACATCGACAACTACGCCACCGACCTCTTCGAAGCATGGGGCATCGGAAAAAAAGACACCGACAACGGCCTCCTCATACTTATCTCAGTTGATGACCGCAAAGCCGCCCTCCGCACAGGCCGCGGCATGGAAATAGCGCTCACCGACGCCCGCTGCGGACGCATCATCCGCAATATCATTGCCCCTGCAATGAAAAACGGCGACATCGATGCCGCCGTAGTCAATGCCGTAGCCGCTGCAAGCGCTATAATAACCGACCCCGCACATGCCGACGACCTCGTGTCGCAATACGCCAACAACGCCGCAGCCAAAAAGGACAATTTCTTCCACGACTACCTCATGGCAGGCATCATAATATTCCTCGGCATGGCCGTGGTCGCCGCAGTGGTCAGCGCCCGTTCGCGCGGACTCGACCGACATGAACGCTACGAGAAGCTGCGGCGACTCAAGCTCCCCTATCTCGTCATCACCGTAGGATTTCTCGGCATCCCCGTACTCAGCTACCTGTTGCTGCTCCTGCTGATGCATCATGCGCGCCGCGCCCGCACGTTATGTCCCAACTGCAACCGGCGTATGCGTCTCATCGACGAGGTGCACGACAACGACTACCTCACCCCGGCCCAGGACCGCGAGGAAAACATCGGTTCGGTCGACTACGACGTATGGCACTGCGACGAGTGCGGCACCAACCGCATCCTCCCCTACATCAACCACAACGTCCCCTACAAGGTATGCCCCGTATGCGGTTCGCGAGCCGAAGTCAAGGAGTCAAACGTAGTCCTCTCCCAGCCCACCACATCAGCCAAAGGCATCGGCGAAAAAACCTTCTACTGCAAGAACTGCAACAAACGCCGCCGCATCCGCTACGAAATACCCAAAGTCGTGGCACCCCCCGTCATAATCCCGATGGGAGGCATCGGCCGCGGAGGCGGTTTCGGTGGAGGCGGTGGCTTCGGTGGAGGAAGCTTCGGTGGAGGTTCCACCGGAGGCGGAGGCGCCTCCGGCGGCTGGTAGTTCAGGCAATTAGCAATTAGCAATTAGCAATTAGTAATTAGTAATTAGCAATGAGCAATCTCAGCCACTAATCTCACACAAAAGGTCAGACATGTCCGACCCGTCCGACATGTCCGACCTTAAAGTCCTTAATGACCTTAATGACCCTACCTCCCACAATTACTCATTACTAATTACTAATTACTCATTATCTTAAAGATTTCATACGTCTCCGCCTGCGTAAGCCGGTAATACCCGCCTATCACCTCACCCTTGTTGGCATGCAGACGCTTCACGAGCAAATCTATATCGGGATTCTCGATTCCAAGCTCGGCGAAACTTACAGGCAGTCCTATAGAGCCGTAGAATGCCCTCAGGCAGCCTATGCCCTCGAAGGCGGCCGCACGGTCGTCGCTATCCTTCACGTCAAACACACGCCGCGCAAACTGCGCCACACGCTCCGGCTTATGGTCGGCCATAAACGTCATCCACGCCGGGAACACCACGGCAAGTCCCGCGCCATGCGTCACGCCATACACAGCCGAAATTTCATGCTCCATAAAGTGGCTCACCCAGTCCTCCACGCGTCCGCAGCCGCACACGCCGTTGTGCGCAAGCGTCCCGGCCCACATGATATTGGCACGCGGCTGGTAGTCGTCGGGATTGGCCATAGTGCGCGGCGCCTCCGTGATGATGGCCTTGAGCAATCCTTCAGCCACACGGTCGGTAGTCTCGCAATCCTCCGTAGGGGTAAAATAGCGCTCCATGATATGCGCCATCATGTCGGCGATACCGCTCGCCATCTGGAACGGCGGCAAAGTGAATGTCAGTTCCGGATTGAGTATCGCGAATTTCGGCCGCAACGCCATGTCCGTCCGCAGCGAAATCTTCTTCATATCGCTCTTTCGGGTGATGACCGAGTTGCCCGACCCCTCGCTTCCGGCAGCCGGAATAGTGAGCACAACACCCACCGGCAACGCCTTCTGCATTATGGCCGTCCCCTCGTAGAAATCCCAGAAATCACCGTCGTACACCACACCGCCCGCTATCGCCTTGGCCGTGTCAATCGCGCTGCCTCCGCCCACGGCCACAAGGCTGTCGACACCCTCGCGCCGGCATATCTCTATCCCCTCATACACTCGGTCATCGGTAGGATTAGGATCAATGCCCGTAAGCTCGAGAGTCTTGATACCGGCGGCGCAAAGAGCCGTCAATACCCTGTCGAGCAACCCCGACTTACGCGCCGAAGCGTGCCCCGACACCACCAACACCTTCTTCACACCCATACCGGCCGTCAGCTCGCCGACCTTCTCCTCGGCCCCGCGCCCAAACACATACCGCGTAGGCGAACAATAAGAAAAATCAATCATAAATAAACAAAAAATTTAATTTCAACAACAAAAAAAACACCCACTCGCTCCTGACACGATTCCCTGGTAGGAGGGGTGCAAAACTAAACTTTCCGCGGTTAAAAACCGCGGCTACTGTGCGAAGCCCCCCTGATAATCAGCTGAGTAGTAGCCGCGGTTTTCAACCGCGGTCAGCTAAAATCGGATTCTGCAACACCCTCCGCGCCTGCATGGTCCCTAAATAGCTATATCAGCTATGATAGCTATTTAGCTACAATAGCCTCCCCCGTCCCGCAAATATAACAAAAATCGGGGAGAAAGCGCAAGCGCCTCCTCCCCGATTATCATAAAATCTTAATACCGTCACAAATCTACTCCGGTTGTAGCTTTATAACCCTGTCTGAATCCCTCATTAAATTCAGTCGAACATGAAGAGACTGCCATCATTCCTACTACGGCAAGGACTATCGCCACTATTAATTTAGATACTCGAGTTCTCATATTAATTAAAAAATAACTGGTTTGGAATTTTAGAAATCAGACCCGAAATAGTCACATACATCATCATAAATGTAACCTACAAGTTTAGCGGCCTGTGACACGATCAATGATGCTCCCTTAGTTTCGGCAGCCGCTATGACTCCCGCATCTATTGCTGCCTTCAGGCCATCTTTGACAACCCTTTTGGTCCACCTCCCGCAGACTACATTATACACTTTCTCGCCCGTAGCCCTGTCGATGCCGTCCTGAGCCACCTCTATGGATATTGACTTCTGATTGATGTCATCTTCAATCACTGCGGTATTGCCGTAGCTCACCAGATACAATCCGTCCGACACTTTAATTCTCTGCTGCGCACTGGAGGCAAATGCCACAAACAATGCAAAAATAAGCAGTATCCTTTTCAACATTTTCATACTAATAAATTTAAAGATTAATTGCTTCACAAAGGAATAAAAAGCCGAGCGATATCAACCTGATACGGGCGTAAATAGAATTTACGTTTCCGTATAATCATTTTACGCCGCATTCCTTGTCGGTATAGTAGCTGAAGAAATTTTTATTCAATGCCTTGCTTATGGCTTTAAGCAATTGTGTGTTGATATTGGTCTGGGAAAATATATAATACACATTGGGGCGCTCACAATTGATTTGGCGCGCGAGCCACGCGGGTGTGCGTTGCTGTCGTGCCATCTCCTCCTTAATCAACTGACCTATGTGTACCATAATGGGCTGAGTGTTTGTGACTACCGACTAACGTGGCACCGCCAAGCGCCTTGAGACGTGTAAGCACAAGCAATCCAGCCCATAGCAGGCTGAACTCCGATAGGTGCTTATCCTCGTCTCAGAATTTTTTTGGCGGTTTTCGTTAGTGAGGATAAGAGCCGTGAAGCTCAATGTCTAATATTATTATTTTATCGTGTTATCTTCTGATTATATCTATAATTAATTTTAAAATTTAAAATGTTATCGGCAACGGCTCAAGCCGGTGTGCCCTATTGCTTTCCGCAAAAGTAATCATTTTTCTCGTTGTCCGCAACTATATACACTTCATCGTGCCCGCACAAGTTTTAATTTCACTTCAATAGTATCGGCAATATTACACAGCGGAGGCGCACCGGTATCGGCACGCCTCCGTCATGTATCTGTGTATTACAGCTTAATCTGCTTATTCGCGGGGTCCGCGGTCATTGCGGGGACCACGGTCGCCACGGTCACGGCGGGGTCCGCGGTCGCCGCCACGGTCGTTTCTGTCGCCACGGTCGCGGCGCGGGCCACGATCGCCACGAGGAGCACGTTCAGGCTCTACGTAGCCTTCGGGCTTGGGCTGGAGCGCACGCATCGACAGACGGTATTTGCCGGTCTTCTTGTCGATTTCGATCAGTTTCACCTGCACGGTGTCGCCCTCCTTGAGTCCCGATGCCTCCATGTCGGCAAGACGCTCCCATGAAATTTCGGAGATGTGGAGCAGACCGTCGCGGTTGGGCATGAACTGTACGAATGCGCCGAAGTCCATGATAGAGCGTACGGTACCGGTGTATACCTTGCCCTCCTCGGGAAGCTCGACTATCTCGTTAATCATCTTGATAGCCTTGTCCATAGCCTCCTTGTTGGTGGCAGCCACTTCTATGAAGCCTGCATCGTCGATTTCGTCGATAGAAACGGTAGCGCCCGATGCTTCCTGAATACCCTGGATGACTTTTCCGCCCGGGCCGATGACAGCGCCGATAAGGTCTTTGGGGATAGTCATGGTGACGATACGCGGCACGTTGGACTTGTAGTCGGCACGGGGTTCGGGGATAGTTGCCTCGATGATGTCGAGGATATGCAGACGTCCGTCGCGGGCCTGGTTGAGCGCGCGTTCGAGTATCTCGTAAGAGAGGCCGTCGCACTTGATATCCATCTGCGTTGCAGTGATACCGTCACGTGTACCGGTCACCTTGAAGTCCATGTCGCCGAGGTGGTCCTCATCGCCGAGAATATCGCTCAGGATGGCGTACTTCTCACCGTCGGAAATCAGACCCATCGCGATACCTGCTACGGGGCGTTTCATCTTCACGCCTGCGTCGAGCAGCGAAAGTGTGCCGGCGCATACGGTAGCCATCGACGACGAACCGTTGGATTCGAGGATATCGCTCACGATACGGCATACGTAGGGGAAATCGTCGGGGAACATGCGTTTGAGCGCGCGGTGTGCCAGATTGCCGTGTCCTACCTCGCGGCGTCCTACGCCACGTGTCGGGCGTGCCTCGCCGGTCGAGAAGGGGGGGAAGTTATAGTGGAGAAGGAAACGCTCGCGGCCTGTGTTGAGCACATCGTCGAGTATCTTCTCGTCGAGTTTCGTTCCGAGTGTAACGGTAGCGAGAGCCTGAGTCTCGCCGCGGGTGAAAATTGCCGATCCGTGGGGAGCCTGAAGATAGTCGGTCTCACACCAGATAGGACGTATCTCGGTAGTCTTGCGGCCGTCGAGACGGATGCCTTCGTCGAGCACGCAGCGACGCATTGCCTCTTTCTCGACGTCGTGGTAGTAACGCTTTACGAGGGGAGCTTTCTCGTCGCGTTCCTCCTCGGGAAGCGATTCGATATACTCGTTGCAGATAGCCTCGAACGAGTCGGCGCGCCAGTGCTTGTCGGCCGAACCGGTCTTGGCGATGGCGTATGCCTTGTCGTAGCACTTGTCGTGCACGTCCTTGCGGAGTTCCTCGTCGTTGGTCTCGTGGCAATATTCACGCTTAACGGTCGAGCCTACCTCTTCGGCAAGTTCCATCTGCGCCTTGCACTGTATCTTGATTGCATCGTGGGCGGCCTTGAGAGCGGCGAGAAGGTCGGCTTCCGACACTTCGTTCATCTCACCCTCGACCATCATGATGTTGTCGTAGGTGGCGCCTACCATCAGCTCCATGTCAGCGTTTTCAAGCTGCTCGAAAGTGGGGTCGATGACAAATTCGCCGTTTACGCGGGCCACGCGCACTTCTGAGATAGGACCGTTGAAAGGTATGTCTGAAACGGCGAGAGCGGCCGACGCTGCCAGTCCGGCAAGCGCGTCGGGCATGTCGACGCCGTCCGATGAATACATGGTGATGTTTACAAATGTGTCAGCATGGTAATTTTCAGGGAAAAGAGGGCGGAGCACACGGTCTACCAGACGCGAGGTAAGAATCTCATAGTCTGAAGCGCGGCCTTCACGTTTGAGGAAACCGCCCGGAAAACGTCCTGCCGATGAGAATTTCTCCTTATACTCTACTTGGAGGGGCATGAAATCAACTCCCTCGCCCGCCTCCTTGGCGGTAACAACAGTGGCGAGAAGCATCGTGCCACCGAGACGAAGCTCAACGGCGCCGTCGGCCTGTTTGGCCAGCTTGCCGGTCTCGATGGTAATCTCGCGGCCATCGGGCAGTGCGATGGTTTTCTTAATTACGTTCATAAATTGGTCTTATATTTTCTTATACTTCAAAAATTCGTACAAAGTTAGCACTTTTTTTTCATCTATTAAAGGTTTTTATTAACTTTGACGCGTTAATATAACAAAAAATCACCCCATTTCCTATTTTTTCGCGCAATATATCCATGATAGAGAATCTGGTATCTGTCACGCCCGACGAATACGCACGCCTTTTCCCGACGCCTTCGACGGCATTCGGCACTGCGGCCTTCAACATGCTCAACAGCGCCAAGGTCTCCCGCATCGAATTTCTTGCCGGCCTTGACTCCGACAGCCGCCCCCTGATGGGTATGATAGCCGGTCTGCGTGACGGCATCTGGCGCTCCCCGTTCTCGGCACCCATGGCCGCCCTCTCTTGGAACCGCGATATAAGCCTCGCTACCATCGAAAGTTTCTTCACACGCGTCAGGGAACACCTCGCCTCCTACCCGCTGCGCATAGTGCTCCCGCCGGCATTCATCGCTCCGCAGATGCTTGCCTCCATAACCGGCACAGCAGCCAACATGGCATCTTCAGTCATATTCGACTACAACTACCACTATGACCTCTCGCTCGCACCATACTTTGAAAAACGCCTCAAACCGAAAGCGCGCAACAAATACCATCAGGCGCAAAAATCGGATTTCGCATTTGAATCCGTCGACATTGCCCGTGCCTACGCCGTCATAGCCGCCAACCGCACCGCCAAAGGTTACTACCTCGCCATGACGCTTGCCGATCTCGAAGCCACATCGTCAATAATCGACATCGACGCCTTCATACTCCGCCACGACAACACCGACGTCGCCGCGGCAATCGTCTACCGCATAGCGCCCGGCATAGCCCATGTGGTCTACTGGGGCGACATCCCGGGCTTCGAGCACCTACGCCCCATGAACATACTCCCTTACCACATCTTCACCTACTACCACGCCGTCGGCTACACCATCGTAAACATCGGCACATCCTCCACCGACGGCATCCCCAACCACGGACTCTGCTCATTCAAAGAGTCGCTCGGCTGCACCCTCTCCCTAATCCCCACGATAACAATTCATAATGCATAATGCATAATTCATAATTGCGATGCATCGGGCACAATTGCGTCAGACTTGTCCGACCGGTCTGACCTGTCCGACACGTCCGAGCAATCATAGCCCTCGGAGTCCTCGGAGTTCTCTGAGTGCTCGGAGTCCTCTGAGCCCTCCGCCCCCTCCCGCATGGCCAATTATGAATTATGAATTATGTCATCGCTTTAGCGCTTGCGCAGCAAGAATTATGAATTGTCCAATAAAAAGAGAGGGGGCAGCCGCCGGCTGCCCCCTCTCTTTTTATTGGACTTAGTCTTTGAACTTTGCTTTGATAAATTCGCGGTTGAGGCGGGCGATGTTGCTCAACGGAATGCTCTTGGGGCATTCTGCAGCGCAGGCGCCGGTATTGGTACAGTTACCGAAACCGAGCTCGTCCATCTTTTTGACCATGGCGCGGGCGCGACGTGCGCGTTCCACCTGACCCTGGGGAAGGAGTGCGAACTGGCTCACCTTGGCCGATACGAAAAGCATTGCCGAACCGTTCTTGCAGGCTGCCACACAGGCACCGCAACCGATACAGGTTGCAGAGTCCATAGCCACGTCGGCTACCTCTTTCGAGATGGGAGTGGCGTTGGCATCGGGAGCACCGCCGCAGTTGAACGACACATAACCGCCGGCCTGCTGTATCTTATCGAAAGCGTTGCGGTCGACAGTAAGGTCGCGGATTACGGGGAACGCAGCCGAGCGCCACGGCTCGATGGTGATGGTGTCGCCATCGTTGAATTTACGCATGTGCAACTGGCAGGTAGTGATGCCCTGTACGGGTCCGTGGGGATGTCCGTTGATGTAGAGCGAGCACATACCGCAGATACCCTCGCGGCAGTCATTATCAAATACTACAGGTTCTTCACCCTTCTCTACGAGCTGCTGGTTGAGCATATCGAGCATTTCGAGGAAAGAACTTCCTGTAGACACATTATCGACATGATAGTTGACGAAACGGCCTTTTTCTTTGGGACCGCGCTGACGCCAAATCTTCAAGTTTACCGAAATTGTATGTTCCATTGTTGTAATATCTTATAAGTTTGACGTTTACGATTACGATTTGTAGTTACGTGTCTGTACCTGGATTGCCTCGTATTTGAGGGGCTCCTTGAGGAGCACGGGCTTCTCGTTGTCGCCGGTATATTTCCAGCAGCTCACATACATGTAGTCCTTATCGTTACGGGCAGCCTCACCGTCGGCAGTCTGATACTCCTCGCGGAAGTGTGCGCCGCATGATTCGTTACGGTTGAGGGCGTCGATAGCCATCATCTTGGCCATCACGAGGAAGTCTTCGAGACGGAGTGCCTTTTCAAGCTCGGTATTGAGGTCGTCGGCCGAACCTACGATGCGCAGGTCGCTGTAGAACTCCTTGCGTACCTCTTCGATTTCCTTGGTGGCTTTCACAAGGCTCTGGAGCGTACGTCCCATACCTACGAGGTTCCACATCACATGACCGAGACGCTTGTGGATTTCGTCGGGCGACTTGGTACCCTTGATGTTCATCAGCTTCTCGATACGAGCCTTGACATCAGCCTCTGCCTTCGCGAACTCGGGAGTGTTGGTCTTGAAGTGGGGCACCTTAATCTGGTCGCTGAGATAATTCTGAAGCGTGTAGGGAAGCACGAAGTAACCGTCGGCAAGACCCTGCATGAGCGCCGAAGCACCCAGACGGTTGGCACCGTGGTCAGAGAAGTTGCACTCGCCGATGGCGAAAAGACCCTTGATTGAGGTCTGCAGCTCGTAGTCAACCCAGATACCGCCCATTGTATAGTGGCTGGCGGGGAATATCTGCATCGGGGTCTCGTAGGGGTTGTCATCGGAAATCATCTGGTACATGTCGAAGAGGTTGCCGTAGCGGTCACGCACTACATCGGCACCCAGACGTTCGATGGCATATTTGAAGTCGAGATATACGGCATTGCCCGTACCTACACCGTAGCCGGCGTCGCAACGCTCCTTGGCCGCACGCGAAGCGATGTCACGGGGGCAAAGATTACCGAATGCGGGATAGCGGCGTTCGAGGTAGAAGTCGCGGTCCTCGTCGGGGATGTCGGTGGGTTTGAGTTTGCCTGCGCGGATAGCCTCGGCATCCTCTTTCTTCTTGGGCACCCAGATACGGCCGTCGTTACGAAGCGACTCCGACATAAGTGTCAGCTTCGACTGGTCTTCGCCGTGCACGGGGATACATGTGGGGTGAATCTGAGTGAAAGCGAGGTTGGAGAGGTAGGCGCCTTTCTTGAATGCCTGGATTGCGGCCGAGCCGTTGCAGCCCATGGCGTTGGTCGAGAGGAAGAATGTACGGCCGTAGCCTCCGGTAGCGAGCACCACTGCGTGTGCGGCATAGCGTTCGAGCTTACCGGTGACGAGGTTGCGCACGATGATACCGCGTGCACGTCCGTCGATGATGACGAGGTCGAGCATCTCGCGGCGGTTGTACGACTTCACGGTGCCTTTCTGAATCTGGCGGTTGAGCGAAGCGTATGCGCCGAGAAGGAGCTGCTGGCCGGTCTGGCCTTTGGCATAAAATGTACGTGACACCTGCGCGCCGCCGAACGAACGGTTGGCCAGAAGGCCGCCGTATTCACGTGCGAAAGGCACACCCTGCTGCACGCACTGGTCGATGATATTGTTTGACACTTCGGCAAGACGGTATACGTTGGCTTCGCGTGAACGGAAGTCGCCGCCCTTTACGGTGTCGTAGAAAAGGCGGTAAACGGAGTCACCGTCGTTCTGATAATTCTTGGCTGCGTTGATACCGCCCTGTGCTGCGATAGAGTGCGCGCGACGGGGTGAATCCTGGATGCAGAAATTGAGCACGTTGAAACCCATTTCGCCGAGTGTCGATGCGGCCGATGCGCCGGCAAGACCCGTACCTACCACGATTACGTCGAGGTTACGTTTGTTGGCGGGGTTGACGAGTTTCTGATGTGCTTTATAGTTGGTCCACTTCTCAGCTACGGGACCTTCGGGTATCTTTGAGTCAATCTGATATTCGGGGAGGGCAGCCGATTCGATGTCGGCGAAATCTTTCATGATTGGTGTCGAGTCAATCATCCCTTCGAGATTTTTAATATCTGCCATAACTGATTAATTAAAATGTTCCTTCGTTAAAGTTATCGCTCACTGAAGAGGCAGTGTTGCGGGGGCAATCGCCTTCGCACTGTCCTGCATTGGCACATTCAGCTCCGTTGGAGCAAGCCTTCTGACAGTCAGCGGTGCATTCGCCGCATGCGGCCTTGTCACAGCCATTGCCTTCGGGGCAGACGCCGTTTTTGGTGCAGCCGGCAGCCTTGTTGCAGGGAGTGCCGCATCCTGTGTTGCAGGCGGCAGCTATCTTGGCGATAGTGGAGCAGCGTGCGCATGACTCGATGCATTCGCCTGTAGCGCAACCGCACTCGTCGCAGCTTTCGCAACCTTCACAGCCTTCGCAATTGCATGCGGGAGCCATCTCGTAATACTGCTCGATAAGAGCGGGATTGGTCGTGTAATAGTTCTTCTTGGCCTGTACGGTAAACACTATCGCCTCAACGGCAAAAAGGAGAACTACGACGGTAGCCCATACGCAACCGATGTTTTTCAGACGGTTGAGCCAAATGCCGTTGTTGAGGCCCGACGACTGGCACATCGACCAGAAGCCGTGGGTCATGTGGAACCACAGGGCTGCGAAACCGATGAGATAGACAATCAGGGTGACGGGACAGCTGAATGCCTGCTGAATGAAGAGCGTACCGGCTGCTCCGGGATATTCACCTTCAAGACCGAGCACTTCGGGGAGCTGCATCTTGGCCCAGAACTGGATAAGGTGCACGATAAGGAAACATACTACCACGATACCGAGAACGAGCATGTTCTTCGACGACCATTCCACCTGCTTGGGACGCGAGGTCACGGCATAGCGGTCGTTGCCGCGGGCACGGCGGTTCTCGTAGGTAAGCCACAATGCGTAGAGGATGTGGAGTATGAAACCGCCGGCCAGGATGGCAGTACCGATAAGGGCATACCAGTTGGCGCCGAGGAATTCACATACAGCGTTGTAGGCTGTCGGCCAGAACAAAGCCACTCCATTCATCAACACGTGAAATGTAACAAACAGGATTAGGAAAGCGCCGGTCAGAGCCATGACAAACTTCCGTCCTATTGATGAGCTTGTTAACCACATAGAAGTTTAGAGGATTTTGGATTATTAATAGATTGATTTACTTGTATAAGCAAAGCTATTGTTTTGGTTTGCAATCGTTTATCGTTCACTTACGATATGTTCGCGCATACCGCCCCGAAGTGTCATGATATTTTGCGTTACAAAATTAACTTTTTTTCATCTCTCCCGCAAATGATTAAGGATTTTTTTCTTTAAAATAAATTGTCATAAGCCCGCATCCTGGTGTAGGGACGCGATTCGATGCTGCTTACATAAGGGCGTGACGTCCGTCAGGACGTCGATTATGCGTAACCACGTACGCCGAAGCTTGCGAAGGCGTGCGTGGAAAGCTATCATACGGGGAGTGGCGTCCGGAGGACGCCGATTTACATCACACTATTTATATTATAATAGACTGCTGGTAGCTAAGTAAATCGGCGTCCTCCGGACGCCACGGCTACATATTCATTATTCCCCGCATGCCTCCGTTTCACTCTGGCATACGGGGTTACGAATAATCAGCGTCCTCCGGACGCTTAGAGCCTAAGCAAACAGCATTGGGACGCGATTTATCGCGTCCGCGCCCGAATGGCATAATGCTGACACATAGCGCGGACAGTGCATCAAAATCCGATTTATTAGACCGCGGTTAAAAACCGCGGCCACTATCGGCTTGATTATGAAATCATAAGGCTTAGTAGCCGCGGTTTTCAACCGCGGAATTCGAAATTTTGATGCAGGCGCACCCGACATGGCATCACCAAACAGTATGCCCGTCTGCATTATTCCAGCTCCACGGGTACGGCCACTATCTGCATGTTGGCCTGACGGATGAAGTCGGTGATGGCGTCGCGGTCGGCCGACGGATCGACGTCGGCTTCTATACGCTTGAGCGCGTTGAATACCGACGTGCCCGACTGATAGACATGGCGGTAGGCTTTGGCAATATCGTCAATCTGGTCGTTGGTATAACCGTGTTTGCGCATCACGTATGCATTCACCCCGAAATAAGCTACCGGATTGTGTGCCACGATGATAAAGGGAGGTACATTGCCCGAGATGCGGCAGCCGCCTTTGACAAGTACCCAGTCGCCCACTCTCGAATCCTCGTGGAATATCGTATTTGACGACAGGATGACATTGGCGCCCACGTGCACGTTGCCGGCCATGGTGACGCCGTTGCCGAGCACGCTTTTGCCGTCAAGCTTGCAATCATGTCCTACATGGCTGTTTGCCATGATGAAATTGAAATCACCTATGACGGTTCCCTCCGGCGACTCAAAGCCGCGGTTGATGATCACATGCTCACGTATCACATTGTCATCGCCGATGACGCAATGAGCCTCAGCTCCTTTCCATCTGAAATCCTGAGGGTCGGCACCTACAACGGCGCCCTGATACACTTTGTTGCGGCAGCCCATACGCGTACCGTTCATCACGCTCGCGTATGGCATTATCTCGCAACCGTCGCCTATCACTACATCTTTATCTATATAGGCAAACGGATGAATTGTGACGTTCTCGCCGATTTTGGCTGAAACATCTACATGGGCTAACGGACTAATCATGGCTTTCATATTTCTTTAATTTTATTTTTAAGGTAAGAATAATAATAGATAATATCAAGGTAAGAACATACGGTTGAGCCTGCATCGGCAAGCATCAATTCAAAGATATGAATTTTTTGAAAACAATTACTGTTTTTTTATAAAAAAAACGCTGACAGTGGAAATTGTTCCCACTATCAGCGCTTAAAATTCTAATTTCAGCAATCAGTGAAGCGGCATCAATGCAACCTGCCATAGCCTGCCATTAAATACCTCCCCGCCAAATTCCAATTATGTCATCGCTTAAGCACTTGCTCAGCAATAATTATGAATTATGCATTATGAATTATGAATTGCCTACCTGCGGCGGCCTTTCTGCTGCTCGCGCAGGGCGGCCTGCTGCTTGCGCTGCGCTTCCTCCAGACGTGCCATGAAGCCCGATTTCTTTTTCGGCTTGGCTGCGTTCTCGGCCATCTTGCGGCGGAGTTTCTCTTCGTTGACACAACGGCGGAACACCCATGTCTGGATTATAGTAATCAACAGCGACAGGAAGTAATAGTAGCTCAGTGCCGCGGGATAACTGTTGAAGAAGAAGAGGAACATCACGGGCATCAGGTACATCATCCACTTCATGCCGGGCATCGACGACGATGACGGCTGATTCT
This sequence comes from Bacteroidales bacterium 52_46, assembly GCA_001915385.1. Lineage (GTDB taxonomy): Bacteria > Bacteroidota > Bacteroidia > Bacteroidales > Muribaculaceae > JAGBWK01. The sequence goes on along the minus strand of MNQK01000028.1, from coordinate 49,069 downwards.
TCATGTTGATACGTGTATAGATGATGTTGGTGACTGTCATGAGCAAACAGAAGAGGCTCACCTCCTTACCGTAGAACGGTATGGAGAACGGCAGCGTGAAGATGACGTCGGGAGCCGCAAGGTCCTGCACCCAAAGGAAGCTCTGTCCACGAAGCTCGATACACGAGGGGAAGAACGAGAACATAGCGATGAGGATAGGCATCTGCAGCAACAGCGGCAGACAGCCCGAGAACGGGCTTGCTCCGGCCCGCGAATAGAGCGCCATCGTCTTCTGCTGGCGCACCATCGCATTCTCCTTGCCGGGATACTTGTCGTTGATTTCCTTGATTTCGGGAGCCAGCAGGCGCATCTTGGCCTGCGACAGGTAGCTCTTGTAGGTGAAGGGGAAGATTATCAGCTTGATGAATATGGTCAGCAACAGGATGATGATTCCGTAGTTCGACACGAAGCCGCTGAGGAACGTGAACACCGGAATAACAATCAGCGTGTTAATCCAGCGCAGCCACGACCAGCCGAGAGGTATCACCCGGGTGAGGCTCAGGCCATCGTCCGAAGCCAGCTCGTCATCGATACCTTTGAGCAACGGATAGAGGTTCGGGCCAATGAATATGTCAATCGAGGCGCCGATTTCCTCCGACGGGCTGTAGGGAACCTCCATATCGGCGGCAAGCAGCTTGATATGCGTAGCATCGGGCTGCACCTTGAATGCCTGCTGCTCGACAGTACCCGAGATAAATCCCTTGCGGGGTATCATGATTGTAGAGAAGAACTGGTCCTTGAATGCAAGCCATTGCACGGTGTGCTGCAGTTTTTCCACCTTCGACGAGTTGCCGTTGATATTGTCGGGAGTCTCGCCGGTGTAGCGGTAATATATGCCCGAGTTGCGCTCCTCGAACGTAAGGCCGCGCTCCAGACGGGGCATGTTCATCTTCCAGCACAGCGTCATCTGGGTAGCGTTCTGCGGCAGCACGTTCTGCGTATTCTGCTGTATCACATCCATTCTCACCACGTAGCTGTCGCCCTGCGGGAGAGTGTAGCGGTAGCCCCAGCGCGCGCCGTCGCCGAGGTCGAGCGTCATCTCTACCACACTGTCATTCACCTGCTTGGGAGTGAAATAGAGCTGACTGGTGGAAATATCATTGTTGTTATATGAGATATTGAACCAGTATGACGCCTTGTCGGCGGGGCTGAACACCTGCACCTGGGCGGAGTCAATCTTGTTCTTGTCCTCCTTCGACGGGAAGAACGTGCGATATTTCTTATCAAGAAGCGTGGCCCTGGAAATCATACCGCCGCGGGGGTCGAACTCAAGGGCGAGCACATCGTTGTGCATACTTATAGTGTCGGCAGCGGAGGTCGCTTTGCGCAGCGACGCGAACTTGCGGTAGACGCCTATCTCCTTCACCTCCTTGACAAGTGTATTATAGGCAAGATCCTGCTGTGTGACATTCATCTCTACGGGGAAATGACGTATGAACGCGCTGTCAATGTCCACGGTAAATGAATCTACGCTTACCGTACCGCTGAGCCGGCCGTCGGCCACACGGAGAGCCACGTTGTCGGTAACATAGCTGAAGCTCTCACGGCCTCCGGTGGTGTCGCGCACGCCGATTTCCCTTACTATCGAGGGTACAAGCGCCATCTCTGCGTCTGAGATGGTCACCGGACTGTTGTCCTGCACGGTTTCTGTCTGCTGTTCTACTTTCTTGGTGCTGTCATCTTTCTTTGGCATCAGCAGCATCATTCCGAAAAACACTGCCGTGACCACAAGGACTATTTTAAATGAACTGTTCACGTGGAAGTTGTATTATTGGTTTTTACTTGTTTTTCTCTTCGCTGTAATCGACAGCCGCCTTTATAAAGCTGAGGAACAACGGGTTGGGATTAAGCACCGTCGACGAATACTCGGGATGGTACTGCGTGCCGATAAACCAGCGCTTCTCCGGTATCTCGACCACTTCGACAAGGTGTGTGGCAGGATTTTCACCCACACACTTCATGCCGGCCTGCTCGAACATCTCGCGGTAGTCGTTGTTGAACTCGAAACGGTGACGGTGGCGTTCGCTCACCTTCGTTGCGCCATAAGCCTGTGCGGCACGCGAATTTTCCTTGAGCACACAGTCGTATGCTCCGAGTCGCATCGTTCCGCCCATGTTGGAGATGCTCTTCTGCTCCTCCATCAGGTCGATGACATTATAGGGAGTGGCGTGGTCCATCTCGGTGGAATTGGCGTCGTTGAGTCCGAGCACGTCGCGGGCGAACTCTATCACCATGCACTGCATGCCGAGGCAGATGCCGAATGTAGGCACATCGTGCTCGCGGCACCATTTCAGCGCCACGAACTTACCCTCGATGCCTCGTTGCCCGAATCCCGGGGCAATGATTACACCGTCAAGATCTTTCAGGCGCTCGTCGACATTGCTCTCGTTGAGTTTCTCCGAGTGGATATATTCGAGTTTGAGTTTGCGGTCGTTATAGGTGGCTGCCTGAAAAAGCGATTCGTTGATTGACTTGTAGGCGTCCTGAAGCTCCACATACTTGCCTACCAGACCGATGCGTACTGTCTTCTCGGCGTAAGCGAGTTTGTCAAGGAAATGCAGCCACGGCTTCATGTCGGGCTCTCCGTCGGTAGGCAGCCCCACACGTTTGAGCACCAGTTCGTCGAGATGCTGCTCATGCATCATGATGGGTACCTGGTAGATGGTAGGTACGTCCATCGACTGTATGACAGCGTCGGGCGCCACATTACAGAAAAGCGCGATTTTGCGGCGCATCTCGGTTGAGATATGGTGCTCGGTGCGCAGCACGAGTATGTCGGGCTGGATACCGACCTCCTGCAGCTGCTTTACGGAGTGCTGCGTGGGCTTGGTCTTAAGCTCTTTGGCGGCCGCGATATAAGGCACGTAGGTCAGATGCACGCACACGCAGTTGGAGCCGAGCTCCCAGCGCAGCTGGCGCACGCTCTCAATGAACGGTAGCGACTCGATGTCGCCTACTGTTCCGCCGATTTCCGTAATCACGAAATCAAACTGGCCGGTGTTGCCGAGCGCCTTGACGTTGCGCTTGATTTCATCGGTGATGTGGGGTACAATCTGCACCGTCTTGCCGAGGTAGTCGCCGCGGCGCTCCTTGTCGATGACGCTCTGGTAGATGCGTCCGGTGGTCACGTTGTTGGCACGCGTGGTGCGTATGTTGGTGAAACGTTCGTAGTGCCCCAGGTCGAGGTCGGCCTCATGGCCGTCGACGGTCACGTAGCATTCGCCGTGCTCGTAGGGATTGAGTGTACCCGGGTCAATGTTGATGTACGGGTCAAACTTCTGGATAGTAACACGATAACCGCGCGCGATAAGCAGGTTGGCAAGCGACGACGAGATAATACCTTTACCTAACGACGACACTACACCGCCTGTCACAAAAATATACTTTGTTTCCACTTTGGCTGTGCTTTTGAAATGTGTTTATATTTTTAAAGTGCAAAGATACCAATTTTCACCCGAATATCCACTCTTTTTCCCGTAAATTTACTTCACCCGCCACCAATAGCGCCATATCGGTCAGACACAACCGTGCAAATTTAAAGTCAGACTTTAAATTTGCATAAATGTCACTTGCCGCGGAGACGGCACATCAGGTATGGAACGTATAGTTTGGGGAGAAGGCGGAGGCGGTCGACAAGGCCGTCGAGTTCGCACACTACGGAGATGTTGTCGCGGAGGCCTGCGCTGCGCTTCACGTTGGATACGCCGCCGGTATCGAATATCGCTACGGGCAGGTCAAGCTGACGGAATCGGACGCCTTTTTTCCACAGGCGCTTCACCTGATGTATGTCGGCCGACATGCGGTGCGCTGTATCAAACGGTGTGGCAAGCAACTCATCGCGGCGGTAGAACGCGCTCTGATGACAGAAAAACATGCGGTGTGAATTATGCGGCGCCCCGGCTTTCTTCACGACAGGCTCTCCCGACGCATTCTTTTTGGCTACATCGCCGTAAACGACTCCGAAACCGGCATAATCATCCGTGCCGAATACCTGCTCCACCGTATCTGGTGCATAGAAAATATCGCCGGCGTTCATGAATATCACCCATTCGCCCGAAGCGGCACGCACGCCTTTGTTCATGGCGTCATATATGCCGTTGTCACGTTCCGAGATGAGCACATCTACCCTGTCGCCGAGCGAACGCGCATAGTCGGCTGTGCCGTCGGTCGACGCGCCGTCGACGATTACGTATTCAATATCGGCATACGTCTGCGACAACACGCTCTCAGCCGTAGCCTTCAACGCCGCGGGCGCGTTGCGCACCACGGTCACCACTGTAACTTTCGGTCTATTTCCATTCATCGGTATTGTCATCGGCTATGCGCACAGTGCCGTCGTAGGTCAGCAGCATGTCGCGGGTGAATTTATATCTGTCGGAGGCCAACGAATTTCTCTCGTCGAATTTGTCGGAACTTATGTCGAACACTCCGCACATCAGTTCGTAGGCAAGGTCGTTGGTAAAATAGCGGCCGGCATTGTCGCGGAGCGCCTTGTCGCGCCCGGGATGCAACGCGCGGTAACGGTCGCTGAGCCATACGAACAGCGGTATACGGGTCATGCCGAAGCCCATGAAGCCCGGCGTGCGGGTGCGGTCGGGGATTGTGGCATGGTCGGAAAAATACACCATCGCGTCCATATTGAGACGCGACACACCGTATTCGTAAATCCGGCGCAACACTTCGTCGGTATAATGTATCGAGTTGAGATAGCTTACCACATTGGCGTCTTCACCTTTGGCAGGCGTCCAGACTGCACGGTCGGCGGGATAGCGGGTGGCGAAATTGAAATGGCTTCCTTTAAGGTGCACGACGACGAAATTGTTCCGGGTCGGGTCTACTTCATCGAGGAAACCGAGCAATGTCTCGTCATAGGGCACTTTGTTGAGCTGCTGGTCGGTCCAGCGGGCCACATCGGCGGTATCTGCGACCAGTGTCACCGGCGTATCAAACGAGCCGAGATGTCCCTGGTTGCTATACCAGTGCACCTTGTAGCCGAGTTTGTGCGCTATGTCGATTATGGATACGGAGTCGAAGAATTCCTTGCCGTTGTACTGGTTGCGTTCGGTGAGCGCCCGTTCGAGCGAGTTGACGGTGACCATCGCGCAGGAATAAGCATTGGGAAACAGTATTGCACTGCCGCTCTTCTTAAGCGCCGAAAGCCACGGCGTGGTCTCGCGGTCCATAGGCGTGAAAGCACTCATGAAATCACGGTTGGCCGACTCCCCTATCACCATTATCACCGTGCGGGGCGACGGCTCGTCATGCACCAGCGGCCTCACATCGAGGCTTTCGAGACGACGACGTGCCTCTGCCGTATATTGCGAATTCTTGCGGCGATAATCGAGTATCACCCGATAGAGCGCCACAAGTCCGCATCGTTTGGCCGGAGCCTTCCGCCCGGCGAATATGAGCCGGAGCAACACTATGGCTACCACCCCCTCGGCGATTGCAGCCCATAACGGAAGCGAAAAATCATACGTGCACCATACCAGATTGACGACGAAAGGCAAAGCCGCTTCGACGATGACGAGCAGCACTACCGCGGCCACGCCCAACGGATTGTAGGACTTGGCAAATTCGATTACCTCATTGATATTTGTAGCCTGCACTATCGTCATGCCGCTGAAGCCGATACCCTCGCCGTAAAGCAGATAATACACCCATTGCGACAGTATCAGCACTCGCATCACGGCCTCGACAACACTGTCGAGCAGCGCCGCAACCAAAGGCAAAGCGCCAAAGGCAAGCCAGACAGCCGACAAAAAAGAAAATGCGTACAGCCCGAGGGCTATATCCATCTGATTGTCATACTCCGACGATGAGCGACGGTTGGTAAGATGGTAGATAAGCGGATAGGTGATGCACCACATCACGCACACCACACCCATCAGCAATACGGGAATCCCGAAAGGCAGCTTCCCGGCAACCGCCCACGGCAACACCGCTATCACCGACGCTACCGAAAGCCGCGTCAGCTGCTGATGCTTCGAACTTGACGACAGACCTTTGTTGACAGCACGGTAAAACGCCGTCGACAGCAATGCCAGTGATACGGTTACCAGGAATAATACAACGTATGTCATACGTGAGTCCTAATCCTCGGCGTAGATGGGCAGATGGCGATGGATAGAGTGGTCGAGCGAAATAAGTGTCTCTGTACCGGTGACGCCCGGTATATTCTGTATCTTGTTGTTGAGCAGATCCATAAGGTGCTCGTTGTCACGGGCAAAAAGCTTGATAAGCATAGTGTACGGGCCGGTGGTGAAATGGCATTCGGTGATTTCGGGAATGCGGCGCAGCTCCGGCACCACCTCACGGTATAATGCACCACGCTCGAGGTTGACACCGATAAACGTACACGTGTAGAAACCCAGATCCTTTGGGTTGACATAATATCCCGAACCGGTGATGACCTTAAGGTCAATCATGCGCTGTATGCGCTGATGTATGGCGGCACGCGAAACGCCGCACTCCACTGCGACATCCTTTGACGGTATGCGCGCGTTCTGCATTACGATTTTAAGAATTTTTCGGTCGAGATTGTCGATTTTTTCCATTTTTATTTAGGTTTAAGGACGTAATATTTCAGCTTGTTTGTTGTTATTTCAGTGCAAAGTTAGGCATATTTTTAGAAACCCAAAGCATTTTTCTGAAAAATTTACCATTCAAGTGGCATTTTGCCACCACATAGTCCCGGTCGGAGATTGAACAAGAGTGTTTTGCCGATGTTATATATTTATATAAATATATGCGGACGCCATACACCGCGTCCCCTCAAATGATACTAACCGATTAAATAAACTTTAATATTATGGAATTTCTAACCAAAGACAAACTGGTGATTTCAGGCGCAGCCGGCATGATTGGATCCAACATGGCCCAGACTGCCATCATGATGAGGCTTACACCCAACATCTGTCTCTACGACCCCTATCTGCCCGCGCTTGAAGGAGTGGCCGAGGAACTGTACCACTGCGGTTTCGAAGGTTTAAACCTGACGTTCACCAACGACGTGGCCGAAGCATTTGCCGGCGCCGACTATATCGTGAGCAGCGGCGGCGCGGCACGTAAGGCCGGCATGACCCGCGAGGACCTTCTCAAAGGCAATGCCGAAATCGCCGAGCAGTTCGGTAAGGACGTGCGCAAATATTGCCCCGGCGTAAAACATGTGGTCGTGGTATTCAACCCGGCCGACATCACCGGCCTCATCACCCTGATTTACTCAGGCCTCAAGCCTAATCAGGTATCCACGCTTGCCGCGCTCGACAGCACACGTCTGCAGCACGAACTCGCCCGCTACTTCAACATCCCGGCCGACGACGTGGTCAACTCACGCACCTACGGCGGACATGGCGAGCAGATGGCGGTATACGCTTCGACCACCACTGTCAACGGCAAACCGCTCACCGAAATCATCGGCACAGAAGCCCTTCCCGAAAAGGAATGGACGGAAATGCAGCAGCGTGTCATACAGGGCGGCAAGCATATCATCGACCTGCGTGGCCGTTCGTCATTCCAAAGCCCTGCATACCTGTCAATCGAAATGATAGCGGCAGCCATGGGCGGCCAGCCGTTCCGCTGGCCGGTAGGAACCTACGTCAACGACGGACGTTTCAACCATATCATGATGGCTATGGAGACAACCCTCGACCGCAACGGCGTACACTTCAAGGAAGTGGAAGGCACTCCCAAAGAGAAAGCCGACCTTGAAAAGAGCTACCACCACCTCTGCAAACTCCGCGACGAAGTGATAGCGATGGGCGTGCTTCCTCCCATCTCCGAATGGCACAAACTCAACCCCAACATCGACTAAAAACCCGGCAGCTATATTAGCTAATGTGGCTAAATAGCTACCATAGCTAATATAGCTAAAATAGCTACTTAGCTACAATAGCTATTAACCATCTACCGATAAAAGAGCGGGCCGCAATCAAAATTGCGGCCCGCTCTTTTATCGGTAGATGCCCGGCTGCGGCATTGTCGCCGCCCCCGGCTTATTATTTCTCGAATTTCTTCACAATCACCGTAGCGTTGTGGCCTCCGAAACCAAACGAGTTGGAGAGGGCGGCACGAACGGGGCGTTCCTGAGCGCGGTTGAAGGTGAAGTTCAGGCGATAGTCGATGTTTTCGTCATCATCACCCTCTTCGTGGTTGATGGTCGGCGGGATGATGTTGTCCTGAACGGCCTTGACCGAGAACATCGCCTCAAGCGCGCCGGTAGCACCGAGAAGGTGGCCGGTCATCGACTTGGTCGACGAAATGTTGAGGTCGTAGGCGTGTTCGCCGAATACTTCCACGATTGCTTTAATCTCGGAAACGTCACCCACAGGGGTAGAAGTACCGTGAACATTGATATAGTCAATGTCTTCGGGCTTCATGTTGGCGTCTTCGAGAGCGTTGCGCATTGCCAGGATAGCGCCCAGACCTTCGGGGTGGGTTGCTGTGAGGTGGTAGGCATCGGCTGAAAGGCCGCCGCCGGCTACCTCGGCATATATCTTGGCACCGCGTGCGAGTGCATGTTCAAGTTCTTCAAGCACGAGTACAACCGAACCTTCACCCATTACGAAACCGTCGCGGCTCTTGCTGAACGGACGTGAAGCCGTCGTGGGAGAGTCGTTGCGGGTCGACAGCGCGTGCATCGAGTTGAAACCACCCACACCCGCAGGGAATATGGCTGCCTCAGCGCCACCGGTAACGATAGCGTCGGCTTTGCCCAGACGGATGAGGTTGAATGCGTCGATGATGGCGTTGTTGGATGATGCGCAGGCCGACACGGTGCCGAAGTTGGGGCCGTGGTAGCCGTACTCCATCGAGATATGTCCCGATGCGATGTCGGCAATCATCTTGGGGATGAAGAAGGGATTGTATTTGGGACCCTTGTCCCCGTTGAGGGCGTAGTAACCGGCTTCCTCCTCAAAGGTGTGGAGACCGCCGATACCCGCTGCGACAATCACACCGATACGGTCGCGGTTGACGTTGGGATCCTCCTCGATTTTTGAATCTTCGACTGCCTGACGCGCAGCTGCGAGGGCATACTGGGCGTAAAGGTCGAGCTGGCGCACCTTTTTGCGGTCGAAGAGAGCGTTGCCGTCAAAGTTTTTTACTTCGCAGGCAAACTGGGTTTTGAACTTTGAAGCATCGAAATGCGTGATAGGACCTGCACCCGACACTCCTTTTTTGGCATTGTCCCACGCCGTTTCGACGTCATTGCCAATAGGAGTGATGGCGCCCATGCCTGTCACTACAACTCTTTTTAACTCCATTATTCTATATGTTTGTGTTACCAGTAATTATATTTACAATAAACGGCCGGCGGCTGATTACTGTGCTTTTTCGATGTAGCTGATAGCGTCGCCTACAGTAGCGATTTTCTCTGCCTCGTCATCGGGAATTGTCACACCGAATTCTTTCTCGAACTCCATGATGAGCTCTACAGTATCGAGGCTGTCAGCGCCGAGGTCAGTAGTGAAAGCTGCTGATTCTGTTACTTGATTTTCATCTACACCGAGTTTGTCTACAATTATTGATTTAACACGAGATGCAATTTCTGACATAGTCGTAAATTTTAAAATTATTAATAGTTTCTACATTCTTGATTTTGCGCTGCAAAGATAATCATTTTGTTGTGAATGACCTACTTTTTGCAGTGCAAAATTACTAAATACTATGATTTTTAACCGTAAGCTAATGTAAAAATTTCTTAATGAGGCTCAATATCCATTAAAATAGAGGGGTTGTGCATATTACAAAATCATTACACGCAATTCTTCTTTTTCAAAATGGCTTACTGTGTTTCCGCTCCATATACATGCTTCAAGCTACATAATGGCTGCGTTTTCACGTATTTTACACCCGTTTAAGCGTTTTTAATCTATAGTCATGACCGCAGATTCTCATTTTTATGACACGTTTTGACCTTTACATTCTTTTTTTTGCTAAATTTGCGCTCCGATTATTCATTATAATAGAACAAACTGACTACAGATGAGAAAATGGAGAATTGAAGACAGCGCCGAGCTGTATAATATCAGCGGCTGGGGGCGCCAGTATTTTACCATCAACGAGCGTGGCCACGTGGCCGTCACCCCGAAGGATGGATACGCGTCGGTCGACCTCAAGGAAGTGATGGACGAGCTGCAGCTGCGCGACATCACAGCACCCGTGCTGCTTCGTTTCCCCGACATTCTCGACAACCGCGTCGAGAAAATCTCCAACTGCTTCAAACGCGCCGCCGAGCAATACAACTACAAGGCGCAGAATTTCATCGTCTACCCCATCAAGGTCAACCAGATGCGCCAGGTAGTCGAGGAGATTGTAAGCCATGGCAAGAAATTCAATATCGGTCTTGAAGCCGGCTCGAAGCCCGAACTTCACGCCGTACTCGCCACCAACATAGCCGACGACGCCCTCATAATATGCAACGGCTACAAGGACGCCAACTATATAGAGCTCGCCCTGCTCGCCCAGAAGATGGGACGCCGCATCTACCTTGTGGTCGAGAAAATGAACGAACTTAAACTCATAGCCGACATATCCCGCCGCATCAAGATACGCCCCAACATAGGCATACGCATCAAGCTCTCAAGCTCAGGCGCCGGCAAATGGGAAGATTCGGGCGGCGATTCATCGAAATTCGGCCTCAACTCATCCGAACTGCTCGAAGCGCTCGACTATCTCGAACGCCGCGACATGAAGGACTGCCTCAAGCTCATCCACTTCCATATCGGGAGCCAGATTACCAAGATTCGTTTCATCAAAAACGCGCTCCGCGAGGCCATGCAGTTCTACGTGCAGCTCTCCAAAAGCGGCTTCGACATCGACTTCGTCGACATAGGCGGCGGTCTCGGCGTCGACTATGACGGCACGCGCAACTCGGCGTCGGAGTCATCGATGAACTACGCCATACAGGAATATGCCAACGACGCCGTATACTCGCTCGTTGACGTGTGCGAGAAAAACGGGCTCAAACAGCCCAACATCATCACCGAAAGCGGACGCTCGCTTACCGCCCACCACTCCGTGCTCGTATTCGAAGTGCTCGAGACGACCACCCTCCCCCAGTGGAAGGACAACGAGGAAATCACCGCCGACGAACATGAACTCGTGCGCGAACTCTACGACATCTGGGACAAACTGTCGCAGCCGCGCCTCTTCGAGAGCTGGCACGACGCACTCCAGATACGCGAGGAAGCCCTCGACCTTTTCTCACTCGGCCTCATCGACCTGCGCACACGCGCCATGGTCGAGAAACTGTTCTGGTCAATCGCCCGCGAAGTCGGCGACATAGCCCAGACAATGAAGCATGCACCCGAGGAACTGCGCAAAGTGTCGCGCATGCTACCCGACAAATATTTCTGCAACTTCTCCCTGTTCCAGTCGCTGCCCGACCACTGGGCCATCGACCAGCTGTTCCCCGTCATGCCGCTGTCGCGTCTCGACGAGAAACCCACACGCATGGCCACGCTTCAGGACATGACATGCGACTCCGACGGCAAGATAGCCCACTTCATCTCCGTGCAGGGAGGCAGCGCCGACTTCCTCATGCTCCACCCCCTGCGTCAGGGCGAACCATATTACCTCGGCGTATTCCTCGCCGGCGCCTATCAGGAAATTCTCGGCGACATGCACAACCTGTTCGGCGACACCAACGCCGTGCACATCAGCGTCTACAAGGACCGCTACGAGATTGACAAGGTCATCGACGGCGAGACAGTGGCCGAAGTGCTCGACTACGTGCAGTTCGACCCCAAGAAACTCGTGCGCAACGTCGAGACATGGGTCACCTCCTCAATGAAAGCCGGCAAAATCACCGCCGAGGAAGGCCGCGAATTCCTCTCCAACTACCGCTCCGGCCTCTACGGCTACACCTACCTCGAACGATAACTAAAGTTTACGACATCCATAGTAGCCGCGGTTTTTAACCGCGGGGACAGATGTTTCCGCGGTTAAAAACCGCGGCTACTAACGGAGACACGTACAACTATTCTCATCACATAAAAACCGTAACACGTGGTATTCGTAATAGGATTTCTGGCACAGGCACTGTTTTCGGCACGCATACTCGTGCAATGGATAATGTCGGAGAGGGCGCGGCGCGTGCTCTCCCCTACCATATTCTGGGTGCTGTCGCTGCTCGCCTCATGCCTGCTTTGCTTCTACGGCTGGCTACGCGACGACTTTGCCATAGTCATCGGGCAGGTAATCGCCTATTACATCTACATCTGGAACCTCAACATCAAAGGCGTATGGCATAAAGTGCCAGCACCGCTGCGAGCCGTCATCGCCCTGCTGCCGTTGGCACTGATAATACCCGTAGCGCACGATGCACAAGCCGCCGTCGACCGCTTCTTCGGCAATGACGACATACCCCTGTGGATGGTAATCTACGGCTCCGCCGGCCAGATAATCTTCACCTTCCGCTTCATCTACCAGTGGCTCTACTCCCGCCGTCGCGGCGAATCGGAACTCCCCGCAGGCTTCTGGATAACATCCCTGACAGGCAGCCTCATCATAGTAAGCTACGCCATCTTCCGCCACGACCCCGTCCTAATCCTCGGCCAAAGCGTAGGCCTAATAGCCTACACCCGCAACCTCATGCTCTGGTACCGCAAACCATAACAATTTTACTCCGGAATATTTAACATTATCACTGTAATCGGAATGGAGCGGGGGCGTCTCGCCCCCGTGGTATTATTCCTATATGCTTATACACAAGAAATTACCACGGGGGCGAGACGCCCCCGCCCCATTCTGCTTTTGCGTTTTGAATGAGGGGGGGGGTATGTCAGTATTCCACGTTCCAGAGGAAGAGGGCGTTGGGGGGCATTGAGGTGCCGGCTTCGCAGCGGTCGCGGCGCGCTATGACGTCGCGGAATTGCGGGAGGGTCATTTTGCCGCGGCCTACTTCAACGAGCGTGCCGACTACGGCGCGGACCATGTTGCGGAGGAAGCGGTCGGCGCTTATTTCAAAGTAATATTGGCATCCGGGCTCTCCCACACCGGATGCTGGGATGCCGTCGCAGGCTGTCATTCCGGCTGCCGCGGGCTGTGATGACGGCACTTTCATCCATCGGGCGGTGTCGACACGGCATATATTGGTGCGTGTATCGGCATGCAGCTTGGCAAACGATGTGAAATCCTCCACATCGAGCAGCAACGCGGCCGCCTCGTTCATGGCCGTGTAATCGAGCGGCGCTATATTAAGCGAATAGTGACGCAGAAACGGGTCGCAGCCGTGGTGCACGAAGTATCGGTAGGTGCGCCGACGCGCGTCGAAACGCGCATGCGCGTCGGGGGCTGCCTCGACGACATCATGTATGGCGATGTCGCGTGCAGTCAGCGAGTTGAGCGAACGGATAAAACGTGCCTTATCTTTTTCGACGACCTCCTCAGGCATATCGGCATGCGCCACCATAAGGCGAGCGTTAACCCCGGCATCGGTACGTCCCGCGCCGACTACGGGAGTTGGACGGCGCAACACCTTGCCGAGCGCTGCCTCGATGCACTGCTGTACCGTCACCGCACCCGGCTGCACCTGCCACCCGTGATAAGCGGCACCGTCATAGCTCAGTTTTATAAAGTATCGTTTCAATTGAAATAATTAAATCAGAGGGTCCGCGATTGGAAACCGCGGCTACTATATATGTCGTAAGCCTAATATCATTGTGTAGTAGCCGCGGTTTTCAACCGCGGGAAAACATCGCCATCAGTTACAGATTGCCGCCGTTGACGTCGTAGTTGATATAGCGTTTGCGCATCCAGCGGTAGGCGAAGCAATCCTTGAACGGACCGGCGAGACGGTTCCACAGATGATACTTCGATTTGCCGGCCACACGCGGGAAATGGCGCACGGGCATCTGAATGACGCGTCCGTTCTGCAGCTGTATCAGAGCAGGGAGGAAACGGTGCATTCCGGTGAAGAATGGCACACGCTTGGCATAGTCGGTATGCATCACCTTCAGCGGGCACCCGGTATCGGCCACGCCGTCATGCGTCATCGAGCGGCGGAAACCGTTGGCAATCCTCGACTGGAGTTTCTTGAATCCCGAATCCTTGCGGTCGGCGCGTATGCCTGTCACCAGTTCGGCCTCGTCGGCACGTGCAAGCAACAGATTGAAATCCTCGGGAGCGGTCTGCAGGTCGGAGTCGATATATCCAACGAGCGGCGACCAGGCATAGTCGATGCCGGCCTTGAGCGCCGCCGACAGGCCTCCGTTGCGCGCGAAAGCTATATAGTAGAAATGCTCGTTGCGGGCGCATATTTCCTTAATGAGGGCGAGCGAACGGTCGGTGGAACAATCGTCAACGAACAGCACGCACGCGCGCCGCGAAGCCGTCGGCAGATATGCCGCCAGACGCTTCTCCACGGCGTCCATGTTATCTTCCTCATTATATACGGGTACGATTATCGTGAAATCGTACTCACTTGTCTTGTTGGGTTGCAGAAACATATATCGTTAAAAATATTTTGGCATTCAGTTTTGACGTTCAGTTTCGTCTCAATGTAGGGCTGCACCCCGGTGCAGCCGCTCATGCAAATGTTTCAGCGCCATCGGCTGCACCGGGGTGCAGCCCTACATTGTGACAGCATTATTCCGGGTCAGTCATCCTTACCTGTGATTGTGTCGGGACGCTCTTTCAGAAGTGTCAGCCTGTATATGAAGAGTGGCGAATGGCGGCGCGTGCCCTTGGGACGGCGGTTGCAGTCGAATTCGCCTAACGACACCGTATCCACCTCATTGACAAATGAAGCGGGGATACGCTCGCCCGCATACTCATGTGTCATAAGTATCATCGGGAGCCGCGCGCGCAATGCCTCGGCAGAGTCAACGGCTACGGGACGTATGTTGCGGCGCGCCTGATACACCATCTCGATACGCAGCTCCTCACCGGCAGGCGCATAAATCGGATACTCTTTCACCCCGGGAGCGTTGACGGCGGCAGTGATGGTCTGCATGGTAGTACCATTAATCAGCTTGCCCACAACGGGAAACGCCAGCAGCACCAGCAGCGCATAGTAGCATCCCGTGACAATCACCATCGACTGCGGCAGCAGCCTGATGGCGGCACGCACGAGCAGCCACGCCGCGCAAAGCGACAGCACAGTCACGCCAATCCACACCGGCAGCCCCATAAGTCCTTTGGCATAGACCATTATATACGCACCAACAGGAATCCCGGCACATACCGCGGCCAGAAGCCACGCGTTGAGCCGGAAAGGCCACCGCGGCGCATGCATGCCCGAACTGTGGCCGAGAGTGATGTCGGCGCTTCCGCGCGACGAGAACGACGCGCACCATATCCCCACGGCCTGCGCCATGACAACAGCCGCCGGTATGAGCAGCGGCAGAAGATAGCGCGTCTTTTTCTCCGGCATGCATGACAGCAGCACGAGGCAGAAGAGCATCCACATCACCGGCACCAGACGGCTCCTGTCGCCACGAAATCCGCGGCGGAGCACCATTATTATCGAAGTGACGAGAAGCAGCGCCCACACTCCGGCCTCAAGGAAGAATTTCCAGTAGTAGTGCCACGGCCGCACGTTGCGGTTGAGCCACGACCCTGTCTCCTTGGCCATGACGGCCTGCCACTCATCGGCATGGAATACCTGTATATAGGCATACCACCAGCATCCCACGACTATGGTGACAAGCACCATGACGCCGACAGGGAGCCACTTGCCGCGCATCGACGGACGGCCGAAAATGCCCCACGCAAGCAGAAACGGCAGGAACAGCGCGAAAAGCGACACCGGACCCTTGCTCATGACCGACAGCCCGGCAAACAATCCGGCGAGGCAGAACCGCCACCACTGGCGTCCGCGGCCATTAACAGCCATCACAAGGAAATAGATGCCTCCGAGCATGAACGCATGGGTATATATATCCCACGATACGGTACGCGCCATCAGCATGAACTGATAGCAGCTGCACAGCAGGATTACGGCTATTACAGGATCGACCCTGAACACGTCGCGGCAAAGGAGATAGAAGAACACCACGAGCATTACGCCGAACAGCGATGCCACGGCACGCTGCGCGGCTATGTCGTCGGGGCTTACACTCTCGACCACAGCCGATACCCATGTGGGCAACGGCGGTTTCTCGAGACGCAGCTCGCCGTTCATGGTCGGCACGAGCCACTCGCCCGTCTCGACCATTTCGCGCGCGGTCACAAGATTGCGCGACTCCATGATGTCGGGTTGCAGCGTGCGGTTGTTGACAAAAAATGTTATCGCCACCACCGCAGCCATAATCCATATTCGCAGACGTTCGGTCATAATCAGGCGGTTATAGTTTGCTATTTAACACTGTCTGCGAAAACAATGGCAGTAGTGTCGGCGGGTGCCACGACTTCCTCTGACACGAGAGGAACCGGTTTCCAGCTGGAAAGGTGTACCGTTATGGCATCATACCCGTTGGAGGATACATAATTGTCGCCATAGCTTGACTCCGGCACCGTTATACCGAACCTGTCGCGCAACGCCTCGGCGAAATATCCTGGAAGGTCATTGCGATAATTGTTGCCGTTGAACGAGAGAGTAAGCGAGATTGCAGTGACACGTGATGCAGGATTGAACTCCCATGTATAATAGCTCGCGTAGGGAGTAGCGTCATATACGATAGTCCGGTCGGAATACAATGTCGCCGATGACACATAGAAATATGGATTGCCGCTCGCTACCGATACGCTCATGGAAGTGTCGCCCCGGTACCAATCCACCGAATGCGCCGTGGTATCGGCATATAGTTTCATTGTCGAGTCGAAAGGATAGCCCTTCAGACCGTCGGCGTCAAACATATCCATGAACTTCCGTGTCACATCGGCATAATCGAAGTAATCGGAGTAAATATTGTCCAGTTCAATGCGTCCCTTATACCGGTCCATTTCCTTGCCTACCTTCTTTCCATTATATGTACGGAGCTGCAATTCATCATCGTCATCGTCTTCCGAGACAAGTTCAAATTTGAAATCAAAGACTTTGCTGAGAACGTATGGCGAACGAACTGCCGGATAGGCGTTTTTCGGGAGCCTTTGCGTTTCACCGTCAGGCTTTACAAACATAATTTTATCGTCGCGTTCACCGATAAAATCGCCATTGGGAAGAATTTCCATAGCGTGATATTTAGGACGTACCTTTATCTCGCCGTCGTATGTCATTATACCATAATCATAATCATCATTTGCGAACACAATATACTTGCTGTTCCAGACATGGATATCATATACCGAGGCAGGCAGTTCGATAACCTCACCGTTATCCTTTATCATGACACACCGTTGGCCGTCTCCGTCATAATTGTCTGTATGCGCTATGGCATATCCGTCGATAAAGGTGGACGCCGTAGTTATCTTTTCCGATATTTCGGTCTTTACTCCGCCATTGCGGTCAATGATATAAGCTTTCCCGCTATCCGCCTCTATGACAATTGTCATGTCTTCTACAAATATCGGAGGCTGGACATATTTAGGTTTCACCACCACGTTGCCCTCGGTGTCGATGGCGCCCCATTTGTCATCTGACGTACGAATCGCGCAACGACCGTTGACAAACATGTTCATTGCGGCACTGACACTGACAGAGTCGATGGCTTCGAGGGTGAATTTCGTCTTGCCGCTGCCGTCGACAAATGAGATATGCTCCCCTTTGTGTACTACGGGCATCAGTCCGTCGTTATAAAATCCGCATCCTTTGAGGCCGGAAAGGTCGCCGACCTGCTTCGGATTTTTTTCAGCCTTATATACGGTGTATCCGTTGCCCTCCTCTACGAAGAAATATCCGTTGACTACGGGCGACGGACGGTCTGAGAACTCGTCGGTAAAAAGAAATTCGCCGTTTGCATCGACAAGGCCCCAGTTGGAATCGCCCTCGGCTTTTGCCGGCATGTAACTAAGCTCCGGTTTACCCGAGCATGACGCCACGGTTACTGCTATCGCGGCTGCGGCAAGGATGTGTAATGTCTTCATTGGTTTAAGTTTTTGTTTGTTTTTTGTAGGGACGCGATTAATCGCGTCCGCATAAAATATATCAAGATATTTGCCGTCAGCAGGCAAAATGAGTATGGCGAAATCCTGTTTTCCGCGGTTACAAACCGCGGCTACTAAGCTGCAACAGCCGACAATCAGCGATGTAGTAGCCGCGGTTTGTAACCGCGGTGACGATTATCCGGCTCAGTTGACCATCTTGAGGAAGGATGCGGGTATCGGGGTCGAGAAGTCCATCTCGCGGCGGGTGGCGGGATGGGCGAAACGGAGAGTGCGGGCGTGAAGGGCGAGGCGGTGTATCGGACTCGACTTGGCGCCGTAACGGCGGTCGCCGGCTATGGGATGCCCGATATGCTTGCAATGCACGCGTATCTGGTTCTTGCGGCCTGTGTCAAGTTCAAATTCGATGAGGGTGTATCCGTTCTTGCGGCGCAGCACCTTGTAGCGCGTCACGGCAAGCTGTCCCTCCTCCGGATTTTCGGTGACATAGACCTCATATTTCGAGTTTTCGGCGAGATATGTGCGTATGGTGCCCTCGTCGTTCTCGACATTACCCTCGACAACAGCCACGTATGTGCGGTTGAGCACCATATTGTTCCAGTTGTGCTGCATCGCCTCCTTAGCCTGAACGTTTTTGGCAAACATCATCAGCCCCGAGGTGTCGCGGTCGAGACGGTGCACGATGAATATCTTCTGGCGCGGATCGACCCACTTGACATACTCCTTGAGTATGGAGTATGCCGTGCCGTCCTTTACCTTGTCATTGCCCATCGACAGCAGACCGTATCCTTTGTTGACTACGATGATGTCGTCATCCTCATACACAATTTTAAGGCGGCGGTTGTAGAACCGCGGGAACTCGCGGGTGAGGTTGACATAAACGGTGTCGGCGGCCGTAAGCGGCGCGTCGAACTGCGTGATTACCTCGTCGTTGACCTTCACCTGGTTGTGACGCAGCAACTCCTTGACGTTGGTGCGCTTGCGCTGGGGCATCGAGGCGAAGAGGAAATCGAGCAGGCGGGTCTCCCCGGCGGGAGTATATGTTTCTATCACATCGGGCGAGAAACGGCGGCGCTCCGCACCCGGTTTTGCTTTAAGGGGCTTCATTCTGAAGATGTTAGAGGGTATCTCTTATTTATTTCTTACGTGCGGCACGTCGCGGAGCTTTCTTCGGAGCGGCATCCTGCGCGGCTATGATTTCCCGGCACTCCTCGAGAGTGAGGGCGGCGGGGTCGGCCACAGTCTTGGGTATCTTGTAGTTGTTTTTGTTGCAGGCGATATATATGCCGTAGCGTCCGTTGAGTATCTGCACGTCGGGGTCCTCGTCGAATGTGCGGACAATTCGTTTCTGCGCTTCGGAACGCTTTTCGTTGATAAGCTCTATCGCCTGGTCGATGGTAATCTCCTCGGGTGCAATATCCTTGGGGATGGATGTGAACGAGCCGGCATGCTTGATATAGGGACCGAAACGGCCTATGGCCACCGTAACGTCCGCGCCGTCATACTCGCCGATAAGACGCGGGAACTCAAAGAGTTTCAGAGCGTCCTCGAGTGTGATGGTCTGCACCGACTGCCCTTTGAGGAGGGAGGCGAAGCGGGGCTTTTCGTCCTTGTCACCCTCCCCTACCTGCACGAGCGGACCGAAACGACCAATCTTGACGCTTACGGGTTTGCCCGACACGGGGTCGACACCGAGCACGCGCTCGCCGACCTTGTGCTCCAGCCGCATCGACATGGCATTGTCGACCACCGGATGGAAATCCTTGTAGAAATGGGCTATCTCGTCGTTCCATACGAGCTGTCCTTCGGCTATGTCGTCAAACTTCTGCTCTATCCTTGCTGTGAAGTTATAGTCGAGAATATCGGGGAAATACTCGGTGAGGAAGTCATTGACCACCACGCCTATGTCGGTCGGTATGAGTTTGCCTTTCTCGGCGCCGGCTGTCTCGGTGACAGTGCGCCGCGAGATTTTGCCGCCGCGAAGTGTGAGCACCGACACCTCGCGCTGCGTGCCGGGACGGTCGCCGCGTTCCACATATTCGCGCTGCTGTATGGTCGATATGGTCGGAGCGTAGGTCGACGGACGGCCTATGCCCAGTTCCTCCATTTTCTTTACGAGCGAAGCCTCGGTGTAGCGAAGCGGCTGCGATGTGAAGCGCTGCGCCGCCGTCATCTCGTTGAGTGCGAGTATCTCGCCCGTACCCACTGCCGGAAGCGTCGACTGCTCGGAGTCAGCCTCCTCGTCGTCGCGTCCTTCGAGATAGACCTTGAGGAAGCCGTCAAACTTGATTACCTCGCCGGTGGCCACAAACCGTCCGTCGACAGGGAGATTGCCCGCGGCGCCTTTGCCGGGACGGCAGTCGATGTCGATTGTGGTCTTTTCGATGAGGGCGTCGGCCATCTGCGACGCGATGGTACGTTTCCAGATGAGGCCGTAGAGGCGTTTTTCCTGGGATGTGCCTTCGATTGTGTGGCGGTCGATGTATGTGGGACGGATGGCCTCGTGCGCCTCCTGCGCGCCTTTTGACGACGTGTGGTAATGACGCACGTTGAGATACTCCGGGCCGATGTTCTCGGTTATCTCCTTCGAGATGGTATTGATGGCGAGCGACGACAGGTTGACCGAGTCGGTACGCATGTAGGTGATATGTCCGGCCTCGTAGAGACGCTGCGCTATCATCATGGTCTGCGACACGGTGAAACCGAGCTTGCGCGCCGCCTCCTGCTGGAGCGTGGAGGTAGTGAAAGGCGGAGCGGGCGATTTCTTGAGCGGCTTGACTGCTATGTCGCCCACGGCAAATTCGGAACGTGCGCACACGTCGAGGAACTTCCCGGCAACTTCAAGGTCGGGCAGACGGTGGGAAAACTCGGTGCGCAGATGCTTGTCGCCGGCCCGGAAATCAGCCGTCAGACGCACATACTGCTCCGGTACGAAATTCTTTATCTCGTTTTCACGTTCCACTATAAGTCGCACGGCCACCGACTGCACGCGTCCGGCCGACAGTGCCGGCTTGATTTTCTTCCAGAGCACCGGCGACAGCTCGAAACCGACTATTCGGTCGAGCACGCGGCGCGCCTGCTGGGCGTCGACAAGATTTATGTCGATGCCGCGCGGATTGTCGATAGCATTGAGTATGGCGTTTTTGGTTATTTCGTGGAAAACGATGCGGCGCGTCTTGGCCGGATCGAGTTTCAGCACCTCGAAAAGATGCCATGCTATGGCCTCCCCCTCGCGGTCCTCATCGGAAGCGAGCCACACGGTCTCGGCCTGCGAGGCTGCTTTCTTAAGCTCGGCGACAAGCTGCGATTTATCGGACGGAATCTCGTAGAGCGGCGCAAAATTGTTATCGACATCAATACTGAAATTTTTTTTCTTCAGGTCACGTATATGACCGTAGCTCGACATCACTTTATAGTCGGGACCGAGGAATTTCTCTATCGTCTTTGCCTTTGCGGGAGACTCTACTATAACGAGGTTTTTAATCATAACGGGCTCTATATTACGCTATTATATACACAACATAGGGGAAACGGCATTGCGTTTCTCCTTATAATCAACCGCAAATGTACAAAAAAAGTTGTATATCTTGATTTTATATATATAATTTTTAAAATCCCAGTCATTATAATGCAGCACCATAGAATCTGCCGGCAAACGCAAAGTCAGTCAATGAACATAATAAGCGCAATTCAGTTCAATAGCGGAGAGCCGAAGGCTCGATTATGTCACTATCCCCGTCCGACGCGTAGCGGAGGGCGGGGTAAAAATCAGCAAGCGGCGCGAGCCCACGGAGAGGGCGAGTGTGTATTAGCTTCAAATGTAACATTCTACACACATTCGCCCGTTCCACGGGCTCATTTTATAGGTTACCGGTCGCCCCGCCCTCCGCTACGCGTCGGACGGGGATAGTGACACCACCGAGCCTTCGGCTCTCAGTTATTTATGTTGAAAAAATAAATAAAAATAAATAGAGTTATACACCCTCGTTATTTCCGGAGGAGGGGCCAGTGGAAGGATTTGAGTTTTGCTATCAGTTCTTTTTCGCGGCCTCCGAGATAGCTGTCGCACACCTGATGGAATCGAGGACTGTGGTTAAGTTCCGACAGATGTGCAAGTTCGTGACATATTATATAATCACGCAGTTCGGATGTGAGGAAAAGATTCATGTATGACAGTTTGATAATGCCGGCCCCGTTGCATTGGCCCAGTATGCGGCTGCCTGACGAAATCTGCCAACCCGACGGACGGCAGCCGTGGAGCGCCGCAAGCTCACGCGCACGTGGCAGGAGTATGTTTGATGCATTTTTGCGGGCTATAGTCTTTAATGCCTTGGATATGAACTGCGTGGTCGAAGCCTCCCCGAAATCGAACGACGCGCCTACCGACACCGTGGCATACCCCGCCTCACGCTGCGATACGAAGATATTGTCGCATCGGAAATCCTGCCTGACTATAGCGATGACAAGTCCGTCGAGCCTTATCTCCTGACCGTCATGAAACCGCACGACATCGGGAACCCGGCATGCGAGCAGACGGGGAGCAAGACGGTCGAGCGCGGCGAGCGTATCGGCCACCGAAGCCACGGCAGGCGCCGTGAGGTCGACATGGTCCGTAGCCCACCGGGCTATAAAACGTCGCGCGTTGGGTTTGAATTTCACCAGCACGTCGCCCAATTCTTTATGAGTCAATATTTTTTGCACTGTTTATCCCCAATATATTCCAATCAGTCGATAGCCGAAGCGCCCCATAGCAGTTTGCGGCGCAGGGTATCGAAGAAATTGTGTCCCGGACGGCATACTGTCTTGACTACGAACGGGGCACGTGACAGATATATGTCGGTGCCGCACGGCAGATTGACCGAACGTCCGTCGAGGCTTATACGGAATGATGGCGTGCGCGACGACACCTTAAGCACGAGCAGCGACGAGTCGTCGACCACCAGCGGACGCATCGTAAGCGAATGAGCGGCCACCGGCGAGAGGATGAAACTCGGCGAACGCGGCTGCACAATCGGACCGCCCACCGACAGGTTATAGCCCGTGGAGCCGGTAGGTGTCGACACAATCAGTCCGTCGCAAAGATAGTCGGCGAGCGGTGCGCGGTCTATACGCGCGTCAATCGTAATCATCGACGCGGTGTCCTTCTTGAGCACGGCCACTTCGTTGATGGCGTATGGCCATGTATCGAGCGAACCGCCTATCAGGTCGACGCGCAGCAGCGAGCGGCATTCGATTTCGTAGTTGACGAGACGGCGGTCGATTACGGCCTCGGCAGCCTCCTCGATGGTGAACGGTGCGAGAAATCCGAGACGGCCCGTGTTGACACCGATAATCGGTATCTCGGAATCGGCTACCCATTGCGCCGTGCGCAGAAAGGTGCCGTCGCCCCCGATGCTGAGAGCCACGTCGGCCGCAAAACCGGCATCTGACGTCACTGTCACGGAAGCCGTGGCGCGCGCGAAATTCTCGCCGATGTTCGACACAAGATAATCATACAGCTTGCGGTGTATCACCATTGCGTCGCCGTTTTCAATAAGACGGACTACCAGTTTCGCGATATCGCCGACGTGGGCGTCCTGATGCCGGCTACCATAGAGTGCGACCTTCATTTTCCGTGGTTTTTAAGAGTTTATATCATTATGGCGGCACAATGCCGCGCGATGGTTATACATAATTCTACTGCCTGCGACGGTCAGATTTCGAGATAGCGGAGCAACTCGTTGGCACGGCTGCGTGCCTGCTCGGCGTACGGGTCGTCGGCTTCGGGTGCATCGATTTCAACCACCTCATAGCCGAACCGGCGCAACGAACGCGCCGCCGGCACCGGATTGCGCCGGTCAATCCTCAGCGCCACCTGCACATCGCCGTGCGATGTATGGGAGGCAAGGACATTGAGGTTGATGACATGCGCGCCGCAGTCTTCGACCGCCCGGGCTATCACCGACGCCGAATAGTCCTGCGGGCGGCAAGCCACCATAAGCGACGACGCGTCGGTCGACCGAGGGAAAAGTATGTCTTTATCCAAATCCAATTGCCAAGAAAGGTTAAAATTTAAACGATATATTTTGTATTATAGCCTATTCTGACTAAATTTGTAATCAAATTTCACTTTACAAATTTACGAATAAAATCGCTAATGCGTGATAATATTTCGTAATTGTAGATAATTTTTATTTATTTTTAAGTTAGATAGCTATGACAACCAGTCTGAGTGTCAATATCAACAAAATAGCCACGCTGCGCAACGCGCGCGGTGAAAACAATCCCGACCTGCTCAAGGTAGCGCTTGACTGCGAGCGCTTCGGCGCCGACGGCATCACCGTGCATCCGCGCCCCGACGAGCGCCATATAAAACGTGCCGACGTGTACCAGCTGCGACCGGCGCTGAAGTCGGAATTCAATATCGAAGGCTACCCCTCCCCCGAATTCATGGATCTGGTGCTCAAAGTGAAACCGGCGCAGGTGACACTCGTGCCCGACGCGCCCGACGCCCTCACATCGTCGGCCGGGTGGAACGTCGGAGAGCACTTCGACTTCCTCACCTCGATAGTCAACGCCCTCCACGAAGCCGAGATACGCTCTTCGATTTTCGTTTCGACCGACATCGACAACATAATGCTTGCAGCCAAGACAGGCACCGACCGCGTGGAGCTGTACACAAAGCCATACGCCGACGGTTTCTTCTCCCACCCCGACAAGGCCGTGGCTCCGTTTGTCGAAGCATCGCGCGCGGCCCACAAGGCGGGACTCGGAGTCAATGCCGGCCATGACCTGAGCCTTCAGAA
Source organism: Bacteroidales bacterium 52_46 (assembly GCA_001915385.1). Lineage (GTDB taxonomy): Bacteria > Bacteroidota > Bacteroidia > Bacteroidales > Muribaculaceae > JAGBWK01. Next base: position 24,260 of record MNQK01000028.1, on the reverse strand, counting down.
TCTACGCTACTTCGCGCAGTCGGTACCGTTCCTCAACGAAGTGTCGATAGGCCACGCCCTGATATGCGACGCCCTGTACATGGGTCTGGCCGAAACCATACGCAGCTACAAGGACTGCCTGGTGAAATGACAGGCGGCTCAGAGTCCTCAGAGAGCTCCGAGTACTCTGAGAACTCCGAGAACTCCGACTCCAATCTCCTCTCCGATAAATCAATCAGTCAAACCATAAATCACGAACCAACTACCGATAATGCTTACACTTACCATTCCCTCAGCCGGCAACGAATACGTTGACACTCTCACTTCAGCCGCAGCCGACACTACAGCATCGCTGGCCGACACGGCCACTGCGGCAGCCGACGCTACTGCCAACGCCGCCTCGGTGGCATCACTCTCATTCTGGGACCTCTGCATGCAGGGAGGCATACTTATGATACCGATAGGCGTGCTGCTCCTTTTCAGCATATATTTCTTCATAGAGCGATGGATAGTAATCCGCTCGGCCAACCGCCAGGACGACTCGTTCATGCGCCGCATCAAGGATTATATCCATGAAGGTGAGATAGAAAGCGCCCTCAACCTCTGCAAGAACACCGGCACGCCCTACGCCCGCCTCATCGGCAAAGGCATATCGCGCATAGGCCGCCCCATGAGCGATGTGCTCGTCGCCATCGAGAATACCGGCAATATCGAGATTTCAAAATTATCGAAAGGTCTGCCCTGGCTCGCCACTACCGCCTCAGGCGCCCCGATGCTCGGATTCCTCGGCACCGTAATCGGTATGGTACAGGCATTCTACAACATCTCGGCACAGGGTTCGAGCGCCGACATCGCCACATTCTCGGGCGGTATCTACACCGCGCTCGTCACCACAATCGCCGGTCTGATCGTAGGTATCGTGGCACTCTTCGCCTACAATATCCTTGTAGCTAAAATCAACAACGTCATGACCTCGCTCGAGGGCAAGACGATGGAGTTCATGGACCTTCTCAACGAACCCGCATAAAATCCGTCAGGTCATGGCTCTAAAGCGACAACACAACATGATGGCGGCATTCTCGATGGCATCTATGACCGATGTCATATTCCTGCTGCTCATCTTCTTCATGGTCACATCGACCTATATATTCCCGACAGCGCTCGAAGTGAACCTGCCGCAGTCATCGCAGCAGACCACCAAAAAGCCGACCATACGCATCTCGCTTGACGCCGAGGGCAACATATCAACCGCCATGGGCGACGCCGAGCGCCAGCCCATGCAGCCCGACGAACTCAAGACATGGCTGATGCTCGCCAAAGAGCAGTCGCCCGAAGAAACCACCGTGGCGCTCTATGCCGACGAGAAGGCCGAATACGGCGAGATAGTCAAGATACTCAACGTAGGCGCCGACGCCGATGTCACAATCGTACTCGCGACAAAACCTTTACGCGCTACCGACAAACCCACCGACAATACACCCCGGAACAGATAAATGGACAAACGACCAAAAATAATATCAGGCATCGTGACCGCGGCCGTCGCAATATTAGTTATTGTGATGCTCGTGTCATGGCATCTGAACGTCAATGTCAGCAAAGGGAAACAATGGCCGCCGGTAAAGGAGTTTGAACTCATAGCCGAGGACATCGAAGACCCGGAAAGCTTTGTCAGCACCTACTCCTCGTCGGCCGATGACGTATGGGAGGAGCAGGCCGACACCGACAGTCCCGGCTCGTCGGACATCGATTCCGACGCCGACACGCAGACATCATACGACCTCGACAACAGCGGCGACACGCAGGGCCACCATGCCAATCTGACATCGAGCGAAAAGCCGTCGCCCGTACAGCAGAAAAAGGTCAACGAAGGCACGTCCAAGCCCGACGACGCCGCACGTCAGGAAGCAGCACGCCAGCAGAAATCGAAGAAAAACATCGAGAACAAGATGGCCAACCGGTTCTCAGGCGCCGACAAAGGCACCGGCGGCAAGACCGACCCTAAAGCCGACGGCAGCAAGAACAACAACGGCCCCGGCGGCAACGAACCGCTCACCTACTCCGTTCCCGTCGACAAGACACCGCGGAGCACCGAACTCGGCGTGATACGCATCAACGTAGTGGTAGTGGCGGGAGGCAAGGTGCGTCCCGGTTCGGCCACGAAAGGACACTGCGTCGGCAACGCCGGCAAGAACAGCGCCACAATCGAAGCGTGCAAGAAAGCCGCCGAGAAGTGTGTATTCCGCCGCGCCTCCGACGACACCGAACCGCGCGCCGGCATCGTGATATTCAAATGGGAGGACGCAAATGGAAAATAAGCGTCCGGCCCTGTATCTTTTCCCGTCCAACCTGAGCGAGGCTCCGGTTGGCGATGTTCTCCCCCCGGTAAATATCGGACTGATAACCGGGGTGAAGCATTTCATTGTGGAGAATGTGCGCACCGCGCGCCGTTTCCTGAAGAAATGCAACCGCGACATCAATATCGACGAACTGACATTCTCGGTGCTTGATGTCAACACCGACCCCGCGACGGTGCCAGCGATGTTAGAGCCTATGGAGCAGGGGCTCGACATGGGCATAATCTCGGAAGCGGGGTGCCCCGCCGTGGCCGACCCCGGCGCCCTCGCCGTAGCCGAAGCCCACAGACGGGGATACCGCGTGATGCCCCTCGTGGGGCCTTCGAGCATACTGCTGTCGCTTATGGGTTCGGGATTCAACGGACAGAGCTTCACGTTTCTCGGCTACCTGCCTATTCACGGAAGCGAACGCACAGCGGCACTCAAGCAGATGCACGCCGACATAATGCGCAACAACCGCACGCAGATATTCATCGAGACGCCCTACCGCAACAACAGGCTGATTGACGACATAATCGCAGCTCTCCCCCCGTCGACGCGCCTGTGCGTGGCCACCGACCTGACCGGAAGCGAGCAGCGCATCACCACCCTGACGCTCGCGCAATGGCGGCGGCAGCCCCGCGACTACGACAAGATACCGGCTATTTTCCTGCTTTACAAATAGCCTGCCACACAAATTTCCGACCGACCGAGATATTCACTTAAACCGACACACCTGAGCTGATGGCCCGACGCAAAAAAATATCATTCGACACCCGTTACCTTCCGGGGCTCTTCGACGAGATGCTCCTGCAGGAGGGCGCCGACGCGTCGCCCGAACCCGTCAGAAAACAGGGCGTAAGCCCCGGCCGTCCGCGTAAAACCGCCGAACGCGGCATGAGCGGAGGCGAGGCGGAGGCACTCGCGGCATCGCTTCCCGACAGCATAGAGCCGCTCACATCGACCCGACCGGTGGCCACATTGCGGTTCATATCATTCGGGAGCGGCAGTTCGGGCAACTGCTCATATCTCGGCAACGACCGTTTCGGCATACTCATCGACGCCGGCATCGACCCGACTAAGGTATATCAGGAACTGGAACGCAACTGCATAGACATACGTACTATCGGCGGCATCATACTCACACACGACCACGGCGACCACGTCAGATACGCCTACACACTCGTGCGCCGCAACCGCCACCTGCGCATCTACTGCACTCCGGCCACTCTCAACGGCATGCTGCGCCGGCACAACATATCACGGCGCATCAAGGACTACCACCAGCCGATATTCAAGGAGTTTCCGTTTCATCTGTCGGACTTCGTAATAACACCGTTCGATGTGTCGCATGACGGAACTGACAATGTGGGATTTTTCATCTCGGCAGGCGAGCATAAATTTGTCGTCGCCACCGACATGGGCACCGTGACCGAACGCGCCGACTACTACATACGCCAGGCCAACCACCTCATGATAGAAGCCAACTATGACCTGACCATGCTTCTCAACGGACGCTATCCCGAATATCTCAAAGCCCGCATCATGGCCGAAAGAGGTCACATGGACAACGCGGCAACGGCAGCTTATCTGAAAAATATCTACACGCCGTCGCTCCGCAACATATTCCTATGCCATCTCTCCCACGACAACAATACCCCCGAGACAGCTCTGTCGGCCGTATGCAGCGCACTGCGCGGTATCGGCATCGAACCGGGCGACGGCTCTGAAAGCATAGCCTCGCGCAATGCCCCGGTGCAGGTCAGCGCACTGCCGCGGTTTGACTCCACGGGCGTCATCGTGCTGCGTATGACATAAAAATCTCCCGGGCGCCGTGTAACAAACAGGCACCTTGCGCGTCTAACAACAGGATACATACTCCGCGCCGTTTCCTTCTCATCTCCTGCGGGAAAAGCAGGAATCTCCCGAAAAGCGACATCCTACAAAAAAGTAAACTACACAAATATATCTGTTTTTTATGAAATCAATCAAATTAGCATTGGCTTGCGCTCTCGCAATGGGCGGCATTTCAGGAATGTCGGCCGAGGAGCATCTCAAAAGCCTCAATGCCGGCTACATCGACAATAATGTCAAGGCCGGCGACGACTTCTACACCCACGTCAACAAGGGATGGATGGACGCCAATCCCCTCACCCCCGAGTATTCGCGCTACGGACAGTTCGACAAGCTCGCCGAGCAGGCACGCGACCACGTGAAAGAGATAGTGACCGGACTCGCAGCCGCCAACCCCGAACCGGGCACGGTGGCATTCAAGGTATCGACCATCTACCAGCAGGCCATGGACTCCGTACGCCGCAACACCGAGGGAGCAGCACCTATCAAAGCCGACCTCAGCCGCATTGAGAATGCCAAACCCGAAGAGATGGAAGACATCTTCCTCTGGATGCACGGCAACTATGCAAGCCCCTTCTTCTCGGCCGGCATACAGCCCGACCTCGCCAACTCCAATGTCTACGCCATGTATATAGGCGGTGGCGGCACCACTCTCGGCGACCGCGACTACTATCTGAGCGACGACAAAGAGAACGTAAAGATACGTGAGGCCTACAAGAAGCTCATCGAGAAAGAGATGACACTCGCCGGATATTCCAAAAAGGATGCCCGCCGCATCGTGAAGAACGTGATGAAAATCGAGACAGCTCTCGCCGACTCCACCTGGACCCGCGAGGAGAGCCGCAACATCCCGGCGATGTACAATCCCCGCACGTTCGCACAGCTCAAGGAGATGTATCCCTCAATCAACTGGAACCGTTTCTTCCCCGAGACGATGAACGGCATCATGCCCGAATCGGTTATCGTGACCGAAATCAACACCGTAAAGCAGGCCGACAACCTGATGGCTTCGCTTACCGACCGCGAGAAAAAAGACTACTACCTGTGGAACTACGTGCGCCAGGCGGCAGGTTCGCTCTCCGACGACTTCACCGACGCCGCGTTTGAGTTCAGCAAAGTGCTCTCGGGCGCCCAGACACAGCGTCCGCGCTGGAAACGCGCCCTCGGCGCCGTCGAAGGCAGCATGGGCGAGGCTATCGGCCAGCTCTATGTCGAGAAATACTTCCCCGAGTCGTCAAAGGAATATATGCTCGGCCTCGTCGAGAACCTGCGCCGCGCACTTGGCAAACATATCATCAACCTCCCCTGGATGAGCGACGACACCAAGCTCAACGCCATCAAGAAGCTGAACGCCTTCACTGTGAAAATCGGCTATCCCGACAAGTGGAAAGACTATACCGAACTCACCGTCGACCCGGCCCTGTCGTTCTACGAGAACATGCACAACGTAGGCATGTGGCACCAGAACGAGACATACTCGAAATGGGGCAAACCGGTCGACAAGACCGAATGGGGCATGACACCTCAGACCGTCAACGCCTACTACAACCCGATGGCCAATGAAATCGTGTTCCCCGCCGCCATCCTCCAGGCTCCCTATTTCGACCCCGAGGCTTCCGACGCCGAGAACTACGGCGCAATCGGCGTGGTAATCGGCCACGAGATGACCCACGGATTCGATGACCAGGGCCGCAACTTCGACGCTGCCGGCAACATGGTCGACTGGTGGACTCCCGAGGATACCGAAGCATTCACTGCCCTGACCAAGGGTCTCGTAGACCAGTTCAGCGCTGTCGAAGTGCTCCCCGGCCTCAACGCCAACGGCGAATATACCCTCGGCGAGAATATAGCCGACCAGGGCGGTCTGCGCATCGCCCGCACGGCATTCCTCGACTCACAGAAAGCAAAAGGTGTCGACATCACTTCGGAAGAAGCCAAAATCGACGGTTTCGACCCGATGCAGGTATTCTACATGAACTATGCCAACGTATGGGCCAGCAATATCCGCCCCGAAACTATACGCCAGCTCACTACCGTCGACGTGCACTCGCTCGGCAAAAACCGCGTGAACGTGACACTGCGCAACATCACCCCCTTCTTCGAGGCATTCTCAATCAAGGAGGGCGACCCGATGTTCCGTCCCGCTTCCGAGCAGGTAGTGATATGGTAATACGGTTCAAAAAATCAGGGACTGCCTGAAATGGCCACATACCACGGAATATAATTCCGGTCAATACAAAAATAAAGTGGACGTACAATCGGTACGTCCACTTTATTTTTGTATTGACCGGTGAAGAGTTACAGCACGACCTTTTTGCCGCCGAGGATATATACACCGGGAAGTATGCCGTCTACCACATTGCGTCCCTTGACAAGCTGCAATGTCCTAACATGCATTCCGGCAACATTGAACAGGTCGACCGCGGTGTCGCAATCCGAGCATATCACGAGAGAATCGCCATCGCGTGAAATCACCAAAGGCTGCGGCTGCTCGGGAGCGGTTATACCTGTCGGCTTCAATTCGGTGACATCTACATCGACGGGGATATTGGAGACTCCGGAACCGGATACGGCATATACGGTGAACGGTGACAGGGCAACCGCAGCAGCCATACCATCGGCATCGCTTTCGGCGAGGGGTTCAATCTGAGCGACGGCTTCGTCAAAGGCACTTCCGTCCTCGCGGAGCAGGTAGGTACCGGCAGCTTCGACATCGCGACCCGAGAAGGTGGCCCCGAGGGTATATTCCGCGCCCTCGGCACTTATCTCGTCGGGAGTCTGCGGCACTTCGCACGCTCCGGCCACAAAACGCACTGAAGCATTTCCTTCATTTTTGAAAAGCGCGGCAAGATAAGGAGTGTTTGCCTTTATGCCGTCGGTCAGGCCGAGGTTGCCTTTGGCATCGAAAGATGCGGTCATGTACAAGCCATTGGAGTTGCTGACAGCCTTGCGCGTATACTGCGTCATCTCATTGCCCTGAACGTCGGTCACCATAGCTGGCGTGAACGGAAGTACAAGCGGTTTCCAGCCGTTGTCGCCGCTGTCAGTGGTGTTGAGCGGCATCTCCATCGAGATGGTGTTGCCTTCGGTAATACTGAAGGCATTGACGACCTGGAAATCATTTTCGGGACTGATTACGATATTGCCCAAGGCCTCATATACGCGGCCTGACTCGGAAGAAGCATCCTGACGGACCTGTATGTAGTTGACATTGGCGATATCGGGGGCAGCCACTCCCTCGTCGAGATATACGAAACAGTTGGGATTGAGTCCGGCAAACGCATCGTCCTCATAACCGTCGGTATTGACAGCACCGGCGGCACGACGCACACGTGCGGGAGCCGCGTCGGGACGGTCGGCCGTGAATATGATGCCCGTAAGGCGGTCGCAGCCGTTGAAAGCATTGGCGCCTATACCGGTAATTCCCGAGAAGCTCAGATTTTTGAGCGAACGGCAGTTTTTGAATGCATTGGCACCGATAACGTTGACACACTCGGGCACTACCACATTAGTCAGGTTGGTACATCCTTCGAATGTGTTTGCCTCGATAACTGAGGCACCGGGAAGTATCACAGTGACAAGAGTCTCTTTGCCGGCCATAGCGCCTTCGGGAAGAGCTTCGGAAAGCTCCGACAGGTCAAGTTCCTGGAGAGCGGGAAGTTTGTCGACAATCTCTTTTACTTTTTCGGGTGCGATACCGCCGGAAAGTGCGATATGCGTCACATCAACTGCTTCTTCGGGGTCGATGACCTCAACCTCAGCCGGTGAAAGTTCGGCACCGTTGACAGGCACGGTAAATACATTGACGGTAAGGTCGGTATCATTCACATCGACTGTATAGTAGCCTTCATCGTCGGCCGATACGACGCTTTCACCGACTTTGACCATCGGTCTGACTCGTGACTCGTCAACACTCTCGACCGAAACCTTAAAGCGAACCTGAGAGCCTTCTTTTACGCCCTGAAGCACCGGAGCAGCTGCATTGTAGTAATTCAGATATTCGAACTCGGTCGCGGCATCTCCGAGCGATTCATTGTTGCGGACTTCAGGGGCAATCTTAATGTTGCCGGAAACGCAGTTGAAGGTCACATCATAGAGATAGACAACCTCGATGTCATGGTCACCGCTCTTGTCGGCGTGCTTGTTGGGGTTGTAATAAGTGAGGGCAATGGAACCGTCGTCGGCTATTTTGTCATCGCCGAGCAGCTTGCCGTTATCGTATACCTTGACCTGACGGGAAGCGTCGTACGCATCGACATTGTCAGGACGGTTGGCCGTCACCGCACTTTTGGCTCCTACATACAGTTTTCCTGAGAAATCAATGGATTCCAGCGGGATATTATTGCCGAGGAAAGAGACGACCTGCTTAATATCAAGAGATTTGTCGGACACGAAGCAGCGGTCGACCTGATAGTTGACGCCATATACGGGATATTCGCCTACGATATTGAAACCGTTGTATACCCACAGGTTGCGCCAGTCGTCTGAATCGGCACCGTCATGACGGGTCGTATATGCCTTAAGATAATCGGGGTTGACCACGACGGTCACCTTACTGCAGTCATTAAGGCCGAGATTATTACAGTCAGCACTTTGATTAGCGCCATGCGAAGTGTTGATGTGGTGTACTATGCTGCCGTTTTTCGGAACACAGGGAACGTAAAGGGTAGTAAGCGACGTGCAGCCCAGGAAGCAGTCTTTCTTCAGACCTCCGGCATAATTCCACCAGCCGCTGCCGACGAAATTGTCAAGATTGACGGGCAACTCCAGTTCCTTGATTTTATCGCATTTGTACAATGCGCTTGCACCAATCGATGTAACCGATGCGGGGAATTTGAGCTCTTTCAGCTTGATATTAGCCGTCTTGTTAGAACCCGGGCAGAAAGCATTGGGCGGGAATACATTGGCCGGATATGCTTTTGCATTAGCTCTGTCGGCAACGATAACAGCGCCGGAAAGGTCAAGGGATACCACGGTATTCCATGCCTGAATTTCACGGAACAGGGCGAGGTCGGTATAGTCAATGTTGCCTTTAACCACTACTTTGGGGCGAAGCGCGTTGCGTCGCTGCTCCTTAAGTGTAGCGTTGTTCGGATCCCAGAGGCGTTCGCCGGGCTGAAGGTCAAATACTACCGCTTCCATCTGGTCGGGAGAGATAACCCTGATGTCAAAATCAATGTCCTCCTTTGCCACAAACGAATAGCTGACCGATTTAGCCTCTTTGACGTACGGCACACCGTTGACAAGCATTGTTATGACATTTCCTGCCGATTTCGGCGTAATCTTGAAAGTAAGGTCACGGCCGCGCACGGCGCTTGTCACTATGCCTGAAAGATTGGCCTGCTTTTCGATTCCCTCGGGGAAGGTGAAGTTGTAGACCGGAGTGGTGTTGTTGAGAGCCGGGAGGGCCGCTATGACATCGTCGTTGACGCCATGGACCAGTTTCCAGTTCTTTTTGTCGATAGAGGTGACGAGGCGGATAAGATTGCCTTCACGCACGGTAGCTTCCTTGACGCAGCATGATACATTCATCCTGAAGTTAGTGCCGGGCTCGGCCGACCAGTTGCTTACGGGCGAAATGAACTCCTTGATGCGACCGTCGGCAGTGGTGAGCACAGCTGCCCAGAAAGCCTTGGAGGGGGCGTCGAAAGCATTGACACGGATAGTGAACGGCACACCGGGCATCACGTTGACGGCGTCGGTAAGCAGTCCGACACTGCCTGTTGCGTCGGTAAGCGCCCAGGGAGAGGGAAGTTCGCTTACAGCGGCAGGCTCCACGAGGTCGAAGTGGATAATTGTGCCGGCAGCGAGAGTCGTGGAATAGTATCCTTCGGCATCGGGCTTAAGCAGGGTGGAGTTGGCATATACGTCCATGCGGTTGTCGTCGTCGGCTATATGCTCGGCCTTGAATATGATTTTGGTGCCGGGAGCATAGCGTCCGGGGTCGGTATCGCAGGTGAATTTCACATCCTTGTCCTCCATCACGGCGAATGCACAGTCGGTGACGGTGGGGAATTCCTGCTTGTCCTGCCAGGGACATGTGAATGTCACGTTGGCGTCAATATCGGGCTGGTTCCAGTATTTGTTCTGTTTGTAGGTTCCGGCCGCTCCCATATTGACACAGTGTACGGTTCTGTCGGATGGTGTGCCGCGGAACACGCACCAGTTTACGAATGCCGGTGTAGGATTGAGCACCCATACATCTTTCAGATATGACGCACCGTTGAATACATTATATTCGTAAGTATTTACCGCCGCAGGGATTACGATGCTGGTAATGCCGCACGAGCGGAAACATCCGTTGTTCAGGCGGTTGACGCCGGAGGGGAGTATCACCTCTTTGAGGCTCCAGAGGTTGCGGAAAGCATCGCGCGGTATGGCATTTGCCTGATTTGTACCGTTGGCTGCAATCCTTACGCCCGAAAGGTCGAGGCGCGTGAGCTTCATGCTTGCTTTCATGAAAGCGAAGTCGCGTGCGTCAATCGTGCCGAAGAGGGTGAGGTCCTTGATAGTACCGGCATCGGCGCCCTGTATGAGAGTCTCGAGAGTGCCGGGCTGACCTACCCAGATGCTGCGTTTCTCCTTCACTTCTGATGCAGGCTGGACGTATACGGCAATCTCCATGTCGTCAAGCACATTATTTATAGTGTAGGTATAGTCAGCGCCCGGGGTGAGCAGGTAGCCGTTGCCCTTGACGGTGACGACATCGCGCTCGGGATTGGAGGGGACTACGCGGAATGTATAGTTCCAGCCCTTTATCACCTTGCTGTCGCCTGTGAAAGCAGCCCCCTGAATCGCGCCGGGAGTGCTCACGGAGAAGTATTGTGGAACGGCGCCTTTGGCGGGAATTTCATTTACGGTGACAAGCTCGCCGGCCATCGGGAGCCATGTCTGCCCGTTGTCGGCGCTTGTGGCCATCCTTATCATGTCGCCGTCGGCGACAGCCATCCCTTCGGGAAGCCGGCAGAGATAGGCCACGGAAGCTGACGGATAGATTGCCATGCCGGCAAGGGTCATGCCGTCAATCTTGCTCAGCGTGCATTTGAAAGTGCCTTCTGCATCAAAGAGGGCAACGGCGAATTTTCCGGAAAATTTATCGTAGCTGAGGTTCTTGATGTTGCCGACGCGAACGGTAAATTCCTTTCCTGCCACAAGGTCGCCGTCGAGGTCGGAGCTCATGCCGGGCTGGCGGCCGTCGGCAGTGATATGCAGCGGCGACCATGCCGAGTTGGAACCGTTGCCCGGTTTGATATTATATATAATGGTGGTAAGGTTGTTGAAGCTGTGTGACTGGCTTACGGTAGGGTTGAGAGCGGTGCTCGCATACCAGCCGCCGTTGTTGTTGCCGTCGGCGCCACCCCAGCCCCAGTTGACATGTATCATTCCCGTGAGGGGGTCGTAGCCGTCGACGACGAAGGCATGGCCGGCGGTAACGTCCTGACCGCAATACAGCACGGGGCGGTGCTGGCGTATCTCGTTCTCGACCAGGCGGTCGAATTCGGCCTGTGTTGGGGTCTCCGATCGCTTTTTATATGATACTCCGGGGTCATAGCCGAAGTAGTTGACAAGGGCTGCGGGCACTTTCACTTCGTAGGCGCTCGAACCCGAGTAGCCGAACTGGGTGCCGATACTTGCAGCCGTATGGTAGATCAGGGTTGATACCGCCTCGGCCTCGGCGTCGGAATATCCTGAACGGTAGGCGTCCATGCGCATGTTGGCCCAGTCGTATGCGACATCGAAATTCACCCCGTTGTAGCTTCCGGTACCATGCTCGGGGTAGGCGTGATACTTCATGATCATAGCCATGGCAGTGCCTACGCAGCCTGTAAGGGCATTGCCGGGTATATGACGGTTGAAGGGGGCTTCCTGACGCCACTGCGGGGTCTCGAGAAGGATTCTCTCATTGCTTTGAGCCGCACGGCGTACCATCTTACGGCGTTCGGCCAAAGGCACGGGCCGCTGAAGCGACGGAGCCGCCTTGATTTCACTTTCAAGCCCGTGCATCATCCAGTTCATGGCGGGAGGCATCATTGACGCGTCGTAACGCCCCTCGAGTGAATAACCGAGCACCGGCGTGGTGCAGTCATCAGCCGAGATGATGATGTAGCCCGCACCCTCACGGGCATTGAACACATAATAAACGGGGTGGGATGCCGTACCGCAAACGTATGCCAGGTCAAGGGCATCTGTCGAATCCAGTCTGTCAAGACTGCTTGCACTGAAGAAGTCAGCCGCCAGCTGCTTCGCATTGTCTACTGTCACCACTTCGGCATGGGACATAGTCGCAGCACATGCAAGAAGCGGGAAAATCAGCTTTTTCGAGCAATGATTAAACATGACTTTAGGTTAATTTTCGTTACAAAAAATATAAATAGAACTTAAAATTTTCTTTTACCCGTAAAAGTGATGAATTATACTGACATTCAGCCATATCGGAAGCCTTCAATCAGCTCTATAAATAAATAGTTTCTTGAACACGTCCATGATGGCCGGTAAACCTGTGCGCATGGGGGACGTTTATTGACTTTAGGAATATTAAGTAACAGTTCAAAATTATTTTATACAAACTCTTCTCATTATCAAAATAACTTTGAACAGTTACTTATCGCTGCAAAAGTAAACAATTATTTTCAAATCCAAAATTTTATTTATAATTTTTTTCATTTAATTGTCATTTTTTTGTCACACGATTGTAACCGACATTTTTCTGATGTCGTTTTCCCCTTTAAAAATAGTCAGATTTTCTAAAATTGTAGGGGAAATGGCTTACGTGGAGTAAAAAAGGATAATTACTGTCATTAATTACTTATATTTGCAGTCGAAATTAAAGATAAGAAGCAGAAAATACAATTATAATGGGAAAATTTACAGTAGCTATATGGAAATGCGTCGCCGCGTTCGCCGTGTGCAACGCCGCAACATTTCCGGGCTTCTCCCAATCAAAGACCGAACCTTTCAAATACGGCGATTTCAACAGCTGGATCACGCGCAACATACCTGAGTCGCAAATCATCGGCGGCCACACCAAGACGCTCTATGAGATAGGCCCCGCGCAGACCATAGAAGGCGCGAAAGCATATAAGAATCTCGGAGGCTCGCCCTGGGCCACGTCAAACGTCTATGCCAAAGTGATGGGCATATCGAAAGGCAGCTGCGCCGTGGTGCCCGACACCCGCTCGGGTTCGGACAAATGCGCCAAACTGACCACCATCATGGAACGTTGCAAAGCAGCCGGCATCATCAACATAGATGTGGTCGTGGCAGGCTCGATATTTCTCGGGGAAATGATTGAACCTATCGGGTCCACCTCCGACCCTTACAGCAAGATGGAGATGGGCATACCGTTCACCCGGCGCCCGAAAGCGCTCTGCTTTGACTACCGCCTCGAAATCCCCGCCAACGCCGGCCGCGTCTATTCAAGCGGATTCGGGAAGAAAAAGGAACTTCCCGGGCATGAGAATGCCGAAGTGCTTGTGTATCTCCAGCGCCGCTGGGAGGACGAAAAGGGCAATATATGCGCCAAGCGTGTAGGCACGGCAAGAGTGCGGTTCGACAAATCCACTTCGGGATGGGTCAACGGCTACAGGCTCCCGATTCTATACGGCGACATCACGTCATCGCCCGACTACCGCCCGTACATGGGTCTCATACCTGCCGACAAGAGCTACTACGCCCGCAACAGCAAGGGCAAGATGGTGCCGGTCAAGGAAGTAGGCTGGGACAGCGCCAACGCCGTGCCGACCCACATAATCGTGATGGCATCGGCCGCCTCGGGCGAAGCATATACAGGCACAATCGGACTGACATTATGGATCGACAATATATGCACGGCTTACTAATAAAAGTTAACGGTAACATCTTTTAATCATTTTTTAGCGGCTTTTAGACGTTATTGTTGGTAACTTTGCACATATTATACACTTAGCCGACGTCACGCCATACGCTTCACCGACGTCACGGCACGAGGGAACGGCATCCGCGGCGAGAGCCTGAGGGTGCCCGACAAAGGGATGACTCGAAAAAAAATACAGAATTAACTAACAGAGAAACAGTATAAAAAGTAATGAAACGACTAATCACAACCAAAGCAACCGCCACAATGATGGCCGTAGCATTAGTGACATCTGTGTCATGCTCGAAAAAGGAGGACCAGGCCCAGCAGCAAATGCCGGCACCCACCATCGCGACACAGACGGTAGCCTACAGCGACATCGACTTATCGCAGTCCTACCCCGCCACAATCAAGGGAAAAACAGACATTGAAATACGTCCGCAAGTGTCGGGATTCATCACACAGGTGCTCGTCGACGAAGGCCAGCGCGTACAGAAAGGCCAGACACTCTTTGTGCTCGACCAGGTACAGTACCAGGCAGCCGTCGACCAGGCATCGGCAGCCGTAAGCGCAGCCCAGACCGCCGTGAAGTCCGCACAGATGACCGCCGACCAGAAACAGGCTCTCTTTGACAAAAACATCATCTCCGAATATGAGAACCAGCTCGCCAAAAACGACCTGGCCAATGCCAAATCAAATCTCGCCACAGCCAACGCCGCCCTTACGTCGGCGCGCAAAAACCTCGCGTACACCGTAGTGACGGCACCGAGTTCAGGCGTGATAGGCTCAATACCTTTCCGCGAAGGCTCACTGGCCTCTCCCTCCATGGCTCAGCCGCTGACTACAGTGAGCGACAACTCGGAGGTATATGCCTACTTCTCGCTCACCGAGAAAGACATACTCGACATGACCGAGAACGGCTCGAAATCGCTCGAGCAGCAGATCGCCCAGATGCCTGCGGTGAAACTGCAGCTCGCCGACGGCTCGATATTCCCCGTGGAAGGCAAGGTTGCCACAGTATCGGGAGTCATCGGCACCGGCACCGGCGCCGCCACAGTCAGGGCATTGTTCGACAATCCCAACAGCATGCTCCGTTCAGGCTCCACCGGCCAGATAGTCATACCGATGCATGAGGAGAATGCCATCGTCATACCGCAGAAAGCCACATTCGAACTTCAGGACCGCAAATTCGTCTACGTAGTCAACGACTCCAACAAGGTGGTATCCACGCCCATCACCATCTCCAAGGTCAACGACGGCAAAATATACGTCGTCACCTCCGGACTTGAACCCGGCAATGTGATAGCCGTAGAGGGTGTAGGCAACAAGCTGCGCCCCAACATGGAAATCGTGCCCGTCGACGCAGCAGCCAAGGCCGCGCAGCAACAGGCCCAGCAGCCACAGCAATAAAAAAGGAGCACAATGCCGCCCTGCCGCGGGCGGCGTGCAAACCATCATATTTAACATATAACCGGAAAATATTCCACACGAAATGAAGCTTGATACATTTATTAACCGTCCGGTGCTTTCGACGGTGATTTCAATATTCATCGTGCTGTTGGGTATCATCGGACTGACATCGCTTCCGGTGACTCAGTATCCCGACATCGCACCTCCTACAATCCGTGTATCGACCACCTACACCGGAGCCAACGCCCAGGCAGTGCTCAATTCAGTGATTGCGCCCCTTGAGGAGTCAATCAACGGTGCGGAAGGCATGACCTACATGGAGTCGACAGCCACAAATACCGGCTCGGCCGACATCACAGTGTATTTCGAACAGGGCTTTGACCCCGACATGGCTGCCGTCGACGTGCAGAACCGCGTGGCCAAGGCTCAGAACCTGCTCCCCGCCGAAGTAACGAGAGTGGGTGTCCTGACCCAGAAACGCCAGACCTCTATGCTGCTCGGCGTGGCGCTTTCGGCTCAGCCGGGCGCTGAATACACTGCCGAATTCATTGACAACTACATGAAAATCAATGTCATCCCGGTGCTCCAGCGCGTGCAGGGCGTGGGTGACGTGATGAGCTTCGGCGCGGACTACTCGATGCGTATATGGCTCAAACCCGAAGTCATGGCACAGTACAACCTTATGCCTTCCGACGTATCGGCAGCCCTCGCCGAACAGAACATCGAGGCCGCCCCGGGCGCATTCGGCGAGCAGGGCAACCAGACATTCCAGTACACGATGAAGTACCGCGGCCGTCTGTCGCAGCCCGAAGAGTTCGAGAACATAGTAATACGTGCCGATTCCAACGGACAGGTGCTGCGTCTTGGCGACGTAGCCGATGTGGAGCTCGGCAAAGTGCAATACGGCTTCGGCGCCACACTCAACGGTCAGGTAGCTACCATGGCCATCATCTTCCAGACCGCAGGCTCCAACGCGACGCAGATTATCAACGAGTGTCTCGCCGAGATTGACAAGCTGAAGTCCGACCTCCCGCCGGGTCTTGAATTCAGCATCCCGATGAACAACAACGACTTCCTCTATGCATCAATCCATGAGGTGCTCAAGACGCTGCTCGAAGCGTTCGTGCTCGTGTTCTTCGTGGTGTACATCTTCCTTCAGGACCTCCGCTCCACCATCATTCCCGCCATCGCCATACCTGTGGCACTTATCGGTACGTTCTTCGTGATGAAGCTCATCGGCTTCTCTGTCAACCTTATCACCCTTTCGGCTCTCGTGCTCGCCATCGCGATTGTGGTCGACGACGCCATAGTGGTGGTCGAGGCGGTGCATGCCAAGCTCGACCAGGGATACAAGAGCTCGCGCAAGGCATCAATCGACGCCATGGGCGAGATAGCCGGGGCGCTTATATCAATCACGCTCGTCATGATGCTCGTGTTCATTCCGGTGTCGTTCATGTCGGGCACATCAGGTGTGTTCTACCAGCAGTTCGGTCTGACGATGGCAATCGCCATCGGCTTCTCGGCGCTCAACGCGCTTACGCTGTCGCCGGCGCTTTGTGCCGTGTTCCTCAAGGCACACGATGACAAACGTCCCGTCAAGGAACGCATCGGCGAAGCCGTGGCCGAAGCCGGCAAGACCGTGGCCAAAGGCTACCGCCGCCGCTTCACCATCAATTTCCACCCGTTGCTGACACTGATTTTCGTAATTGCTACTATCCTGTTCATGATTCTGGGCTGGTTCAACTCGTCGGAATCATGGAAACTCATCACGGCTATCGGCGTGGCGGTTCTTACCGTGTTCGGTATTTTCAGTCCCCGTTTCCACAAAGGGTTTGAATCAGGATACTCGGGACTGCTCAAAGGCTATCGCGGCATCATAACCGGCATAGGGAAGCTCAAATGGGCGGCACTTGCCGCAGTAGCCGGTACGATGGTACTGCTCGTATGGCTCATGGCCAAGACACCGACCGGACTTGTGCCCAACGAGGACACCGGCGTGCTGTTCGTGATGGTCGACATGCCTCCGGGCCAGTCGCAGGAACGCACGATTGAAGTGCTCGACCAGGTCGACAATATCATACGCGCTACCCCCGGCGTCAAGTACAGCCAGAAGATTGCCGGCTACAGCTTCATTGCCGGACAAGGCGCCACCTACGGTACGTTCATCGTCAAGCTCAAGGACTGGGAAGAACGCAGCGAGGAGGAGAGCGTGGACAATATCGTGAAACGCATTTACGGCATCGCTTCGCAGGCCGTCACCGACGGCCGTGTCGTGGCATTCGCTCCCCCTATGATTTCGGGATACTCGGTAACCAACGGTTTCGAAATCAAGATGCAGGACAAGACCGGCGGCGATATCAATGAATTCTTCGCCGTAGTGCAGGGCTTCCTCGCGCAGCTCAACCAGCAGCCCGAAATCCAGATGGCCTACACCACCTTCAACCCGACATTCCCACAGTATATGGTCGACATCGACGCTGCCAAAGCCAAACAGGCCGGCATCAGCCCGCAGACCATCCTCTCAACCCTTCAGGGATATTACGGAGGTATGTATGTGTCCAACTTCAACCGTTTCGGTAAAATCTACCGCGTCATGATGCAGGCCAATCCCGAAGCACGCGTATCGCCCGAGACGCTCTCGAGCATCAAGGTGCGCAACGGCAACGAGATGGCATCGATCGACAACTTCGTGACCCTCCAGCGTGTCTACGGTCCCGACCTTCTCAACCGCTTCAACATGTTCCAGTCAATATCGGTGACCGGTAACCCCAACCCCGGATTCTCGTCGGGCCAGGCACTTGAAGCCGTTGAACGCGTGGCTTCCGAGACGCTTCCCGCTGGTTTCGGATATGAATACTCGGGTATGACCCGCGAACAGGGCAACCAGTCAGGCAACCAGACAGCCATGATATTCGGCCTCTGCCTCCTCTTTGTCTACCTGCTTCTGTCGGCACAATATGAGAGCTACATCCTCCCGTTCGCCGTACTGCTTTCCATTCCGTTCGGTCTTATGGGCACATTCGTGTTCGCAGCCATCTTCGGTGTCGAGAATAACATCTACCTGCAGATTGCGCTGATTATGCTTATCGGTCTTCTGGCCAAGAACGCCATCCTCATCATCGAGTTCGCGCTCGAACGCCGCCGCACGGGCATGTCAATCTTCAACGCCGCCATACAGGGTGCCGCAGCGCGTCTGCGTCCTATCCTCATGACGTCGCTGGCCCTCGTCATCGGTCTGTTGCCGCTGATGTTCGCCCACGGCGTAGGCGCTGTCGGCAACCGTACGCTCGGTACGGGAGCCATCGGCGGTATGTTAATCGGTATGATACTCCAGATATTCTTCGTGCCGGCACTGTTCATCATCTTCCAGAAGATACATGAGAAAATATCTCCGCTCAAATGGAAGGATACCGACAATGAAGGCATCAACTCTGAGATTGAACAATATTCACGCTGACACGGTATTTAAGCTAAAAACATCAACTATGATAAAAATTCAAAACATAGCACGCCCGGCCGTTGCCACCCTTGCGGTGGCAATGCTCACCGGCTGCGGTCTATATAAGAAATTCGAGATGCCTGCCGACACCCCGCTTCAGCAGGAATATGTCGAGGCAAAGGCTTCGGAGGGCGACGCCCGCGCGTTCGGCAACCTGCAGTGGCAGGATGTATTCACCGACCCGATGCTCGCCGACCTCATCAACCAGGCTCTCGCCAACAATGTCGACCTTGCCAACGCCAAACTTAATGTCGACATCGCTCACGCCAACCTGCGCGGTGCCCGCATGAGCTATTTCCCCTCGCTGACACTCACTCCCACCGGCGGAGCTTCCTCGGTAAGCAACGAGAAACTGACCGGATGGAACTATACCATACCCCTGTCGGCATCATGGGAAGTTGACATCTTCGGCAAACTGCTCAACAACAAGCGACTCGCCGAGTCGGCCGAACAGCAGGCCAAGGATTACGAACAGGCAGTACGCTCGCAGATAATCGGAGGCGTGGCCAACTGCTACTACTCCATAGCCATACTTCAGGCCCAGCTCAAGCTCTCGCGCGAGACAGCCGTGATATGGGGCGAGAACGTGCAGACGATGAAGGACTACAAGCTCGCCGGCCGTACCAACGAGGCAGCCGTAGTACAAAGCCAGGCCAACTATCTGAGCGTGCTCTCGTCAATCACCGACCTTGAGGTTGCACTCGACAAGGCCAACAACACGATGTCGCTGCTTCTCAACACGATGCCGCAGAAATGGGAAGTATCGCCCGAAGCTCGCCTTGTGGCTCCCGCTATATTCCGCGACGGAGTGCCGATGCGCGAACTCGCGGCACGTCCCGACGTACGCGCCGCCGAGGAAGCCCTCGCACAGGCCTACTATACCACCAATATAGCCCGTGCAGCCTTCTATCCCGGCCTGTCGATAACAGCCAACTACGGGTTCACCAACTCGTTCGGCTCGTTCATCAAGAACCCCGGCGACTGGTTCGCATCGCTTGCAGGAACACTGGTGGCTCCTATCTTCTCGCGCGGTCAGAACATCGCACGCCTCGAAGCAGCCAAGGCTCGCCAACAGCAGTCGCTCAACACGTTCCAGTACACGCTGCTCAGCGCTACCGCCGAGGTGTCTGACGCTCTCACCACCTACGACAAGAACAATGAGAAAGGCGTACTGCTTGCCGAGCAGGTCGACAACCTCGAAAAAGCCGAATACTACACCAAAGAGCTTTTCGCCGCTGCCGGCGCCACCTACCTCGAAATACTGACAGCGCAGTCGAGCCTGCTCTCGGCACAGATGTCGCAGCTCAACTGCGAACTTGCCAAAGCCCAGGCCGTAATCAACCTCTACCAATCGCTCGGCGGAGGCCGCTAAAAACTGACATAAGTCAATAACCCGCAACAGGCTGCCCGATAATTTCGGGCAGCCTGTTGCGGTTTATTGACTCTACCGATCAGAGTGGTCGGACGAGTCTGACATGTCCGACATGTCAGACCGGTCGGACTCTCGTATGACCCGATGTAAAGGCTGTGGGTTATGGCTTGGTCAGATGCTGTCGAGGGAGAGGATTTCGGTGAGGATGGCTGCGGCTTCGGCTACTGTCGTTACGGATTTTATGGCGAAGGAGCGGCGTTGGTCGCGCTGGCGGATTGCCACGCGCTGGGGGTAGCGCTGCAGGTAGTTGAGCAGGCGGCCGAACATTGGCGACTGGTAGTAGGCTTTGTTGGTCTCGTCGACGAAATAGATGTACATTACTCCTTGCTTCAATGCCACTTTCTCGATGCCGAGACGGCGCGCGTCGCGCCGGAGCATCGGTATGAGCAACAGTTCCTGCGCTACGGGTGGTATGGGGCCGAAGCGGTCGCGGAGACGGTCGGCGAAGGCGTCGAGGTCCTCGCGGCGCGTGATGCCGTCGAGCTCGCGGTAAAGGCTGATGCGCTCGCTCTCCTGCGGGACGTAGTCGGGGGGAAGTAGCACTTCGAGGTCGCTCTCGATGACGCAGTCGGCCACGAAATCCTCGCTGCCGGTGACATCGTTCTGAGCGGTGAGCGTATCAGCGAATTCCTGCGTGGTAAGCTCGACGACAGCCTCTTTGAGTATTTTCTGGTATGCCTCGTATCCGAGGTCGGCGATGAAACCGCTCTGCTCGGCTCCGAGCAGGTTGCCGGCGCCGCGGATATCGAGGTCCTGCATCGCCACATGTATGCCGCTGCCGAGGTCGGAGAAGCTCTCTATGGCCTGCAGACGGCGCCGCGCTACGGGAGAGAGAGGTACGCCGGGGGGAACCATAAGGTAGCAGAACGCCTTGCGCGAGGAGCGACCTACACGTCCGCGAAGCTGATGAAGCTCGGATAGGCCGAAATTCTGCGCGTTGTTGACTATGATGGTGTTGACGTTGGGCATGTCGATACCGCTCTCTATGATGGTGGTGGAGAGCAATATGTCGTAATCGCCGTTGGAGAAGTCGATGATGGCCTGCTCGAGCTGTTCGGGCGGCATCTGCCCGTGTGCGATAAGCACCTTGGCGTCGGGCACAAGCCGCGTAATCATGGCCTTGAGGTCGTTGAGCCCCTCGATGCGGTTGTTGACGATGAACACCTGGCCGTTGCGCGACAGCTCGAAATTGACGGCCTCGGTGAGCAGTTCGTCGGTGAGCGAATCGACCGAGGTGACCACGGGATAACGGTTGGGAGGAGGCGTCTGTATGGCCGAGAGGTCGCGGGCACCCATCAGCGAGAACTGGAGGGTACGCGGTATTGGGGTAGCCGACATGGTGAGGGTGTCGACGTTGACTTTCATCTGCTTGAGCTTCTCCTTGACGGCGACGCCGAATTTCTGCTCCTCGTCGACGATGAGCAGTCCGAGGTCCTTGAACTTCACGTTTTTTCCGATAAGTTTGTGCGTGCCGACAAGAATATCGATTTTGCCATCGACCAGGTCGGCCAGAATCTCGCGTGTCTGCTTCGCCGAACGCGCGCGGCTGAGATAGTCGACGCGCACGGGAAAGTCGCGCAGACGGTCTCTAAACGTGTTGTAGTGCTGATATGCGAGCACGGTGGTAGGCACAAGCACTGCCACCTGCTTGCCGTCGGTGGCAGCCTTGAAGGCGGCGCGGATGGCGACTTCGGTCTTGCCGAAACCGACGTCGCCGCAGATAAGGCGATCCATCGGGCGGTCGCTCTCCATATCGGCCTTGACGGCGGCCGTAGCCGTGACCTGGTCGGGAGTATCCTCGTAGATGAACGACGCCTCCAGCTCATGCTGGAGATAACTGTCGGGGGAGAAACTGAATCCCTTCTGCTCCTTGCGCGCGGCATAGAGCTTTATGAGGTCGCGCGCGATGTCCTTCAGGCGCGTCTTGGTGCGTTCCTTTATCTTGTTCCATGCTCCGGTACCGAGTTTGTTGAGCGTAGGCTCGACGCCCTCCTTCCCGCGGTATTTCGAGAGTTTGTGCAGCGAGTGGATGGACACGAAGATGAAGTCGTTGTTCTTGTAGATGAGTTTTATCATCTCCTGCGGGTGGCCGTTGACATTAGTGCGGAGCAATCCGCCGAACTTGCCTATGCCGTGGTCGATGTGGACGATATAGTCGCCCGGCTCGATGGCGCCGAGTTCCTTGAGCGACATGGCGAGCTTGCCCGAGCGGGCGCGGTCGCTGCGCAGGCTGTATTTGTGAAAACGGTCGAATATCTGGTGGTCGGTGAACACGCAGCGCTTGCGCTGATGGTCGATGAATCCCTCATGGAGCGTGGCGTCGACGGGGATGAAACTGATTTTGTCGCCGCGGTCGTCGAAAATGGCGCGGAGACGGTCCTGCTGCCGGGCGCTGTCGCTGAGGATATATATGTCGTAGCCGTCGGTCTGAAAACGTATGAACGACTCGGCTATAAGGTCAAAATTCTTATGGTAGAGAGCCTGGGGGGAGCAATTGTAATCGACTGTCGGGGCATCCTTGAACGCCACCGCGCCTCCGGCATTGAACGCGAGCATGCGGAAGCTGTCGAAATCGGCCGCGAACGCCTCGGCGTCGACCACCTGCTTCATAGCGTCGCGGTCGCCCTCATCGGCAAGCAGCGACGACTGCGAGAACTCCTCAGCTGCGATACTTTTCACGGCGAGCACCACGTCGTGGGGCGCACGGCAGCACAACAGCGTTGATGGGTCGATGAAACGCAGCAGGGAGTCACCTTGCGACGATACTGCCACATTGGAGGATATGGAAACGGCATCGAGTTTCTCGCGCGACAGCTGAGTCTCTATGTCGAAAGTGCGGATGGAGTCGACCTCGTCGCCGAAAAAGTCAATACGGTAGGGAAGCTCGAAGCTGAACCCGAAGATATCGAGAATGGAGCCGCGCACGGCGTAGTGTCCCGGTTCGTAAACGTAGTCCTGGCGGGTAAAACCGTTGTCGCGGAGCCATGCCTGAAGCTGCACGAGGTCGTACTCCTTGCCGCGCACGATATGCATGGTGGAGTTGTCGATGCTCTCGCGCGGAGCCACACGCTCGGCAAGCGCCTTGGGACAGGTGACGACAAAACGCAGCCGCTTGTCGGAATGCCATCGCGACAGCGCGTCGGTACGCAGTATCTCGGACGGCGGGTCAATCTTGCCGTACTTGATGTCGCGCTTGTAGGCCGACGGGAAGAATGCCACGGCCTCCTCCCCTGCCAGACGGGAAAGGTCATGATATATATAGCCGGCATCATCGGGGGAGTCGCCCACCACGACCACCGGATGCTTCATCCGGGGCAACTGCGAGAGCATCATCGACAGGGAGGAGCCTGCGGCATTGACCACATTCATACGGCGTGTAGCCTTTTCCCTGACAAGCGCCGCGACGGCCTCCGTACGGGCATCGCCGGCAAACAGTTTCTCGATATCTGTAAGTTTCATCATATTTTTTCCAAAATTATGTAGCGGACGTTGCAAAACTTCCGGCAGTAGAGAGGGTGTTGCAGGACTAAACTTTCCGCGGTTGAAAACCGCGGCTACTACGCGAAGTCTCCTGATAATCGGTCGAATAGTAGCCGCGGTTTTCAACCGCGGTCAACTAAAATCGGGTTCTGCAACGCCCTCCGGCAAGCCGGCATTGATTATCAACTAATTATCGGACGCACAGACCGTGCGTCCCTACACTGTTTACAAACATACTTATGCAATAGTAGCCAAGCATGACTCCCGTATACATCTGGCTTATTGAAGCGATTGCAAAGGTATAAAATATAATTGAATAACGTATGCCCAAAGCTTTTGATTAGTAACCGTCCGAAAAAAGCCGGCTTGATTTTTATTTTCGGACCGGAAAATATATTACTCTTCAGAAAAGTTGTATGGCAGAAGGCATTTTAATTGCTC
>MNQK01000001.1 GCA_001915385.1 Bacteroidales bacterium 52_46 | reverse complement strand
AGCGCGAAACCGCCGTATGCCGAACGGCACGTACGGTGGTGTGAGAGGGAAGGAAACGAAAGTAGGTCAGAAAAACTTTCGTTTCCCGACCTACTCGATCTAAAGGAGATTCCTGTACCTATTGTGTTTATTTTATGAGCACTTTAGTTGCTTTTTTACCTTCGACCTTGAGGTATACCGCGCCTGCTGTCGGATTGGTCACCTCGATGCCGTTGAGATTGAAGTAGCGTACGCCGCGGGTGTTTTCGGCCTCGATTGCCTCGATTGCCGATGACTTGATTGTGACGTCGACCGTGGCCGGAGAGTCCATGCCTTCGGCCATCAGGCCGATAGTGTAGACAGCACCTGTTTCCGGGACACCTTCCGTAATGTCAATCTTCACATCGACAGTGCCATTGGTGGCTTCGGGTGTGAATGTGTCGACATCTTTACCGTTCACCGATACGGTGATTTCCTTGCCAATAAGGTTTTCGCTTACAGTATAGCTGACGGTGACGGTGGCGATGCCGTCGGCAACGCTGGTGCCGGTGTCGCTTCCAAGCTCGATTGTCGGTTTGACTACTTCAGCAGCGCGCTCGAAGTGGAGCGACTTGATATTGGCGCCGTCATTGCTCTTGTAGACGATGTAGAGGGTGTGCTTGCCGTTCAGATTTTCGGTGTCGGTGACATCGCCGCGGAGTCCGTATACGTTACCCCAGCCGCCGGTGGCCTGCATGCGCACGATACCGACATGATTTTTGTCGGCGAGCAAAGCGTTGACTTCATCGTCATTGTTCCAGTCGATAGTGCCCTCTTTTTCGAGGTCAACGTAGAATCTGAAGTTAGATTCGTCGATAGTTCCGCGGTAATTTCCGTCGCCTGTCGAGTAGCGTGCCACGATGTGTTCGAAAGGAGTGGCGCCGAAATCGTAGTCCGACCCGTCGGCTGCGGAGATGCGGAGCACGGTACCGTTGCCGGTATATCCGACATTGTCGTTTTCCCATTGGCCTTTTTTCAGGACAGTGCATTTCCAGTCGTTATTGTAGATTTTTGAATTGCCGTCGCCGTCAACGTCGCTGCGGCTGTTGCCGTCGCCCTGTACGAAGTTGAACACGAGGGCGTTGTCGGAAGGCTGCTCATCCATGGGGTAGAGCGAAGGATCGGGTGTCTGGGTGACGGGCCAGCTGTGTCCCTCGTAGAGGCCTACGTTCATCACATTGCATGAACCCTCATTGCCCCACTTGACGATAAGCGAATGGGTGCCGCTGACCTCTTTCTCGAAATTACAAATCAAAGGCACGTATGTGTTGTCGCGCCATGCTTCCATGCCGTACCACACGCGTCCGATTCTGTTTCCTTCGGCTACCTCGTCAATGTAAACTTCAAGAAATTTATTGAGGTTGACACTGGCGTTCCAGGTCGACATCTTGGTTCGGATTACAATCTGACTGAATCGGCCGGAACCGAAATCTATAGTCTCGCGCGATTTCATCGTGAGGTTGTTGCCTGTCCAGCCTATGGAACCGTCACCGTCGATTTTGCCTGCGTCGGTGGTCTGCTCGGGGTCGTTCACATTAAAGAAACCGTTGCCGTTGATGATGATGCGGCTGTCGGCGCAGCGGGAGTCTTCGTCGGGCCAGAGAATACGTATGCCTTTGTCAGCGTCGGTGGTGTATACCTGCTCAAACGGTTTCGTGTAGTTGTCGTTTACGTAGTCGGCATCGGTATAGGTGACGTCGGTCAGACCTATGCCGAAGAAATTGGCGCTCGACTTGCCCTCTTCGAACGATGCATATACATGCTGTTTGCCCGTCGGAGCTGTATACTCCTCGATGCCATTGCCGAAGTTCTGCCCGTAGCGGCACGGCAGATTGTAGGTGAAGAAATGTTTGAACGGGATTTTTGCGAAAGGCGTGGCGCTCTCAAGGTCGGGGCCTGCGCTGAGTATTACCGCGCCGTCAACGTTGTTTTCCCATCCGTTGGCCATGTCGGCGTATGCGCCTGTGAAACCTTTGTCAAAATCGACTTCGCCAAGGTCGACCGTGAGGTCAGATGACGGATTGCCCAACAAAAGGTTTGTCATGTCAAATTTTCCGGAACCCTGCACTATGGATATGTCGGGGTTGTTGTGGTCGATTTTCACATAAATGTTGTCGGCTGCAACTTTCGCCGGCGCGACGGCCATTGCCGCCATACCAAGGAAAAGAGTGAAAGTTTTTTTCATTGTTAAGATTTAAAGTTGATAATTTGGTTGAAAACAATAAGCATGAAATACGCTTACCCGCAAAAGTACCTATACATAAATAATAAACGTAGCTCTCATGGCCTAATAAACATAACATTTGTCAGATACTACGATAGAGATATTTTTTCCGTAGACAAAAAAAGATGAGACGCCATTTCAGCGTCTCATCTCTATATCGTTTTTGTGCCGTAATATTGCGGTCATGTGCGGCGATATGCCACATCGGTCGCAAGCGGCTTAGAAAGGCAGATCCTCGGTGCCGTCGCTGCCGGGGAAGGGTGCGGGTGACTGCGGTACAGCCGGAGCACCTGCGCCGGGGAATGCCGATGCGGGAATCGCCTGGGCGGGAGCTGCAGGTGCGCCTGCCATAGCGGCATCGCCCTTCTCTGCTTTCCAGCCGCGTATGCTGGTGTACCAGCGGCCCTGATATTCGCGGCTCTCGATGTCGAAGCTTAATGTGATTACATCGCCTACGCTGAGAGGATATTGGTCGGCACGTTCACCGAAGAAATCGAAGTGCACTTTCTTGGGATAGTTCTCGAGGGTTTCAAGCACGTATTCTTTCTTTTTCCAGGGATTGCCTGCTTTCGATGTCCCGGATATTTCGGGGAGCACGGCAATGATTTTTCCTTTTACTTCCATTTTCTATATTTTGTTTTCTTGTTTTGTTTTTCGCAAAGTTGCTGACTACAAATTTAACAAACATTCCCGCTTGTGCCAAAAATTATCGGGATTCTTTTTGAACATTTCGCCGTGTTGCTTACTTTTGCGGATAAATACTGATTAATTATGGCAAAGAATGAAGACTGGTGGACATCGCCCACCGATGCCGAAAACGGCTCGCTGATAATGGTGACAGGTCGCCGCGACGTAGATAAATTCCGTGATAATCCGAAATTTTCAATCCGTGTGGAGGTGACATGGAAGTATGATGGCGAAGCCAACGGAATGCCCGACCTGGCTACTTCGCAGCTCATGGAGGAAGTGCATGATGCGCTTGTCGCAGTGTTTGACAAAGACCCCGTGGCAGTGCTGACCGGTATCTACACCGGCGATAACCGTCGCGACTGGGTATTCTATACCCTGTCAACGCACATCTTCCAGAAGAAACTCAACGAAGCGCTTGCGCCGTTCCCGCTCCTTCCGCTTGAAATCTACGCTGAAAACGACCCCGACTGGGCCGAATACGCCGAAATGCGCGAACTGTCGGAAATCTCCGCCTCCGACGACTGACAAATCTATAAACAACGGTATTGCAAAACCTCCAAAAGTAGGAACGCACAATTCACTTAAGGAGCATAAAATGGGGCGGGGGCGTCTCGCCCCCGTGGTAATTCTCAGAGTATAAGAATAATACCACGGGGGCGAGACGCCCCCGCTCCACTAACTCAGTTGAAATAAACAGGATTGAGTCGCGGTTGCATTGCAGTTATTCCCTTACGGCGATGGCGTTGAGGGCGCGGAGCACATTGCACAGTGTGGTGCTCCAGTACGATTTGAAGTCGTCGCTTACCGATATGAGGGCGAGCGATACGGTCTCGTCGGTGGTGTCGCGCACCGTGGCGAGGAAATTGTAAAGTACCTGAAATATGTCGGCAAGACCTTCGGCTATGCTGGCCGATACGGGAGTGTCGCTGAATTTCATGTCCTCCTCGAATACCTCGAGATATACGTCGTCGGGTCCGAACACCTCCTCCATGCCGCGCCTTACGGAGTCGTAATAGTCTTCGTCAAGTGCGGAGTCGATATAGGCGTCATACTGGTCGACATCGTCGACGTGGAGGTCGGTGGCTGTTATATAAAGTCGCGGCAACAGTTTGAGCATCGTCTTTACGAAGTCGCCCTGTTCATATTCACGGGCATTCTCTACCGCCTGGCAGTATTCGTTGGCGAGGCCGGTGAAAGCGATTGCATTCGGATTAAGTGCCATATAGCTTTTGGGTTTTGATATAATTATATACTCCGTCGGGCATGAAAATGTTCATGTCGAAGCCTTCGGCGAGTTTGCGCCGCAGGAAGGTACTTGATAGGTCGACGGTAGGAGCGTCGATTATTGTCACATTGTCGGGAAGGGACTTTGCATCGACATCGTAGCCCGGGCGAGGATATATTATGACACCGAAGCGCCGGATTATTTCGTCGCTGTCACGCCATTTGTCGAATACGAGCCAGTTGTCGCTACCTATGATTATGGATATGTCGGCGTCGGGAAAGCGTTGCGCGAGCAGACGGAGCGTGTCGACGGTGTACGACGGCCGCGGCATTGTCAGCTCTATGTCGCACGCCGTGACTCCCTCGCTGCGTCGGCATGCAAGCCTGAGCATGGCCATACGGTCGCTGTCCGATGCAAGGTCGGTATTCCCGGCCTTGAGCGGATTGAGGGGGCTTACGCACATGAGCACCTCGTCGAGACGTGCGGCCTGACGCACATAGTCGGCCACCATGAGATGCCCGATATGCACCGGATTGAATGAGCCCCCCATCAGGGCAATACGTCGGCGTGTATGCATTACTGTCGGCGGGATTGTCGGTACGTCCGCTATGCCTGAGGTTTTGAACCGATGAAGTCGACGATAAGCTGCTCGGTACGGTCGATAGCCTGCTCGAGATTGTCGTTGACAACGACCACATCAAACTGCGGCGCAAGCGACAGTTCGAACTCCGCACGCGATATGCGTTCGTCGATAACCTCGCGCGACTCGGTGCCACGGTTTTCAAGGCGGCGGCGCAGTTCCTCCACCGACGGCGGCTCGATGAATATCGACAGCGCGCGGTCACCGTACAGTTTCTTGACATTGATGCCGCCTTTTACGTCTATGTCGAGCACGATATTGCTTCCGGCGTCGAGCGCACGGTTGATTTCGCTCTTGAGCGTGCCGTAGAAGCGGCCCGGATACACTTCCTCATATTCAAGGAAGTCGCCTGAGGCTATGCGGTCGTGAAACTCGGAGGTCGACAGGAAGTGATAGTGCACACCGTCGATTTCCCCCTCGCGCGGCTTGCGGTTGGTAGCTGAAACTGAAAATGTCATGTCGATATTGCCGCGTTGTGTGAGATCGTGGATTATCGTTGACTTTCCGCACCCTGAAGGCGCCGATATTATGATGAGTTTTCCTGACATATATGTGGTCTTTATTGTTAAGTCATAATGTATAGTTACAGTACGTTGAGCACCTGTTCCTTGATTTGTTCAAGCTCGTCTTTCATCTTCACCACCGTAATCTGCATTTCGGCGTGGTTGCTCTTCGAGCCGAGGGTGTTGATTTCGCGACCCATTTCCTGAGCTATGAAGCCGAGTTTCTTACCCTGTCCGGGCTCGGCCTCCATCGTTTCGGTGAAATACTCCAGATGCTGGGCCAGACGCTGCTTCTCCTCATTGATGTCGAGCTTTTCGATGTAGAATATCATCTCCTGCTCGTAGCGTCCGCGGTCGTAGTCGGCTTGCGGTATCTGGGCGAGGGCGTCCTCGATGCGGGCACGTATTTTGGTGATGCGTTCGGTCTCGTATTTGGGTACTTCGGCGAGCAATCCGGCAATCCTGTTTATGCGCGTGGCAAAAAACTCGCTGAGCTTTTTCCCCTCCTTGGCGCGGAATTCACGCAGCGCGTCGCAGGCCGCGTCGACAGCTTTGAGGAGTGTGGCGCGGTCATCGTCGTCGATGCCGTCGGTACTGTCGGTGTGCATGACGTCGGGGAAACGCAGCAATACCGAATACCAGTCGGCCGGCGCAGGCAGTCCGAGTTCCCGCGACATACGTTCGATCTGCGCCTTGTAGGCGGCGGCCTTTTCTATGTTGATGCTTACGTCGGAGGTTATTCCCAGTGTTTCCACGGTGACTGCAAGGTCTACTTTGCCGCGCTCTATGCGTGTGGCTATGAGATTGCGGCATTCAACTTCCATCTCGCGGTATTGTGCGGGCATGCGGCTCGAGAAATCGAGCTGCTTCGAATTGAGTGTCTTGATCTCTACTGTGAATTTCTTGGAACTGTTTTCGGCTATTCCTTTGCCGAAACCTGTCATTGATAATAGCATGGTCCAAAAGATTTATTTTCCACAAAATTACACAATACATGAAAAAAAACGTAACTTTGCATAAAAAAAATAGAGCGCCGGAAGAAAATTATTTTGCAATATGACAATACTTAATATAGAGACATCGACCGATGTATGCTCCGTGGCCGTCACCTTCGACGGCATGGTGCTGTGCCACCGTGAGGATTTCGCCGGTCATAACCACGCCACGCTGCTGAGCGGATTTATAAAGGACTGCCTTGACCATATCGCGGCGCATGAGATGAAACTCGACGCGGTTGCCGTCAGTATCGGTCCCGGAAGCTATACCGGGCTGCGTATAGGCCTGTCGGAGGCAAAGGGGCTGTGTTATGCGCTCAATATCCCGCTTATCGGTGTCGATACGCTTAAAATCATGGCGGTAGACGTCATGTTCAATCACTCCATAGAAGGAGACGAACTGTTTGTCCCGATGATTGACGCGCGCCGCATGGAGGTATATACCGCTGTCTACGACATGGCACTCGACACTCTTGTCGCACCCACGCCGCTGATACTTACCCCTGAAGCATTTGACAATTATCTTGCCGGCCGACGTCTTCTTATTTTCGGCAACGGTTCCGATAAAGCCCGCGACGTCATCACGTCGGACAACGCCGTTTTCATTTCCGGCATACATCCATTGGCTGCCAACATGCTCCCGCTTGCCGAACAGGCCTTCACACGCAAGGACTTCCTCGACCTTGCCTACAGTGTGCCCCTCTACCTCAAGGAATTCCAGGCCACCAAGCCAAAGAAACTCTTCTAATCCAACAAATGTAAATATATATCGGTTGCGGCTGCACCTCGGTGCAGCCCAATGCTGTTTGCCTAAGGGCGTGACGTCCGCAGGACGTCGATTATGCGTAACCACGTACGCCGAAGCTTGCGAAGGCGTGCGTGGAAAGTTATCATACGGGGAGTGGCGTCCGGATGACGCCGATTTACATCACTCCATTTATAATAAACAGCTGGTAGCTAAGTAAATCGGCGTCCTCCGGACGCCACGGTTATATATACATTATTCCCCGCATGCCTCCGTTTCACTCCGGCATACGGGGTTACGAATAATCAGCGTCCAGAGGACGCTCAGATGCTTAAGTAAACAGCACCTGGGTGCACTCCTACGCCGGTGATGAATATTTTACATCGCACATAATCGCTGAATTGTTGCATAACGAATAAGCGGGACGCTCCTGTCATGGGGCGTCCCGCTTTATGTGGGGATTTGAAACTGTTCTTTTATTTCAGGTTTTCGACGAATGTGCGGAGCTGTTCGTTTTCGGGGTTGATTTCGAGGAATTTTGTGTAGTAGGCTTTGGCCTTTTCACGGTCCTTGGCGAGGTTGTATTTGCCGAGAAGGTTGAGTGCGAAGATGTAATCCTGCTTGCGTGCAGTTACGTTTTCGGGATCGGCGTCAAGTATCTCCACAATCTTTACGAGCTGCTGCTCGATGTCATCGTTCATCTCATTGTTGTTGGCGATGAGGTAGATGCGGCTGCGGGTAGTGAGCACCTGAAGGTTGTCGGGTACTTTGGAGTAAACCTCTTCGATGGCCTTGATTGCTTTCTGTGAGAAGTCGGCATGCTCGGGGCTGTCGGGAGCTGAGGTAGCGGCAGCATTCTGGTAACGGCGGGCGAGTATCATCACGTCGTTGGTGGTGTGCTCGGGATCCATGTCGATATATTTCTGCTGTGCTTCGGCAGCTTTGTCATACATCTTGGCTGCGGTATAAGCCTGGCTGATGTCTTTGTAGAGCGATGCTTTGTCGGGAGCAAGGGTAAGGGCTTTCTCATATTGGAGCACGCCGATTGAATCCTGTCCCATAGCTATGAGCATGTCGCCGTATGTGGTGTAGTCATTGGGAACGAACTCACCTGTTGCCTGGAAAAATTTGTCACCCTCTTCGATGGCTTTTTCGGGCTGTTCGAGAGCTGCATAGTTGAGCATGCGCATGCGCTTCATGTAGAAGTTATCGGGGTCTTCGGAGAGAATTTTTGCGGCAAGTGCGTTTGACTCGTCATATTTTTTTCCGAAGTAGAGCAGACCTACATAGCGCTGTTCGTCACGCTTGAAGTGGTTGGGGTTCTGGATATATTTCCCGTATTGCTCGGCCGCCATTGTGAGCTGGTCGTTGTCGTAGTATTTTTCGGCGAGCTCACGTTGAGCGAGAGCCGAGTTGGGCTGAAGCTCAAGCAGTTTTTTAAGACCGTCGATAGCATAGTTGGGGTTGACCGGGAAATATGTGCGTGCATATTTCACGAAAGCCTCGGGATATTTCACACCGTCGGCGGCGCTCATGGCCATTTCATAATATCCTGCTGCATCACCTACATTGACGGGAGCGAGCATGTCGGCTTCGAGAATGAAGATGGCGGGGCAGTCTTTGTCGGCCTTGCGGGCGTCTTTGAGATATTTTTCAATATCTTTTGCGTACTTAGCCGCGTCGGCATTGTAGAATGCACGTGCGATTTCGGTAAGCAGAACGGCGTCTTTTTTGTTAAGTTTAGAAGCCTGTTTGAAGAAATCGTCGGCTGCCGATTTGTCGCCCTGCTGGAGAGCAACTTCACCGAGGCCTACGTAGTTGTATCCGTTGTCGGGAT
Organism: Bacteroidales bacterium 52_46; assembly: GCA_001915385.1. Classification (GTDB taxonomy): domain Bacteria; phylum Bacteroidota; class Bacteroidia; order Bacteroidales; family Muribaculaceae; genus JAGBWK01. The sequence goes on along the minus strand of MNQK01000001.1, from coordinate 256,990 downwards.
TGATCGAGATGCCCTTTTCAAAGAAATTTTTCGCATTCGCATAGTTCTCGCGGTGGAATGCAATCTGTCCGAGATAGAAGTTTGCCATTGATTTGTCGGTACCGGCCTCGTTGATTGTGCGGGTGATGATAATCTCCGCTTCGTCAGGCTGGTCGGCACGGTAATATTCCACTGCATCCTTGAATCCTTGGGCTGAACCGGTGAAGGCAACAGCTCCGAGCATGAAAGCTAATAATGTCTTTAATTTCATGTTGTATCTGTTTTTTAATTGTTTTTTCCGTTGTGATTATAACGATTTTTTATCCGATATGTTGTCTTTTATATAGACTTGATGTAATAATAATTGTAAAATTACTAATTATTATCTTTTGATGCAATGCCCTGATGCCCGATGGGTGGATAATATATGTAAATTTTTGATTTATTGAGTCAAATTAACAAAATTATCGTGTCAGCGGGGCTTTGCCGTGTTGCCGTCAGTCGACATTTACGATGCGCGGGTGCATTGCGGCGGGGAGCACGCCGGTAAGCTGTATAAGTTTCTGCCCGGCAAATCCGGTGACGAATGTGAAGAATCCGCTCTGTGTTGCGTTCTTATATCCGGTGACTGTCAGATAGATGGGACGGTAGAGCGGGTAAGAGCCGTCAAATATATATGCCTGATACGGTTTCTTGCCTTCGCCCGGGAATTGTCCTTTGCCCGACACGGCAAGGACTTTTATGTCGGGTGTGAAACCGAGGTTTGTGGTATCGTTTTTCTGCGATGCGTCCGACAGTTCGGCTGTCGACATCTCCACGCCTTTGAGGTCGGAGGAAATCCAGCTCACGCCGATTATGCCGAGGGCGCCTTTCCGTTCGGATACTGTCTGTACTACCTTGGCGTTGGAATTCTGGGCGAAAACGTTTTTGCCGAACGGGCGGCCGTCCATAATGCTGTCGGTCATGTACCTTACGGTACTCGAGCCGTTGTAGTCGAATATTATGTCAATGTTGCCCGACTTATTGTCCGGTTCCACCCATTTCCATTCGGTTATTTCTCCGGAGAGTATCTTGCCGAGGTCGGAGGTCGATATTTCGTTGATAGGGTTGTCTTTGTTGGCTATTATAGCGATTGCGTCGACTGCCACCATCTTTGAGCGGGGCTGGCGTTTGCGCAGTTCGAGATAGCGCATCTCCGACGATGTGAGCGGGCGTGATGTGACGGCGAGTTTTGTATTGTTGGTGTGCAGCAGCGAGTCGATACATTGCTGCTCGGGCAGGTAGCGGGCGAGTATCGATGCATTGGGATACTGGTATTCGTACACATTAATCTCCTGCTCCATGATGTGTTGGAATGACTCGTCGCATGCCATCACGGTGACGCCCGATGTGGCCGACACGGAGTTACCGTCCTGTCCGACTTTCGGATTGGGATTGCAGGCTACGGTTGCCGTTGCGAGTGCAACGGCAACCGTAGCAAGTATTCTGTTTTTTTTCAGCATGGGATATTTATCGGGTTTATGTTTAATCGGTGATGTGCGGGCTATTCTTCGTCATCGGATTTGGTCGCTTTGAAGAGGCGATAGCCGCGTGATATGCCGTACAGTATGAAAATCGGACCGCCGACCCAGCGTAGCCAGTTCCATGACGGATCGTAGATTACGTTAAACCAGTTGAACAGCAACATCAGTCCCACGAAGCCAAAAACCAAAATCATAAAAATGCCGAAAAAAAGTCGGAGGGAGAAGGGCAATACCGGCTTCTGACTCCCATAATTTCTTTGATTCATTGCCATCAGTTTTTAAGTTTGACATTCCGGAACTGCCGGGCGGCTCTTTTAAGATTATTTTCGCGTGTTGATTATCATCCCTCGGAGCGGTTATCGCCCGCCATTTCCTTTATTATTTATATAATTAACATTTGATACGGGCGAAAGTTCGCGGCAGTCAGGCATTATGCCGGCATACCCTCTTAGAGTCCCGTTTTGGCGGAAATGTTGTAGCTTTCCCCAAAATTAATAAATTTCGGCAATGAAACGGTTGAACGTTTATATAAAATATGTTAACGTTAACATTCGGTCGGCTATGCCCTCAGTAATCTCACAGCGCCACGCGGTTGATTTGCTCGTCGGTGGGAGTGGGGTTGACGGTTAGCAGTTGTTTCACGTCGGTCAGTATATCGCGCAGTCCGCGGTTAATCAGATGGAAACTGTTGTGCTCCACCGTGGCTGCATGCAGTTTTTCAAGCCAGTTGTTGCAGAAATGGAGCGCTTCGTCAAATATGTGCAGTTTCAGAAGTATGGATACGATGACGGCTATGATGGGAAGCTCCGAAGAGGAGAGCACGGGCGATTTCAGGTTGTCGATAAGATAGTCGTAGGCCTCCTGATAGCGGCCGTTGTGGTATAGCAGCTCGATAAACACCATTTTGCCCTGTGTCGACAGGGCGAACGACTTCTGGTACCAGCGCATGTAGTTGAGTGCTGAAGTCTCGTTGCCTGTGCGGCAAAGCTCGCTCACATGCACTATGGCTTCATTTTCGTCGGCATCGGCGTTGGCGTAGAAGTGCGCCAGCGTCTCGTCAGTTTCGTCGGGAAACGTAAGCAGCATCTCGCACAGCAGCGACGTGTCTGTCGGGTCAGCGCGGAATAGCTCGCGTATCAGTTCGGCACATTTCTGAGCCTCCCCCTTCATGCGGTAGGCTTCGAGGAGATTGCGTTTGGCTATGAAATAGTCGGCGTCGACTGACAGCGCGTGCCTGAAAGCGTTGATTGCCTCGTCGATGCGGTTGAGCTTCAGGTAATTGTAGCCTTCGATTGTGAGCAATTCCACATCGTCAGGCTCGAGGGCTTTGGCATATTCGAGCGATGCGAGCGAATCCTCGTATTGCTCGCAGTTTGACTGCAGTTCGGCCATCAGTCCCCAATAATCGGTGTTGAAAGGGTCAAGTTCGGTAAGTTCCTCCAGGAGCGGGAGTGCGGAAGTGGACTGCGGACGGTTTTCGGCCATGCGCGCTATCTCGAAAAGCAGTGTGGGCGGGTAGTCGCAGCGGTCGCGCACACGGTCGATGTTGGCCACGAGCCAGTTTTCCTGCTCGAGATGCCGCACAAGTCCTACGAACTGTATGATTGACTCGTCGTCGTCAAGGCGGAACCGGTCAAGGAGCGATTCGAGTTCGCTTATGGCCTGCTCGGGGGCGTAGGGCGCGTTGGCGCGTATGCGCAGCGTTTCCCACATCACCGACGGGTTGGAACGCGGGTGGTCGAGAATGAACTGGCGCAACGGCTCGTTGCCCATGTTGGCGAGCCAGATGGCGCGCCGTTCGAGCATTATTTCGCTGTCAGGGAAAAGCCTGTTGCCTAAAAGCAGCGCTTCCAGACGGATATAATCATCGTGTACGTCGCCGGCATAGTCGAATATGTCGGCGAGGTCGCCCTCGTCGTAATAGATTGATATGTCGTTTCCGGCGAGTTCCTCGCGAAATTTATTATATAGCTTCTCTAACTGATTGTCCATTCCTGTAAAATTATATTTCTGGTCGGAAATATATCTTTCCGCGGTTAGAAACCGCGGCTACTATCCTGTACCGATTGGTAATCAGGCTTATAGTAGCCGCGGTTTTTAACCGCGGTGTGTATTTGGTTAAAATAACATATTCCCCGGCTCGAGGGCGCTCGCATGGGTCCCCTTCCGCAGACAGGGTTTATACTTATTTCTTCTGCTCTTTTTCCCAGCTGTCCTTCAGGGCGATGGTGCGGTTGAAGATGAGGCGGTCGGGAGTAGAGTCGAGGTCGGGCGTGAAGTAGCCTATGCGCTGGAACTGGAATTTGGTTCCGGGCTTGGCGTTCTGAGCTGCGAACGGTTCTACCTTGATGCCTTCGACTACCTGCAGGGAGTCGGGATTGAGCATGTCGCGGAAGTCGCGGTCGGGTTCGGCGGCGGGATTTTCCACGTTGAAAAGACGGTCGTACAGACGTGCAGTAGCATCAACCGCATGGGCTGCCGATACCCAGTGAAGCGTGCCTTTGACCTTGCGCTGGCTTCCGGGAAGTCCCGAACGTGTTTCGGGGTCGTAGGTACAGTGTATTTCCGTGATATTGCCGTCGGCATCCTTTACCACATCCTCACACTTGATTATGTATGCGCCTTTGAGACGTACCTCTCCGCCGGGTGCCAGACGGAAGAATTTCTTCGGGGGATTTTCCATGAAGTCCTCGCGTTCGATATAGATTTCGCGTGAGAACGGCATCTCATGTGTTCCCGAACCGGGCTGTTCGGGATTGTTTTCCATCTCCACGGTCTCCACCTTGTCCTCGGGATAGTTGGTTATGACCACTTTCACCGGATTGACTACGGCCATTACGCGGGTGGCGATGCTGTTGAGGTCTTCGCGCACGGCGTGCTCTAAGAGCGATACCGAGTTGAGCGCCTCATACTTGGTGTAGCCGATGCGCTCGATGAAGTTGCGTATCGACTGCGGAGTGAAGCCGCGGCGGCGCATACCTGAGATGGTCGGCATGCGGGGGTCGTCCCAGCCGGCCACGAGACCTTCCTTGACGAGCTGGAGGAGCTTGCGCTTCGACATCACGGTATAAGTGAGGTTGAGGCGGTTGAACTCAATCTGGCGCGGACGGTATGTCTCGTCGGCAAGCTCGTCGACGAAGTAGTCGTAGAGCGGACGGTGAGGCACGAATTCAAGCGTACATATCGAGTGGGTCACACCCTCGAAGTAGTCGCTCTGGCCGTGGGCGAAATCGTACATGGGATATACTTTCCACGTTGTGCCGGTGCGGTGGTGCGGGTGCTTGATGATACGGTACATGATGGGGTCACGGAAGTGCATGTTGGACGACGCCATGTCGATTTTGGCGCGGAGCACTCGTGCGCCCTCCTCAAATTCGCCGGCGTTCATGCGCATGAACAGGTCGAGGTTCTCCTCGGGAGTGCGGTTGCGGTAGGGGCTCTCGGTTCCCGGCGTGGTGGGAGTGCCTTTCTGTGCGGCAATCTCCTCCGATGTCTGGTCGTCGACGTAAGCCTTGCCTTCCTTAATCAGACGTACGGCGAGGTCGAAAAGCTGGGGGAAATAGTCCGACGCGTAATATTCGCGGTCGCCCCAGTCGAAACCGAGCCATTTGATGTCCTCCCTGATAGAGTCGACATATTCCACATCCTCCTTTACGGGGTTGGTGTCGTCAAAACGAAGATTGCAGGTGCCGCCGAATTTTTCGGCTACACCGAAGTCCATGCATATAGCTTTTGCATGGCCGATATGCAGATACCCGTTGGGCTCGGGTGGGAAACGGGTGTTGAGCCGTCCTCCGTTTTTACCCGCCTTGAGGTCGTCGTAAACAAGTTGCTCTACAAAATTATAACCTTTAGAATTTTGGTTTTCAGTGTTTTGTGTCTCATCGAGCTGATTGTTGGTGTCCTTGATTTCCGCCATTTGGTTAGAATTTATGATAATTGACTGATATTGAAAGTGCAAATTTAAAGAATATCTGCAAAAAATTCACGTGTTGCATTCGCTTTTTTTACGATATTGTTAAAAATACTTAGTAATAGGGGATTATTAAAGTAATATTGGGTGATATATTGAAAGAAAGCGTTAATTTTGTCACAAATATCATAGCGGCGGCCGTAAAATTGCCATTCCGCTGCATTACATAACAGAACATCAGGCATATAATAAATTCATCATGCAACTGTCTACCATCAGGAAATATACGCTTGGCGCGGCCGCGGTAATGGCGGCGCTTACGCTCTCGTCGCAGAACAATATCGTCGAGGAGGTGGCTTGGGTGGTCGGCGACCAGCCTATCTACAAGTCGCAAATCGAGGAAATGTATCAGCAGATGCGCTATGAGCGTGTCCCCATCAACGGCGACCCTTACTGTGTCATACCCGAGCAGCTCGCAATAGAGAAACTGTATCTCCATCAGGCCGAAGTCGATACCGTGGAGGTGCAGGAGGCTATGGTCACCCAGCAGGTCGACGCCCGTATCAACATGCTCGTCGACCAGATTGGCTCGAAAGAGAAGATTGAGGAATATTTCCGCAAACCGTTGCCTGAATTCCGCGAGCAGCTTACTCAGACCATACGTGACAACTACCGCATAATGCAGGTGCAGGACAATATCACCAGCGACATCAAGACCACGCCCTCCGATGTGCTCCATTATTTCAATGATCTGCCCGAGGATTCCATTCCTATGGTGCCGTTGCAGGTGGAGACACAGATTATCACGCTAAATCCCGAGATACCGCGTTCGGAGATTGAAGATGTCAAGGCGCGTCTGCGCGACTATACCGACCAGGTGAACCGCGGCGAACGCGAGTTCTACACACTTGCCGTACTATACTCCGAGGACGACGGTAGCGCGAGCCGCGGCGGCGAGACCGGTTTTCTCGGCCGCGGACATCTCGAGCCGGAGTATGCAGCCGTCGCGTTCAACCTCAATGACCCCAAGAAAGTATCCAAAATCGTTGAGACGCAGTATGGCTTCCATATCATACAGCTGATCGAGAAGCGCGGCGACCGTATCAACACCCGCCATATACTTCTGCGCCCCAAGGTGTCAGACGCCGACCTTACAAAAGCCATAAACCGCCTCGATTCCATCCGCACGGATATAGTGAACGGCAAATTCACTTTCGAGGAATCGGCTCCCTACCTGTCGCAGGACAAGGACACGCGCAACAACCGCGGCGTGATGGTTAACAGCAAGGATCGTACCACGCGTTTCGAGATGAGCGAACTCCCTGCCGAAATTGCCAAAGTGGTCGACAAGATGGAGCCTGGCGAGATTTCCGAACCGTTCATCATGACCGACCCCAAGCGTAACTGTGATATCGTGGCTATCGTGAAGCTCACCAACCGCGTGCCGGCTCATAAGGCCAACATGTCGGACGACTACCAGCTTATAAAAGATATGTGCGAGTCATCCCTGCGTACAAAAAAACTTACCGACTGGCTCGACAAAAAGATAAAAGACACCTACGTGCGCATCGAGGACGGTTGGGACAACTGCGAGTTCCGGCACAGCGGATGGCTTAAACTGAAATGATAACCGCATGCGCGGTATCCGTGGGTGCCGCGTGAGCGACTTGCAGCATACTGCGATGACAAAGCGCCCGATTCCAATACTTCTTTTCATACTGACATTAGTACTGATAACTATTGTCAGCCCCTCACGCGCCCAGAATGCAAAGCGCGACAACACCCCCATTGTACCGGTAATCCCTTCGGCCGACCACAGCAATCCCGACCGCGTATTCCTTGAGCACGCCGACCGGCTGCTGTCGAAACCGGGCATCGATTACCAGATACTCGTCGGCGACGTGCGTTTCCGTCGCGGAGGCATGTATATGTACTGCGACAGCGCGCATTTCAGCGACGTGACAGGCAATTTTGACGCATTCGGCAATGTCAGGATGGAACAGGGCGACACGCTTTTCATCTATGCCGACCAGCTCGCCTACGAGGATTCGCTCAAGCTCGCCGTACTCTATGCCGACGACGGCAAGAAGGTAAGGCTTATCAACCGCGATGTCACGCTCGAGACGCCCGTGTTCAACTACGATATGGGCATCGACCTCGGTTACTACGAGCATGTCGGAGGCAAACTCTTCGACTCGCTCAATACCCTGACATCGCTCAACGGTGAATACAATCCCACGTCAAAGGAGGCTATCTTCACCGGCAATGTGCATCTTGTGAGCCGTAACAACAATGACGGCGACACTCTCGAAATATACACCACCAATCTCTATTACAACACCCTGACGCACATAGCGCGTATGGATGACGAGTCGACCGTGCGCAACGCCGACGGTATCATCTACACCTCGGAAGGGGAGTACAACACCGACTCGATGACCACACGTCTGTACAGCCGCTCGACAGTCGTGTCGACGATGGAAAGCAGCCGCGGCACCACCCTTACCGCCGATACAATCTATTTTGACCGCCGTCTCGGACAGGGCGAGGCATTCGGCAACATGATAATGACCGATACCATCAACAAGATGATAATGGAGGGTGACTATGGCTATTTCGACCAGATGATTGACAGCGCGTTTGTCACCGGTCGTGCACGTGTCATACAGTACCGCCCGGTCGGCGACGGCGATTTCGACCCCGACAAGGTCGATACCCTCTATGTCAACGACACGTTCACGCGCTCAATCGAGACCATCTATCTCCACGGCGACACTATCCGCGCTTTCCGCAATATCATACAGCGTAACGACACCATATATACCGAACTCGCCCAGCCCGCGCCGGCCGATACGCTCGCGGCCGCCGACATACAGCCGGTAGATGCAGGCGTCGTCGCCGATTCAATAAAGGCGTCCGGTAATGCGGCGCCCTCGCCGGCAACGCCGTTTAAGGTTGAGGAGGTGTCGGATACGATACGTTATGTCGTGGCCGCCCCGCATGTGAAATTCTACCGTAAGGATATGCAGGGACTCTGCGATTCGCTTACTTATGTATCGGCCGATACGATGGTCCACATGAATTACAATCCTATAGTGTGGAGCGACAACAGGCAGATTTCAGGCGATGTCATACAGATACATCTACGAGAGGCTGTAACGTATGACGCCGATTCTGTGGCAAAATCACGCATGATGCTCGACCGTGCCTACATTCCGTCGGCAGGATTTATGGCCGAATTGATAGAGGACGGCTATTACAACCAGTTGAGCGGAAAGGAGATGATAGCGCAGTTTAGAGAAGGTGCCCTGAGCCATCTCGATGTCAACGGCAATGTGCTGGCTATCAACTTCCCGGAGGAAAATGACTCTACCATCAATAAAGTGTGGAATATCGAAAGCTCTTTCCTTGCCGCCGATTTCAAGGATAATGCGATATCGCATCTGAAATTATGGTCGGAAACCAGCGGTACGGGAACACCACTCTATCTTGCCAAAAAATCGCTTTTTTTCCTTCCGACATTCAAGTGGTACGGCGAACACCGACCCCTCAATCCGGATGATATCTTTGATTTCCCCGACAGTCTGCAGGCTATTTTTGATGCAGCGCGTAGCCGGGGCCGCTCGTCGGCAAAGACGGCATCGCCCTTGTTGCCGTCTCCGGCATCGCAATCGACTCCGCTGATGGCTCCCGAAGCCATAATACACAAAGAAACGACACAGGAATAAACCATACATCATGAAAACATCTGCTTCGCATCAGGTAGAAAGCCTGATGAAATTTCTTGACAACTCACCTTGCAATTTCTATGCCGCGGCCAACGTGGCAAATATGCTTGACGATGCCGGATTCACGCGTCTGGACGCTTCCGACAGATGGACGCTCGAGCGTGGCGGCAAATATTATGTGATGAAAAACGGTTCGGCGGTGTTCGCATTCTGTATCGGCACCGGCGAGGCGCACGCAGGTTATAAGATAATCACTGCCCACAGCGATTCTCCCGGCTTCCGCATAAAGCCTCATGCCGGTATGGTATGCGACGGCGGTATCATTAAACTCAATACCGAAGTGTACGGCGGCCCGATACTTTACACGTGGTTCGACCGTCCTCTTTCGGTGGCCGGACGCGTGATACTCCGCGGCGACGACCCGTTGCATCCCCGTGCCGAGCTTGTCAATTTCCGTCGTCCGATTCTCACTATCCCGCATCTCGCCATTCATTTCAACCGCAATGTCAACGACGGCAACAAATTGTCGAAGCAGAAAGACATGCTCCCGGTAATAGCGCAGTTGAGCGAACCGCTCGAGGCCGGAAATTTCATGCTTGAGGCTGTGGCGCGCGAGCTTGGTGTGGCCGTGAATGATATACTTGACTTCGACCTCACGCTCTACGATGTCACGCCGGCCATGACGGTAGGATATAACGACGAGTTCATCACCTCGGGCCGTATTGACGACCTGTCGATGGTACACGCCGCGGTGAGCGCGCTTGTGGCGCAATGCGATGTCCCTTCGGCCATGACACGCGTGGTGGCGGTGTTTGACAACGAGGAGACGGGCAGCGGCACGAAACAGGGTGCTGCCTCGCCGGTGCTCTACAATATACTGTCACGCGTAAACGACGCACTCGGAGGTGACAACGAGTCGTTGCTGCGTGCGGTCGCCAACTCGTTCATGGTATCGGCCGACAATGCCCATGGCGTGCATCCCAACTATGCCGAGAAGCACGACCCGACAAATCATCCCGTGCTTGGAGGCGGTCCGGTAATCAAAATCAATGCCAACTGCAAGTATATGACCGATGCCGACAGCGCCGCCGTATTCCGGACCATCTGCGAGGATGCCGGCGTTCCGTACCAGTATTTCGTCAACCACAGCGACGTGGCCGGCGGTTCCACGCTCGGCAATATCCTGACGTCGCAGCTCGATATCCGCGGTGTCGATATGGGTGCCGCGCAGTGGGCTATGCACTCCGTCCGTGAGACAGCCTCCGTCCGCGACCACGAATACATCATCAAAGCCTTCACCCGATTCTTCAAGTAATTGGTACGGCTTGACTCCGAAATACGAATAAAATTGTAGGGACGCGATTCAATGCTGTTTACTTAAGGAATGTTGATACAGAGAGCCGGAGGCTTGGGGATTTACTATTAACCCCGGTCGGAGACCGCGGTGCGGGCGCAGGCCGGGGTAATCATGAGCAATCATCTCCTAAGCCCGGGACGGGCGTTTTGTGGTAGTCATCACGTTTACAACCACAAAACGCCCGTCCCGGGCTTATTCTCGCCAAGTGTACCCTACCGGGGCCTCCGGGTCACTGCGTGTCCCTTCGGCCCCGGTTAATAGTAGACCCCCAAGCCTCCGGCTTTCCGATGCGGCTATCCCTAAGTAAACAGCATTGGGCTGCACCCCGGTGTAGCCGCCCTGTCGGTGATAACTAACGCCGGTTATCGGCTGCTCCGGGGAGCAGCCCTACAAGTTGGCGGCTGCATCAGTTTCCCTCAGTTACAATGCAATAAATTATTAGCCTTTATGAAATATTAATGCAATGAAATGGATATAATTTCGCAGTATCCAAAAGATACTTGAAACATGCGAATTGAGAAGGTGATAAACAGGCTAAAAGAATTTTTACTTTGGACATACGTCGCGGCTCTCCTTGGCGGGATTGTCTATGCTGCCTGTACGGGGCAGGACACAAAACTCCCGCTGAGATTATCTATGAGAATACCCATACACGATAACACGAAGTTGCAATGAGAAGAAAGTTTTTTGTAGTTTTGGGCATATTTGCCATCTATGCTGCGTCCATGACGGCGCAGGATAAAAATCCATATCTTCCTGAGATACACGGTACGATCCGGGCAAAATACGAGTATGAACCCGACATAAGTGAAGGGCGCTTCGAGATACGAAATGCGCGCATGAGTGTAGAAGGGAAAATCATACCGGTCGTACGGTACAAAGCCGAGATTGACCTTTCTGACGAAGGTGCCATCAAGATGTTTGACGCATATATAAGGCTTCAGCCCGGCGACAGGCTGAAATTTACTTTCGGACAGATGCGCGTGCCGTTTTCAATCGATGCACACCGTTCGCCCCATCTCCAGTATTTCGCCAACCGTTCGTTCATAGCCAAACAGGTAGGAAATGTCAGGGATGTCGGAGCGGCGGCCGCGTGGACATTCGGAGTGGATGCGCCTGTAACGCTTGAGGGAGGCATCTTCAATGGATCGGGACTTACCAATCAGAAAAACTTCTGGACCTCCGACTATAATTTCTCATTCAAAGCGCAGATATGCCTGTGGCGGCAATTGAATATCGTGCTGAGCTGCCAGAAGGCAGGAGCGTCGGATGTCAATACCTATATGTATGACGGAGGCGTTTATTGGGAAAATTCCCGCTGGCACATAGAGGCGGAGTATCTTCGAAAGCATTATTCACATCATGCATTCACTCCTGTCAATGCCGTAGATGTTTTTGGCGCATACAGGCTCCCTCTTAAGAAAAGTAACATGGCGTTGTCCTTTTTAGGCCGATATGACTATATGTCAGACCATAGCAAAGGTGTAAAGGATGAAAACGGACTTCTCAAAACCGATGACCCCGAACGGCACAGGCTGACGGGCGGATTGACGCTGAGCATGGGGAAAGGCGCGCTTCAGGCCGATATACGGTTGAACTACGAGCAGTATTTCTACAATAAAGATGCGGTCCCTTCAATATCGGAGCAGAATAAGATAGTGCTTGAGTTTGTAGCTCATTTCTGAAACCCTTTCAGCTTGACCGTGAATTGATGACAGCCGCCTGTAAAATCATACTCTATATCCCAGTGATGGACGTCGCATACGGCTTTGGCAATTGCAAGGCCAAGGCCGTTGCCTTTCGTGCCGGGTGTCGAAGCGAAGCGGCGGAACAGCCTGTCGCGGTCAAGCGGCTTTCCGTTTTGCGACGGATTGCTTACACTAAGTCGGCACCCGGTCAGCGATATGTCGACTTCTCCTGAACTACGCACGGCATTGACCACGAGATTGTTTACCAGACTTTCGAGAAGCGTCCTGTTTGCCATGACATAATATTCCTGCTCTGCGAAGACAGTGTTCACTTTATCTTATATCACAGCCGCGTGCCGCGTAGAAATTCGTCGGCTGTCATGCGGCGTTTGCCGGCAGGCTGCAGCGACAGTATTTCTACTGCGCGGTCGGCTGCTCCGAGGTAGAGATGGCCGTCGTGGGCGTAGACTTTACCTTGCTCAGATGCGGGGGCAGGCGATGCTGTAGGTTTCGTCTCGAATATCTTTGCGGTGAGGGGCGTTCCGTCGGCAAGAGTGATGTCAATCCATGCTCCGGGGTAGGGTGAGAGCCCGCGTACAAGATTGTGCACTTCGGCCGCGGTACGCGCAAGGTCGATATGGCATGTATCGCGGAATATCTTCGGAGCCGGAGTTGGCTCAATGGCACTGAAACAGCTTTGCGGTATTGAGGTGACGGTGCCGTCAAGTATCGCGTTGACAGTGTCGAGAGTGAGTTGCGCACCGAGATGCATGAGGCGGTCGTGCACCGACCCTACGTTCTCATCCTCGCCGATGGCGATGCTTTGCTGCTGGATGACGTCGCCGGTATCTATTTCGTGGCGCAGGAAAAATGTGGTGACGCCGGTCTCCTTTTCGCCGTTGATTACAGCCCAGTTTATCGGAGCTGCGCCGCGGTATTTGGGAAGCAGCGAGGCGTGTAGGTTGAATGTGCCGAGTCGCGGCATCTGCCATACCACTTCCGGAAGCATGCGGAATGCTATTACGATGAAAAGGTCGGCGTTGAGGCTGCGGAGCTCGTCGACAAACGCCTCGTCTTTCAGGCGTTCGGGTTGCATGAGGTGCAGTCCGTGTTCTACCGCATATTGTTTTACAGCCGAGGGGAGCATCTTGTGGCCGCGTCCGGCAGGTTTGTCGGTGGCCGTTACCACGCCCACGATATTGAATCCGTTTTTTACAAGCAGGTCAAGGCTCTCGACCGCGAAGTCAGGCGTGCCGAGAAATACTATTCTGAGGTCTTCTTTTTTCATGCATTGCAGGGTTTGAATATACTTCAATCAAATTGTAGGGACGCGATTTATCGCGTCCGCTTATATCGGTATAGAAAATTTACATTCGTATGGCCCGGACGCGATAAATCGAGTTCCAATGCTGTATACTTACCACCGGAGCGTCCGGAGGACGCCGATTATTCGTAACCCCGTATGCCGGAGTGAAACGGAGGCATGCGGGGAATTATGGACATGTGAGCAGGCGTCCGGAGGACGCCGATTTACTTAGTTACCGGCTTTTTATCATAAATGGAGTTATGTAAATCGGCGTCCTCCGGACGCCCCGCTTCCGAGCTGATAACTTGCCACGCACGCCTCAGCAAGCTTCGGCGTACGTGGTTACGAATAATCAACGTCCTCCGGACGTCATCCTTAAGTAACCGGCATTTTCTCCATTTTATTTATCGATTTCGTCACTCTTGCGTCAGGATTTTCCATAACGGGTCGTCGGTCGGCAATGGCGCTTCCACGACAATGGGTTCCTTTGATACGGGGTGTATGAATTCAATCCGGCGGGCGAGCAGCGATATGCCGCCGTTGGGATTGCTGCGTTTGTCGCCATATTTCAAGTCTCCCTTTATGGGGCAGCCGATAGCCGACAGCTGCACGCGTATCTGATGCTTGCGTCCTGTGAGCAGATTTACTTCTATCAGGTTGTAGCGGTCAGACTTGCCTATGACCCGGTAGCGCAGCCGTGCCTCCTTGGCATTTGGACGCGGCTCGGTATAGGCGTATGACTTGTTGGTGCGCTCCACGGTCGTGATATAGTGGGTCAGCTCACCCTCCGGCTGCTGCGGAACGCCGCGCGATATGGCCCAGTAGGTTTTGTGCACGTCGCCGTTGCGGAACATCTCGTTGAGCCGCGTGAGAGCCTTCGACGTCTTGGCAAACACTACAAGCCCCGCTACCGGACGGTCGAGACGATGCGCCACGCCGACAAACACGTTGCCCGGTTTGGCGTATTTCTCCTTAAGCCATTGCCCGACAATCTCGCTCAGCGGTGTGTCGCCTGTCTTGTCGCCCTGCACGATTTCGCCCACGGCCTTGTTGACGATGATGATATGGTTGTCCTCGTAGACTACCTCCATGATGCGATAAATATGATTAAAAAGGTGTGCCACAATGTCTTTTTCAGGCATTATGACACACCCTTCGGTGATTTTTACTTTATCAGATGCCGAGGTCGGTCTTGACTGCGGCAATCTTGTTGTCGGCCTCGTTGATGGCCTTGTCATAGTCGGCGTTGGTAGCCATAGTGCCCTTCACCTCGATGTAGAATTTAATCTTGGGCTCGGTGCCCGACGGACGTATAGATACCTTCGTGCCGTCTTCGGTGAAATACTGGAGCACATTTGACGTGGTAGGCATATCCATCTTGGATACTGTGCCGGTGGTGACATCGGTCACGTTGAGGTCGGCGTAGTCCTTGATGGTGACAACCTTGCTTCCGCCCAGCGATTCGGGAGGATTGGAGCGGAATGCCTTCATCATGGCTATAATCTCTTCGGCGCCCGATTTGCCTTTGCGCACTACCGAGATACCCTCTTCGCGTGAGAAGCCGTATTTGATGTAGATGTCCTGGAGCATCTGCAGGAAGTCCATGCCTTTATCCTTAGCCCATGCGCATATTTCGGCCATGAGCGAGATGGCTGATACGGAGTCTTTGTCGCGTGCGAAGTCTTCGGCAAGGAAGCCGTAGCTCTCTTCGCCGCCGCCGAGGTAGCGTGAAGTGTCCTCGTGGTCGCGTATTACGGCGGCAATCCACTTGAAGCCGGTGTAGCAGTCAAACATGCGTATGTTCCATGCGTCGGCGATAGCCTTGATGGTCTCGGTGGTCACGATTGTCTTTACGATGTACTCGTTGCCCTTGAGCATGCCGAGCTCGGCGTTGCGTGTCATCAGGTAGTTGAGGAGTATCATGACTATCTGGTTGCCGTTGATGAGCACGTACTCACCCTTGTTGTCGCGGATGACGCAGCCGATACGGTCGGCGTCGGGGTCGGATGCCACAACGAGGTCGGCTCCCACTTCCTTGGCCTTTGCGATAGCCATTGCCATGGCCGAGGGTACTTCGGGGTTGGGTGATTCCACGGTGGGGAAATCGCCCGAAGGTATATCCTGTTCGGGTACGTGGATTATGTTGGTGAAGCCGTAGTTCTTGAGCGAAGCGGGAATCATCTTGACGCCGGTGCCGTGGATAGGGGTATATACTATCTTGAGATCGGCGTGACGCTTGATAGCTTCGGGGCTGAGCGAGAGTCCTTTGATGGCAGTCAGGAACGCATCGTCGATTTCCTTGCCGATAATCTGGATAAGCTCGGGATTGCCGTTGAACTTGATTTCGCTCACGCTCTTGATTTTGTTGACGTGGTCGATGATATTCACGTCGTGGGGAGCGATAATCTGCGCGCCGTCGGCCCAGTAGGCCTTGTAGCCGTTATATTCCTTGGGATTGTGTGACGCCGTGATGTTGACACCGCTCTGGCATCCGAGATGGCGGATGGCGAACGAAAGTTCGGGGGTGGGGCGGAAGTCCTCGAAGAGGTATGCCTTGATGCCGTTGGCCGAGAAGATGGCGGCAACGATTTCGGCGAATTTGCGTGAGTTGTTGCGCACGTCGTGACCTACGACAACGCTGATTTGCGGCAGGTCGCGGAATGCTTCGAGAAGGTAGTTGGCGAGTCCCTGGGTGGCTGCGCCGACTGTATATATGTTCATACGGTTGGAGCCTGCGCCCATGATGCCGCGCAGACCGCCGGTGCCGAATTCGAGGTCTTTGTAGAATGATTCGATAAGTTCTGTCTTGTCGTCGGCATTGAGCATGCGTTCCACCTCTTTGCGGGTTTCTTCGTCATATCCGTCGCCGAGCCAGCCTTTTGCCTTTTCGGTGACTGTTTTAATCAATTCTTCGTTTTCCATTATTTGTGTTTGTTAGAATGTTGTCCGAATAAAAATAACAAGTCGTGCCAAAATACTGACACACAGTATATCAGCGGGCTGCCATGAACATCTGGCCTGAAACTATCTCCTGATATGCCAGTACACCGGCGTCCGACAGTTCGATGAGACGGTAATCGCCGTTGGCGTCAAGCATGTTGACATGGGTATCGTCGACAAACGACATCAGTTTGACGCTCTTGCCGTCGGCCTCTACGCTCCATGACTTGTCGGCCGAGTCGAAGTCGAGACGCACTACCGAGCCGTCGTTTTCCGAAGTGATGGTATAACCCTTGCCGTCGCATTCAACCAGATAGCGTCCGTCCTGTCCGTCAATCACTTTGGTGCCTTTGGCCACAGGATTGTTGCCGCTCCAGAACTCGATTGAGTTGAGTACGAGGAGGTCGGCCAATGTCGTTACCTCATATACGGGAAGTATCCAGAAACCGAAGAATATCAGTTCGTTGACAAACTTGTTGCTTACACCTTTGTTCCAGTTCAGGAGCTTATTGGTGAGGGAGAAGCTGCCGATACATGACGAGAAGGAGAACGATGCAGCGACAGTGAGTATCAATGCTGCGCTAAGATAAGTCTTTTTCATAAATAAGTCGTTGATAATGTTATCAATAATTGTTTGTTGCTATCGTTTCCGATGCGACGGCGCGCACCGGGTATCTTTAGAGTGAATAAAGGTACAAAAAATTAACTTAATATGCTGAAATTTTCATAAAAAATTGAGCAAATAAAATTTTGCAGACCTCATGCGGGTATCTCGCGTTTGAACCTGTCGTAGTATTTCATGATTTTGTCCACGTATCCGGTTGTCTCGCGGCCTCGCATATATCCGTATTTCACTACAGGGTCATTGTAGTATTCGGGATTTGATTTCATTAGTATGGCCTTCTCCACATTGCCGTCCCATTTCGTGGGGTCCATTCCGTATTTTTCGGCAAGTGCCATCGCGTCGGTCACGTGTCCGATGCCGCCGTTGTAGCAGGCGAGAATGAATTTCTGGCGCTCACGGTCGTCGGGAACTTTTTTCATCAGCATCTTGTCGAGGTCGTCGAGCATCTTTACCGATGTCGCGATTGATGATTCGGGGTCGTTCATCTTTTTGGCGGGGAGATTGTAGGCCCTGGCCGTGCGCGGCATAAGCTGCATGAGTCCGCGTGCGCCCGCCCATGATTTGGCTTTGGGGTTGAAGCGGCTCTCCTGGAAGCTTTGCGACGCGAGCAGGCGCCAGTCCCATCCTATGCTTGAGGCATATTTCTTGAACCAGGCGTCGTATTTTGAAATAGTTCCGTCGCTCAGGTCAAGCGACATGGCCACTTGCGGAGCCTTGGCCTGCTCGAAATACCGCTTGTGGAGCTCGGCGTTGGTCGCGCGCGACTGGTCGGTGTCAAGCCATGCGTCGATTGAGTCGCCGAGCCACGCATATTTGGTCGATACAGCCCACGCCGATTCCTGCGGGAAACTGACATCTACCGAAATATCGAGCGTAGGGAAGTAAGTGGCATTGATCTGGGCGATATTGTTGTCGACAATAGTGAGCGGTATTTTCCTGTCGGCAACCATCTCGATGAGTGCTTCGGCGTCGATGGTGTCGGCGTCGATTGCATTGATGATGATGCCGCCTCCGAGCTCGTCGTCAAGGTTCTCAAGGCGGTACATGTATTTAGTGCCGTCTTCCACCGCGACTTCGTGTCCGGGCAGGTCGGTCACGTCGGTAATCTGTGCCTTTCCTTCTATTTTGGGCTGTACAAGCACCTGATATGACTCGTTGCGCGGTCCGCAGGGCACAAGTTTGTCCTTATATTCGGTGATTTCGGGTATTTCGTAGGCAATGAGGTCGACGTGTCCGCTGTCGAGCATCTCGATGGCTCGGTGCACCGACGGCGCTACCTCTATCTTGAGTTCCAGGCCTTTGTCCTGGGCGAACTGGTATATGAGGTTATAGTCGTAGCCCATCGGTTCGTCACGGTATATGAAGTAGGAACTCGGAGAGTAGAGTGTGGCTATGACAAGGGTGTCGGGGAGAGTGTGATTCTCAAGATGCTGCGATGTGTTTCCGTCACTTTTGCTGCAAGAGGCTGTAGCCAGTGCCACGGTGGCTGCTGCCACTGCCGCCAACGCATGTCTTGCTGTCCGTCCCGATATATTGAAGTAAAACACGTGAATCGAAATTAGTTTATAATCCTCACGTATATACAAACGCCTGCACTCTTGAAAAAGTTTCATGCAAATGACGCAAGGACAAACTAACCGCGGTTGGAAACCGCGGCCACTATGCTGATGGTCAGTATTGTAGTAGCCGCGGTTTTCAACCGCGGTTCATTGAATCCGTATGCAGGATTCAATTATGCAGATATTGGCGTAGTTTGAAACACCGTTTAGTATTCGAATGTGCCTTTGTCGGAAATTATGGTAAGGCGGTTGGCTGGTGCGGCCTCTACGCGCCCGACTATGCGGGCTTCGATGCCGAAACCGGCGGCGATGTCGATTATGGCCTGTGCATGTTCGGGCGCGAGATAGATTTCCATGCGGTGTCCCATGTTGAACACTTTGTACATCTCCTCCCATGGAGTGCCCGACTGACGCTGTATAAGGTCGAACAACGGTGGCACTGGGAACAGGTTGTCCTTGATGACGTGCTTGTTTTCGACGAAATGCATCACCTTGGTCTGAGCGCCTCCCGAGCAGTGTACCATGCCGTGGATGTCGCTGCGCATCTTGTCGAGGATGGCTTTGATGACAGGCGCGTAGGTGCGCGTCGGCGACAGTACGAGCTTGCCGGCATTTACAGGTACGTCCTCGACCGTGTCGGTCAGGGCTGTGCTCCCCGAATATACGAGCTCCTGAGGCACTGCGGCATCGTAGCTTTCGGGATAACGCTCGGCGAGATATTTGCCGAACACGTCGTGACGGGCTGAAGTGAGGCCGTTGGAGCCCATGCCGCCGTTGTATTCGCTCTCGTATGTGGCTTTGCCGTAGGATGCAAGACCTACAATGACGTCGCCGGCGGCTATGTTGGCGTTGTTGATGACGTCGCTGCGGCGCATGCGGCAGGTAACGGTGGAGTCGACGATGATGGTACGCACGAGGTCGCCCACGTCGGCGGTCTCACCTCCGGTAGAATAAATCGTAACGCCCTGGCCGCGCAGTTCCTCGAGCAGTTCCTCGGTGCCGTTGATTATCGCCGATATGACTTCGCCGGGGATGAGGTGCTTGTTACGTCCGATGGTCGATGAAAGGAGTATATTGTCGGTCGCGCCCACGCAGAGCAGGTCGTCGATGTTCATTATCAGGGCGTCCTGGGCAATCCCTTTCCACACGCTGATGTCGCCGGTCTCACGCCAGTATACGTATGCGAGCGACGATTTCGTGCCCGCTCCGTCGGCATGCATGATATTGCACCAGTCGGGATCACCTCCGAGTATGTCGGGGATAATCTTGCAGAATGCTTTGGGGTAAAGTCCTTTGTCTACGTTCTTGATGGCGTTGTGTACATCCTCTTTCGATGCCGAGACGCCCCGGAGATTATATCTTTGGTCAGTCATTGTGATGAAAATTGTTTACCTTAGGATATGAAATAGAGATAAATCAACGATACAGGCACCACGAGCAGTAGCGAGTCGATGCGGTCGAGTATGCCGCCGTGGCCCGGGATGAGTTTGCCTGAGTCCTTTACGCCGCACGTGCGTTTGATCTGCGACTCGACAAGGTCGCCGAGAGTGGCGAATATGGATACGAGTATGCCCATACGACACATATCGCCGTAGCTCATGATGTCGTAATACTGAGGGAAAAATCCGCGCATTATGAATGCTGCAATAACGCAGAACAGCATGCCGCCCCAGAATCCTTCCCATGTCTTTTTGGGAGAGATGCGTTCGAACAGTTTGTGGCGACCCATTGTCGAGCCGACGCAGAACGCACCCGTGTCGTTGACCCAGATGAACACGAGTATCGCGAGCATGATATGCGGGGTGAAGGTGAAATATAATGCGGAGAAAAGCGCGAGAGGCATCGCCACATACATCTGCGCCATCATGGAGCGCGACAGGGAGTTGACCGAATTGCGGTGCACGGCGTAAAGCTGCGTGACGGTACGCGCCACAATGAGCAGTATGTACACCATCATCAGTGTCAGGAATGCCTTGCGTGAGCCGGTAAAGCTTACTCCGGCCGCTACTTGAAGCATTATCGCTGCCGATATGTCGAGCAGCGACGCGAAGCGCGGGAACTTCCCCTCGCTTGTCATAGCTATGAATTCGTAGACTCCGACCATGGCAAGCAGGCTTGTCAGAAGTACAATCCATATTCCTCCCGACAATACTGCCCCGATGAGCAGTCCTACATACACGGCTCCCGATACGGAGCGGGTTATAATGTTCTTTTTCTTCATAGTCAAAGAGATTGGGAGAGAAATACAATGTCGGAGAGAAATTTCGTCAAAGTTAGCGATTTTTTCCCAATCCCCAATCATCGGCACCGATTTTTTTGGCAGCGAGGAGTGCCTGACAGGGAGGGGAGGTGTATTCCGACGGCTTGACTATTTCGTCGTCATAGACCACTATGTCTATGTCTATTGCCACCAGTCGGGGGGTGGCGCGGTCGCGTCCGAGTACTGTCTCGGTTTCTTTCAGGAGGGCTTTCAGGCTGTGAAGGGGGAGGGTGGTGGTGCCTGTGAGCAGACGGTTAAGATAATCGGGTCCGCGGCCTGTGAAATCGGGATTGTCGATGTCGCGGGTCACGGCTATCCTGTCGACATGACCCGACAGTGCTTTCACCGCATTGTCAAGATTGGCTTTGCGGTCGCCGGTATTGCTCCCCAGCATTATTGTCACCTGTGTGGTATGTCGGTCGTCCATCGGTTATAGATGTTTATATGCCCTCCTGCGGTATCCCTTTCATCGACAGGGATATGCGTTTGCGCCGCTTGTCCACTTCAATCACCTTGACGCGTACATGCTGGTAGAGCGTGAGGGCTTCCGACGGATGCTTTATGAATTTGTCGGAAATCTGCGACAGATGCAGCAGTCCGCTCTCATGCACGCCGAGGTCAACGAACGCTCCGAAATCGGTTATGTTGTTGACGATACCGGGGAGTTCCATGCCCGGCAGCAGGTCGTCGATTGACGATATGCTTTCGTCGAACGAAAACGCTTTCGCACGTGTGCGCGGGTCGCGTCCCGGTTTTTCAAGTTCCGTGACAATGTCGTTGAGCGTTGGCATTCCGACGGTATCGGTCACGTAACGGTTCAGGTCGAGGGCTTTGACGAGGTCCGGGCGTTTCACGAGATTGTCGATGTCGACTCCCGCATCTTTGGCCATAGCCTTGACTATCGGGTAGCTCTCGGGGTGCACGGCGGTGTTGTCGAGCGGATTCGTCCCGCCCGGAATACGCAGGAAGCCGGCCGCCTGCTGGAAAGCCTTGGCTCCGAGACGCGGTACCTTGAGTATCTCCTCGCGGCGGCTGAAATCGCCGTTGGCCGCACGGTATTCCACAATGTTGGCGGCCATCGCGGCGCCTATGCCTGCCACATATTGCAGCAGCTGCGCGGAAGCCGTGTTGAGGTCGACGCCGACCGAGTTGACGCAAGCCTCCACCGTGGTGTCGAGCGACTCTTTGAGCTTTTTCTGGTCGACATCGTGCTGATACTGGCCTACGCCGATTGATTTGGGGTCAATCTTGACAAGTTCGGCAAGAGGGTCCATCAGCCGGCGACCGATTGATACCGCCCCGCGTACGGTGACGTCATATTCCGGAAACTCGTCGCGGGCGATTTTCGACGCCGAGTATACCGACGCTCCACCTTCGTTGACTACAAATATCTCGACAGGACGGGGGAATGATATTGTCTTGAGGAATCGTTCGGTCTCACGCGAAGCAGTGCCGTTGCCGAGCGATATGGCCTCGATACGGTACGCTTCGACGAGGTTGGCTATCTTGCGTGCCGCTCCCTTGATGTCGAGTTTCGGCGCCGTAGGATAGATTACATCGTTATGGAGCAGGCCGCCGTTGGCGTCGAGGCACACGACCTTGCAGCCTGTACGGAATCCGGGGTCGATGGCAAGGACGCGGCGGTTGCCGAGCGGCGACGCCAGCAGCATCTGCCGCAGGTTGGCGGCGAAATTGCGTATGGCGGCTTCGTCGGCTTTCTCCTTGGCCTGGGTGAGCACCTCATTCTCGATTGACGGGCGCAGCAGACGGTCGTAGCCGTCGATTACGGCGCCGGTGATGAAGTCGGCCACCTCTTTGTTGGCGTCGCGTCGCAGTATGCGGCGTATGATTGTGTCGAGCAGCCGCTCATCGTCGACACTGATTTTCATCTTAAGCAAACCCTCGTTGACTCCGCGCATTATTGCGAGTGTCTGGTGCGATGACAGGCGCGACAGCTTGCCCGAGAAATGGTCGTAGTTCTGATATTTTTCCGCCTCTTCGCCTTTGCCGCGGGGAATGGCAACATTGACCGATGCGTATTTTTCGAGCACATTTCGCGTGGCGCGGCGGTTGTCGGGGTTGTCGCTGACCCGTTCGGCAATGATGTCGGACGCACCGGCCAAGGCCTCGTCGGCGCTCATCTCCTTGAGTATTGCACTCGGGATACCGGTGGCGAACGAGAATGTGCGCTGACTGGCTATGATGGCGTCGGCGAGTGGTTCGAGACCTTTTTCGCGGGCGGCCTGTGCGCGTGTGCGGCGACGCGGCTTGTACGGCGCGAAAATATCCTCGATTTCCGTCGGGTCGAACGATTCTTCGATAGCACGGCGCATATCGTCGGTGAGCGCTCCGGCGGATTCTATGGTGGATAGTACGTATTGTTTGCGTGCTACGATTTCGTCATATTTTTTCGAGAGATTCTCGATGTCGAAGATTGTGACTTCGTCGAGTCCGCCGGTCATTTCCTTGCGGTAGCGGCTGATGAACGGGATTGTCGCTCCGGCATCAAGAAGGTCGATGGTCGGTTCGATCATGTTGACGGCGATTGAAAGAGCGCGTGATATGTATTCGGCTTTTGTCATGGCGGCAGATTATGGCGGATGTATTGTTTACTGTTATTTCCTGTGCAATGTTATGAGTGTGATTTCGGGAGTGGCGCCTATGCGCATCGGGGTCCCTACGGTGCCGGTGCCTATATTGACATAGAGGCTGTGACGGCCGGAGTCATCAGTATACAGGCCGCCCCATTCGGGATGCATCAATGCAGCCGGCGACCAGCCGAGCAGTCGTGTCTGCATGGCATGTGTATGCCCCGAAAGGGTCAGGGCGATGTTCTTGTCGGAGTGGCCGGCAATGTCGTTGTGCCAGTGCGACGGGTCGTGGGAGAGAAGTATTTTGGTGTTGTCGTCGTCGAGAGTGGGGTAGGCTATGTCGAGATTGCCGTAGGCGGGGAAAGGCGGTTGGCCGATGTTCTCTACGCCGATTACTATAATCGAGTCATTGCCGCGGTATATGGTGCGGTAGTCGTCGAGTATGAGGTCGAATGAAGTGAGGCTGTAGAAATTTATCAGACGCGCACGGTCGTTTTCCCGCGCACGCTGGTCGTCGGGATAATAATAGTCGGCATAATCATGGTTGCCGAGGATGGCGAACTGACTGTCGCGTCCTTTCAATTCCGATAGCGCACACGTGAAAGGACGTATCTCGTCGGCATGACGGTTGACTATATCGCCGGTGAATACCACAAGGTCAGCATCGAGGGCATTGACCTCTTTCACCACTTTCCTTACAAAGGAATCGTCATCGCCGTATGTGCCGACATGCATGTCGGAAATCTGCGCGATACGGTATCCGTCGAAGGCTTCGGGAAGATTGTCGACAGGAACGTCGATTTCTTTTACCTGAACGGATAACCGCGTGACACACGCTCCCCATATTATCATTACGAATGACAGAACTGCCACTGCGCCTCCGGCTATGGATACCGGACGGCATCGTCTGTGCCGGAACAATTCAGGTATGCGGGCGCAAAGATCAATCAGTGTGAAGAGGTAACGGGGAACGATGAGAGCGATGAAAGCAAGCAGTATCCAGGCAAAAACGCAGAACATGCCGTCGGACAGTTCAGCTATAGGCATGCATACAGACAGTATTGTGAACAGAGCCAGTGACACGCCGCATATCGCGTAATGGACCATCAGCGGCCACCGCGGTCTGATTCGTTTTCTGATGGCACGGGCAATGTAGATGTCGACAAGGATATTGATGACGAGCAGAATGATGATGCCTGCGATATTTATTCTCATAGACAGAGATTGTTATATGTGCAACCGTTTATTGCTCTTCTTCGGCTTTCAGCTTGTTGATGAGCGGATTGGCGTACATGGTCACCATCATGTGACGCATGAACTGGCGGTCGTCGTCGGTGACATCGGTCAACCGCACTTTGGCAATCTGGGTGTCAAGATACCTGTCGAAAGCCTCTACGTCGCGCGGGGTATATTTGTAGGCGAACTGATGGGAGGAGTTGAGGCGGTCGTAGCAGATGTAGTTGACCGGGAATATATGATAGCCGCGGTGTATGCATCGGTCGATATGGGCGCAGATCGAGCTGAAAATCTCGTTCTTGTCCGTTATGCCGCGCAGTCCTTCGAGCATCCCGTTGATTGAGGGGGCTACCTGATAATGTATACGTCCCTTGAAGCCGAGAAGCCCTGTTTCCATGCTCAGAAGGTCGTCGTTCTGGCTCTTGACATATTCGGGATTGCGCCGTTTGCACAGGAATTCCGTAGCCTTTAGGTAGTCGTTGGGGTCATATTCGTAGGATATGGTCGTGGGGCAGATGTTGAGTGTCATGAGCGAGTCGACTATCGAGTCGCCTCCGGCGAGTGCAAGCATCTTGATGACCGATTCCTGAGTGCGGTCGTTGGAGTCCTTGGCGCGTCCCTCGCGTTGCGCTATCCATACCGACTCATGCTTGTCGGTGTGGCAGTAGCGTATGTAGGCCGAAAGCTGTTTGGCGGCTTCGAATGCCTTGAGCATGCGCAGGTTGCGCTTCACGATGAATCCTTTGTTGAGTTTCACGAGGCGTTCTATCCAGTCATATATGAGGAGGTTGTCGCCGAGCGCGATTTCGCCGGTGCGACAACCTTGCCGCAACAGACAAAGATTGAGGAATGATGCGTCAAGCACGATGTCGCGGTGGTTGGAAATATAAGTGAATGTGTCTTTGCGATGGCAGTCATCAATACCGTCCATAGTGATGCCCGATGTAGTCTTTTGCGCGAGCATCTCGAGGAAAGGTACCATTATGTTGCGCTGGAACGCGTCCTTTGATTCGATGGTGAGCAACTGCTGCACGAACGCGGGATAGTCGACCATCGGCAACACGTATTTAACGGCGTGCTCAAAGCCGGGTTCATTGACCAGCGACGCCATCTTCTCCTTGAACTCCGAGTCGTCAAACGGAGCTATATCTCTAAAATCTTCTTTTGTCATTTCTATTACTGTCAGTCTCTTAAAAAATGAGAGAGAAACACAACGGTTTGCCATGCACAGGGCGAAATCGAGCCTCATCTGCATTTGCAACGGCAAAGGTAACCTTTTTAATCAACAAAACAGAAATTTTAAAATTAGTTAACGAAGCAAACATAATAATTGCACACTTGCAGGTAAAAAGGATGCAAGTGTGCAATTGATTTTTGGCTCGGCAAATGGATTTGTTTATTCCTCGGCGTAGGAAAGCACCGTCGGGCTTTCGACGTCGACACCGAACTCACGTGCACGGGCCAGAATGGCACGCGCGAGTTTCGGTTTCAGTTCTTCGGGGCAATATCTGAAATAAGCCTCGGCCGCTTTCACATGCGCGGCATCGGGCATGGGGTATTCACGGCGTTCGGGCAGTCCGAACACGCTGTCGGGCAACTCTTTCTTTTCTTCGTAACTTAATCTGTCTGACATGATTTTTCTGTTTTAGGTAAGTCGATATATCAATATTAAAATAAACACCTCTTGCCATCTGAAAGTTTTTTTGTACCTTTACCTACCGATTATATACGGACTGAAAAAAGCAATAGAAATGAACTGTGACATACCTTCCGACCCGGTGATGCTGTTGAGTTTCGTCAACATGAAGCTCCGAGATTTTTACCCCTCCCTCAATGCTTTGTGCGACGATCTCGATATCGACGAGAACGAACTTCGCGCAAAATTAGCCTCGATAGACTATCATTATGACTCCGCTCTCAATAAATTCATTTAGAGGAGCTGACGCACGAATGGAAGATTATTTAAGCAAACTCAACGAACAGCAGCGCCGTGCCGTGGAGTATCTCGACGGGCCGTCGCTTGTGATAGCTGGAGCAGGCTCGGGCAAGACACGTGTGCTCACCTACAAGATAATGCACCTGCTGGCGAAGGGCTACGAGCCTTACCGCATCATGGCTCTCACGTTCACCAACAAGGCTGCCCGGGAGATGCGCGAACGTATACATGCGCTTGTAGGCGGCGACATCGCGTCGAAATTATGGATGGGTACATTCCACTCCATATTCCTGCGAATATTGCGCCGTCATGCCGCGCTTATAGGATTTAAAAGCGATTTCACGATATATGACACGTCTGACTCGAAAGCTCTCATAAAG
Source organism: Bacteroidales bacterium 52_46 (assembly GCA_001915385.1). Classification (GTDB taxonomy): domain Bacteria; phylum Bacteroidota; class Bacteroidia; order Bacteroidales; family Muribaculaceae; genus JAGBWK01. The sequence goes on along the minus strand of MNQK01000001.1, from coordinate 229,969 downwards.
ACTATCCTGAAGGATATGGAGCTTGACGACAAGGTGTACAAGCCCAACGTGGTGCAGTCGGCCATATCGATGGCCAAAAACGCGTTGCTGTCGCCCGAGGCTTACGAGAGTAACCGCGAGCTTGTCGAGGCCGACCGCCGCAGCCGGCGTCCGCTGCTGGCACAGATTTACCGTGCCTACAGGAGCCGTTGTGCCGTAGCCAATGTCATGGATTTCGACGACCTGCTCTACTATACCAACGTATTGCTCCGCGACAATCCCGACGTGTGCAACCATTACCGCGAGTTTTTCCGCTATATACTCGTCGACGAGTATCAGGATACCAACTTCGCGCAGCATCTCATCGTGTCGCGCCTTACGTCGGGCGACAACAATCTGTGCGTCGTCGGTGATGACGCGCAAAGCATCTATTCGTTCCGCGGAGCAAATATCAAGAATATACTCAATCTGCGCAACGCCTATCCCAATCTCGCCACATTCAAATTGGAACAGAATTACCGCTCGACGCAGACCATCATCAACGCCGCCAATACCCTCATAGCCAAAAACCGCAACCAGATACCCAAGCAGGTGTTCTCAAAAAATGCGGTGGGAAGCCGCATCGACGTGGTGAAATGCTACAGCGACTATGAGGAGAGCTTCATGGTGGCGACCCATATTGCCAACCTCAAGCGGGAGGAGCCGGAAGGATATGACGAATATGCAGTGCTCTACCGCACCAACGCGCAGTCGCGTATCCTCGAGGAGTCGTTACGCAAACGCAATATCCCGTACCGCATATACGGAGGCCTGTCGTTCTACCAGCGCAAAGAGGTGAAGGATGCGATAGCATATTTCCGCCTTACGGTCAATCCCGACGATGACGAGGCGTTGCGGCGTATCATCAATTACCCGGCAAGAGGTATCGGTGACACCACGCTCAACAAGCTTGTACGCGCCGCAATCGACGGCCGCAAGAGTATCTGGAATGTCATCTCGACCATCGACGAGGACACGCTCGGCATGAATTCAGGCACCCGACGCAAGCTCAACGACTTCCGCATGATGATACAGTCGTTTATCGACGCGAATGCAGCCCGAATGCCGGTCGACGAGCTTTCGGTAAAGATAATCCGCGATACTAAGTTGTTGTCGTCGCTCATAACCGACCATACGCCGGAGAGTATCTCCAAGCAGGAGAACCTGCAGGAGCTTTTAAACGGCGTCAAGGACTTCGCCGAGACCCAGCGCGAGCAGGAGGGCAACGACTGTCCGGACATGTCGCAGTATCTGTCGCAGGTATCTTTGCTTACCGACCAGGATGTCGACAAGGAGGATACCGAGCGCGTGACTCTTATGACGGTGCATGCCGCCAAAGGTCTGGAGTTCGCCCATGTATTCATTGTCGGCCTGGAGGAGGAGCTTTTCCCGTCGGCCATGTCGTCGGACTCGCCTGCCGGAATAGAGGAGGAACGCCGTCTGCTCTATGTGGCAATCACGCGAGCCAAGAAATACTGCATGATGAGCTATGCATCGAGCCGCTTCCGCAACGGCCAGACCGTGACATGCTCGCCGTCACGCTTCCTGCGCGACATCGAAGGACGCTATCTGTGTGTGACCAACGGCAACGCGCTCGGCACGGCGCCGTCGTTTGACCCGGTCGGCAAATACCGAGACTCATTCCACTCGGCTCCGGTCGTATCGTCAGTCGACGCTTCGTCGTATTCGTCGTCCGACAATTACCGCGCGAAATATTTCGGGCGTGACAGCGTCTCCGCGAATGCCCGGCAAGTGAAAAATGACCGACCTGCCGCCCCGAAATCTTCACGCAATGCTTCGGCGTCAGACGACGGTTCGTTCAGGGTACATGATGCCGGAGAACTCGCGCAAGGGATGTCGATTGAGCATGAACGTTTCGGTCTCGGCACGATAGAGGAACTTGATCTGTCAGGCGTGAACGCGCGCATCGTCGTTAAATTCTCCAACCTCGAGATAAAGACACTTCTCCTTAAATTCGCAAGATTTAAAATCATATAATCAGTCTACGACAGTAAAAATAAATACGGTAAAAAATGAATCACGACATATCATCGCTTCCGACCCCGTTCTACATTGTGTATGAGGACAAGATACGCCGCAATCTTGACCTGATTGACCGCGTGCGCCGGCTCACGGGCGCAGAGATAATCATGGCGTTCAAAGCCAATGCGCTGTGGCGCACATTCGACATATTCCGTGAATACGGCTTCAAGAGCACTGCAAGCTCAATCAACGAGATGCGGCTGGGCAACGATGAGCTCGGCCACCGCGTGCACGCCTATTGTCCGGCATATACTCCGGCTACGATAAAGGAGTATATCGCCGGTAGTTCGCATATCACATTCAATTCTGTCGACCAGTATCTACGGTTCAGGAAAGATATTGACGTCCATAACGCCGGCGACGGACATCATGTGTCGCCCGGATTGCGCGTCAATCCGCAGTGCTCGGTCATCGAGACCGACATATACAATCCGGCGTTGCCCGGTTCGCGTTTCGGCGTTACGGCCGATATGCTCGGAGGAAAGCTGCCCGAAGGTATCGAGGGTCTGCATTTTCATCAGCTTTGCGAATCCTCGTCCTACGACCTGGCAAAGGTGCTCGAGGCATTCGAGCAGCAGTTCGGCGCGATGATCGACAATGTCAAATGGGTCAATATGGGTGGCGGACATCTGATGACACGCGAGGGTTATGATGTAGACCATCTTATCTCTCTCCTCAATGACTTCAAGGCGCGTCATCCGCACGTGCAGGTCATTCTCGAGCCGGGCAGCGCGTTCACGTGGCGTACCGGCGACCTTATTACCTCGGTGGTGGATGTCGTGGAAAACCAGGGGGTGCGCACAGCCATTATCGACGCCTCGTTCGCATGCCACATGCCCGACACGCTCGAAATGCCGTATAAGCCGATTGTCAGCGAGAGTGTCGACGGAGATGAGGACACAGCGCTCTATACTTACCGTCTCGGCGGCAATTCGTGCCTGAGCGGTGACTATGTGGGCGACTGGAAGTTTACCGCGCCGCTCAAAGCGGGCGACAGGCTTACGCTTGAGGATATGAACCATTACACTACCGTCAAGACCACCATGTTCAACGGTCTGCAGCATCCCGACATCGTGCTTGCCCGTCATGACGGCTCGCTTGAATATCTGCGACGCTTTACCTACGAGGATTACCGCAACCGTATGTGCTGAACAAAACGATTAAAACCGTACATATTATGCCAAGATTTTCGATTATAATACCGGTGTACAACCGTCCCGGCGAAATTGACGACTTGCTTGCGAGTCTTGCCGGACAGACAGTGAAAAACTTCGAGGTGGTCATCACGGAGGACGGCTCGACCGTACCGTGCCGTGACGTCTGCGACCGATATGCCGGAAAAATCGATATAAAATATTTAGTGCAGGAGAATATAGGTCGTTCGCCGGCACGCAACAACTCGATGGAACACGCGTCGGGCGATTATTTCGTATTCTTCGATTCCGACTGCGTAATTCCGCCGGACTATTTCGCCACGCTTGCCGAAGTTCTTGACACGACGCCGTTTGATTGTTTCGGTGGTCCGGATGCGGCCCACGAGTCGTTTTCCGACACACAGAAAGCCATCAATTTCGCGATGACGTCGTTTCTCACTACCGGCGGCATACGTGGTGGCAAAGCGAGTATGGAGAAATTCACACCGCGCACGTTCAATATGGGTTTCTCCCGTAAAGTCTATGAGAAGGTGGGAGGCTTCCGCGAGATGTTTTCCGAGGATATCGACATGAGCAAACGCATCGAGGCTGCCGGATTTACCACCGGACTGATACGCCGTTGTCCGGTGTACCACAAGCGCCGTCTGAGTTTCAGGAAATTTTTCAGGCAGGTACATGTGTTCGGCATGTCGCGTATCACTCTCAAGCTGCTCTATCCAGGCTCGATGAAACTTGTACATGCTTTGCCGGCATGCTTTGTGATAGGGCTGCTTATGCTGATTGCAGGGGCGATTTTCGTTTCCCCGTGGTTTCTTGCTCCGATAGGAGTGTATGCGCTGGCACTGTTTGTCTCGGCTCTGGTATCGACTCACAGCGTCAAAGTGGCGCTCATGGCTGTACCGGCGGCTTTCATTCAGCTCGTAGGATACGGTACGGGATTTATAAAGGCATTTTTTACCAAGATTATATTGGGCAAAGGGCGCAATATCGAGGAGGAAATTGCCGCACGTAAGGGAAAATAAATTACAATCGCGCTATGAAAGAGTATGACAAACCTCCGGTACAGACCGAGAGTACACGCGTGGCCGATCTTGATGTCGCCGACAAACCGCGTGAAAAGGCATTGCGTCAGGGCATCGGGGCGCTGTCAAACGCCGAACTGCTCGCCATAGTGTTCGGAAGCGGACTGCCCGGCCGGTCGGTAGTCGACCTCAGCCGCGATATACTCCGTGACAACGACAACAGGTTGTCGCGTCTGGCACGCATGTCGATGCATGAGGTAGTGAAAAAGTATAAAGGGATAGGGGAGGCTAAGGCAATATCGCTTGCCGCCGCGTTCGAACTGGGTGCCCGTTGCGCGCTCGACATGAAGCAGCTTGACCCGCAGGTGAGGGGAAGCGAGACGGTCTACGAGCGTATGCGCGGACAGATGGAACTGCTCAACTACGAGGAGTTCCGTGTGGTGCATCTGAGCCGTGCCAACCGTATCATCTTTGAGGAAACGGTATCAAGAGGGGGTACGGCAAGTACGCTTGTCGATGTGAAGTTAGTGATGAAAAGCGCCCTCGACAAACTTTCGTCGGGGCTTATATTCGTGCACAACCATCCGTCGGGCAACCTGAATCCGTCGCCGGCCGACGACAAGCTGACGCGACAGCTGAAGAGCGCGGCCGAACTGCTCGACATACGTGTGCTCGACCATATCATAATAACCCCGCACGGCTATTACTCATATAACGATAACGGACGATTATAATATAACATACAAAAATGAAAACAGTAGAGGAATATTCAAGTATAATAAACAACGCGATTTTAGGTGTGCATTTCCAACCGCCGTACTCACTTTCCGATCCTATTGTATATACTATGAGAGGTAATGGAAAACGTCTGCGCCCTGTGCTGACATTGGCGGTAGCTGAGGCTCTCGGTGTTTCGCCTCATCGAGTCCTGGGACCGGCTGTCGCCGTGGAAGTTTATCATAATTTTACGCTTCTTCATGATGACGTCATGGATAATTCTCCAATGCGTCGCGGACAGCCGTCTGTGTGGAAAAAATGGAATACGGCGCAAGCTATTCTGTCAGGCGATGCCATGTTATCTGTCGCTTTGGATTGCTTATTGCATGTATGTCTTCCAAATGAAGTAATTGTAGAATTGGTGAGATGTTTCAACGGAATTGCTTTAGATGTGGATGCCGGACAGCAGTTCGATATGGATTTTGAAAAGCGTTATGATGTGACACTTGAAGAATATATCAAGATGATTTCGTTAAAGACGGGAGCATTGCTCGGGGGCGCATGTCTCATCGGTGCTATCTGTGGCGGTGCTCCAGCAAGAGTGCGTACGGCCTTTTATGACTATGGCAAGTATCTGGGGATTGCGTTCCAGATACAGGACGATATTCTTGATGTATTCGGTGACGAGGCTACTCTTGGCAAACCTATCGGCGGTGACATACTGAATGACAAGCATACGTGGCTGTATATCTCTGCGAAATATGCGGCTCCGGAGACAATGGCCGACCTATATAGGCAACACCTCTCAGGTGCGGAAAAGATTACAGCGATACGTTCAGTATATGAGCAATACGGATTGCAGGAGAAGGCTGAAAGGGAGGTTGCTCGCTATCTGCAGATTGCAGTCGATGCGATAGCGACAACAGGACTGGACGAGAATACGCAAAGTTTCTTTATTGATTTCGCACATTCTCTGATTGGCCGCAAAAAATGACGCATCATGATTGATACGCATACACATCTCTATCTGGAGGAGTTTGCTCCTGATTGCGGCGCGGCTGTCGAGAGGGCAGTAGCCGCAGGAGTGGATACGATGATATTTCCCAATGTCGACCGCAGTACACTGGAGCCTATGCGGCAGCTTCACAGCCGCTATCCCCGCAACACTTTCATGGCGATAGGACATCATCCTACCGAGGTCAACGGCGACAGCGTCGAGGCGCAGTTGCAGTATGTGGCCGACGAACTGGCATCCCGCCCCGCCGATTATGTGGCGATAGGGGAAATCGGTATCGACCTGTACTGGGATAAGCAGTTCCGTGAGCGTCAGATGGAAGTGCTGCAACGCCAGATGATAATGGCTTCGGAACGTGACCTACCCGTAATAATACACTGCCGCGACGGACTCGACGAGACACTTGAGGTGATTGACAGTCTTGATAAAGTGCCGCAGGGAGTATTCCATAGTTTCGGCGGTACAGCCGATGACGTGGAGCGCATACGCCGCCGCGGCGATTTCTACTTCGGCATCAACGGCATCGTGACATTCAAGAATTCAAAAGTGCGTGAAGTCCTGCCCGTGATCGGTGCGGAACGCATTCTGCTCGAAACCGACTCCCCCTATCTCGCTCCCGTACCCCATCGCGGCAAACGCAACGAATCATCCTACCTCCTCCATACTGCCGCCTACATAGCCGATACCCTCGCAATACCCCTCTCAACCCTCGCAGACATAACCACCGCCTCCTCCCGCCGCCTATTCAGGATATAGCGGCAGAGGAGAGATGGGTTGGCCAGATAGGAGTCATAGGCCCACTAAGCCCAATATCCACGATACGCATCATAAGCCCAATAGGCCGTATAGGGCCTATAGCACCTATAGCACCTATTCCTCTTATCCCTCCTATCCCTCCTATTTATTTACTAATATCATTAATACTCTAAACAGTTGATTTATGGCAAAGACGTTTTTACGGCAGAAAGGCAATTATAGAAATCTGATAGCATTTCAAAAAGCGGAATGCATCTATGATATTACATATTATTTTGCCCACAAATATCTTTGTATCGGTGACCGTACGGTCGACCAGATGATTCAGGCGGCACGTAGCGGACGTCAGAATATAGCGGAAGGATGCGAGGCCGGAACTACCTCTGTGGAGAGTGAAATCAAATTACTTAATGTAGCTAAGGCAAGTCTACAGGAATTATTGTTGGACTATGAAGATTATTTGAGAGTAAGGAATCTCTCGATGTGGGATATTAATTCTGAAAAAGCGGTAAAAACAAGAGGGATATGTTCCCGCAGAAATGATTCTGCGTTCTACCGTGAGGCGATACGTGAACGAAGTGATGAGACCATCTGCAATATAGCTATTACATTGATTCATCAGGCCGATTTCCTCCTTAAAAAGTATATAGATAATCTGCAGGATGACTTTTTGAAAAATGGCGGTATCAAAGAACAGATGTATAATGCACGCATTAATTCCCGCAAATCCTAATGAGAAAATAGCCTTTTACTATAATTATTATGGACACTGGTTCACCGGTAGCTACTTCAACCGGAACATGTAGCCGAGGGTTACCATTATGGAGGTGCCGCGGGAGGCGCTGAAGGTGTCTTTTTTGCTTGAGGGGTAGATGTTGCCGAGGCCGAAATAGTAGCGGGCCTCGAGTGTGAAGGCGTGGCGGCGCTTTACAACGAATTCGCAGCCGGCGCCGGCCGTGATGCCGTAGTCGAATTTATTCTTGATTTCCATAGCCATCTGTTCGGTGGAGCGGTTGGTTAGCGGAAATCCGGGTACCTGGTCGGGATGGGCGTAATCGAAATCGGATTTTATGTTGTCTCCAATCATATAGCTTACTACGGGACCGAGATTGAAGAAGCCTTTGAATTTAGGAGAACCGAAGAAAATATGTGTCAGGACAGGTATCTCCATATATGTCAGATGACGGCTGTAGCTGAACGGTGCACCTTCGAAATCCTCTTTCCATCCGCGCTGACTGATATTGAACTCGGCTATTAGTCCTACATGACGTTCTTCGGCATATCTGAACGACAGACCCGCCGTCATGCCCTGCACCATCGATTGCCTTACCGACGGCGAAAACGACATCTCCGACATCGTCATTCCGGCATGTCCGCCCACCCATACATGCGGTATGTAGTGGGTCTGGGCTTTGGCGCACATAGTCCCGAGAAATACTGTCAGCAATAAAACTATACGTCGCATAGGAATCAGATATTGTGATGCTCGGTAAATCCTCCGTCGCGGAATTTTATAAGTTCTACACTCGTATTGACGAGTCCCTCGCAGTTGCTGTCGGAGAAATTGAAATCGGTCTGCATGCCCTCGTAGGGTGTGATGCCGATATGGAAATCGCCGTTGTTATTGCGCAGGGATTTGATTATGAAACTTGCCACATCATAGCCCATAAGAGCCTGCGACGGCACTGCGGAATTTATTTCGTGCCCGTAGGCCTGACGGTAGGCATCGACCACGCGTCGTGCCGGATAATATGTGTCGTCGTAATAGAACCGAGAATATATGGTGGCGTTGAGGGCACCGAGATTATCCTTGCGGTCGCCGCGGAACGTAAGCCATTCGGGATAGCCGAAAAGGGCCAGCCCGTTTTCCGAACTGAGCGTATCCTTGAAGCGTTTGGCCTGGGGGGCTATTTTGTTGAATTCGGTAGCTGAGCTCGACAGCGGTATTATAACGTAGGAAGCGGCGGTATCGAATCCTTCGAAATCTTCGTCCTTGAGCGCATTTTCGTAGGTTATTTCTTTAAATTCAATTCCTTTGTCGGCAAGCTGCGATTTGAGCATCGAGGTAAATTCCTCTTTGTCGGCGGTGGCTCCGATACGCTGTACGAAAATCGGTGTGCGTCCGTCCATTTCGCGCATGAAGGCATCGATGGCTCGCTGATACATCATCGTGTGAGGAATATTGGCCTGAATGACATTCGGATTGGTGAGATAGGAATTGTTGCGCACGGCAAATGTGTTGAATATGAACTGCCGGTCGCTGTCGGCCTGTGAGATTATGTAATCGAGTTCGGTTGTGGCTGCCGGCGCTACAAAAATGTCCATGGCGGCCATTTCGTCGCGTGCCATAAGCTCTTTTACGGTGTCGAGGTCGCCTCGGGTGTCGTAGGCATGTATATTGACCTGCCGTCCCGATTGACTGAGGTTTTGGGCTGCGAGCAGGAAGCCGCGGTAAAATTCAGTGAAGTTTTCAGCCTCTTTTTCCACTTTCTCACGGTCGAGATTGAAAGGAAGCATCACGGCTATGTTGAAAGGAGCGGAAGCGTCTTTGACTACTGCTTCGTCGGCTGAAGTGTCAGAAAAGGTCTCAGACTGCGTCCGGGAAATATTTTCACTCGGCGTGACGGTCGTCGACGACTCATTGCTGTCTTTTTCTGTTTTGCCGCCGAGATTGTCTACGGATACTTCGACAGCGTTGGCGCGCAACTGTGCGAGGTCGCCTGAAGTACGGTTGCTGCGCTTTGTAGTCTCAGGGGTATCGACGGGGCGGAGATCAGCGTCGACCACTGTGACATCGGCGGCATTACGTACCGAATTATCGTTGCCCGGAATGTTGAGTACGGTGCCTTCAGAGTAATTGTAGGCGTCGAGATCGGGATTGGCGGCGAGAAGTTGCTCGACTGTGATGCCGTTGTTTACCGCGATGCGGTACAAAGTCTCGCCTTTGGCTATGGTGTGGGTGCCACCCTGACTGCGCGTGGTTTTGTCTGTTGTCGCGGGCACTGTGTCTTCCTGAAGGATTACGAGTTTGTCGCCTGATTTTATTCCGTCGCGGGCCGAAGGGTTGAGAGCTATGAGCCTGTCTACGCTGATACCGTATTTTTTCGAGACTCCGTAAAGGGTTTCTCCCTTTGCCACGACATGTGTTGAGGTGATATGGTCGCCGGCCGAAATTGTCGACAGTCCGGACTCCACCGGGAAGTAAAGGCGTGTATATGCTTTGAGGTCACCGTCAACTCCCGGATTGTAATTTATGATTTCTTCACGCGATATGCCCAGACGCTGCGAGAGCGAAAAAAGTGTTTCGTTGGGCTGGACATCGTAGTAATAATAGTCTTTGCCGTTGACAGTGGTGACAGGGAGGTCGATGGCTATTGCTGGAGCGTAAGCAGCCAAAATCAACAAAGCCGCCGCGAGACCTCTTTTTATGGAATGTATCAGTGTCATATATTCTGATGTTGAAGTACAAACGGAGACAAAGTTAATGATTTTTTTATTAACTTTGTGTCATGGAGAAACAAAAACGTCGTAATATTAGATTTAAGACACCGAAAAGGTATCGTTTGTCGCTGTTCAATGAGAATGGGCTGAACCGGATATGGACTGTCAAGATGGGGCGCAAACGCCTTATATTGCTGATAACGGTGGCTGTTCTGGCGGTGTTCAGCGCGGGTGTGATGCTTATTTCGCTTACGCCGTTGCGCACGTTTCTTCCCGGCTATCTTACGGGCAGTGAGCGCCGGCACCTGCTTCAGGTCGATGCGCGTGCCGATTCCCTTGCGCGTCAGCTTGAGATATATGACAGTTATCTGAATAATGTAAGCGCGATAATGACGGGCGAAATCGCGGCTGACAGCATGATGACGGCTGCAGGGCGGAGCGTGCCGTCAGATTCGCTTGCCGCACGTCAGGATTCCGTGGCTTTGACGGGACGCAGCGCGGTGGAAAGTGAGTTCGTGAGAATGTACAGTGAGCGCGAGAATTTCATATTGGAAGACCGTCAGGAGCTTCTTGCCGAGGCCCCGCTGTTTGTCCCGCCCGTAAGGGATGCGATGGTTACGGCGGGTGATAATCCCGCTGTCCCGCATATTGAGATAACGGAGGCTGTTACCGGCGTGTATGCTATCAACCGCGGTACTGTCATCGACCAGTACATGGACCGTGACAAAGGGTATGTAGTGATAATACAGCACCCCGACGGGTATCTGTCGCGCTACTCCGGCCTAAGCAAAATTTATACTCGAACAGGGGTGGCGATTGATGCCGATTCGCGTATCGGGCAGTATCGGAAAGACAGTGGTGTGCCGTTGCAATTCGAGCTGCGCCGTGACGGGCAGGCTCTCCGTCCCCTCGACTATATTCCTTTCTGATTGGTGTCGTTGATATTATTGTCTGAATAATTCGGAATGTGAACCGAGACGCACCAAGTCTATTTGATCCGTATCCCGGTCAAACCAAATCAAAAGAAAATCGCCCTCAATATGACATTCCATATATCCGGAATAGTTGCCGACAAGCATGTGCGGGCTGTATTCCGGAGGAATCGGAATTTCAGACTGAAGCATATCCAGAACAACCATCAGCTTTTTTACTTTTGACGGATTGTTGCGAAACCGCTTATAGTCCCTCTTGTATTGGGTAGTGGGGTGGAGCTTTTTCATAAACCCATAGAGCGTTCCATCGCCTCAACAGAAGAAAGGTCGAGCGGTGTTGAATTACGCAAAGCGCCGCTTTGAGCTTCTTTCATGGCCGCAAGAGTATCTTCATTCGGTTCGGAATATGCGGCATCAAGCAGTAATGTCTCCACGTAGTTGTTGAGACTTCGGTTCTGGCGTTTTGCAAGTTGGCGAAGTCGTTCTATAAGATCGACCGACAAACGGAAACTTTGATTTTTTTTAGGGAGTGCTATATCCATAGTGTAATATATTATATGGCAAAATTAATGTATTTGTATTACATTTACAAACGTCTGGGAAAAAAGTTTATTATGGGAGATTTTACATTATTTAATTGTGGGAATTGAGGTAAATGTGCTAACTTTGTAAGTTGAAAAAATAGTGTGAACAGTTTTCTCTTGCAATGAAACAATCAAAACGTATTGCGATACTCGGCTCAACGGGCTCGATCGGTACGCAGACACTCGATGTCATATCCCATTATCCCGACCGCTTCAAAGTCGACATGCTCATAGCGGGCAGCAAGGTCGACACCCTCATTCAGCAGGCCGTGAAATGGCGCCCGTCGATGGCGATTATCGCAGACACTTCAAAATACTGGAAACTTAAGGACGCTCTCGAGCCGCTCGGCATTGTCACGGCGTGCGGAAGCGACGCTATAGCCGATGCGATGGAGCGCGACACTTTCGACTGTGTCGTGACGGCGACTGTCGGTTACAGCGGGCTTGCGCCAACGCTCCGGGCCATTTCGGCCGGCAAGGATATCGCCCTTGCCAACAAGGAGACCCTTGTGGTGGCCGGCGACATAGTCACGGCAGCCTTGCAGCGGTCGGAATCCCGCCTTTTGCCAGTCGATTCCGAGCATTCGGCAATCCACCAATGTCTTGTCGGTGAAAATCCCTCCGATGTGCGCCGCCTCATAATAACCGCTTCCGGGGGGCCGTTCCGCAAACTGACGAAAGAACAGATAGCACGCGTCACGGTGGCCGACGCACTCAATCATCCCAACTGGAGTATGGGTTCGAAAATCACAGTCGACTCTGCCACGATGATGAACAAGGCGTTTGAAATCATCGAGGCACGCTGGCTTTTCGACATCCCCGGAGATAAAATCACGCCTGTGGTGCACCCGCAGTCGATAGTGCATTCGATGGTCGAGTTTGTCGACGGTTCGGTGAAAGCGCAGCTCGGGGTGCCCGACATGCGTCTGCCCATACGTTATGCCCTCGGTGATGCCTCGCGTCTGGCTACAACCGACTCTCCGCTGACGCTCGAGCGTTGCGCGCAGCTCACATTCGAGGCTCCCGACAGCTCCCGTTTCCCGGCAATACAGTTGGGTCATTTCGCTCTCGATAAGGGGGGGAATACGGCATGTATCATCAATGCTGCGAATGAAGTGGCTGTGGCGGCATTCCTCCGCGGCCATATATCGTTCCCCGATATATATGCATTGATTGAGGAGACGCTTTCGGCGGTCGATTTTATCGCCAATCCAAATTATGAGGATTATGTCAATACTAATGCCGAAGCGCGTGCACGGGCGGAGGCGTCGGTCGCAGCGAGGAAACGCCCATGATGCAATTGATGTCGACACATCGCATTCAATAAAATAACGCAATATCTAAAATAAAAGCAATATCCCATTGGAAACATTTTTGATTAAAGCAGCACAGTTGGTTCTGGCACTCGCGTTGCTGGTGATTGTGCATGAATTCGGACATTACTTTTTCGCACGCGTGTTCGGTATACGAGTCGAAAAATTCTATCTTTTTTTCAATCCCTGGTTCTCGCTGGTGAAATGGAAGCCGAAAGCTCCGGCAAAACGTAAAAAAACAAAAGACGGCAGGGAAAAATCGTCATGGCGCGATACCGAGTACGGTATAGGCTGGGTGCCGCTTGGCGGTTACTGTAAAATCGCCGGCATGATTGACGAGTCGATGGACAAGGAGCAGATGGCGCAGCCTGCCAAACCTGACGAATTCCGTTCGCGTCCCGCCTATCAGCGACTGCTGGTGATGGTCGGCGGCGTGCTGTTCAATTTCATACTTGCATGTTTTATCTATATAGGCATAGCATGGTACTGGGGCGACCGTTCAATTCCATACGAGAATGCATACGCCGGCATGGAGTTCAGCGAGGAAGCGCAGAAAGCGGGCTATAAGAACGGCGACATCATTTTGCTTGCCGACGGCAAACCGGTCGAGGCCAAGGACCGTGACAATGTGCTTAACGTAGCCATGGCGAAAGAGGTGACCCTCCGCCGTGACGGCCGCGACACCGTCATACACAATCCCGAAGGCTTTGCCACCACTCTCGAGCACGGATTCTTTGAATACCGTCTGCCGGTCGTCGTAAAGCAGGTAAGCGCCGGTTCGCCGGCCGCCGAGGCCGGTCTTCAGGAGAATGACCATATCATCGCCATTGACGGCGTGCCCACACCGTCGTTTACCGAACTCTCGGCCGAACTTGTGGCCAAGTCGGGCAAGAAGGTGCCCGTTACTGTGGTGCGCGGCGATAAGGAGGTAGTGCTCAATGCTACTCCCGAGGACGGTAAACTCGGATTCGGACTCAAAGCTCCGTACGAGATTTACGAGACGGAAATCATAAAATACAATTTCTTCAACGCCATACCGAAGGGTATTGCCGACGGAGCAAATCAGTTTGCTACGTATGTCAAGTCGCTTAAACTGCTCTTCACCAAGTCAGGCGCGTCGCAGATAGGCGGATTCGGCGCCATAGGCAGCCTGTTCCCGCCGAAATGGGACTGGCGCACATTCTGGGAAATGGCGGCTTTCCTGTCGATTATCCTTGCGTTCATGAATATCCTGCCGATTCCGGCACTTGACGGCGGCCACGTGCTGTTCGTGCTGTGGGAGATTGTCACACGGCGCAAACCGTCGGAAAAATTTCTTGAACGTGCGCAGATTTGCGGTATGTTCTTCCTTCTGGCGTTGCTGCTCTATGCCAACGGCAACGACATCTATCGTTTCATCTTCAAATAATGCGATGCAGTCATGGAAAAACGGACAATATTGACATTACGCCGCGGCAAAGAGGAGTCGCTTGACAGATTTCACCCCTGGGTATTTTCCGGAGCTTTGACCGGAGTGCCACCGGCAGTAGAGGAGGGTGATGTGGTGGCGGTTGCCGCGTCCGACGGCCGTTTCATCGGTGTCGGGCATTACCAGATAGGCAGTATCGCGGTGCGCATACTCGATTTCGGCGATACGGAAATCGATAAGGACTTCTTCGCCCGCCGATTGAAAGAGGCGCTTGCCATGCGCCGTACGCTTAACCTTGACCGACCCGACAACGACGCCTACCGTCTGGTGCACGGCGAAGGCGACTTTCTCCCCGGTCTGGTGGTGGATATATACGGAAAGACCGCGGTGGTGCAGGCTCACAGTCCGGGTATGCATTACTGCCGCGACATAATCGCGATGGCTCTTACCGAGCTTGAGGACCTTGAAGTGGCCAATGTATATTATAAATCGGAAACGACATTGCCATATAAAGCGCGTCTCGACCCCGTCAACGAATATCTCGTCGGCGGTTTCGATACTAATATCGCCACCGAAAACGGGCTGCATTTCCATATCGACTGGCTCAAAGGACAGAAAACAGGATTTTTTGTCGACCAGCGCGACAACCGTGCGCTTCTCGAAAGCTTTTCACGCGGTCGTTCGGTGCTCAATATGTTCTGCTACACGGGCGGTTTCTCCGTCTACGCCATGCGAGGAGGCGCGCGGCGTGTGGTATCGGTCGACTCCTCGGCCAAGGCGATAGCGCTAACGTCGGCCAACATCGGCCTTAATTTCCCTGACGACAACCGTCACGAGGCGCTTGCCGAAGACGCTTTCAAATATCTCGACAATATGGAGTCGGGCGAGCATGACCTCATTATCCTCGACCCTCCGGCATTCGCCAAGCACCGTTCGGCGCTCCGCAACGCGTTGCGCGGCTATCAGCGTCTCAATGCAAAGGCATTTGAGAAAATCGCTCCCGGAGGCATACTCTTTACATTCTCATGCTCGCAGGCCGTGAGCCGCGAGCAGTTCCGGCTTGCCGTGTTCTCGGCTGCGGCGCAGTCACGCCGACGGGTGCGTATCATAAAGCAACTGACGCAACCGGCCGACCATCCCGTCAATATTTACCACCCCGAAGGGGAATACCTCAAGGGACTGGTGCTCTATGTGGAATAACACTATAATTCATCACAATATGAAATTAAGATATATCGCGGCTGCGGCAATCATGGCTGCCGCCGTATCAACCCAATCAGCTATGGCGAAAGACAACAGCGATTTCAATTACGTGGTCGACCGTTTTGCCGACATTGAGGTGCTCCGCTACAAAGTACCCGATTTTGAAAAACTTACTCCCCGACAGAAAGCCTTGGTTTATTACCTGACCGAAGCCGCCATCGCGGGACGTGACATCCTCTGGGATCAGAACGGCAAATACAATCTCCCCATACGTCAGCTTATCGAAAACGTCTATACGAATTATTCGGGCAACAAGGAGTCGCGCCAGTACAAGGCGCTTGAGAAATACCTCAAGCAGATATGGTTCGGCAACGGCATACACCATCACTATTCGATGGACAAGTTCGTGCCTGAGTTTGATGAAACATTCTTGCGCTATGAAGTATCCAAACTTCCCGCCGACAAGCAGCCTGCCGGGCTCGACATGCTCTGCAAGGTGATTTTCGACCCCACGGTGCTGGCCAAACGCGTCAATCAGGCGGAAGGGGAGGACCTTATCGTGACTTCGGCCAACAACCTCTACGAGGGTGTCACTCAGAAGCAGGTCGAGGACTATTACAACGCGCTCAAGGATACAACCGTGGTCAATCCAATATCCTATGGTCTCAATACACGGGTGGCTATGATTGACGGAAAAGTGACCGAGCAGCCCTATCGTATCGGTGGCCTTTATTCCGATGCCATCGTCCGCATTGTCGATAATCTGAAAAAGGCTCGTGAATATGCCGAAAACGGCAAGCAGGCCGGCGTGATTGACAAACTGATTGAATACTACACTACCGGCGACCTCGCCACTTTTGATGATTATTCAATCCAATGGGTTGAGGATACCGACTCGCAGGTCGATTTCATCAACGGTTTCATCGAGAGCTACGGCGACCCGCTCGGCATGACCGGCGCGTGGGAGTCGATTGTCAACTTCAAGAACGTCGAGGCATCTCACCGCACCGAGGCGCTCAGCTCCAATGCCAAATGGTTTGAGGAGCATTCGCCTGTCGACCCCCGTTTCCGCAAAGATGAAGTGAAAGGTGTGACCGCCAAGGTAATCACCGCCGCTATTCTTGCCGGTGATGCATACCCGGCTACGCCTATCGGCATCAACCTCCCCAACGCCAACTGGATTCGTGCATCACACGGCTCCAAATCGGTGACTCTCGAGAATATCACCCAGGCCTACGACGAGGCTTCGCACGGCAGCGGTTTCAGCGAGGAGTTTGTCATCGACGAGCCGACCCGCAAGCTGCTTGACGACTATCTGTTCATCACTGACAATCTGCACACCGACCTCCACGAGTGCCTCGGACATGGCTCGGGCCGTCTACTTCCCGGTGTCGACCCCGATGCATTGAAGGCCCACGGCTCTACCCTTGAGGAGACACGTGCCGACCTCTTCGCGCTCTACTATCTCGCCGATCCCAAGCTGCTCGAACTCGGATTGCTCGACAATCCCGACGCCTACAAGGCCGAATACTATAAATACATACTCAACGGCCTCATGACCCAGCTGATGCGCATCGAACCGGGCAAGGATGTGGAGGAAGCCCACATGCGCAACCGCAAACTCATCTCCGAGTGGGCCTACGAGCATGGTCGCAAGGACAACGTAATCGAGATGGTCGACATCGACGGCAAGACATTCATAAAGATAAATGACTACAAGCGCCTGCGCGAACTCTTCGGCGAACTGCTCGGCGAAATACAGCGCATCAAGAGCGAAGGCGACTACGAAGCAGGCCGCGACCTCGTTGAGAAATACGCCGTAAAGGTTGACCCGAAACTCCACAAAGAAGTCCTCGACCGCTACGCCCATCTCAACATAGCCCCCTACAAAGGTTTCGTAAATCCCGTCTACACTCCAGTATTCGATGCCGACGGCAACATAACCGACGTAACCATCGACTACACCGAAACCTACATCCCCCAGATGCTCCGCTACTCCCGCGATTACTCCCCCTTGACAAAATAGTTTTGGAATAGTAGTTGTGCGATAAAAAAAACAACAACTTTTATTAATGTATTGATATTTAATTAAATACATTGATGTGTTGATTTTTTGATTTGAAATTGGTCTATTAATCTTGTTGTTAAAAAGCATCAAGATTATGAATCAGAGTAGCGACTTTGGTGATGGAAAACCTCTATATTCCAACGGTGGCTATAGAGATTGGAAATATCCAATACAGAATCAGGCATTATTGAAGACTCACGAATTCGAGTTACAAAGTATAAGTCGAGTAAACTCTATCCTGAGGATATGAGATTTGTACAAGTGTATGACACGGACAATGATACTGTCGTAGGCTTCGTATTCAACAATTCTGAAGTCAGTGCAATGGATATCTCCAATCTCTATAGCCACCGTTGGAATATAGAGGTTTTCCATCACCGAAGTCGCTACTCTGACCATAATATCTGCTTTGGAGCGTGTCGAATTACAGCAACTCATAACCAGGCAGGACTCATAACCAATTCAGACCAAAATGTCAAATAACTCTCTTTATTTGATGACTTTTAAACTAACGCGATTTTATCACACTGATAGTTGTTATTAAACAGAATAAATATACTTTATAGAATTACAAATGGGACTATTTGATTTTTTCAAGTCAAGAAAGCACAAACAAACGGAATGCTTCAATTCTTCAGCAAATGAAGAACGGCAGCCGTCCGGAGTTTGTGACATACCTCTTGATGCGAAATATACGCCTGAAAACATTACGACTTTGGGACGTCGAGAGATATTCGTGTTCGGTAGTAATCTTGCCGTTCATCATGCAGGAGGCGCCGCAAGGGTTGCTTTGAACCGTTTCGGCGCAGTATGGGGGCAGGGCGAGGGGCTGCAAGGCAATTCCTATGCCATCCCGACAATGCAGGGCGGAATTGAATCAATCACTCCGTATGTTGAAAGATTCATAGAATTTGCAGAATATGAAAAGGCACTGACCTTTTATGTCACCAAAATCGGTTGTGGAATAGCCGGATTTAAGATTGACGACATTGCACCTTTGTTCCGCAATGCATATAATTTACCTAACGTGATACTACCAATAGAATTCGTTGATTATATAGAACAGGAGAAACAGTCAATACATCCCCAAAGAATTCTTGATACGATCGAGGCTGCACATGCGGAACGGGTAAGGCATTTAGACTCTCCAATTAAAGTTATTGGAATTGGCGGAGGAGGAACAAACTCTGTTGAAAGAATGATTGAGAGCCCACTCGGTTATGTGGAATACAGTGTCTTAAACACAGATGCACATTCTTTAAGCCAATCAAAAGTCCCGTTGAAGGGAGAACTACAACGTCGTGATATAAAGAATGGCCCTTGTGGAACAACCCCGCGTGCGTTCACAGAAGAGCAGTTTATCAGATATTATGCGGATGCCGGGAATAATGCAATGGTTCGTTCAATGATTGATTGTTCAGCGAAACATGTGATTATTGTAGCCGGTTTTGGCGGATCAGCAGGGACATTCGGAAGCAAATGGCTTGCAAAATTTTGTAAACAGGCGAACGTCCCCCTGACAGTAGTCTGCACGATTCCGTTTGAATTTGAGGGACAACGAAAACAACAGCGTGCCTATGATGCTGCGCACGAATTGATTGAAAATGGAGTCTCAGTCAGGATACTCAAGGCAGATGACTTAATGCAACGATACTCAAATATCTCATTCTTTAACTGCTTTTCTCTTCTTGATGAATATGTAGCTGATACGGTTCACCAGATATGCAAAGAGCTCCACATAAGCAATGACCATGATAAAGAAGTTTCAAGTGCAGTTAAAAACAAAAGCTGCTGTGAAATTACAACTCATTGTTATGGGATGACACGAACTTTCGCAGATATAATACTCGGTATGAATGAAGAGAAAAAATATACTTCGGCCGATCAAGCTTTATCAGACTTAGGCGCATATCTGCAACGATTTGATGAGCAAGGAAATAACATTGCATTTCTCTCTGTAAGAATCCTGCAAAGAATCCTTCATGACGAACCTGAAATATTTGCAGGTGGCGTTCTCAATGTTTCAAGGTTGCGTAAGGTGGTTTTTGAGGATAACAATTTCCTCTCGGCATACGACAAAGCTTACGATTTGTATTGTAAAGAAAAACTGATAAACCTTGTAGCATATCTGAATGAATTTCGGTGCTACTCTAAACCGGAAGAGTTAAGACGTGATTTGTTTGAAAACACCGATGTCTTGCAGTTCTCTGCGTGTGCACCGATAACAGGATTTTACTACTTTGTAATGAGTGGTGCAACTGGTATGAATTATCCTGTTCAGTTCTTTGTGCGGACAATTCGTAATCTTTGGTCAGAAATCACGACAGACGGAGTTTTAGATGCCGGTAAAATGAGAAGAATGATGTTTGGGAATCACGATGAGTCAGTCAAACAATTTGGACTTGACGCTACAATTCAAAAAGGCTACATTGAGGATAGCCCCTGTCATCCGGAGGTTTTCGTCCCTAAAGTGTTGGGTACGGCTCCGATTTATGTCAAAGATGATAAGACCGGACGCTATATGCGTTCCTGTGGAGAAGGGAAAGGACCTAATTCTATCCCGGATTGGCTCGAATTCCAGATTGCAAAACAGATTCTTGCAAAAGATAAGTCCTATAAACATATAAGGAACTACTATATTCCCAAGTATGATAATACCTTACCTGTTTACGGAGAATATGACGGCAGACTTGTATTCAAGACTCAAGATGAAAAACTCAAATTCATAGAGGATGTGAAAAGAGGCAGACAGTAATGGAGATAAGATTGTTTGACAAGATTATATCTATCAAAAGCGCAGGTTGTAGATATGGGGCTCAACCTGCTGTCGTGATACCACCATCGGTCAATCTTTTTGTCAAGGTTACAAATGGATGTAACGCTCGATGTGCCTTTTGTTCCAATGCAAGATGCAATGTGATAAAAGCTGAGTTTGACCATAGCAAGTTATGGCGTATCATTGATGAATTGCAAGCAAAAAAGATTTTAGTCAATCGCGTCAATATAACAGGTGGAGAACCTGCGATAGTACCGGAAGTTGTCAATCAGATTCTTGCGCAGGCATCTACAACGAGATATAAGGATATTCATTTTCACTTAAATACCAACGGTCTACTCCCAACATCTCAAACATTGATGCGCCACCCTCGCTGGAATTCTATCTCCATGTCGCTACACCACTATGACAAAAATATATTGTCTGAGATATATGGCTCCCAAATTCCTGACGGCGCATTTTCATTTAATGTAGTAAATATGAATATAGTCAATGCGAGTTGTAATTTGATACGGGGATACATCGACAGTGACACCGAGGTCGAAAAGATGCTTCAGTGTGCAATCTCACTTGGATTGCCACGCCTTGGTTTTGTGTCTCTGATGAAAGTGAATGATTACTGTCGTGAGCACTATGTCGATTTCAATGAGATAAATTTCGAGGCTATACCCCATCTTTATTTTACAGAATCACGCAATCGAGGTGCCGACTGTAAATGTAGCAACTATCTATATAATCACAAAGGCAAGATCTTAGAGGTATATATGCGGAACTATGCCAATCCGAACTATTGCGAATCTTCTCTAATGTATGACGGACAATATTTAAGACAAGGATTTCATGATGACAACATCATATACTGACATACAGCATCTATTTGAACAACGGAGGAACAATCCGTTGTTCAACACCTCCTATCCTCTGTCGCCTGATGATTGGGCTAAATACTCGACTCAGGGGTCATTGCCTTTTGACCCCTCCAAGCCTATAGCGTTCTATATTCATATCCCGTTTTGCAAACAGATCTGTTCTTTTTGCGAGTACACTAAAATGTGTGTCCCTTCAAAAGAAATGCAACGGTACTATTTTAATGCGCTCATATCTGATATTGAATGTTTTGTAGGGCGTTATCCTAATATCGAAATTTATGGATTGGATATTGGCGGTGGCACTCCGACATCAGTTAATGCGGGTATTTTTGCGGGATTTATTAGCTGGTTGAGTGAATTTATTTCAGACAAGAAGATGACGGCAGATTTTGAACCGAGTATTGAAGGATCATTTAATACATTAGTAGATGATTACTGGGGTAGTCTTCGGAGCTATTATATCGCTCGAGCGGGAATAAAACGTCTATCATTAGGCGTTCAATCAACCTCAAATGATGTACTGAAACCACTTCATCGCAATATAATTTCTCTAAAAGAAATGCGTGAGGCGATGGTTTACTGGCACAATCTCGGTATCGAGAAGATTAACCTTGACTTAATGTATGGATTGCCCGGGCAATCCATAGAGTCTGTCCAACAGGAACTTACAATTATTCGCGAACTCAGCCCTGAGCAAGTAACAATCTATGAGTTTCGGACTAATCAAATAAAAGGTAGTTATAGAATCAATCCAGAACTATGTTTCCAACAGTATTGTGAGCTATATGCAGGGCTTACTAATCTTGGATACTATAGCAAATTTGGACGGAATACATTCAGCAAACTCCCTGATGATTGTGGATTGTCATCATATCTCCGTCATCGTATGTTTGACGGCTGGCAGTATAAGGGTTTCGGCATTTCAGCACAAAGCATGTCTTACTTTGGTGTTTCTTATAATCAGGGGAAGAATCAAACATTCGGCAAGCTGGTAAGCAAAGAATGGCTTCAAAATAATAATTATTCCTATGAGTCGCTTCAACATTATAAATTACCTCGACAAGAATTGTTGAGTAAATTCATAGCCATATCTGGGTATTCCGGCGGATTCTCACTTTCAGTAGCCAAAGATTTATTCGGAGCGAATTTTTATTCTAATTATCAGAACGTGATAGACTTCATTATTGTGGAAGATTTAGCAACCATTAAAGATGATAGACTCCAATTGACTGAGAAAGGATTCCGTTATTATGGTGCAACCCTATCATTGTTCTTCAAATAGGACGCAAATAGATGAATATCATATTTCTTGATTTCGATGGAGTTTGGATACGGCGTCTTATATACAAAAATTAACGGTGGGTCACCCAAGAACACAACATAAAAAAACTTTAGCCCTATTAATCTATAAATTCACCAAAAAAGCGTAATATCTTATAAGCATCTGATATACAGTAGAGAATTATACAAGCCTATTTCACCTTTGGAATAATATGCGATTTTTAGTTGTTTGATTTTATGCATAAAAGCAATATATTACGCCAATTTTGGGGATTTTATAGATTAATCAATATATTCTATAAATATAATCTAGAAAAGTGTCAAAGTCAGGAAAAGTAACGAGGCTGCCTAACTTCGGCTTGTTGACAGTTTCATCGTTGATTATATTATTATGATTATATTATTATGATTATATAGCTTATGGTATTATAGCTATCAAATTTCCTTCAATATGATGGTAATTTTATTAATTTTGTGTTATGGAAATGAACAACGAAACAAAACTTGTGATATATAATGCTCCTGATGGAGAAACCAGATTGGATGTAACTGTGCATGGTGATACAATCTGGCTTACACAGCGTCAGATTGCAGAACTGTTTGGCACTAAAGTACCTGCCATTTCAAAGCATTTGAAAAATATATTTGAGTCTGGCGAATTGAAACGGAGTGCGACTATTTCCAAAATGGAAACAGTCGTGAATCGTGGTTTTCGTGGTTCGACCATAGAAGTCGTAGATCATTATAATCTGGATGCAATACTTTCAGTCGGTTATCGTGTAAATTCAAAAAATGCGACCGCATTCCGCATATGGGCTAATAAGATATTAAAACAATATCTTTTGCAGGGATACGCTATCAATGAGCGTGTTGCTGAAAAGAAGTATGATGAACTGAGCCAATTGGTAAAAGTTTTAGGGCGTACTATTCGGAATCAGGAAAAACTAACGGAGGATAGTCGCTCGTTGCTTGATGTTGTGGTAGATTATACCTACGCGCTCGATACGTTGGATCGTTATGACTATCAAGAGTTGAAGATTGAGGATACCACCGGCAACGAAGCGTTTCGTGCAACATACGAGAATGCGATGGAGGTGATACGCGAACTTCATGCGAAATTTGGCGGAAGTACTCTTTTTGGAAATGAAAAAGATGATTCATTCAAAAGTTCGATTGGACAGATATATCAAACCTTTGGAGGCGTTGATCTCTACCCTTCAGTTGAAGAGAAAGCGGCTATGCTTTTGTACCTTGTTACAAAAAATCACTCTTTCAGTGACGGCAACAAACGCATTGCCGTGACGTTGTTCTTGTGGTTTCTCAATGGTAACGGCATTCTTTATAATGAGGACGGCTCAAAACGTATCGCCGACAATACCCTTGTCGCCCTTACACTGATGATAGCCGAAAGCCGCACCGAGGAGAAGGATACAATGGTGAAAGTCATAGTCAATCTCATCAATAAGAATAACTGATTGATTATTAGTCCACATATCTTTATTTGCCGAATAGTTTGGCTATATGCCTAAATTGTTTGTCCGAAATAAAACGAGATATTTCGCGTTCTATTTAAAGTAAAAAATACAATGCACCCCAAAAGTTGGATATAAAACTTTTGGGGTGCAGTTCATTATTACACACCTTACGGTATAGCTATTGTTTTTCGAATACTGTTCGTTAGCGGGGGAAGGCGATGGTGTAGGAGGTGCCTTTTTTTGTGTCGAAGGTTACGGTGTCGTTGGAGGAGGATTTGATTTTGACGGGGCGGCCTTTGTGGTCGGTTATGGTAGCGTTGGCTATGTCTTTGTAGGCTATTTTTACTTCGTTGCCTGAGAGTGAGCGGATTGTGCAGGCATCAAGCTGTCCGTCGCTCCAGTGCTGGTCTACTTCAAAGTTGCCGCGTGCCTTAAGTATGCGCAAGCTGTTTCTTAACCTCTGAATTCTCAGTGCATGAGGAGATAATTATTGGAAAAACGGCAATGGCGGTAAATATTTAAGGTATTTTATAGAATGCTTAGCTGACAGTGATTATGGGCTGTTCGAAGAAGGTGGAAAGCATGGCGAGGGTAGAGATCGTGAAATTATGCTCGCCGCTCAGCCAACGCGTTATTTCATTGGGCCGTTTACCAAGGGCTTCGGCAAACTGCTTTTTATTTAATCCCTTTTCATGCATAAGCGCGTCCAGTCTGTTAGAAATAGCAAAAGAGAGTCTAGTTTCCTCACGTTTCTCCTGAGGAATCTCATTGAAAATTTCTTTTAAAGAAATGTTAACTGTCCTCATAAGTCAAATGTTTTATCGGTTATAATTTCTTTTTCGGTAATTTCCACATTGCCTGAACGCACTTCTTGTCTGAGCAGACGCTCAAATTTCTGTAAGTCCATTACGTACCCCTGCAATGTATCGTTTTCTTCGTATGTTCGGCTGTTCTTTACATCTCCATTGCCGAGGACAAGAATTTTGTCGGTAAGCCGCAGGCAATACAAGCGAAGTTTTGATTTCAAAACTGGCAGTGCAACAACTGAGTCGTTCATCTTACCCTCTCTGCGGAAGTACCGCTCCAGAGCACCGTTGGAGAGAATCTGTTCAACAAACCTCATTATTGCCTGAAAGTCAGGATTCAGTTCAGCGTCATGTCGGAATTTGGTAATGAATTTTTCAAATTCGCTTTTATCATCAGAAAGGAACTGAATTGTGTACATCGTGCAGCTATCGCTACTGTTTATTAAGAGTAGTTCTACTTCGCTCATAATCTTTTGCGGTTGTATTTATAACGCAAATTTACGAAAAATGTTTTACATAAATGTAAAAGTGTGGCGAATTTTTTTACGATACGTCGGACTTATCCTTGCAGACCACGAAGTAGCGTGAGCATGTGGGAGCATCCCGATGCAATCGTTGAGACATCGGGTGACTGAATAGGAGGGATATAGTCTTGTGGAAAGTGGACTATCAAAAAGAATTTTCTGCTGAATTTTGCCAGTAACGAGGGTGTTGCAAAACTATACTTTCCGCGGTTGAAAACCGCAGCTACTAAGCAGAGCAAGCTGACAGTCAGCAGTGTAGTAGCCGTGGTTTTCAACCGCGGAAAGTATAGTTTTGCAGCCCCTCTCATCACAGAATATAAGAGTATAACACTTATTGCATCAGCGGGGGAAGGCGATGGTGTAGGAAGCGCCTTTTTGGGTATCGAAGGTGACGGTGTTGTTGGTGGAGGATTTGATTTTGACGGGGCGGCCTTTGTGGTCGGTTATGGTGGCGTTTGCTATGTCTTTGTAGGCTACTTTTACTTCGTTGCCCGAGAGGGAGCGGATTGTGCAGGCGTCAAGCCGGCCGTCGCTCCAGTGCTGGTCTACTTCAAAGTTGCCGCGTGCCTTGAGTCCGCGCATCGAGCCTTTTGCCCAGCATGAGGGGAGTGCAGGCAGCAGGCGTATTGTGCCGCCGTGGCTTTGAAGGAGCATCTCGCTGACACCGGCTGTATATCCGTAGTTGCCGTCAATCTGGAAGGGGGAGTGGGAGTCGAACAGGTTGTAGTAGACGCCGGCTGTCTCATACGTCAGGCCGTAGCTTTCGGAATGGCGGAGCGCTTTGCGGATTGTCTCGTGGGCGTGGTTGCCGTCGAGCGCACGTGCCCAGAGGCACAGGCGCCATGCAAGTGACCAGCCGGTAGTGTGGTCGCCGCGCAGTTTCAGCGAATTGACGGCGGCCTGGAAGTATTCGCTTTCAGGGGTAATATCGCTGAGGGGATAGAGCGCCATGAGGTGCGACTGATGGCGGTGCTCGTTTTGTCCGACAGTGAACGGGCTTGTCTTCCATTCGCGGAGTATCGGTGTGCCGGCCGGTATAAGGTGCTCGCCCCATTCGCCGTTGTAGGTCTCGATGGCGAGGCCGCGGTCGAGGTGGGCATATTTATCTTTGAGGGCGCCGATAAATTCTTGGGTGACGCCGGCATCTTTGCCTAAAATATCGATTGCTTCGAGGGTAGAGGCAAAAAGGTCGGAGATGAGCTGCTGGGCATGTGCGGTGCCATGTTCGCGGCCGGGACCGTGTTCGGGCGACCATTCGTCGGGGGCTACCCATGTGCCGTCGCTGTCCTTGACAAGACGTTCGAGCCAGAATCCGGTGGTGCTGAGCATTGTCGGGAATGCTTTCTCTTTGAGGAACTGTCGGTCGAGTGTGAACTGGTAATGCTGCCACAGGTGGCTGGTGTACCATGCATTGGCGATGACATAGTTTTCGGCATAGTCTGAGTGTCCGAATATGTTGTTCTGGGTGTAGCAGGTCCAGCCTTTTGTAGCACCGGCGCGGCGGGCGTATTCGGGCCATTCCTCGTGCTCGAGCGCCATGCTGTGCACGTAGTTGAGGTAGGGGAGATGGGTTTCCGACAGGTTGTTGGCTTCGGCCGGCCAGTAATTCATCTGTACGTTGATGTCGGAGTGTATGTCGGACTGCCATGCCGGATTGTCGGACTGGTTCCAGATGCCTTGCAGGTTTGACGGTGTATCCATGCCTCGGGAAGCGGCGATGAGCAGGTAGCGTCCGTAGGAGTAGTAGAGTTCCTCAAGCATCAATGATGTGGGCGCGTTCACGTTGTTTCCGCTGTTGTAAGCCTTGATCATCTCCTCGGTGGTGAGGGTGTTGGCCGCGTTGTCTATTTTCAGCTCGGCGCGGTTGTATAGTGCGGTATAGTCGGCGGTGTGGCGTTCGAGGAGCTTCTTCCATCCTTTTGACGCGGCTGAGCGCGCACGTTTGTCGACCATAGGCATGAGGCGCGCTTTGTCGGAGGTGTAGGAGGGGGAGTGCTGGTCGAAGTTGGTGGCGCCGGCGAGCACGATGGTGACTTCGTCGGCGTCCTTGATTTCGATGTTGTCATTGTTGGTGGTGATGGTGCCACCTTTGGCTGTCGGTTTGACGCGGGCGGCGAAACTTACAAGGTCGAGGTCGCCGTCAAATGATATTTCGCCATCTTTATAGACAGGTTTTACTATCGATTTCTTTATGTCGTTGAAAAGGCTGATGCGGAGGCTTACCTGCCCCGGTTTCGATGCCGCGATGTGCACGGCGACCGATTTGTCGGGGTAGCTGGCGATATATTCGCGTGTGTAGGTGATATTACCGTCGGCCGTGGTGTAGGTGACGTTAGCCTTTCCCTCGGAGAGGTCGAGGTTGCGCACATATCCGGTGGCGGCTTTATCGGCGGAATAACCGAAATTGCCGGAAATATCTTCGATGTAGAGGTTTCCGAAGCTGAGATAGGTGCCGCGCATGGTGGGGGAGCCGCTCCAGAGCGATTTGTCGTTGAACTGCACACGGTCGCATGCGATGCCTCCGAAAATCATTGCGCCGAATTCGCCGTTGCCGATAGGAAGGGCATATTCGGTCCACGGGTCGCCGACGGTGGCCGCAGTGACAGGCGTGGTGTACCATAGTGTGTTGCGGTGGACGGGGATATAATCAGTTGCCGCCACGGTGTTGAATTCTTTGACAGTCGGCACCGGTGCCTGCTGCACTATATCTTCGGGATTGATGAATATCACCGGATTGTTGCGGTCATTTCTGCCGTACAGGCCGATGGTAGCACCTGGTCCGCACATGCCCCACTGGTTGAAATATTTACGGTCGCCGTTGCTGCCGACCAGTTCTATTTCCCAGGCATCGGGAAAATGGTATGAGGAGGAGTTGACTATTGCAAGCGGTGATGCCGCAGAGCGGTCGTCGGTAGATTTCAGTTTGCCGTCGAAGCGGGCGAAGTGGCCTGATTTGCTTTGAAGGACAAAATTCTCGGGCGTGCCGATAAGTTTCCATAATTGAGCCGGATTGTTTTTTGTGGCCCATGCGGTATGGATTTCACCGCCTGTGGCGGCATCTTCAAATACGGTTTCACCGGCCATGAAGGCGATATAATACCAATGTTCGTTGCTGTTGTCGCTGAATTCAGGCCGTAGCGCGCCCTTTGCCGGGAGCGTGCAACCAATCCAGACAACAAGAAATGTGAGGATTGTTTTCAAATTCATTTGAAAATATGTTTGTTAGGTTTGTAAATATCAGTTAGGCTTAAAAATGTCAGATTATCCGTACGCACAATCTGCGCAACGATTCAAATCCGATTGCAAAATTATAAAAAAATGAAATAAATTTTGAATGAAATAAATCTGAAAACAACACATTCTCTGCAATTGTAAGGAATGTCTGTATTCCGCGTATGAAAAAATGAAAAATTGGTTAAATAATATAAAGATAATTTAGTAACTTTGGGCATTTAACAACCCGCTATATATCATGCAGAACGACTACAGTGAAATAATCGAGGAGCGCGCCGCCCATGTGTTTGATGTCATGGCGAAGCGTGTGTCGGCCGAGGAGATGGCGCGCATACGCGCTGCATTCGAACTTGCACGTGAGGCACATGCGCCGCAGAAACGCAAGACCGGCGAACCGTACATACTTCACCCTATTGCCGTGGCGAATATCGCGGCGGAGGAGCTGATGCTCGGCGCCAATCCGGTGATAGCATGTTTCCTGCATGATGTGGTCGAGGATACCCCTTATACCATTGATGATATACGCGAGCGTTTCGGTGACGATGTGGCGTTTCTTGTGCGTGTCGTGACCAAGAAACCGACTCATGACTATGAGTTGTCGAAGCAGCTCGACAACTACCGGCAACTTCTCAACTCCATGCAGTATGACATACGCGCCATACTCGTGAAGCTCGCCGACCGTCTCCACAACATGCGCACTCTCGCGTCGATGAAGCCCGAAAAGCAGATGAAGATAGCCGGGGAGACCGACTATTTCTACGCTCCGCTCGCCAACCGCCTCGGCCTGTACAATATCAAGACCGAACTTGAGAATCTTTCGTTCCGCTACCGTTGTCCCGACGAATATGATGAGATTGCCGGACTGTTGGCACGGCATGTGGAAGCCAACCGCGAGAAGCTCGAGACATTCCGCCGTCAGATAGAGGAAACTCTCGCTGCGGCAGGCATCAAAGGCAGGGTATATGTGGACTATCGCCGTCCCTTCAGCCTGTGGCGAAAGATGAGAAAATACGGCGATGATTTCAACCACCTGAAATACCGCCATTTCGTGGAGGTGGTGTTTGATGAGAATCAGACCCACCTGAGCGAGAAAGTCATGGCGATGAAGATATACTGCATATTGACCGACCGCTTCAAGGAGAAGCACTGCAGCATGAGCAACTATATCGACTCGCCCAAGGAAAACGGCTATCAGAGCATACACGCCAAGCTGCTTCCCGACTTCGGCCGCTGGCAGGAGGTGCATATCAGCAGCGAGGCGATGATACGTCAGTCGCAGCTCGGGTGCGTGGCCGAGCGCAACGAGGAGAACATCTTGATGTGGATATCCAAATTCCGCAAAGTGCTCCACGACACTATCAGCAATCCCAACCATGACGAACGCTACATGGAGGATATTGTCACAGCGTTCTACAACGATGACATACAGGTGTTCACGCCCAAAGGCGAAAAGATAATACTACCGCAGAACGCCACGGTGATTGATTTCGCCTACGAGGTGCACACGCAGCTTGGCGACCATGCCAAGTATGCGCGTATCAACAGCCGCCTTGAGCCGGTGACCACCGCATTGCGGCGCGGCGACGTCGTGGAGATTTTCACCGACGAGGCCGTGCATCCCGAGCGCGACTGGGAACAGTATGCCCACACCTACAAGGCAAAAAAGGCCATTCGCCGCTATCTGGAGAATGTGCCCTGCGGTGCCTATTACTGCTGTCCGGAATGTAATCCCATACCGGGAGAGGAGGTAATCGGCATACGCAACCATGTACTCCCCGGCACTCTCACCGTACATAAACGTGACTGCCGCGTAGCTATAAGCATGGCGTCGTCATACGGCGACGATGTCGTGCCGGTCGATTTCACGGCCGACGATAAACTTTATCCCGTGACGCTGAAAGTGCGTGCCGTCGACCGCAACCATCTATTCATTGATATAGTCGACTGCATCACCAATACATTCCGCCTCCCGATGGAATCAATCAACTCCGTCACCGAGCGCAATATCGTCGTAAGCAAAATACGTTTCGGAGTGCATTCATACGCCGAACTGAAAACTATCATCAACCATATATCGGCAATCGAGAGCGTCGATGAAGTGAAACGCCTCGACAACGATGATGCCGCTGCCACACGGCGTTAACCCGTATCTATGGACATACTTCGTAAAGAGATTAACAGCATATATTACTCGCAGGCGCTCGACAGCGAGCTGCTCAATGCCGCCGAAGTAGCGGCATGCAGGCGGCTGGCCGAGGGCTATGTCAGTGTCAACGGGGCATGCTCGGTCATCACCGATGCTTCGTGCGACCGATGCTATCTCTTTGCGGGACGGCTTGGCGCCCTGATGGGACTGACCGATGCGCCGCAGCTCTATCAGGAAGTCGATTCAAGCGACGAGGATATCATCTACAACCGCCTCCATCCCGAGGACCTTGTGGAGAAACGCATGCTCGAATACGAGTATTTCAAGTTTGTCGACGCGCTCTCCCCCGAAGAGAAACTGCACTATAAGGCGACCTCCCGCATACGTATAATGGACAGAAGCGGACGGTATATCGTGCTTGACAACAGCGTGCAGATACTGCGTCATTCGCCGGCCGGCAAAATATGGCTGATAATGTGCTGCTACGATCTGGCATCCTCTCAGGAAGCGGGTATTGATATCAATCCGCGTATCGTAAATAACCTTACGGGAGAAATAATCACCATGTCGCTCTCCGACAGGAAAGAGCGTATCCTCACCGAACGCGAAAAGGAGATATTGCTCCTTATCAAGGAGGGAAAGCCGAGCAAGCAGATTGCCGATATACTTGGCATCAGTGTACATACCGTCAGCCGCCACCGTCAGAATATAATTGAAAAACTGAGCGTCGGCAACTCGGTCGAAGCCGTTATGGCGGCTACCTCGATGAAACTGCTGTAACTCCGAATGGTTATAAATCAGTATTGACACGTCGGGTGTAACAAGGTAATTTTGTGGAAAAATTATTTTGTTATGAAAAGGTTATATCTGCTTACAACTGTTTTGAGTTTAGTGATGAGTGTCGTGGCACAGTCCCGCGGCAAGGATTTTGACTGGGGCAACGCGACAGTCTATTTTGTTATTACCGACCGTTTCTGCAACGGCGACAGCACCAACGATGTCAACTATGGCCGTATCGTCGATTACGGCAGCGAGCGGTTGAATGCCGCTACATTCCACGGCGGCGATTTCAAAGGCATGCTTGCCAAAGCCAGGGAGGGATATTTCACCGAGCTCGGGGTCGATGTGGTGTGGATGATCGATGTATATGAGCAAATCCACGGGTGGATGACGGGCAGCGGACCGGTCAACGATTTCCCCCACTACGGCTATCACGGATACTATCCTCTCGACTATACGCAGATTGACAAAAATTACGGTACCGTGGAAGAGTTCCGTGAGCTTGTCGACACACTTCATTCGCAAGGCATACGCGTGATGCTCGGCGCCAATCTCAACGACCCCGGTTACCCTACGCTTCTCGATGCCGTGCAATACGGTTTCGCCGATACCGGTCTTACAGAGGAGCATGCGGCACAGCATATCCGCGAGTGGAGCTACGACAAGTTTTATGAGAACCGTCTGAACTGGACCGGTTGGTACGGCCGCGGCTGGGTGCGCATGCCCGACGAAGGCTGGGACGAAAGCAATCCTCTTGAAGCCACTCTTTACGGTATGCCCGATTTCAAGGACGAAAGCGACGAAGCTGTCGCAATTCCCGATTTTCTTTGGCGAAAATGGAAAGGAGAGGGAAAGAAAAATGACGCATGGGTTAATCCTACGGCACGTAAATACCGCAAGGACCGTGACTGGTCGCCGATGCAATATCTCACGGCATGGATTTCATCGTGGGTCGAGGAGTTCGGTATCGATGGCTTCCGTTGCGACATCGTCGAAAACGTGCATCTCAACCGTTGGAAAGAACTTGACGAAGCATGCAATGATGCGCTTGCACGATGGCGTGCCGCCCATCCCGACGACCCTGCAGCGCAGTGGACCGACCGCTTCTATATGACCGGCGACTTTGACGGTGCGTCAATCGACTATAAACCCGACTACGCCGATGCAGGCTTTTCAAGCATGGTCAATTTCTATTTTCCCAAGCATGGCGACCTCGACGGAATTGTCTATACCTGGCAGGCATACGCCGACAGTGTCGCCGCACATGACGACTGGCACCCGTTCAACTACCTGAACAACTCATATCACCGCGATGCCGACATGGACAACATGATTGACTGCGCCACAACCTTCCTCCTCGCGCCCGGCGTAGCCCAAATATTCTACGGCGACGAGACAGGTCGCAAACTGAGCGATGCACGGTTCAACGTCGACGCTGACCAGGCATTCCGCTCCGATATGAACTGGAACGACATAGACAGCACGCTCCTCGCACATTACCGCTGCCTCGGCCAAATCCGCCGCGACAACCCCGCAATAGGCACCGGCCGCCAGCGCACCATCGACACCCACACCTGCCTCCGCTTCACCGACAACGGTGATACTCTGCTGATAAAACTGCGTCCCGCCGACGGGCGCCCAATTCCCGTTGCCGACATCTTCCCTGACGGCACAAACGTCACCGAACTATATACCGGCCAAACCGCCACAGTCCATAACAACAGCATCTCTTTCCCCCGCTATAAAAACAAAATAGCCATCTTCAAGAGACAGGAGTAATCATAAAGTCGATAGAGTAGGAGATGGTTTAGAACTTATAAAATACTAACGAATTAGTATGGACGCGATTTAATGCTGTTTTCTTAAGCTGATAGCGGGGGCGTCTCGCCCCCGTGGTATTATTCATATACACTGAAGTTACCACGGGGGCGAGACGCCCCCGCCCCTATCAGCTCATCCTTAATTAATAGCGATGAATCGCTTCTCTACAATTTGCCGGACTAAAGCTAAATATAGTTTCTTCACTTGTTGTAGGCTTCTACATTCATTGTGTAGCCTGAGTCATCGAGCAGGGTGGGGGAGAATGTGAAGGTCACGGTCTTGCTTTGGCCGGGCATCAGGGTGAAGTAGTTGTCACTCTCGACGGCGGGAAGCAGGCGTTCGCCGTCGCTGTTGCGTACCGGCTGGGCGTGCACGGCGAATGCGGCCGAACGGGCGTTGCGCGGATTGGTGATTACAGCGGTAATTACAGCCTTTCCATCAACTATTTTCATGCTGTCCTTGACTTTGAGAGTAGCTTTGGGCATTGTGTTGACAGCCTGGAAGTTCTTGCGGTCATGTCCGCGCCAGTAGTTGTTCTCGCTTATGAGAGTGCCGTTGTTGTCCTTCAGTCGGAGGTTGATGAAATGGGTGTCGTCAAGACCTTCCGACGGCTTCTCGGGACCGTATACGTCAAAATCCCAAAGGGAATATCCGTAGCCGGAGCCGAGTTCCACTCCCTGCATGCGCACGTAGCGGGCATCGGCTTCGTGGAAAAAGTATTCGGCAATGCCGGGCTCGCCGTTCACTTCGTTGACGACATCGCGCCACCAGTGTCCGTCGCCGCTTACCTGCACCTTGTATTTTTTTGCGTAGGCAGCCTCCCAGTTGAGGCGCACGCCGCCCACTTTCATCTTTTCACCGAGGTCTATGGTAATCCATTCGCCGGGATTCTTTTCGGCAGCCCAGCGGGTGGAGGAGTTGCCGTCGGCTACGTCGCCGGGCTGACCCTCTTTGGTCGATGAGGCGGTGACGGTCTTGCCGAGAGATATTGTATCGCGGTCGGTGTTGAAATCGAGGGTGAAGGCGTCGGTCACCTTGTTGGGCGCAGAGTTGAGTTTTCCTGACTTGGTGTATCGCTTTACCTCCTTGCCGTCGAGATTGTACACGCGGGCTTCGGCTGTGAGGTCATAGCGCCCGTCGGCAGTAGTGTTTGCAACGCGGATTGCATTGCTGACGGGGTTCCAGTAGATGTGCACCGGTTCGCACGCCGACTTGCATCCCCAGTAGGCTCCGGTCGGGTCGAAGTAGTAGTCGTAGGTCTGCCATACCATCGAGGGGTATGCCGACTGGCTCATCCATGTCATTATACCGGAAGCATCGTCCCATATATGGTCGATCCAGCCCTCATACATTGCCTTGTTTGACTCGTAGTTGAGAAGCTGCCCTTTCTTGCAGAAGTCGGCGGCATCGGCGGGTGCTCCCCAGTTTTCGGTGAGCATTCTGACATAGCCGTCGGGGTCGGCGTTGAAAGCGTTCTGTCCGAAATAGTGTTTGTTCCACATCTCGTCGATGGGCCAGAGATGGTCTTCGGGCATGAATTTCACGAGACTGGTATACGTGGGCACTACGGCTGTACCGATTTCGGTGCGGAATCCCCAGCTGCCATAGCCGTCGCTGCCGGCGTAGCTGTTGGGATAGGGGGTGAAGTAGTGGCGCGGGTCGAAAGCTCCCCAAGAACCACTGCCGCTCAGCCCTTCGGCATTCGAGCGCGGCTGGTACATGCGGTCGCCGCCGTCAAAATACGCTATGTCGGTGGCCATCCAGTCGTCGATAGGCTGCTGCGGATGTGCTTCGTTGTCGCCGCACCACACGGCGATGGCAGCGTGGTTGCGTAGCCGTTTTATCTTCTCCATGACGTTGTTGTTGAACGTGTTGAGGTCGTACGGCACATTAGGATTGGAGTTAATCCAGAAATCATCCCATACCATGATACCGTTGCGGTCGCATGCGTCATAGAACTCTTCGTCGGTGACGGAGCCGAGCCAGTTGCGTATCATATTGAAGTTCATCTCCTTGTGGAGCGCTATGCGTGTGTCGTAGTCCTCCTGACCGCGAGCACGGAGCATATATTCGCTCATGCCCCAGTTGCCACCTTTCACAAATACGGGAGTATCGTTGATTTTGATGTGGAGCACTCCGTCGTTTTTGTCGTAGGAATATTTGCGTATACCGAATGTCACCTCCTGTTCCTGACTTGGCTCGCCGTCGGAGAGAACTTCAATACGACATGTGTAAAGGTTGGGCTCGCCGTAGCCGTTTGGCCACCATAGGCGGGGATTTTTAATCGTGAGCTGCGGGTAATAGCGCTTGTCGAACTCGACGACAGATGTGTAGCCCGGTTCCACTTCGACATCTTTTTCAAAAGTGATGTCGCCGGGAGTGATTGTGCCCCTGACGGTAAATCTTTTTTTCTCCTTGCCGGAGTTTTTCACGCCGGTTTCCACGGTCAGCTCGGCGCGGTCGTGCGAGGGCGTGAGCTTGGCGGTGCGTATCCACGGGTCGACGATTGTGGCGTCACCCGAATCGGAAATCCAGACCTTGTCAGTCAGACCGCTGTTGAGGCCGGGCACGTATGGCATCCAGTCCCATCCGGCCGATGAGAGGTAATTGGGGCTTCCCTGATTGGCAAGAGGTTGTTGGGGTATGTCGACAACCACGACGAGAGTGTTGTCGCCGTCGCGTAGGGCAATGTCGGTTACGTCGAAACGTCCGCGATGCATGCACCCGTCGAGCACGCCGAGCTGTCGCCCGTTGAGATAAACGGTGCCGCGGCGGTTTATACCGTCAAAATTAAGCCAAAGACGATTGCCGCTCAGTTCGCCGGGTATGCGGAAGTTGGTGCGGTAGGCCATCGAACGGTCATATTTCTTTCGGTCGACACAATGGATATTGTCACCGAAATTCGGATCTTTTTCCATTCCGGCAACAACGAATGAATTGAAAGCTGTGCCCGGAACGACGGCGTCGACCCACCCGGTCGCATCATATCCGTTCTTCGTAATTTCATCAATCCTGACCTCATCGGCCGGGCATATTTTCCACTGCGTTGCTGGCGAGTGGAGATATTCCGTAGCCGAATAGGCAGTGAAGCCACCCGGAAGCAGCATAAGAGAGAAAGCAATTTTCAAAGCTTTATTCATGGCAGATACTTTATTTGTTAATATGCTTGGTTTGTCAAAATCGGTAATATTTGTGATTAATAATAAACAAGATTACCGTTATGACAAAATTACTTCAAAAAAAGCCACAAAACAATCAACAAAAAAAGCAAATTGTGGAAAGAATTGCCTATCCTCACCCCTCCTGCCGAAAATCTTTCATAAATTGCCCCATTTCAGCACTCAACTCCCGGATGAAAAATCAGTCTATAAGTTGCATTTCCGGATTATATTCGTAATTTTGTACGTGAACGTTATCTTCATATTGAACGACTTGAGTATCAACCATAATGAATATGAACAAACTTTTAACAATCTTCTTTGCCATCGTTGTGACTATCTTCTCAGTTTCAACTTTACATGCGGAAAATGTTGAGGTTGTTATACCCACATCTAAAGACACGAATTATGCTTTGTATCCTGTATCTACAGGAGTGTTTCTTCG
Source organism: Bacteroidales bacterium 52_46 (assembly GCA_001915385.1). GTDB lineage: Bacteria > Bacteroidota > Bacteroidia > Bacteroidales > Muribaculaceae > JAGBWK01. The sequence continues at coordinate 192,980 of MNQK01000001.1, read as the reverse complement.
CCTTGACACAAGAGATGGAACGATTATGGGTGTCGTGCCGACTAATCCTGAAAAAAGCAGAATACTTAACTCATTTCCGCTCGCTTCTGATAACAAAACAGGCCGATTTGAATTGTATCCCACCGATAGTAGCTGGGAATGGATTCTATTCGATACAACCATCGGTGATATCTGGCTTTTAAGATGGAGTGCCAAGGACGATATATTGACAAAGATAGATATCAAGAAATGAAAACCACCAGCGCACGAAATACCTTATTTCACCACCATTAACAAATTTACATTTATATATAAATATGAATATTTTTGAAGAGCTAAAAAAATACGCTCTATCATACAACCAATTTTATCATATGGATGAGTGTCGCGATGAAAAACAACGCGAAGCTATCTGTATTGATAGCGGTTATCACCTTATTTTGGCTCCGGCTGGTTGCGGTAAAACAGATATTCTCGCGGAACGAGTTCATCGAGCAATCTGTAATGGCACGGACGTAAAAGATATGCTTTGCCTGACTTTTACCAATAGAGCATCGCGTGGAATGCGCACTCGAATAAATAAGGTTGTGGGAGAACGGGCTAAAGAACTATTCATAGGCAATACGCATCGCTTTTGTTCCAAATTCGTTTTTGAAAATAACCTGATAAGCCAATCAAGTGCGATAATGGACGAAGACGATGTACTTTCTGTTATTAACAATATTTCTTCCTATGTAATGGAAGATGAAGAAGATGTTGCAGATGTCGCTTCTTTAGATTATTTGATACATAAGCGTTACACCGCTGTTATTCAGGTGCAGCATCTCATGTGTCAATATCGATTAGGACACCCCCAATCGATAGTCTTATCTAAACAATCTGATTTTGCAGACAATGAACGTACAACACAGTTCTTCTCTCCTGAGATGTTTGCTACTCTATGTCATGAAGCGGGGATGCCAGTATCTATTGCTTCACTTCTTATTATTTATGATAATTCGGCCTTCTATCTAAACTCAAAAGATTTTAGATATTCTCATGATTTAGTAAAATTACTCTATGTTGCCAAGTTATATGAAATATATAAGGAGGCCGAAAATGTTATTGATTTCGATGACCTTTTAATTTTGACATATGAATATGCACGTCATAATCCAGAATCTATACATAAATATAAATGGATCCAAATCGACGAAGTTCAAGACTTAAACCCATTGCAATTCGCAATTGTTGATGCATTTACGGCTGAAGATAATGTCACAATTTATCTAGGAGACGAGCAACAAGCGATATTTTCATTTATCGGTGCCAAACTTGACACTCTCGATTGGCTAAAAAATCGATGTGGCGTAAATCTACATCATCTAAATAAATGTTATCGCTCGCCCAAGTATCTAATAGATGTGTTCAATGATTATGCAAATCTTGAACTTGATACCGACCCCGACTTCCTCCCGGAACCCAACAACTTTGATGAACCAAATGCTAAAGATTTATATTTACATTATACTCATAGTAATGTGACTGCTCCATATTCTGTAGTTGATATAGTCAATTCTTTTCCTGATGGGCGAACAGCAATCCTTGTTAATTCTAATGCTTATGCTAATAATGTTTCTAAGGCTTTGGAAGAGGCTCAAATGCCCCATTTCAAGATTTCAGGGACAGACCTATTCTCATTGAGGGAAATTAAATTTCTGTTTTCTCATCTTAATGTTGTTAATTTTGAAATCAACTTTCTCGCTTGGGCGCGTATCTTCTCGATATTGAAAATTATCCCAAAATACGCAGAAGCGCGGAAATTTATTTCTACATTGAAGAACACTGGTATCTGTCCTTCTGACTTCATTTTATATCCCAATTCATCGTATTTATTACAATATCTACAATATTATCGTAGTCAGCCAGTAGTAATTTTTGATACCGAAACTACGGGCCTTGACGTCTTTTCTAATGATATAGTTCAGATTGCCGCCAATAAATACGTAAATGGCAAACATACTGGGCAACTAAATATTCTCTTGCATACAGATCAAGGGATACCTGCAATGCTTGGTAAATTAGTTAATCCTCTTGTTGACGAATATGCGAGAAATCCACATCTTAGACGCAATGACGGTTTGCAACAATTTGTAGACTTCGCAAAGGGATGTATTCTAATCGGTCATAACGTTCAATATGATTATAATATCTTATTGAATAACTGCGAACGCGATTTGCCTAATGTTAACATCTCTAAAGAGTTCCCTATCATCTTTGACACACTAAAACTCGCTCGGCTTGTTTGTCCGAACTTCCGCTCTTATAAGCTCAAGGATCTTATTAGTATTTTAGGGTTGCAAGGTGAAAACTCACACCTTGCCAATGATGATATTATCGCCACTTATTCTTTAGCAGAATATTGCTATGATAAAGCCAATATTCTAAAATCATCTATCGAACACTTCCTTTTCAATAATTCTGTAATCGCCGAATTATTAAGAGATAAATATGGCTCAATTTATTCTGAGGCAAAATCAAATCAATACACACGCTATTTCGAAGAAAAATGTGCAGTAGTTCGCGAATTAGAAAAAGTATATACATATTACACATCTCGTAAAATTATCCCCATAGTTCCTAAATTTCCATATATCTGTGATTTTCTTGATAGGCAAGTGATTGATGCTGCTTCCGAACCATCATTATATGAACAGCTAAGCAAGCATATTATGGATTTAAACACTTATAAAGAAGCCGATCTATGTGATGATGAAAAGAATTCTGTTATCAAGGAGAAAATTTTTGTTGCCACAGTGCATAAAGCTAAGGGGCTCGAATTTGAAAATGTCGTTGTATATGGCGCTATTGATGATGTTTATCCATTCTTTGCAAACAAAAATGATGAATCTGCTTGTAAGGAAGATGCGCGCAAACTTTATGTTGCCATTTCCCGTGCAAAAAAACGCTTGTGCCTATTAGCTTTCAATTTCCGTGAAGGTTTAGGTAGATATGGTAACCATTATAGTTTCCCTGCATCTCTCTCTCCATTCTTAAATAAAATTCTCCATCGTCATAAATTCTTCACGGTTAATGAAGATAATGATGGGTGATGATTTTCAACATCGTCACCACGCTTTCGTGAACGGATCCTAGGATCTCTGCCGTTTGGTTTCTCATCGCTTTAAGCCTTTCTAAGAAAGAATCATTTAACTCATACTAAGATGGGGCAGTTAATAATTACACAGCCCCATTACTCTTTTATACGATATTCTTTGAGATAAACTTGGCAAGCATAAAAAGATTTAAGAGCCCTCATAATAGCCCAGCAAATTGCGGGGTATTACGATTATATTTTTTTCTGGTAGCGGAATACTGTTGGTGAGATATTTATTTGTCGGATATTGGGCTACGATACTCCGTTGGGGTATTCTTTGAGGTAGGCTTCGCAGGCTTCGCATAGTTCGTCGTACCATTCTTTGCCGAAGCGGGCTGTCAGGGGGCCTTCGAGGAACTGGTAGAGGCGCAGGCCGAGTTTGCGGCCGAGGGTTTCGGCCGGGCGGCATATCTTCCAGCGGTGGTAGTTTACGGCTATGAAGTCGGGGTATTCAGTCAGGCGGAGAGGGTAAAGGTGGCATGACGCGGGTTTGAGGAAGTCGATGCGTCCTTCGCGGCACGCTTTCTCTATCGCGCAAAGGCATTTGCCGCCGGGTCCGTAGCATGTGAACGCGCAGTTGCGGCCGTCGACAATTGTTGTCACGAGGTCGCCCTCCTCGTCGGTGTACGCTACTCCGTTTTCCTCCACTTCGCGCAGTCCGGCGGGTATCATGTCGTCTTTAATCTGAGGCAGAACTTCCTCGATGCGTTTCACCTCTTCGGGCGTGACGGGTGCGCCGGCATCACCCTCTATGCAGCACTGACCGAGACATGCGTCAAGGTCGCAGCAAAAGAATTGTTCGGCAAGGTCGAGCGAGACCAGTACATTTTGTATCTGTAACATAACTTTTTCTTCGTCCATGATTGATGTGAATGTCATGCCGCAGTCCACCAACCGTCAAATACCTTTGCGTTGCCTGCGTGCGAATCCATTGCAAATTTCGTCAGAAATCCCTGTATTTGCAAAAATTTCCCCACGAATTGTATCAATGACAGGATTATTGCAACTTAAGTCTCATTTCGGGTGTGATGGCGTCTATCATCTTCTGAGGTACACCGCATTCCGAAGCTATAACCGGCCATCTTGATGCAGTCTCACATATTTGTCCGATTATTTCAGATGCATCTTTGATGTTGTTTCGTTGCGCAAATACAAGAATATCGTTTCCGGTAATGTTGTCAAATTTTCCGTTTATCGACATTTGATGCTGTGATGTCCATCCGCCGGAGGGATTATAGGCAAATCCCATATCGTAGGCAGGAGAAAGACGCCATTTGCCGTCCCTGTCCATCAGGAAAGATATGTTTTTTGTATGGTCATCCTGATTCCTTACAACGATATTGAATACCATTCGCCTGAACATCTCCTGTGCCTGTGAATATGGCAGTCGTAATGCTCTCATCACATTGAACGCCTGCTCGTAGGAATACGCTCTCGGCAGTCGGTAATCATAATGGGCGATGCCGCACAATGTCTGCATGTGTATTTTGCCTTCTTCATTACGGTCGAATCGTTTGGTTAGAAAATGGGCGCGTCCGTTTTCCTCTATAAGCGAACATTCCGACATTTCTATGCCGCACTCTCTGACAAGACGGAAAAAGGAATATTCCAGCCGCCCGAAATTCTGTGTCTCACGAAAGCCGGCATCTCCTGTTACTCCATCGAGTTTTATCAGATAATAGTCGAATCCCGGAGGCGCGTCTATTTGCCCCGAACGTACTTCTCCGGTGTTTTTATTATAAGCAATGATTGCCTTTGCCCTTTGGCCTCCTGCCGATGTGCCAAGTCTTACAATTTCGGCGATAGCCGCTTTCTTATCCTCGTCCAGATTTACTCCGAAATCAGCTTTTTCAGCAAGAGCCTCGCTTGCGACTTCGACAAGGGAGTCGATTTCGATATTCACGTCCGGGCGGTAAGGGGTATCCATTGCCGGTTCAAATTCCATCGCACCCATACAGCGTTTGCCGAGAAAGCATAAAGTTTCGACGGCATTTCCGCTTTGTCGTCCTGTCAGGGCAAGCCAACGGTCAAAAAGGGCACGTCCGTAGGTGTCCGGCAGTGAATCGGCCAGCATACCGGGCAGCCCTTTGAATGTCTCTTTGCCTATGTCGGAGAATGAATATACTCTACCGGCTCTGACCGGCATAAGTAATGGAGATGGCTCTATCCCTTTGCCAATAAAACTGTCGGCATATTCAAATTGTCCTATATTCCTGCGGTTGTCCCAACGCAATGCTCCCATCGGCATTCCGTAAAGGTTCACCCTTGCTATGTCTACCATTCTGATTCCTCCTTATTGTCGGTCTTGTTATCGGATACTGCTTTTAAGGCTCTTTTCCGTTCTTTCTTTTTGGTCTCTTGTACAATCCTGTAATATTCATTTGGACTTAACTCTTCATCCTCAAGCATGGGATTGAATATGTCGAGAAGTCCCAATATTCTGATAATTCGGATAAAAGAGTCAAATGAGCCGATTTCTCCATGCTCAATTTTCTTTATAGTGGAGAGGGATACCTGTGCATCTTCTCCCAGTTTTTGCTGGGTATAGTTCTGCCTTAGCCTCATGTGTCGTAGTTTTTTTCCTATTTTTTGAGCTATGACAGTATCCGGGAGCATATAAATATTTTCATTCATGGTTTAAAATTAAACTGTTATAGCGCAAATATAGTGATAATAGTTTAATTTAAAACCATTATCGCTGTATTTTTTTTCAAAGCAACAATGAGGATGATATCATCGGTTATCTCTTTATGAGATATCTGATGAAGAGGTAGCCTACGAGGATTTGGAGCAACATGTCCGGTAGGCCTATGCGGAAATCCTGTATGGCGAGATAGAAATCACCTTTTATTGCCCGTTCACCCAATGTGCCGGCAATCTGATAGAGCAGTACGGTAGCAAATCGGCAGCCATGTCACTCCTCCCTGCGGCATGAGATGGAAAAGTTGCGGAAGTATGATATTGCCGGCGATGAATAACGCGGCCGTCAGATACGTTTTTATTTCTGCATAATTCAATGAGTAAAGCCGTATGGTTGATGTCTGCATGGTTATAATTGATGTAGATTGTGTATTGTGTTTCATTTTGGTTATATTATGATTTGGAAGGTATAGTCACCGGATAGTAAAGCCGGTTGCATAGTATTAGCGGAACATGACGGTGGTCACTCCGATAAGCCTGTCATAGCGTTCGCCGCGACGTCGGGTGTACACTTTGACAAGATATTCGTTGCGGGTCTGGTAGAAATCGCCCTCTATGGCTGATGTCGAGGCGGCGCTGTTGCTGCTTCCTGCATCGACTGTGAGATACTGGTAGTTGTAGGCACCCTGTTTGAGAAGGAGCGTCTTTTCATACCGTCCGGTAGCACGGTTGTAGGTCATAAGCGACTGCGGGTCGAAACGGCGTGATGTGAAATCACCGTCGAGAAATATATATTTACCCGGCAGTTCCGGAGCGTCGAGCGTGAAATGTGTCACCACGTAGTCAGCCTCCGTATCGGAATTTGATGAGTTGTATTCGCGTACGAAGAAGCGTCCGCTTTGTGTCTGGTCGTAGATGTATTTGTCGGCCGAACGGGGATAGTCGGTAGTCAGAGTGGCGTGATAATACGGGTCGTAATAGTCCACGCTCTCTACATTCATGCCGGGATAGGTGGTCGATACCGTCTCCATGCGGCGGTATTCGTTGCCGGCGGGGAAGATAAGCGGGCGCAGATGTTCGTAATATGCGGTCTTTCCTGAAACGCGCAGCGGCTGCCGTACCATGACCTCATTGTCAAGTCGTCCGTTCTGGCTCACGTATACCATCATGTCGTTGAACACATCCTCGACTTTTGCATTTGTGGCGTCGACAGTCACCGATACCTGCTGGTGTGCGTCATTGTAGTCTATGTCGGTCACGCCGAGCACGTCGGCTGTTACCGTTGCCGTAGATTCCGAAACCATAAACCGTGCCTGTAGCAGCGTCGTATCCGGGTCGTCGTCGCGGTAGACGCGCAGAAGATAGTTGCCCGATACCTTAAACCTGAACCGGTCGTTGGGAAGCGTTATGCGGTAGTTGACATAATGGGTGGCCGCAAGTTGTGAGTATTCGTAATCGTCGACATTCCCGAAATTGAATCCGTCGAGAAATTCCGACTCGACGAGCGACGACTGTGTCCAGTTGGCATTGCAATGCATCAGCGAGTAGCGCAGATACGAATTGCTTTCAGTGATTTCGTCAAATGAAATTGTCAGCTCGTCGCCGGAGTCCAACATCAGTACCGGAGGTGCCATGTAATTGTCGTTGACACTGATGCGGAGGGTATGGAACGAATCGTCAAAAATCCCGGTCATGGTATCTTCCGCCCATGCCGATACAGCCGCCAACAGGAATAATATGACTGTCTGACCTCTTACCATTGTATAGGCGTGATGCCGTGGGCCTGAAGATATTCGTTCGCACGCGAAAAATGTCGGTTGCCGAAAAATCCGCGGTGAGCCGAGAGGGGAGAGGGGTGTACGGATGTCAGTACCAGATGCTTGCTGCGGTCGATGAGTTTCCCTTTATTTATAGCGTAGCTTCCCCAAAGCAGAAACACTAAATGCTCCCTGTTGGCTGACAAGGCGGCGATTGCGGCATCGGTAAGCGTCTCCCACCCGCGTGAAGCATGCGATGCGGCGCGTCCCTGCTCTACGGTAAGCACCGAGTTGAGCATGAATACACCTTGCCGCGCCCAGCGTGACAGGTCGCCGTCTGACGGCGCTGCGGCTCCGGTGTCGGAGGATACCTCTTTGAAGATATTTATGAGCGAAGGAGGATAGGGAACGCCCGGATTTACCGAAAAGCACAATCCGTTGGCCTGTCCCGGCCCGTGGTACGGGTCCTGACCGAGAATGACGACCTTCACCTTGTCAAAAGGACATGCATCAAATGCCGCGAATATTTTTGACGCGGGGGGATACACCGTTGTGGTGGCGTATTGAGCCCTCACAAAGTCGGTGAGAGTCTTGAAATATGGCATTTCCCATTGCTCGGCAAGTGCCTTGTGCCAGCTTTCCTCTATTCTTACATTCATAAAATTGCCGTGTTTATATTAAATCGTAGTCGCGTGAGTCGCAAAAAACGTACGATTGATTTGCAAAAATACAAATAAACGATTAATTTTGCATAACGCAAAGCGCAAATTCCGCGAATAAAACGGTCAGCAGAAATTTGCGAAGCATTATGTCTCCGTAGTTCAATGGATAGAATATTGGATTCCGGTTCCAACGATTGGGGTTCGACTCCCCACGGGGATACAAATTTTTGAGCCGACTTCAAAGAGTTGGCTCTTTTACTATCTGCAATATCTTAAACAAACCATATCATGAAAATACGCTGTATGTCCATGCTGCTCGCAGCCGCAATCGGCATACCCTCGGTATCTGGTGTATCACGGCCTCTTGAATCTGCCGATGTGTCTGCAAATATCCCGGGAGAGAATATCTCCCCTCGTTTTTCATCCTCCGACGGCTCATTTATGCTTGATGGCAAGCCGTTCGTCATAAAGGCTGCGGAACTGCATTATCCGCGTATTCCGAAAGAATATTGGGAACACCGTATACAGATGTGCAAGGCTCTCGGCATGAATACTATCTGCCTGTACGTGTTCTGGAATTCCCATGAACCGGAAATGGATAAATTTGACTTTTCAGGACAGAACAATCTGCGCGAGTTCGTGGAACTTTGTTCCGCCAATGGCATGAAAGTAATCCTGCGCCCCGGTCCATACGTGTGCGCCGAGTGGGAAATGGGCGGCCTCCCTTGGTGGCTTCTTAAGAAGAAGGATATACGGCTTCGCGAGCAGGACCCGTTTTTCCTTGAGAGAGTCGATAAGTTTCAGAAAAAAGTCGCTGAACAGGTAGGCGACCTTACTATCGCCGACGGCGGACCGATAATCATGATACAGGTCGAAAACGAATATGGCTCATACGGCAAGGATAAGCCATACGTCTCCGCAATCCGTGATATGCTGCGTGATAATTTCGGTGATGACGTGACTCTGTTTCAGTGTGACTGGTCATCCAATTTCCTTGACAATGGCCTTGACGATCTGCTATGGACAATCAATTTCGGGACAGGTGCCAACATCGACCAGCAGTTCGCTCCGCTTAAGGAAGTGCGTCCCGACAGCCCGCTTATGTGTTCCGAGTTCTGGAGCGGCTGGTTCGACAAATGGGGTGCCAACCATGAGACTCGTCCGGCTGCCGACATGATAGCGGGCATAGACGAGATGTTGTCAAAGAATATTTCATTCAGTCTGTATATGACTCACGGCGGCACCAACTGGGGGCATTGGGCGGGAGCCAATTCTCCCGGCTTCGCTCCCGATGTGACATCCTACGATTATGACGCGCCGATAAGCGAATCCGGCGCTCCAACCCCAAAGTATTGGGCGCTACGCGAGACGTTGTCGAAATATACCGGAGGAGATAAACTTCCCAAAGTACCCGCGCCGATACCGGTAACAGCAGTACCGGAATTTTTATTTACTGAGGTTGCACCTCTCGTCGACAACCTCCCTGCACCGCGACATGATGTCGATATAAAGACTATGGAGGAATATGATCAGGGATTCGGCTCGATACTCTACCGCACTACGTTGCCCGAGTTGTCGTCGCCCGCACTCCTTACAGTGGACGAGCCGCATGATTTCGCTCAGATATTTGTCAACGGCAAGTATGTCGGCAAACTTGACCGCCGTAACGGAGAGAAAGAACTTATGCTTCCGGCATGCGGAAAGGGTGCCACGCTCGACATTCTCGTCGAGGCGATGGGACGTATAAATTTCGGCCGCGCCATAAAGGATTTCAAAGGCATAACCGGCAATGTGACTCTTACTGTCGAAAATGACGGTTACAAATGGGTGAGCGACTTGAAGAACTGGCAGGTATTCAATATCAATGATGCCTATGACACTTACAGCTCGATGTCGTTCCGGCCTGTTTCCGAAGTCGGTAAAACCGATGGCAGGTATCCGATAGGCGTCTATCGCGGCCGTTTCAGCCTGAAGAAACCGGCCGATACGTTTCTTAACTTCGAGACGTGGGGAAAAGGACTTGTTTACGTCAATGGCCATCCTATGGGGCGTATCTGGGAAATCGGCCCGCAGCAGACTCTCTACATGCCCGGTTGCTGGCTTAAGAAGGGGGAGAATGAAATCCTCGTTTTTGATGTAGTCGGACCGCGCGAGGTTGTCTGCGAAGGGCTTAAAGAACCAAAACTTGACCAGTTGCTTGTCAAGAAACGTCAGACTCATCGCGAGGAAGGCGAATGTCTTGACGTGTCGGAAGAAAGAGCTGCGTTTACCGGCTCATTCCATCCCGGCAACGGCTGGCAGGAAGTCAGGTTTACCCCCGTACGCGGTCGCTATGTCTGTATAGAGGCTGTCGATGCCATTGACGGCAGTGACATTGCCGCAATAGCCGAGATGTACCTTCTTGATGAAAATGGCGAACGGCTGTCTCGCGAACCGTGGACGGTAATGTACGCCGACAGTGAGGATACAAATGCCACCAACCGCTCGGCAGACAAGACCTTCGACCTACAGGAATCCACCTACTGGCAGACGGAAGCCGGTATGCCGTTCCCGCACTCAATCGTAATTGACTTGGGCACTTCCCGCAATATATCCGGATTCAGCTGCTTGCCACGTATGGAAGCCGAAGTCCCCGGCGCCATAAAAGACTTCAGAATCTATGTAAAGGATACCCCCTTCGTATTCTGACAAAAAAATATTGTTTTGGCTGAGGCTGTTGCACAACTGCGAAATTTCGGCTAACAAAGTATGGACGCACGGTCTGTGCGCCCGATAATGCGCTGATAACCAATGCTCGCTTCCCGTACGCAAGACCGTGCGTCCCTACTATTGGAAGTTTTGCAACATCCTCAAGGTTTAGTTTTGCCACAGCCTCCTACTCGAGCCTTCGCTTTATGGATTCCAACGTACTTGGAGAAGAATCCCCTCGTGACATGATAAACTCCCCATACCAACGGCATTCTCCCTTTCCGCCATGCCCGCCATGCAAATAACGGCACGCGTAAATATCCTGTTGTCCCGTAAGCTAACCGGATATATGCCCCCTCTGCCATGGCTATACGCGGATTGTCAATTGGCCGGTAGCCGGTTGAAAGTCCCGCATGCTCCACAATCGTAACCGGGAAAAATCGGCATTTAAGTCCTGCACGCCGGCAGTCAAGTATGAATAATGCGTCCTCGGCTGCCGCAAGCGGGGCTGCGACACCAAAGTTCGGGTCAAAGCGTATATTTTGGATAGATTTGCTTCGTGCAGCGATATCGTAAGTCGCCACACTGTATCCTTTCGGCATCTTTTCTGAGAAATCTGTTTCCTTATCAGGATAATATACCGGTTCTCCGGAATGGCGGAAGGTTGCGATGTCGATTTCCGGATGTGAATCGAGGCTATTGATAACAGCTACAAGCCCTTCCGTGGTATAGTTTAAATCATTATCGGCAAAAAGGCAATATGGAGCCCTGAGCAATTCGATTCCGGCATTATGATTGTTGCTGGAGCCTGTGGTGGGTATTTCATGTATCTCCACATCGTCCCGCATAAGTTCCGCAGGAATATCACCTCCGGCTGTAGTCTGCCACGTGACTATATATTTCACGCCGCTGACAGCCGGCAGCGTCATTTCCGCCACCCGTCTTAATCCGTCATCGCCATGAGTCGCGATAAGCACGTCGAGTATCCGGTCTGTAGTGTTCACTGTAGTCATAATGATTTTGATTTCCAGAAATCAATAAAACGTTTCGCCACAACATCCACGTCGTTATGTTTTATTGCAAATTCACGGCTTTTTATCCCTCTGTCAATCAGACTGCGTGGGTTCAGTACGGCTTCTTCGATGGAACGGAACAGGGCTTCATCGTCATCGGGTACGGCATTGATGATAGGACGGTTGTCATATTCGCCTATAAAGTCATAGTATTCAGGTTCGCCGCCGCTTACTACGACTTTTCCCATCGCCATGGCCAGCAGTGCGTTGGTCGCGGGAGTATAGGAATAGAGCTGGTCAAGCACAATATCGGCGTCACGCAGACGCTTCACATACTCAGCGTAAGGTATATTCTCGACAACATTAAGTGTGCATAAATCGGGATGGGCGTCCACTACGCGACGTGCTGCTTCATACAGCCTGTCAGTGCCCTTTTCAAGAATACGGGCGGCATGTCGGCCGAGAAACAGATTTATCTTGCCCCGTGAAGAGTTTATCCCCGAATAATCTATCGATTTTGTATCTATAGGTATCCCGCCGTATGCGAGTCTGTCATCGGATACGATTGAGCGGCATACCTCATTATATTCATACAATGCAGTGACCGCACCCGCCGAGCGTTCATATATATGGTAGCACAGCTCTGACAGTTCCGGCAGAAGCCATTCCGCAATTTCTGCCTGATTGGCAATCGCGTATGCCGTTGGCTCCCCGTATACTTCCCATTCGCTATATTTAAGCGGCGGATTTTTGCCCGTACATGTGCCTACATAGTGCGAATCACTCCCGAGTACGCTTACGAATACTCTCCGGTTGTGTCTCAGAACAAAGTCAAATATGGCACGCAGCCTTTTGGGACGCAATGTAGCAAAACATGTCCCGTTGACCGACACTACGTCATAGCCCGAAAAGCGTTTGGCGAGCATACTTTTGATTTTCAGCCACAGCATTATTCCTCCGGCTTTCCCCGGAAGCGGCCGCGACAGGTCGATGTCGCGCTCGGTATTCATCCACGTTGTTCCGTCCGATGCCACGGTCACATCGTGCCCCATGCGCCGCAGCCCTTGCGCGAGGCAATTGTGGAAATTGCTCGCGTCGCCCAATAGCAGTATTTTTAAGGGCTTATTGTCATTTGGGCAATATTTATTCTCAGATAGTCCCGACATAATGCAAAAATAAGCAAAATTCATGAGAAACCTATATTGCATTCCCATGAATTTTGCTATATCTGGGGAGGAAAGATTCCAATAAGAAGTGCAATGGTAATACTCCTCACTCTCCCTCAGGGGAAGACCTCAAGCCGGAGGAGTGATCCGACAATAACTGCATCCGTTGACTATTTCTTTATATCGAAACCGCGCTCTTTCAATGTTTCGAGCATCTCATATCCCAGCGCTTCGGTATAATACGACAGAATATGTCTGAGCCAGTCGTTGTCCGACGTACCTCCTGCACGGGTGGCATTGTACTGCTTTATTTCCGCATCATACACCTTTAGCTCGGGAAGCATGTCGTCTTTGCGGTATCCGTTATGGTGTATTAGAAGCGAAGTCGGCATTTTAGGCTTCATGTCGGGCATCTCGCGCGGCACGCCCAGCGACAGGCCGCATACCACGAACACTCCCTCCGGCAATCCGAGCGTTTCTGCCACCGCTCTTGGATTGGCCGTGCGTGCATATCCTATGCAGCAGCAGCCGAGTCCAACCGAGTCGGCTGCTGCCACGGCGCTCATCATCGCCAGCGACGCGTCGACTATGCCAACTATGACACCGTCCATCGTATTGCGGAATGGCGGCATCCCGACCCCTTCACTTGCGGCAAACGAGCCTATACGGTTGTAGTCTATACAGAATGCCATGAACCTGTTGCAGGTCTTGATTTGTTTCTGTCCGATTATCTCATAGAGTTTTTCTTTGATTGTCTGGTCGTCTACATCTATGACCGTGAACTGTTGGCCGTTGTAGCTTGTAGGAGTATTCCGTATCGCTTCGTAGATGAAATCGAGCTGTTCCTGAGTGATTGCCTCGCGCTCGAAACGCCTTATCGAACGACGGGTCAGCAATGTATCCTTTACTGATTTGCTTTCCATAACACAATATTAAACGTTATTATATCTCTATAACGATAAAAATACTATCTTTGTTGCATGAAAGCAATCGAACGACAACAGTGGGAGAGCCGTACCGAGCTGCTCCTCGGAGCCGAAGCCGTGGAGCGCCTTGCCCGCGTCCGTGTCATAATATTCGGCATGGGGGGCGTAGGGAGCTGGGTAGCCGAGACTCTTGTGCGTACCGGCGTATATCATCTCGATATTGTCGACTTTGACAATGTCGCACCGTCGAATATAAACCGCCAGCTGCCGGCACTGTCCTCCACTGTCGGACAATCCAAAGTCGAGGTAATGAAGCAACGTCTTCTGTCAATAAATCCGCAGGCATCTGTCACGGCCTACAACATGCTCTACACTCCGGAAACGGCCGACTTATTTGACCTCAGCACCTACGACTACGTCATAGATGCAATCGACTCCCTGCGCGATAAAGTACTGCTGATACAGCGTGCCACATCATCCCGTTGCCGGTTCTTCTCGTCGATGGGCGCAGCACTCAAGACCGATCCGACACGCATACGCGTCGATGAATTTTGGAAGGCCAGAGGCTGCCGCCTCGCAGCCGCTTTGCGCACCCGCTTCAAACGCTCAGGCGAGCTTCCACGCCGTAAATTCAAGGTAGTTTATTCCGATGAAATAGTCGAGAACCGAGGCGAGAATCACGACACCTATTCCACCGACAAAATATCCAAGCCTACGGTCAACGGTTCGCTCATGCAGGTGACAGCCACTTTCGGCATAGTCCTCGCGTCACTTGTCATCAACCACTGCGCCGCAGCCTCAGATACCTGAGCCCTTCATCAGCCTCAATCCGAAATTACAGTGCATCTTACACTTCCCATTTAATATCACTTTCCGCGATTTAAAAAAAACGCGGCTGCTATAACACGCTATGAGTCAGCCGTGTAGTAGCCGCGGTTTTTAACCGCGGAAAGTGATATGGGAACTGTAATGTGCACTGCAATTTCGGATTGAGGCGTTTAAATAGCGGAGAGCCGAAGGCTCGGTGGTGTTACTATCCCCGTCCGGAGCGTTAGCGGAGGGCGGGGGGATCGGTAATAAGTGGTGCGAGCCCACGGAGAGGGCGAGAGTGTGATTTCGGCTGCCTTATTTGAATTCTGTGCATAATTACAACCCCGTTTCGCTACCTTCCCAAAAGATGCCTCACCGCCGCTATCGGGTGATAGATTATCATTCGTTTGCCGCTCCACCTCATCACTGTCCCTATACGTTCACGCATGTCTTTACGGTAGCAATGTATCATGCATCTGCGGCATGTCGGTTTCCCGTCCCCGTGTGTACATCGCGACAGCCTCGCGAGAGCGTATGCCAAGAGTTCCGCGCATTCCCCGCAAAGCTCTCCGTCCGATGCATGACGGTGCCCTTGGCAATACATCCGTATCATCGTCTCTACCGTCTTTTTCTCCAGCTCAATCCTCTTGCCCATTGATAATAAAAATAAAAACGGCGCCCCATAAGAATATCCATCTATGGGACGCCGTGATATTATACCGGATGATTATTTACCGAAATAACGTTTGTAAAGACCGGCGAAACCTTGTCCGTGACGGGCTTCATCCTTAGCCATTTCGTGAACGGTATCGTGGATAGCGTCGAGACCCTGCTCTTTTGCATTGCGGGCAATGCGCATCTTGTCGGCATTTGCGCCGGCTTCTGCCTGCATGCGTTTTTCGAGGTTGGTCTTGGTGTCCCATACGCAGTCACCGAGAAGTTCGGCAAATTTTGCTGCGTGTTCAGCTTCCTCGAAAGCATAGCGGCGGAAAGCCTCGGCGATTTCGGGATAGCCTTCACGGTCAGCCTGACGCGACATAGCCAGATACATGCCTACTTCGCCGCATTCGCCGTTGAAGTGTGCGTTAAGGTCCTTTATCATCTCCTCGCCTGTGCCTTTTGCCACACCGATTTCGTGTTCAGTCACGAATGTCAGTTCAGCTTCGGTATCAAGTTCTTTGAATTTGCTTTTGGGTGCGCCGCATACAGGGCATTTTTCGGGAGCTTCAGCTCCTTCGTGTACGTAGCCGCAGACTACGCAGATAAATTTCTTGTGCATGATGTTGTGATAATTAGATAATTATACTTCTTTTTTTGTTGTTTCCCGCATCCGGAATGCTGTGCGCGTCCCTCAGTTGCAGGTACACAAAATTATTAAAAGGCCGATTAATTTGCAAATGATTTTCCATATTTTTTAACCCGTGTTAGTTAATATATATTATCGGGGCAACACACGGTTTACTGACGTCTGTCTTGTACATGGTTCAATCGGCATCTTGTAAAAAAGAGGAGACACCGCCTGATGTCTCCTCTTCGTATGTAAATGGAAAATTCTCTTGATTAGGGGATAAGATTGTGTGCGCGGAACACCTTCTGTATCTTCTCCAATGCCGTAGTCACCTGTTCGTGTGTGTGGGTAGCCATCAGCGAGAATCGTATCAGGGTGTCGTGCGGAGCCACTGCCGGCGATACCACGGGGTTGACGAAAATTCCTTCCTTGAACAGTTCGCTGGTAATGGCGAAAGTCTTGAAGTTGTCGCGTATGTAGAGTGGAATAATCGGAGTCGATGTGTTGCCGATTTCGCAACCCATGTTGCGGAAACCTTCAAGTGCGAAATTGGTCACCTCCCAAAGTTTCTCCTGACGCTCGGGCTCGGTCTGCATAATCTCGAGCGCTTTAAGTGCGGCGGCGGTAGAGGCCGGTGTGATTGACGCTGTAAATATGTATGAGCGTGAATGGTGACGCAGAAAGTTGGTTATCTCTTTGTCGGTAGCGATAAATCCGCCGAGCGATGCGAACGATTTTGAGAATGTGCCCATCACGAGGTCTACATCGTCGGTCACGCCGAAATGGTTGCACGTACCGCGGCCGCCTTCGCCGAACACGCCGATGCCGTGAGCTTCGTCCACCATCACCGATGCGTTGTATTTCTTGGCCAGACGTACTATCTCGGGAAGATTGGCTACATCGCCCTCCATAGAGAATACGCCGTCGGTGACAATAAGTTTCACCTTGTCGGGGTCACACTTCTGGAGCTGTTTCTCGAGCGACTCCATATCGTTGTGCTTGTATTTGAGCGATTGCGAGAACGACAGGCGCCGGCCTTCTATGATTGATGCGTGGTCCTGCTCGTCCCATAATATATAGTCCTCGCGGCCGGTAAGGCATGATACCACGCCGAGATTTACCTCAAAACCGGTGGAGTAGATCATTACATCTTCCTTGCCGATGTATTTGGCAATCGCTGCCTCGAGTTCTTTGTGCAAATCAAGCGTACCGTTGAGGAAAGGCGAACCGGCACATCCGGTTCCGTATTTCTTCGTCGCTTCTATCGCTGCTTCTTTGATGCGGGGGTCGTTGACAAGACCGGTGTAACAGTTGGAACCGAACATCAGCACTTTCTTGCCATTGATTATTACCTCGGGATCCTGCTCGGAGGAGATGGCGCGGAAATATGGATAGATTCCTGCCGCTTTTGCTTTCTGCGGCTCTTGATACTGTGCTAATTTAGCCTGTAATAGCTTCATAGTTTATGTGATAATGATACAATGGTGATAAACTATCTGAATGACTGCTCGTGTCGTTTTCGTCAATTCAGGCTGCAAAGATAACATAAATATGCGAATATTTGACTAATTATTTCGAAAAAATGACCCTCAAATAATATTTTTTATGATTTTTTTAAAACATGCGGAGCAGACAATTAACGTCCGGCCGTCCAAAAAAATGCCCTATAATACTATCCTCTCCACAATCTTATAAATCTTATTCGACTTATAAGACTTATAAGACTTATAAGACTTATCCGACTTATTGGGCTTATTGGGCTTATTCACCTTAACCATTATGTCCCCCATTACTAAAAAATACCGGTTCGGCTAAACTTTTATAATTGGAATGATGTTTAAAAGTCGTGAGTCTTCGTGAATGAGTTATCAACCACTCCGGCTCATACTTAATGATTACTAATCTCCAACTATTGATTGATTATGGATAAGAAAAGCATCAAAGGCACGCAGACCGAGAAAAATCTTCTTGCATCTTTTGCAGGCGAGAGTCAGGCTCGCAGCCGCTATACTCTCTTCGCACAGAAAGCCGTAGAGGAGGGTTACCAACAGATTGCCTCCGTATTTCTCGAGACTGCCGGACAGGAGCTGAGCCATGCGCAGCAGTTCTTCGCCAAACTCGAAGGCGGCATGGTTGAAATCACCGCAGGCTATCCGGCCGGTGTTGTCGGCGATACTCAGACAAATCTTGCCGAGGCCGCTGCCGGCGAACGTGAGGAATGGAGCGCATTGTATTCTACATTCGCACAGACCGCACAGGATGAGGGTTTCCCCGAAATCGCCACACTCTTCAAAAATGTCGCAAAGGTTGAAATCGAGCACGAAAAACGCTATCTGAAACTTCTTGAACGTCTTTCGTCAGGCACCGAATTCTCACAGGAAGAACCGGTCGAATGGATGTGTCGTAATTGCGGCTTCGTATTCACCGGCAAATCAGCACCAAAGAAATGTCCCGTTTGCGGTAAAGACCAAGGCTGGTTCGAGCGCAAGCAGCAGAACTATTGAAAGTAAAGCATATTGGGCGGCCTTAGGAAAGTCACTCTCTATAAAAATAGCTCATTAAAATAAATATTCGCAAAACCAAAGACAACGGAAGCCATTCCATCAATCGGAACCGGCTTCCGTTGCCTTTTCACATATAATCACCCCAGTATCGGAACATGTAGCATACACTGATATATCGGAAATAATCCACCATCCCGTAGGGCTGCACCCGCGTGCTGTTTGCTTAAGTTGAGTAGACAGGGGATAGGGGCGGGGGCGTCTCGCCCCCGTGGTAACTTTCCGCGGTTTTCAACCGCGGAATATTAAAGCCGAGTTCTGCAACACCCTCGGTGTCATGGTATCTGCCACGCTGTTCTACGACACTGCCTTTCATTACGCAAATAAAAAAAGCTGCGTTTCCGCAGCTTTTTACTATTTTTTCTTTTCGTCGGCAAACCGGTTTGGAAACTCCAGATGCAGCCGTGGCCGTCGCATGGCGCGTATTATCAGGAACGCTCCGAGCACGATGAACGGCACGCTTAGCCATTGTCCCATATTCAGCGTCATCTGCGATTCAAATGCTACCTGGTCATTCTTGACGAACTCGATCAGGAACCGGCATGTGAACAGCACCACGAGGAATACACCGAATATAAGTCCCGGCCGTTCCTCATCATTGCGTTTCCAGTACATCCACATCAGCAGTCCGAACAAAGCAAGATAGCACAGCGCCTCATAGAGTTGCGTCGGGTGGCAGGCCTGTCCCGGAAACTCCGAGCCGCGCAGATAGATGAATCCCCATGGCAAGTCGGTGGGATGACCGTATATCTCCGAGTTAAACAGGTTGCCTATACGTATCAGAGCGCCTACAAGAGCCGTCGGTATGACTATGCGGTCAAAAGTCCATAGCGGGCTTTTCTTCGTGGTGAATATCGAAAACAGGATCACGCATACGATGATACCGATTGCGCCTCCGTGGCTTGCAAGCCCCCCTTCCCATATATATAATATGTGGAGCGGATGCTGGGAATACGTCTCCCACTCGTAGAAAAACACATGCCCTAAGCGCGCACCTATGATGGTGCCGGCGCCTAACCACAGCAGCAGCACACCGAGCCATTTTTCGGGCGCTCCCTCGTGGCGGAACATCTTCTCCACTATCTTGTAGCCGACGAGAAAGCCGATGGCAAACATCAGCCCGTACCATCTCACCTCAAGACTCCCGAGATGAAACAGCACCGGGTCGGCATTCCATGTTATGGCTGCTGTTATCGGATTCATACGAGATGTTTTACCAGTTCCTCACGGTCGCCGTCAAGCAGGTCTATCACCGGGATTTCAATCATCGTGTATGCTCCGGGTGCCTGACGCATCGCGGCTCGGGCGGTGCCTACGAGTATCTGGGCGGTCAGTGCAGGATTGTTGATTGACATGTTGAACTCGAAGCGCTGGTTCTGGGTGCATCCCGATACGCCTTTGCGCACCATGTGTACGCCGTGACCCATATCCTTCACTTCGTCGACCGATGCCACTGCCATCACATGCGTTTCATCCGATGCGAAATAGGGATCGGCCTTTACGGCTGCTGCCACGTCTTCCAGGCGCGCGCCATCCTCAAGTTCCACATACACCATGCGGCGGTGTATGCCTGTTCCGAGGGGTATTGTCATTGACAGCGCGTTCTTTACGCCCGGTTTCGACTTTACGCATACGGTGTGTCCCATCGACATGCCGGGGCCGAAATTGGTATAGGTGATACCCTTGGGTGCGGCAGCCTGCATCAGCGTGCGCACTATCGAGTCGCTTCCCGGGTCCCATCCGGCCGATATTATCGCTACCGTGCCGTTGGCCTTGGCTATGGCGTCAAGATTGCGGCGCAGCTCGGCTATCGAAGTGTGTATGTCGTAAGAGTCGACCGTATTGATACCTTTGGCAAGATATTCAGCCGCATATTTCTCGACTTCGCGTGTAGGGGTGCAGAGTATGGCTACATCAACTTTCCCGAGTTCATCGATGTCGGTTGTTACTTTGTAAGGTGCCAGCTCGGCGGGTGTGTTGGCCGTAGAGCGGCGTACCACGCCGGCTATCTCGAAATCCTGGGCCTCTTTAAGAGCGTCAAGCACATAATGCCCGATGTTGCCATAGCCGACTATGGCTGCTTTGATTTTTGTCATAGTTTATCTGTTTATAATTTTGTTTATTGTAGGGACGCGATTTATCGCGTCCGCGTCATCTTATGTAAGTAACTGTTCAAAATAAATTTAAACAGTTACTTATTTTATCCTTTGACTATGCTTTCGGTGTCGCGGGCTATCATCAGCTCCTCGTCAGTGGGCACCACCACCACTTTCACTCGTGATGCCGGAGTCGAGATGACGGTCTCCGTGCCGCGTGTACGGCTGTTGAGTTCGGTATCGATTTCCACACCCATGAACTTGAGCGGACGGCATACATTCTCGCGTACTCCCGTCTGGTTCTCGCCGACACCGCCGGTGAATACTATGATGTCCACACCGCCCATTTCGGCTGCGTAAGCTCCGATATATTTCACGATGCGCTTTTCATACATCTCGAGAGCTAAGTGCGCACGTTCGTTGCCGGCCTTGTCGGCATTCTCGATGTCGCGCATGTCCGACGACATTTCGGTCACTCCGGCCACGCCGCTCTCCTTGTTGATGATGCGTTGCAGCTCGTCGACAGTGAGATTGTGGCGTTTCATCAGATATGTGAGTGCGCCTGGATCGATGTCACCTACGCGTGTGCCCATCATCAGACCTTCGGTAGGAGTCAGACCCATCGAAGTGTCCACGCTCTTGCCGCCGTCAACGGCTGTGATGGAACCGCCGTTGCCTATGTGGCAGGTGACAATCTTCTGCTTGGCCGGATCTACCCCGAGTATCTCGCATACGCGTCCCGATACATAGCGGTGCGAAGTGCCGTGGAAGCCGTAGCGCCGTACACCGTCCTCGGCATAATATTTGTAGGGCAGGGCGTACATGAACGAGCTTGCGGGCATCGTTTGGTGAAATGCGGTGTCAAAGACGCCTACCTGCTTCACCTCGGGAAGTATCGACGAGATAGCCTCTATACCGGTCACGTTGGCGGGATTGTGCAGCGGTGCTAAGTCGTAGCAGTCCTTTATCTGCTGCATTACCTCGTCGGTGATAAGCACGCTCTTGTTGAACTTCTCGGCGCCGTGTACCACGCGGTGGCCCACTGCGTCAATCTCGTCGAAGCTCTTGATGCAACCCTCTTTGGGGTCGGTGAGCAGATGGAGTATCGCGAGTACCGAAGCCTTGTGGTCGCTTTTGCCGAGCTCGATTATCTCTTTTGACCCGTCGGGGCGTTTGTATTTCAGGAATGTTCCGTCAATTCCCACCTTTTCCACGCCGCCTTCGGCCATAGTGGAGTCATTGTCTGTATCTATCAGCTTGTATTTCACTGAGCTGCTGCCGCAGTTGAGCACGAGTATTTTCATTGTATGCTTGTTTTTATGTTTTGTAGTAATTTATTATTGTACTGGCTGTTATTTGTCCCTCTTAAGACCGATAGCCTGATTGCACGTCATGATTATGGTCTTGTAAATATCCTCGGGATAGCAGCCTCTCGAAAGGTCGTTGACCGGAGCGGCAAGTCCCTGGAGCACCGGACCCACAGCCTCTACATTGCCGAGTCGCTGCACGAGCTTGTATGCTATGTTGCCTACCTCAAGCGACGGGAACACCAATACATTGGCGCGTCCGCTGAGCGGCGAGTTGGGAGCCTTCTTGTTGCATACGCTGGGCACGATTGCAGCATCCGATTGCAGTTCGCCGTCGAGTATGAGGTCGGGATTCATCTCGTGGGCTATACGTGTGGCCTCGATTACCTTGTCTACGCGGTCATGGCGCGCGCTGCCCTTTGTCGAGAAACTGAGTATTGCCACTCTCGGCTCGATGCCTGCGATGTCGCGGGCTGTCTGGGCGGCCGATATTGCTATCTGGGCGAGTTCCGGAGCCGTCGGGTCGGGCACTACCGCACAGTCGGCGAATACCAGTATGCCGTCAGTGCCGTAATTCAGCCCTTCGGGGAGAAGCATCAGGAACGCACCCGATACCACGCTTATGCCCGGCTGCGTTTTTATTACCTGGAATGCGGCGCGGAGCACATTGCCGGTTGTATTCATCGCTCCGGCCACCTGGCCGTCGGCATCGCCCGCCTTCACCATAAGGCAGCCGAGATAAAGAGGATTAGCCGTTGTCAGTCGCGCTTCCTCCTCGGTGATACCCTTCGTCTTGCGGAGCTGGTAAAAGAGGGGAGCGTATTTGTCAATCACCTTCTCGTCGCTTGGATTGACAATCTCAGCCTCCGATATATGGTTCAGGTTCATGTCTTTGGCCAGATGGTGTATCTCTTCGGGGTCACCGATAAGTATTATTTTTGCAATTCCGGCGGCAATGATGCGGTCGGCGGCAGTAAGTGTACGGGGCTCCGTGCCCTCGGGGAGTACTATGCGTTGCGGATTCTCTTTTGCGCAGCGTGTCAGACGGTCAAAAAGTTTCATCGTTTAGTATTTTAATGGTTAAATACTTCATCCCTAAGGAATCACTTCGGTAGGAATGCTTTTCAGTTTTATGTATAATCGTTTGATATGTTATTACAGGCAGTCACATGCCATTATATACAATCACATGTCCTACATACAGTATGGACAATGCGTACAAAATACGGTCAAATGCCATTTACGCATACTGAATCCCATCCGGTGTATGTATCAACTCACTTATGTACATCAGTCATGCGTGTATATATAATGTCATACCGACTGCAAATTTACAACCTTTTAAGTAAAAAATACGTCAAAATAATACTTTTTTCACCACTCCAATCCCATATAAAACTCAAAATATCCAAACAAATCCATAGTGACGCGCTTCAATGCTCTTGATTTAAGAGTTGATAGGGGCGGGGGCGTCTCGCCCCCGTGGTAACTTTCTGCATGTAAGAATATACCACGAGGGCGGGGCGCCCTCGCTCCATCCAAGGGTGTGAGTGGTGTTGCAAAACATCCAATAGTAGGGACGCACGGTCTGTGCGTCCGGAAAATACTCGCTGATTATCAATGTATTATCGTATACACAAACCGTGCGTCCGTACTTTGCTTGCCGAAATTTCGGATTGAGGCCAGTTTTGCAGCCTCCGCAGAAGGCTTAGTTTTGCGACATACAAAGCTCCGCCAACTCCTTGCCGGCAATAAAGAAGCAACGGAGAGCGAAAATCACCCTCCGTTGCTTCTTTAAGGTCTTGTAGCATGCAATTATTTGGCTACATTTACGCGGCGCTCTTTGATGCGAGCTTTCTTGCCGGTAAGGTTGCGCAGATAATAAAGTTTTGCACGACGTACTTTACCAAACTTGTTGACTGTGATTGAGTCAATAAACGGCGACTCGATAGGGAAGATACGCTCTACGCCGATATTGTCCGACATCTTGCGTACGGTGAAACGTTTCTTGTTTCCTTCACCTGAAATTTTGATTACAACACCGCGGTACTGCTGGATACGCTCTTTGTTACCCTCTTTGATGCGGTATGCAACTGTAATTGTGTCGCCCGGGCCGAATTCCGGAAATTGCTTTGCCGTTGCAAATGCTTCCTCGGCTACTTTGATTAAGTCCATTTTACTGATTTTAAAATGTTAACAACTGCGCAATATTCGCGAGCAACCTTGTCTCGCCAGAGATTACGCTTTTCCGACCGCAAAATTACAACATTCTCCCTCATTCTCAAAATTTTTCCCGATATTTTTCTCCATTTTTTTCTCCAAACCATCCAAACAATCCGGACCATCCAAACAATCCGGACAATCCGGACAATCTATCTTCAGTCCAAAATAAATTTATCCCCTGCGGTCGATCGCTTATTTGCGAGAGCAGCCGCAGGGGATATATATTGCCTATATGCTACAGCCTCGATATGGCCGTGTCATGATTATCTTACTTTCAGGCGCTGGCCTATTTTGAGTTTGGATTTCGTATTGATACCGTTGAGCTGGCACAGGCGGCGCACTGTCACGTGATGGCGCGCTGCGATTGCACCGAGTGTGTCGCCCTTCTTGACCTTGTAGGTGGCTGCGCCCGACGATTTGCCCGATTTTGTCGGAGATGATTTCGATGCTACGGGACGCGGATTGTTCTGATTGTACACTTTCGCGTATTCGGTGTTGGCTGCCGGGTCATAGTTGCGGGCATCCTGATATGTCGACTTGGTGAATGTGTAAGTATCGGTATGTACTGTCTGGTTGGCGAAGTCGAATATTGCTGCCGGATTGATGGCATAGCCCATATAGCGGGTCTCGAAATGGAGATGCGGGCCTGTCGAGCGTCCGGTATTGCCGCCGAGGGCAATCGGGTCGCCGGCCTTCACATACTGGTCGGGCTCCACAAGAAATTTCGACAGGTGGCCGTACACGGTCTCCAGGTCGTTGGTATGGCGTACGATTACGTAGTAGCCGTATCCGCGGCGCTCGAAGTTGGTCAGTCTGACGCGTCCGTCAAATGCTGCGCGAATAGTGTCACCTACATAGAGTTTCAGGTCGACACCTTTATGCATGCGGCGGAAGCGCTTGCGGTAGCCGTAGGGCGACGTTACATATCCGGGGTGGGGCATACAGAAATTCGACACGTCGATTGTATGGCGGTCGGGCACGTCCATGCCGGCGTAGGCATTGACGAGTTTTGAGTCCCAGCCCTCGGTATATATGTCCATTTCAGGCTCCTCTTCGTTTTCGAAAAGGTTGTCAAGAAATTGCTGTGTGGTTTCTACTTTTATCTGCTTGTTGATATTGACCTGGCCTGCTATGAGGTCGCGGTGCTGGTCGGTGTGCTCTCCGGGAAGGCGGTAGGTCTGTGCGTCGGCGTTGACCGCTATTCCCAGTATGGCTGCAAGCGATGCTAATGATTTTGCGAGTGATTTGAATTGCATTATTTCGTGAGTGAGATGTTAGAGTGAAAACTTGGTAGGTTAGTCGATTTCATCTGCGGCATACAGATACTGCTGTGTCGCCGCCCTATATTCAAAAATTTCGTCAGGTTTGAAAAAACGGTTTATTTCAATGACCGCGTTTTCTACAGAGTCGGAGGCGTGGATTATATTTTCCTGCCCGCTCATGCTGAAGTCGCCGCGAATGGTCCCGGGTTGAGCCTTGCGCCCGTTTGTCGCACCTGTCATCTGGCGCACCACCTCAACCGCGTCTTTGCCCGACACAACCATGACAATGACAGGCGATGCCATCATTGACTTCAGTATGCTGGGAAAGAACGGACGGTCGGTCAGATGTGCGTAATGCTCTCGGAGTATCTTCTCGTCGAGCTGCATCATCTTGATGCCGTTAATCTGTAGCCCTTTGCGCTGGAAACGCTCTATGACGGGGCCTGCAATACAGCGCTGCACGCCCGAAGGCTTGATGATGATAAGTGATTTTTCCATTGATTTCAGGTCATTTTTGGGAGCCGCTCTGTAAAGAGAACTGACCTTTATGGTGTGACTCGTGGTAACAGATACCTCAAATTTACACACTTCTTTCGAAATATCGAAATATCAGGCAATTAAAAAATGTAAATAAAGTGCAAATGATTTGAATTTTGTTTATATTCAACTGGTAGTCAGTGCGTTGTGCAATTTATGTTTTACAACATATATTTGAACTTTGTCAGCTTATGAGGCTGAAATCAATTTTGCGGTCAAATATCAGACTGATAAGCCGTGAGAGGAGCGCGTGTTGCGGTTGCGCCAGTTCGGGGTCGGAGTCGAGAGTGGCGTCGGCTGCGTCGCGCGCCATCTGCACTATCTGTCCGTCCGAAGCCAGCGAAGCGATGTTAAGGTTGAGCATCATGCCGCTCTGCATCGTCCCTTCAAGGTCGCCCGGGCCGCGCATCTTGAGGTCGGCCTCGGCTATGAGAAATCCGTCGGTTGTCGAGGTCATAAGCTCAAGGCGTTTGCGCGTGTCGCTCGCAATTTTGTATTTCGACATCAGCACGCAGTAGCTTTGTCCCTCGCCGCGTCCCACCCGGCCGCGCAACTGATGCAGCTGCGAGAGCCCGAATCGTTCGGCATTCTCTATCACCATAGTGGTGGCGTTGGGCACATTCACCCCCACCTCTATTACCGTTGTGGCTACAAGTATGTCGGCCTGATGGCTTGCGAAAAGGTTCATCTGCCGGTCTTTCTCCGCAGGTTTCATTTGCCCGTGCACGAATGCTACCCTGTACGACGGAAATGTCTCCCGTATCATCTCATACCCCTCCTCGAGACTCTTCAGGTCGAGTTTCTCATTCTCCTTGATGAGAGGGTAGACGATATAGGCCTGGCGCCCGGCACGCAGCTGCGCCCCGATTGATTTGTACACGTCATACCTGCGGTCCTCGTAGCGCAACAGGGTCACGATGGGCTTGCGGCCCGGAGGAAGCTCGTCAATCACCGACACGTCGAGGTCACCGTATATGGTCATCGCGAGTGTTCGCGGTATTGGCGTGGCCGTCATCACGAGTACATGTGGCGGCACGGTGCTCTTTTTCCATAACCGTGCGCGCTGCACCACGCCGAAGCGGTGCTGCTCGTCGATGACGACGAATCCGAGCCGCTTGAACTGTACGCGCTCCTCGATTACGGCATGCGTCCCGACAAGTATGTGCAGCGACCCGTCGGCAAGCTCTCTGTCGATAATGTCGCGCTGTTTCTTTCGCGTCGAGCCGGTCAGCAGTCTGACGTTGACCCCTATCGGCGCCACGAGCTTCGACAACGTCTCGTAGTGCTGTGTGGCAAGTATTTCGGTCGGAGCCATAAGGCATGCCTGCGTGCCGTTGTCGAGCGCTATGAGCATGCAAAGCAGTGCCACAAGGGTTTTCCCCGACCCGACATCCCCCTGCAGCAGACGGTTCATCTGTCGCCCTGAACCCATGTCGGCGCGTATCTCCTTAATGACGCGTTTTTGTGCGCCGGTAAGCTCAAACGGCAGCTGGTTGAAATAAAACGAGTTGAAAAACTCCCCTATGCGCGTGAATCTCACTCCGGCAAGTGCGCGTTTCCTCCGGCGCGCGTATCGCTGTATGTTGAGCTGCAGCAGAAACAGTTCTTCGAACTTAAGTCTCAGCTTTGCCTGTTCGAGCAGTTGTGACGAAGCCGGATTGTGGATTATTTTCAGTGCGTCGAGGGCGCTTATCATCCGGTATTGTGCTGTCACTTCCTGTGGCAACGGGTCCTTAAGTGTTTTTATCGACGCGAGAGCGGTCTGTATCCATGTATGGAATGTGCGCGACGTTATGCCTCGGTTGCGCAATTTTTCGGTCAGCGGATACACGCCTCGCATTCCCGTTGTTGCCGCTATCGAGGCCGTGGTGTCGATTTCGGGGTGCACGATGCTCCACCGGTTGTTGAATTGGCTCGGCTTGCCGAATAAGATATACTCGTTGCCCGGCGCGTATGCTTCCGAAATCTGCTTGATGCGGTTGAACCATACTATCTCTATCACCCCCGTGCCGTCCGAAAACAATGCTGTCAGCCTTCGTTTCGCTCCTTCCCCCTGCTCGGCAAACGATACAAACCGTCCTTTGAGCTGTACGTAAGGCATTTCGCCGCTGATGTCGGCCACGCGGTATATGCGCGAACGGTCAATATAATGGGTAGGGAAGTGGTGCAGCAGATCGTAATAGTTCTTTATGCCCAGCTCTTTGTCCAGAAGCTGTGCACGTGCCGGACCGATGCCCTTCAGATATGTTATGTCGCGGTTGAATAATGTATCCACTTCTGCCTGAAAATAACAATTAAATTTGATTTATCCCCCGGTTAATAGCTGCGTTCCGATTTAGCAGCCGCGGTTTTTAACCGCGTAACCGACAATCCTCGGCCGAGCCTCATATCCCGTCACATTCCGTTGCATTTCAGCAACGCTTCGGCTACGGCCATGTCGACCGGGTTTGTCACTTTGATATTCCTGTATTCCCCTTCGATAATGGCTATTTTCCCTCCTGTCACACGCTGCACCATCGTCGCATCGTCCGTAACGGTATACTCCCGATAGTTCTCGAATGCCTTGCGAAGTGTCCCCAACGCGAATGTCTGCGGTGTCTGTACCGCCACATACTCACTTCGCGCGACTGTCTCGCTCGATCCGTCGGCGCTGTCGATATGCCTCAGCGTATCCGTCACGGCAACGGCAGGAACTGCTCCGGCATATCCTTCAGGTACCGTCGCCATACGCCGTATCAGGCCTTCGCTTGCAAGCGGACGCGCCCCGTCATGTATCATCACGGTCACATCTTCCGGTTCGCATTGGAGCGCTTCAAGCGCCTTGGCAAGCGACTCCGTACGCGTACTTCCGCCGAATACCGTCCGCGGCGATACAAATCCGTGAGCGTCGCACAGCGCCCTCCACGTCTCCTCCATCCTGCTGTCGATAACAAGCAGAATATTGTCAGCAGGCATGATTTTTGAAAAGCATCCGATGGTATGCATAAGCAACGGTTTTCCTGCAAAATCGCAGAATTGCTTCGGCATGCTCGCCCCGAATCTGCTCCCGCTCCCCGACGCAAGTATAATGACTCTCGTTTTCTCCATATTCATTTCCAAAAAATAGAACTTATGTCCTCTGATTGGTTATATTGTCATTTTGCAAATTTACTCAAAATATTGTTTCAATGTCAAAACTCGGTTGTTAAAACTGTTAGTGGTGTCCGACAGGACACCGATTTACCAGTAACCGCGTACGCCGGAGCTTGCGGAGGCGTGCGCGGCTTCAAAAACCACGTTGAAAGGCGCCCGAAAGCCGCCGAAGGATTTACAATTTCGCCTTTCAAAGAGTTTTTGGCTCAGGCCGAAATTGCAGTGCATGACAATATGACAATTGCGGCTTTATTGTCCGCGGTTAATCATCGCCTTGGGCGCTTTGCTATGCAAAGAAACCGCGGCTACTACGTGGTTGATTCATAGTGCGTTATAGTAGCCGCGGTTTTTAACCGCGGAAAGCGATATTAAATGGGAAGTGGAATATGCACTGTAATTTCGGATTGAGGCGAGTTTTTGACATTTCAAAATGGTTTTGCATTTGACCTTATACGCTCGGCGCATACGTATAAAATAAAAAGGAACTTCGTCGCGAAGCTCCCTTTTATGGTTTCCAATAGGTACAATTTCTAAGGTAAAAAAGATTGTTTTAGGTTTGTGATACAAATGTCGCTTGAAATATTTTGCTGACCAAACAATTTTATATGTTATCCAACATGTTTTTCAAATATGGAATCACCTTGTTTAGCCGTATGACTATTGCAATCTGCTATTAATTAGGTACTT
Source organism: Bacteroidales bacterium 52_46 (assembly GCA_001915385.1). Classification (GTDB taxonomy): domain Bacteria; phylum Bacteroidota; class Bacteroidia; order Bacteroidales; family Muribaculaceae; genus JAGBWK01. The sequence continues at coordinate 163,110 of MNQK01000001.1, read as the reverse complement.
GATGTCTCTATTGCTTGGATTTTATTAAATGTGAAATAATGTTAAAATATAGATGTAAATATGAATTTTATCAATTTTTGCCACAATATTGTCGTAATTCGAATACTTTTCCGTCAAAGTATCCGTAGCTGAAATATTTCAGCCAGTCGCCGAGAATTATAAGATTTGCGCCACATGGCAGTTGGCGGTCGACCATGACGTGCCTGTGCCCGAATACAAAGTAATCGACCGGTTCCTGCGGGTGCTCGGCTTGCCACTCCTGAGCGAAAACCGCCAGACTGTCTGTCGCAATATCAAATTCCGGCAACTCTTTTTCGTTCTGACGGCTGTGGCTCGACCACCGGTGGGCGAACGGCACAGTCCATCGAGGATGTATTGCGGCGTAAAGTTTCTGGCAGACGCGGTTGCGGAACACACTGCGTATGAATCTGAATCCACGAGGCAACCGGCCTACTCCGTCGCCGTGCGATATAAGGAACCGCCGCCCGTACAGCTCCGTCACCAACTGGCCGTCAATCACTTCCACTCCGATTTCATCGCGCACGTAGTCAAAGAGCCAGATGTCGTGATTGCCTATGAACCACACTATCTTCACCCCTTTGTCGGCCAATGCTGCAAGCGCTCCGAAAAATCTCACATACCCGCGCGGCACCACCGTACGGTATTCATACCAGTAGTCAAGTATGTCACCGACCATATAGAGCGCGCCGGCTTTGTCGGCAATACTTTCCAGAAACTCCACAACGAGTTTCTCCCGCCGGCGTGACGAGGCGTCATACGTAGTGCCCAAATGCAGGTCGGAAATGAAATAAACAGGTCTTTGTGGCTCCATCCGGCTATCTGTCCTTTGTCGTTGTACCTATATTTATAAATTGTATATTGTTGAGATATAGCGTATTATATCTATAATATCTATATATTTATATATATTCCGGCTTTAATCGTCCGAAAAATATACTTTAAAGCAGACCAAGCTCGAGTTTGGCTTCCTCTGTCATCATGTCCCTGGTCCATTCAGGCTCGAATACCACATTTATGGTGACTGACTTCACTCCCTCGATTGACTCTAATTTGTAGCGCGCGTCATCTACGATGAAATCGGCCATCGGACAGTTGGGAGCTGTCATCGTCATGTCTATCACAAGATTTCCCTCATCGTCCAGATCAATCTTGTATACAAGTCCGAGGCTATATATGTCGACAGGTATCTCCGGATCATACACCATTTTGAGCATGGCTACGATTTTTTCCTCAATTTTCAAACGTTCTTCTGCTGTCATAATCTGGAAAAATTTGTTTCAAAGTACAAATATACAACTTAGAATTGTTATATTTGCACGTTGTTATATAAATATAGGTGAAATTTCTCAACTTAAAACAATATGAATATGAAAAATTTTCGTCACCTTTTTGTTGCCTTGTTGTTGGCAATGGTATGCTCGGCAGGAGCACAGGCTCAGTTCCGTTTTGGCCTTAAAGCCGGTATGGCGGTCAATAAACTGAGTTTTGACAAATCGACTTTTGATTCCGACAACCGCGCCGGATTCACAGGCGGTGTCATGGTCGAGTTCACCGTGCCTGTAGTCAATCTCGGTTTTGATGCCTCGGTGCTCTACGCACAGCGCTCGGTCGACATATATAATAATGAGGGTAAGCATTCCGACACCGATCATCGCGGCTATATCGACATTCCTGTCAACTTCAAATGGAAAATGTCAATCCTCGGTCTCGGAAAAATTATCTCTCCCTTCCTTACCACAGGCCCCGACTTCTCATTCCTGTGCTCGAAACAGAATTTCAAGGACGCATGGGAAAGCCGCAAATTTGATTTCGCATGGAACGTAGGCGCCGGCGTGCAGCTCTTCAACAAACTTCAGGTTGCCGCAAGCTACGGTTTCGGTCTGACCAACTCCACCAACGCCCTCCACGGCTCAAATGCTGTCGAAGACCTTAACTTCAAAGGCAAAAACCGTTCGTGGACAATTACCCTCGCCTACCTTTTCTAAAACAGGCAATATAAAAAGTAAATAAAACCGTATCAAAATTCACCGCGGTCAGAAACCGCGGCTACTACAAATCTAACAACCAGATGCATAGTAGCCGCGGTTTCTAACCGCGGTGAATTTTATTATTCTATTCAAGCATCCCGAGCGCTTTGCTGCGGCCGAGCAGGTCGGGGAGTACTCCCGCGATGTCGTCGGCTGCAACATCGCATTCCTTTATGCGTATGTAGGGCTGTTGTATCGCTCCGATTGCCTGCATCTGTTCGAGCAATGCATACGCTTCTTCAAGCATCGCGGAGTCCGGACGGCTGTTGCCTACCTCATTGTAAAATGCAAACAGCATGGATGCGATGTATGATACGATATGGGCGAAGTGCTCCACGTCGGCCGGGTCTGCTTCCTCCGAGGTGTATCCGCGCATGTTGCCCGATTCGAGGGCGGCTGACAGCGCCAGATACAGTATGTCGAGCTGCGATTGTGCCAGTTCGGCCGATTTGCTGCGGGCGAGCGTACTGCGGTAGAGCAGGAGCATCGCGGTGGAAAAAGCCTCGTCGGCAGCTCCGGCCTGTATGAGTGCGCTGAGATGTCGGCCCGCGACGAAATTACCTGCAATGAGCGCCGTGTCGCTTCCGTTGTCGTGTGCGTTGTAGAGCCGCGTCCACTCCGCGTCAAGCGTGGCTGTAGCCTCGCCCGAAAGCCGCACGGCCTCCTCTATATTGCCCGAATTTATCGCCGCATCGGTGCGTTGTGCGGCCGAGATTGCATATTGTCGTATATCCATATCTGTTTATAATAGCAGTTGGTGTTGCAGAACTAATCTTTCCGCGGTTAAAAACCGCGGCTACTATTTAAAGTCTCCTGATAATCAGCTGTGTAGTAGCCGCGGTTTTCAACCGCGGTCAGATAAAATCGAGTTTTGCAACATTCTCGTGAAAAAACTCTATTGCAAATTTAATAATAACTTCGGTCTTACGCAATAGGAATACATCAGCCGGTCTACCCGAGTAGCCGTTCGATAACCGCGTCACGGTATCCCGCGCCTATGGCTATTTCGGTATCGCCGATGACCACATCGTTACTGTCAAACGACTCCACTGCATCAAGATTTACAATATTCGACTTATTGACTCTTGCGAACATTTCCCCGGGCAATATCTCCTCAAGACTTTTCACCGTTGTCCGTGTGACAAGTCGCCGACCCTCCGTCAGACGGAAAATGACATAATCTTTCAGCCCCTCGATAAAGAGAATCTCGCGGTAAGGTATGCGGTGGAAACGCCGGTCGGCCTTCACTATCATATAGTCGCGGTCAGAACGCGCATCGGCCTGCTCGGCCGTAGCTTTTGCCATAAGCGCTTTATAATCGAGAGCCTTGGCTACGGCCTTGTCAAAGAGTACGGTGTCGATGGGCTTGACCAGATAGCCGACGGCATCGACCGAATAACTGTCGACGGCATATTCCGGATAGGCCGTAGTGAATATCACGAGTGTCTTTTCCGGTATGCGGCGTGCGAACTCCAAACCGTCCGTCCCCGGCATCTGTATGTCGAGAAACACGAGGTCGACCTGATTGTCGGTCATAAACGCCGCTGCCGCCTCGGCGCTGTCAAGCGTAGCCAACAGATTCAGTTGCGGATGCCTGGAAACTATGCGTTCCATCCCCCGGCGCGCTATAGGTTCGTCATCTACTATTATGCAGTTCATCATTATATGGAATAAATAATTCGGTTATAAAATCGTCTGATTCTACATGTTGTGAAAATACTGCCTTATCGCCGTAAAGCAGTTCAATACGTCGGCAAGTGTTGGCGAGCCCGATTCCTCCTTCTTTTCTCTCATGCCCCTGTCCGGGTCTGAACGTGTTGCGGCATCTGAATGCTGTGCCTTCCCCGGTAGCTGAGAAACTGACCTTCACCTCTCTGCGCCCGTCGATAACCGAACTGTGTTTGACGGCATTTTCCACAAAGGTAATGAAAATAAGTGTAGGCACTTTTGTTTCTCCGATGATACCTTTTGTCGAAATACTGAAATTGAAAGGCTCCATGCGTGTCGCTTCGAGAGTGAGATAGCTGCGCAGGAATTCAATCTCGCGTTCGAGCGGAGTTGTCATGCCGTTTGTTTCATCAAACTGGTATTCGAGCATGCGTTTCAGTTCGCAGAGCATTCCCCGCGATGCCAGAGTGTCCTCCTCCGACAGTATTCCCGCGTTGTTGAGCACATTGAACAGGAAATGCGGATTGATTTGTTTGCGCAGAAACGCATATTCCTGGCGTGCGTACTCCGCCCGCAGTATCGTCATACGCCGCTCACCCGACAGCCAGTCCTGCATGAACAGTATGGCGCTGACCCCTCCCGCAAACAGCACTAACGTCGCCATCGACCCGAAGGTAGAGATGACTTTGACGGCTGTTGGCAACGCCTTTGTATACGGCTCCGGCTCGTATGTCGCCATCTGTATGATTATGAGGGGTATTATTATGGCTGCACACAATATGGCCAGTTCGATTATATGCCGTAGCAGCGAGCGTCTTTCCCTGAAACGTGGAAACAGCCACCGTATGTCGGCATACGTAATCGCATTGAGCAGGATATACAGGCCGAAGAATCCGAAAATCCCCTCCGACGTAAATTCAGGCTTGTCGGGAGTTGTGAAGAACACTCCGGCCGATATGGTAGCCAATATTAGCTGGAATAACACGTGGCGCCATTTCCTGTACCGTTTCGATATGATGATGTCGGCGGTGCGCAGGCTGCCTGCCGCTGATGTCGTATTGATGTCGGCTGCCGGAGCCGGAAGCTCATACAGCTGTTGCCTAAGATACGTGCACAGTTCACCTATCTGTCGGTTGGCAGTCTCGGCTGAAAACCCGAGGGTATCGGTTATTCTGTCGATTTGCGCGAATATGAAGTCGGGATTGAGTCTCCCCCGCACTTCCGACATGTAACGGCTGAGGCTGCGTGAGGCTTTTTCTTCCGCTTCATCCTCCTCCCTCCATTTGTCGTAGAGCGAAAAGGCTCCCGTGCCGAGCATGAGCAGGAACATGAGCAGGCAGCTCGCAAACGAGTCGACAAATATCCAGGGAGAATGGTATGCGGTTATCCTCAGAGGTATGTCAAGATGGGAGCGCACCGCATATTCGAGGCCGAGGCCGGCGACGGGCAGTATAAACGAGAGTACGAGTACATACTCGCAATATGCTGCAAAACGGTTGTTGAGCAGCAGGCGGGGTACGGCAAATTCCAGATTCACATATATCAGTCCTAAGACAAACAGTGTCTCAATCGCAAGCAGCAGAAAGAGTGTACCGTACCCGAGCATATCGAAACAATCGGTGAATATCGACACCAGATTGCCGCATGACAGCAGCATGCACATGACGCCAAGAAGCAGATATGTCGGTATCTTACTCATCTATCTTCATTTACTTATACTCCTTCATCTCATCGGGGCGGTATACGATGGTTGCCGTAGCCGCGGGTGATGCAAGGAAATAACCCAGGCAGAAGTCACCCTCCCACAGGCATGGACCGTTGCTGTCCGATTCGAGCGCGACAAGATAATCAAGCATGTCGTGTGATACAGGCGATACAATCACTGTCACCGTATCGCCGTCAAGAAGTATTCTGTCCTCATCTTCCTCGTCGGTATCCTTCCGCGAAGTCATTATTATCTGGTTTATTATGCCGTCCACAGCATGAATGTCGCCTGTCGCTGTCCATATATACGGCTCGCCGTTGCGCAGCAGCCGTATCCAGTAGCAGTCGTCGGCCGAGTCAGGGTCGGTCAGCGATACCTGCAATACGGCTACATAATCGTATGGCATCTTTATCCACTCGAATTCGAGCGCCGTTATCTCGGTAGGCTGCCGCATAGTGCACACGGAGCTGTATTTCCTGTCGCCGCGCACTACTTCCATGCGGTAGTCGTGCCCGGTGATACCCGCGGTGTTGTCGCCGAATGTGCCGTCGCCGCGAAGAGGTAACGTGCAAGTGGAGCCGTCGGTAACATCGATAAGCGTCACCGTGGCGTCGGTCACAGGAGTCGTGTTCATAGCCTCGTCCATCGGAGTGGTCTCGGTGAGCAGTACCGTTGTTCCCTCCTGAGTCAGATTGGCTTCGATTACAAGTTGCGGCTCAACCTCGTGGTAGTGGAAATCAAGTTCTTTCTCACACGATGAGAGCATGACCGCCCCCGCAAGTAGAATTCCTAAACTATAAATATATGATTTTATTTTCATTTTTTCAAAATAATATGGTGTATGAAACGAAAGGGGGAATGCCCGATAGCGATTGCCGTGTAGTGCGTGAGTCTGCCGGATTTCAGGGATTCTGCCTGAAGTAGATGACAAACTGGATATTGACTCGCGCACGATTGCAGCATGAGTGCTGCTGTGCAGATGGTTGCCATGCTGCGTAAATATGATTTGGTTTTCATCTTTTCAGAATTTCAGGGTGTAGGATACGGACGGTACTATGCCGAACAGCGACTGCTGCACTGCGCGGGTGCCCGATGGCTTCGACGGGTCATCCTCGAAATAGATGACAAACGGGCTGTAATGGCTGTAGGCATTGAATACGCCGAATGACCATATCGTGGTAAACTTGCGCCCCGTGCGCGTATATGTGGCCGAGAGGTCGAGGCGGTGGCTCGCCGGAGTCTTGTACTTGTTGCGTCCCGAATAGTAGTAGCAGGTGGTCCCGTTGAGTTCGTATTTGGCGTCGGGAGCGGTGAGCGGTTTGTCCGACGAGTAAGTCCACGACGCCGACAATGCCCAGCTGTCGTTGAGATTGTATATGCCTACCGCGGCAATGCTGTTTCGGCAGTCGTTGGAGGCACGGTACCAGCGTCCGTTGTTGATTCCCGGTATCCGCGTCTCGGTTTTCGATAGGGTGTACGACAGCCATCCGGTCAGGCGTCCCGTGTTCTTGCGCAGCATCAGTTCCATGCCGTAGCTCCGCCCTTTGCCGCTGAGTATTATGCTTTCGAGGCCGACGCGCGTAAACATTGACATTCCGTCTTTGTAGTCATAGATATTGTCCATTGACTTATAGTATACTTCGGCGCTCCAGTCCCATGCGCCGTTGTCGGTCATTCCCGCGTATCCGGCTGAATACTGTACAGCGTGCTCCGGTTTGATACCCGCCGAAGTCAGTGCGTACCTGTCAAAGGGGAATGTCGAGGTCGTGGAGCGTATGCCGTGGATATTCTGTGTGGTCAGTGAAATTCCGGCCTTGATGTTGTTGTTATCGTTGATATTGAATTTCACGCTGCCGCGCGGTCCCAGGTTGATGTAGGTTTTCGACGAGAAATCCGGCTCATCCTCATTCATCGCCTCGAAGGCATGAAACCGTCTCCCCGAAAGGGATGTGAAAGCGCTCAGACGCGCCCCCGCCGTGAGCGATATCCGCTGCGACAGCGTACCCTCGTAGGCGGCCCACACGGCATTCTGCCATCCCGAGCGTATTTCCCGCTGATGAGAGTCGTTGACAATCATTTCGGCCGATTTGACGCGCAGCAGTTCGCTGCGTGCTCCTGCCTCTATGGCATGGCCGTCGCCGATAGTGTATACGGCCCGTTCGTTGAGCGAGAACGACCGTATGTATTCTGTAAGTTTCTGGCTGCTGTCCATGATGTCCGCATGCATGTCGGTGGTATAATTGGTCGCGGCGGCGGTAGTGGTGAAATGCAAATTGTCGCCCGCGCGGCTGCTCCAGTTCACGCTTCCCGCCACATTGCTCCACCGCATTGCCATGAGGTCGGAGATGGCGAGATTGTCGCGCGAGGCGAAAAACGATACGTCGACCGTATTGTTCCTGTCGGCTTTATACCTTATCTTGGCGTTGACGTCAAAGAAATTCATCACCGTGCTCTTGTACTCCGGGATTAGTTTGAGAAACAGGTCGACATACGACCGTCGCGCGGCCACTGACATCGACAGCCGGTCTTTCAATATCGGACCGTCGGCGGCGACCTTGGCATTCAGTATCCCTATCGTGCCCGAGAAATGATACCGCTCCATGTCGCCCGGCTTCATGTATGTCTCAAGCGCCGATGATGACGCGCCGCCGAGCTGTGCCGGTATCGGCCCCTTGTGGAGCACCGCACGGCTCATGGCATCGTCATTGAACGTCGAGAATATACCCATCATGTGCGACGGATTGTATAGCGTCATGCCGTCCATCGTCACGAGGTTCTGGTAGGCGTTGCCCCCGCGCACCTCGAATCCTCCCGCTCCCTCCGCCTCGTTGCGGACTCCCGGGAGCAGGGTTATGGACTTGATTATATCTTTTTCGCCGAACAGCTGGGGCGTCAGTGCAAGTTTCGTCAGTTCGAGATTCTCGCTTCCGAGACCTGCGCCCGAAATCCGTTGGCGTGCCGATTGACCCGTCACCACTACCTCCTGCAATGCCTGCGAGCCGATTGTGTCCGGAGTTTCCTTTGCTGCCGAGCTCATCGCGACCAGGCAGCAGCATATCGTGAAATTGTACCTTGAAATCATTATTATATATTGTCAGTTGAAGACCTTTATCTGGCGCAGGCTGTTGTTTGCTCTTTCCTTGCGTCACTGCGCATTATATATCCCGGTACGACAAGTGTGGCTATGACGCCGGCCATGAATACCGCCACGGTGGCGGGTCCCGACACGTTCAATATCGCCGCCGCCATCGCAAACCCGCCGACGCACGGCCCTTTGAGCCGAGGATAGTCGAGCATGAACGCCGACACCCCGCACCACATCGCGAGCACAAGTATCACAATGAAATATGACGGATAGGTGAAATAGCATCCGGCTACAGCGCATACAAAAATGACGCCTATCACCATTCGCGATACCGAAGACAGCATGAGATACAGTGAAGTAGGGGCTGGGAGCGCCGGTTTCTGAAATTTTACATGGAGCGTCCCCGCAATCACCGGCAGCGCGAGCCACAGCAGTTGCCATTTTCCGTCGGGCACCGTCAGCATCAGCACGAATATCGCGAGGGCTATTGCTATTGTCGTCCATCCCCATATCAGCAGTGCACGGTATTCTACGGAGGCCACCTGCCTGCGGGTCAGCCTCACCTCCTCGTCAAATGTAAGTGTTTTGTCTGTCATAATACTTTCGTTTTTGATTCCGGTACAAAATTACGATTTCCTCCGATAGGATTTTGCATTTTGCGACGAAACCATGCCGTTTTGCGACAAAAAACAACAAAACGTCCCGCACGCCTGTCATCACAGTAAAAAATAAAACATAAATTGCCGACCTTTCAACAGTAGGGATGCACGGTCTGTGCGTCCGGAAAACATGCACTGATTATCAACGTATAATCTGACGCCACAGACCGTGCATCCCCACATCATTAACCGAAATTTCGGAGTTTTGCAATATCGTGCACATTTTTTTGATTTATAGTTGGATAATGCCGGATAAAATTTGATAATGTCAGATAAAAAACGTATCTTTGTCAGAGAATTTTATGCCATGATGCATTAAAATACCATTGAATATATATTTTATTTATATATCTACTTACATTTTTTAACCAATAATCTTCACTCAATTACTGACAATGAGAAAGTTAAAGAAATGGCTGCTTCTGCCCGCGGCTTTGCTGGCAGTAGTGCAGTCGAATGCGGCCTCGTTCATGGACGAGCGAACCGACTTCCGCGATGAGACAATCTATTTTGCCATGACTACGCGTTTCTATGACGGCGATCCAAAGAACAATGTATTGTGCTGGGACGGTGTAGAACATCAGAAAGCAAACAATGACCCCGCCTGGCGTGGCGACTTCAAAGGCCTTATCGAGAAACTTGACTATATCAAGGCGCTCGGTTTCACCGCCATCTGGATTACTCCCGTGGTGCAGAACGCATCGGGCTTCGACTACCACGGTTACCACGCGATGGATTTCTCCAAAGTGGATCTCCGCTATGAGAGTCGCACCGAATGGGGCTCGGCTGAAGATGTCGATTTCCAGGACCTTATCGATGCCGCCCATGCCAAAGGCATAAAGATTGTGCTTGACATTGTGCTCCAGCACACCGGTAACTTTGGCGAAAACTATTTCTGCCATCTCTTCGACCGTTCGCAGGATATACGCAATCAGGCCAACATCGAGGCGTGCCTTATCCCCGACCAGGAAAAACTCGGGGGCGCAGCCTATTGGGACCTCCCCAACTCCGGCGCCAAAACACAGTACTCCGAGCGTTTCAAATATCTTAAAAATACTGACGGCCAAAACCATGACTCAAAAAACTACTGGCATCATTTGTCTACCGCATGGAACTGGGACAACCCCAGCCGCTGGTGGGGCCAGATAGCCGGCGACTGTGTCGACCTCAACACCGAAAACCCCGCCGTTGTCGACTACATCGTTGACTGCTACGGCAAATTCATAGAGATGGGTGTCGACGGCTTCCGTATCGATACCACCGGACATATCGCTCCCCTTACATTCAACTCAGCATTCATTCCCCGCTTTATCGAGTTGGGTGAGCGCTACAAGAGCAAGCGCCTCAACCAGGCTCCTTTCTATATGTTCGGCGAGTGCTGCGCCCGCTACGGTGGTGTGATATACCGCGACCAGCATGTGCTTTCAAGCCACTACTACACATGGAAATCAGACCCAGCGCTGGTAGCCGAGTGGAAAACTTTTACCGCCGACTGGTGGGCCAACCAGGTAGTACCTGAAGGTGCTTCGCCTCTGGGCAATATGCTTACCTGTGAGAAAGACCCCGGCACCGTACACGATTCAGACAACGTGTTCATGAAAAACGGCGCTTGGCATGAACCAGACTACTCCCAGGCTTCGGGCTTCAACGTTATCGACTTCCCGATGCACTATAACTTCAACAGCGCCGACCAGGCAGTGCGCATTGCACAGGAAGGCGACCACTATTACAATGACGCTTCGTGGAACGTTGTATATGTCGACTCTCACGACTACTGCCCCGGTCCCAACGACGGCGTACGTTTCAACGGCGGAACGGCACAATGGGCTGAAAACCTTTCGCTGATGTTCACATTCCGTGGTATCCCCTGTATATATTACGGTTCGGAAGTCGAATTCCAGAAAGGCAAAACCATTGACAAAGGCCCGCAAATGGCTCTCGCCAACTCAGGCCGCGCTTACTTCGGCGCATACCTCGAAGGTGATGTCACAGCTTCTGATTTCGGCACATTCACCGCATCGGGCAATGTGGCCAAGACTCTCGACGGCGATCTCGCTCAGCATATCATACGTCTTAACCAGATACGTGCCGCTGTACCCGCTCTCCGCAAGGGCCAGTATTCATGGGACGGCTGCTCGGCCAACGGCGGCCATGCCTTCAAACGTGCCTACAAGGACTCTTACGCTCTCGTCGCTCTCAATGGCGGCGCAACATTCTCCGACGTACCCGCAGGCACTTATGTCGACCTTGTAACAGGCCAGTCCTACACTCCCGCCGGCGGTTCAATCACTGTCGACGCTCCCGGTACGCAGGGCCAGCTCCGCGTGCTTGTCAAAGACTGGAAAGGCGGTAAGGTAGGTGTCGACGGCAAGTTCATCTACACCTCATCACCCGTGGCTCACGGCGGCAATCCTTCGTTCACCGACCCCGGCACAACCGAATATTATACTTATGACGATGCTGTAGGTTCTGCAGCCGTGACTCTCTCGCCTGCAGGCTGCTCGTTCAAGACCGAGACCATCACTGTCACTGCCGCTCTCAACGAAAGCGCCGTATCAGGCTGGGTGAAAGTCGGCAACAATGCCCAGCAGACCCTTACCCCCGGCGTGGCTCAGACTCTCACTATCGGCGAAGGCATGGGTTACGGTGAATCAGTGACCGTTTCATGGGGCGCTACCTCAGCTTCAGGCGAAACTTTTGCCGGCAATGCCGTATATAAGAAAGTTGACCCCAACGCGACTATAACCATCTATGTCACCGGCAAGAACAATGCCAACATCTCCGGTACTAACCTCTACGCATGGAACGACGGAGGCAAAGTGTTTGGCGAATGGCCCGGCAAAACCCTGACTGAAACCACAACAATCGACGGTCGCGAATTTTATTATGCCACTATCGACGACTCTGAACCCGTCAGCCTGATTTTGAACCGCAACGGCGCTCAGACTTCTGATATAACAGGCATCTCCGAGGATACTTTCTTCGAATATGACGGAGGATCAAATGCTTCTAAAATCGAAGTCAGCGTAGTCAAGACTCCTTCGGTGAAATTCTCGCCCAACGGCGGCACATTCGTCGACAACGTGACTGTAACCGCCACGGTAGCGAACGCTACTTCGGCATGGTACAAAATCGGCAACGGCAATCAGGTAAGCATTTCAGGCAACAGCGCCACATTCACTCTCGGCGATAACATGGCCATCGGTGAAAGCGTGACCGTAACCTGGAGCGCATCTTCCGCCACCGAGACCAAGACAGGTTCGGTAGTCTTCACCAAGGCCGATAAGCCGTCAAAAACCGTATGGCATATCTACTTTGACAATTCCAACTCCAACTGGAGCAATGTCAACTGCTATATCTATGGCAGCAACGAGTGCAACGAAATCACCGGCGCATGGCCCGGAGCACAGATGGTCAAGAACGGCAAATACTACGAATATACCGTGGAGACCGATGGTGCCCTCAATGAATGCAATGTGATTTTCAATAATGGCAACGGTTCACAGACCGGTGACAACGTGAAAGTACGCAACTACGGTATCTATAACGCAAGTGGTGATACCGGCCTGAGCGGAGTAGACAGCATTGTGACTGAAGACGAGGACGCACCCGTTGAATATTACAACCTTCAGGGTGTGCGCGTCATCAACCCGACCCCCGGCATCTACATCCAGCGTCAGGGCAACAAAGTACGCAAAATCCGTGTCAACTAAGAGCAATCACCAGCTCTATCCATAAAATAAAAAATCGCGACTGCTTCGGTAGCCGCGATTTTTTATTTTATGGATTGAGCTGGTGACATGCGCCTAATGTGTTGTAAAACTCAAAATATACAAACTAAATTGTATGGACGCGATTCAGCGCGGTTTACTTAAGCTGATTTGAGTGGGGCGGGGGCGTCTCGCCCCCGTGGTATTATCCTTACGTGCTGAAAGTTACCAAGGGGGCGAGACGCCCCCTCTCCACTCAAATCAGCCAAGTTAATAGCATTGAATCGGGTTCCTACAAATTGCTGCGGCTTTTGACCGCTGATATTAGTTCTGCAACCCTCTTGTTATTATTTGCCGTTGACCGTTATCACGCAGTCGGCAGGCTGCTTTATGTTCCCGTCGATGATTATTTCGCCTATTGAGCCGGCATGAATGTGGCCGCTTGTGGGATTCTTGACACTGGTGAGAGCGCCTTTCACTGTCGCCTCCACGGTGCTGTACTCGAAGAGCAGATTGGCGTCCTCTCCGAATGTACAGTCCTCGAGCACGAGGCCGTCGACGTAGCACAGGAGCTGTTCGCCTGTCAGCCGGCAGCGCACGAAGCGGAGGTTCTTGCCGTACCAGCCGAGATATTCCCCGTCGATTTCCGAATCGTATACAGTCACGTTTTCCGCCTCCCAGAACGCGTCTTTGGAATTGATTACCGCATTGCGTATCTCCACGTTCTTTGCGTATTGGAAGCTGTAGTTGCCGTCCTGACGGTACTTGTCGATTCTGACGTTCTCGCAGTGCATGAAAGCATAGTCGCAATTGGCTATGCCGACATTCTTAAGCTCGATGTCCGAGCAATCCCAAAGATATTGCTCGCCGTTGGGAAATTCCGTATTCTCCACATAAATCCCACGCATGCGGCGGAACAGTTTGGGCGCGTCGACCTTGCAGTCAATCATGCGGCAGTCGCGCGAATACCACAGGCTCGAACGTGCGCTCTCGGCAAAATAGCAGTTCTTAACCGTAAAGCGGTCTACCTCCCAGAACACATATTTCCCTTCAAACACACAGTTCTCGGCCTCTATGTCCGAGCCCTCCTTTATACTTGATTCTCCCGGGTGTATGGTGACATTCTCAAGCCGGGCGCCATGCAGCGCGTAAAGAGGACGTTCTCCCCCGAATTCCTGATTCTTTATTAGTTTCATCTGTAATACAAATAGTCGGTTTGCAATTTGATTGGAGCGGGGGCGTCTCGCCCCCGTGGTATTGTATCGCGTCTTATTTCCCGACGCCTGTCAGTTCGATGCCGAAACGGTTTTTGAAATGCACTTTCTCGGTGCGCACGTTGTCGGCGATTTTAAATGTCAAAACCGGTGTATCCATATTATGCTTTTCTGTTTTGGTTTGCGATGCGTTGCATGTCATTATCGCGGTTATCGCGATGAATAGTGCTGATAATACTATTCTCATATATGTCCGTTTTTATAATATTCGGAGGGAGTGCAGCCGTATTTGTCGCGGAACGATTTGAAAAAATGCGCCTTGTTCCTGAATCCGGCTCTCGGCCATGCTTCCCCCGGCTTGTCTCCGGCGCTTATGAGCTGCGCGGCGTATGCCAGTCGTTGCTCGATGAGCCAGCGTTGCGGGGTGAGGTCGCTTATTTTTGCGAAATCGCGCTTGAATGTGGCGAGACTGCGTCCCGAATAGTGGGCGAATGCCTGGATGTCCATGTCTTCGGTGAAATGTGCCTTCATGAATTCGTAAAGGTCTATCTTCCATGTCTCGTAGAAGTCGAAGAGGGTGGGATAGAAACGCTCGTCGATCGACAGGAGCGTTCCGATAGCCTCAGCCACCTTCTCATTTATGACTGACTCCGACGGCTCTATGTCGCGTTCCACGTATGGCAGCAGCGAGTAGAACAGGCTCTCCAGACGTATGGTCTCGGGCAGCAGCACTGCCGTCCCGCCTATGGGGTGCAGCTTGCCGCGCAGTTTGCCAAGCGTGACATGCTCGCGGAAATATGTTTTCAGTTGCTCGCGGGGAAGCGTTATTGCTATTGATGAGAACGGAGTATTGCCGTCAGAAAGCTTTTTCATTGACGACGCGCAGTCACGCTGCCAGAATATGAACTGTCCCGGGGCAGCGCTGACTGTGCCCGACGGTGACGTGATTTCCATACGTCCTGACCTTACCCACATGAGTCCGTGGCCCGGCAGGCGGTATTCGCAATATGTGTCATGGTCGATTTCACTGAAAAACAGTGTGTCGGCGTAGTTCCGTATTCTTATAGATTCTGTCATCGTATTACCCGTAGATTGATTCCTACGTGGCAAAGTTACAATAAAAACAATCACAAATGGTCGCTTACAGGCTCAAAAACGGTTGCTACAGGAAACAAATCCACGCCCTCCCCTTAAAATTCAATTCACAGAGCATGTCAGATCAGGCTTCACGGCAGTATTGTAAAACTGCTAAATTTCGGCTTACAGTGTATGGACGCACGGTCTGTGCAATGCGGTTCAAATAGCGGAGAGCCGAAGGCTCGGTGGTGTCACTATCCCCGTCCGACGCGTCAGCGGAGGGCGGGGTGAGAGGGAATACGCGTGTGCGAGCCCACGGAGAGGGCGAGTGTGTGATGCGCCCTGATACACTATTCTACACTATTCTACACTATTCTACACTATTCTACACAGTCGCCCTATCTCGGGCTCCTTTCACCGGAGGCTACCATTGCCCCGCCCTCCGCTACCGCGTCGGACGGGGATAGTGACACCACCGAGCCTTCGGCTCTACGCTATTTGAGCCGCATTGCACAGATTGTGCGTCCCTACACTTTTGAAAATAAACATAAAAAATTGACCGGGGATTTCGCTTGGCGAAATCCCCGGTCGTTACCAATGTTTTCTACCTTAAATAATAAATCTGAGAAATAGCAGGATTTATATCGTTATTTTGACAGGCGCACAATCTTGCAGCCGTGGGCGGGAATTGTGGCTGTGATGGTCGATACGGTGCCTTCGTCGGCGTGGCGCCAGAGGTCGCGCATCTTCCATTCACCGCTCATTCCGAATGTGCTGAGGTCAAACGAATAGCTGCGGGCGCTGTCATCGCGGTTGAACAGTCCGATTACATAGTCGCCGTTTGACATCTGGCCGTACCATATCTCGTTGTTCTTGTCGGAAAGTTTGTCGCTGAGGGGCTTGCCTACAAAGCGGTCGGCATTCAGCTCAAGCAGCTCGGCGTTGGTGTAGAATTTGAGGTTGTTGCCGATGTTGAGGTATTGGTCGGCCACGGTTACGGGTCCGCCGGCCATCAGCTGGAGTGATATCACTGTCTCTTTCTCGGCGTCGGTCGAGAAGGTGTTGAGGCGGATGAAGTCGCCGTCGAGTATCACCTTGTCACGTCCTGCTATGTGCGACCAGTAGGTGAAGCCGTCGAACATGTTGCTGCAGTTGGGCCAGTTCTTGTACGACTTGCCTCTGTCGGCTGCCGAGCAGTGCCACCAGCCGCCACCGAGGGTGTCGGCAACGATTCTCACCATATTGCCGTATCTTGCCTCGATTTCGGCATCATTGTTGAGGTGAGGCATTACAAGGGAGGTGAAGATACCGTATTTTTTAGCGGATTCGGCTATGTAGGCCAGTGCGCGGGCGTATGATTCGCGGCCGTAACCGAGACCTACGGTACCCATGCCACGGTCTTTGCCGTCCTCATACCACGAAAGGAAGTCCATACGTATGTACTCGACTCCGAGCTCCTTGTAGTGCTTGAAGAATCCGTCGATGAATTCCTTGGCACCCGGATTTTCAGCTACAGCCCAGCTGAACCACATGTCGGATGCTCCGGGATTGAGCACCGTATTAGCTCCGTTGTACTTGAGGTTGCGGAATGTATACTGCGTACCTTCGATAGGAGTGTCGTCGGAGCCGTGTATCCACAGCGGGTTGTCATAGACGCCGACTTTAAGTCCCTTGGCCTTGCACTTCTCCACGAGTTCCTTGATTGACATGGAGCCGTAGTGGGTCATGTAGCCGCTTTCGTCCTGGGCAAGCATCGGGATAAAGCCGTCGGTACATACCATGTCGTAGCCGTAAGGCTTGAGGTCGGTGGCGACCCAGTCGATTATCTTGTCCCACTCCTGAGGTGTGATGTCCATGTCTTCGTTTGCCACGCCCTGCTGTGACTGAGTGTAGCAATATTCATACACGCTCCAGTAGAGCGGGGCTTTGAACTGGTGTATGTCTTCCACTACCGGCAGGTCGGGAAGCTCGTATTTGGGGGGATAGCGCATCTCGATGTCATCGGTGCAGGCTACCAGTGTGGTTGCAGCCAGTGCGGTTGCGATTATATTCATTTTCTTCATAATTGATTTTAATTTATCAGTCGAGATATTTTACATCAATGGTCATTGACTTGATATTGAGAGTAAGGCGGTAGTTGCCTTCGGTCACAACTTTCCATTTGTCGTCGGGTCCGGTGGTGTAAACCATGTCATTGGCTGCCACACCTGAGGCCGATACTTCGCAATCGGGCGATGACGGGCGGTAGAACGGGGCTGAGAAGTCCTTTTCTGAGCAGGCTTTGAAATCGCCCTTCTTGAGTTTGCCGGTCCATACGTATTCCCCTTCTACATCTTTGGTGGGAGTGAATTCCGTCGCATCGTCGAGGCTCCATCCGCCGGGAGTGGCGTCGCCGATCATGTAGAGGGGCGTGATTATTTCGGCTTCCTCGAGATATTTTGCATCGAAAGTCATGTCCGTGATGTTGAATGTCAGGCGGTATTTGCCTGCGTCGATGACTGTCCACTTATCGTCGGGAGCAGCCGAGAGTACCATGGCGTTTGAGGTGACGCCCGATTTCGATACCTGGCAGCCTGCGGTGGCCGGACGGTAGAATTCGGCATCAAAGTCTTTGTAGAACGAGGCCTTGAAATCACCCTGTTTCAGCACGCCTTCCCATACATAGAGGTTTTCAGTCTCGGTGGTAATCGCGGTTGCGTTGTCGAGGCTCCATCCTCCGGCGGTAGCGTCGCCGATCATGTAGAGGTTGGGCAGGGTAGTGGTGCCGTCGAGATATTCAGCCTTGAATTTCATGTTTTCGGTGTCGAATGTCAGACGGTATTTTCCGGCTACGGTTACTTTCCACTGGTCGTCGGGTTCGGTGGTGAATACCATTTCGTCGGATGCGGCTCCGGTTTCGGATATTTCACAGTCGGGTGTGGAGGGACGGTAGAACGATGCCGAGAAATCTTTTTCACGTGCAGCTTTCAGCGAGCCGCGGCCGAGTTCGCCTTCCCATACGAAGATGTTCTCATTGGCGGCAGTGGCTTCGATTACCGTGGCGTTGTCCCAGCTCCAGCCGCCGTCGGTGGCCTCGCCTATCATATAGAGTTTGGGGGTAGGTTTATAGTTACCTATGTATTCGGCTGCGATAGTCCAGTTCTCGAGGTCGAAGGTCAGGCGGTAGATGCCCGGATCGGTAACTAACCATTTGTTGTCGGGGCCGGCTGTATAGATGAATGATTCGGCGGCGACACCATCTTTGGTTACGTTCACTCCGTTGGCTGCGGGGCGTATGAACGGCACGCTCCAGCTTCCTGTTGTAGGAACGACCTTAAACTCGCCCTTATCGAGAGTTCCCTCATACACGTATATGTATTGTGATTTCTTCTCGAGTTCGGTAGGACTGTCGATGTCCCATCCGGTAGGAACGGCATCACCTACAATGTA
The DNA here is from genome assembly GCA_001915385.1 of Bacteroidales bacterium 52_46. Lineage (GTDB taxonomy): Bacteria > Bacteroidota > Bacteroidia > Bacteroidales > Muribaculaceae > JAGBWK01. The sequence continues at coordinate 144,515 of MNQK01000001.1, read as the reverse complement.
GAGCTGCTCCACTTCGATTGGCTCGATGACGGGAGCGTCCTGCTCGCGTACGAACGATGCGCTCATAGTCCAGTTGCGCAGGTCGAAACGCAGATTGTAGATGCCCGGATCGGTTACTTTCCATTTGTCGTCGGGGTCGCCGGCGTTCATCTTGAACTTGGCTTCGGCGATGCCGGCCTTTCCGATGGCGGCACCGTTGGTCAGCGGCCTGATGAACGGCTCGTCAAAACTGCTGGCCTTGAGGCAAAGTTTCATTTCTCCGCCATTCAGCGGGCCTTCCCATGTGAATACGAGGGGATCCTCTTCGCCTGCTTCGAGAGGCGTTGCGGCATCGAGGCTCCAGCCATTGGGGGTCGCGTCGCCGATCATATACAGGGTTGACGTCTTGATGGGCAGGTCGCCGTCAATTATTATCAGGTCCTTCTCGCCCTCACAGGCGGTAATTCCCGCCATGAGCAGCAGCCCTGAAAGTATTGAGATTATATTGCTTATTTTCATGACTTATGATTTATTGAAATGTATTATCTGCCGTAGCCCGGATTTTGTTGGAGTATCGGGTTGGCATCGAGAATAGTGCGAGTGAGAGGGAATATGGCGGTGTGGTTGTCGGAGTCGGGAGTCTTGTCCCACCAGCGGCCTGTATTGAACTTACCGAAACGTATCAGGTCGATGCGTCGGCGGCTTTCGGCGAAGAATTCGCGGCCCCATTCGGCAAGCATCTCATTCTCGTCAAAGCGCACGGCGCCTTCGGGCGAGTAGAGCACATCGTCAAGGTTTTCGGCCGGATAGTTGCGGCGGCGCACAGAGTTGAGAAGGGTGGCGGCTCCGTTGCGGTCGCCTGCACGCATTTTGCATTCGGCGAGCGAATAGATTATCTCCGGCAGACGTATTTCGGTGTAGTCGCTTTCAAGCTGGTTTTCGTCAGCATCGTCGTAGAAAGGATATTTTACGAAATGCCATCCTGAGTTATGGTCGCCGGTGCGCAGCACGCTGGTTTTGTTGGCCGGCCACTTGTCGGGAGCGAGAGAGTGGAATGTGCCCACAGCGTCGCGTAAGTAGAGTTCGTAGTCCACTTCAGGAGCCTTAAGACGTTTTGTGGTGCCTGTCGTCTTGTCGGTGTATTCGCAATATCCGTAGAGGAAGAGACCTTCGCGGCGGCTGTTGCCGAGATTGCGGTAGCATGTCATACGGTAGTCGCCGGGATATTTGCGGAAATTCTGTACCGGCATGCCGAGTTCATACTCATAGAGATTGCCGTCGAGGTCATAGCTCGGAGAAGCGGCATACTTGGTGTTGTGGCCTACGCCTGATTTATTGTCGTCGAAGAATACGGCGGCTTTTGCGGGTACTGTCCATGCGTAAGTGTCGCCGTCATAATGCCAGTGTGAATAGCCTTTGGCGCCGGGGAAGCCGAATATCACCTCGTCACACTTGTCATTGTCCCAGTCGAATGCGGCATCCCAGCGGTCGGCAAGCTGATATGCGCCGTATACGCCGGCCAGAATGTCTTCAGCCACCTTGGCGCAGTCGCTGTAATGGTCTTCGCCGATATATACTTCGGCATTGAGGTAAAGACGCACGAGCAGCGATGCGGCTGCGGCCTGTGTCCATTGTCCCTGCAGCTGCGCGTTTGTACCGAGGGCTTCTTTCTTTACGAGGAGCTTGGTGCAGTCGATAAGCTCTTCTTCGATGAATTTGAACACCTTTTCAGGCTCGACCTGCGGGGTCGAGGGCTTGTCGCTGTAGGTGGTCACGAGGGGCACATTGCGGAATGCGTCGAGCAGGCGCAGGTAGAACCATGCGCGCAGTGCGCGGCACTGTGCCTTGAGGTTGTTGAATTCGGCGTCGGTGAAGCCGAAACGCTCCGGAGTGAACCGGCTCAGGTCTTCGATTACGAGGTTGCACTGCATGATGCCCTGGAAGCAACCGTTCCATTCGGTCTGTGCTTCGCCGAAGTCATCGACAGTCCAGGTGTGGTAGTGCAGGCGTTCCCATTTGCCGCCGTCGTACCACCAGCCGTCGCGGGTGGGTGTTATAAGCTGGTCGGCGGTAAGTTCGTTGAGCACGTGGCGGCTGCCGATGCTCCAGAATGCATGTTCGAACGGACGGAATGTGGCACGTATGACGTCCATCTTTGTGTTGTAGTAGTTGTCCGAGCCGACTTTGTCGTAAAGAGTCTCGTCAAGGTCGGTGCAGCTCCCCAATGCCACCAGGGATACTGCCGCTACCGCTATATTTTTCAGTAATTTCATTTCAGTGGTTTTGCTATGTTTAGAAATCGATTTGTACGCCTGCTATGAACTGGCGGGTCTGAGGATAGTAGGAGCGGCTTCCGGTTGCGCCGGGCTCGAGGCCGTTGACATCATACGAAGTCGGGTCTACGCCGCTGAATTTTGTAAGTGTGAACACATTCTTCACCGAGCCGTATACGCGTACGCGGTCGAGGAAACGGCATTGCGGCAGGCGCAGGGTGTATCCCAATGTGATCATGTCGAGCTTGAAGTAGTCGCCTCTTTCAAGGAAGTAGTCCGACACTACGGTAGTGGCGTTGGGCGATATGTCGAAGTTCTTGCCGTAGGCTTTCTTAAGCTGGTTGCCCGTGAAGTTGCGGGTGCCGTAGTAGAAATCGTGGATATTGAAGATGTCGTAGTCAAAGGCACCGCGGAAGAAAAGTGCCAGGTCGAAATTGCGGTAACGGAAGTTATGCGTCGTCGACATGGTGAACTTGGGCATACCGTTGCCCACGATGCAGCGGTCGTCGTCGGTGGCCTGCGATGCGCGGATGATGTCGCCGTCCTTGTCATAGACGAGCCATTCGCCTTCCGCAGAAATACCGGCGTAGCGCCACATGTGGAAGTTGCCGACCGACTGGCCTTTCTCGATGCGCTGAAGAGTATAGTAGGGATAGGGGTCCTGAGTCGACACGCGGTTGTCGTAATCGCGGCCTACGTACTCTGAGTTGCTGAAATCGACGAATTTGTTGCTCATTGTCGAACCGATGACTCCGAAGCTGTAGGAGAAATCCTTGGTGTCGACTACGTTGAAGTTGAGGTCGAACTCGAAGCCGCTGTTCTTCATCGTGCCCACGTTGACGAAGGTCTCGTTGTGGATGTTCGGCGGAACGGGCACGGTGTAGTTGCCGAGCAGATCCTGCTGGCGGCGGTTGAAGTAGTTGAGTGAACCGTATATGCGGTTGTTGAGCACCGAGAAGTCAAGACCGACGTTCCAGTTCTTGCCTTTTTCCCATTTGAGGTCGGGGTTGACGTTGTTGCCCGGGCCCCATACCTGGAAGTATTTGCCGTTGTAGTAGTAATCGCCGAAGCCCGACATGGTGCTTATGGAGTTGTAGCTACCGAAGTCCTGGTTGCCGGTGACACCATAGTCACCGCGTATTTTCAGGTCGTCGATCCATGTGATGTCCTTCATGAAATTTTCCTGCGAGATACGCCAGCCGGCCGATACGGCGGGGAAGTTACCCCATTTGTGGTTCTTACCGAATTTCGACGAGCCTTCGTGGCGGAGTGATGCGGTGAAGAGATATTTGCCATCGTAGTCGTAGCTTACACGGCCGAAGAATGATATGAGCTTGCAGTCGTTCTTGTAGCTGCCCATCATCACCTGGCCTTCCTCTTTGGCCCATTCGCCCGAACCGAGGTTGTCAGCACCGAGACCGTCGTTGGGGAAGTCCTTGTTTTCTGCATTGAAGCCGGAGTAACGCTCATATTGGTAAGAATAGCCTACCATACCCTTTACATTGTGCTTGTCGGCGAATCGGGCGTTGTAGTTGGTGAGCCATTCGACCATGAATGTGCGTCCTTTCGAGTATGACCGGCTGCCTTCGCCTTCGTGGCCGTTATGGATTGCCTGAGTGCTTGTCGACGGGCGGAACCATGTGTTGTCGTGTGAATACTGATGGTCGGCAAACATAATCTGTGTCGTCAGGTGGTGTATGCTTGAACCGTCTTTGGCGAGGAGAGGGAGCAGGTTGAGGCGTACCGTACCGTCCCAGTCGAGAAGTTTGGTATCGGCATGGTCGGTTTCAAGTTTCTGGCGCTCTACCGGGTTGCTTCCTGTTATCTGGCCGAAGAAATCGTAGTATTTCGACGGGTCGTTGGGATCCATCAGCGGAGTGGTCGGATTGGCCTCGAGAGCATCCTTGAATACGCCCCAGTCAGATGCGTCGCGGTAGATGATACGGGGTGCCACGTTCATGTTGATGGTGAACAGGCCACCTTTTGTGGTATGCATCACTGATGCGCGTGCGCCATACTCTTCGCGGTTGGAGCGGAGGTCGATACCGTTGGCGTCGCGGTAGTCGGCGGTCACGCGGTAGTTGCTGTTCTCGTTGCCGCCGCTTATAGTGAGCGTGTGCTGCATTGCGAATCCGGTACGGGTCACTGCATCGAGCCAGTCGAGATTGCCGCCGAGGTCGACACCGCGGTCACCCCAGCCGAGGCGTACGTCGCGATAGTCCTGGGCGCTCATCATGTCAAGCTCTTTCTTTGCCTTGTCCCACGAGAGGGTGGCGGAGTAAGAGGTGTGGACGGCTCCGTCCTTGCTTCCTTTCTTGGTGGTTACGACAACGACACCGTTTGAACCGCGCGTACCGTAGATAGCCGACGCCGCACCGTCCTTGAGGATGTCGAACGAAGCGATGTCGTTGACATTGACGTTGGAGAGGTCGCCGCCGGGCACGCCGTCAATCACGATAAGCGGGCCGAGGCCTGCCGAACGTGAAGAGACGCCACGTATCTGGATGCCTGCCATGTTGTTGGGGTCGCCGGCGCCTGTGTTGGTAATCGACACGCCGGGCACCTTGCCTTGGATAAGCATCTTCGGGTCGGGTGAGCTTACAGTGAGGAAGTCTTTTTCGCTTACGTGGGAGATTGCCGAGGTAAGTTCCTTCTTGTCCATCGTTCCGTAACCGATTACGACGACTTCGCTGAGCACTTCGGCGTTCTCTTCCATTACTACATTGATTACTTTACGGTTGTTGATCGGTTCTTCCACTGCCTGATAACCGACGTAGGAAAATTTAAGTTTTCCCTTTGCATCGGCATTGATGCTGAATTTACCGTCAAGGTCGGTGGATACGCCTGTCGGTGTACCCGGTACTGTCACGCTTACCCCGAGCAACGGTTCGCCCGTGGTGTCGGTGACTGTTCCTGTTATGCTTATTTGCTGAGCCGACATTATCTGAAAGCCGGTCATCAGAAACAGCAACAGAAACAGGCTTTGAATTTTACTGTTACTTTTTGCCATCGTTTTGTTAAATGATATTAAGGTTAGTAGTTAATCAGGTTAAGGTTACTGAATGCAAATATATATATAGATTTAAGGTGTAGCAACGGGGGATATTGAAAATGTAGTGCTGTTAATTGCTATAACGCTGTATTTCAGATGTATCGCATATAGTGTGAAGGTCTTTTAAGTAGTGTTTTGATAGCCGGTTTATGCGGTTTTGCCCGCATTGCGGCGGCTTTTTGACAGTGTACGGAGGTAGGAGGTAGAGCAAGTGCGGAAGCCTGTGCGGCGATCGTATTTAGTCGTGAACCGTTTTTAGAGGGTGTCTCACATGGTCATAGTGTAAGCTCAGTCTTTATTGCGGTTTGTACGTCCTATTTTCATTACGTCGGCGTCGAGAGTGTTGCGGTCGCCTTTTGCTTTGTTTCTTACTTTTGTACGGTAATTATATATAGTGGTGAGTGAATATCTCAGGAACTTGGCTATTTTGTCGCTGTCGGTTATGCCGAGCCTTATCAGGGCATAGATTCGCAGTTCGGCATTGAGGGTGCCCTCTTTCTTGGGGATAATTGTTTCCCCGGGCAGCAGCAGCTCGTTGAATTCCTCCACAAATGTAGGGAATAGGCTGAGGAATGTCTTGTCGAACTGGTCGTAGAATGCCTTTAACTCGTCGTCGAATACGGCCGATGATTTCACCAACGTCCTTAACTCGTCAGTTTTTCCGGAGTTTACAAGTTTTCCTATCGTCTTGCGGTAGGTGTCGAGTTTCTCGATATGTTCCAGACACTGGTCCATGTACCGCCCTATGTATACCTCTTTGAGCTCGGATATCTCGGCAATGGCATTGTTGGCTTCCGTAAGTTTTCCGTTAGAGGTGCGAAGCTCCTCGGTCAGTTTGTTCTGCCTGTTGTATGCTTCCTCGATTTCTTTCCGGGCATTGGCTATCTTTACCATCTGCCTGCGCATGTAGAAAAGCATTGCGACGAGCAGCAACGCCATCACTGTGATTATGGCTATATATCGTTCAAGCGCTTTTTTCTGACTTTTCACCGTCTCGATGTAGATGCCGTTGATCATCGGATATGTGTCGTTCAGCTCGATGATGCGTTGGCGTGCATTGCACTTGGTGGCATCGTCCACGGCTATTGACAGGAATTCGTATGCCCTGTCGAGGTCGCCTTCTTCGTAGAGCATGAGCGCCAGTTGTCTCAGCGATACATATTCCCTTACCGATGATTTGATGTCGGAAATTGATGAGATAAGAAGGTTTTCCTTCTGTTTGGCTCTGTCGCCGGTCATGGCGTATGCTTCCGATAATGTCCATGCGCATATAGCCCTGTCATGCTCCGACAGATTGTTGTTAGCCATGAACGAATTCATCAGTCTGATAGCCTCTGTAGGCGACCCGTTGACATTCATATAATCCGCCTTAGTGATTACATGCGCCAGCGAATTGGGGTCGTTGACATTTATAATCGAGTCGCGGTAAGCGTTGGTGCGGTTCAGGTATTTCTGTTTGTCGGCAGGAAATGCCGCGTGGTCGGCCATGTGACCGTAGAGCGTGCGCTTTATGTGGAAATAATTCGGCAGTAGATAGTCAGGCGCATCAGAAAGGTTAATTGAATCCAGCAGGCTCAGACATTCATGATACATGCCCGTGGCGCAGTAAATATTGGCGCGGTTCATCAGTGAGTGTATGAGCAGATGGCGGTCGCCGATCTTTCGGGCTATGGCCTCTTGCCTTATGCTGATATTGAAGGCCGAGTCGGTATTGAACGGGCGGTATTCGTCGAAAAGGTGGTTTAATGCATCGAAGCGTTCACGGTCATCTTTCGCGGAAAGTGACTTGTTGTGCAACTCCGACAGCCTGTTCTCCTTTACGCGGAGATACGACTCCCTGTTGGCAATGGCGCTGTCCAGCTGTTTCATCAGTGAATCAGCTGCGTTTTTCCCGGAAATGCCGTCATGGCACAGACAGGATAATAGAAATAGTATTATAGATTTAAAGCAAGAACTACTCATTGTAATCGTAAGTGCATAATTCATATATGCATTTCATATATATGCATGACAAATATACAAATATTTTTGAAAACAATGAAACAGTTAATTGTTAAAATAAATCTTAAACGGATGTTAATCTCTTTTGTGCGCCCTAACTTGCCATTAAGAGGGTCAAATTTTTTTGTTGCCGTGCGAATCAAGCCCCATTGACAGCAGTGTATCGCGGTTGATGCGTCGGCGTTCGGGGTCGTGCCACCATCCCCATTTGTTGAAATACCTGATCATGTTGCGGCAATGTATCCACAGCATCCGCAGGCTTTTATAGCTCGAGGCGCGGTGGTCGTGGACTACTGTCACATGCGGGTAGTACAGTGTGATGTAATGCCGGTGCATGCGGCGCGTGATGTCTATATCCTCGGGATACATGAAGAAACGTTCGTCAAACCCGCCGATTTCCCCAAGCGCCCGCATGCGGAACATCATGAAGCTGCCCTGATGGTAGGGTATGTCGGCCGGGCGCCCGGAATCCCGTTCGGCAAGCATGTAGCGGCGGTTGCGTCCACGCATCATGAAAGCAGGGAGAAACCGCCGCCCGAACACGTCGAGCGGTGTCGGAAGCAATCGCTGTACATATTGCTGCTTGCCGTCGGGCGATACTATGCAGGGCGAAATCTGACCGATACGCGGGTCGGATAAAAGCAGTTCTGTCATCCGGTCTATCACTCCGCGACCGAATCTGATATCGGTGTTGAGCACGAGGTGTGCGTCAAATCTCTCGGAATATGCACTGTGTATTGCCATATTGTGGGCCGCCCCGTAGCCGGGATTATCCGGGAGGTGACGGTAACGCAGTTTTATGCCGTGCAGATTCCGCCGCCGTGCTATGGCCGAAGCCACATCTGTCATTTCGGGCGAATTGTCAATCACCCAGACGTCGGTGACTCCGTTTTCGACAAGGCACGACATGCACCGGAGCACTTCCTCCATGTCGGTGCGGTAAAGTACCATTGATGCCGAAACCCTCATCATTATGCGTACGGTAAATGAAATATCGGACAGTTAGTGGCGCGACAAGGACTTATTTCTCCTTTTTGCACTCTTTTTCCGAGATTATGTACTGTTTTACCTCTTTGAAGAGTTTGGTCGCGAAAACGAAGTCGTTGAGCGCCTTGTTGTCGGTCTCGAAAATCTTTTCCTTGTCGCCTACCCACTCGCGGTGGCCTTTGTTGAGGAATACGATATTCTCGCCAATGCCGAGCACGGAGTTCATGTCGTGGGTATTGATGATGGTGGTCATATTGTATTCGTGGGTGATGTCGTGGAGAAGTTCATCGATAAGGATGGACGTGCGCGGGTCGAGGCCGGAGTTGGGCTCGTCGCAGAACAGATACTTCGGATTGAGGGCTATGGCGCGGGCTATGGCCACGCGCTTCTGCATGCCTCCCGATATTTCCGACGGATATTTCGAGTCGGCTCCCTTGAGATTGACGCGCTCGAGGCAGAACAATGCACGGTCGCGCATCTCTCCGTCACTCATTTTGGTGAACATCGACAGCGGGAACATCACGTTGCCGAGCACGGTCTCGGAGTCGAAAAGCGCCGACCCCTGGAAAAGCATCCCTATCTCCTTGCGCAGATTGTGTATCTCCTTGGAGTCCATCTTCATGACGTCACGGCCGTCGTAGAGTATCTCACCCGAGTCGGGACGCAGAAGACCCACTATCGACTTCATGAGCACCGTCTTTCCCGAACCGCTCTGGCCGATGATGAGATTTGTCTTGCCCGTATGGAATGTGGCCGATACATCATAGAGTATCTGCTTGTCGTCAAATGACTTGTTGATGTCTTTTACCTCAATCATTGCAGCAGCAGTTTTGTTAGCAATACGTCAAACAGCAGGATTAATATCGAACTCGTCACTACGGCATTGGTGCTCGCTTTGCCCACTTCGAGCGCGCCGCCTTTTACGTAATATCCGAAGAAGGCCGCTACCGAAGCTATGATATAGGCGAAAAAGAACGATTTGATGATGCCGTACCATACATACCATTCGCTGAACAATGCCTGCAGTCCGTAGGTGAATTTGGATATCGAGATTATGTCGGTGAAGTAGGCTACCGCCATGCCGCCGAGCATCGCCGTGCCCATACAGAATACCACGAGTACGGGAATGAACAGCACGAATGCCACGACTTTGGGGAGCACGAGATAACAGGCCGAATTGACACCCATGATTTCAAGGGCGTCAATCTGCTCCGTCACCCTCATGGTGCCTATCTCCGACGCTATGTTCGACCCGACTTTGCCTGCGAGTATCAAGCATAATATCGAGTTGGAGAACTCGAGCAGCACGATGTCGCGCGTGGCAAGTCCGACAGAATAGGCCGGTATGAGAGGGGAGGAGGTGTTGATTTCCATCTGGATGGTTATTACGGCTCCGATGAATATCGACACGATTACCACCAGCGGTATCGAGTCGACGCCGAGCTTGGAAATCTCGGCCACGGTACGCTTGAAGAACAGCCGCCACTTGTCGGGCAACGAGAACACCTTGTGCATGAACATGCAGTAGCGCCCGAATATGGCTATCGAATTGGTTATTGCCATGATACAGTTTTTCGTTATTTGGCCTTACGGTGCCATGACCGCCCGGGGCAATCCGTGGCAACAAAAGGCAGTTATCACCCTACAAAGGTACAATTTTTTTCGATTTATGTACCTCCCGCAAAATTCTTTAAGCGTTTTTTAACCCGTATTGCGAAATTTGACGCAATTAGAAACATATTTTGCTGCATGTCGCGGATTTATTTCGCAGGTTAATTGTTGCCTATAAGTTTAATGTATGCAGATTAAAAACTTTTATATGCCTAAATTTGTATATTAGTAGAAATATTGCTACCTTTACGGTAAAATCTATCATCATGAACAGATACAAAGTAAAGGAAGTGATAAAGATGCTTGAGGAAGATGGTTGGGTGAATATTGTCACAAAAGGCGACCATCGTCAATTCAAGCATCCTGATAAGAAAGGTAAGGTGACTGTCAGGGGTAAACCGAGCGAGACACTTGACCAATTTCTGCTCAACAGTATCTGGAAACAGGCCGGCTGGAGATAATATCCGGTCTCTTGGATGATAAAAATAATTTTAAACAGTAAGTTAAGTTATGGCAAACCGTAAATTGAAGGTTGATGTTAGCTGGACCGGCAAAAATTTCTGCTGTTCCTGGAGTGATGAAGTTGCAGGTACGGTGGTTGTCACAGCTAAGACACTCGAAAAACTTAAAGAAAATTTCGCAGAATCGCTCAAATGGCATATCGAAGGCTGTGTTGAGGACGGTGACGAGCTCCCGCAATATCTTGTGGACGGAGATTATGAACTTGACTACAACCTTGACACGGCAGCTCTGCTGCGTGATGCGGAGACATATACCACAATGGCTGCCATCAGCCGCGCGTCAGGCATCAATCAAAAACAGCTTTCGCACTATGCCAACGGGGTGAAACAGCCCAGGCCGATGCAGCGGGCAAGGATAATCGCAGGGTTGCACGTCATAGGCAGCCGCATAATGGCATTGTGTTGATTCTATGGCTTCAATGCATTGTTTCGCGTTTAGAGGGTGTCTCATACCAAAAGTTAAACACTGAGTGATGTATCTTTTAGATAAATTTTTGTTTTTGAGGAGGGAGCATAGCGAGCTATGTGACCGACGAAAAACAAAAATTTAGCAAAAGAGACATCAAGGCGACAGTAATATTAAAAACATATAAATTTATAATATGACCGAGAATATAAAAATACCTTTTCTATCGAAAATTTTGAGCGTATTTGACGCTTCGTCTCAGTCACATAGCTCGCTATGCTCCTTCGACTCACCGCCAAATACATCTCAAAATTTTCGACTCAGTGTTTAACTTTTGTTATGAGACACCCTCTTAGAGTGGTAATATTAAGAAAAATTTGTAATTTTGTGGCTATGGTGATTTTAAAGAATCCCGTTATGCCCAGATATTTCAACATTTCAATATCATAAAAATATGTTAGTCATTGGTATCGCCGGAGGCACCGGCTCCGGTAAGACCACCGTCGTAAATAAGATTATTGACAGCTTCCCCGCAGGAGAAGTGGCCGTATTGCCGCAGGACAACTATTACAAGGATTCCAGCCATGTGCCGGTGGAAGAGCGTTCGAAAATCAATTTCGACGAGCCGGCAGCCATCGAATGGTCGCTTCTGGTGAAGCAGCTGAAGGAGCTCAAGGAGGGCAAGACAATCGAGATGCCTACCTATTCCTACCTCACTTGTACGCGTCAGAAGGAGACCATCACCGTAGAACCGCGCGATGTGGTGATAGTTGAAGGCATACTCGTGCTGACCGACCCGGTGCTCCGTGATTTGCTCGACGTGAAATGCTTTGTCGACGCCGACCCCGACGAGCGCCTTATCCGAGTCATCTCGCGCGACTGCGTGGAGCGCGGACGTACGCCGATTATGGTTATCAACCGCTATCAGGAAGTGCTCAAGCCGATGCACTGCCAGTATATAGAGCCTTCCAAACGGTTCGCCGACCTCATCATCCCGCAGGGCGGCACTAACACCGTGGCTATCGGACTGCTTACCGACTATATCGAAGGCCGTCTGAAGCATATACATAAATCCTGATGAGCCATGCCGTTAAGTTATCCATATAAACAGAACGAGGAGGACAAGGAGATACCCATGCTGACTTTCCTCGACGAGACAATGACTCCGTTTGAGCAGCTCCCTCCCGATGAACAGGAGGACGATGCCGATGTCACTTCATCAAAAGCACCTACCGAAAATGGCAAGCGACCAACAACAGAACAATGAGCCGGCTGTCATAGCCGTGGCTTCCGATATAACGAAACCGCAAGAGATAATCCCCGTCGGTGATTCCGAAGAAGCGACCCCGGCAGCGGCAGCCGATGGCGTTGAGCAGCTGTACGCCGACAAAATGGTATTGCGCACCGACAACCTTGTGAAAATCTACCGGCAGCGCACGGTGGTCAACCACGTGTCGATCAACGTGACGCAGGGTGAGATTGTCGGCCTTCTCGGACCCAACGGAGCCGGAAAGACCACTACATTCTATATGACTGTGGGGCTTGTGCGTCCCAACGAGGGGCAGATATTTCTCGACGACCTCAACATAACCAAATATCCAGTCTACAAACGTGCGAAAAACGGTATCGGATACCTTGCACAGGAGCCTTCAGTGTTCCGTAAACTTACCGTAGAGGACAATATCCGCTCCGTGCTCGAGATGACATCCCTGTCGCGCGAGGAGCAGAAAGACAAACTCGAAAGCCTTATCGCGGAATTCCGTCTCGGCAAAGTGCGTAAAAACCTCGGCGACCAGTTGTCGGGAGGCGAGCGCCGACGCACTGAGATAGCCCGCTGTCTTGCCATCAATCCGCGGTTCATCATGCTCGACGAACCGTTTGCCGGCGTCGACCCTATCGCTGTGGAAGATATTCAGTCAATCGTCTACAAACTCAAAGAGAAGAATATCGGCATTCTTATCACCGACCACAACGCGCCCGAGACGCTTTCGATTACCGACCGCGCCTACCTCCTCTTTGAAGGCAAAATCCTGTTTCAGGGCACATCGGAAGAGTTGGCTGAAAATCCCGTGGTACGCGAAAAATACCTCGGCCGCGGCTTTGTGTTCCACCGCAAGAAATTCAACTGATAAAGCATTTGGAGCAAAAATCAGTCAGATGAGATTAAATCGCCGGCCAATTGTAAATTACAATTGGCCGGCATTATTTTCTCTGAGGTGTGCAGACTTCCAATTAGTAGGTCGCACCGACCGTGCAATGCAGTTCAAATAAGGAGTAATTCGTCAATGTAGAGCCGAAGGCTCGGAGGTGTTACTATCCCCGTCCGACGCGTAGCGGAGGGCGGGGTAAAAGGGAATATGCTATGCGAGCCCGCGGAGAGGGCGAGTGTGTGATGACTTCAGATGACGTATTCAACACATTCGCCCTTTCCACGGGCTCACTTTATGAAAGGTTGCAATTGCCCCGCCCTCCGCTACGCGTCGGACGGGGATAGTAACACCTCCGAGCCTTCGGCTCTCAGCTATTTGGACCGCATTGCACAGACCGTGCTAACCTTTACCCACAAATGGGATATATGTCTGATTATCAGTGAGTTGTGTAAAATTGTAAATGCTTGTAATTCAAGCTTTTAGCTTATGTGTGGGTAAAGGTTAGCACAGACCGTGCGTCCCTACTTGCTAACCGAAATTTCGCAGTTTTGCAATATCTTCGTAATTCTGTTATTCTTTTGTGGCGGCTTCGTCGGCGGCTTCAGCTGCTTCAGCTGCCTGGTCCTCTTTGATTTCGTCTTCTTTGAATTTGTCGACACCGGCTGCGATAAGCTGGTTGTACCATGAGAACACTTTCTTGATATCGTTGGTGTAGACGCGGTCCTGATCGAAATCGGGGAGGATAGTGGCGAAATATTCGCGCACTTTGTCGTCGCCTCCGAGCGCTTTTACATCTACGGGTTTACCGTTGTTCTTCTCCTTGATTGTCTCGAGAATATCGGCGAGGGGGACTTCATCATTATATGTGTATATGGCGATGTCGCCGAGTGATACAACCTTGTCGTGGGCGTACACTGGGCCGCGTTTGCCGGTTTGCAGTGACTCTACGATGAGCATGTTCTTACCCTGGTTGACGAGACGGAAAAGTCCGGGACGGCCGGATACCGATAATATAGTCTTTAGCATATCTTTAAATTTTATAGAATTGATTTTTAAGTTAAAGTTTACGCAAAGTTAAAACAATTTATGGGATAAAAAATATTGCCGGACTATAAATTTTGTTATTTGCAACCGGGTTGCACCGGAGATTGCGTAAATTTGTATCAGAAAAACAGGAGAGCGCCGGACAATCCGGTATCCGCGTCCGGTCAGAACTCCATAAAATATAAACCTATATAAAAAGATAAAATATGTTGCAATCGTTATTGTCAATGCTCAACAGCATGTCGCCTTATATATTGCTCGGCTTCCTGATAGCGGGCATTATCCATGTGTTTGTGCCGCGTGCCGCAATGTCGCGCCACTTGTCAGGTCACGGCTGGAAGCCTGCGCTTAAAGCGGCGTTGCTCGGCGTGCCGCTCCCGCTCTGCTCGTGCGGCGTGTTGCCTACCGCCATATCGATGCGCCGCAACGGAGCTTCGCGCGGCGCATCGGCTTCGTTTCTCATCGCTACTCCGCAGACCGGAGTCGACTCGATAGCCGCCACATGGTCGTTGCTCGGCCCCGCTTTTGCGATAGTACGTCCTGTCGCTGCCCTTGTCACGGCTGTGGCGGGTGGCACGGTGGTGTCGCGTTTTGATAAAGAGGAGAGTGGGGCGGCGCAAAGTTGTAGCCGGGAGATGAAGGCCGTGGAACCTGACAGTGATATACCTGCCGGTTTCGGCGCACGTGTGGTCAGTGCGCTGCGCTACGGGTTTGTAAACCTTGTGGGAAGCATAGGCGGATGGCTCGTCGTCGGATTGCTTATAGCGGCGGTAATAACGGTCTATGTGCCCGACGATTTTTTCACCGTGCTCGGACGTACGCCCATACTGTCAATGCTCGTGGCGCTGATAGTGGCCGTGCCGATGTATGTATGCGCCACCGGTTCAATCCCGATTGCGCTCGCTTTGGTGCTCAAAGGTTTGTCGCCCGGTACTGCATTTGTGCTCCTTATGGCGGGTCCGGCCGTCAATTTCGCGTCGTACACACTTGTATCGCGTGAGATGGGACACCGTGCGGCCGCTACGTATCTCGGTTCGATTATCGTGGGTGCGCTTGGATTCGGCCTTATAATAGACTATCTGCTGCCGCAGCAATGGTTCGCGCTTACGGCAATGCACGCCGGGCACGAGCATGCCGCAGGGCTCCCGCTCTTCCCGACAATATGCTCGGCCATACTTGTGGCGCTCCTTCTCTATTCCCTCGTAATAGTCAGATTAACAAAAAAACATACAAATATCTCAAATATGGCAAAAGAATATATTATAACAGGAATGAACTGCCCGCACTGTCAGGCAGCGGTAACAAAAAGCATTCAGTCGGTCGAAGGCGTGACCGGAGTGGACGTTGACCTCAAAGGCGGCAAAGCCACAGTCGACGGCAACCACGACAGCGCCGCCCTCATCGAAGCCGTACGTCTCGCCGGCTTCGACGCCAAAAGCATCTGACCCCACAGATAAAACAACACCACAAAAGCCCGGGCATGAGAATAAAGTTATTGTTTTGATTCTCATGCCAGGGCTTTTGTACTGTTGTGCTCTTGTTTAAAATAAAACAGGAGTACAGGAGCACAGGAGCACAAGGAGTACAAGGAGTACAAGGAGCATGTATATGGTAAATTATAAAATTTTATGCTCTTGTGTTTTTGTATAAATAAATTGTATATGTTTATTCCCGAAAGCCGGTGCGGGCGGAGGCGAGGGTTTCGTTGCGGCCTATGTCGTACCATTGGTAGGTTTCTGTCGGGGTGTAGGAGCGGATGTCGAGGTTGGAGATGTTGTCGATGTAGAATGGGGTTATTGAAAATACCGGATTACCGGCGGCGTGTTGTTTGAGTGATTGCAATGCTTTGCAGTTTATTATGTGCACGCCGTTGAATGATGCGCCGTGACAGTCGCCGTCGAGATGGAATGACGCGGGACGGCATTCTCCTGTTTTGAGATTCTGCCACCCTACGAGACGCTCATTGTTGTCGAAATAAAGTTGCCGTGATGAGCTGCGCGACGATGTAAGGAGGGTTACGTCGGCTCCCGAAAGCCGGTGAGCCTCTATCATTTTGCTGATGTCGAAATCCGAAAGTATGTCGGCGTTATATGCCATGAACGGTTCGTCGCCGTCGAGCAGGTCAGCTGCTTGGGCTATGCCACCCCCGGTGTCGAGGAGCAATGACGACTCGTCGCTTATGGCTATGTCGCACCCGAAACCGTCATTACGGTTGATGAAATCGACTATCTGTGGCGCGAAGTGATGCACATTGACCACAATCCGCTTTATCCCGGCATCGCGCAGGCGTTCGATGACACGCTGAAGCATCGGCTTGCCGCCTACCTCGACGAGAGCTTTAGGATGTTGTAATGTGAATGGTTGCAGGCGTGTGCCGAGTCCGGCAGCAAATATGATGGCTTTCATTTGTGTCAGGGGGGTTATTCTTCTTCGACTATCTGCTGTCCGAGAGTGGTGAAGCGTTTGTTGATGCGCTGTTCGCGGTGGCACAGGCGGATGTCCACGCCATATTTTCCGCTCAGGTGCTCCGCCATCTTTTCCGCGCAGTATACCGAACGGTGCTGGCCTCCGGTGCATCCGAAATCTATTGTCAGCGATGTGAATCCTCGACGCAGATATACTTCGACCGAACTGTCGGCAAGCGCGCAGCAATGCTCCATGAACGGCTGCACTTCGCTGCGGGCCTCAAGAAATTCAATCACGGGAGTATCCATTCCTGTAAGTTTCTTATACTCGTCATAGCGCCCGGGATTGTGCATGCCGCGGCAGTCGAACACATATCCTCCGCCGTTGCCTGAGGCATCGTCCGGAATGCCGCGCTTGTAGGAGAAACTGCGCACGGTGACGGTGAGATGGTCGGGAATTGTGCCTGATGGAATGAATTTTTCGGCAAGACGACAGAGTATGTTTACGAGGGTCGGATAGCATGAGAAATCATTTGCGGCCAAAAGTTCCTTTACCTTTTCGAGCGCGGGTGGAATGCTTTCCAGAAAGTGCAGTTTCTTTTCAAATAAGCCTCTGAAACCGTAGGCGCCGAGCACCTGCAGCAGTCGGAAAAGCACAACGTGCTGCAACCGCCGGCGGAATGCACCGCGGTCGATAGCGGCATACTGCGAGGCTGAATCGAGATATTCGTCAATCAGTTCTTCGCGCAGCGATGCCGGTATGTTGGCTTTGGCCTGCCACAGGAAAGATGCCACATCGTAGTGCGCGGGACCTTTGCGCCCTCCCTGGAAGTCGATGAACCACGGGGTGCCGTCCTTTATCATCACGTTGCGTGACTGGAAATCGCGGTACATGAAAGTGGTGTATTCCTCGGCAAGAAGATAGTCGGCGAGCCGTTCGAAGTCATCTTCAAGCCGGCTTTCGTTGAAACAGATGCCTGAAAGTTTGAGGAAATTGTATTTGAAGTAATTCAGGTCCCACATCACCGTGCGGCGGCAGAACTCGGGCAACGGATAGCATACGTTGAAATCGAGACTTTCGGCTCCGCGGTACTGGATGTCGGCAAGACTCCGTATCGTCATCGACAGCAGATGCTTTTCTTCGTCGGAAAAAACTCCGGTGGAGCGTCCGCCCGCTATGGCGTCAAAGAGCAGTGTGTCGCCTAAATAATCCTGCAGATACGCGTCGCGTTCGGGAGTTACGGCCACGACACGCGGCACAGGCAGATTGCGGTCGGCAAAACGGTTGGCCAGCTTGATGAATGCCTTGTTCTCCTCGACCGACTCGCCGATGACACCTATGTAGGTGCCTGCCGGGCCTTCGAGGCGGTAGTAGCGGCGGTTGGAGCCGGAGCCTGTAAGCTCGACGGTTTTGTCGGGTGATGTACCTGTCACCTGACTGTATAATGATGTTAATACTGCTGTAGGCATGTGATGAGTATTGAAATATTGATGCAAAATTAACAATATTTATGGATAAAATGTTGTTTGCTCGTCGTGAATATGGAAAAAGGGAAAAAATTTCGTAACTTCGCGCCTTGAATAAGTTAATTGTTTTTTGACCAATACATATCATAATGTCAGATAATTCCCTTTTATCGCGTCTTGACGGTATCGAAGCACGTTTTGCCGAAGTCTCGACACTGATTACGGACCCTTCGGTGATAGCCGATATGCGCCGCTACGTCAAGCTGACTAAAGAATACAAAGACCTTGAGCGTCTGACAAAGACCACACGCCGTTACCGCGACCTGCTGTCGAACGTCGACGAGGCCAAAGAGATACTGGCCAATGAAAACGATGCCGATATGAGGGCTATGGCCCGCGAGCAGCTTGACGAGGCCACTGCCGAACTCCCGAAAGTCGAGGAGGAAATCAAATTGCTCCTCATACCCGCCGACCCTGAGGACGGCAAGAATGCGATTGTCGAGATCCGAGGCGGTACGGGTGGCGACGAGGCCGCCATATTTGCCGGCGACCTCTTCAAGATGTACACCAAATACTGTGAGTCGAAAGGGTGGAATGTGGCCGTTTCAAGTGTAAGCGAAGGTGCTGCCGGCGGATTTAAGGAAATAATTTTCGCTGTCACCGGCGAAGGTGTGTACGGTACGATGAAATATGAGAGCGGCGTGCACCGCGTGCAGCGTGTGCCGGCCACCGAGACTCAGGGCCGCGTGCATACATCGGCCGCTACCGTGGCGGTGCTTCCCGAGGCAGAGGAGTTTGACGTTGAATTCAACGAAGGCGAAATCAAGTGGGATACATTCCGCTCGGGTGGCGCCGGAGGCCAGAACGTCAACAAAGTGGAATCGGGCGTACGTTTGCGCTATATGTGGCGCAACCCCAACACAGGTGTCACCGAGGAAATCCTTATCGAGTGTACCGAGACCCGCGACCAGCCCAAGAACAAGGAGCGCGCCCTTTCGCGCCTGCGTACATTCATCTACGACAAGGAGCATCAGAAATACCTCGACGACATCGCTTCGCGCCGAAAGACAATGGTATCGACCGGTGACCGTTCGGCCAAAATCCGCACCTACAACTATCCGCAGGGACGTATCACCGACCACCGCATCAACTACACCGTCTATAATCTTCAGGGTTTCATGGACGGCGACATACAGGACTGCATTGACCATCTCATTGTGGCCGAGAACGCCGAAAAACTAAAGGAATCGGAGATATAGGCCTTATGTATATGCAATTATGAGAAGAAGCCCTATAAAGATAATATAGTAACGAAAACATTTTAATAACAAGCACCCGTGACTCGTCGCGGTAGGAATCAGAATAATCATGAACCGTAAACAACTCGCTGACAACATACGCGCAAAGCGTTCGTATCTTTGCGTAGGTCTTGACACAGACATCAAGAAAATTCCCGCACATCTTCTTGAAAAAGAAGACCCGATTTTTGAGTTCAACAAAGCCATTATCGATGCCACCGCGCCTTATTGCGTGGCTTATAAACCCAATCTCGCTTTCTATGAGAGCTGCGGAGTGGCCGGCTGGATTGCGCTTGAAAAGACCGTGAAATATATCAAGGAGAACTATCCCGACCAGTTCATCATCGCCGACGCAAAGCGCGGCGACATCGGCAACACTTCAAAAATGTATGCCCGCGCCCTGTTTGAGGAACTCGATGTCGATGCCGTGACCGTAGCTCCCTACATGGGTGAGGATAGCGTGACGCCTTTCCTCGGCTATGAGGGCAAATGGGTGATACTGCTCGCACTCACTTCCAACAAGGGCAGTCTCGACTTCCAGCATATTAAAGATGAAGAGGGTACCCCTCTGTTTGAAACCGTGATGAAGAAGGCTCAGACCTGGGCTACGCCTGACGAACTGATGTTCGTATGTGGTGCGACACAGGCCGAGATGTTCGACGAAATACGCCGTATCGCTCCTAACAGCTTCCTCCTCGTGCCCGGCGTCGGAGCACAGGGCGGCAGCCTCGAAGAAGTATCGAAACGCGGCCTGACTGACGACTGCGGGCTTCTTGTAAACTCCTCCCGCGGCATAATCTATGCCTCCAACGGCGCAGACTTCGCCGAACGCGCCGGCGAAGAAGCACGCAAACTCCGCGACCAGATGTCGCAGCTGCTTAAATAGAAAATTTATATATCCCCTATAAAAATCCCTCAATGAGTGCTTTTTTTGTCGAAATGAGCACTCATTGAGGGATTTTTGTTATATTTGCAAAAAATACAATTATGATAGATACTTCGTTATATAGCTACATGTCGGAAATACTCAAGCGCACTCCTACAACTTTTGTCAGATACAAATATGCTGACATAGATTGGAATAGCAGACTTGTAGGTATAGTAGGACCTCGTGGCGTGGGAAAATCGACAATGATACAGCAACATATATTGAATTCCAAAAGTATGGAAAATTATCTGTATGTATCGGCTGACAATACTTTCTTTTCCACAAATTCCCTTATTTCTCTTGCAGATAATTTTGTGAAAGAAGGGGGAACGCATCTTTTTATAGATGAAGTACATAAATATAAAGGCTGGTCGCGCGAATTGAAACAGATATATGATGTACATCCTGATTTGCATGTGGTTTTTACCGGGTCGTCTGTCCTGGATATAAGGCAGGGAGAGGCTGATTTAAGTCGCCGTGCCTTGATATACAATATGCAGGGGCTGTCGTTTCGGGAATATCTGGAGTTGTTTCACGGTATAAAGGTTCCGGTTTATTCATTGGAAGAAATTTTGTCGCATAAAATAGATATACCTCAGTTGTCTCACCCGTTGCCTTTATTTCGTGAATATCTGAAAAAGGGTTACTATCCGTTTGCAATTGAAGGTGGATTTGAATTGCGTATGCAACAGATTGTTTCGCAGACGGTAGAGGCCGATATCCCACAATATGCCGACATGAAAGCGACGACCGCACGGAAATTGAAGCAAATGTTGGTAGTAGTGTCTAAATTGGCACCCTTCAAACCTAATGCTGAAAATCTTGCATCTGAAATTTCAGTCAGCAAGAATAACGTAGGAGAATATTTGCTATATCTTGAAAAGGCCGGAATGGTAGGACAACTTAGAGATGATACCGGCGGTCTGCGCGGACTCGGTAAGGTAGAAAAAGTGTATATCGATAATCCGAGTCTGATGACAGTGCTTGCAGGAGGAAATCCGGAAATAGGTAATATTAGAGAAACATTTTTCTATAACCAGATAAGGGTGAAAAATGATGTTATTTCATCAAAAGTATCAGACTTTATGATAAATGAATATACATTTGAAATCGGGGGAAAAAAGAAAGGAAAAAAGCAGATTGAGGATGTTGCCAATGGCATCGTTGTAAGAGATGATATAGAATACGGACATGGTATAGTAACTCCGTTGTGGTATTTCGGACTTAATTATTAGTGGATTGCTTTTTTTTGTTAATTGTGATTGAATACGGAAAAAAATCATTATTTTTGCGTTCGATAAATATGTCTATTTAAATTAATCTAAAATAGCAATCAAAATGACTATCGACAACTACAATTTCGCCGGCAAAAAGGCGATTGTCCGCGTGGACTTCAATGTGCCCTTGGACGAGAACGGTAAAATCACCGATGATACCCGTATCCGCGGCGCGCTCCCCACTCTCAAAAAGATTCTTGAGGACGGTGGCTCGCTCATCATCATGTCGCACATGGGTAAACCCAAAGGCAAAGTCAACCCCAAATTCTCACTCGCTCAGATTAAGGACGATGTAGCCAAGGCTCTCGGCCGCGATGTCGTATTTGCTCCCGACTGCGCCAATGCAGAAGAAGCTGCCGCCAATCTTAAGCCCGGCGAAGTGTTGTTGCTTGAAAACCTCCGCTTCTATCCCGAAGAGGAAGGCAAACCCGTAGGCATCGACAAAGAAGACCCCGCTTACGAGGCAGCAAAGAAAGAGATGAAAGGCCGTCAGAAAGACTTCGCAAAGAAACTTGCAAGCTACGCCGACGTTTACGTAAACGACGCATTCGGTACCGCTCACCGCAAGCACGCTTCTACTGCCGTCATCGCCGAAAATTTCGCTTCCGACGACAAGATGCTCGGCTACCTCATGGAGAAAGAGGTTAAGGCCGTCGACAATATCCTCAGCGACATCAAGCGTCCGTTCACCGCTATCATGGGCGGCTCGAAAGTGTCTACCAAAATAGGTATCATCGAGAACCTCATGGACAAGGTTGACAACCTCATCCTCTGCGGCGGTATGACCTATACTTTCGCAAAAGCTATGGGCGGTCATGTAGGCGAGTCTATCTGCGAGAACGACAAACTCGACCTCGCTCTCGACATCATGAAGAAAGCCAAAGAGAAAGGTGTGAACCTCGTGCTCGGTACTGACTGCGTGGCTGCCGACAGCTTCAGCAACGAAGCCAACACTCAGGTCGTATCATGCATGGATATACCTGACGGATGGGAAGGCCTCGATGCAGGTCCCGAGACCCGCAAGGCATTCGCCGATGTAATCAAGAACGCCAAGACTATCCTCTGGAACGGTCCTGCCGGCGTATTCGAGTTCGACAACTTCACTGCCGGCTCGCGTGCTATCGCCGACGCTATCGTAGAGGCTACCAACAACGGTGCGTTCTCTCTTGTAGGCGGTGGTGACTCTGTCGCTTGCGTCAACAAGTTCGGTCTTGCCGATCAGGTATCATACGTATCGACCGGCGGTGGCGCTCTCCTTGAGGCTATCGAAGGTAAGATTCTCCCCGGTATCGCCGCTATCAAAGGATAATCCTCTATAAAACCATAAAAAACGGGCACAGTCAATTAAACAACAATTGCATTGTGCCCGTTTTTGTTATATAAGATAGGGTGGCGTCACAATGCCGGTTGCCTAAGGTGTCAATATTTTGTGTGGCAAAATTAAACTTTCCGCGGTTAAAAACCGCGGCTACTAAGCAAAGCATATTGGTAATCAGCCGTGTAGTAGCCGCGGTTTTCAACCGCGGAAAAAATAGAGCGCTGCAACATCCCGACGCTCTTAAGAAAACCGCATAGAGATGTATCCCCGTTTGTTTGATAATCTTATATCGTCATGGAATTGTTTGATAATGAATTTAAAAAGTGGGTTGAGAAACATGTGCATGACAATGTCACTGCTTTGCGGCTGCGCCATGCGTCTGCTTCACCCGAAATCAAGGAAGCCGTATCGCAGATAGAATACAGGCAGAAAGCGGCAGACAAGTTCATGAAATGCCGTCAGATGGGCGGAGGTGCCGAAACTGTGGAATGCAGCTTCGCGCCGCAATGGTTTCCGACAGCTTTGAGCGTGGAACAAGCATCGTCGGCCACGGTGGCGTGTTTCCATGCCGCGGTCGTGGCGCCGCTTCGCAGCCTCCTTGACATGACGATGGGACTGGGGGTCGACGCTGCTGCCATCGCTTCGCTTGACGGTGCGGAAGTGACCGCCATAGAGCGCGACAGCCGTCTTTGTCTTTTTGCCGGGGAGAATTACCGGGATATTGCCAACTTGAAGATTATCAATGCCGACAGCGTGGAGTGGCTGCGGCGCACCGACAGGATGTTCGACTGGATTTTCATTGACCCTGCTCGCCGTGACGACATCGGACGCCGCGTGTACAATATCCATGACTGCACACCCGATGTGGCGGAGATATTGCCACTGATGCTGACGCATGCACGTGATGTGCTTGTCAAACTGTCGCCCATGCTCGACATATCGGCCACAATAGCCGACCTGCGGCATGTGCGCAAGGTCTGCATTGTGGAGGAGAGGGGGGATGTACGCGAACTGCTCGCGCATATCAGCCGCGATGTGGAGTCGGACAGCGACTCGACGGAGATTGAGGCCGTCAGCATGGATTGGAAATTCTCATTTACGAGAGCGCAGGAGGCAGCGGCTGCCGAACGTTATGCCGAGCCTGCCGCAGGTGAATATCTTTATGAACCGTCGCCTGCCATTATGAAGGCGGCTCCGTTTAAACTTCTGTGCGAAAGATTTGATGTAGGGGCGCTCCATCCCAATACGCATCTTTATGTCTCACCGCGTAAAATCGACGGCTTCCCGGGGAAACGGTATCGGATTGAGGCCGTAATACCTTACGCCTCGAAATATATCAAGCGTTTTGCGAAAGAATATCCCGCCGCATCGGTCAGTGTGCGCAATTTCCCGTGTACGGCCGCCGCATTGCGCACGAAACTGAAAGTTAAGGAGAGTGATACAGTGAAAGTGGCCGGCGTGACGCTGAAAGGCGGCAGCCAGATGCTTTTGGTCATGAGAAAAGAGTAGGGGGTATCGCCTTTCCGTCTTAGACAAGCTCTTAGCTCCGCTCGAACATGCGAGCCATTGAGCGCTTGTCCTCCCGTTCTTTGATTGACTGGCGCTTGTCGTATTCCTTCTTGCCCCGGCCTATTCCTATCACGAGTTTTGCGAGGCCTCGTTCGTTGATGAACAGGCGTATTGGCACGATGGTGAATCCGGTTTCTTTTCCTGATTTCTCCAGCTTTGCAATCTCTTTGCGGTTGAGCAGGAGTTTGCGGTCGCGGCGCGCCGAGTGGTTGTTGTAGGTGCCGTAGAAATATTCGGCGATATACATGTTTTTTATCCACACTTCGCCGTTGTCGACATAGCAGAAAGTATCGACAAGCGATGCTTTGCCCATGCGTATCGACTTAATTTCTGTGCCGGTCAGCACTAATCCCGCGGTGAAAGTGTCGCCGATGGCATAGTCGAATGTGGCGCGTTTGTTCTTTATATTTATATCTTTGGCAAGTTTCATTGGGTCGTATTGTCGTATATTGTTACATAATAACGTCCGGCTCCCCTGTTAAGGTTTGATGAGGTCGAAAACGAACATCAGCAGGTAGGGGGGCACGATTATTGTGAATACGGTCAGGAACATGTAGTGCCCGGTCTTGTCCCGTGCCACCGACTCATACCGTATGCTTTTGTACAGGATGAAGCCTACGTATATGGGCAGGAATTTAAGCACAGCCAGGTCGAGCGGTATCACATTGATAAGTATAGTGATGAGGGCGAGAATGGCTATCGAATAGATGACGACCGTCGAGTTCTTGCGCTGCGACGGCTCTTTGTCGCAGATCCTTTCCATCGTCATACTCATCATGAACTCCGCGAAAAACATTGTCGCGAAATATGCCGCGAAAGTTATTATTGCGTTCTGTATGACTGAAATAAGAGTAGTTTCGGAGTCGAGTTTCCAAAACCCTCCCACGCACGACAGAGCCGCCACGGCGAGCAGCGGGTACAGCCCGTCACGGCACAATTCGGCAGGCTCGTCGGCGTCGTGCGACACATCTTCCCATCCGCGTGACGGATTGACAATAAGCTGTAGTATATTCTTTAAAAAACGTAGCATATCGGTATAAATTCGCTACAAAGATAATAAAATTGAGAATAATTTTGAAACAAAAAATGCCGTGAAACTATGTTTATAAACTAAAAATTATTACTTTTGCACGATATTGCCGAAGCGGCACAGGCATGCGTGTTGCCGGAAACGGTGTTTACACGCGACGAGGCTGCCGTATGCCGGCATTTCAGTCCTAATAAAAAAGCAAACAAAATTACAATATGCCCAGGATATCGCAGCGTGGTGAGTCGATGCCCGCATCCCCAATACGAAAACTTGTGCCGTTGAGCAATGAAGCCAAGGCCAAGGGTATCAAAGTGTATCACCTTAATATCGGGCAGCCGGACCTGCCGTCGCCTGCAGAAGGTCTTGAAGCGCTTAAGCATATCGACCGTACCACTCTCGAATACAGCCCGTCGGAGGGTCTGCTGTCATTGCGCAAAAAACTGCAGCAATACTACAAAAGTTTTGACATCAATGTCGAGGTCGATGATATAATCGTCACTACCGGAGGGTCGGAAGCGGTGCTTTTCGCATTCATGGCATGTCTTGACCCCGGCGACGAAATCATCGTGCCCGAGCCGGCGTACGCCAACTATATGGCATTCGCTATTTCGGCCGGTGCAAAGATTGTCACCGTCCCTTCTACCATCGACGAGGGCTTCGCATTGCCACCGGTGTCGAAATTCGAGGAACTTATTACGGAGCGCACCAAAGGTATCCTCATTTGCAATCCCAACAACCCTACGGGGTATCTGTATACCCAGAAGGAGATGAACCAGATACGCGACCTCGTGAAGAAGCATGACCTGTTTCTTTTCTCCGATGAGGTGTACCGCGAGTTCTGTTATACTGGCGCGCCGTATATCTCGGCGTTCCATCTCAAGGGCATCGAGGAACAGGTAGTACTGATTGACTCGGTGTCGAAGCGTTACAGCGAGTGCGGTATACGTATCGGAGCAATCATCACCAAGCATAAGGAGCTTAAGAAAAATGTCATGAAATTCTGTCAGGCGCGTCTCAGTCCGCCACTGCTCGGTCAGATAGTGGCCGAAGCCTCGATTGACGCATCGCGCGACTATATGCTGATGACATACAACGAATATGTGGAGCGCCGTAAATTCCTCATCGACGGCATCAACCGCATACCCGGATGCTATTCGCCTATACCTATGGGTGCGTTCTATACCGTGGTGAGCCTTCCGGTTGACGACGCCGAGAAGTTCTGTTCGTGGTGTCTCCGTGAATTCCAGTATGAGGGCGCTACAGTGTTCATGGCTCCCGCTTCGGGTTTCTATGCCAATCCCGACCATGGCAAGAATGAGGTGCGCATGGCATACGTGCTCAACAAGGAGGACCTTGCGCACGCTTTGGTAGTGCTTAAGGAAGCGCTGAAGGCATATCCGGGACGTACAATCCAGTGAAATGCGCATTGACCTGTATATAGCCCGGCGCCTCCGGCTCAGCGACAGTAACGGCAACCGCACGAAAACATCGATAAGGATATCGACGGCGGGGGTAGTTCTGTCGGTGGTCATCATGCTGATAACGATGGCCATAACTTCAGGTTTCAAACATGAGATTGTCAATAAGCTCGTGGGGTTTGACGCGCAGCTTACATTGCAGGCGCAGGCTGTAGATGTAGTCTCGCCGCAGCCGGTGATGTCGTCGCCCGATGCCGTTGAGTCAATCGTAAAGGATGTTGTCCCCGGTGCCGTAGTGGAAGAGAGTGTCAGGGTGCCTGCCATGCTTAAGACCGACGACAGTTTCTCGGCTGTAGTGTTCCGCGGATATGGTGGCAACGGGCATGATAGTTTTATCTCTGATAATATAATTGAGGGTGCAATGCCTGATTCTGCCGCGTCGGGCAACAGCATCGTTATATCTTCCACAGTGTCGTCACAACTCGGACTGCATGTAGGCGATAAGGTCAATACATGTTTTTTCGTCACGGACAAGGTGCGGTTGCGCAACTTTGAGATAGCCGCTGTCTATGACTCAGGTTTTGGCGAATATGACAAGGTTGTGGCATACGCGCCGCTTCGCGTCCTGAAAAAAATAGCCGGTATTCCTGAGGAAGCCGCGTCCGCACTGGAGGTAAGCGGGCTTGATATTGATGATATTGCCGCCGCGCAGCAGTCACTCCAGTCGGCGCTGGCGCATGCATATTATTATTCGGGGCAACTTTCCCAGTATATCAAGGCCGACAGTATACTTAACTCCGGCGCCGTGTATTTCAACTGGCTGTCGCTGCTGGACACCAACGTGGTGGTGATACTTGTGCTCATGACCGCCATATCTTCATTCACGCTGATAGCTTCGCTTATAATCCTGATACTCGAGCGGGTCAATATGATCGGCACGTTGAAAATGCTCGGCGCCACCAATTCGATGATACGGCGCGTGTTTATTCTGCTTGACCTCAAAGTGCTTGTAAAGGGGCTTGTGGTCGGCAATATGATAGCTTTGTCGCTGATATTGCTCCAGCAGCATCTGCACATACTTCCGCTCGACCCGGAGTCGTATTATATATCTTTCGTTCCCGCAAAAATCACGCTTTGGCAGGTGCTCGCTCTCAACGGTGCGGCGATAGTCGTGGCAACCGCCATAATGATATTGCCGTCGATGATAATATCACGGCTTAAACCGGCCACGATTTTACGTTACGAATAAAAGGCTGTATTACTTGTCGTTTCTGTCATTTTAACATTCTATTCGACTTTTTTCCTTTTTTTGTTGTTATAGTTAAAAAGTGACCCGAAATTTTTATTAACTTTGTGAGTGAAATAAACAATTTAGTTTCAACTGCAACAGCGTAACTGACGCATAACATAAAATTCTCTTAATGAGCGAAAAAAATAACATAGACCAACTGATTATAGACGGTATACAGGATAAAAAAGGACACAATATCACAGTAGTCGACCTCAGCCATATCGAAGGCGCCGCGTCCTCTAAATTCATCATCTGCGAAGGTTCATCTTCAATGCAGGTCAGCGCCATTGCCGACAATGTGCGCGAGCGGTTGCTCGAAGACCGGCATATAAAACCCTACAATTACGACGGATATGCCAATGCCGAATGGATTGTGATAGACTACGGCGATATTTTCGTGCATGTGTTCCGTCCCGACGCGAGACAGCGCTACAATCTCGAAGACCTTTGGAGCGATGCCGTTGTCACGGATATTCCTGACCTCGACTGAGAGATTCCGTTGACTTTCTGATAGTGCGATATTGTTGAACATGACGTTTGATTACGCCTGCAAACCCAACGAAAAAATTCATTTAAAATTATGCCCGGACCCAATCCTAAAAAACGACAGATAAAATTCAGCATGTTCTGGATGTATGCCATCATACTCCTTTTTCTTGCCGGCATATTTTATCTCGACGACAATTCGATAGAGAAAGAAGTCTCCTATACTGAATTTGAAAATATAGTAGCCCCCGAAGACAGTACGCGTACCAACCTGTCGGGCATCACCAAGCTGGTCATAGATACCAAAAAAGGACGTGCCACGGCTTATCTGTCGGATTCTTTGGCTGCCGCTAATTTCCATGCGAGCCAGTTCACACCCGGCAAAGGCCAGGAGGCAAAGATATGGACCAAAATCGGCGATGTCGGCGAGTTCCAGCGCGAAGTGAAGGCCTGGAGAAACAGCAAGCGCTTCAATGCCCCCGAACAGTACGAGGAGGGCAGCAGTATCGGCACGTATATATGGTCGTTCGGCCCGATTATACTTCTGATAGTGTTCTGGATACTTATAATGCGGCGCATGTCGGGCGGTGGAAGCAACGGCGGAGGCGTATTTTCCGTCGGAAAGTCCAAAGCCCAGATATTTGACAAGGACGGTCCCAACAAGGTGACATTCAAGGATGTGGCCGGCCTGTCAGAAGCCAAGACCGAAATAGAGGAGATAGTCGAATTCCTCAAAAATCCGCAGCGCTACACCGATCTCGGCGGCAAGATACCCAAGGGTGCGCTTCTCGTAGGCCCTCCCGGAACCGGTAAGACCCTTCTCGCCAAGGCAGTGGCAGGCGAGGCCAATGTGCCGTTCTTCTCGATGTCGGGTTCCGATTTCGTAGAGATGTTTGTCGGAGTCGGCGCGTCGCGTGTGCGCGACCTCTTCCGTCAGGCCAAGGAAAAAGCTCCCTGTATCGTATTTATCGACGAGATTGATGCCGTGGGGCGCGCGCGTGGCAAGAACCCCAATATGGGTGCCAACGACGAGCGCGAGAACACACTCAACCAGCTGCTCACCGAGATGGACGGTTTCGGCTCCAACAGCGGCGTTATTATCCTTGCTGCGACTAACCGTGCCGATATTCTCGACAAGGCTCTCATGCGTGCCGGACGTTTCGACCGCCAGATTTATGTCGAGCTTCCCGACCTCAATGACCGTGTGGCTATCTTCAAAGTGCATCTGAAGAAAATCAAGATTGACGACTCCGTCGATATCGAACTGCTCGCCCGCCAGACTCCGGGATTTTCCGGCGCCGACATTGCCAACGTGTGCAACGAGGCTGCCCTTATCGCAGCGCGTCATAATAAAAAGACTGTCGAAAAACAGGATTTCATCGATGCTGTCGACCGTATAATCGGCGGTCTTGAGAAGCGTTCGAAAATCACTACCGACGAAGAGAAACGCTCTATTGCCATACATGAGGCGGGACATGCCACTATATCATGGCATCTGCGTTATGCCAATCCTCTCATCAAGGTTACTATCGTGCCCCGTGGCAAGGCTCTCGGCGCGGCATGGTATCTTCCGGAAGAACGGCAGATTACCCCGAGTCAGGCGCTCCTCGATGAAATGTGTGCCACGCTTGGCGGACGGGCTGCCGAAGAACTGTTCCTCGGACGTATCTCTACCGGTGCGGTCAACGACCTCGAACGCGTCACCAAGCAGGCTTACGCCATGGTCGTATACTACGGCATGAGCGACAAACTGCCCAATATATGCTACTATGACTCCACAGGTCAGGACTACGGTTTCTCCAAGCCGTATTCCGGCGAACGTGCCCGCATAATCGACGAAGAGGTGTCACGTATAATTGCCGAGCAGTATGAGCGCGCCAAGCAGATATTGCGCGAGCACGCCAAGGGGCATAACGAGCTTGCCGATGTTCTCATCTCCCGTGAGGTCATCTTCACCGAGGATGTCGAGAAGATATTCGGCAAACGTCCATGGACATCGCGTACCGACGAAATCCTTGCGGCTCAGAATGCCGATAAATCAGCCAAGGCAGGCGAAAGCGATTCGGCTGAAAGTGCCTCCGGTTCAGATGCTTCTGATTCCGATGGAAATATTGAAGACGTGGAGGCTGAAGATGTAAAGTAGGCGCAGTGCACATGCTATGAACAAGATGCGGCAAGTCATATTGTCAGTATTCATATTAATGATACATATTGTGGTGTCGGCGGTGAATCCTGCCGACACCACAATTGTTGTAGATACATGTGTCAATGATGGCGGGATTATCATCACAAATCCTTATTTCAGGACTCCTCCGGTTGGCTCGGACACGCATGACAATGCAGATTCCGTATCAATGCCACGCAGGCAGCTTTCGGTCGACTTTATATCGCGGGAGACCAACTATGCCGACTCTATCGGATTGCTGAAATGGGCTCCCGAATGGTCGCGCCGCTATCTTTCGACCCTCATACGCGGTAATGTGGACCGTACGCATGAAAAGCCGCTCGACATGAGCTTTGCCATAACGCCGTCATATACCCGTGAGGCAGGTTTCGGTATCGGAGGTGCGCTTACGGCACTGTATCGTATCGACCGTACGGATTCGGTGATGCAGCCATCCGACGTGTTTATGTCAATCAACGCGTCGCTCAACGGATTTTATGTGCTTACATTCAGGGGAAACAATCTCTTTCCCGACCGACGCTCGCGTCTGAGCTACAAAATTGAGCTTTACCGCAAGCGGCTCGATTTCTGGGGCATAAACTCCGAACAGACCGCCAATAATCCCAAGTCGCGTTATGACCGCCGGCAGATTGACCTCCAGGCCGACTATATATATAAGCTGAACCGCAATTTCTATGCGGGACTGTGCCTGCATGCCGACTATACGGACGCGCGCGATGTGAACAATCCCGAATACCTGCTCGGAGAGCGGCGTCAGTATTACGTCACGGGCGTGGGGGCATCGTTCGAGTTTGACACGCGCGACAATCTGCTTACACCCACACGCGGCTTCCATCTTGCCTATCGTCCGATGTTTTTCTGGAAGGCATTGGGCTCGGCTCCGGCGTCATTCTTCAACCATACGTTCATAGCCAATACATATTTCCGGCTGTGGCGGGGTGCCGTCCTGGCCTACGACCTGTACGCCAGTTTCAATACCTCGCACACTCCGTGGACCATGCGCGAGATGATAGCGTCTGACGGCATACGCATGCGTGGCTATTATATGGGGTCGTATATCGACAACTGCCAGATAGCCTCGCAGCTTGAATACCGGCAGAATATCTACCGCCGTCTCGGCGCGACAGCATGGGTGGGCGGCGCTGCGCTGTTTGCAGCTCCGAGGGAATTCCGCCGGGAGGATATCAAGCCTGAATGGCTCCCCAACTTCGGCATAGGACTCCGCTTCGAGTTCAAACACAATGTCAATGCCCGTATAGACTATGGCTTCGGCCGTCATACCTCCGGCATTCTCTTCGCCATTGGCGAAGCCTTCTGACTGATTACTGACGGGGTGTGATTGCGTTACAGCTGTCGTTGTCTTCCAGACGGTAACGTATGTCGGCTCCTGCCGGTGACTGATACATTTTCAGCCCGAATTCTGATACTACTGCATAGACATGGTCGAAAATATCACTTTGCAGTTCTTCGAATTTTTTCCAGTTGGTTTCATACGTAAAGAAATACAGCTCAATCGGAAGTCCGTTGGGGGTGGGCTGCAGCTGGCGTACCATCATGAAGATTGCAGGATTGCGCTTATCCTCCTTCCTGATTGCAGGATGGTTTGACAGATAGTTTTCGAGATAGCGGCGCAGCAATGTCAGGTTGACGACCCGGTTCTTTTCGGTGTCGGGTACGCCGTCGGTCAATCCCTTGGCTTTGAGGCGCTCTAAAGCGTTGTTATCAAGAAATCCGATGGTGTTTATGTCTATATAGATGCTTCGGGCTACACGCCGGGCGCCCGCTTTGCGCATGTTCTGATAGTTCTGGAAGGAGTCTGACACGAGTGTATATGGTGGAATGGTAGTGATTGAATTGTCCCAGTTGCGCACTTTGACCGTGGTCAGCTTGACATCGAGTACTTCGCCGTTGGCGTGAGCTTTTTCCGATATGATCCAGTCTCCTTTGTGCAGCATGCCGTTTGCCGAGAGTTGTACGCCGGCGACAAGTCCCATTATAGTGTCCTTGAACACCAACATCAATATGGCGGCTGAAGCGCCCAGCGCCGTCAGCACAGCCAGCGGCGAGCGGCCAAACAGTATGCCTATGCACACTACCGCTCCAAGGCAGATGACAACGAGTTTGAGCGCCTGAACCACTACTGAAAGGTTGTGCTCGCGATACATCTTACGTTTCTCAATACCGTTGTAAATGTTTTGCAGGAATACATTCACAAGCCTTACTACCGTGTAGGCGATATAGATATAGCATATCTTGGTGAGCCATTGCGTCCATGCCTCATGGCCGTTGGCAACCTGAGGCAACAGCCATGCCAATATTATGGCCGGAGCGAGCTTGGAAACGGCAGAAAGGAATTTATGGTCCAATATGTCGTTGTCCCATTCAGTAGTTGTGGCTTTTGTGAAAAGGTTGGTCAATGGTGTGAGTATTCTGACGCAGATGTAATAGGAGGCAACCGCCATTCCCGCTATTACCAATAACGTGCACGGTATTATTATCGAGTCGGCAATCTGTTCTGATACGATAGCAGTAAGCGCATCATAAATATGTCGGCTGAAATCTGTCATTTCCATAGCTCATAGTTTGTTTTCGCCCGTAAAATTACAAATTTTCCATAACCTATCAAATTTGGTGGGCGTTGCAAAACTCAGTTTTATCAGACCGCGGTTAAAAACCGCGGCTACTACCATGTTGATAATCAATATGCTTTGTGTAGTAGCTGCGGTTTTTAACCGCAGAAGGTTTGGTTTGGCAATACCCTCCGGTCGCAACAATATTAGTACACGTATATTCAGAGCATAAAAGAAGCGATTGCCATGTTGCAGGTATCGCAGCATGGCAATCGCTTTTATTGTGTATTGTGGGGCGAAACAGATGGTTTACAGCAACTCTACCGAGCGGCGGATGAAGTCGCTGAGCTGAGCGCCTTTGAGAAGGCCGTTGCCGAGGAGCGCAAGGTCGATGAGCTGTTTTACGAGCGGCTGCGTGGCAGCGTATTCGCTTATCTGCTTCGACATGTTGTCGCGGATTGCACCTACCTCTTTTTCGAGCTCAAGAGTCTTGGTCTTGTCGGCCTCTTCCTTGCTTTCGCGGAGCTTGGTGATTTCGGCGTTTTTAGCGTCGATATCATTCTGCATCGGGAGCACTTTGGCGGCGAGGGCCTCGTCGGCAGCATCCTTGACGCGTTTCACGAGTGTCTGCTCGGTGTTGACAATGAGGTTGTAGCTGTCGGGCAGTTCGCCGTAGAAATTCATGCCGGGCTGCATTGCCGCCATCTCCTTCATGCGTCGCATGTATTCGTTCTGCGTAATCACGACGGGGCTGTCCTGATAGTTGAGCGCCTCGAAAGTGACTATGAAATTGGCGCCTTCGACTGCGGGTATCTGCGACTGGAAGAGAGTCGAGAGGATATTACGCTGCAGGGGTGTGAGGTCGGCTTCTTTCTTGTCGTCCTTGCGGATAAGATTGTCGATGATGTCGGAGTCGACACGCACGAAATGGCTCTTCTCAATCTTCTGCTCAAGCAGTCCGATAAAGTGGCTGTCGAGCTGGCCGTCCATCAGCAGTACGGAGTATCCGCGGTCCTGTGCCGAACGTATGTAGTCGTACTGCGCGGTCTTGTCGGTAGCGTAGAGATAGATGACAGTACCTTCTTTGTCGGTCTGCTGCGGCTCGATGAGCGTGCGGTATTCCTCGAGGGTGAAATATTTGCCGTCGACATCTTTCAGAAGCGTGAACTTCATGGCGGCGTCGCAGAATTTTTCGTCGGTCAGCATGCCGTATTCGATGAAAATCTTGATGTCGTCCCATTTGGCCTCGAAGTCGCTGCGGTCGTTCTTGAATATATCTTCAAGACGCGAGGCGACTTTCTTGGTGATATAGCCCGAAATCTTCTTGACGGCCGAGTCGCTTTGCAGATAGGAGCGTGATACGTTCAACGGAATATCGGGAGAGTCGATGACGCCCTGAAGCAGCATCATGAATTCGGGGACTACGCCCTCCACCGAGTCAGTCACGTATACCTGGTTGCAGTAAAGCTGGATGCGGTTTTTGGTGACTTCGATATTGTTCTTGATTTTCGGGAAATAGAGAATACCTGTGAGGGTGAACGGGTAGTCGACGTTGAGGTGTATCCAGAACAACGGATCGTCCTGGCCGGGGTAGAGGTCGTGGTAGAATTTGAGATAGTCCTCGTCGGTAAGCTCGGCCGGTTTCTTGAGCCACAGCGGTTCGGTAGAGTTGATGACGCGGTTGCGGTCGGTATCGACATATTTGCCGTCCTTCCACTCCTGCTCCTTGCCTGAGATTACGGGGACGGGGAGGAAGCGGCAATATTTCTTCAGCAACGAATCGATTTCCGACTGCTCGAGATAGTTTTTGTTGTCATCGTCGATATAGAGGATGATGTCGGTGCCGCGTTCGGCTTTCTCGATTTCCTCCATCGAGAACTCGGGTGAGCCGTCGCATTCCCATTGCACGGCCTTAGCGCCCTCCTTATACGAGAGCGAACGGATTACAACCTTCTTTGCTACCATGAAGGCTGAGTAGAAACCAAGACCGAAATGGCCGATGATGGCGTTTGCAGTGTCTTTATATTTTTTGAGGAACTCTTCGGCTCCGGAGAATGCAATCTGGTTGATATATTTCTCGATGTCTTCGGCGGTCATGCCGATACCGTGGTCGCTGACGGTAAGTGTGCCCGCGGCCTTGTCGACGGTCACACGCACGTTCATGTCGCCGAGTTCGCCTTTGTATTCGCCGAACGATGACAGTGTCTTCAGTTTCTGAGTGGCATCAATTGCGTTTGATACAAGTTCGCGAAGAAATATCTCGTGGTCACTGTAAAGAAATTTTTTGATGACGGGGAAAATATTCTCGGTAGTTACCCCAATTGTTCCTTTTTGCATAGTGGTATATAGTTTTAGTATTTGACATTTCAGAAGTGCGGGACACACCCGTACTCACTTATAACAATTACAAAAAAAATGCCATACTTAAAAGCATGACATTTTTTCTGAAACTTTGTTAAATCTACTGCCAAATTTGCAGTCGGCCATGCTCCTTAAAAAATAATATTACAATTCAAATCAGAATTTTTTATGTTTTATTATCATAGGATTAACTGATAAATTGTACGAAAATGCCTAAATTTGTTATAGAAAATCATATGACATGTATCAAGCCATTCAAGGACAATATCGAGCCGAACAACAATCCACGTCACGAATAAAATATATTGACACAGCAAAGGGTATCTGTATATTCCTGGTTGTGCTGGGACACTGCAGTATTTCTAATTTAGGCCTCTTGGGTGTATTACTCATGCCCTTGTTTTTTACTTTATCCGGATTCTTTTTCAAAGATAGTGGAGGATGGTTGCTTAATCTTGTAAAAAAATGCAATAGAATCCTCATCCCGTTCATCTTCTTTTACACGGTTGCATTTGTAATAGTAATGGCCAAAGTATGGGCCGGTGCTGACATCGCCCATTCATATGTGGCATTCTTCTTTTCTAAAGACGCTTTGACAATAAATGGCGTGCTGTGGTTCCTGTTGGCGCTGTTTTGGTCAAACATGATATTCCTTGCTATTTATCGCATTTCTTCTAATATAATATTTTTAGGAATTGTTTCATTGTTGTTTATGGGATTATCTTTAATATTATTTTCGGAAGGAAATTATTTACCGGCCTACTTTGATTCCGGTCTTACGGCAATGCCGTTTTTCTATTTCGGATATTTTTTGCGCAACACAGGTATACTTAATTCTGATAAATATACCTGTTATCAGAATTATATTATTCCGGCACTTTTTGTTTTAGCTATAATTTGCTATATTATTGGAGGGGGACCGCATGTTACTATATCCTGTAATGAAATCGTTGGATGTGTTCCATTATTCATGTTGTTTTCTGTTACATCAATTATAGGGGTGTTACTTCTTTGTAAAGTCATCGGTACAATTCCATTCATAACTTATATAGGCAGATATTCGTTAATTATTCTTTGTATCCACATGCCGATAAT
The DNA here is from genome assembly GCA_001915385.1 of Bacteroidales bacterium 52_46. Classification (GTDB taxonomy): domain Bacteria; phylum Bacteroidota; class Bacteroidia; order Bacteroidales; family Muribaculaceae; genus JAGBWK01. The sequence continues at coordinate 107,793 of MNQK01000001.1, read as the reverse complement.
AGAGACAGTATCACACACTCTGTTGCTATGTGGGATGGACATCTATTCCTTCCCGGTAAACATAGGCATATTTATTGTTGCGATTTCTGTCTCCACCCTGCTGATAAAACCGTTAATCACGTGGTTCCCGAAACTTACCGCTCAAGAGGATTTGATTGTTCTTAAGCCAAAAAATAAATAACGCAATAATATTTTCTCTGAAATTAAGCATATCTAATATGTGATTTTTGAAAAGAATCGCTATCTTTGTCGGAAAGGGAAGATGCATGGGACAATTGGCATTCATAAAAATGTTTCTGCTGGTAAGCATACCTACGGATGTAAATGACAACCGTAGACATATACATGTTTTTCGCAAAGGAGGCAGGCATTTGCATTCTGTTGCAAAAATATGGATTGAACAAAATGGTCGCAAAAACATTGAGATAGCAGAAAGCATGCTTTCTGCCAAAGAAAATGCAATGCTTATTTCTGCCATAGACAAGCATTGGGATTTCTTGAATGAACAGATTACGCGTACATTCAATGGTGAAAAGACAAGAGTAAAGAATATAGAAAAATAAAATAGCTTATGTGCAAGATGTCAGACATAAATGTGGGTATAAAGAGGCTAAATTTTACCGGATTCCGAGGCAAGATGGCGGCTTTTCTGACAGATGGCCGTGAAATCATAGTGCCGTTGTCTTTCTTTCCGGATATTAAGCAACTGTCTGTGAAAGAGCGTGAAAAATGGATAATATTGGATGACCAGTTTTTTTCATTTGAACGTTTGAGTAAGGTCTATTCAATAAAAGACCTTATGAAATTATCGTAGTTATTTACTAGGGGGTGTATTTCATCCTCAAAAAGATGGAATATCTATTTTCTTCTATATGGGAAATAGTACTGCTACAGATAATAAATTTGCAGTTAAAAACGCGGCTATTATGCACTTTGTCATCAGTGATGATGCATAATAGCCGCGTTTTTTAACTATGTAAAACTGGATTCTGTCCTTTTAGGATTTTATTCGGCCGGGGAGGCGGGGACGATGCGGGTGACAATGTCGGTGCCGTCTTCGTTGAGGTCGACGGTGATTGTGTCGCCGGCATGGACGGTGGCGTCGATTATCAGTTCGGCGAGGGCGTCTTCCAGGTATTTCTGGATGGCACGTTTCAGCGGACGTGCGCCGTATTCGCGGTCGTAGCCCTTGTCGGCGATGAAACTCTTGGCTCGATCAGATATGTCGAGTTTGTAGCCAAGAGTGTCGATGCGCTTGTAGAAACCTGCAAGCTCGATGTCGATAATCTTGTAGATGGCTTCTTTGTCGAGCGAGTCAAACATGACGATGTCGTCTACGCGGTTGAGGAATTCGGGTGCGAATGCCTTGTTGAGCGCTTTCTGGATGACGCTCTGCTCGTAGTCCTTGTTGTCGGTGCGTGTGGCAAAGCCAACACCCGAACCGAAGTCCTTGAGCTGACGTGTACCGATGTTCGACGTCATGATTATAAGGGTATTCTTGAAGTCGATTTTTCGTCCGAGAGAATCGGTCAGACGGCCTTCGTCGAGTACCTGAAGCAAGAGGTTGAACACATCGGGGTGCGCCTTTTCGATTTCGTCGAGAAGCACTACGGAGTAGGGGCGACGGCGCACTTTCTCGGTCAGCTGTCCACCCTCTTCGTAGCCAACATATCCCGGAGGCGCTCCGACGAGACGCGACACGGTGAATTTCTCCATGTACTCGCTCATGTCGATGCGTATAAGCGTGTCGGCCGAGTCAAACAGGTCTTCAGCCAGTTTTTTTGCAAGGTGGGTCTTGCCGACGCCTGTCGGGCCGAGGAACATGAACGTGCCTATGGGCTTGTTGGGGTCTTTCAGCCCGACACGGTTGCGCTGTATGGCTTTGACGATTTTGTCAATCGCCTTGTCCTGGCCGATGATGGCGTTTTTGAGCTGCGGCGCCATAGCCTTGAGACGAGCGCCTTCGGCCTGCGCCACGCGCTGCACGGGCACGCCTGTCATCATCGCAACGACTTCGGCCACCTTGTCCTCGTCGACCGTCTCGCGGTGCTGTTCGAGATGCTCCTGCCAGCGCTGTTTGGCAGTCTCGAGTTGCTTGCGGAGCTGTTGCTCGGTATCGCGGTAGGCGGCGGCTTTCTCAAAGTTCTGCGATTGTGCGGCTTTGATTTTGGCCTGTCCCGCCTCGACAATCTGTTTCTCGATATTCTCGATTTCCTCCGGCACGGCGATGTTGGTGACATGCACGCGTGAACCGGCCTCGTCGAGCGCGTCGATAGCCTTGTCGGGGAAGTTGCGGTCGGATACGTAGCGTTCGGTCAGCGACACACATGCCTCGATTGCCTCGGGGGTATAGGTCACGTTATGGTGGTCCTCATACTTGTCCTTTATGCTGCGGAGTATGGTGAGAGTCTCTTCGGCGCTCGTAGGCTCGACGGTCACCTTCTGGAAGCGGCGTTCAAGCGCTCCGTCCTTTTCGATATTCTTACGGTATTCGTCGAGTGTCGTGGCGCCGATGCACTGTATCTCGCCACGTGCAAGCGCGGGCTTGAGCAGATTGGCGGCGTCCATTGAACCGGCCGCGTTGCCGGCGCCGACGATGGTGTGAAGCTCGTCGATGAACAGGATGATATTGTCGTTCTTGGCAAGCTCGTTGAGCACCGATTTGAGACGTTCCTCAAACTGTCCGCGGTATTTGGTACCCGCTACGAGCGAGGCCATATCGAGCGATATGACGCGTTTGTCGAACAGAATGCGTGACACCTTGCGCTGTACGATACGCAGTGCGAGCCCCTCCACGATGGCCGATTTACCTACTCCGGGTTCGCCGATTAGCACCGGGTTGTTCTTCTTGCGGCGCGAAAGGATTTGTGCCAGACGTTCTATCTCGACGTCGCGGCCGATGACAGGGTCGAGTTTACCGGCCTCGGCGAGTTTGGTCATGTCGTTGCCGAATTTGTCGAGCGCCGGTGTGTCGCCTGTGTTCGATTTCGACTGGGTGCGTGCGCCGCCCGCGGGACGTTGTGAACCGGAGTCGGGTGCGTAGTCGTCATCGTCATCATCATCATCGTCGTCCGATGTGCCGGCACCGGCCTGCGGCGCGTCGGCCTTGTTGGAGAGTGCCTTGTAAAGCGCCTCGTAGGTGACGCCCGCACGAAGGAACGGTTTGATGAAATCCTGCTGCTGCACCTCGGAGTTGTGGAAGATGGCCATAAGGATATGCTCCACGTCGACGATGGCGCTCTTTAGGTTGCGGGCCTCGAGCACCGAAAGTTTTACAAGCCGGTTGGCAAGATCGGAGATGGTTATGTCGTCACTGTCGTGGACGGCAGTCTCAAAAAGGGTGTTGTCAAGTTCCTGCGACAGCTGGTAGACCGACACGTCGTGGGCGAGCCGCTCTATGAGAGCGCTTACCCTTGACGTAGGGTCGGAAATCAGTGCAAGCAGCAGGTGCGACGGCATCACCATCGAACTGTTGTGTCTCACCGCTTCGTTGCGCGAATTGTCAAGAGCTGTCTTGAAATCGTTGGAGAAATTAATTTCCATATATTGAATGTATGTTTGTCGTTTTACAGTCGGTTATTTATTATAATTATAATGTATGGCACATATTGTAATCCAATAGCAATAATTGTGCCAAAAAACACTATTAACTCATACAGGCTGTTAAAAATAATGGCTGACGAGCAAAAAACAGTTAAATTATAGTCTCTTTATGAAATTAACATTTATTTAGTCGGGCAGTTCAAATTCCGCAGTTCAAAATTACAATTTTATCGCCAAAAATCATTATCTTTGTATGATATTTTACAGACTATTAAGAATATTAAACGGCATTCAATTAATATGATTTCAATAGCGGCTTAATTGTCACGATGTTATTCGGGACGGTAAGCCGTTGCTTGCACTGCATGTCGTATGGCAATGGAAATAAAAAACATTAATCATTATATAAAATGTTAGAAGAAGATAGGATTTTAAAGATTAATATTGAAAACGAGATGAAGACGGCCTATATCGACTACTCGATGTCGGTAATAGTGTCGCGAGCCCTTCCCGATGTCAGAGACGGTCTGAAGCCGGTGCACCGCCGCGTGCTGTTCGGTATGAACGAGATGGGCAACACCTCCAATCACCCCTATAAGAAATCGGCCAACTGTGTCGGTGAAGTGATGGGTAAATATCACCCGCACGGCGACTCCTCTATATATGGAACCGTAGTGCGCCTGGCGCAGCCGTGGGCGCTCCGCTATCTCCTTGTCGACGGTCAGGGTAACTTCGGCTCGGTCGACGGCGACTCGGCGGCAGCGATGCGTTACACTGAGGTCCGTCTAAAGAAAATAGGCGAGGAGATGCTTGCCGATATCGACAAGGATACGGTCGATTTCCAGCCCAACTACGACAACTCACGCAAGGAGCCGGTCGTGCTTCCCACGCGTTTCCCCAACCTTCTTGTCAACGGAGCTTCAGGTATCGCCGTCGGTATGGCCACCAATATGCCCCCCCACAACCTTACCGAGTCAATCAACGCCTGCGTGGCTCTCATTGACAACCCCGAGCTAACGATACCCGAGCTCATGCGGTATATCTCTGCCCCCGATTTTCCCACCGGTGGTATCATTTACGGCTACAGCGGGGTCAAGGACGCATTCGAGACAGGTCGCGGCCGTATCATTATCCGCTCCAAAGTCGAAATCGAGGCTGAGGCTGAGCATGAGAATATAATCGTGACCGAGATACCTTACGGTGTCAATAAGGCCGAGCTTGTAAAATATATCGCCGAACTTGTCAACGAAAAGAAAATTGACGGCATTGCCGACCTTTCCGACGAGAGCAGCATCGAGGGTATGCGTATCGTCATCAAGCTCAAGAGCGACGCCAACTCCAACGTGGTGCTCAACAAACTCTACAAGATGTCGCAGCTGCAGGCTTCATTCTCGGTCAACAACGTGGCTCTCGTAGGCGGACGCCCGAAGCTCCTCAATCTTAAGGATTTGCTTCAGGCATTCATTGACCACCGTCATGAAGTGGTGATACGACGCACCAAATTCGACCTCGCCGAGGCACAGCGTCAGGCCCACATACTCGAGGGACTGATTATCGCGTCGCAGAATATCGACGAAGTCATCCGCATAATCCGCGCGTCGGCCACGGTCGAAGAAGCCAAGGCTACACTCGCGCAAAGGTTCGACCTTACCGAAGTGCAGACCTCGGCAATCGTCGAGATGCGACTCAAACAGCTCTCCGGACTCGAACAGGATAAACTGCGCGAACGTTTCAACGAGCTTCAGAAGACTATCGCCGAACTCGAGCTTATACTCAACGACGACCATGTGTGCCGCGAACTGATTAAGTCGGAACTTATCGAAGTGCGCGACCAGTATGGCGACGAACGCCGCACCGAAATCGACTATACCGCCGGCGAATTCAACGCCGAGGATTTCTATGCCGACGACGACATGATTATCACCATCTCGCATCTCGGCTATATCAAGCGCACTCCGCTCAGTGAATTCCGTGCCCAGAACCGCGGCGGCGTAGGCTCTCGTGGCAGCAAGGCCCGCGAGGAGGACTTCATAGAATATATCTATCTCGCTTCGATGCATTCCAATATGCTCTTCTTCACTCAGAAGGGTCTCGTATACAAACTCAAGGTCTACGAGCTTCCTGAAGGTGCCAAGAATACCAAGGGGCGCGCCATCCAGAACCTGCTCAACATCGAGCCCGGCGATGCCGTCAACGCGTTCATCAGCTGCAAGCAGCTTGACGACAAGGAATTCACCGACAGCCACTATCTCGTGTTCGCTACCCGCAACGGAGTCATCAAGAAGACTTCGCTTGCCGAGTACGCGCGCATCAATGTCAAGGGCAAGAAGGCTATCATCATACGCGAAGGCGACCAGGTGATTGGCGTGGACCTCACCGACGGCAATTCGGAAATTCTGATGGCCAACCGCAACGGACGCGCTATCCGTTTCCATGAGTCAAAGGTAAGATGCATGGGACGTGTCAGCACCGGCGTGCGCGGCATGACTCTCGACGCCGACCCCTCCGACGAAATCGTAGGAATGGTATGTATGAGCGCCGACACTACCAACAATGTCATGGTCGTATCGGAAAAAGGTTACGGCAAGCGTTCGCTGCTCGACGACTATCGTGTCACCAATCGCGGCGGCAAGGGCGTGAAGACCATTAACGTCACCGAAAAGACCGGCCATCTCGTCACGCTCAAGAGCGTCAACGACGAGAATGACCTCGTCATCATCAACAAGTCGGGCATTACACTGCGTCTGCATGTCACCGACATCCGTGTGATGGGACGCGCCACTCAGGGTGTCCGTCTTATCAACCTCGACAAACGCGGCGACGAAATCGCTTCCGTATGCTGTGTCGATGCAGACCCCGATGAGGAGGTAGAGGAAATCGACGCCAATGCCGAAGTGCTCGAAGCCGACGAATCGGTCAACGATATCGCCGATGACGATGTCGTAGATGAAATCGAGGATGACACCACCGAGGTATCCGATGATGATATTTAATAACTCAGAACATTGAACATGTCGGCATCAGTCTGTCTTTGCCATGACGCGAAGCGACTGATGTCGGCCTATTTTCGAAAAAATTGTCCTTCCCGACAGAACAAATAAGCAGTTTCGAATATTTTTTGTTATTAATTTTGTAATTAAACTTTTGTTGGTTAACTTTATCAAAATTATCGGGAAATGATATAACGGACAGTTTTTACGATAAAAAAATATTACTTACATACATATAACTTAAGTCATGAAAAAATTAAGCGTTTTGGGCATTTGCCTTTTTGCCGGTCTGACGGCCGTAGCACAGAACTCCTTAGTGAAAGAGGTCGAGCGCGAGATGAAATCGTCGGTCGAGAAGTATCCCGAAAAACTTGACAAGCTGAAACCTGCTTTTACCAATGAAGAAACCGCCGGACAGCCATACGTATGGTTCGTAGCCGGTAAAGGCGGTATGGACTTCTATGACAACCAGGAAGTGATGAAAAAGATGGGTAAGGGCGTAGATGACAAAGTGATCGGAAACGTGCTTATGAACTCTTTCGACTACTTGCTGAAGGCACTTCCGCTTGACTCTATTCCAAATGAAAAGGGTAAAATCAAGCCCAAATATTCGAAAGACGCTATAAATCTTATAAAGAGCCACCACAAAGACCTTAATATCGCGGCTGTCAATCTGTGGCAGGTAGCCGACTATCCCAGCGCATACAAGGCATGGGACATGTATATCCAGCTCCCCTCTAATCCGGTGCTCGGCGCAAATGCTCCCGCCGCTTTGCCCGACTCTACCGCAAGCGACATCTATTACAATATGGGTCTCGCAGCATGGCAGGCCAATCAGTTTGACGATGCTCTCAATGCATTCGACAACGCTATCGCCAAAGGATACAACAAAAAGAATATCTATGACTACGCTATCGCCGTGGCCTACAACAACAATCACGATGCTGCCAAAATGGCATATTATGCAGAGCAGGCCTATCCTCTCTACGGTGCCGAGGACAACAGCTATATCGGCTACATGATTAATAATAAGATTGCCAACAAGGAGTTTACCGAAGCTCAGGCAATGCTTGAAAAATACATTCAGGCCGACCCGAACAACGGTCAGCTTTACTATGTGCTCGGTGTGCTCTACGACTCGCAGGAAAATGTAGACAAGGCTGTCGAGAACTATAAGCGTGCCATCGAACTCAATCCCGAGAACGCTCAGGCCCAACTCCAGTACGGACGTCAGCTTTGCAACAAGGCATTCCGCATAGACGATGAGATATCAAGTCTTCCCGCAGCACAGTACAACGAGCGTCGTGTCAACGAGGTCAATCCTCTCTTCCGCGAAGCTACCCAGTATCTTGAGAAAGCTTATTCGCTTGACCCCGACAACATGAGCGACGCCCTTTCACTCCTGCGTAACTGCTACTACAATCTTCAGGACGAGGAGAACCTCAAACGCGTAGAGTCATTGTATTAATCAACGACAGCGGCAAACCATAGCGGTATACACCGTAAGCCGTACGGCTATAAATGTACCGTGTAAAGATAATTTCACAGGCGGAGCATGTTCGGTAACATGTTTCGCCTGTGTTTTTTGCAGGTAGGACGAAAGTATTTGTGCATTTTAAATTAAATAATTATATTTGTCTGTTATAACGACGGTTTAAAATAATAAAAAATGACAACTTGGCTTATATGGCTGATTTCAGCTATCGTTCTTCTTATCATTGAGGTTTTTACCGGAACTGTTGCCGCCATGTGTCTGGCTGTAGGCTGCTTGTTGGCGCTCATCCCGGCTTTGGCGGGGAGCGGCACGGTAGTGCAGTTTATAGTGGCGAGCGCAGGCGCGGTGGCATCGTTTCTCATCCTGTTTCCGATAATACGCAGATATAAGCTCAACAAGGCGGCGCACAGCGATCAGCGGAGCAACATGGACGCCATAATAGGGCGTACAGGCACCGTGACCGAGCCGATATATCCCGACGGCAGACGCGGACGCGTGAAAGTGGACGGCGACAACTGGCTTGCAGTGGCCGATGCCGAGTATTGCCCGATACTCAAAGGCGACAGTGTCGAAGTCATATCCTTTGACAGTATAGTCATAAAGGTGCGCCCGAAAAAATAATATAATCCAAACATTCAATATAATATGGAAACATTAATCTTTATAGGAGTTCTTGTCCTGATAGTGATATTGGTCATATCGGCAGGAGTAAAGGTCGTGCCTCAGTCGGAGACACGCGTAATCGAGCGTCTCGGAAAGTACCACAGCACGCTTCCCGCAGGTCTTAATATCATAATACCCTTTATCGACCGTGCGAAGACCATATATACGCGCACCATGGAGCGTATGCCCAACGGGCGCTACGTGGCGCGTCTGAGCTCGACCAAGGTGATTGACCTCCGCGAGCAGGTCTATGATTTCCCGTCGCAGCAGGTCATCACAAAGGATAACGTGACGACTGAAATCAACGCGCTGCTCTATTTCCAGATTGTCGATGCCAAGAAAAGTGTCTACGAAATTGACAATCTTCCCAACGCGATAGAGAAACTTACGCAGACATCGCTCCGTAATGTCATCGGCGAACTTGAACTCGACGAGACTCTTACATCGCGCGATACCATCAACTCCAAGCTGCAGTCAATACTCGACGATGCAACCAACAAATGGGGCGTGAAGGTCAACCGTGTGGAGCTGCAGGACATTACCCCTCCCGAAAGCGTGCGTGAGGCGATGGAGAAACAGATGCAGGCCGAGCGCAACCGTCGCGCCGAAATCCTTAATGCCGAGGGTGAGAAGAAATCGCTTATCCTGCGTTCGGAGGGTGAGAAAGAATCGCGCATCAACGCAGCCGAGGCCGTCAAGCAGTCGGAAATACTCCGTGCCGAGGGTGAGTCGCGTGCTAAGGTGCTGCAGGCAGAGGCAGAGGCTAAAGCCATCGAGCGTATCGCACAGGCCATATCATCAACAAAGACTGACCCGGCCACATATCTCCTTGCAGTGAAGTATATAGAGACTCTCAACCAGATGGTATCCGGTAAGGACAACAAGACAATCTATATTCCATACGAGGCATCGGGCGTGCTGAGTTCGATTGGCTCCATAAAGGAGATGTTTAAGAACAACGGCTGATAAGTAAATCTTAACATAAATCAAATCAATAAGATAAATGTCAAATACAGAAGCTCAGTTTGACAATGCTATAGAGCGTTGCCGCAATATTTTTGCCGCCAAGCTCAAGGATTACGGGCCGTCGTGGCGTCTGATGCGCCCGCGCTCCATAACCGACCAGATATATATAAAGGCCAATCGCGTGCGCTCGCTTGAAATGAAAGGGGAGTCGTGGGTAGGTGAAGGCATTCTTCCCGAATTTATCGCTATGGTCAATTATGGAATAATAGGCCTGATACAACTTGAAAAAGGATATGCCGACACAAAGGATATGACTGCCGACGAGGCGCTTGCGCTGTACGACGGATACATGGCACGCACGAAAGCGCTCATGCTCGCCAAAAACCATGATTATGACGAGGCGTGGCGTCTGATGAGGGTGTCATCGTATACTGACCTTATTCTTACAAAACTCATGCGAACCAAGGAGATTGAGGACAACGGCGGCATGACCGAGGTATCGGAGGGTATCGACGCCAACTATATGGACATCATCAACTACGCGGTGTTTGGCATAATCAAACTCACCGAAGGAAATGACTGATGACAAAACTCCGGATACCGACGCTGCGACCGGTGCGGCTACAGTAACTGAGCCGAAAAAGGGAACCGGCCGCTTTGACCGGCTGTATAATCCTTACGCGGTCATGGCATTGCGCATAATCATAGGCGCGCTGTTTGTCGTGTCAGGCTTTTCAAAGGCTGTCGACCCGTGGGGCTTTATATTCAAAATCGAGGACTACCTCGCAGTATGGAATTTTACCGAGCCGCGCACGATTATTCTCGTGGTCTCGATAGCGATATTCGTCTACGAGTTTGTGCTCGGATTCCTGTTGCTTGCCGGCTGCTTCAAGCGCGTAGCGCCGTGGCTGCTGATGCTGTCTATGGTGTTCATGCTGCCGCTGACAGCCTATATATGGATAGCTAATCCGGTCGACGACTGCGGCTGTTTCGGCGAGATGTGGAAAATCTCCAATGCAGCCACATTCTGGAAAAACGTGGCCATAGTCCTTGCGTTGGCTTACTTGTGCCGTTTCAACCGCCGGCTGCGTCGGGGCATATACCGTCCCGCAATACAGTGGGCTGTCGTGACGGTGCTGTTGCTTTATACGGTTGTGCTGAGCCTGTACGGCTATAATATCCAGCCGATGGTCGATTTCCGTCCGTATGCCGTGGGAACGAATCTCTACGGCGCTCTAAACGGCGACAGCGACGATAGCTCGGTGCACGACCGGATTATGATGGTCTACAAGCGCGACGGCGAGGAGCGTGAGTTTTCGGTCGACGAGCTCCCCGACTCGACATGGACATTCGTACGGCGTGTCGACGTGCCGGCACCTGAACGTGACTCCGGCTTCACAATCTATGATGTCGACAATGAGGATGTCACATCCTACGCCATTGATGACAGCGGCGAGATGCTTATTCTCGTCATTCCGGAATCAAACCGCGTGGATATCGCCTACACGTATGCCATCAACGAGATGAACAAGGCGATAACGCGCAGCGGCGGCTCGATGATTGCCCTCCTTGCCGCCGGCCCCGAAGGTATAGAGCGGTGGATTGACATGTCGATGGCTGATTATCCATGCTACATAGCCGAGGACACGGCTCTAAAGCAGGTAGCACGCGGAAGCATGTCGATGGTATATCTAAAGGATGGCGTCATAATGTGGAAACGGGCATTGTCGGCGTTTGACTTCTCTACAATCGACGCCCTCGGCAACGGTTCGCTCTCAATCGGCTCGATAGAGATTGACGACCGCCATAATTTTTATGTAATAACCGTCATAGCCGCGGCTCTTTTGCTTATTATAGCTCTTACGCAGGAATTCATATTGCGATTATTACCTAAAAAACAAAAAAAACAATTAACTTTGCATTCGGAAAAACAGGCCCCGGCTGCCGGTCAGTCAGATGGCGGCAGTGTCGGCTCCGATACCGGCGTTCCGGAAGCGTAAACAGAAATTCCATAACATTCATAATAAAAGATAAAGAAATGAGAAAGAACATTGTAGCAGGCAACTGGAAAATGAATACCACTCTTGCCGAAGGTGTAGGTCTTGCTAAAGATGTCAACGAGGCCCTCAAAGGTTTTACCCCCAACTGCGACGTCATCATCGCCGTACCTTTCACTCACCTTGCTTCGGTCAATGCCGTAATCGATCCCGCTAAGCTCGGTCTCGGTGCCGAAAACTGCGCCGACCATGCCAAAGGCGCCTACACCGGCGAAGTTTCTGCCGCTATGGTCGCTTCAACAGGTGCTACCTACGTAATCCTCGGCCACTCTGAGCGTCGCCAGTATTACGGTGAGACTTCAGAAATCCTCAAGAACAAAGTGGCTCTCGCCCTTGAAAACAATCTTACCCCTATCTTCTGCATCGGCGAAGTACTCGAGGAACGCGAAAACGGCACTTATCTTGAAGTGGTAAAAAAACAGATAGAGGACGCTCTCTTCGATATGAGCGCTGCCGACTTCTCAAAACTTATCCTTGCTTACGAACCTGTATGGGCAATCGGTACCGGCAAAACAGCTACCGACGACCAGGCTGAGGAAATGCACGCACATATCCGTAAAGTCATCGCCGACAAATACGGCAAAGAAGTCGCAGAAAACACTTCAATCCTCTACGGCGGCAGCTGCAAGCCGAGCAATGCTCCCCAGCTCTTCGCAAAACCCAACGTCGACGGCGGTCTTATCGGTGGCGCTTCACTCGACGCCGAGTCGTTCATGGGTATCGTGAAAGCATTCTAATCCCGAATGCTGAACTTTGAATAACAATGTCGGCGTCATGACGCTATCGGCTGTATGGCGCCGGCATATTTTTATTTATCTCTCACCATATACTTACATACCGACTCATTCCGTCCACACTTACCTTTGCATATATGATGAAGTTATTGAAACAACTGTCAATAGGCGCCGCGTTGGTGATGACTTTCGCTGCCGCTTCGGCACAGTCTCCTGCACCGGCGGCATCTTCCGATACCACCATTACAGATATTATCAACCGTTCGGGCGTAATATCGGTGACGCATCCCGAAGCGCTTGAACTGCGTCTGCGCAAAATGGCGGTCGACAGCGACAGTGTCGCGGCAGAAAACTCAGGACACAGGACGGGAAGAGTGAAAAAAATGGGCGGCTACCGCGTGCAGATTTATTCCGACAACAACGCGCGTACTGCCAAAAATGAAGCAAGAGCCAAAGAACGCGCTATTGCGGGAGCGTTTCCCGATGTCGCTACCTACGTCATCTATGACTCTCCGTATTGGAGACTGCGCGTAGGCGATTGCCGTTCGAGAGCTGAAGCCGAGGAACTTGCCGCCGAGATAAAGAAAGCATTCCCGGCATATCGCGCCGAAATAACCGTGGTCCGCGACCGCATCAACGCCGTCAACTGATACCACACGGTATGGCAGTGAGTGCTCCGAAACTGTAGTTTCGGTATAAAATTAACAGAAATATTTGTCAGATGGTCAAAGATACGCCTGATAGAATTAACGAAGCAAGGACGGTCGGCAATTCCGTTGTCGATGATAAGGTGATAGCGGAGATAGCCGCCCACTACGAAGCGATAATAAAACTGATAGGGGAGGACACTACCCGCGAAGGGCTCCATAAGACCCCCGTAAGAGCCGCCAAAGCTCTCGTTTACGCTACCCGCGGCTACCGCCAGAACGTACATGATATAGTCAACGGCGCCATATTCACGCACGAAGGCTCGCGCATGATAATAGTGCGCGATATCGAGTTCTACTCATTCTGCGAGCACCATATCCTTCCGTTCTTCGGCCGTATCTCCATAGGCTACATCCCCGACGGCAAAATCATCGGGTTGAGCAAAGTAGCCCGCATAGTCGATATGTTCGCCCGGCGGCTGCAGGTGCAGGAACGCCTTACCGAGCAGGTATGCACCGAGCTGCAGAAAATCCTCTCAGCCAAAGGCGTCATAGCCCGTTGCACGGCCGAGCACCTGTGCATGAAAATGCGCGGCGTGGAAAAACAGCAATCACTGACCACAACCCTCGACTACAACGGCATCTTCGCCACCGACCCCACTCTCCGCCACGAATTCCTCTCCTCAATTTAAGAGATTGTCTAAGAGTCAGTCTATTCAGACCTCTACAATTAAGCGGAAAATCCGAAACCGTAACCATAGTATCGGAATTTCCGCTTAATTGTTGTGGTTTAAAGTGCTAAATGGAGGCGAGTATCAGGGCGTTGGCGCGGTCGATTATGGTGGTGTCGAGGCTGGCGAGGTAGATTTGGGTTGTTGCTTCGGAGTCGTGGCCCATGCCTTCGCTTATTACACTCACGGGGATGCCTTTGGTTTTGGCGGCGGATGCCCAGCTGTGGCGGGCTACGTAGAGTGTCAGTGGGATTGTCACGCCTACCATCGCGGCTATTTTCTTGAGGTTGTGGTTGATGTTGTAGCCCATGTTGCGGTAGATGCAGCGTTCGTTGAGGCCCGGCCGGCGTATGATGGGGAGCAGGTAGTGGCTTTCGTTGACGGGATATTTGTCGAGGGTCGACTGCATCTCGCGGGTCCATTCGATGGTGAGTTGCTGGCCGGTTTTGCGGCGACGGTATGTGACATATCCGTTTTTAAGGTCGGATTTTTTCAGGAAAGCCATGTCTATGAAGCTCATACCCCTCAGATAGAAACTCATCAGGAATATGTCGCGGGCGAAATCGAGTGCACGGCTGCCTGACAGGTCAAGTTGCCTGATTTTTTTGATTACCGCAATCGGCAGGGCGCGTTTTACGGTCTTGTCGACGCCGGTGTAGACGTGGCGGAACGGATTGCGGTTCTCGATGATTTCATCCTCTACGGCGCGGTTATACACCGCGCGCAGTATGCGTGTATAGAACGATATGGTATTTGGCGCAACTCCGTGACTTTTATGCCATGCTTCGTACGATTCGACCACTTCGGCGGTGATGCAGTCGAGCATTATGTCGTTATGTTGCGTAATCTGTCCGCAACGGGATGTTTCGATTAGAAATTTCCTGAAGCTGTTGAGCGCGGCCTTATATGTTTCCGATGTCCTGATTTTGCCGTTCTGCCGAAGTCGGTCTATGATGCCTGTCATGTATGTGAACAGTGAATATTCACGCGAATAGTGGTTGTATTCGTCAATAATGTCGTCGGTGGTATAATGCAATCCTCTGACATTTAGCTTGTGGTCAATTATTGAGAGGCGTTCTACATCGAATCTGATGCGTTGGCGGATGCCTGTAATCAATGGTCGGCGTTCGCTGTCGGCAGTAGTAGTCACCATCGAGCGCTTTTCGTCCCATTCGTATGGAAATATGTGGCATTCACTTTGTAGATGCCTTACTTTTCGTTCGTGGATAATCTGGTAGTAGATGGTGCCTTCATGACCAGATACGGTAGAAGGGCGGAATTTTACTTTTATCGAAGCCATTTTATTTGAATTTTGGTGAATGAATAAATCGGTGACGGTTGCCGTCGTCGGTTTTCTTGAATGGTTAGCTTCGATAGCGATGTGATACCGGTATTTTATGATGTGAAACAATATAAACAGCCGGTGTAGGTGATATGTATGTGGTGGAGCGCCGCAGCGTGAAAAGCAGATTATGGGGCAGGCGCTTGCTATTCCGACAGTTCGTCGAGGGTAATCAGATTGCTCATAAGCGCGTAGACAGTCAGGCCGGCTGCGGAGTGTATCTCAAGTTTTGCGGCGATATTGCGCCGATGGGTCATGACGGTGTTGACCGATACATTGATTTGTGCGGCAATCTCTTTGTTTGACAGCCCTTTGACCACCCCAATGATAATCTCCTTTTCCCTTTGGGTCAGTTCGGAGGGCATTCCCGGTGTCTTGCGGTTGGCGAATAGCGAAGTGACAGTCTGCTCTATCGCCGATTCGGAATCATAGATAGATATTGCTGCGTCGTATTCTTTGACGTAATTCTGAGGAAGGGCGGTGTGGTAGAGCAATACTATCTTTACTTTCGGCGACGCGAGCCTGATGGCATGGAGCATGGGGGTGGCAAGTGCCACGGGGTCGCAGATGAATATGTCGGCGTTGGCCGGAAGCGCCGGGTTTTCGGCAAGCGTGGCAGGCTCTATGGAGCGGAAACTGATTGACATCTCGCGTATGTTGCGCAGGATGCTGCATAGTCCGTTGAATTCAATGGGCGACGGGGTGCATAATATGACGTTGAGGTGCCTCATTTTTTCGATTTCCTTTCAAGATCGTACACCATCGGAATAAGCAGATTGTTCTCAATGTCGGAGTGCGATGCAAGGTCCTCCTCGCAGTTGTAAATGTCGACGAGCACGTCGTACATCAGATTGGGCGCAGTGGTGCGGTAGTACCTCAATATGATGTTTTTAAGTTCGGCGAGGGCGTCGACCACTTCTTCGTGATGGCGTTCGAATATCTCTATCGTGTATGCCGATTTTTTGCCGTCTACAAGGCTTTCGACGTAGGGGAATACTGTGTTTTCCTCATATCGGAAGTGATCTTCGACTTTCTTTACAAAAGAATCGAAAAACTTAAGTATCAGATTGTTTGTCGGGTTTGTCTCGAGGTCGAGCGCCGCAATAAGGTTCTTGCGTATATGGCCGAATTTATAGTTGATGAAGTAGTCGTGCGAGTTTTTGAGAAACCTTACCACTTCGAGCGGCGAAACCACGCTTATGTATGATGAATCGATTATGCCCGTACGTATGTAGTTGAGCACCAGCAGCAGCGCTTTCACATCAATGTCATTGCGGCGGCACACGTCGTTGAGAGTCTCGTTGCCGAGGCCGAGCGGGATTGAAAATCGGCTGAGCAGCGGGAGAATGGTGTAATCGTCATTGATGATATCGATTATCACGTCGTCATATCTGAGTTGGCGCGGTTGCATCATGTTCCTGTTTTATTAATTTGTGTTGTCGGAGAGTCCGGGATGTCGGGATCCGGTCAATTGAAATCCTCCTCGTCAAAGTCGAAGTCGTAGCGGCTGTCGGCATTGAAATCGCTGTCGTCGAAATCCCAGCCGTCGTTTACCTCCTCGGCGAAACGGGCCAGTTCACGTCCTTCGCGCTTGGTGGGACGCCCGAGGCCTTTGCGACGGTCGATGAATCCCGATATTTTCACTACGTCGAGCAGGTCGTACTGAGCCTGCGGAGTGATATTCTCCATGTAGTCGGGCACGAGGCGCGCTCCGAGACGGTTTTCGGTCAGTGCCTTTACGCGGAATGAATAGGTGACCGGCGGCTTGCGCACATGCACGATGTCGTCTATCTTGATAAGACGTGACGGCTTGACCACGACCGAACTGTCGGCGGTCGGGCCTACGCTGACGCGCCCTTTCTTGCACGAATCGGTAGCGACGGTGCGTGTCTTGAATATGCGCATGGCCCACAGCCATTTATCGATGCGTTCCTCACTCTTGGCCATGATTATTTGTTGTTGAAATTACACATTGCGAACTGCAGTCCCGACAGCACGAAGGCTTTGATGGCGTCGACAGCCTCATCGACGCGCACGGGGAGCTTCTGGCGTTCGTCGAGCGTGAAATGCCCGAGTACGTAGTCGATCTGGCAGCCGCGGGGGAAGTTATCGCCTATGCCGAAACGCAGGCGCGGATATGCCTGTGTGTCGAGCATCTGGGCGATGTTCTTCAGCCCGTTATGGCCGGCATCTGAACCTGACGGCTTGATGCGTATGGCGCCGAACGGGAGCGCTATGTCGTCGACCACGACGAGTATGTTTTCGAGTTCAATCTTCTCTTTTTCCTTCCAGTAACGCACGGCGTTGCCCGACAGGTTCATGTAGGTCGACGGCTTGAGCAGCACCATCTGTTTGTTTTTCAGACGGCACTGCGCCACATCGCCGTAACGTTCGGTTGTAAAAGAAGTATTGGACGCCTCGGCTAAGGCATCCAATACTTTAAATCCTATGTTGTGGCGGGTACCGCGGTATTCGTCACCGATGTTACCCAGTCCTACAATAAGATATTTCATCTATAAGTCTGTTATTTAGCAGCGTTGGCCTGAGCACCGCGGGCAGCACGGGTGAGCTGAACGGCGCAGACGACGGCGTTTTTGGCGTTGACCAGTTCGAGGCCTTCGAAGTGAAGTTCGCCTACCTGGAGAGTCTTGCCGAGGCCGAGGTTGTCAACGTTGATGACGAGACGTTCGGGAATGTTGGTGTAGATGGCGCGCACTTTGAGTTTCTTCATCGAGAGGCTCAGTTTACCACCGGCTTTAACACCTTCGGCGTGGCCTTCGAGTTTCACGGGTACTTCAACTACTACGGGTTTCTTGTCGTTTACTTCGAGGAAATCCATGTGGAGGATAGTGTCCTTCACGGGCTGGAACTGGATTTCTTTGAGCACGGCCATTTTCTTTGAGCCGTTATAATCGAGCTCTACAGCGAAGATGTCGGGAGTGTAGACGAGTTTGCGTACAGCGTCGTTGGTTACGGTAAGGTCAGTTGTAATCATGCCTTTGCCATTGCCGATTTCCACGAGTTTCTCACCTGCGTTGAGTTTGCCGGTGTAGGGGAGTTCTACAACTTCGCTGCCGTTAAGCACTACGGGGATTTTACCTTCGCTGCGGAGAGTTTTTGCAGCTTTTTTGCCGAGGTCGGTACGGGGCTCGGCGGCCAGTTTGAAAATTTCCATTGTCTTTTAATTAATTGTGTTACTCAAAATTAAGTTTAGCTCCTTAATTTCCCATCACACGGGATGCTAAAAAGCGACTGCAAAGTTAACAAATAATTCTCTTATTTACAAATATTTTTTTTACGCGCGGTTTGACTCTTTGGCGTATCGGCAATAACGGCAACATTCGTTTTTTAGGAAGCTGAGCGGCAATGCGGGCATATATCGATATTTATAAATAAGGTGATTATTGTCGTGGACTGAATTGGAATAAAATGGAATAGTATGGATTGAAACAATTGCATTATATTTGCAATAAACAATTCAACTGATAGCAAGATGGCCGGTAGAAAGACAAAATATTCACAGGAAGTAATCGCGTTGTTGCGTTCGGAGGTAGAAAATGTGGTCAACCGCCGAATTGTTTCGCCGGCCGATTTTGATTTCCTCTCGGCGGCTATACTGCGTGCTGTCAAGCAGCCGATTTCGCCTACCACGCTCAAGCGCATCTGGGGCTATGTCAAGGATGTCGGCTCGTCCTACAATCCGGAGCGCTTCACACTATGTGTGCTTTCTGTTTTTATCGGCTACCGGGATATTGAGGATTTTATCGAGAATTACAATGCCGAGGATATAACTGCTCAGTCAGGGAACTATTTCGGGGAGACAGTTAAAGCCAATGAAATATCCGACCACGCTTTTGTGGAACTGCGCTGGCCGCCCGACAGGCTGTGCATACTGAGCCGGAAGTGCGGCAATGAGTTCGACGTAGTGCGGTCAATCAATGCCAAGTTGCATTCGGGCGATGTAGTGGAATTTACCTCTCTTACACAGAATGCACCTGCTTATTTCAGCAAAGTGCTGTGTCGCGGGAGTGATATACCTCATACCTACGTGGCAGGAACACGTACAGGCATCACCTACCGCATACTTGATGATGACAACCAATAAAGAATTTTTTATATTCCAATCAATTATTAACCAATCTTACTAAATTACAAAATCATGAAAATTAAATTCTTGACTATTGCTGCAATGGTGGCTTTCGCTATGACTTCATGCGGAGGAAAATCTGAGAAAGCGGCTGATGATGCGGCGCAGGAATCAGTTGCCGAACAGACAGAAAATGTTTCGGATCCGTATGCCGACGATGTTATTGCCGATGACGTGGTTGTCGACGACGAAGTCATGTTCGAGAATATCCCCGGCGATAGCGAGGCAGAAAAGGTTGCCTCGAAATCTGATGTCGATGCTATGCTTAACGAGTACGAACGTTTTGTCGACAAATATATCTCACTGCTTAAGAAAGCGTCAAAGGGTGATGTGTCGGCTATGGCAGACTATGCCTCATATATGGAGTCGGCCGAGTCGCTCAGCGAGAAGATTGACAAATGTTCCGGAGAAATGAATGCCGCGCAGATGAGGCGTTATACTGAAATAACCAATAAGATGGCGAAAGCAGCTTCAGAAATGTCGGGTGGCGCGGGCGTAGACATGGACGCTGCCATGGATCAGTACATGGATGCTCTCGAAGGAATGAATTTCTGATAAAAACACTTTTCATTACAATTTTTTAGTCCGGAGTCAGGCGTGTCCTTACTTCGGACTTATTGATTTAGGACAGGGAGCCGCTGTGTGATATACAGCCATGCGTCGTTGGCGACAGAATGTATAGTGCGTTCGCTGCAACCGGCGTCGCGCAAGGCTTGCTCCATTTTGGTGACAGTATGTTTGTTGTTTTCTGCGAGTACCAGCAAGATGCTGTCCCTGTATGCCCAATTGGTTGATTTTCTGATTTCTTCAACTGCCGAGTTTAAGTTGCGGTCTGCTTCCTTTTGGCATATTGCGAACAGAGAGTCAATTTTGTGTGCCGGGCCGTCGTCTTGAATATGGGGGATGCCGGTCGGGGTGGCTTTTGGAGTGTTGTCCCCAGTCGGTTTGTGTACCATAATCGTCTCCCGGGCAGCTGGCGGCACGATATATATTGTGTCGGTACGTACTCCATGAATCGTGGCGTGCGGTGGCTGACTTCCGTCTGAACTGCGGCGGTCGCCAAGCCATATTGCGGCTATGCCGGCAGAGATTACTGCTGCAAGGAAAATGATCTGCATCGCATGGGTAGCGCGTCGGTCGGAGAGCGCTTTGGCCACTGCGGCCATTGTGGGGCGGCGTTGCGGGTCGGTACGCAGGCATCGGCGTATCAGGCGGCGCTTCTCCCATCGCGGCAGCAGTTCACGCAGTATCTTCCCGAAAGAATATACGTCGGCGGCACTGTCGGCAATAGCCGGAGTGCCCTGCTGTTCCGGCGCACCGTATGTGCGCGTGCCCCGGGAGCTTTTCAGATTAGTGAAACATTCGGCGTCGCCAAGTCCGAAGTCGATAATCCTGACATCGTGTCCGCGATGGGTGATCATTACGTTGTCGGGCTTGAGGTCGCGGTGCGCTACTCCGGCATGGTGCATGTAGGCGAGAGCTTCCGCTAATTGTACGGCTGTCTTTCGGCGTTGTTGTCCGGACGGCTTTCCCGCCAGAAATTTGTTGAGCGTTTCGCCGTCGACCCATTCCATGATTATGCACTGCCCCAGCGTGGCGATTTCTTCAAATGCCACCACGCGTATGATGCCGGGGTGGTCGAGGCGCACGCCAAGCTCGAACTCTTTACGGAGAGCCTCGATATAGACGGGATTGGCGGCAAACTCGGCTCGCAGCGATTTGATGACATAGCGGCGGCTGTTCCAGCGCGCGGAGTAGAGTATGCACGTCTGCCGCCGTGACAGTTCGACAATGCTGTTGCCGAGTTCTATCTCCGACGGGTTGATGAAATTGAGTGACGAATTGCTTATCTCTTCTTCCATGGCTGCTTGTGGATTACCGCTTCCGTGACTGTAATACGGCAAAGCATACGCGAATATACGCAAAAATATTCAAACGTCATAATATGTATTCCGCGATTAGAAATCGCGGCTACTACACCTGTGCCCTCTTGGTGTGAGGGATGGTAGTAGCCGCGATTTTTAATCGCGGAGTGCGTAAAAGTGAGATTAATACGGTGTTATTTCGTGCGGGCGAGGATGAGGGCGGAACGCGGTGCTACGGTCATGTTGCCGCCGCGGGTGGTGCCGAGACCGTCGGCGTTGATTTTGCCGTCCTCGGCCACGACGGTCCAGTCGCCTTTGCCTACTTTGACGGTTTTGGCTTCGTCGCTGCCGTTGAACACGAGTTTGATTTCCTTCCAGCTATCGCCGTTGGCGTTGTTCTTGATGGAGTAGCTGATGAGGTTGGGTTCATTAACCTTGTCGAATACGATGTTCTTGGCAATCTCCTCGGCCGTGCGCATGCGGAACGCGGGATGCTCCTTGCGCAGTTTTATCAGCTCCTTGTAGTAGTTGAACTGGTCGGCGTATGTATGCTTCTGGGTCCAGTCGATGGCGTTGATTGAGTCGGGCGACTTGTAGGAGTTGTGCACGCCCTGCTTGTCGCGGAACACCTCTTCGCCTGCAAACATGAACGGTGTGCCCTGCGACGTGAACACGATGGTCTGCGCGAGCTTGGCGGCACGGAGACGGTCGTCGACACTTGCACCGGGCATCGATTTTGCGAGCTTGTCGGTAAGCGTCAGGTCGTCATGGCACGACACATAGTTAATAATCTGTGAGGGTGAAGTGGCGTAGGCGAATTTTGAATTGTTGCCCTTGCTGTAGTCGACCTGCGGGTGAGCCGTGGCAGCTACGATACCTATTTTAACGGTCTCCTCGTTGCCCGGTTTGCCGGTGGCGAAACCGCGGTCGGCGGCATCTGAGTAATGTCCTTTGATGGCGTCGCGGATATCGTCGGAGAACACTGCTATACCCTCCATTTTGGCTACGTTCTCTTTCAGCGCGCGGCGCTCAACGGGCAGGGGAGAGTCACCTGCTGTCCAGCCTTCGCCGTATACGAAGATTGACGGGTTGATTTCCTTGAGTTCTTTCGCTACCTGATTCATTGTCTCGGTGTCATGGATAGCCATGAGGTCGAAACGGAAGCCGTCGATGTGATATTCCTTGGCCCAGTATTTCACCGAGTTGACAATGAAATCGCGCATCTGTTGGCGCTCGGATGCCGTCTCGTTGCCGCAGCCCGAGGCGTCGCTGTAGGAGCCGTCGGCGCGGTGGCGGTAATAGTAGCCGGGAGCGGTGAGCGAGAAGTTGGAGTCGTCGTTGTTGGCGGTGTGGTTGTAGACCACGTCCATCACCACGCCGATGCCTGCGTCATGGAGCGCTTTTATCATCTCCTTCATCTCGTGTATGCGGACTGTAGGGTCGGCGGGATCGGTGGAGTAGGAGCCTTCGGGCGCGTTGTAGTTGAACGGGTCGTAGCCCCAGTTGTACTGGTTGGACGGAAGGTTGGTCTCGTCCACGCTGTTGTAGTCGTACGACGGGAGTATATGCACGTGCGTCACGCCTAATTCCTTCAGGTGGTCAATGCCGGTCTTGTCGCCGAGAGGGGTAGTGGTACCGTCCTCGGTGAGCGCAAGGAATTTGCCCTTGTGCACGATGCCGCTCGAGGGGTGCATGGAGAAATCGCGGTGGTGCATCTCGTAAAGAATTACGTCGTTGATGCTCTCCACTTCGGGGCCTTTGTCGGCGTCCCAGCCGGCCGGGTCGGTATCGTCGAGGTTGATTATTGCCGCACGCTCGCCGTTGGTGCCTACAGCCTTTGCCCATACGCCGGGTGTCTCTTCGAGCCATTTGCCGTTATAGGCTATCTGGAACGTGTAGAAGCGGCCGAGATGGTCGGGCGACGCTACTGCACGCCACACGCCGTTGTCGCTTTTCGTCATGTCGATGGTCTCGACAGGCTTGGAGTTGCGGTCGGTAGGATAGATACGCACCCTGACAGCGTCGGCTTCGGGCGACCAGAGTGAAAACTTGACACCTTGGGGGCTTACGGCAAGTTCGAGGTCATCGCCCGCGTAGGAGGGAAATGAGTCGAAACGGCTGTCGGTATTCTGTGCCGCGCAGATACCGGCGGCACCGATTGACATCAACCCGAAGGTCAGACCACGGGTACACATTGTTTTAAATTTGAAATTCATGCTTAGTATGATATGTAATGTATTGATTTTTAGGTTGTATGGCATCTATATGCCGAAGTATGCACAAACGACAGCGCTTGCCGGTCATGGTACCGGCGCAAGGGTGGGTGTTATCGCAGCATCACCCGCTTGGTCCACGAGTCACACTTGATGATATAAAATCCTTTGGGAAGGTCTACTTTTGTTGTGGCGCCCTTGACGGTCACCGATTTGATAAGCTGGCCGGTAATGGAGAAAATCTCGAATTTCACGGGCTCGGCATCAGGTGCGGTAAGTTCAATATATCCTTTGTCGACCGATACGGTTGGCATGCGGTCAACCCTGTTTTCAACCGTAGTCTTAGCATCGGCATGCCACTCCCCGGTGAAGGAAGCGACCGCAAAAATCAATATGACAGTTGAAAGTATTTTTCTCATAGAGGGGTTGTAACGCGTTGTTTTTACAAAATTAATAATAAATTTCCTAACTGCAAAACCAAAGTGCCGTGTAAACGTAATTTTTGAAATTTTTCACACCAATACATATATTTAATGTTATTATATATTATGACTCCGTAATCGTTGAAATACGCAGCCCTTACACCATTATATCATGAATTATGAGTGAATGAGTTTATTAATATGCACTTATGCGACATTTTTTTGTTTATTTCTAATTTTTTATTACCTTTGCGGTCTCAAATCATGCTCCTCCGAAAGTATATTTTAAAGGTATAATGATAGAAGGAAAAAAAGAAGAATGTCATCTCAATCTGCTTTTTGAGACAAGCTGGGAGGTCTGTAACAAGATTGGCGGTATATATACCGTACTCTCTACCAAGGCCAAAACGCTTCAAAAGCTTTATAAAGACAAAGTGATTTTCGTCGGGCCCGATGTGTGGTCGGACAATAATCCCTCACCTTTTTTTGTCGAAAATCAATCGTTGCTCAAGTCCTGGAGGAAATCGGCACAACTCCCATATAATATAAAAGTGCGCGTTGGCCGCTGGGATATTCCCGGCAAGCCTATAGCCGTATTGGTCGATTTCAATGGCGTTTACGCTCACCTCAATGAAATCTACGGCGAGATGTGGAGCCGCTACGGCGTTGACTCGCTGCATGCCTACGGCGATTATGGCGAAGGCTGCGCTTTTGCTGTTGCTGCCGCAGCCGTGATGCAGAGCATATACGACCATGAAGGTTGCCCCGATGATGTCATAGCCCACTTCAACGAGTGGACCACCGGAATGGGACTCCTCTATCTCAAATGGAAGGTCCCTGCGATAGCCACCGTATTCACCACCCATGCCACCAGCATTGGCCGCAGCATCTGTGGCAACGGCAAACCTCTCTACGATTATCTCAAGGGTTATAACGGCGACCAGATGGCCCGCGAACTCAACATGGAGTCGAAGCACTCGCTTGAAAAAGCAGCCGCCCACGCCGCCGACTGCTTCACTACGGTCAGCGATATTACCGCGGTGGAGTGTGAGCAGCTCCTTGACATAAAGCCGGCGGTTGTAACGCCCAACGGATTTGAGAAAAACTTTGTGCCGGCGCGTACGCGTTTCGACGCCGCACGGCAGCAGGCGCGCGCGAATTTGCTTGGAGTGGCACGTGCCCTTACCGGCAAACAGCTCGACGACGATACATTTATCGTGGCTACTTCGGGCCGTTGCGAATATCGCAACAAAGGTATAGATGTGTTCCTCGACAGCATCAATGCACTGCGCGGACGCACTCAGTCGCGTGTGCTCGCTCTCGTCATGGTTCCCGCATGGGTCGACAAGGGCAGGGCAGACCTTCAGGAAGCGATTGCCAGTAACAGTACGGCCGGACTTCCCGATGCCGTAATCACCCATTCACTGCATAATTACAACGAGGATCCGATTATAAACCGCATACATCAGCTTGGTTTCGGAGCCGATGCCAACGACAGCATGACCGTCATTTACGTGCCTTGCTATCTTAACGGCGATGACGGTGTATTCAACGCCTCGTATTACGACCTTCTGATTGGCGTCGACGCTACCGTGTTCCCGTCATATTACGAACCGTGGGGTTATACGCCTCTCGAGAGTGTGGCATTCGGTGTGCCCACCGTCACTACGTCGCTTTCAGGCTTCGGCCGTTGGATTCTGGCCTCATCCCGACCGGAGTTCACCGTGTCAGGCGTCAATGTAATACCTCGTACCGACTCCAACTACAACGAAGTGGCCGGTGCCATAGCGCAATCGTTGTTCTCGCTGATAAGCGCTCAGCCTGCCGAACGTGCGAAAATAGCTAAAGCTGCGATGAATACCGCCTCAAAAGCTGCCTGGAGCCATTTCATGGAATGGTACGATGAAGCTTTCCGCATAGCGTTGCGCAATGCTGAAAAGCGAAGATGACCGCGGCAGCCTCATATCATAGCATCTGATACTTTGTGATAACAGCTACATATTGCATTTCCTTAAAAAAGTAACTATTACAACAATTAAAAAGATACACAATGAAACTTCAAGTAAGCAACTCAAATGTCCCCAATTGGCGTGACATGACTGTTAAGTCAGACTTACCTTCAAAGCTAAAACCTCTGGAGAAGCTTTCCAAAAACCTCTGGTGGGTATGGAACAGCGACGCAAAATCGCTTTTCCGCGACCTTAATCCCGACCTTTGGCGTGCTACAGGTGAAAATCCCGTGATGCTCCTCCAGCGCCTTTCTTCAGAGCGTCAGAAAGAAATCATCAACGACCCCAAATTCATGGAGCGTATTGAACATGTATACGGTATGTTCCAGGATTATATGAAGAAACCGATGCGCAAGGATGTTCCTTCGGTTTCTTACTTCTCGATGGAATATGGCCTCTGCAACTGCCTGAAGATATATTCCGGTGGTCTCGGCGTGCTTGCAGGCGACTATATCAAGGAAGCATCCGACAGCTGCGTCGACATGACTGCAGTCGGTTTCCTCTACCGTTACGGCTATTTTACCCAGACACTCAGTGTCGACGGCCAGCAGATAGCCAATTACGAGCCCCAGAACTTCAACCAGCTCCCCATCGAGCAGGTATGCGATAAAAACGGTCATCCCGTAATCCTCGAAGTTCCCTATCCCGGACGTATCATCTACTCCCACATCTGGAAAGTTGCTGTGGGCCGCATGAACCTCTACCTGATGGATACCGACTTCGACATGAACAGCGAATTTGACCGCGTCATCACCCACCAGCTTTATGGCGGCGACTGGGAAAACCGCATCAAGCAGGAATACCTCCTCGGTATCGGCGGTGTGCTCATGCTCAAGAAACTCGGCATCAAGAGCCAGCTCTACCACTGCAACGAAGGCCATGCGGCGCTTCTCAACCTCCAGCGCCTCGTAGACTTCGTACAGGAAGAGCATCTTGACTTCAACGTGGCTCTCGAAATGGTACGTGCGTCTTCGCTCTATACCGTACATACTCCCGTGCCCGCAGGTCACGACTACTTCGACGAAGGTCTCTTCGGAAAATATATGGGTGAATATCCCGCAAAACTCGGTATTTCGTGGAACGACCTCATGAACATGGGCCGCGAGAACCCCAACACCAACGAGCGCTTCTCGATGAGCGTGTTCGCGCTCAACACCTGTCAGGAAGCCAACGGTGTGAGCTGGCTCCACGGCGAAGTGTCGAAGAAGATGTTCGCCGGCATCTGGAAAGGCTACAACTGGCAGGAATCACACGTAGGTTACGTCACCAACGGAGTGCACATGCCTACCTGGGCCGCTTCCGAATGGAAGGAATTCTATGCCAAGCATCTCGGCGAACAGGTGTTCGAGAACCAGAGCGATCCCAAGGCATGGAAAGGCATCTTCGATGTCAGCGACGAGGCTATCTGGGATATGCGCATGAAGCTGAAGACAAAGTTCATCAACTTCGTGAAACGCGATTTCAAGGCAAAATGGCTCGCCAACCAGGGTGATCCCTCCGCAGTGATGAAAATCGTTGACAAAATCAATCCCAACGCCCTCATCATCGGTTTCGCCCGCCGCTTCGCTACTTACAAGCGTGCACATCTCCTTTTCACTGACCTCGAACGTCTTGCCAAGATTGTCAACAACGAGCAGTTCCCCGTACAGTTCGTATTCTCAGGCAAGGCTCACCCCGCCGACGGCGCCGGTCAGGGTCTCATCAAGCGCATCATGGAAATCTCGCGCATGCCGCAGTTCCTCGGCAAGATTATCTTCCTCGAGGACTATAACATGATTGTAGCAAAACGCCTTGTCAGCGGTGTCGACATCTGGCTGAATACTCCGACCCGTCCTCTCGAGGCATCGGGTACATCGGGTGAAAAGGCCGAAATGAACGGCGTGCTTAACTTCTCGGTTCTCGACGGATGGTGGTACGAAGGCTACCGTTTCAACGAAAACGCCGGATGGGCGCTTACCGACCGCCGCACATTCACCGACCAGTCGCAGCAGGACAAACTCGATGCAGCCACCATCTACTCGATGCTTGAGAATGAAATCATACCTCTCTATTTCGAGAAGAATTCCAAAGGCTACTCGCCCCGCTGGATTCAGTACATAAAGGGTTCAATCGGCGACATCGCCCCCCACTTCACCATGAAGCGTATGATTGACGATTATATCGCACGTTTCTACGACAAAGAGGCTGCGCGCTCAAAGAAACTCGCTGCCAAGGATTTCGCTCTTGCAAAAGAAATCGTTGCATGGAAGGAGAAAGTCGCAGCCGCATGGGACGGTATCAAGGTATTTGATGTAGAGACTCAGGAAGCCTCCAACAATGTGACCGGTCAGGATTATCTTGTCAAGGCTATCGTTGATACAAACGGTCTCGGCAAAGACCTCGGTCTCGAAATGGTATGCTACAAAGTGGAGGACGGAGAGGAAAAACTTTGGAAAGTTGCGCCCTTCAAGGTTGTTAAGGAAGAAGGCAATGTGCTCACTTACGAGTGCAAAGGCAAGACCGACGATCCGGGTGTATTCCGCTACGCCTACCGTCTCTATCCTGTCAACGCCAATCTGCCGCACCGTCAGGACTTCGCCTACGTGCGCTGGATCTAATTGACAGTATAAATATAAAATTTAAGGGAGAACTCATGCTTAATGCGCGGGTTCTCCCTTTTTTGGCTTGCGCCCCTGTTCCTTCGGATAATATGGCACAATCAGAAATTTTGGTGCATGTTTTTAAATAATTACTGATTATATTGTCCGCGGTTAAAAACCGCGGCTACTACGTGCTTGGTTTACAGCATCTTATAGTAGTCGCGGTTTTCAACCGAGGTTCCCGATATTATGGATTTACATTGCCTTGCACTGCAATTTCTGATTGTGCCGATATTACCTTATCTATTTGGGAAATGGAAAACCGTGGGTCTCGATAAAGTCGTAGTAGAGGCGCGAGAAGTATTCGTTGTTTTTGCGGGTGTAGCGTATGTCGGTGAATACCTGGGCGAGGGTAGTTTTTCCGTTTTCAGCAATGAATCCGGCGCTTTCCGGAAGGCTCTCCTTGTATGCGTAGTATCCGGCGACCTCGGCATCATCGGGAGTCGTGTAGCGCTCATGGTGTATTATCGCTCTGACGGGGAGACGGTCGGAAATCGCGCTTTCATCGGCCGGCCACCCTACGGAGATGGTGCATACAGGTATGACGCGTTCCGGAAGCTGCAGCACGGAGGCTATTGTCGGGGCATTGTAGGTGGCGGTGCCGAGATAGCAGCACCCGAGTCCGCGGCGCTCGGCGATGGTGACGAACTGTTGCGTGAAAATCACGGTGTCGATGACCGCGGTCATGAATGACTGGAAATTGTCATAGCCGTGGTCGGCGTCGGAAATATCGCACCAGTGGCAGAATCGGTTGAAATCGGCGCAGAAAGTAAGCAGTACAGGTGCACCGGTTGCAGCCGGCTGATTGAAATGTGCCGGTGCGAGGGAGGCGAGCATATCCCGGTCGCGTGAAATGACGACGCTGTAGAGTTGCATGTTGCCGGTGGTAGGCGCATGTGAAGCGCTCTCGATAATATCCCGGAGCATCTCGTCGGATACTTCGCGGCCGGAATATTTACGTATCGTGCGGCGTTCGCGCCAATAGTTTTCGTTGTCGTATGTCATAACGGGAATAATGTAAAAGTTACACAAACGGTCAAAGATAAGCAAATTATTTTAAAGCGCAAATTTCAATTTATTAGTCGTTTGAATTTCAATAGGTTAAGAAAAATGGGAAACTTTGTATTGCCGGACAAAAATTAAATCATTGAATTTTAGGCAATTAATATTTTCAAATGGAAAACTTATCAACATTTTAATCTTTTGTTTTATTAAAATTTGGCAATCAGTTAAAAATTTGCCTAATTTGCGTCGCGAAAGAAAAACAAGTATTTTTCACCAGCTACTTAATTAAAAAATATCATGGACCGACCCGTTTACAACTATGACGAAGCTTTCAAGGCGTCACTCAAATATTTTGACGGTGACGAACTCGCCGCACGCGTGTGGGTGAGCAAATATGCGTTGAAAGATTCGGCCAACAATCTTTACGAACTCACTCCCGACGACATGCACCATCGTCTTGCCGACGAAATCGCCCGCATCGAGAAGAACTACCCCAATCCCATGAGTGCAGAAGAGATATTCTCGTATCTCAAGGATTTCAAATACATCGTACCGCAGGGCAGTCCGATGACCGGTATCGGCAACGACCTGCAGGTAGGCTCACTCTCCAATTGCTTTGTCATAGGTCTTGACGGTCAGCCCGACTCTTACGGCGGCATTATCCTTATCGATCAGGAGCAGGTGCAGCTGATGAAACGCCGCGGAGGCGTGGGACATGATCTGTCGCATCTGCGTCCGAAAGGAAGTCCTGTCAAGAATTCGGCGTTGACCTCTACGGGTCTTGTTCCGTTCATGGAGCGCTATTCCAACTCTACCCGCGAGGTGGCGCAGGACGGACGCCGCGGTGCGCTGATGATGACGGTATCAATCAAGCATCCCGACGCCGAGGCTTTCATCGACGCCAAGATGACTCAGGGCAAAGTGACAGGCGCCAATGTGTCGGTGCGCATCGACGACGATTTCATGCGTGCGGCCACCGAGGGCACTCCCTACATGCAGCAGTTCCCCGTCGACAGCGCCGAGCCCCTTTTCAAGAACGAAATCAACGCGCAGGCACTGTGGGCCAAAATCATACACAATGCATGGAAGTCGGCCGAGCCCGGCGTGCTGTTCTGGGACACCATCACACGCGAGTCTCTTCCCGACTGCTACGCCGACCTCGGATTCCGCACCATCTCGACAAATCCGTGCGGCGAGATACCGTTGTGCCCGTACGACTCGTGCCGTCTGCTGGCCATCAACCTGTTCAGCTATGTCGAGAATCCCTTCACGACCGAGGCTCATTTCAACTTCGACCTGCTCCGTCAGCATGTCATCAAGGCCCAGCGCATCATGGACGACATCATTGACCTCGAGATGGAGAAAATCGACACGATACTCGAAAAGATAGAATCCGACCCCGAAAGCGAGGAGGTCAAGACGATAGAACGCAACCTCTGGCAGAAAATACGCGCCAAGACGCTGCTCGGACGCCGTACGGGTGTAGGCACAACCGGCGAAGGCGACATGCTTGCCGCTCTCGGACTGCGCTACGGCACGCCCGAGGCCACCGATTTCTCCGAAAGCGTGCACAAGACCATCGCGCTTGCCGCCTACCGCTCGTCGGTGGAGATGGCCAAGGAACGCGGTGCGTTTGAAATCTATGATGCCGCCCGCGAAGAGGGCAATCCCATGCTTGAGCGTATACGTGAGGCCGACCCCGAACTTTACGAGGACATGAAAGCCAACGGACGCCGCAACATCGCGTGCCTGACCATAGCGCCTACAGGTACGACATCGCTTATGACGCGCACCACCTCGGGCATCGAGCCGGTGTTCATGCCCGTGTACAAACGCCGCCGCAAGGTAAATCCGTCGGATGTCGATGCGCGCGTGGATTATGTCGATGATTCGGGCGATGCTTTCGAGGAATTTATCGTCTACCACCCCCGTTTCGTCGACTGGATGAAGGCCAACGGGCTTCCTGTGAAGGATGACTACACGCAGGAGGAGATTGATGAACTCGTGGCCCGTTCGCCCTACTACAAAGCTACCGCCAACGATATAGACTGGGTGGAGAAGGTGAAGATGCAGGGACGCGTGCAGAAATGGGTCGACCACTCTATCTCGGTCACTATCAATCTTCCGGCCGATGTCGACGAAGAACTGGTCAACCGTCTGTATGTCGAGGCATGGAAATCGGGCTGCAAGGGCTGTACGGTATATCGCGACGGATGCCGTTCGGGTGTGCTCGTGCAGGTCGACAAGAAGGCCAACAAGGCTGAGGCTCAGACCAAGGTGGCGCCGCTGGTGCGTCCCATCGAGCTTGAGGCCGACGTTGTGCGCTTCCAGAACAACAAGGAGAAATGGATTGCATTCGTAGGTCTGAAAGATGGTCGTCCGTATGAGATATTCACAGGTCTGGCCGATGACGACGACGGCATATTCTGTCCCAAATCGGTCAACCACGGCAAGATTATCAAAGCCATCTCCGAGGACGGTACCAAACGGTATGACTTCCAGTTCGTCAACAAGCGCGGCCACAAGACCACAATCGAAGGTCTCTCCGACAAGTTCAACCCCGAGTACTGGAACTACGCGAAACTAATATCAGGCGTGCTCCGCTACGGCATGCCGATTGACCAGGTGCTGAAACTCGTGTCGGGCCTCGAACTCGACAGCCAGTCAATCAATACGTGGAAGATGGGTGTGGAGCGCGCGTTGAAGAAATATCTGCCCAACGGCACCCGTGCCAGCGGACAGACCTGCCCCAATTGCGGACAGGAAAGCCTCGTATATCAGGAAGGGTGTCTGATCTGCACCAACTGCGGCACTTCGAAATGCGGCTGAGAACAGGCTGATACGCCTCATTTGTTAGGGAAAAGCTATGTTTTAAAACATAAAACAGGCCATAATTAACAACCGGGCCCGGTTTTTTGAAAATTTTTCAAAAAATCGGGCCTGAGTTTCAAAAAAACATGCTATATTTAAGCCTTGAAAACCTGATTTGTGTGTTTATATCGACTTTTAAGTAACTGTTCAAAATTATTTTGATATTATGACGG
Source organism: Bacteroidales bacterium 52_46 (assembly GCA_001915385.1). Lineage (GTDB taxonomy): Bacteria > Bacteroidota > Bacteroidia > Bacteroidales > Muribaculaceae > JAGBWK01. Next base: position 75,281 of record MNQK01000001.1, on the reverse strand, counting down.
GTGGATTTTTTAGGCGATTTTCGTAGAGGAAGAAGGAGTGTAGCGAGCTACATGACTGATGACGAGACGGAAAGCGGCAAAAAAGCCCCCGGAAGAATATTAAAATAATGAGAATGGTTAGTATAAAATAATTTTAAACAGTTACTTACTTATCAAAAACAATCATAAATAACTATAACTTCTCATCATCTATGAAGCTAACCTTTAACATAGACTATCGTACCAACTGGGGCGAGGCTGTCTACATCACATCGCCGCTCGGGGAGATGGGTGCAGGTGACTACGACAAGGCTGTCAAGATGCGCCTTATCGGCGACGGCACATGGCAGGCTGTGGTTGAAGTGCCCGACAATACTCCCGATTTTGTGTACCGCTACTTTATCCGGCACGAGAACGGATATGTGAAAAACGAATGGGGACACGGCCATCGTTTCCACCGCGGACGCAGCTCCAAGGCGTATGAAATATTCGACCGATGGCAGGACCAGCCCTGGGACAAACCTTTCTATTCGACAGTATTCACCGAGTGCGTCAACGGCCGAAAGGAGCGTGACGAGCAGCTTTCGGTGAAAAACGGCGTGCTCAACCTCTCTGTAGCCGCTCCGATGGTAGCACCGGGCCAGGTGCTGGCAATATGCGGCGAGTGCGAGGCTCTCGGCGAATGGGATCCCGCCAAGGCAGTGCGCATGAACGATGCCAATTTCCCGGAATGGAGCGTGAACCTCGAGTTCAAGAATCTTCCCGAGGTATTCGATTACAAGTTCCTCATTCTTGACAAAGCTACCGGTGAAGTAGTGGCATGGGAAGGATGCGACAACCGCACCTTCGCCATACGTCCGGCGCAGAAAAACGAGGTGCTGGTGGTCGGAGGCATGCGTTTTGTCAATCCGCTGTCGCCGTGGCGCGGAGCCGGCGTGGCCATCCCCGTGTTCTCGGTCCGTTCGGAGGAGGATTTCGGCGTAGGTGATTTCCTCGACCTCAAGAAGGTAATCGATTGGGCGGCAGCTACCGGACAGCGTTTCCTGCAGATACTTCCCATCAACGATACGACCATGACCCATACGTGGACCGACTCGTATCCCTATAATGCCAACTCTACGTTCGCACTCCACCCCATGTATCTGCGTCTGAGCGAACTCGGCACACTCAACGACCCCGAGCGCCAGGCATATTACGACAATCTCGGACGTGAGCTTAACGGCCTTAAGGAGATTGACTACGAGCGCGTCAATGAAGGCAAACTCGCTTTCACCCGCGAGATATTCGCTCAGGAGGGCGAAAAGGTAATGGCTTCCGATGAGTTCAAGACATTTGTCAAAAAGAATGCCGAATGGCTTACCCCGTATGCTGCATTCTGTGTGCTCCGTGACAAAAACGGTACTCCCGACTTCGGCAAGTGGGGCGAATATGCCCGTTATGATGCTGCGAAGATGGAAAAATTTGTCGAGGAGAATGCCAACGACATCAACTTCGTGTACTATCAGCAATACAACCTCGACAAGCAGATGCGCCTTGTACGCGACTACGCGCATGCCAACGGTGTAGCCATCAAGGGCGATATACCTATCGGCATATCCCGCACCAGTGTCGACGCCTGGATTTCTCCCCGTCTGTTCAACCTCGATTGCCAAGCCGGCGCTCCTCCGGATGATTTCTCGGTACTCGGCCAGAACTGGGGATTCCCGACCTACAACTGGGAGGAGATGAACAAGGACGGTTTCACCTGGTGGCGTCAGCGCTTCAGTAAGATGTCGGAGTATTTTGACGCCTACCGCATAGACCACGTGCTCGGCTTCTTCCGTATATGGCAGATACCTATGGACGCGCTCCATGGCCTGCTCGGAGTATTCAATCCCGCGCTTCCCTTTACTCCCGACGAGCTTCGCAACAATTATGACTTCTGGCTTGATGTCGACCTGCAGACCACGCCGTTTATCATGGATTACTTCCTCGGCGACTTCTTCGGCGAGCATACCGCCGAAGTCAAGGACCGCTTCCTCTATGACGTGGGTTACGGCCGCTATAAGCTCAAAGCCGAGTTCAGCACCCAGCGCAAGGTGGCCGACTATTTCGCCACACAGGAGAAGAACGAGCGCAACGAGCGTATATGCAACGGTCTGCTTGGCCTTATCGACCAGGTGCTTTTCATCGAGGACCCGTACGAAAAAGGCAAATACCATCCCCGTATCTCGGCTCAGTACACATATACCTACCGTGCGCTCAACGACTATGAGCGCTGGTGCTTCGACCGCCTTTACAACGATTTCTACTACCACCGCCACAACGATTTCTGGTACGGAAAAGCGATGTGGAAACTGCCCCCGCTCATCGAGGCTACCGACATGCTCACTTGCGCCGAAGACCTCGGCATGATACCCGACTGCGTGCCCGCGGTGATGAACGCCCTCGAGATACTTTCGCTCGAGATACAGCGTATGCCCAAGGACCCGCGCACCGAGTTCGGCAACACATGGAGCTATCCCTATTATTCGGTATGCACGACCTCGACCCACGACATGGGCGGTATACGCCAGTGGTGGGAGGAGAACCGCGAGAAGACCCAGCATTTCTACAACAGCGTGCTCCACGAAGGTGGCGCCGCACCGCAATATGCCGAACCGTGGATATGCGAAAAAATAATAGACCTGCACCTGAAGTCACCCTCGATGCTCTGTATCCTGCCTTTGCAGGACTGGTTGTCGATGGACGGCAATCTGCGCCGCCACAATCCGCTTGAAGAGCAGATCAACGTGCCTGCCAATGCGCGTCACTACTGGCGCTACCGCATGCATATCACGATTGAACAGCTTCTGTCACAGGATCTGTTCAACCGCCGTCTTGCCGATATGATTCACGAGACCGGCCGATAACAGCCCCGGTCATTGTTGACGATAGATAACTTTTTAAGCCGCACGGCATTTGCTGACTGCAATCGGTCAGCAATCCCGTGCGGCTTAATTAATGTATGGAAAGGTTAATTAATGTTAATTAATGTTGACGGGGAGGGGGTAATTTTATTATCGTAATTTTTGAATATGGTAAATTAGTCGTTAACTTTGCAATACGATTCGACAACCTGATAGTTTATGGACAAAAACGTCAATGCTCGAAACTAACGGTTCGTCGACGGACAAATACTACCCGATAGAAAACGTATATCAGATGTTACTTCTGCAAAAAACGATGCATCGGTATTGCTTCGGCGTTTTCTGCTTACTTACTAAATCAAACACATACCGGCGCATGAAGCACACCGGAAAAAATCACTATGAACAAGTTTTTTGGACTGACCTCTTTAGGTCTTGCAGCTTTCGCACTCACATTCACTGCCTGCAGCGATGACGATGATGACACCCCCAATGGCAGCGGCAACGGCCAGCCTTCGGTTGACGAAGTGTTTACTCAGGGGCTTCCCGCATCAATCGACGGCGCCACATTCACCACTAATGACAAAGGCCAGGTGACGAAAATTACCGACGGAAGCGACGTCGTGACTTTCGAATACGGTAAATTCAGCCGCGCAACCGAATTCAACGCGCTGATGAAGATGCGCAGCACCGAATATCCCGAAGATAGCTGTGACGTATACATGCAGCTCAACGGCAACGGTTATGTGACCTATGCCCTTCAGGTATATTTTGAGGATGGTGAAGAGGACACATGGAAGTTCGAGTATAACGGTGATGGGCAACTGACACGTCTGCAACGCAGCGAAGGCGGTGATGAATTCAAAATCACCTATGCCAACGGCGATATAGCAAAAGTAATTCAGGATGAAGAGGACGGCGACCACCGCGAATATACCTTCGCCTATACCAACAATGAATTCAAATCGACAGTTGCCAATAAAGGCAACATAATGCTTTTCGATGACTTCTTCCGGATTGATATGGACGAGATGGGCATTGTTTACTTTGCCGGAATGCTCGGCAAGTCGACTAAGAATCTCCCCATGGGTTATTCTGAGAAATCAACTGAAGGCGGCTCGGATTATACCTATTCAGAGACCTACCACTGGACATTCAACGCCAACAACCTCCCCACCAAATTCTGGGAAGGCGACTACGACTACGATGCAGTATCTTTCACCTGGAAATAACCAAATAATAGTATAATACAAGCTAATATCGCCCTGTCGGCTATTGCAGCCGGCGGGGCGATTTTTATTCTGCCTTTTTTGTAACTATTCAGCGAATATGTACGATGTAAAGTGTTCATTATCAGTGTAGGGCTGCACCCCGGTGCAGCCCTACAATATGCTCGTAACCAATAAGTTTGTCGGCTGAATAGGGACTCATTTTTTGTAATTTGTTAAAAGAGGTGAACGTCACCGACATTCCGTTGCGAGGATTGTTATTATTGGGAGATGGGGAAACTTATGTCCCAGTATATGATATGAGAAATACACTGATGCTGATATTGATATTCGGGGTCATGGCGGTGTTCGGCTCCAGAATGATAGGCGTACAGTCGCAGCCCGAGAGGGGGGAGATGGCGCCGGATTTCGCGGTCACGCGCAATGATTCTACGGTAAGTCTTCATGATTTGAGGGGAAAATATGTGCTTGTCGACTTCTGGTCGTCGGCCGATGCCAATTCGAGATTGAAATCAAATGAATACAACACTCTGCGTGTCACCGATACAGGCCGTCTTAAACGTGTGTCGGTCAACTTCGACCGCAGCGAGGAACTGTTCAACGAGATTGTCACCCGCGACCATCTCGACCCCGACCAGCAATATTTCGCCGGCAGCACCGACTTTGACAAACTCATTCAGGACTACGGCGTCAACCAGGGCTACAACTCCTACCTGATTGACCCCCAGGGCAAAATCATAGCCGTAAACCCCGACAACACCTACCTCTCCAACTACTTCACCCCCAGCCGCGCCCTCTCCTACAAGTAATATTTTCCCGGCGAACGTCATATATGACCCCACCACAATGCTGTTTTACTTAAGAGCGTGACGTCCTGCAAATCTCAAAATATACAAACTTAATTGTAGGGACGCGATTCAATGCTGTCTACTTAAGCTGAGTTGAGTGGAGTGGGGGCGTCTCGCCCCCGTGGTAACTTTCAGCATTTAAGGATAATACGCCTCAATCCGAAATAACAGTGCATATTCCACCTCCCATTTAATATCGCTTTCCGCGGTTAAAAACCGCGGCTACTATAACGCGCTATGAATCAATCAAGTAGTAGCCGCGGTTTCTTTGCATAGCAAAGCGCCAAAGGCGATGATTAACCGCGGACAATAAGCCGGCAATTGTCATATTGTCATGCACTGCAATTTCGGCCTGAACCGATAATACCACGGGGGCGAGACGACCCCGCTCCACACTGACTCTGCTCGTCCGCATTTCGGTCTCTCATAAACAAAAGAGCTGCAAGTCAACGACTTGCAGCTCTTTGGCGGAGAGGACGAGATTCGAACTCGTGGTAGGATTAGGTCCTACGTCGGTTTAGCAAACCGGTGGTTTCAGCCACTCACCCACCTCTCCATTGGTTTTGTCAGAGGTAAATTGACAAACTGATTTAATTCATTACCGAGTCTCTTTTCTGACTCAGCGGTGCAAAGGTAGGTTGTTTTTTGCAATTTTGCAAATGTTTTCGCAACTTTTTGCGCTTCGTTTTTGAATCTAAGTTTAATTTTTACGGAACTATAATTTTGCAGTGGTGTCGTAAGTCTTACGGCCATTATATTTCCGGCTGTTTGAGGATTATTTTGTCGCCTTTTTTCACCAGAAGGAAATCATGGTGCTCTCCGAAGCCGTTAGAGATTAATTTTGTCTCACAGTAATTGACGATGTATTCGTAGCCGTCTTTAGTGAAGCAGTAGTCGTCGCACCGTTTAAGTTCGTCGGGGGCGCCGTAGTGTTCTTTGCGTTTGCCGCCGGTAATTATTATATCCGGCTTGTCGGCGATTGTCTTGGGAAGTTTCCATGAGGCATACCGGAGTTCGCGGGAATCGAGCGAGTCAATGCGTATTATATAGTCCTTTGTATTGAAACAGCTTATCAGCCGGTTGTATTTCGCGAGACTGTCGTGCAGTCCCTTGTGCGGCTGATGTCCGGTGTTTACAAAACGATTGCCGTTGAAGTGCCATACTTCGTAGCGGTCAAGTATCTCCTCATCGTCAACGAGCGGTACATATAGGTTTTGGGTTGCCGGGTCATATTCGAATATCCAGTCATAGCCCTCTCCGTTGGTGGCGAAATACCAGCCGGGGATGTCGTAGCTTATATGGAAACCGTATTCGTCGCGCTTTCTGCCGCCGTCAGTTATATTCACTTCGCGTATGGAGTCTCCGACAATCCTGTATGCTTCAAGCCATTCGTCGGTAAACGCACTGCTCGTTTTTGCGCTGCAATTGACAAGATAGTAGGTCGAACCGTCATTTTTATGTATGGCATGCACGCGGTCATGATATGATGTATTATAAAAACTGAGCTTACGCTTCTTGCCGTTGTCGTCCACAATAGTCCAGTAGGCCCAGTAATCGGGTGCCGTGCCTCCGCCCTCATATATCCCGGACTCGATGGCGATTTTGCCGTCTTCCGAAACGCATACGTAACCGCCAGATGTGCCTTCGTCCTCATCGCCGGTGGCACTGTCGGTCGAATCTTCGGCTGCTTCCGATATTTCTTCGTCGGTAATTTCTGACACAATAGTATCATTCAGTTCCGACGAATTTTCATCCGCCTTGGTGTCATGCGATTTATTGACGCAACCGGCGAGAATTACAAGAAATGATAAACCGATAGTTTTCATGATGGCAGTTTCTATTGTTTGGTATACTATACTGTTGTTTGTCTTTTAACTGATAAGAACAAAAGCTCAAAATTCGGCTTTCAGTAGTTATGGTTCTATTTTTGTAGTCCTGATGGAATCATTTCGCAGTAGCGTTCATACCATTGTTGCTTTTCTGGTGTATCTCTTGGCGCAAATTCTCTGATTATGCATCCTGTGTACAAATCATCGGCGATTGCAAGTATTATATCTGACAGTTCAAGTATCTGTTCAAGTTCCGTTCCATGCGGACAGAAGAGGCGTTGATGTTTTATCGCTTCATAACCGTATATTACCCCCATGATGTTGCCGCATACGGATCCGGTTGAGTCGCTGTCGCCGTCGTGGTTTACTGCCGCGATTATTGCGTCCGCCACACTGTCAATGTGGCGGACGGCACAATAAAGTGCGATTGCCCAGGTTTCTTCGGCAGTCCATCCTTCACCTAACAGGGCTATGTTGTCAGCGTCAGGCCTGTCATTGCGGGCGAGTGTCACGGCCTTTCTTGTCAGGTCGGCGAGATTGCGTTTTTCGTCAATGTATTCGCCCGCATATACATTGTCAAGACAATTTATTGACTCAAGAGCTATATTCCCGATATGATATTGTATTTCATCCGTATTTGTGCAAATCAATCTGTAAAGCAGGTGAGTCAGCATTGCTGCGGGGAGAAAGCCGAGAGGGTGCAGGTGGGTTACCGCGGCTATTTTAGCCCCCGCTTCGTCCATTTCATTTATGCTGTAGTAGGGGTGTGCGGCCATAAGCAAAGCCATCGGGGCCACGCGCATTATTCCTCCGCATCCTTTGCTGTCGTTGGTTACTGTCCTGTGGTTTAATATGGCTTTGCAAGCGTTGAGGCATGTCATTCCCGGGGCACGTCGGTGAGCAAGTTCCGGTATGTCGCGCAGCCACGTGTAGTGGAAATCGCCATGTGTCTGTAGTCTTTTCCTTCCGGTCTGTGTATAATACCAGTCAATATATGCGCCGTCTACATAATCCTCTGGGCGTCCGCCTATACCGCGCATGCAGCCGCGCGTTATACCCATCAGCATTCCGTTGGCTGTGAAGAGCGTCATCTGTGTGTCATCGCTTATCAATGCTTTCTTTTCCCGATTCAGCTCAAAGTGCGTGATGCCACGGGCGCCATAGTGTGCAAGTATTTCCTTGCGGCTCATGAACTCGACAGGATAGCCTAAGGCGTCACCTGCCGCACCTGCCGTCAGGCAACCGCGTATGCGGTCGTGAATACGGTTCATGACCATCTCTTTCCTTTGTCTGCAACTTTTTATAAACCGTTCTATGAAATTCAGCTGCTCTTTCGTTTCCGGGGTCACGCGGTGAGCTGATTTCGGCATTTCTTTAAATGCGGCTCTGAGTCGGTTGAGAACTGTCTCCTGAGTTGGTTCATTTATCGTTCGGGCAAAATAACAGGCTGTGATTGTTCCGGTGCGTCCTACGCCACCCCAGCAGTGCAGATATGTGTATCCGTTCATTCGTGTCAGATATTCTATCCGGTCAATCAGATTGTGCACTGCTTCAATCGACTCTGGGGCATTCAGGTCTTTTATGGGAAACCGCATATAGGTAGTGTCCTTAGGCAGCAGATTGCTGTATTGGCGGAGTTCGCCTTCTTCCGTGAGGTCGATGAAATGTCTTACGCCGAAATGATGCATCCTTTTCAGTTTCGTTTCTGCGGTATCTTTATTCTTGTCGCCCGGATATTCTCCGGCATATAGTTTTCCTAACACGTGGTAAGACTGGTTGAGAGGTCTTGAAACAGACGCATCAAAGTTGTCGTCAGCGTATTCTGTTATTGTTTCGGACATGGCTTTATATTTAAAATAAGAAAAAATAGGTATGGATAAAAATTCCCTATTGATTATATTCTCAGGAGGTCGCGCATTATGGCGTCGGATTTGAGCCAGTGTTGTTCGGGGATGGAGAGGGTGGTGCTGGTCAGTGTGAGCTGACCGGCGGCAATTAGGGGCGCGGCATCGGAGAGGAGACCGGTGAGGAAGGCGGCGGGGAACAGGCGGCGGAGCGTTTCGAGCGAGAGGCCGGAGGCGGTGCGCAGGCCGGTGATGATGTAGTCGTTGAAAATTTCGTCGGGGGTCTCGTCTTCGGTTTGCGCTGCTGAGTCGCCGCGGGTGAGCGCCGCCATGTACTTTTTGATGTCGGGGGGATTGATACGGCGCAGTCGCCCGTCGTAGGAATGTGCCGATGCTCCGAGTCCCAGATATGGCGTCATATTCCAGTATGAGGAGTTGTGGCGCGAGCGGTGTCCGGGTTGCGCATAGTTGGAGATTTCGTAGTGGAGATAGCCGTTGGCACGGGCGGATTCCGTGACATAGCGCTGCATGTCGGAGGCGAGCTGCTCCGAGGCTTCGCTTACTTTGCCTGTCTGCAACATCGCGTATAGGCGCGTGCCGGGCTCGTAGGAGAGCAGATAGGCCGACATGTGGGGCGGCTTTATATCCATAAGCCTGTCCACATCACACTGCCAGTCATGCAAAGTCTGGCCCGGCAGACCGAACATCAAGTCGGTGCTGTAATTCCAATCCTGATTCCCGAGCAGTTCGATTGCAGCGAGCGCTCTGCGAGCGTCATGGCGGCGGTTTATGGCCCGAAGCATATTGTCGTCAAATGACTGCACCCCCATGCTTATGCGGTTTATACCCATATCGCGGCACGCTGAAAGCAGGTCGGCGGTGACATCCTCCGGATTCATTTCGATAGTAAACTCCTCGATACGTGAAATGTCGACATGACCGGCGATTGCACCGGCAAGCCGCTGCAGCTCGGCGACAGGCATCACCGACGGGGTTCCACCGCCGATATATATTGTGGTGAACGGTTCGCTGATTTCGCTCCTACGCAGTGCCAGTTCCGCAATCAGGGCATCGATATACCCCGCGGAAGCCGCAGGCCGCAACCCCGAATAGAAGTCGCAGTAGCTGCACTTCGAGTGGCAGAATGGGATATGTATGTAGAGTCCGGCCATAGTGGGTCAGTCGATTACGGGTGGTATTATACCGAGCATAGCTCCTTGAATTTGCAGTATTTGCAGTTGTCCTTGTCTGGATATGCGTAAAACGGTATGTCGGGATTGTATATCTCGTCGAGCATTCCGCCGAGGCGTTCGAGAAAGCCTTCGTTGATGTCGCGGTAGTCGTTGACAGGCAGGCGGTTGAAACTCAGCGGGCGGAACGGCTCGACAGCGACTTTGCGCAATTTGTAGATGAATGGCTGTATGGCGCCGTCATATTTCTCCTTCTGCGCGTAGGCGTTGCAGTACAGAAGCAGCTGAAACATTGCCTTGGGCTGAGCCATAGCTTTGCCGTGCTCGAACAGACGGTCGAACCCCGCTGCACTCATCTTGTCGTCGCCGGTCTTGTAGTCGACAATACGTATCATCGGCTCCGAGCCGGGCGCCGTCACGCGGTCGATGCGGTCGATGCGGTAGTTGAGGTTGATGGTGTAGCGGTCGTTGACTTTCATTTCGACATACTGTGATTCCTCGCCTGATATGAATTCCACTCCCGCAAATTCACTCTCTCGCTCAAACATTTTGAGCAGTGTGCGTACCATGATTTTCCGGAATATGGCGGCATCGCCCTGCAACGGGCGCGGGTCGTCGGCCGGAAGGCTCAGATAATGCGTGCGTATGGAGCGGGCCACATACTCCTCCACGAGCTTTTTGTCGGAAAGACGTGAATAGATTTCCGGTGTAAGCGCCAGCGACGGAGCGTCCCCCTTGAGGTCGATATACATCTTCTCGGCCACTTCGTGCACGATGGTGCCGTATGTGCCCTCGTCCATGAAATCGTGTACCTCGTTTTCGGGATAATACCTCTCGATGTTGGCGAGATAGAACTGCATCGGGCAGTTGATATATGTGTTGAGCGAGTGAGCCGAGAGGTAGCGGCCGTTCTCTTTCGAGAGATAGCGCTGCAGTTCCTTCATTATTGCCGGCGTCTTTTTCACGGCGAGTGCTTCCGGATTAGTCGAGGCCATGCGGTATTGTGAGCCTGTGAACCGTACCTTACCGGCCGGGAACTGATATTTTATCTGGTTGATGTAGCGCGACATGTCGCCGGCGCGCAGTCCCGACGTGCGGGCGTCGTAGAGCAGGTACACGTTTTTAGCGCGCGCAATCAACCTGTAAAAATAATAGGCGTACATGCTTTCCTGATGGTCGACCGTGGCCATGCCGTAGCCTCGGCGCAATGCATCGGGAATGAACGTTTTCGCATAGTGCTTTCGCGGAAATATACGTTCGTTCATCGACGTCAGGATTATATTGTCGAAGTCGAGGCCGCGCGATTCGAGCACACCCATCACCTGCAGTCCTTTCAGCGGCATACCCTCGTAGGCTACCGACTGGTTGCCGAGAATGCGCTCGGCGAGGTGGAACACCGTCTTGTCTTCAAGAAATATGCGTCCGTTACTGAGGTATGTGTCGTTGAGGCGCCGCAGTTCGTCGAGAGCGGCGCGATAGGAGCGGATATATTGTATCTCGAGGCGCGTGGAGCTTGTCACAGGCAAGTCGGACAAGTCAGTTGAGTCAGACAAGTCAGACCGGTCGGACATGTCGGACATGTCCGACTCGAGCGAATCATCGGGATTGTCAGATTCGACCGCCTCTTTATCTTTGTCGATAGTGTCGGCCGGCTCGATGACGTCGGCGAGCCACAGCAGCAGGCTGTCGAGGTAGTCGATGACACCGTCGGAGTCATTAAGATTTTTCACGATGCTGAACACCGGGCGCAAGGGTGCGTATTCTTCGGCATCGAAAAATGTCAGCGGCACGTTGAATATACGCTCCTTGTTGATTGTGGCGACAATCCTGTCGCATAGCGATGCATAACGCGCGCGTATAAGCGGATGGGAGAGGAGTGCGATGACATCTTCAAAAAAGAATGTGTCGAGCGAACGCAGTTCACGCGCCCTAAGCTGCATCGACACTATGTTTTTAATCAGGGATGCCACCGATGTATGGCTGAGAGGAAATCCCATCGTGACATTGACGGTGTCAATTTCCCTCGGCATGGCATTGAGCAGCGGCGACACGAGGTTTTCATCAGGAAGCACTATTGCAGTCTGTTCGAGTGCCGGGCCCTGTGCCTCCATGCCTGATGAAGTCCCGGGCTTAGAAAACCTTTGCGGATAAAGACGGTGCAAAATCGGCACGATTGCCTTTGCCTGACCGAATGTCGACGGGACGGCCACCACCGTTATATCCGGATAGTCCTCCATTTTGTCGAGCCCCACGCGGTAGCGTGACGGAAACAGCTTGACGTAGCGGCATATAAACCGCGACGCACGGTTCCCCTTGATATACATTGCCGGGGAAGCATAGTCCCAGTAGAAATCGGCTATTCCCATGCGCTGCATCGACCTGAATATCGACTGCTCCGACTCCGACAGTACGCTGAAACCGGTGAACACATAGCGGTCGCAGTCGAAATCACCGGCCTCCATATCTTTCAACTGTTCGGCCACCTCGCGGTAAATCATGCCGCCGTAGCCGTAGCCTGCTGCGCTAAGCCGTTCCCTGAATCCGTCATATACTTCCTGCATCACCTGCCACAGTTTCACGAATCCGGCCACATTCTTGTTGCCCGCTTTCCCGTTGCGGGATGAATTTACATGCACGGCATGATTCCAGAATTCCTTTACCGGTTCGGGCACAAGGTCCTCGTTCCAGTATTTGCGGATTACCTCAAGCTGCTCCTCGGTAAGGTAGTTGGCGCTTATCTCCTTCAGCCCTTCGATATTGCGGAACAGCTGACGGGCGTCGACCATATATCTGTCCACATCGCCGAAGTCGTTGATAAGTATGTCGCCCCAGTATTGGAAACGGTTGAAGTCGACCAACCCCTTTCCGGCGGCTATGTCGGCGTCGGAGAGATGCTTTTTTACTATCTCGGAGTATACGTCATAGAGTATGAACAGCATCTCTATGCGTGATATTTCGATTTTGTCGCTCAGGTCGGATATGAAATCGGATATGGTGATTACCGACGGAGTGAGCGCGGCTTCCGCGCCCCCGGCAGTCAGCACTTCGCTGAAATATTTCGACAGGAATACGGCGCTGCGTTTGTTGGGCACGACAAAGCAATAGTAGGCAATGTTTTCCGGCTCGTTGTCGGCGTATGCCTGCGCGACCTGCCGGAGAAACGGCATGCGGAGCGGGGTATCTCCACCGGTGTTGTCATGACTCATGGCGTAACGATATATTGTGAAATGACTGTCGGCATCCGTTACTGTTTAAGACATAATATGATGCTGACAGCGACATCAAACAGCACTATTTTGGCGTTGGCGTTGCCAGCTATGTCACGGCGCGCGTCGATGAACAGGCTTCGCAGCCGCTCCACATTGCGCTCGTTGATGAAGCGGGCGAAGTTGGCGCTGAATCGGCTCTCATCGTTGTCGAGTGCAACGAGACGCGGGTCGCGGAGATTGTATATGTAGTTTTCTCCAGTCAGACGTTCGCAGTACTCCATGAAACGGCAGCATTTCTCGCGGCCGAAGTCGGCGGCGTCATTGCTCCATTTGCGGAGCGCTCCCACTTTTTTCTGATATGCGAGACGCATCAGCGACATGAACATGTCGAGGAACTGCTTCGACTCGTCGGATGCTGAAAGGCGGTGGAACGCCTCGAGCATGCTGCCTTCGGCAAGACGTGCTATGCCCTCGGCGGCATCGTGCCCTACCTCCCGGTACTTTTCGAGATATTGCGCGACAGTGCTGTCGTCAAGTCGTTTCACCTCGATGCGGCGCAGACGCGAATATATGGTCGGGAGTATCCGGGCAGGCTCGTTGCTCACGAGTATGAACAGCGTGTCGTCGTGCGGCTCCTCAAGCAGTTTGAGCAGTTTGTTGGCGCATGGTTCGTTCATACGTTCCGGAAGCCACATCAGCACAATCTTGAAGCGTGCGGCATGCGACGTGAAATTCAGTTTGCGTATCAGCTCTCCGCTCTCGTCGACGAATATCTGCGGCTGTGCGTTGACATTGCCGAGCATCTCCACCCACGTGTTCATGTCCATATAAGGTGAGTCGGTAAGGAATTGGCGCCATTGCTCTATCCAGTCGTCGGATACCGCGGCTCCGGTCCTGTTTTTCAGCTTTATTACAGGAAATGAGAAATGGGTGTCGATATGGTTGAACGATTTGTGCTGGATGCATGACGGACACACTCCGCAACTGTCGCCGTCGCGGCGGCCGGTGCAGTGGATATACTGCGCAAGGGCGCGAGCGAGCATCATCTTGCCGATACCGCTTTTCCCCTCGAGCAGGAGCGCGTGGGGTATGTGATTGTTGTCGACCATCTCGACGAGCTGTCGCTTGACGGAGTCGTGTGCCGGTATGTCGCTGAATTTCATGCTGCCTCTACATTATGGTGTTACAACGTGTTCCTTACAATCTCGCGCACTGAGTCGACGGCGTTGAGCGAGTAGTAGTGGATTGACGGTGCTCCGGCCTCATAAAGTTCGTTGACCTGTCGGATGCCCCATTCGATGCCCGCGGCTTTGCGTTCCTCGTCGGTGGTGCAGGCCATAAGCCGGCCGGTCAGTTCGCTCGGTATGTCGACCTTGAATATCTTCGGAAGCACCGAGAGCTGGTTGATATTCGTTATCGGTTTTATTCCGGGTATTATAGGCACATTGATGCCGATGGCACGGCACCGTTCCACGAAGTTGAAATATTTCGCGTTGTCGAAAAACAGCTGTGTCACGATATAATCGGCGCCGTTGTCGACCTTGGCTTTGAGAAACTGCAGGTCCATGTCGAAGTTGGGCGCTTCCTCATGCTTCTCCGGGTAGCCGGCCACTCCGCATGAAAACGGTGTGCCGCGGCCTGTGTCCATGCTCGTTCCGTCGATGAAATATCCCTTGTTGAATTCGTTTATCTGCTGCTGCAGCTCCGTGGCGTGGAGGTATCCGTTTTCATTGGGGGTGTACTTGCTGTCGTGCTTGGCTTTGTCGCCGCGCAGCACGAGCACGTTCGTGATGCCGAGAAACGACAGGTCGATAAGCGCGTATTCGGTTTCCATCTTCGAGAAGCCGCTGCATATAATATGGGGTACCACGGGTATCTTGTAGCGGTTCTGTATCGCTGCCGCCACGGCAACCGTGCCGGGACGTGCGCGCTGTGCCACACGCTGGTAAAGGCCGCCGTCGGTCTGTTTGAAGACAAGTTCGCTGCGGTGGGTGGTGATATTGATGTAGCGCGGGTTGAATTCGATTAATTTGTCGATGCCGCGGAACAGCGTCTCTATGCTTTTGCCTTTCAGCGGGGGGAGAACTTCAAATGAGAACCCGCGTCCCGGGGTCGATTCTATTATCTGGGGAATGTTCATTGCATTCGTTATGACTGATTGTAGTATTATTATTGTGGGGATTGGGTTGCAAAACTAAATAACCCGCGGTTGAAAACCGCGGCTACTACGCGGCTGATTCTCATGTGCTTTATTTAGTAGCCGCGGTTTTCAACCGCGGTTTATTTAGTTTTGCAATACCTTTCACGCTATTTTATTTGCCGTCAGGATGCGGACGCGATGAATCGCGTCCCTACGGTTGGCCGATGTTTAGTTATCTGTTTTCTCCGTGTCAATTTTTGTTGCCGGGGTTGCGTCAATCTGTTCGCGGAGTTTGTCGGCGCGTGCGTTGAGGCGGTCGCGGTTGATGGTGGCGTCGCGCATCTCGTTGACGGCGCGTGCGTAGCGGTAGGCGGTGGCTATACCGTCAACCTGGGCGGCATTGAGCGATATGCTGCTTGTGCGGCCGCTCTGTCCGTTGAACAGTATCTTTACAGGGAGGCCTTCGTGTGCCGCCACAAGTTCGCCTATACCGCGGCTTCCGGCGGGAGTGAAGGTTATGACTTCAGAATTGTTGGTGCGGAAGTTGAGCGTCCCGTCATACGGAACGGTATCCGTAGTGGCAATCATGTCACCTACGACAGCCGATACCGACCAGTGTTTCAGACCGCCCGCGGGATTGACAGACGATACGAGATAGAACTCGCCGTTCTCCGATACGCGCGGCGAAAGCCCCGTCTTATTCATGAAAGCGGGGTCGACCATAGAGCTTTTAAGCATATAGCCCTCGGTGCCGGGCACGTTGACATGTGTCATAAGGGGCTTCAGACTGTCGAGCAGCAGTTTGTTGGCTGTGACAGTGGAATCGGCGGCGGCAATATCCTCGACGGTAATCTGCATAAGCGCTTTCGGGCGCAGCTGCATGCTTTGCTTCATTATATCGGTATCGTCGGCAAATCTGCTGTCAAGCGAATCGAGCAGCGATATGCATTCGCGGGCATCGCCGCTGTTGAGGGCGTTCTGTGCCTTATCGAAAGCTATCTTCGCCTCGGCGCCCTTGTTGTCGGCGCCACCCTTGCATGAGGTCATCGCAACAGATGCGATGGCTACGGCATACGCTGCCGCGGCTATACGTCTATACGCGTTGTACATCCTTTACTCCTTTTATCGTTTTTATTTTCTTTATAAGCATTTTGAGCGCGCTCAGGTCGTTGACTCCTACCGACAGATGACCCTGGAACAGGCCGTCGTTGGAGTCGATTGATATGGCACGCAAAGTAATGTCTTTCTCCTTGTTGATGATTGACGTGATGTTGGTCACGATACCTATGTCGTCATGACCGACAACCCTCAGTGTCGTGGCGAACTGGTCGCCGACTTTACCCGACCACCGGGTGGGAACCACACGATATGGGAAACGCTGACGCATGTGTATGGCGTTTGGACAGTCGGCACGGTGTATGCTGACCACGCCCTCCGACGATATGAAGCCGAACACCTCGTCGCCGTGTATCGGGTTGCAGCAGCGTGCCAGGCGGTAGTTTATTCCCTTGATGTTGTCACCGATTACGAGAATATCGCTTGCCGAAGCATTGGACGTGTCGTCGGCCACGGGGAGTATGAATTCTTCGGCCGAACGCGTCTCAGCCTCCGGCAGATTGCGTCCCGAGGCAAGTTCGTAGGCGTCGGTTACGGTAGTGAAGTCGAGGGTCTCGTTGGCTATGTCGTTGTAGAAATCGGTTACGGTCTTATAGCCGAGTTTCTTGATCGTGCGCATCATCGTGGCTTCGTCAAGCTCTATCTTGCGGTTCTTGAAACGGCGCTGTATCATCTCGCGCGCAAGTTCCGAAGCCTGGTTGGAGCGCTCGTTGAGAGTCTGGCGTATCTTCGTGCGTGCTTTCGATGTCACCACGAAGTTAAGCCAGTCCTGCTTGGGCGACTGGGCGGCCGAAGTGAGTATCTCCACCGTGTCGCCGCTTTGCAGCTTGTAGTTTATCTTCTGGTTCTTGCCGTTGACACGTGCCCCGGTGCACTGGCAGCCGAGACGCGAGTGTATGTTGAAAGCGAAGTCGAGCACCGTAGCTCCGAGAGGCAGTTTGTAGAGGTCGCCTTTGGGGGTGAACACGAACACTTCCTTGTCGTAGAAGTCCATCTTGAAGTTGCGCATCAGCTCCATCGGTCCTTCCGTGCCACCTTCGAGTATGTTGCGCACCTTGTTCATCCACGAGTCCATCTCCCCCTCGCTTTTAATGCCCTTGTAACGCCAGTGGGCGGCGACGCCCTTTTCAGCCACGAGGTCCATGCGGCGCGTGCGTATCTGCACCTCTACCCAGCGTCCGTCGGGGCCCGATACCGTTATGTGCAGCGACTCATAGCCGTTGGATTTCGGTATGCTTATCCAGTCCTTCATACGGGCCGGATTGGGCCGGTACATGTCGGTGACGATGGAGTAGGCGAGCCAGCATTCAGCTTTCTCGCGCTCCGGCGGAGTGTCGATTATGATGCGTATGGCGAAGAGGTCATAGATGTGGTCTATGTCGTTCTTCTGCTTTATCAGTTTGTTCCAGATGGAATAGATCGATTTCGTCCGTCCTTTGATTTCATATTTTATGCCCGTTGCGTCGAGTTTCTCACGGACCGGACGTATGAAATCGGCTATGTAGGCGTCGCGCTTGGCCTTGGTCTCGTTGAGATGGCGCGCAATGTCGTCGAAAGCCTTGCGGTTGGTATATTTGAGCGACATGTCCTCAATCTCACCCTTGATGGCATAGAGGCCGAGACGGTGGGCGAGCGGGGCATAGAGGAAGTTGGCCTCGTAGGCAACCTCGCGCACAAGCCTTTCGTTGGGATGGTGATTGATGAGTTTCATCAGCTCCAGACGGTCGACTATCATGATGATGATGACACGGATATCCTCGGCAAATATCATCAGAAGCCGGCGGAAGTTGTCGCTCTCCACGGCTACCTGACGCGAATATAGCTGGGTGATGTTGCGGAGACCGCCGAGGAGTTTTGCCACATCGTCGCCCCACTGGGTCCTGACGTCGGCCATGGATATGAAATCACACTCCACGAGGTTGCGCAGCATTATGGCAGCCACCATGTTGATGTCCGGACTGACGCGGTTGCACAGAGCGTGGGATGTGTACAGATTGTGCACTACGGGACTTATGCCGAAGCGGTCGGGCCGCAGATGACCTTCTTTGGCTGCTTCACGCAGCAGGCCGATGAGAGTGCGCAGTTTGTCGGCATCGATGCCTTGAGCCTCCATCTGGCGGTATAGTCCGCGACAGAGACCGAGCATTGTAGTTTTGCCTGACTGATGTAGTTGTGCGGTTGACATGTGCGTTTTGCTTTTTATCAACAAAGATAGCAAAAAAAACAGAAAAGCAGGCTGAATGGCGATTAAATCGTAGTTTCAGCCTGCAAAATTTTTTTTAATTTTTTAAAGTGTAGACCGCTCATACCGGCTTTCCTTCGTTGCGCGGATTGTTGTTGAGCGTGCAAGTGCGTTCTTTTACCAGTTCTTTTGTGTCGGCATCGTCGTCTGCCTCGTTGATTGCCACTCCCGGATATGTCTGTTCGGCCTTTTCGATTTCGCTCTTCGGAAGTTTTTCGTCTTTCTTATCCATAATGTTGATATTTTAGTTAGCTGTAATGGATGCTTGGCCGGGCCACAGGGCCGCGGTTGAAATATTAACACCGGAAAGCTCTAAACGGTTTGCAACGGGAGCTGATTAAGCTGGTCGATATAGTCAAGTATGGCGTCGCGTCCGCGGCGGTCTTCGCTCGATGTGGCGAACACCGGCGGAAGCTCCTCCCACTGCTCGAGAAGGGTGGTACAGTAGTTGGAAATTGATTTTTTGCCGGCTGCCGACGACAGCTTGTCGAGTTTCGTGAACACGATGGCGAAGGGGACACCGTTCTCTCCGAGCCACTCCATGAATTCAAGGTCGATTTTTTGCGGTTTGTGGCGCACGTCAATCAGCAGGAAGAGGGTGGTCATCTGCATGCGGTTGAGGATATAGCTCCGTATGATTTTGTCTATTGCCTGCCGGCTGTCTTTGCTGCGCTGTGCATAGCCGTAGCCGGGAAGGTCGACTATGTACCATGAATCGTTGATCAGAAAATGATTGATAAGCAGTGTCTTTCCCGGTTTTGACGATGTCTGGGCCAGCGATTTGTGGCCGGTGAGCATATTGATGAGCGAGGATTTGCCTACGTTCGAACGGCCTATGAAGGCGTATTCATGACGGGTGTCGGAGGGGCATTTGTCGACCGACGTATTTGAGATTACGAAGCGCGCGCTGTTGATTATCATGCTTTTGTGAAATGTTTATCTGTTTGTTATATGCAAAGATAACCAATTTGTAGATAAATAGTTGCGCAAAGGAACTAAAAATTGTAATTTTGCATTGAATCTGTATCAAAAATAAATGCAGAGGATTTTGCAAAACTGCGAATTTAAGTCGACAATGTAGGGACGCACAGTGTGTGAGTCCGTGGATATGAATTATGAATAAAAATCGCGAATCGACATTCCGCTTCAAACATTTTTCGCTTTCCAACAGCCTCAGTGCCATGAAAGTGGGAACTGACGGCGTGTTGCTTGGCGCATGGGCACAAGTGCCGGGCGATAAAGCGGACGCCGCCGTGCTCGATGTGGGTTGCGGTACCGGAGTTATCGGACTGATGGTAGCGCAACGCTATCCCGGAGCATCGGTTGTCTGCATAGACGTCAGCACGGAGGCCGTGACGGAGTGCGCGGACAATATCGCCAGTTCGCCGTTTGCCGGAAGGATTGAAGCGCGTGAAGCTGATTTCATGCAGTTTGCAAGTGACTGCCAGTTTGATCTGATAGTGAGCAATCCGCCATTCTTCACCGAACGTATACAATCACCCGACAGGCTTCGCGCAGCCGCCCGTCATGATGACAGCCTGCCGCTTGCGTCGCTTATACGGGGAGGCGCGGAGCTGCTGTCGGATAACGGGAGGTTGGCGTTGGTACTGCCCGCCGGACGTGATGACGGGGCATTGTTTGAAGCATCGTTGGCCGGGCTGGCTCCGACACGATGCTGCCGCGTGTTTACACGTGCCGGGAAACTGTCGCGCCGCACTTTATGGGAATTTTCCGCTTCGGCATTGGTTCCGTGCGTCGAATCGCAATTGTTCATACAGAACGCCGACGGTACTTTTACTGATGAATACAGGGTCTTGCTCAAGGATTTCTATCTTGATTTCTGAACGGCGGTATTACGAATATTGAAAAATTGAAATAATATAATAATTGAAATAATATAATAAATGGATATAAAGGAAATAAATTCGACATCGTTCAATTCACAACGCGGCAGCGGGTGGCTGCCTGTGGTCAATCAGCCGTTGCGTGCCATAGGTGTGCTTTTCGGTGTGTTTTTCATTATGCTCGTACTACTGTCGGTCGTTTCGTCGCTGCTGATAGGCGACGGTTTTACCGCCAAGGGTATGAGAATATTCGCCATCGTGCAGGACCTCCTTGTCTTCATCCTTCCGGCTGTTGTCGCCGCTTTTGTGGCGACGCGTCTGCCTGCTTCGCTTCTGACTGTCAATGTCAGGCCGCGGCTGTTCCCGATAATTATGGCTATCATCGTGATGCTGACTTCACTGCCTGCCATGGAATTGCTGATAGAGTGGAACAATAACCTGCATCTTCCCGAATCGATGAGCGGACTGGAAGAGAGCCTGCGCAATATGGAGGACTCCGCATCGACCGGCATCAGCGCGCTGTCGGGCGGAAACACCGTAGGCGACCTTATAATGGGTATACTTATAATCGGTATTCTTACGGGAATAGCCGAGGAACTGTTTTTCCGCGGAGCATTGCAGAATCTGTTCATGACCATGCCGAAAGTGAAGAAGCATTTCGCCATCTGGGCGGCTGCATTCATATTCAGCTTCATGCATTTTCAGTTTTTCGGCTTTGTGCCGCGACTGCTGCTCGGTGCATATTTCGGTTACCTGATATGGTGGACCGGCTCGGTATGGGTGCCCGTGATAGCGCATGCTTTCAACAACTCCCTTGTAGTTCTCCTCTCATGGATTGCCGCCCGCAGCGGCGTAGCCGAATCGGTTGAAAACGCCGCCGCAATCAACCTCGGCACCGACTGGTACACGATAACACTCAGCGTAGCCGTAACAGCACTCGGCCTCATTGTCCTCCGCCGCGATGCCCTCCGCCACCGCACCGGGATGTATCATAATTAATCGGCGGACAAGTGCGCTCAAAGGTCGGGAGCTGTCGGCGCGTTAGCATTCAGCAATCCGTTCGCTATCGACATTGCTACGGTTTCGACCGATTGTAACAAGGTCGCTTTATTATCAGTGAATTTGAATCCTTGGATTTTACGCTGTGGTGAAACAAGCTCCGAAACATGTGCGGGATATGTGGTGATGGTGAAGTCGACCATGTTGAAACGAATCCGTGCAAAAAGCATCAGGGATTTCAGCCCTAAATTACATTCGTAATCCAACGTGGTCGGAAGCGTGTCCTCCAATCCCACCGTGATTTCAGGGATTACAGCCCTGGAGCCGCCTAATTGCAATGCCATGTCGGGAACATTATAACACTGAGAGATGTGGATGCCGCCGATGCCGGCGCTGCGCACTGTATCAAGCGAGGCATGGGAGGTTATATATTCCTTGTTGTTATCAAAGAACTTTTTATTCAATGAACCGTAGGATGCATCTCCCGAATCTATATTCATCAGCATCGGGTTGTCATGTATGGCGCCTTTTGCAAGTAAGTTCATTCCGGATGAAAAACACATATTCGGAGGTGTAAGGCTGCGTGCCGGCGCCTGTCTCGGCACTGTGATTTCGCGGCTGATGAAATCGAGCGTCAGTTCCTTCAGCTGAAGCATCGTTTCACTGCCTATGACAATCATGAAGCTGCTTACATATTTGTCAGCTTCATCGTTTCCGGATGTGATGTCCATGACGCTGAATGGCACATCGGTTAGTGTTATATTTCCGATTTTAACCTCTTTTGCTATAGCATGGTAGCCTGACTGAACGCCATGTCCCGCCACTACTGACGAGGCATCGAGCGGTATGAGACCATATTCTTGTGCCGATGAGGTGGACATTACATTCACTCCGGCTCCGGTATCAAATGTTATGTCGGCGGCGGCTCCGTTAATCGAACTGTTTTCAAGATGCATTAAAACGGATTCTTTCTCTTTCGGGCCTACGGGTACAATTTTGAACGGAATCTTTCCCTCGGCATCATTTTCAAAAGATATGCCGTAAGGGCGGAACTTGGAGAGGGCGGTATATTTGTCTATACTGTTGCGTATTGCCGTAGTCCATGCCGAATCGAGATATTCCTGCACTGAGGGGAGAATGGAGGCCAACAGGTCGGCCGCCTGTCTGTTTTCTCCTATACGGCTCAGATCCATCGAGTACATCATGGAGCAGTTTATCAGATTGCCTAACCCGAGTTCTTCCGCATGATTTCCGAACAGCGTGTCAAATGCCGGAATCGACATGTCAGGGCGATTCAGCCTGTTGCCAATCATGCAGCGTGAAAATACGTCGAGAAAAGGTGATATGGAATCCTTCGGGGCTTCATTATAAATTGAATCCAATGCAAACCAGTCGCTTCGGTTCATGGCATCGGCAATGCGCTCGTCGTATGATTGAGCACTACCCGTCAATGAGAAAATCAAGGTCATGACGGAGAAGATGATCTTTCGCATATCCATTTGTATATCTGTTGATTGTCAATAGCACAAATCTACAAATTATTTCCGATATACTGTCTATTGCCGAAGTGAAAAATATAATTAGCGGTCAAAAGTCGCAGCAAATTGTAGGTACGCGATTCAATGCTATTAACTTAAGCTGAGCTGAGTGGGGCGGGGGCGTCTCGCCCCCGTAGTAACTTTCGGTGTATAAAAATAATACCACGGGGGCGAGACGCCCCCGCTCCTCTCCCTACATCATGCGTTGTCGACATCAGTTCTGCACATCCTTGTTAGAGATTGGCAGACCGGGGCGTAGAACTGATTTGGTGACTTTGGTTATACCAGTGCTATGGCGAAGACTTCGCTTACGGTGTCAACGTAGTGGAAGGTCAGGCCTGCGCGGTATTTTTCGGCTATGTCTTCCACGTCCTTACGGTTTTCGGTCGAGAGGATTATGTCGGTGATACCGGCACGTTTTGCCGCAAGTATTTTTTCTTTGATGCCGCCTACGGGCAGCACTTTTCCGCGGAGTGTGATTTCGCCTGTCATGGCAAGACGTTCCGCTACTTTGCGGTCTGTGAAGGCTGATGCTATCGAAGTAGCCATCGTGATACCCGCCGACGGGCCGTCCTTGGGTATGGCGCCCTCGGGCACGTGAATGTGGAGGTCGGTCTTCTCAAAGCGTTCGTACGGTATTCCGAGCATGTCGGCATGCGATTTAACGTATTGCAGCGCAATCATGGCTGACTCTTTCATTACGTCGCCGAGATTGCCGGTCAGGGTGAGTTTCTCGCCTTTGCCGCTGCTGAGCGATGTCTCGATGAAGAGTATCTCACCGCCTACGGCCGTCCATGCCAGACCGGTAACGACACCGGGGAATGAATTGCCTTCATAGCGGTCCTTGCTATACTTGGCCACACCGAGATATTCCTTTATGTCGGCGCTTTCAATCGGCATTTTCACTTCCTTCTCGCTGATGGTGCGGTAGACAACCTTACGGGCTATCGAAGCGAGCGCTTTTTCAAGCTGGCGCACTCCGCTTTCGGCGGTATAGCTTTCAATGACAAGCGCGAGCGCATCGTCGCTGAGCTGGAGTTCTTTATAGCTGAGGTTATATTCTTTGCGCAGACGCCGTATGAGATAGTCGCGTGCGATAGCGATTTTCTCCTCAAGGATATAACCCGACAGGTCGATGACTTCCATACGGTCAATCAGCGGACGCTGAACGGTCTCGAGCGTATTGGCCGTGGCGATGAAAAGTACTTTTGAAAGGTCGAAATCCACATCTATATAGTTGTCGTGGAAACGGAAGTTCTGTTCGGGGTCGAGCACTTCGAGGAGGGCGGCTGCCGGGTCGCCCTTGTAGTCATTGCCGATTTTGTCAATCTCGTCGAGCATGAGCACCGGATTGGAGGTGCCTGCGCGGCGTACCGCCTCGATGATGCGTCCGGGCATGGCACCGATATATGTGCGGCGGTGACCACGTATCTCGGCCTCGTCATGCAGGCCGCCGAGCGATATGCGCTGGAATTTGCGTCCGAGCGCGTCGGCTATCGACTGCCCGAGCGATGTCTTGCCGACCCCCGGAGGGCCTACAAGGCATAAGATGGGTGACTTGCCGTCGGGATTGTGCATCAGCACCGCAATCTGCTCGAGTATGCGTTCCTTTACCTTCTCCAGTCCGTAGTGGCAGCTGTTGAGCACTTCTTCGGCTCGGCCGAAGTCGCGGTTAAGCTCGCTGCTGATGCCCCATGGAAGTTCGAGAAACGTCTCCAGATAGGCATACTGCACGCTGTAGTCGGGAGCCTGCGGGTTGAGGCGCTGCAGTTTGTCGAGTTCTTTCTCGAAATGTGCCGCGGCTTTTTCGGGCATAGTGAGTTTCGCGGCCCGCTCCCTGAAATTATCGGCGTCGTTGTCGTCGCCGTTGAGCTCGCGGTCGATGGCCTCCATCTGGCGCTGAAGGAATACGCGGCGTTGCTGGTCGTCAAACGATTCGCGGGCACGCTGATGCACGGTCTGGGCGATGCTCAGCATCTCCTCATGCTTGACAAGCTCGTTGAACAGGGTCTGCGCGCGCTCTTTCAGACGGTACATGGCGAGCAGCGACATCTTAACCTTGATGTCGATGGGCACATGGGTGGCGGTCATATTGACCAATTCCTCACGTCCCATGCCGCTGTTGGAGAGGTTGAAAAGCAGGTCGACCTCGACAGGCGACTTATTGCCGGCCGACGCGAGCTTTGAAGCAGTCGACTTGATTTCGTCGCACAATGCCGAGAATTCCTTGTCTGATTCCTTGGGATAGGTCTCGTTGATTATTTTCACTTGCGCGCTTATCGGAGCCTCGGGCAAAAGTATGCCTGCGCCTTTGCCGGTGATTTTGAATTTGGCGGTGCCGCGCACTATGGCGGTGCTCGTATTGTCGGGGAGCTGTATCACCTGAAGCACGTCGCCGATTACGCCGTAATGGAACAGCGAGTTGAGCGACGGGTCGTCCTCCGACGGGTCGAGCTGGCATACGATACCGATGGGTATATTGCGCTTTTTCGCCAGTTCGGCAATGTGGAGCGAGGTCTCGCGGCCAAGTTTTATAGGGATTGTGACATTTGGGAAAAGCACGACATTGCGCGTCGGAAGAATAGGGACATCTGTCGGGTCGACATTGAGTTCCTTGCGTTTTGTCTCTCCCAATTCTATATGTCCGATTGACAATATCGGTCCCTGGTCGTTATTATGGCTGAAATTCATTAGACTGAAAGTTGCAGGTTTTGAAAAAATTATGCGTCGGCGTTGCGGAGCTTCAGGTAAGCTCCGGCAATTTTAGAGATTGTCTAAAATTCATCTTACTTTGCTTTTGAGGGTCTTGTCAGCGTCTTTTTGCTCGCTATTCAGTCACGTAGCTACGGCTACGCTCGTTCATCGCAAGCAAAAATTCATCTGACAATCCCTCTCAAAATCTGCATCATATAAATTTATACAATCTCTAAGGCCGGAAAAATATATTGCAAATATTGTGCCAAAGTTACGAATTTTCCGTCAATATAACAACTCGCCATGACTTATGATTATGGTAGGTGTGATTACGGTCGTGATTACGATGCTAAAGGGTTTTGCTGATGCCGTACAATAAAATCAGATAGGGTGCGTTTATTAAGGGATTGTCTTAAATTTAAATCTGTATAAAATGAGAAAATATGCGTTGATGTTTCTGACAGCATTGTTGTCGGTCGCAG
This sequence comes from Bacteroidales bacterium 52_46, assembly GCA_001915385.1. Classification (GTDB taxonomy): domain Bacteria; phylum Bacteroidota; class Bacteroidia; order Bacteroidales; family Muribaculaceae; genus JAGBWK01. The sequence continues at coordinate 49,210 of MNQK01000001.1, read as the reverse complement.
TCAGTGGCTGTAATGACGACGATGATATGATGGATACTAAATTGATTAAAGGACAGTGGGAAGTGGTATCGGAAGACAGCCCGGAATATACGTGCATCTATGATTTTACTACCCGGAGTGAACTTACGTGGTCATGGGGAAATCTGAATACTTATTACCTTAGCGCCAGTGGTAATCCGATATATGACAAGTCGTATTCATGGCATGTGTCAGACCCGGCAAACGAGAATCCGGTATATCTTGACATCGTATTGAAGGAGGGTGATGAGACGGTCGGTGAGCCTGTATATTATATCGTGGAAAAGCTGACAGCTTCGGAAATGATATTGAGGGAAACCGGCGAGTCAAAGCCTCAGATAAAATTCCGGCGCCGGAATGATTTAACTCTGCCTTAAAGAAATAAAGGGGCTATATCTGAAAATTTCCGCAGTTAAAAACTGCGGCTGCTATGAGCCTGATTGTCAGGCGCGACAAAGGTAGTGGCCGATGTTTTCATCTGCGGGAATTTTTTATTTATGTGGCGTAGGGTGTAACAATCGAGGGTGTTTTTCCGTCTTAATGGTAAAAAGGTTCCTTTTAAAAATTTTATCAATCGAAATGAACAAATATTACCAATTGAGATGAAACATAAGTTGTCAGCAGCCGTTATGTTGCCTTGCGCCTTGTTGGCCGGCGCCCAGACGGAAAGTACGGATTCTATTCCGGTCAAGGAACTTGAAGAAATTGTAGTCGAGGCACCCAGAGTGGTGCGCAAGGCCGACATGGAGGTGTACCACCCGTCGCAAAGCGCTGTCGAGGCTTCAAAAAATGGCTTGCAGCTGCTCACTAACCTGATGATTCCGACGCTTGCGGTGAGCGACGTGCTTGGCACGGTAGAAGCTGCCGGGCAGTCGGTACAGTTACGAATAAATGGCCGGGAATCAACAATAACCCAGGTGCGTGCGCTGCTTCCTGAAACAATCAAGCGCGTGGAGTGGATTGACAATCCCGGACTGCGTTACGGCGGAGCTACATACGTGCTCAATTTTATTGTCACAAATCCTACTGTCGGAGGCTCGCTCCAGACGCAGGCTCGTCCGGCACTGAACCAGGCGTGGGGATTTTATATGGCCGACGCCAAATTCAATACCGGGCACTCGCAGTGGGAGGTCGGGGCAAATTACAAGCTGACAAACAAAGTAAAGACCCATCGCGACTATACAGAGACGTTTACATATCCCGACGGCACAGCGCTGACCCGACAGGAAACGCCACGCGGTGGCGCGATAGACAATACGTTTGGCAACGCATGGGCTTCATACAATTACATCAAACCGGACACTACCGTATTCATTGCCGAGCTCGGATTTTTCCATGATTTTACAAATAAAACCGGTTATAAAGGATTATTGTCGCTCAGTGACGGTTCTGACGATATATTGCTGTCAGATATTCAGGGGTCAAAAGGTTCGACTCCGTCGCTGTCACTCTATCTACAGCAGAATTTCAGCCGCAATCAGATGCTTATTGTCGACTTCCAGAGTTCGTTTTATTACGGAAAGTCATATTCAGACTATATAGAGCAACTTGCCGGAGCACCTTCACCTCGAACCGACATTCATACCGACATACGCGACCGCAACCAGGCGTATGCCATCGAGGCCGACTATGTGAAGAACTGGAGCAAGTCGCGTTTTACGGCAGGAGTGTCGTATAATGCCAACCGTAACCGGTCGGAATATATGTCGCTCGGAGGAGATATTTTCCATCAGCGTCAGGACAAGGTGTATTTCTTTGCCGAATATTTCCGCCGTTTCGGCAAATGGACCGCTACCGCAGGCATTGGCGCGCAGTATACCGATTTCCTTTTCAAAGAATCCAACAGGGGAAACCATACGTGGAGCGCGCGTCCGAAGGCCACGCTGACATATTCGATTAACAGTAACCATAATCTGCGGCTCAATTTCACATCGTGGCAGTCGACGCCGTCGCTTGCCGAGACCAATGTCGTGCCGCAGCAGCTCGACGGATTTCAGTGGAGAGTCGGCAATCCGAACCTCAAGACGGCCAATTCGTATATGCTGACATTCCGTTACGGGTTCAGCCTGCCGCGTGTAGACGGCTCGTTCGGCATCAGGGCATTCACGTCGCCAAATGCCATCACTCCCTTGCTGCAGTGGGACGACGAGAAACTGGTCACTACATACGAGAACAGCCGTGGGCTGCAAAACCTGTCGTTTTTCCTCGCTCCGCAGATAGAAATCATACCTGACTGGCTCACCGTGAGCGGTTATGTGCAGTTTCGCATGGAGCGCATGCGCGGGGTGGGATATGACTTGCGCAACAACGGCTGGAGCGGCAATGCAACTGTGCAGTTGGCGCACTGGGGCTTTGTGCTGACAGGGGAATATCAACGTGCACAGCGCGATTTATGGGGCGAGAAAATAAGCTGGGGAGAAGACCTTAATGTCATTGATTTGAGTTATAACTGGAAGCAGTGGCAGTTTGGCGCCGGCATACTCATGCCATTCGGCAAGTATGACCAGGGCTCGAAGATGATGAGCAAGTGGAATACCAACGAACAGCACATGCGTCTGAACATGCGCATGCCATACATCACGGTGAGCTACAACGTGCAGTGGGGACGACAGAAACGCGGCGCGCAGAAACTTGTTGAGGTAAACGCAGACGCCGACCGCTCAACTACCGGAGGAAGGTAAAGGAAATCGCTTGATTCAAACGATAATACAGACAGTTTTTTCATTCAATCACACACGACCCGCGACAGTGATGCCGCGGGTCGTGTGTGATATAAAAATGGTTATTTATAACCATTGCATGTCATTGTGGTAATGGTTATTTTTGCAATGGTTTTGAGATGTCGGGGTGAGGTATTGGGTTGGCTGAGGAAAATGATAAGATTATTACACGACAATGACTGAAAAAGAGAAGATGCTTTGCGGCATGATATATGATGCCAATTATGACCCGCAATTGATTGAGGAGAGGCTTGAGTGCAAGGAGCTGTGCCGGGATTATAATGATTTGCGTCCCAAGGATATTGCAGGTCGAGATGCATTGTTGCGAAAGATACTCGGTGCGGCAGGTGACGGGTTGCTTGTCGAACAACCGTTCTATTGCGATTACGGATATAATATCCGAGTTGGAAAGAATTTTTTTGCCAATTTCAATCTGGTGATACTTGATGAGGCTCCGGTCACGTTCGGCGACAATGTGTTCATAGCGCCCAATTGCGGATTTTATACGGCAGGGCATCCTGTCGATGCCGCTGAACGGAACAAAGGGCTGGAATATGCGAGGCCGATAATCGTAGGCAACGATGTATGGTTCGGCGCCGGAGTCTCGGTGCTTCCCGGTGTCACAATAGGCAACAACTGTGTGATAGGAGCGGGCAGTGTCGTAACAAAAGATATTCCTTCAAACAGTGTGGCGGTCGGTAACCCGTGCCGCGTAATCAGGACAATTACAAACAAACAATAACAAACAATGAAAGTGAGACACTATCTAATCATGCTGGCGGCATTGACCGGCCAGATATTATCGGGACAGACACTTGAGAAAATGAACTGGTTCAATGAACCGTCCGGTTGGGAAATATCCGGCAAAACCCTTACCATGGACGTGACACCGAAGAGTGACTACTGGCGCATATCGCACTATGGATTTACTGTCGATGACGCACCGTTTTATTATGCGGAATACGGCGGTGAGTTTGAGGCCAAGGTGAAAATTTCGGGCGATTACAAAGTTCGTTTCGACCAGGCCGGAATGATGATACGTATCGATCATGAGAACTATATCAAGACAGGAATCGAGTTTGTTGATGGAAAATATAATCTGAGTACGGTTGTGACACATCATACTTCAGACTGGAGCGTCATTTCTCTTGATAAGCCGGTGGAATATATCTGGATAAAAGCGGTGCGGCGCTTGGACGCAATAGAAATATTCTATTCGTTTGACGACAAGGAATACATTATGATGCGCAATGCCTGGATGGCAGCCAACTGTCCCGTGAAAATCGGAATGTTTGCAGCCTGTCCCGACGGTGAGGGATTTAAGGCTACATTCTCCGACTTCAAGGTGACCCATCTTCCCGATAAAGTCAGAACCGACTGGCTGAATGCCAATGGTGAATAATGTATTGGGTTGATATATAATAATTTATATCAGATATGTCTTATAAAAAACTCCCGCAAGAAATACTGCTTGCAGGAGTTTTGTCTGTATTTAGCGGAGCGACCGAGATTCGAACTCGGGAACCGGTTGTGCCGGTTACACGCTTTCCAGGCGTGCCTCTTCAGCCACTCGAGCACCGCTCCAATGTTTGGTGATTTGATGTTGTTGTGCTTGGCTTGATGTGCTTGGCTTGATGTGCTTTGAGGGCGTTTGCGGTGCAAAGGTACGGTATTTTTTTTGTTTTTGCGAGTTTTTTGTGAATTTTTTTGGTGGGTTTGTATGTTTTTGACGCTTTTTTGAGAAAAAGTTTTTTTAAATTTGCAGATGGGGCAGGTGTTGGTATTGGTTGGAGGGGTAGGGGCAATGGGGCCAATAGGACTAATAAGGCCAATAGGACTAATAAGGCCAATAGGAGTAATGGGGCTAATAGGGCCAATAGGCCGAATTGTTAAGATTTAAGACCGGTTGTAGGTTGGATGAGGGTGATGGGTCGGATGTTGAATGTTATTTTTTATTAGTTTAATCTTTTTAATTATTTGATATTGTGATGAAGAGTTTGTTTTTGTTTCTGGGTATGGGCTGCGCCGTGGGGTGCGGGGCAGCTGTGGTTACGTCGCCTGACGGCGGTATTGAGGTGAATGTGGATGTGGACGGGTCGGGGAAACCTGTTTATAGTGTCAGCTATAAGGGGATGCCTGTGGTGGCTGAGAGCGGATTGGGGATTTCGGCCAAGGAGGGTACTATAGGTGCGGGGTATGGTGTGGAGTTTGATGAGGTTACGATGTTTGATGAGGTGTGGACTCCGGTATGGGGAGAGTTTGCCGAGGTAAGGAACCATTATAACGAGCTGTTGGGCAAGTTCAGGGGGAAGGACGGATTGGATTTTAATCTGCGTGTCAGGGTATTTGACGACGGTGTGGGCTTCAGATATGAGTTGCCTCAGAGCGGTGACAATTATTTCCTGTCGGTGACGGGTGAAAATACGGAGTTTAATTTTGCCGATGACTATACGGTATTTGCTATACCGGGCGATTATGATACAGATGAGTTCCTATATACGAAATCTGCAATCAGTGAGCTGGGTGAGAAAATGCCGCGTGCACGTCATTCGGAGTCGACGCTTATAGACGGTCTGGCCGTGCAGACTCCGGTGATGATGAAGCATCCTGAAGGAAAGGTGTATGTGAATGTGCATGAGGCTGCGCTCGTAGGGTATCCGGCGATGGCTCTTGATGTCGATACAGCCAAGCTGAGTTTCAAGTCGCACCTGACTCCGGGCGCTGACGGTATGGAGGGATATGTGCAGCTGCCTTTCAGCACGCCGTGGCGTACACTGATAATAAGCGACGACGCCCGCGACATACTGGCGTCGCAACTGATATTCAATCTGAATGAGCCTTCGAAAATCGAGGATACGTCGTGGATCTATCCGCAGAAGTTCATGGGCGTATGGTGGGAGATGTTTCTCGGCGGTAATTCATGGGCTTACAGCGATGACCTCAGCACGCGTCCCGGTGTGACGGATTATACGAAGGTGAAACCGAACGGACGACATGCCGCCAATACGGAGAATGTGAAAAAGTATATAGATTTCGCTGCGGAATCGGGTATCAAAAGTGTGCTTGTAGAGGGCTGGAATGAAGGTTGGGAGACCTGGACCGAGGGGCGTAAGAACCGTCATTTCCTTTTTGACAAGGCTTATCCCGATTTTGATGTAGAGGAGCTTGAAATGTATGCCAAGAATAAGGGTGTGAAACTTATAATGCATCACGAGACTTCGGCCAATGCGGCTGATTACGAACGTCAGCTCGACGCGGCCTTTGATTTTATGAATGCTCATGGATATGATGCCGTGAAAACCGGATATGTGGGTTATATCATACCGCGCGGCGAGCATCATTCGTCGCAATGGATGAATGACCACTATATCGAAGTGGTGCGACGTGCCGCTGACCATAAGATTATGGTGAACAGTCATGAGGCTGTACGACCTACGGGACTGATGCGCACATGGCCTAACTGGGTGGCGCAGGAATCGGCCCGTGGCGGTGAGTATGAGGCTATGGGTGGTAATCCTCCGGAACACACCACGATATTGCCGTTTACCCGATTGAAAGGCGGCCCGATGGATTATACGCCCGGTATTGTCGAGACGGACTTGGCTTCCTACGGTTTCGGCAACGGGTCGAAGCCGGGTACGACGGTGGCACGACAGTTAGCGTTGTATCTGACTATGCCGTCGCCTATGCAGATGGCGTGCGATAAGCCGGATAGCTATCGCAAGTATGCCGATGCATTCGAGTTTATCAAGGCTGTGCCTGTGGAGTGGAAGACTTCGGTATATCTCGAAGCGGAGCCGGGCGATTATATCACTGTGGCGCGTCAGGATAAAAACAGCGATGACTGGTATATCGGTGCGATAACTGATGAGAATGCGCGCAAGACGAAGATTAAGCTCGATTTCCTGCCGAAAGGGAAGAAGTATGTGGCTACCGTGTATGAGGACGGGAAGGATGCCGATTACTGCAGCAATCCCAAGTCGTATAAGATTTATACCAAGAAGGTGGATAGCAAGAGCGTGATTGCGCTGGAATTAGCTCCCGGCGGAGGGGCGGCCGTTATGCTTAGAGCTTCGGACAATTAGTAACTCGGACAATTAGTAATTAGTAATTAGTAATTAGTAATTGGGTGGGTGGAAGCTTGCTTAAGGGAGAGGGGTGTTTGGGCAAGAAGGTCTTTAAGGTCGATAAGGTCATTAAAGTCATTAAAGTAAGTCATTAAAGTAAGTCATTAAAGTCATTAAGGTCACTAAGGTTGTGGAATCTTAGTGACCTTAATGATTTTATTTGTTATCGGAGTGTATTTTGATGGTGGAATATGATGGGAGAGATGTGGTATTATTGGATGGGGATTAGAGGCGGGAGGTGAGGATGGGGAGGATTGATTTTTTCCATTGGGCGAAGTCTCCGGCCATGATGTGGTTGCGGGCTTCGGTTACGAGCCAGAGGTAGAAGGCGAGGTTGTGGATTGATGCTATCTGCATGGCAAGAATTTCATCGGCTATGAAGAGATGGCGCAGGTAGGCTCTCGAGTATGTGCGGTCGACGTAGGAGGGGCCGTCTTCCTGAATGGGGGAAAAGTCGTCGGCCCATTTTTTGTTGCGCATGTTCATTATGCCGTGTGAGGTGAAAAGCATGCCGTTGCGGGCATTGCGTGTGGGCATTACGCAGTCCATCATGTCGACTCCGCGCTCAATGGCTTCGAGTATGTTGGCCGGAGTACCGACCCCCATCAGGTAGCGGGGACGGTCGGCGGGGAGGATTTCGTTGACTACTTCAATCATGTCGTACATCACTTCGGCCGGTTCGCCGACGGCGAGACCTCCGATAGCATTGCCTTCGGCACCGAGGTCGGCGACAAATTTGGCTGACTCGCGTCGAAGGTCGGGATATGTGCAACCCTGCACGATGGGGAAGAATGCCTGTGAATGGCCGTAGCGGGGCGACGTGGCGTTGAAATGGTCCCAGCCTCGGCGCAACCAGCGGTGGGTGAGGGCAAGCGACTTGGTGGCGTAGGCACGGTCGGATGTGCCGGGAGGGCATTCGTCGAGCGCCATCATGATGTCGGACCCTATCGAACGCTGTATGTCGACGACTTTTTCGGGAGTGAAAAGGTGTTTGGAACCGTCGATATGCGAACGGAAATAGGCACCTTCCTCTTTCAGCTTGCGGTTGGAGGAGAGGGAGAATACCTGAAAGCCGCCGGAGTCGGTAAGGATGGGGCGTTCCCATCCGTTGAATTTATGAAGGCCGCCGGCTTTCTCTATGATGTCCATGCCGGGACGGAGATAGAGATGGTAGGTGTTGCCGAGGATGATTTTCGCGTTGATGTCGTCGCGCAGTTCGTGTTGGTGGACGGCTTTGACCGTACCCTGCGTACCCACCGGCATGAAGATAGGGGTGGGTATATCGCCGTGGTCGGTGTGTATGATGCCGGCACGTGCGCCGGAGTTTTTGTCGGTGGTGTGTAATGTAAATTTCATGAGCGGGAATTTACCTGTATTTTGTCAAAAATATAATTGTGGAACTGTATACGGGAGGAGTCAGACGGGAATGCGTTTTTATCAATCAGGACAAATCCGGAGGGAGAGGAGTCGTAGACGATTGAATCGAACGTATCGCCGGGGTTGATTTCTCTGATTCGTGCGATCGGAATGGCAAACTCATAGGTTGGACGGTCTTCGGGGACTGTCCTGACTGTGACGCTGTCGGAAGAAAGCTTGAGCGAGACGGTGACAGGGAATGATGACAGCATGACTATGCGGGGCATGAGGCCGTAGTAGTAATAGACTATCATCAGAGCCGTAGGGGATATGATGAAAATGAATATCAACGCCACGATGAAAAACGCGGCATCGACGGCAAAGCCTAAGACGGCAAACGCCGCCAGAGCGGTGAGGAACAGGAGCAGATAACGGCTGAACCAGCGTTTCATGATGCGCCGGATATATGCGGTCGAAGATATCCTGAACGGTTCTGTCGATATTACCATCAGTCAGTACGGGAAAATTAAAAAGGATGGACATGACGCAGTGGCGCCGGTCCATCCTATATGCGGTTTGCTACAATTTCGTATATTATAACAACAGGCGAGAAATCGGAGTCAATCGAAATATGTTGAACAAACGGCGCGAAAACCATACTGAAAAAGTAGCTTTTGTTTTCATAAGGCGAAGAGTTTAATAGGTCTTTGCTTATGAAACACGGCCGCAAGGATTTTGTTCGCCTGAAATTATAATTTTATATATGCGTCATCGCGTGATGGCGCATATACAGGCAGAATGGATCAGTCGAGTTTGTGGATTACGAGACCGGAACGGAGTTTGGGCTCGAACCAGGTGGTCTTGGGGGGCATGATGTTGCCCGTATCGGCGATGTCGATGAGCTGTTTCATCGATACCGGGTAGAGCGCCAACGCCACTTTCATCTCTCCGGAGTCGACACGCTGTTTCAGTTCGCCGAGGCCGCGGATACCGCCTACGAAATCGATACGTTTGTCGGAACGGAGGTCGGTGATGCCGAGGATGTCGCGGAGAATGAGATCGGACGACACGGTCACATCGAGACAGCCGATGGGGTCATTGTCGTTGTAGGTGCCTTCGTGGGGTGTAAGAGAGTACCAGTGTCCGGCGAGATAGAGCGAGAAGTTGTGCAGACGTGCGGGACGGTAAGTCTCGGTGCCCATGTCGACAACATCGAAATTCTCTTTCAGGCGTTCGATAAACTGTTCTTCCGACAATCCGTTAAGGTCTTTTACGACGCGGTTGTAGTCGATAATCTTAAGGTGGGATGCCGGGAAAGCGACTGCAAGGAAGTAGTTGTACTCCTCGTCGCCGCGGTGGTCCGGATTGTTTTTGGCCTTCTCATTGCCTACGAGGGCGGCGGCAGCCGTACGGTGATGGCCGTCGGCGATATAGAGAGAGGGCATTTTCGCGAACTCTTCGGTGATGGTCTGAATGGTGGATTTGTCGGAGATGACCCAGAAGTGATGGCCGAAGCCGTCGGGCGCAACGAAATCGTATTCCGGTTCGCCGGCCGTTACTTTAGTGATAATATCCTGGAGAACTTCATTGTCGGGGAATGCGAAGAATACCGGCTCGATGTTGGCATTGTTGATGCGCACATGCTTCATGCGGTCTTCCTCCTTGTCGCGGCGGGTAAGTTCATGCTTTTTGATTTTGCCCGTCATGTAGTCGTCGACGTTGGCAGCGATGACGAATCCGTACTGAGTGCGGCCGTCCATCGTCTGCGCGTAGATGTAGTATTTGTCTTCGTCGTCCTGAACGAGCCATCCCTGCTGCTGGAAATTGTTGAAATTCTCGACCGCCTTGTCGTAGACTTTTGGGTCGTGCTCGTCGGTGCCCGGAGCAAAATCGATTTCGGGCTTTATGATATGGTACAGCGACTTGGGATTGCCTTCGGCTTCGGCACGCGCTTCCTCGGAATTGAGGACATCGTAGGGGCGTGAGGCAACTTCAGTGACTAACTGACGGGGAGGGCGTACGCCGCGGAACGGTTTGATTTTAGCCATGGTGGGAAGAATTTAGGTTTGTGTTACTTGCGGACGATCGTCTGCTGACGGTCGGGGCCGATAGATACGATAGTGATGGGTACACCGAGTTGCTGTTCGAGGAACTTGATGTAGTCGTTGAACTGGGCGGGGAACTCGCTTTCATCCTTGAACTGAGTCATGTCGGTGAGCCATCCGGGTATGTTGACATAAACGGGCTTGATGCGGGAGTCGTCGACAGTGAAGGGGAATGTATCGACGCGCTCGCCGTCGATTTCGTAGGCCACGCATGCGCGGATTTCGGGGAATGTGTCGAGGACATCGCTTTTCATCATGATCAGCTGTGTCACGCCGTTAATCATGATGGCGTAGCGGAGAGCCACAAGGTCAATCCATCCGCAGCGGCGTTCGCGTCCGGTGACGGCACCGTATTCGTGGCCGAGGTCGCGTATCTTCTTGCCAGTCTCGTCGTGGAGTTCGGTGGGGAACGGTCCCGAGCCTACGCGTGTGCAGTAAGCCTTGAATATACCGTAGACTTCACCGATTTTGTTGGGGGCGACACCGAGACCGCAGCATGCACCGGCACTGATGGTGTTGGATGAAGTGACAAAGGGATATGAACCGAAGTCGACGTCGAGGAGAGTGCCCTGCGCACCTTCGCACAGGATTGATTTACCCTCCTTGAGGAGGTTGTTTATGAAGTACTCGGAGTCAATAAGGTCGTAGGTGAGTATATATTTTACAGCGTCGAGCCATTTAGCCTCGAGCGCGGAAATATCGGGAGTCTCGCCCATGGAGGCAAGAATGCGGAGATGACGGTCGCGGGCGGCGTTGTAGGCCGAGAGGTCGCCATGCTCCATATTGCCGAGACGGAGGCCGTTGCGTGACACCTTGTCGGTGTATGTGGGGCCGATGCCTTTGCCGGTGGTGCCGATTTTAGCATCGCCTTTGGCTTTCTCGTTGGCAGCGTCGAGCAGACGGTGGGTAGGAAGGATAAGATGGGCCTTGCGCGAAATCTTCAGCACCTTGCGGAGGTCTACTCCCGATGCTTCGAGGGCCTGCGCCTCTTCCTGAAAAAGCACCGGGTCGAGAACGACGCCGTTGCCTATTATGTTGACCTGGTCTTTCTGGAAAATACCGGAAGGGATAGAGCGGAGAACATATTTCTTTCCGTCAAATTCGAGTGTGTGCCCGGCATTGGGACCGCCTTGGAAACGTGCCACCGCATCGTAACGCGGAGTCAGAACGTCAACGACTTTTCCTTTACCCTCGTCGCCCCACTGGAGGCCGAGCAAAATATCAACTTTCATTTTTCTATTGGTTGTATATGTGATGTTATATTGATTACTTATTGTCAGTCTTGTCGCGATGTTTTATGCGCCGGCTGCATTGGGAGCAGGTACCGTAGACATAGAACTGGAAATATTCGGGAGTGAAAGCCTGATACCGGCGCTGGGAGAGGGCTTTCAGCAGAACCGGGTCCTTGATTTCCTTTACTTTTCCGCATTTGGTGCACACGAGGTGCTGATGATTGGCGGCAGCGGTATCGACTATTTTTTCAAACTGCGCGGGTTCGTTGCCAAACCTGTGCCGACGCACAATCCCGGCCTCGGTGAAAAGCTCTATGGTGTTGTATACAGTAGCGCGGCTGACGCGAAAGTTGGTATCGGCCATAGCCCGGCAGATAGTCTCGATGTAGAAATGTCGGTTCATCCGGAGCACCATGTCGAGGATGGCGTATCGCTCGGGGGTGCGGCGGAGGTGTTTAGCGGCGAGATACCTGTCAAGAGTGTCAACAGCAGATGTTTTTACTTTGTTGTCAGTCATATCAATGACAAAGGTAATAAATTTTTTATATCCCGCAAAAATAACGCGCGGCGCGAATGGAAAAATTGTAGCGGACGCAGGGTCGAGGCGCGTCCGGATAATTACAACCGTACAACAAACAAGAGCGCGTTATAATATGTTTAGAAATAAGTAAGTTATCTTAAAAATATATAACATGAAACATTTTTACCTATTATTCCTTGCGTTGTTGCTGTCGGTCGGAGCAAATGCACAAATAATCACGACCAGTCCGAAGATAGTGCAACGCAGCTCGGCGCCTATCACAATAACATTTCATGCCGACCGCGGTAACAAAGGTCTGGCAGGGTTGACGGCGTCGACACCGGTCTATGCGCATACAGGTGTGATACTGAAAGGCAGCGAGGAGTGGTCGCATGCACCGGCGTGGCTTGACAATTCGGCTAAATACAAACTGACATACGTGTCGGCCAACACATGGCAGCTTACCATTCCGTCAATCAAGGAATACTACGGGCTGACGACCGGAGAGGAGCCGGTGAAGCTCGCGTTTGTGTTCCGCAATGCTACGGGAAGCAAGGAGGGGAAGACCGAATCGGGCGGCGATATATTCGTAGAGGTCGCTCCTGACGGGTTCGCAATGACCATGAGCGCGTCGCCCGAAGTGACATTGCTGTCGGAAGCCACTGCGATAGACTTTACCGTGAACACGTCGCAGGCGGCGAAGATAGAACTGTTTGTCAACAGCTATGGGAGCACGCCGATTGCTACCGTAAGCAACGGTACGGAACTGACGAAAACATACACAATATCGGCTTCGGGCAATACGCGGATACTTGCCCGTGCAACCACGGGAGTCAATACTGCCGAAGATGCGATAGAATACTGTCTCGCCGGAAACTCTCCCGCGAAGGACTATCCCGGCGGAGTGCCGAAAATGGGACCCGTGGCCAACGGCGACGGGTCGGTGACATTCTGCGTGGGCGCCCCCGGAAAGAAATCAATGATGATAGTCGGCTCGTGGAACGAATATGCATACGACGCGTCGCAACTGATGTCGTATCAGGATTATGACGGACAACGTTATTTCTGGATTACGATGCCGGCACTGGCCGACGGAAAAGACCATATATATTACTTCATAGTCGACAACACGATAAAAACAGGCGATCCGTATGCGCGGCTTGTGCTTGACCCGTGGAATGACAAATATATCCCTGAAAGCGTGTATCCCGATATGCCCCAATATCCGTCGGCAGCCGTGGATGGCGTACCCGTAGCGGTGTACAACTCCGGACAGTCGGAATATGACTGGAAGGTAAAAGATTTCAAAGGCGTGGACCAAAGCGCTCTTGTAATATATGAACTTCTGATAAGAGACTTTACAGGCACGGAGAACAAGGCCAACGGCGAAGGAACCATTGCGGGAGTGATGTCAAAACTCGACTATCTGCAGGCACTCGGAGTGAATGCCATTGAATTCATGCCGATAATGGAATTTAACGGCAACAATTCATGGGGCTATAATACCAATTTCTATTTCGCACCTGATAAAGCGTATGGCACTCCCGATGATTACCGCAGGCTTTTTGACGAGATACATTCGCGCGGTATGGCGGTGATACTCGATATAGTATTCAATCAGACCGATGGTCTGCACCCATGGTATCAGATGTATCCGATAGCCTCCAACCCGTTCTATAACGGCACGGCGCCGCACGCCTATTCGGTGCTCAACGACTGGAATCAGGATAATCCGCTTGTGCAGCAACAGTTCAAGGACGCATTGAAATATTGGCTTGAGGAATACAAGGTGGACGGGTTCAGGTTCGACCTCGTGAAAGGGCTTGGCAGCAACCAGAGTTACAAAGCTACCTACAACCCTTCGACCAACACATGGACGGGCGTGACCGATGCCAAGACCAATGACTACAACGCATCGCGAGTGGCGCGTATGAAAGAGTTGCACGCCGCAATGAAAGAGTTTGCGCCCGATGCATATTTCATAAACGAGAATCTCGCCGGAGCGAAGGAGGAGAACGAGATGGCCGCTGACGGTGAGACCAACTGGGCCAATATAAACGATGCGTCGTGCCAGTTTGCCATGGGATTTTCGTCAAATTCAAATCTGAACCGTTTTTATGCGCCGCTTGATTCGCGTACATGGGGCTCGACGGTAAGTTATGCCGAAAGCCACGACGAGGAGCGTATGGCCTATAAGATAACCAAATACGGTGCTACGGGAGTGAAAGGTAATACACCGATGTCTATGCGCAGGCTCGGTTCGGTAGCGGCTATGATGTTGATGTCGCCAGGCGCGCACATGATATGGCAGTTCCAGGAATTCGGAGCCAACCAGACGACCAAGAATACGTCGGGCGGCAACGACACTTCGCCCAAGAAAGTGGTATGGAATCTGCTTAATAATGCCGACCGCAACGGCCTGATGGAATGCTATCGGCAGTTGTGCGCCATACGCAGGGATAATCCCGAATTGTTTGAAGAGGGCGTTACAACAACCGTGGCATGCAATGTGAACGACTGGGACAAAGGCCGGTATATCACATTGAAATCAGGTGACAAGGCGTTGTATCTTGTAGTGAATCCGCAGGTGTCGGCAAGCGCTGATGTGACGATGTACGGGGCTTCGGCCACACAGGAATATCTGCTCATGTCGTGCAGCTATAACGTAACGCCAAAGCGTAACGGCACTACGGTGACACTGCCGTCTGGGGCATACGCCGTGTACGGTACGATGAATCTGGTCGACGCTCCGACGGTTGAAATTGATGACAATGACGTAGACGTGCGCATAGAGAACGGACGTATTATCGTTGACGGAGAATATGAGAGCGTCGAAGTATACAACCTGTCGGGAAGCAGGGTCGATACGGACTGCGCGCTGCCTTCCGGAGTATATATAGTAAATGTCGACGGCTATGCCTGCAAAATCGCTGTCAGATAATCGTATCCCTGTGCTGTAATGAGCATGAACCCGGAGATGTGAAAGCCACGTCTTCGGGTTTGTTGCTGACAGTGCGTATATTTGCCGATATGGCAGGAAATTTGTATTTTTGTAAGATGGTTGGAACGATACGGCTTCCGGCTGTCATGAAAGGAGAGAAATAGAATATGTCAAGCCAGAATATCATTATAAAAGGTGCACGCGTCAACAATCTGAAGAATGTCGACGTAGAGATACCACGCAATAAGTTTGTAGTAATCACGGGCCTTTCGGGTTCGGGAAAGTCGTCGCTCGCATTTGACACGCTTTATGCCGAAGGGCAGCGCCGATATGTGGAGAGTCTGTCGGCCTACGCACGACAGTTCCTCGGACGAATGTCGAAGCCTGAAGTCGATTATATAAAGGGTTTGCCGCCGGCTATCGCGGTTGAGCAGAAGGTCAACACACACAATCCGCGAAGCACTGTGGGGACTTCGACCGAGATATATGATTATATGCGTTTGCTGTTCGCCCGTGTGGGCAGGACGTATTCTCCGGTGTCGGGCGTGCAGGTGAAGAAGCATACCGAGGAGGATGTGATAGCCGCCGCACAGAGCTATCCCGAGGGTACGCGTATTGCTGTGACCGCTCCCTTAGTGATACGTGACGGGGAGGATGCATCGCGCCGGCTGAAGACATTGGGGGGTGAGGGATTCTCCCGACTTTTCCATGACGGAGAGTTCGTGATGATAGATGATGTCGCGGCACAGCTTGAAAAGGAGTCGGGAAGCAAGAAAAAGAAGATTGACATCGGGCAGTACCAGCTGCTGATTGACCGTCTTGCGGTGGCTAATGATGGCGATGAACTGTCGCGTCTGGCCGATTCGGTCGAGACCGCGTTTTTCGAGGGTGACAACCGTTGCTCGCTGTTTGTGTGGAGTGCCGACGGTGTGCACCGCCATGATTTCTCGCATAGGTTTGAGGCTGACGGAATGGTGTTCGTGGAGCCTAATGAGCAGATGTTCAATTTCAACAACCCCATCGGCGCGTGTCCCAAATGTGAGGGCTTCGGCAAGACGGTGGGCATAGACGAGGACCTGGTTATTCCCAACAAGGCGCTGTCTGTGTATCAGGATGCTGTGGCGTGCTGGAAAGGGGAGAAGATGGGAGAATACAAGCGGCGGTTCATACACATGGCCGCGACGACAGGGTTTCCTATCCATAAGCCGTATGCCGACTTGACGGAGACGGAGAAAAAACTGTTGTGGCACGGCAATTCGTCGGTAGAAGGTATTGACGGATTTTTCAAGATGGTCGAGGAAAACCTGTACAAGATACAATACAGGGTGATGCTCGCGAGATACCGCGGCAAGACACTGTGCCCCGAATGCCACGGCACGCGGTTGCGTCCGGAGGTCAACAATATAAAGATTAACGGGAAAACTATCGTGGAACTTAACCGTATGCCGATACGCGATTTGCGGCGATGGTTCGATGAGTTGAGCTTTACCGGCAATGACGAGAAGATAGCTTCGCGGCTGCTTGCGGAGATACGCAACCGTATCGGGTTTCTCAGTGATGTCGGTCTTGATTATCTTACTCTTGACCGTGCGTCGTCAACTCTGTCGGGCGGTGAAAGCCAGCGTATCAATCTGGCTACGTTGCTCGGGAGCAGTCTCGTAGGATCGCTCTATATACTTGACGAACCGTCGATAGGCCTTCACTCGCGCGATACGCAGAAGTTGATTTCCGTGTTGCGGCATCTGCAGGCTATCGGCAATACTGTCGTAGTGGTGGAGCATGACGAGGAGATAATGGAGGCGGCCGATTACCTCATAGATGTCGGACCCGAGGCCGGACGCCACGGTGGCGAAATCGTATACCAGGGAAGCCTTTCCGACCTTGCATCGGCCGAAAACAGTTATACGGCAAAGTATCTTACAGGAAAAATCAATGTGCCTGTACCGAAAGTGCGCCGGAAATCAAGTTCGTATATCGAGATAGAGGGGGCGCGTCAGAATAATCTGAAAGATATTACGGTGCGTTTCCCGCTCGGAATAATGACTGTGGTGACCGGTGTGTCGGGTTCCGGCAAATCGACACTCGTGCGTGACATCCTTTACCGTGCGATGCTGCGGCATTTGGAGGAACCGACCGATGCGCCCGGCGCGTTCAAGGCGTTGCGCGGCGATGTGAACCGCGTGCAGGCCGTGGAGTTTGTCAATCAGAATCCGATAGGGAAGTCCACCCGTTCGAATCCTGCGACGTACCTCAAGGCATACGATGAGATACGTCAGCTTTTTGCGGCACAGCAGGGCGCGAAGCAGATGGGATTCCCGGCAAGTTATTTCTCGTTTAATGCCGAGGGTGGCCGTTGCGAGGAGTGCAAAGGGGAGGGCGTCATCAATATCGAGATGCAGTTTATGGCCGACATCGCAATCACGTGTGAGGAGTGCCACGGCAAGCGATTCAAGCGTGATGTGCTCGAGATAGAGTACCGTGGCAAGAATATATTCGATGTGCTTGACATGACCGTCAACCAGGCGATTGAATTCTTCTCGGAGGGCACGGGCGCGACGGAGAAAAGGATTGTGAAACGTTTGCAGCCGTTGCAGGATGTGGGACTCGGATATATCAAGTTGGGGCAGTCATCCTCGACGCTGTCGGGTGGCGAGAACCAGCGCGTGAAGCTGGCATATTTCCTTTCGATGGAGGGTCAGAAGCCGACAATGTTCATATTCGATGAACCGACCACCGGATTGCATTTCCATGACATCAACAAACTGATGGATTCGTTTAACCGGCTGATTGCGCAAGGCCACACGGTAATCATCATCGAGCACAATATCGACGTGATAAAGTGTGCCGACCACGTCATCGACATAGGTCCCGAGGGTGGCGACCGCGGTGGCATGATTGTTGCCGAAGGCACCCCCGAACAGATAGCCGCCACCCCCGAAAGCTACACCGGCCAATTCCTGAAGGATAAATTGGGGTAATTAATGCGGGGGTAATAGAGCTTATATCCATATGTCAGCAGATATAGAACTTTTTTGTTGAATTTTATGTTGCTAATATTGGAAACTTTTGTTAGTTTTGCGAGTGGGTAATTTTATTATTATATGGCGAGCAGATTTGATGAAATAGGAAAGTTATTCCTACAGCGAAGAAAAGAACTTGGATTGACTCAGGAACAACTGGGCGAGAAAGTCGGTGTAACAAAGTCTGAGATTTCTAAAATTGAGAACGGGAGGGGTATTACTTTTTCAACAATTAATAAATTGTCGGAAGCTCTTGGCGTGTCGGCACAAGTAGAACTTCGTCCGATTTCGTCGGTATCGAGCGATGTAATTCACTATATTGTAATGAGTCTCGGTCTGTTTGCTCGTAAATATAAACTTACGAGAAAAGAGGCCTGCAATTATCTGTCGCGATTTAAGGGACTGGAATTTTCGATTGAAAATTATGAGGTGGAGCATCAATTGTCATTGCAGGAATGCGTGGATGACATGGTGGCAATATGTCAAAGAAATGGGGGAGCTATATCATGAAACTATATCACGGTTCCAACCTGTCGATTCAGAATATAGACCTTTCTAAGGGACAGAAGTATAAAGATTTCGGTCAGGGATTTTATACAACACATCTGCGCGAACAGGCTGTATTCTGGTCAAAAAGAATTGCAGACCGTTTCGGCGGCACTCCAACTGTGACGGAGTTTGAATTTGACATGGATTCGGCATTATCTGACGATTTGAATATTAAGATATTCAGTGTCCCCGACAAGGAATGGGCTTTATTTGTCATGGCGAACAGAATGCAGAACAATGAAGAATTCAGACACGACTATGATATTGTCATCGGTCCTGTAGCAGATGATAGAATGGCCCGTCTGTTCGGACTATATGAAATGGATGTCATCAATCTTGATGTTGTTGTTGCCGGATTGATTTATAAAGATCTCAATTCACAATATTTTTTCGCTACAGAAAGGTCATTAAAGTACATCAGACGGATATGAAAGAAGTGGATAATACTTTTGAGTTTTTAGTCGAGTATATTACTGCAAAAGTAGTGGAATGGCTCATCAGGGATAAAAACATCGGTCTCGAAGAGGCATTGTTGCTTTTTCATAATTCCGAGACGTTCAATAAACTTTGTGAGCATAAGACTGACATGTACATCGAGAGTCCGGCATACATATATGAAATATTGAAAGAAGAACTGAAACGAGGAACGATAAGGGGCCTTAGCGATTAATATGTTCAGTCACTTTAGCATCCTAACCGGTTGGGAGGAGGGATTTGATGGCTTTGCGGACTGATGTCCAGTGCTTGGAGAGCCATCGTCGGACGGGCTCGTCGTAGAGCTTAAGGCTGGCGTAGGCTACCAGTACGCTGAGCATGAAGCATGCTACATTGACAAATATGATTTGGTCGAGAGATGCGTCGGGGTTATGTGACTTCCAGCCGCCAAGTAAGGTGTAAACAATAGGATATTGGACAATGTAGAGCGGATATGAAAGATCTCCGAGCAGACGGCACAGGCGGTTGTCTTTGGTGTCAGTTATGCTTCCGGCTCCCATTGCTACCAGTAAAGGAAAAACAATTATGATGCATGTCGCTTCATATATACCGTTTAATATACCGTTGTCGGTCCCACCTATGCGGGGCATAAACAAAACGGTACATAAAATCAGCGAGCACCAGATGAATCCGTTGTCGACTTTTATTTTCCAGTTGAGGCGGGACAGCAATAAACCAGTAAAGAATGGGAAAAGTAGTCGGGAAAAGCCGATTAGGACTGATTGACCTGTCAGATTCCAGCCTCCAATCATAGTATATGCATTGTTGACCCTATCGCCAAATAACCCGAATAGGTCGATATTGAGCGCGAGATTGAATGTAAGCACTGACGTAAGGATGACAAATACGGTAAGCCAAAAGCGTGAGAAACGGCGAATAACCAATGCGTAGAGTATATTGGCGAAGTATTCGTAATAGAGAGTCCATGCATTGCCGTTTATGGCATTGATTTCGCCCCAGCCGCGTATGTCGGCCGACATAGGAGCGGGAATCATCAATATGGCGAATAGGGCGCAGAGCAGCAGCATACTGACGGTGGTATCGCCTATCAGTTCAAACATATCTCCTTTGCCGAAATAGAAAAATATCGGGCCTATCAGTGTTGACAGTATTATCATGGAGTGCAGACGAATAAGCCTTCGTTTAGTTTAAAAGGTAAAAGCGCAGGTAGTAGGCTACCTGCGGTCGGAGTCGTTCAAATCGCGTAGGCTCGCTATATCCGGTCGAACCCTGAATTTTTCAGCGAATGGCATCAGTCGGAAACCGCGAAGTTGTTTGCGCCGCAGGTGCTCTGCAATGAAAAGAAAGCGAAGGGATATTTCTTTTAAGTTATTGTATGATTAACGAAATATTAGTACCTTTGCAACGACATTCTGAACAACAAGAAGCGTTTGCTTTTACTTGTGTTAGAAAACGTAGGAAATTTTCAAAGATGCAAGGAAGACAAGCGGTTCTCACGCCATAGGCGTGGGCTGCTATTCCTGCATCTTCATCTTTAGGTTTCCTACGACCTTCTAACAAAGTGTGGTAATTCAGTCCACGCTTCTTTAACATAAAACGAGATGTGGGCTGAATCTCAACTTTTTATACATGAAAAAAATATTATTCATGGCTTTGTTTGCCTTTTCATTGGCAAGTTGTGATAGTGGAGGTGGTTCAAGTTATACACCATCTTCCACATATTCGCAACCAACAACGAGAACTGTTGGTTGTCCTTACTGCAATGGAGGTGGTGTAGTACTAAATCCTTACGATGGCAATTACTATTATTGTCAAAACTGTGGTGGAACTGGTAAAGTTACAGTAACTACGAATGGTAGCAATCCTTCATTCACAGGACATACTGGTCCATGCACAAATCCAAATTGTCCTAAGAAGAAGGAAGGTCACCCCTGTTATGATTATCGAGCCGGAAGTAGTGGCCGTAGTAACTGTGGATACTGTGGCTGTAGTTCTACTGATCATGGCTTGTGATTATATATAGTCTTGTCTTTTCCGCATAGAGTGCTTTACCGTACTTTCGCAGTACGATAAAGCACTCTATGCGGAAAAATATCTGACCAAATTTTTGACAATAAAGCAAGCTGACGGCTAGTTGATGCAAATTGACCGCAAACTGATGTAAATTCTTGTATGTGGCGATATATTTATTGGGCGGCTTTGCGGTAGAGGATTATTGCTATTATGGAGTAGAGGATGTTGGGTATCCACATGGCTATGCGGGGGGAGGTGAATCCGGATACGGCGAATGAGGAGGTTACCGTCATGAAGAGGAGGTAGCTGAATGCGAGGACAAGGCCGAGGCCGAGGTTTACGCCCATACCACCGCGCACTTTGCGTGAGGATAGGGAGAGGCCGATGATGGTGAGGATGAAGGCGGCGGCTGTCATGGCATAGCGCCGTTCAAGCTCGATTTCGAATGACTTGATGTTGGCTACGCCGCGCTCTTTCTGACGGCTGATGTATTGCTGCAGCTCGGGCGTGGTGAGCATCTCGTGGTCGTTTTTGGCGATGAGGAAGTCACGCGGCTGTATCTGAATGATTGTATCGAGAGAGTTGCCTTTGCGTATGATTTCGCGGTTGCCGGCGAAGTCACGGATTACGTAGTCGCGTACCTGCCAGTTGTAGGCGGTGTCATATTTTACGGTCTGCGCGGTGAGACGCGACACGAGCTTTTTGTTTTCGAAGCGTTCGAGCGAGAATTTGTAGCCCGTTTTTGATGTGTTGTCGTAGCGTTGGAAGAATGCAATTTCGCCCGGAGCGGCCTGCAGCATGATGTTTGTGCCGAAGTCGACGCGTTTGTTCTTGACGTAGGTGTTGGTGTACTCGATACGCTTGACATTGGCGGGGGGAATGATGTAGGCCGAGAGGACGAAAGTGAGGATGGCTATGACGGTTGCCGAAAAAAGGTAGGGCCGAGTGAGGCGCCGGAAACTCATGCCTGTGGACAGCATGGCTATGATTTCGGAGTTCCCTGCGAGTTTGGAGGTAAAGAATATGACCGCGATGAATGTGAAGAGAGGCGAGAACTGGTTGGCGAAATAAGGCAGGAAGTTGATGAAGTAATCGCAAATCGTTGCCTTGAACGGCGCTTTGAGAAAAGCGTCAAGTTTCTCGTTGACATCAAACATCACGGTAATGGCCAGGATGAGAATGATGGCGAAAACGTAGGTGCCGAGAAACTTACGGATGATATATCTGTCTAATATCTTGAATGGTCCTCTCATTGTGGCCGGTTGTTCTTTAGGGGGATTATCGGTTGAATTGTATTTAATGGTGAGGGTGCTAAAGAATCCGAATAATCCCGTACGCACGAACTATGCGTACGGGAATGCCGGGCTTCAGTATCGGACGCACAGACCGTGCGTCCCTACATTGCTAACTGAAATTTCAGGCACCCTCTTCATGACGGTTAATCCTTGTTTATTTCTGCTTTGATGGCGGGTGCTTCCTTTATGCCGTCGCGGATAAGGAGGGCGTCGACCGACGGGTCCTGACCGCGGAACTGACGATAGAGTTTCGCGGGGTTCTCGGTGCCGCCGCGTGTAAGGATATTGTTGCGGAATTCGTCGGCGGTCTTTTTGTCGAAAATGCCGTTTTCCTTGAATTTGGCGAAAGCGTCGGCATCAAGTACCTCGGCCCATTTGTAGCCGTAGTAGCCGGCGGCATAGCCTCCCGCAAAGATATGGGAGAATGTGGGCGAGAATATCATGTCGTCAATCGGATCGAATATCTTGACCTGTTCGGTGGCGTTGCGCTCGAGGGCGACGGCATCGTCAATGGGTTGCTTGGCGTCGTGCCATGCCATATCGGTATAGCCGAATCCGAGCTGACGTATGCAGGCGTATGCGGCTCCGAACTGTGATGATTGGACAATCTTGTCGACAAGTTCCTGTGGAATGGTCTCGCCGGTGAGGTAGTGGCGTGCAAAGCCGTCGAGGAATTCTTTTTCGGTGAGATAATTCTCGTTGAACTGCGAGGGAAGCTCTACGAAATCGTGATATACATTGGTGCCTGACAGCGATGCATAGTTGGTGTCGGCGAGAAGCCCGTGGAGAGCGTGGCCAAACTCATGCAGGAAAGTCTCGACTTCGTATGGAGTGAGAAGCGAGGGCTTGTCGGGGGTGGGTTTGGTGAAATTCATCACGATTGACACGAGCGGACGAACGTTTACGCCGTTCTCGTCGACATATTGCTCACGGAAAGATGTCATCCATGCACCGGGGCGCTTGGACGCGCGGGGGAAGAAATCGGTATAGAGTATGCCTACGAGCGAACCGTCGGGATTGCGCACTTCAAACGCCTTTACATCGGGGTGGTATACCTGTATGCTGTCGTTGGGCGTGAATGTGATGCCGTAGAGTTTCGTGGCGAGTCCGAACACTCCGTCTATTACATTGTCGAGTGGGAAGTAGGGACGAAGCTCTTCTTCGTCGTAGGAGTATTTGGCATTTTTCAGCTTGTTGGCGTAGTAGCTGTAGTCCCAGGGCTTGATTGTCACGGGACGACCTTCGGTATCGGATGCGAACTGAGTCAGTTCAGCCATTTCCTTTTTGAGCGCCGGCATGTAGGCGTCGCGCAGACGGTCGAGCAGGTCATAGACATTGGCCGGAGTCTCGGCCATGGTGCGTTTGAGATGATGCTCGGCGAAGGTTTCGCTTCCGAGGAGGTTGGCAATCTGCCGGCGCAACTCGGCGATGCGCTTCATGTTGTCGATGTTGGAGTATTCGCCTTTGCTGTTGCGCGAGTTGTACAGACGGTAGAATTTCTCGCGGAGGTCGGGACGGTCGGAGTATTTTAGAAACGCCATGTAGGTGGGTTGCTGGAGAGTGAAGAGATATTCTCCATCACGGCCTTTCTCCGCAGCTTCGGCGGCAGCCTGTGCCACGAGGTCGTCGGGAAGTCCGGTGAGGTCGTCTTTAGTCAGCCATATTTCGTATGTGTTGAGCTCTTTGAGTACGTTCTGCCCGAAGCGGGTGGTCAGCTCGGACAGTTCGGCCGACAGCGCGCGGTATTTCTCGCGGTCGTCGCCCTGAAGATTGGCTCCGTTAAGCGCGAAAGAGTCGTAGGTGGTCTGCAGGAGCATCTTGTCCTCGGGAGAAAGATTGAATTTGTCCTGATTGTCATAGACCTGTTTGATGCGCTGCCACAGACGTTCGTTGAGCGCTATGCTTGTGGAGTAGTCGCTGAGTTTGGGTGATACGCGGAGCGAAATCTCCATCATTTCGTCATCGGAATTGGCGCTGAGGAGATTGAAGAATACGGCGAGCGCACGCTCGAGGTCTTTGCCATTGCGCTCGAGGGCCACAATCGTGTTGTCGAAATCGGGCACCGAACGCTGGTTGCAGATAGCGTCGACACCCTGAAGCGCCTTGTCTATGCCTGCGTCGATAGCTTCCTCATACTGGGAGTTGTCGATATTGTTGAACGGAACTGTACCGTAAGGGGTATTGAAATCCTGAAGTAGTGTATTTTCAGCCATTGCTGTCACGGATATTAATAAAGAAAGTGATAATAACAGTTTTTTCATACTGTGGAATATTTCAAAAATGAGGTACAAATTTACTCAATTATTTCATAAACACCAAATAGACGGCGCCTATAAGCAGAGCAAACGCCAGATAATGGTTCCAGCGTATCTGGAAGCCTTCGAATGCGAATGTGCAGAAGATAACGAAGACCACGAGCGTGATTACTTCCTGCATGACTTTGAGCTGCATGAGCGAGTACGGGCCGCCGTTGCCTTCGAAGCCAATGCGGTTGGCCGGAACCTGGCACATATATTCAAGTAATGCTATTCCCCATGAGAACAGTATCACAAGTATCAGCGGCCAGTTGGTGGATATGCCGGCCTGTCCCAGTTTAAGGTGTCCGTACCATGCGAAAGTCATGAATATGTTGGACACTACAAGGAGAATGATTGTAAGGATTGCGGGAGAGATGGCGAGATTGATGAAGGGGACTGTCATTGCTTACTTACTGTTTTAATTAAGTAGCTGTTTAAAATAATTTTGAACGGTTACTTATTATTTGCGGTACGGAATTTATGGTAATTTATTAAACTTTTGCTTTTGTTTTCATTCGAAATGCGCTGCAATTCAGGCATCTTGATGCGCCATGTGCCGCGGCGGCGAAAGAATACGCCGTCCTTGAGCGTCTGTGCGTCGCGGGATGCCTTGCAGCCTCCGTTTGTATCGGGTAAGAGGTCGGCGGGGATATTGCGCAGAGTCACGGGCTGCGTCACGCCGCAAGGCGGATAGCCCATGAGTGTCCACATCACCATATCGCCTACGCTGTCGGGGGAATTAACGCCCTCGATTGCTACGCTCGCCGAAGTGGAGTGCCGGGGTATGAAATCCTTGTCAACTACTGTCGCGGCAGTGGATTTGTCGGTACAGTCAGGGGAGTAGTAGAAAGATCGTGAGAGATTGTCGGTGAGAAGTTCGGGCGAGATGTCTGCTTTGGCGATATGGGGTGCAAGGAGTGCACAGGCATTGACGTAGCGCACCTGTCCGAGTCCGCCATCGCCGCCGCTTACCGAATAATTGGTGCGTATGATTATCGGGTTGCCCTCGTCGAGAGGGTAGAACGTGAAGTCATAATCGTCGGTTTCAAAAAATCCACCGCCGCCGGTTGCGTCGATGACCCCGAAATTGGCTTCCACGCCGAGAGGTTTGGGGAGAGACTGCAACAGCTGTCGGAAGTCGTCGACAGTCGCGCATCGGGCGAGCGCTTCCGACATGATGAAGCCTTCGCGGTCTTTCCAGTCGTCGGAAGGATGGCGGAGGTTGTAGGATGCGGTATTCATTATGGCAAATCCGGCATCGTTATAGCCTATCCATGCCTCGCGGGCATCAGTGTCGTCGCTGTTGTAGAGAGCCACATACGCGTGGGTGCTGTCGGTGGCCTGTTTGCTCGCCACGTAGTTGACGAGATGCGATGTGTCGCGGTTTTTCCAGAGAATGGGACGGCCGTCGCGGGTCAGTTTTCCGGAAACGATAGCCGACGTGCACGCCATAGTCGTCACGAACGATATGGCTACGAGGCAAAACAAGAATATATATCTTTTCATTTCTGATGCATTAATGATTGTTTAAGAGCATAGCTCCCAAACGGTTTTGCAAAGATAATGGCAATTTTTTTTGTACTGACAGATTTTTATGCTAAATTTGATACTGTTATGAAAAAAGAAGATTATATATTTTGCCTTGATATTGATGTAAGGGATTATGAGCTTGACTCGGAAGGTATTGTAAATAATGCCAATTACCTGCATTACCTTGAATGGACACGCCACGAGTTCTGCAAAACGACCGGCATGTCGTTTGACGATATGCGGCGGCAGGGAATCATGCCGGTGCTCAACCGAGTGGAGATTGACTATATCACATCGCTCACGTCGGGCGACAGAATGACGAGCTGTCTGAATCTGTCGCGGAAGGGCCCGCGTTTCGTATTTCAGCAGGATATTTACAATCAGCGCGGCGAGGCGGTGGTGAAGGCTGTTGTCTCTGTTGTCGCGGTGGAAAACGGACGCCTGAGCCGCGGTGAAGCTCTCGCCAAGGCATTTGAAAAATATCTGTAATTTCAGAATAAACTGACATTATAAATAAATATGACACCCGTGCACCGAAATATAGACTTTAGGGAACGCTGCTACAGGCTGGCGTTCTCGATGATGCGCGGGGTCAATCCGGAAACCGGAAGCGCCATACTGCAACGCATGCATAGCGAGTGCGATTTCTTTCGGGCTACGCCGGCGGAGCTTCAGACCGTAATGGGAATGAAGTCGCCGCTTTTTGAGCGTGAATACCGTGACAGATTGCTTGCCATAGCTGAAAGTGAGGCGGTATATAATGATGTCAACCGTATACGCGAACTGTATTTCACCGACAATGACTATCCGCAGCTGCTCCGTGAGTGCAGCGACGCGCCGCTGATGCTGTATGCAATAGGAGACTGCGATTATAATAACAGCCATATCATCAGTATCGTTGGTACGCGCCACGCCACGGCCTACGGTGTGGATTTTGTCAATAAGCTCATCACGGGACTTGCTGAAAAGGTCAGAAACATAATTGTGGTCAGCGGACTGGCATACGGGATAGATATTGCAGCGCACCGGGCTGCAATGTCGGCCGGACTGCCGACAATAGGCGTCGTAGCGCACGGACTGAGCACAATATATCCGTCGTCGCATCGCAATGATGCCGCACGTATGGCAAAGTCGGGCGGAATGGTGCTCACGGAGTATATTCATGATGCCCGTATTCACAAAGGAAATTTTCTGGCACGTAACCGTATTGTTGCCGGGATTGCCGAATGTGTCGTGGTAGCCGAGTCGGCGGATAGGGGCGGGGCGTTGACGACGGCCCGCATAGCATCGGAATATTCGCGCGATGTATTTGCGCTTCCGGGACGCACGTCGGATATATACAGCCGCGGGTGCAACGGGCTTATCGCACGGAATGTGGCGCATCTCATAACGGGTGCCGACGATATAATAGAGGTGATGGGTTGGGAGACTGCCGATGAGGACGGCGGGCAGAAAACCCTGTTCCCCGAGCTTACGGAAGATGAGACCGTGATTGTGGATTATCTGAGGAATAAAGGTGACGCGAGGATAAATGCGATCTCGGTGGAAACGGGAATATCGATGTCACGACTGATGCCGCTGATGGTCAATCTTGAGTTTAAAGGAATCGTCATCAATATTCCCGGCGGCTCTTACCGGCTTTCATAACCAAGTGCCAGATTTTCTCCTGCCTATTGTTTCAAAACAAACCGAATAAAATATTTGTTATTATAATAATTTTTAATCTATACCATAATGAACAAGAAAATTATTCCCCCCTCCGAACTTATAATCAATCCCGACGGGACAGTATTTCACATCCATCTTTTGCCGGAACAGCTGACCGACAGGATAATTCTTGTAGGCGACCCAGGACGAGTGGAAATGGTGGCATCGTTTTTCGATACCCGCACGTTTGAGGTGCAGTCACGCGAATTCCGTACAATCGGCGGTACATACGCCGGCAAGCCTATAATGTGTATAAGCCACGGTATCGGCCCTGACAATATCGATATTGTAATCAACGAACTTGATGCTCTTGCCAATATCGATTTCTCTACACGCGAGGTAAAGGACACGCATCGCCAGCTGACTATGGTGAGAATAGGTACATCGGGCGCATTGCAACCCGAGCTGGTGTTGGGCACTCCCGTGATAGCTGAAAAGTCGATAGGATTTGACGGGGTGCTCAACTACTATGCCGGACGTAATGAAGTGGCTGATCTGGAGTTTGAGCAGGCGTTTTGCGAGCATACCGACTGGAACAAACTGTGGGCGAAACCATACGTGGTAGATGCTGATCCTGAACTTGTGGAGCGCATCGGTAAGGATGACATGGTAAGAGGCAATACAATTTCGGCAGTAGGATTCTACGGCCCGCAGGGACGTGAACTCAGACTGGCACTTGCCAATCCGGCGCTCAACCGTTCGATCGAGGAGTTCCGTTTCAAAGGACGCAAGGTCACCAACTATGAAATGGAAAGCGCTCCGTTGCAAGGCCTCGGCAAACTGATGGGACACAAGGCGATGACCGTATGCTCAATCATTGCCAACCGCATGAACAATGATTCCAATCCCAACTATAAGAACGGTATCCACGACTTGATTGGAACGGTGCTTGACCGTATCTGACAAAAACTATAATCAGCGATTAAAAGTCGTAGCAATTTGTGGGGACGCCTACTTAATCTTAGTTCGGAGGATTATGATGAATGGAGATGCCGTAGGCGAGGTTGTTGACGATGCCGTAGGCATCCTCTATATGATTAACCCGGTCATGGCGCGAAAGCGCCTTGGCCGGGTTAATGTGTGGCATGAGACGTTGCCGCAGGCATCGTCAATCTACATAAGCTATTCTTATATAAGAGTCTCCTGATATGAGGCGGATTGATGATGCCTGCGGCAACATCACGCAGCATGATGCGTCTCGTCCCGGCCAAGGCGCTTCGCGCCATGACCGGGTTAATCATATAGATGATGCCTGCGGCATCACCGCCACCCCAATGCTTAAACCGCGTCCCAATAAGTTCGTCGCGTTGCTTGAGGGTTGCAGTATCTGTTAGCCTATTGGAAAATGTTTAGTTGGCATTGTCGGTCAGAATTTATAGGAGCAAGATACGAATGCTGTGTGGGTTATGTAGTTGTCGTCGTCGGGGAGGCCTTGCATGTTGGTCGGGTAGCCGGAGTAGAGGGAGAAGTCGGAGATGCCGTAGCCGAGGGTGAGTATTAGGTGGTCAATCTGGAGATTTATGCCTGATTTCAGATCCCAGCAGCAATAGCGGGGATTACGGCTTCCGCTTGCGCCGGGCGACAGGACGATGCCCGGTTCGGTGAAAAGATAGAAACCGGCACCCTGACTTTTCCAGTTTATGATTCGTGGTGAGCGGATGGCTACGGATGCGTTGAATTTAAATCGTGCCGCATAGTGATGTCCTGTCTCCCATTCATCTTCACCCCAATCTCCCATCTGATGTATCTCGCCGGCCATTCCGAGGCCGATTTTGGCTCCGACATACTGTATCGGGAAATAAGCTCCATGAAACTGCCATTCATATCCGTCGTTGTTGAGCCCGGCCATAGCTCCGGTTTCCCATCGGCACACGCCGTCATCAGTCATATTGGTTTGTGACGGTGCTACGTATGGAGTAAATATGGATATGAAGCAAACTGTTAAGATGCGGGATAGTCGTGACATCGGAAGTGACAATTTAAGGTTTTGTTTTTCAAAATTAAATCCGCAGCTACTGTCAGATTGCGGCTGAACAGTAGCTGCGGTTAAAATCCGGTTATAGGTGATTACATCTGATTGATGTGGTTTACGAGCCATTCGCCGATTTCTTTTGTGCCGTAGGGTTTGTGGCCTTCAACCTGGATTTCGGGTGTGCGGACATGCGCTGCAAGGGCTTCGTCAACGGCTTTGCGGATGATGGCGCCTTCCTCCTTGAGATTGAAGTATTCGAAAAGCATGGCTACCGAGAGAACCTGTGCCATAGGGTTGGCGATATTGAGCCCTTTTGCCTGAGGCCATGAGCCGTGAATCGGTTCGAACACCGGAGTGTGCTCGCCGGTCGAAGCGGAGGGGAGAAGTCCCATAGAGCCTGAGATTACGCTGCCTTCGTCGGTAAGAATATCGCCGAAAGTGTTTTCCGTGACCATTACGTCGAAAAATGCGGGCTCGGTAATCATTTTCATTGCCGCGTTGTCGACGAACATATAGTCGGTGGTGACATCGGG
Source organism: Bacteroidales bacterium 52_46 (assembly GCA_001915385.1). GTDB lineage: Bacteria > Bacteroidota > Bacteroidia > Bacteroidales > Muribaculaceae > JAGBWK01. Next base: position 18,819 of record MNQK01000001.1, on the reverse strand, counting down.
ATACTGCGGCTCCATCTCTTTTGCGACTTTGCGCCACAGACGGCTTGAGGCAAGCACGTTGGCCTTGTCGACAACGGTGAGGTGGTTGCGACGGCGGCGCGCGTATTCAAATGCGACGCGGAGTATGCGTTCTATTTCCCCGCGGGTGTAGGCGTTTGTGTCGTAGGCGCGGTCGTCGTCCTGATATTTCTCGCCGAAGTACATGCCGCCGGTGAGTTCGCGGATGCAGATGAAATCGGCATCTTTGATAATCTCGGCTTTGAGCGGGGATTTATGTATGAGTGCCGGGAAAATCTGTACGGGACGTATGTTGGCAAACAGTCCGAGGCGCTTGCGCATGGCGAGAAGTCCTTGCTCCGGGCGCACCTTGGCGGTAGGGTTATTGTCGTATTTGGGGTCGCCGATTGCAGAGAAGAGTACGGCGTCGGCGTCCATGCAGACCTTGAAGGTAGATTCGGGAAACGGGTCGCCGCACTCGTCGATTGCAGCGGCTCCTACGGGAGCATACGTATAGCTTACGGTATGTCCCATTTTGTCGCATACGGCGGTCATCACGTCGACACCTACTTTTGAGATTTCGGGTCCGATGCCGTCGCCCGGCAATACTGCTATTTTAAAATCCATATCGGGTAGTCAGTTATTTGTTTTCGTATTCTGTAATTTTATCGCGGTTGCTGAGCAGGAAATCAATATCGTCGAGCCCGTTGAGCAGGCAATGCTTCTTGTAGGGATTGATGTCGAAATGCTCGGAGGCTCCGGTGGCAAGGTTGGTGATGGTCTGGGAGGGCAGGTCGACGGATACCTGTGCCTTGGGGTTTGCCTCGATGGTCTCGAACAACGAGGCGAGGAACGGTTCGCTTACCACAATAGGCAATACGAAGTTGTTGAGCTCGTTGTTCTTGTGGATGTCGGCAAAGAATGTCGACACGACTACACGAAATCCGTAGTCGGCTATCGCCCAGGCGGCGTGTTCGCGCGATGAGCCGCAACCGAAATTCTTTCCTGCCACGAGTATCTGACCGGAATAGCGCGGGTTGTTGAGCGGGAACGAAGTAATGGCATTGCCATTTTCGTCGAAACGCCAGTCGCGGAAAAGGTTTTCGCCGAATCCTTCGCGTGAAGTGGCTTTAAGGAAGCGAGCCGGAATTATCTGGTCCGTATCAATGTTTTCGATAGGCAGCGGCACGCATGACGATGTCACATTATTGAATTTCTGTTTCATCAGATGAGGTTTAACGGGTTGGTAATAACGCCGGTTACGGCAGCTGCGGCGGCTGTGAGCGGGCTTGCGAGCACGGTGCGTGCGCCCGGACCCTGTCGGCCTTCAAAGTTACGGTTGGAAGTGGATACAGCGAGACATCCGGCGGGAACCTTGTCGTCATTCATGGCAAGGCATGCCGAGCAGCCGGGCTGGCGGATTTCAAATCCCGCTTCTTCGATTATTTTGTCCAGTCCTTCCTCCTTAATCTGGTTGAGCACTTCCCATGAACCGGGAACGAGCCAAGCTGTGACATCGGGATGTTTCCTTCGGCCTTTCACTATTGACGCGAACTGACGGAAATCGTCGAGACGTCCGTTGGTACAGCTGCCGAGGAACACGTAATCGACCTTGGTGCCTTCAATCGATTTTCCGGAAGTGAATCCCATATAGGAGAGTGATTTTTCAAAAGATGCTTTCTCCTGCTCGTCGGCGCTTGCGGGACATGAAGGAACCGGCTCGTCAATCGCGATACCCATGCCGGGGTTGGTGCCGTAGGTGACTCGCGGACGAATGTCGGCAGCGTCAAACCGTACCTCCTTGTCGAATACGGCGTCGTCGCCCGAGGGGAGGGTACGCCAATATGCCACGGCTTTTTCCCATTCTTCACCCTTGGGAGCATACGGGCGCCCCTTGCAGTATTCGAAAGTAACTTCGTCGGGAGCAATCAGACCGCCGCGTGCGCCCATTTCGATTGACATGTTGCACAGTGTCATGCGGCCCTCCATCGACAATGAGCGGATGGCTTCGCCGGCATATTCGACAAAGTAGCCTGTTGCGCCGCCTGTCGTCATTTTGGCTATTATATAGAGGGCGATGTCTTTTGCCGTGACGCCGGGTGAGAGCGTGCCGTCGACGGTGATGCGCATCGTTTTTGGTTTGGCCTGCAGGATGCATTGGGATGCGAGCACCATCTCGACCTCAGATGTTCCGATGCCGAAAGCTACAGCGCCGAATGCACCGTGGGTGGATGTGTGGCTGTCGCCGCACACGATGGTATATCCGGGAAGTGTGAGGCCGTTTTCCGGACCGATAACGTGGATTATACCGTTGCGCGGATGTCCGAGAGGGAATAGTGTCAGTCCGAACTCGCCGGCATTTTTTGTAAGTTGCTCGACCTGCTGACGTGATACCGCGTCGGCAATCGGCTTATCTTGATTGACGGTAGGTATATTGTGGTCGGGAGAACAGTATGTGCGCTCGGGACGGAATACTTTGAGCCCGCGGCGGCGCAGTCCGTCAAATGCCTGCGGGCTTGTGACCTCGTGGCAGTAATGACGGTCGATATAAAGTTGGGTAGGGCCGTCGTCGACTTTTGTAACGATGTGGCTGTCCCAAATTTTATCAAATAATGTATTCATTGTAAGGATTGATTATACGCTATGTGTAAAAAAACGGTAGTACGGCCGGAGATTTTTCCCTGATGCCTGCATGTATTATCGCACGAATTTGTTGATGGCGTCGATGAATGCTTCGGCCGATGCGCTGACGATGTCGGTGTTGGCCGAGAATCCGTAGTACTGGTTGCCGTCGTGCTCGACTGTCATGTGCACCTTGCCCACGTCGTTGCTGCCTTTGTTGATGGCCTGGATAAGGAATTCCTTGACAAGCATCTTGCGGCGTATGATGAGCTTGATTGCCGATATTGCCGCATCTACGGGACCGTTGCCCGAAGCGCATGCCTCGAATTTTTCTCCCGCGATGTCGAGTCCGACGCTTGCCACCGACTTGATGCCGACTCCCGAAGTGACCTGAAGGAAATCAAGCTTTATGCGGTGCTCCTTATTGTGCTGTCCGGCAATCATGAGCACGTCGTCATCGTTGATTTCCTTTTTCTTGTCGGCAAGACGGAGGAATGCCTCGTAGGCTTTGTCGAGCGCTTCTTTGTCGAGCTCGATGCCGAGTACATGCAGGCGATGCTTGAGTGCGGCGCGACCGGAGCGGGCGGTAAGCACGATTGAGTTTTCATCGACACCCACGACTTTCGGGTCAATGATTTCATAGCTTTCGCGGTTTTTGAGGACGCCGTCCTGGTGAATGCCCGACGAGTGGGCGAAAGCGTTTCGCCCGACGATTGCCTTGTTGGGCTGTACGGGCATGTTCATCAGTGAGGATACCATACGTGAGATGCCGTATATTTTCGTCGTGTTGAGATTGGTGGTGATGCCGAGTTCCTTGTGGGAATAACATATCATGGCGACTTCCTCGAGAGAGGTATTGCCGGCACGTTCGCCTATACCGTTGATTGTGACTTCGGCCTGACGGGCGCCGTTGATTACGCCTGACATGGTGTTGGCCGTGGCCATGCCGAGGTCATTGTGGCAGTGGGTGGCGATGGTGACTTTGTCGATACCGTCGACGTGGTCGATGAGATATTTGATTTTCTCGCCGAATTCCGACGGGAGGCAGTAGCCTGTCGTGTCGGGTATATTGATTACAGTGGCTCCGGCTTTGATTACGGCTTCGACGACACGGGCGAGATACTCGTTGTCGGTGCGCCCTGCGTCCTCGGCATAGAACTGCACATCCTCGACGAAGCGTTTGGCATAGGCTACGGCCTTTACAGCGCGCTCGATGATTTCCTCACGGGTGGAGTTGAATTTGTATTTGATGTGCGGGTCGGAAGTGCCGATACCGGTGTGAATACGTTTATGCTTGGCATATTTCAGTGCCTCGGCGGCGACCTCGATGTCTTTTTCCACGGCACGCGTCAGGGCGCATATCGTGGGCCATGTCACTGCTTTGGATATTTCGACTACTGAATTGAAATCACCCGGGCTTGACACCGGGAAGCCTGCTTCGATGACGTCGACTCCGAGTTCTTCAAGAGCCTTTGCCACTTCAATCTTTTCTACTGTGTTGAGCTGACAGCCCGGGACCTGCTCACCGTCGCGGAGCGTGGTGTCGAAAATGTAAAGACGATTGCTCATGTGCAATATTTGATTTTATTGTTTGGAAACCTGCTTACAAAGTAAGATATTGTAAATTTTTCACAAAGATAGTGTCAGATATTTACATATTCAAACATTTTTGTGGAAAATTGCATTAAATTGCAATGGGAGAAGTGCGATATTGTATTGAACAGCATGATTCCGGGGGCGAGACGCCCCCGCTATATAATTTGAGCCGTACATTTTTTCTGATAAATATATCGAAAAGTATCGGGAGAGGGGAACCGGGAGAAGTTTTTAGGCGCTGGATAGTTTTTTCAGAAGGAGGCGCCTATGCGGATTGAGGCGTAGTGGAGGTCGCTGAAGCGGGTGTCTACGCCGTCGATTGTGCCGTTGGAGAGGGGCATGTATTCGTAGCCGAGAGAGAAGTTGCTGCTGAAGGTGCGGGAGTGGGCGAGGGTGAAGCCTATTGTTATTCCTCCGACAAAATTACGCTGGTAGATGTCGGTGTAAAGATTTGTGAAACCTACTCCGCCTTTCAGTTCGAGGTAAAGAAAACTCGGGGATTTCGTGAAACTTGTACGCAACATGGCATAGACGGGATAGCTGCGCGATGAGTTGCTTACCATCATGCGTATGCCTGCACCTATGCCGGCAAAGCGGATGTAGTCGCCTTTGTAACCGAAGAATGCGTCGATGTCTACGGCGGTCATGTCCTGTCCGGTCATGTCGATTGAACTGCCCAGTGAGGCGCCCCATGCGAAATGACGTGCAAAAGCTGACTCAACGGGCTGTGGTGACACGGGGCCGGATGCGGGCGACGTATTCGGAACGACGGTGGCTGTATCGGCTACCGATATGGTATCGGCGGGGATGATGACATCGGTGACGTCGGTCTGCGCGTAGGATGCTGTGGAAAGCAATAATGAAGATGTGATGAATATTGAGGCGGCTAATCTGGTCATTGTCATTCCTTTTTTTGTAGCTCGAGACATGCCCAGCGGTCGCGCGAACTTACTCTGAGAAATTCGAGGTGATAGTTCTGAGCCTGCTCGAGGAGCATATTTACATCATCTTCATAGAACCCGCTTAACAGGATTGATGCTCCGGGTTTCATCGCGGCGGCATATCTGCCCATATCGTTAAGTATTATGTTGCGGTTGATATTGGCGATAAATATGTCGGCTTTCGGGAGTGATGCAAGTGCATCGGCATCGCCTAAAATAACATTAATCTCCGGATGGTGGTTAAGACGGACGTTTTCGACGGCATTGGTCTGCGCGAACGGGTCGATCTCTATGGCATTGACGGGGGCGGCTCCTTTCATCGCGGCAAGTATGGCAAGTATGCCTGTGCCTGTACCCATATCGATTACCGACTTGCCTTCGAGCGGCGTATGGAGCAAACGATATATTATGAGCGATGTAGTGGCGTGATGCCCGGTGCCGAACGCCATCTTGGGGTCGATGACGATGTCGTACCGGTATTCCGGAATATCTTTATGGAAACTTGAATGGATTATACATTGGCCGTCGACTACGATAGGCTGAAAGTAGTTGCGTTCCCACTCGGCATTCCAGTCTTTGCCTTCGATTTCCTTTGTGGTGACATTGAACTTATGTCCCGGAAGGGGGAAAGCTGCGACTGCCTTATCGAGGCTGTCTTTGTCGAAAAGCTCTTTCTTGATATATGCGGTGGTGCCTGTCGCATCGGGGACAAAACTTTCGTAACCTATGTCGCACAACAGTGAGGCGAGGATGTCGGTGGCGGTTTCGTCGCACGGGTCTATGTCAACGCGGACTTCTATATAATCATTCATGCTATAATTGTTTATCAACAGACTGACGGCTGCACCGTGGTGCAGCCCTGTAGGGGGCGTATCATTGAGAATGTAGCATTTCTGCGTGGTCAGCTACATCTCCTTGTGCAAATTTAATGTTATTTTTTCTTTTTGCGGAATAAATTCGTGACTTTCTTGACGATCCGATAGGTTTTTAATCCGTATTCGGCGGCTTCGACTATATCGGTGGTCGAAGCGAAAAATTTTTCAGCTTTTTTCTGTTGCACGGTCTGAGGGGTGAACATGTTTCTGATGCGCTCTTTCTCTATGTCGATGCGGATGGCGGTAGTGGCACGGAGTATGCGCAGCTGCTCCATGTCGTATCCTTTCCATGAATTATTTTTCTTCATTGTCTGTCTCTTTGTGACTGTCTGGCGTATCAAGTATTATTTTTGACAGGAACCGGGCAATCGGATTGATGATAAGCGTGCGTTTGAAAACAATCATGAGTGCTATGAGCAACATGTAGAATCCGCCTACGATAAGGTATGCCCATACAGCCGGCATGCTTTGTGACAGGGCGTCGATGACGCCGTAGGAAACGAATGCGAGCGCGATTATCACGAACAGCAGGCACACTGAGGCGATGACTATTGCGGCCATTATCTGTGTCAGCACTTCGGTGAGTGTCAGTTTGCCGGAGTTGATATACAGGCGGGCAATACGTTGAAACGGGGAGATGTATTCCTTGAATGATTCCATGATGGTGTATAATGGGATGAAAAATAAATAAACAGTCGAAGGTGCGTGTCTATGAAGAAGAGCCACTGTCACGGATAAATGCATGTATTCCTATGACGGTGGCTCTTTAATCCTTACTGCCGGATGATGACGATAAGTCAGAATGACAATCCAATGGTCCGGCGCAGTGAACGGGATTATTTTTCTGTCTCAATCTCGTCGGCTATTTCTTCAACAATCTTATCAAATTTATCTTTGCGCAATTTGATGCCGTGGTCACGGAGGTATTGTGAAATCTTAGCTCTTGTATCGCTACCTTTCTGTGGGGCGAACAACAAACCGATAGCAGCTCCTGCGAGAGCGCCGCCAAATGCAGCAATTGCGATGTTTAAACCTTTCATAGTCTTGATAATTTTAGATTAGACATATATTTATGATTTTATTATCAAAACGTCAGTAATGATGAAATGGTTGAGAGATGATTAAAAAAAATCGTTAAAAATTTGATACAGGCAGTGGAGGGTGTAACTTTTTGACGCATTTTTGAGCGAGTGGGGAGGTAATTTTGCGGTATCGGACATTGACGTAGTTAACTTTATATTTTTGCTTTGCGCGAGGGCTATTGAGCCGGTGGGGGGTATTCCGCTTACGCGTCATCACGGGGCTTTATTGGCTATGGTAGCTTTATAGCTAACATAGCTTTATAGTATAGCTAATATAGCTTTATAGCCGGGATAGCTCTATAGCCGGGATAGCTTTGTGGCATTGCATCTCTTTATGGAGATTTGCGGCCGTTGAATTGGGTGGGGATGGCGCAATGTGTGGTGATCAGACGGGTTGGAGGCCGATTTCCATGACTCTTTCCTCCAGCTCTTTTCGGTTGCCGGCCGCTTTGTTTCGCGTTTTCACACGATAATTATATATCGTAATTACTGAGTAGCGAAGGAACTGGGCGATTTTTTCGCTATCTGTAATTCCGAGTCTGATGAGCGCGAAAATGCGAAGTTCGGTATTTAACTGACCTGCTTTCTTTAATACAATCCGGCCTTCGGGAGTGAGGAGTTTGTTGAAATCATCGACAAAAGTAGGGAACAGTCTTAGGAATGTGGCATCAAAGTTGCGGTAGAACTCTTTGAGTTCTTCGTCCATCAAATCTGTAGATTTCAATATTTTTTTCAGGTCATCAATCTTCCCGGCTGCAATCAGTTTGTTTAAGGATTTCCTGTATGCATCAAATTTCTCTATATATGAGGAGCATTGTTCCATGTACTGTGTAATATATTCCTGCTTTATTTTGGAATTTTCAGCAATGGCGTGATTGGCTTCAGTCAGTCGGTTATTGAAATTCTCAAGTTCCGTATTAAGCTGTTTCAATTGATTGTTTGCGGCAACGGCGAGCCGATGTGCGTTTGATGTCTTCTTCATCTGTTTCCATATCCATACTATTGCCACAAGGAGGAATACTACGAGGATACTTATAATGATGGTAAAAGTCATCTGCCGTTGGCGCTGAAGCTGTATTTCTCTCACAAAGGCAGTATTGACGACGGGGAAGATGTCATTAATCTCAAGAATACGCTGTCGGGCATTGCACTTTTGGGCATCGTCCATTGCAATCCGGAGGAATTCGTGGGCATTGTCTATGTCTCCCTCTTTAAAAAGGAGAACGGCAAGCTGTCGGAGCGAGACGTATTCGCGTACGGATGCTTGCAGGTCGGCGATGGACGAGATAAGGAGGTTTTCTTTCTGCTTTTCGGTATTGCCGAGTTTCTGGTATGCTAATGCCAGTGAATTGGCGACGATGGCCCTGTCGTGGGTAGAGTATTTGTTGTTTGCCAGATAATCTTCAAGTATTTCCACCGATTTACTGTATTCACCTTTTCGTCCGTATTTATCCGCCATGTCTATGACGTAAGAGAGTGAGTTGGGCGGACACAATGAAAGCAATGAGTCCTGGTATGTCTCAAATACGGCCAGATATTTGTCTTTATCCTCTTTTCTGACTGAGAAATCAATTAAATAAGACGCAACTGTCCTTTTTATATAATAGTAGTATGGCAACAGGTATTCCGGGACAGAACTGTCGGGAATGGAATCCACAATTTCCAATGCTTCTTTATACATACCAATGCTTCCGAGGACATTTGCGGTATTGAGGCGTGCGTTGGTTATATATTCGGGATTGCCTGTCTTAAAGGCCAAGTTCTCGCGCAAACGGCAATATTCGAATGCGGAGTCGGTGTTGTAAGGCCTGAACTCATCAAGGAGGTCGCCCAAGGCAAAGAAACGAGTAGAGTCGTCAGGTGCGCGGTATAGAGCCTGCCTTAATTCTTCAAGCCGATTTTCTTTCTGCGACATATAGAACTCCCTGTTGCGAATTGTCTCGTGAAGCTCTGCCATCAGGGAGTCGGTTTTTGCGCACGTCGATGTGCAGCCGGTGGTTGCCGTCAACAAAAGCGATATAATCCAGACAGTCAGTATTCCTTTAAACATCATATCCAAAGGTAATAAAAAATTTTAAAGATGAATAGTTTTCCCGTGAAAAAAAGGAAAAATCACTTTAAAATGCCAAATAAGGGGCACTCGTTTTACTACCTGTTTTGGCTGCTCTATTTATGTATTGCTCAGATAATCAGTGCATTGTGGTTGATAGAGATTCAAAACGGCTACTTATTTGCTACCGATGGGGATTTGCTCTTTTAAAACCGGGCGTCTATGTATAGTTTTGTGAAAGAAATTTTCAGATTGATAATTAAATCTAAACCATTTTTTAACTAATCAAATTAATCAAACTAACCAAAAATTTATCATTATGTTTAATTCTACAAAACTGATGGCGTCTGCTATCCTTATGTTGTCAACGGCTTTTGGAGCTTCTGCAGTAGATCACTTGAATATCATCGGCGGCGCGACTCCCGGCGGCTGGAATATCGTGGACGGTATTCTGATGCAACAGAATCCCGACAATGAGAATGTGTTCAGTTGCATCGGTTATCTGAAAGCCGACGAGGATTTCAAATTCACCTACGGAAAGGATTTCTCCGACTCAAACAAGGAGTTCCGCAATGCTTCGACTGACGCGTATGACATATCCAATCTCGTTCAGGGTGGCGATGACAACAAATTCAGAGTGGCTGAAAGTGCAAACTACTATGTAGTGTGCAATCTTAACGACATGACAATCTCGGTGTCAAAAGCTGAATATCAGGATAATCCTATCAGATTCAATGCCCTTTTCATGGTCGGCAACGCGACAGAAGGCGGCTGGACACCTAATGACGGAACTCCGCTGGTATGGGGCGGTGAAAGCGATCCCTATAAATTTACATGGACGGGCGAACTGAAAGAAGGAGAGTTCAAAATCGAGACGAACCGCTATAACTACAATGCGTGGGACGGTCCGTGGTATTTCGCGGGAATTGACGAGGACGGCAATATCGATTATTCCAAGATTGTAGCCGACGGAACGGGCGACCGCAAATGGCAAATAGCCGAGCCGGGCAGATATAACATTGATATCGACCTGCAAAAGGGTTTAATCTCAATAAAAAAAGCCGGTATGGACGGTATTGAAGATATTGCCGAGGACAATACGGAGGCCCCCGTATATTATAATCTCCAGGGTATATCCGTAGCCAATCCTTCCAACGGTATATTCATCAAGAAAGTGGGTAATAAGGTTTCCAAAGTAATATTATAAATCAAATCCCAATTTCCTCCGGGAGGGGTATAGGCATACCCCTCCCGGAGAATCTCTAATTCATCATTTTTTTATATCATGAAAGTAAAATTCAGTATTTTTTATCTCTTGTCGTTCATCTTTTTGGGCGCGATAACGCTTAAAGGAGAGAGCACCGGGAACCCCAAAGCGGATCCCCGGGCTGTTGTGACGAACGGTAATGCAAGGTTCACGGTGTTGACACCTGAAATGATACGTATCGAATACAGCGATAAGGGCGTTTTTGAAGACCGTGCTACATTCACGGTCATAAACCGCAATCTCGATGTACCGCAGTACAGTACATCGGAGGATGACACGTTCCTGTATATTGAAACCGGGAAGCTGCATCTGAAATACCGTAAAGGAACCAATCCCAAGACACTTCCGGCGTCAGCGGCTAATCTTTCAATTACAATGAACCACAATGGACGTGAGGTGCTTTGGTATCCCGGGAAGCCGGATCCTATGAATCTAAAGGGCACCTGCAGAACCCTTGACGGCAGCAACGGACAGAACAAACGGTCGGAGATGGAAGACGGTCTGATTTCGCGTTCAGGCTGGGCTGTCATCGAAGATTCATGGACATCGGCAAGAGCCGACGGCAGCCGTTCGTTCGCACTGGAGCCTGATGAAGAACTCGGCTATGACTGGTGGTCAGATCGCAAGGACCCGCATGCTATGGATGTATATTTCCTCGGGTACGGAAACAATTATAAAAAGGCACTTGCCGATTATACTCTGATAGCCGGGAAAATTCCTCTTCCGCCATCCTACGTATTCGGATACTGGTACAGTAAATATTCATCGTATTCGGCAGACGACTACCGTGAAATCATGAATAGTCTTGAATCAAACGAAATTCCTACGGATGTGATGATACTTGACATGGACTGGCACTGGAACGGCAATTCATGGAGCATGTCGGAAGGTCGCGGCGGCTGGACCGGCTGGTCGTGGAACACCAATCTCATACCTGACCCGGTAGGTCTTCTTAAGGAGATGCATGACAGGAATTTCAAGGTTGCGCTTAACCTGCATCCCGCCGACGGTATAAACAGCGTAGAGTCACCCGAGTTTTTCAATACCATGAATGAGGATTTACGAGGCAAATATGATGTGAAAAATTCTTCGGGCAAGACAATTCCCTGGTATCTTGACTATACGGATTTCACCAATGCGTTCTTCAGCACGATAATCCGTGAGCATGAGAGTGAAGGTGTGGATTTCTGGTGGCTCGACTGGCAGCAGCATCTTACAAGCCCGTATACCAACGGTCTTGGTCAGACATTCTGGTGCAATCATGTCTTTTATAATGACATGGCTGTAAACCGTCCTGATCATCGTCCGGTAATATTCCACCGCTGGGGCGGTCTTGGCAGCCACAGATACCAGATAGGCTTCTCGGGCGACGCGTTGATAAACTTCCCCACGCTGGCATTCCAGCCTTATTTTACGGCTACGGCATCAAACGTAGGTTACGGCTATTGGGGACATGACTTGGGAGGCCACGCGTTTACTGACGAAAAAACAGTCAACGACCCCGAGCTCGTGCTCCGCTGGATACAGTTCGGCGTTTTCACCCCGATATTCAGAACACATGCCACCAACGACTCGCGTATAGAGCGCCGGATATGGAAGTTCTCCAATTTCCCCGATATGCTTCAGGCAGTCAAACTCCGTTATTCATTGTTCCCGTACATATATACCATGGCGCGCGAAACATACGATACGGGTATCGCATTGTGCCGTCCCCTTTACTATGAATATCCCGAGGCAGAGGAGGCATACACATACGAGGGTGAATATTTCTTCGGCAACGATATTCTTGTCGCACCTATTGTAGAGGCATCGGAAAACGGTGTCTGCACAAAAACGATATGGTTCCCTGAAGGAAACTGGTGGAGTGCCGCTACCAACGAGCTTATCGAGGGTCCGTGCACGCTGACTATGGAATTTTCGAAAACCGACATCCCGTATTTCTATCGCGAAGGCTCTATCGTGCCTTTGAACCCGGCAAGTGTGAAGAATGTCACCGAGCATCCCGAACATCTGATTATCAATGTGGTGGCTGGCAAGGAAGGTAAAGGAAAACTATATGAGGACGAAGGCGACAATTCGGATTACGACATGGTATACGCAACAACGTCATTCAGCCAATCGCAGAACGGCAATAAACGTACAATCACGATTAATCCGAGAGAGGGTAATGCCGAGAGTCTCCCCACGACGAGATCTTATACCGTCAATATATATAATGCCAATACTCCTAACGCAGTTAAGATAAACGGTACAGCTTCAACTCAATACAGCTATGCTCCCGAAAGCAAATGTACAACCGTGGAAGTACCGGCTAATTCATGCGCATCGGCAGTAACTGTCGAAATCGAAGAATCATCGGCAGGAATAGCGGGTATCACAGTAGATACGCCCAAAATATTCTATGACAAATCGTCCGATACACTTACTGCGGAATTCGGTCAGAATAGAAAGAGCGTTGAACTCGCAATGTTCAATCTGGCAGGAGCTGAGTGCATGAGCCATAAATATCAGAATATCTCACGCTTTTCTGAAAAATTATCAAAGCTTCCGTCATCACAGATGTATGTGTGCAAGATAATAGCCGATAATCAGGTGGCTGTTGAAAAGATATCAAAATAGACTACGGACATGAAAAAACTAATATCATTATTGACTGTCTTTTTATGCAGTCTGTCGGTATTTGCCGGCATGTCAAATTCGATAGAGTACACCCAGCTGTATATTGTAGGAACTGCAGTAAAGGGCGGGTGGAACATCGGTGCTACGCCGATGAATAAAATCGACCGCGGCGTCTTTATGTGGACCGGTAAGCTTACTGCCGGCGAGCCGTTCAAATTCATGAACTCAACCGACGGGTGGCACAAGCATATAGTCGCCACCACCAAGGATGAGCTGATAAAGGAAGGGGAGATACACCACCTTGACTTCTATGCCAACTGGCAGCTTCCTGATATGTACGACAATAAATTCAATGTTAATGAAACCGGAGAATATGTCCTGACAGTCGACCTGCGGAGCATGAGCGTGTCTCTTACCAAACCGCTTCCCGAGCCGACTTACCCCGACAAATATTATGTCACCGGTTCCGCTGTTGACAATCAGGTAATCGAGATGTCGAAAATCGAGAATTTTGAGTTCAAGCAGAGTCTTGCGTGCAAAGCCGGCAATATAATACTGATGGATACACCTGTCAAAGGCGACGACACCCGCTATTTCGTACCGATGTTTGAAGATGTCGACGTGTCATTCGGCAGGGGCATGATTTCCAAATTATGCGTTACGACCGATACCGATGCACGTGGGTGGAGCGTTTCAGTCCCCGGTGATTATATCGTGTATATATCATGCAGCGACAATAAATATATGGGGAGAAAACATAAGCAGCGTAAATACCTGTATCTTGTAGGAGGTTGCCTGGAGAGGTCGTGGGATTATTCGGACGACAGTATCTGCGCATTCTATCCTAATCCCGAGAACGCCAACGAACTGGTTTGGGAAGGCGAACTCGCCACAGGAGTCGACGGGACTCCCGAGCCTGACCAGTTTAAGATTCTCACTGAAAAGAGTTGGACAGATGAGAACTATCACCCATACGTACAAGGCACTTTGGCAGAAGGGACAACTCCGATACGTACTACCGACGGTGGAGATACAAAGTGGAAAATCACTAAAGACGGTCGTTACCGGATTACTATTGATACATTCAAAGAGACAATGACCACTGAGTATCTTTCTCCCCATCAGGCTATCTCGAATGGCGGCAATGGCAACGGGACTGCAGGTGTAGGTTCCGCAGAAAAAGATTTTGTTGAACTGTCATGCGGCGCCCATACGGTTGAACTGACTTATTCCCCTGAACCTGTCAATGTCAAAGTCGTGAACATTGCAGGAAATGTCGTATCCCAAAAGAACGGCATCACCAAAGGGATTGTAGCCGCCAATCTTTCAAGCGGTATCTACGTGGTATCGGTTGCAGGTGTATCTGTGGATAAAATCTATAAAGTAAAGATTTAGCATCATCAGATAAGCTATCCTTTGGATAATTTACCGTGTTAAAAACCGCGGCTACTACAAGGTTGATAACAATCAGCCGTCGCGACGTGGCAGCCGCGGTCTTTAACCGTAGAAATCAGAGTATTGCAACACCTTAAATACAATTAAATTTTTAAAGAGGCGGAGCTCTCCGCTTCAATCTGTCAAATAAAATTATTACCCATGAAACACAGAATTTTCCCCTTCATCTTTGCAGGGATTGGCCTGATGGCGTCGTTTAACGCCGAAGCCAAGGATGTGTATGTTTACTCTCCGGCAGGTACTGTATTGGGTACGACAACGGAAGTAAAACGTATTGAGTTTAATAACGGCAATATGATACTTGTACCCGAAAAGGGAGAGAGTGTGGATATAGATTTATCCCAGTTGGGCTATTTCGCATTTAAACCTATCGGTTCGAGCAGCGTTTTCTCAATTGAAAATACCACTGCTACCGTAAGACTTATCGGTAACATACTGTCAGTGACAAGCACGTCAGAAATAGCAGAAATCCGTATATATAATGTACTCGGAGAAATGACAGGCCATTGTGAGCCGGCGGCATGTGCGGCAACAATGACAGTCAACACCCGCGGCCTCAATATTGTGGTAGTGGAGGCAGGCGGTATTTCCCAAACTTATAAAATTGTCAGATAGCCATGAAAAAGTTCAAGACAATATCGTTACTCGCCATGGGCGCAGCTGCAATATCAATATATGCAGCCGATTTTTTATATTTCCACCGCAACGGGGAGGTAGTACAGGTTATTTCCGCTGAGGATACCGACCGCATCGTTAAGGGTGAAGGCGATGTGCTGAATGCAGTTGATGCGGACGGCAATACCATCTATTCATTTTCACCTGAAGAAGTGGATTCCATAACATTTACGTCGGCGTTGCCGAAAGCCGACCTGCTCGACGTGGTGTTCAATGCCGACGGCACCGCGGAGGATGTGTCGCCGATGAAATTCAAAGTAGAGTGCGGCGGCGAGGCTACGACCGAATGGAGCGATACCTATAACCGTTATGTGGCAAAACTGGCCGACAACAAGTGGGCTAACGGAGACGTGGCCGAGCAGTTCTACCGCATCGACTACAGCGACAACCAGGCGTTCAAGGACGCGCTTGCCGACGGACATACCCTCGAAGTGCTGTTCATGCCCGAATATACCGAACTCCCTGACGGCGAGGCGAAGGTCTTCGCATCGCACGAAGCCGGAGGTACAGGCATCATGTTCAAGCAATCTGAATGCACTGACGTTCCTTCCCAACGTATCGACTGGCAGCAACAGTTCGTGGCAATGGGCTGCAAGTGATGTCGTTCCGGAATCAAACACCTATTACCATGTAGTGGGCGTCTGGAATAAGGAAGCCAAAAAGGCTGACATTTACATTAACGGCGAACTGAAGAACGAAATCGACATAGTCGGCAGCAACTATATCCCGACCAAGGATGGAGCTAATTTCTTCTGTATCGGCGGTGATGCCTGCGTACAAGGAGGCAATAAGACTACCGGCGTGCAGAACGGTATCAACGGACGTATAGTGCTTGCACGAATATATGACGACGCGCTGACTGCCGAGCAGGCAGCAAATCTTTATAAGGCAGTCGATATTACTGAACCGGACCCGCTGCCGAAAGCCGATCTGCTTGACGTGGTATTCAAAGCTGACGGGACGGCGGAGGATGTGTCGCCGATGAAATTCAATGTAGAGCGCGGCGGCGAAGCTACGACCGAGTGGAGCGATACCTATAAGCGTTATGTGGCAAAACTGGCCGATAACAAGTGGGGTGACAGTAATGTTGCCGAGCAGTTCTATCGTATCGACTACAGCGACAATCAGGCGTTCAAGGACGCACTTGCCGACGGGCATACCCTCGAAGTATTGTTCATGCCCGAATATACAGAACTCCCTGACGGCGAGGCGAAAGTATTCGCATCGCATGAAGCCAATCTGAATGCACTGACGTTCCTTCCCAACGTATCGACTGGCAGCAACAGTTCGTGGCAATGGGCTGCAAGTGATGTCGTTCCGGAATCAAACACCTACTACCATGTAGTGGGCGTCTGGAATAAGGAAGCCAAAAAGGCTGACATCTACATTAACGGCGAACTGAAGAACGAAATCGACATAGCCGGCAGCAACTATATTCCGACCAAGGATGGAGCTAACTTCTTCTGTATCGGCGGCGATGCCTGCGTACAGGGAGGCAGTAAGACTACCGGCGTACAGAACGGTATCAACGGACGTATAGTGCTGGCACGAATATATGACGATGCGCTGACCGCCGAGCAGGCACAACTTCTGTATAAGGCAGTCGACATCACCGAACCGTCACCGCTGCCCAAGGCCGACCTGCTTGACGTAGTGTTCAAGGCCGACGGAAGCGCGGAGGATGTGTCGCCGATGAAGTTCGAAGTAGAGCGCGGTGGCGAGGCTACGACCGAATGGAGCGAAGTATTCAACCGTTATGTGACAAAACTGACCGACAACAAATGGGGCAACAGTGATGTGGCCGAGCAGTTCTACCGCGTAGATTACAGCGGCAATCAGGCGTTCAAGGACGCACTTGCCGACGGACATACCCTTGAAGTGATGTTCATGCCCGAATATACCGGAACCATACAGAATGTGGAGGCGAAGGTATTCGCATCGCATGAAGCCGGAGGCACCGGCATAATGGTAAAGACTTCATGGAACGGCCCAAATAGTCTGAATGCACTGACGTTCCTGCCCAATGTATCGACCGGAAGCAACAGCTCTTGGCAGTGGGCAGCAAGCGACGTGGTACCCGAACCTTACGCTTATTACCATATTGTAGGAGTCTGGGACAAAGATGCACAAAAGGCAAGAATCTACGTCAACGGAAAGCTGAAGAACGAAATCGACATAGCCGGCAGCAACTATATTCCGGCCAAGGATGGAGCTAACTTCTTCTGTATCGGCGGCGATGCCTGCGTGCAGGGCGGCAATAAGACTACCGGCGTACAGAACGGTATCAACGGCACGATTGTCCTGGCGCGAATATATGACGATGCACTGACCGCCGAGCAGGCACAGCTCCTTTACAAGGATGTAGAAGAAGGTGTGGCCGCTACTCATCCCGCTATCGAGAATGTCACATTACTCGCAAATGTGCAGGTAAAAGCCGGCGCAGTTTACCCGATTTACGGCGACGGTTTTGAAGATGGTGATATGATTGTGTTCGAGAGCGGCACAACCCGATGGGAACTTCCTGCAACGATAAACGGGACTGAGGGCATAACTGTCACCCTTCCCGAGGATGTGAAGAGCGGCACGTTCAATGTCATGCTCAAACGCGGAGAGCGCGTTCAGCTTATCGGCTCGGTGGACTTCCTCCGTGTCAAAAAGTTTGAAAACAGGGCTAATATTATCGCTCACCGCGGATATTGGGCAAAAGAGGGCGCGGCACAAAATTCACGTGCGGCTCTGCGCAATGCAATAGAGCTGAAAGCCTACGGCGCCGAAACAGACATCTGGCTGACAAAAGACAATGTACTCGTTATCAACCATGACCCGTCGATTGGCGGGGTCACTATTCAGGATGCCAATTATAATGATGTAAAGGACAAGACTTTGTCAAACGGAGAGAAAATACCTGCGTTTGCAGATTATCTCGAAATACTCAAAGAGAGCGATTACTGTAAACTCATTGTAGAAATAAAGACACATTCTACCGAAGCACGTACAATCGAGGCTGCTATGGCCGCTGTAGAGGCAGTAAAAGCGGCGGGTCTGGAGGACAAAGTAGAGTATATCGCATTTGATTACGCTACATGCAAGGCTCTGGCGGCTGCATATCCGGAAATAATGGTGCAGTTCCTTTGCGACAACGCATCGCAGGTGCGCACGCCAGCCCAGCTTAACAATGACGGCGGTATTTCCATTGACTACAACGGAAATATGCTTACTTCCAATCCCACATTTATTGACGATGCCCATAAGCTCGGCCTTGTTGTCAATGTCTGGACCATCAGATCAAATGAAGAGTTCGGCGAATGGATTAACAAAGGTATCGATTTCATCACTACCGACATCCCTGACGTAGGTATGAAATATATGGAATACTACAATCTCAACAAGTAACGACAATACTTGAGTTGTATAACTAAAAACTTCCGCAGTTTTTAACTGCGGAAGTTTTTAGTTATGCAGCATTCCCTTTGGATAGAAGCGGCATATGTCAGCCGCCCATGAGAAAAGCGATGTGCCGTATCTGAATGGCACATCGCTTTTATTGGTATGGCGGGCATGTCATACATCTGTGGTGAAAGTCCATAAGGGGCGTAGTTGTCGACGAACCCTAAAGCGACTTGCAAGTTTCGAGTGGTGA
>MNQK01000027.1:214255-214933 GCA_001915385.1 Bacteroidales bacterium 52_46 | reverse complement strand
AGGGTCGTTGGAGACTACGACGTCGATAGGCCGCAGGTGTAAAGACGGTAACGTCAAAGCCGAGCGGTACTAATCACCCGAACCCTTTCCAAGGGGAAAGCCCTTGAAATAATTCATAATTCACAATTCATAATTCATAATTATGCGCAAGCTATAAGCGAAGGCATAATTGATGTATTGTGGATATGGAGATAAATAAAGCCGAAAAGAAAAAAGGACGACAAGAGTTCAGCGGCTTGTATGTGGAGTGACGTTCATCAATGAGTAATTAGTAATTAGTAATTATCAATGTCTAATCAGCAATGATAATTATGAATTATGCATTATGCATTATGAATTGAGCGCAGCGTGTACGCTTTCAGACTCTTTTTCCAACCTTATAACGGCAGGGAAACCCAAAGCGAGCCGAGGGCTCCGAAGTGTAATTTTCCCGGTCGGACGAACTAAGGTGGCAATAGCGCGGGGGATCCACCTCTTCCCATTCCGAACAGAGAAGTTAAACCCCGCCACGCCGATGGTACTGCGAAAGTGGGAGAGTAGGTAACCGCCCCCTATCAACGAAGGCGCCGAAGCTGATGCTTCGGCGCCTTTTTTTGGTATGGCGGGCATGTCATACATCTGTGGTGAAAGTCCATAAGGGGCGTAGTTGTCGACGAACCCTAAAGCGACTTGCAAGTT
>MNQK01000027.1:0-214152 GCA_001915385.1 Bacteroidales bacterium 52_46 | reverse complement strand
AAGCTGGCCAAAGACAGTGAAGTTCCCAAAGGCAACCGTAACCTTGATGCGTAAATTAGGCGGGTAAACGAGGAAAGATGTATGGCTTATCCCGCGAGGTCTCGGCAGTCCGCAAGGATAGTAACAACCAATGTCGAGAAGTCAGCAGAGGCCGAAGTAGCCGACTGCGAGCCGGTCAAGGTGAAGGGCCGAATCGCGCATTGTCTGAGAGGTAGAATCGTGTAGAAAGCGGGATTGGTAGTCAGATGTCCGAAGAGGAACTCTCCTTTCAAGAAGATAGGGCGTATCCTGACAATAGAGAGGAAGTGACGATAGCCTTTATGCGAAATGACAGAGGACAAACTAAGCGCGAAACCGCCGTATGCCGAACGGCACGTACGGTGGTGTGAGAGGAAAGGAAACGAAAGTAGGTCAGAAAACTTTCGTTTCCCGACCTACTCGATTAATTTTGAATTTTGGATTTTGAATTTTGAATTTGGTCGGACGGACGGGAAGTGGCAATTGGTAATTTGTCGGGCGAGTCGGACGGTTCTGACATGTCGGACGAGTCGGACTGGTCGGACCAGGCGGACGGGTCCGATGGATCGGGCGGCCCGGAGTTTGAAGTTGGTGGTGAGTGGGTTAGTTGTGCCTATGATATGACATTGCGGTGTAAATGTGGTTACAATGGGGTAACAATATGCATTTATTGAATATTTGCTGTAAATTTGCATGAACTATTACCTGATGAGCGTGTTTTAATCTCGAACGCTGAAACCGAGTATGCTTTCTGTGGATTTGATAACTGTCTGTATGGCAATTTATTGTTGCGATATGGAATGATAGCTTGAGATGCAGGATAATAACAAGTCAATATTTTCGAATGGTTTTATATCGGGTTTGCGTTTGATTAGATTCGTATTTTACGCATGGATTGAAAATGTCGGTTTGTGCGTTTTAATTAGGGTGATTTTATGATAACGAAGAAAGTAATAGATACAATTTACAAAAGATATAAAAAGCGTCCGAAGTCTACGGACGATTTGAATATTGCTCTTTTATTCGAGGGCGTGCATCCCGGCCACGGTATAGAAATTAACGGGAATGATTTGCTCGTTAACAGTGTGCCGGAGCAATCGCCGTTCCATGAAATTCCGTTGTCGGCCGTGCATGCGATAATTGAATTCGAGGAGCACATAGCAGTTGTGCTTCATTCGTCGATATTGTTTCTCAACAGGGATAATGAGGGCGTTTCGGTGCATATCAAGCCGTTCAAGCCATCGTTGAAGGACCGTCTGACGGGGCTGTTCAGTCGGGAATGAGTAGGAGAGTATGTGATTTAAATCCAGACACTTTCTAAAACCTATAATTTTTGAGTTAATTAAACAAGTTTATTGGCAGGCATCGGGGTATATGCATTCCCGGTGCCGTTTTTTATTATTTTAGAGCTCTTCTAAAATCCATCTGGCAATCCTCCTCAAAATCTACATCATATAAATTTAGACAAGCTCTTAGTTTGAATAGACTGTCAGCTGACCGCATTAGCCTTGAATCCCATACGGTGTGTAATTATTTCTAAGAATGTCATTAACGTTTTCGTGTCCGGTGGTATATATTTCTGTAAACATTAAAAATATATGTCATGAGCAAGATTTTCGTTACTGTATCTATTTTTGTCGTGCTGGGAGGTATGTTATCCGCAGCGGGCGCCGTTTCTTCAGATACGACTTATTGTAAAACTGCAATGTTGAAGGACAGGATGCTTGATAAATTTTTGCGTTATGTGAGGGTGAGCAGCCAGTCGCAGTACGGAAGCGACCCGTCGGCATGGGCGATGACGTCGGGCCAGGTAGAGATGTCACGTATCCTTGAGAAAGATGCGCGTGCGACAGGAGCGGTGGTATATCGTTCCGATGATTCGTACGTTTATGTGGATGTGCCCGCTAATGTCAGTGATGATGTTCCGGTTTTGGGTATAAGTTGCCATTTGGATTTTACACCTGAGGCACCAGGAGATTCGATTGTCCCGATAGTAATACGCAATTACCCCGGCGGGGACATATTGCAGGGTAATGACAGCAAAATATACTTCGACTCGCCTGAGGGTGCCGCACTAAAGGACCTTATCGGCGCTACAATAGTGCATACGGACGGAACGACATTGCTCGGCGGTGATGACAAAAATGGCGTCACGATAGCAATGTGTCTACTCGAAACGTTGATGGGCAACCCTGAGTTCAAGCATGGACGGGTACAGTTTGTATTCTGTCCTAACGAAGATATCGGTATGGCTGCCGAACGTATCGACAAGGAGCGTTTCAATCCCGATATTCTGTATGATCTTGATGGAGGGGGCGGTGCCGACATTATCACGGAGAACTTTACAGCCCGCGGTCTGGATGTGCAGTTTATCGGTCACTACGCTCACCCCGGCGATGCAAAAGCACAAAAGCTCGGTGACGCACTGGCGGCAGCATCTGCATTTATCGCAAATATTCCGGTGAAATACCGTCCGGAAAATACCGAGGGTAAAGAGGGCTATATCCACCCATGGAACATGACTTCCGACGGGAACGATTATACCGTAAGTACGCGGATACGCTATTTTGATAAGGAGGAAGGAGAGGAGTTCGACTGCATATTGCGTGCCGACCTTGATTCGGTAGGCAAGAACTTCCCCAACGTGGAGGTGAAGGTAATCCAGGATAAACTGCAGTATGAGAATGTGGCTTACAACATGCATCCTGAATCACGCGCCATAATGGAGCGTGCTGCATCGGAGGCGGGCGTAGACGTCAATTTCAAGAGTGAGCGCGGAGGCACTACGGCGTCGATGTTCACTGCCAAAGGGCTCCGCGGGGGCATGTGCATATTCACCGGCCAGCATGCCATACATTCCACCAAGGAATACTCCGTGCTTGAAGAGATGCACGATGCCTATCGCCTGATGCTCCATGCCATAGCTTTGACGGGCAGGGAGTGATGCGTTTGGCTGGTGGCAGGCGTTTCGACATGTTTGTATAATTGATATTTTTGTCTATATTTGTGAATATCAATTGTTACGAACCATGTTGAAACGCATTTTCTTGCTATCTGTCATATTGCTTGCGACTGTAGGGCGCCCGGTTAGAGTGTCGGCATTGACGCCGGAAGAGCGCTTTGACAGCCTCATGACGGAGGCAATTCGGGTAAGAGATGTGCATGATTATATAGTGAAATTACAGGAAGCGGAAGAATATTATTCCAATAACGTTATGATGGACTTCCCGGGAAAAGGATTACTCAATTTCTGCTTCGGAGAGTATTATTTCGCAATCAATGACTACCGGCGTGCCGCCGAATTTTATGACCGTGCAGAAACCTTTTGGGAAGATTATCCTGAGTATAAGTATGAGAAAATTATGCTCAGACTCGTTGAATGCCAATATTTAGAGGCTATTTCCGATACTAAGACAGCAATAAGCGAACGTATAAGCCTTTCAGAGGTAATCGAAAAATATTATGGCAGGAGTAATGATTTTTACATTGAAAATGCGGAAGCGCTTCTTGCCGATTATATCATTGTCTGTGACATCGCCAAAACCAACGAAATGGTGGCGTTACTGACCGAATTGGATTATGACGAGAGAGTAGCAAATACCAAGAGTAAATTCAAGGCATTTTATCATATAGCGAGGGGTGAATTTGACAAAGCTATTGACGATTATCAGAAATATCAGAGCGAAAATGCAATTACGATAGATGAGCTGCACCATCTCATCAGCTATATAATACTTAAAGCAATGCCGTCGAAATTCCCCGTGTTGCAACGACAGACAATAAACGGCCTGCGTAAAACTACGGTGAACAATATCATACACTTTGCAGAACGGGAGCATGGCATTGATCCTTTAAAAATCATAGCGTATATCTCCGACTATATCGGTATGCTTGATGACTACCCAGAACTCACTCGTGATTTCTTAGGTTTAAACCTGTTGCGCAAAGGACTTACCATACATGCCGCCAACGAGCTGAAACGGGCGGCTGCGGAGACTGAGAGCGGACGCATCGCACTGGCGCAAATCGAGAGTATTAATGACAGTATCCATGAACTTTCGGCACGCAGTGACGGCTTTTTCAAAATAGAAAGGTCTCAGCTTCATCTCGAGTTGGCTCAGCGAAAGCTGCATACTTTTGTACAGGACATTAACAAACTGTCGGCGTGCATAGATTTGGACGAGGAAGATGCATTTAAGGCATTACCTCCCGGAGCTGTGGGTGTCGACTTTATCCGTTATGCGTTTTCCGAAACGGAGTTCCATTATGGAGTCTTTGTCTATGATAGCATGGGTGAACTTGAATTCATTGACCTGTTTGAAGAAGACGAGCTGGGGGAGCGTTTAGCTTCAAGTTCCAACTATGAGATTGAATTCTTTCTTGACAAATCCAATACGCAGTTTGTGTGGGGCAAGCTATTACCAATAATAGAGAAATATGATGAAGTCTATTTCAGTCCTGATGGAATGCTGAATCTACTTGCAATAGAGCTCTTGTTGACAGATGACGACACGACGGTCTATGACCGCTATAAACTGCATAGAGTGTTTCATCTTGCCGACATCGAAGAACCTGTGAAATTAGGTGATTATTTCGCTGCATTCGGTGTCAGCAGATACGGCTACAGCAAACAGGGTGATTTTGGCCAAATAGTGGCTGACCCCGACCGTGGTTCATTCGTTAATTTGCCCGGTGTCGATAAAGAGTTGAAAAACATCAGTAATGTCATTACTGAAACTTGTCCAAACATGAGGGTCAGTTGTACCAATTCCGCCGAAGAAAGGCAAGTCATCGATATTTCCGGCAGCGACGTCACTGCCATGCATTTTGCCTGTCATGGATTTTATGTCACATTGTACGATATGAAAGATGCTTCAGAACTGCCGGATAATCCTAATTTCAATATATCTCGGCGTATGAATTACTTATGGGCGGAAAGTTATATGCCGCAAAGGGACTTTTCCGGATTGTTGCTTCGTAACGGCAATTATTCGTGGAGCAGCACGTCGTCTTTGGGACGATATGACGACCTGCTCACCGTCGATGAGATTTCCGACCTTAATTTCCCCAATCTGAATCTCACGGTGTTGTCGGCATGTGAGAGCGGTATGGGTGAAATCGATTTCGACGGGGTGATGGGACTCCAGCGGGCTTTTCGCAAGGCGGGGACACGCAACCTTATCTGTAGTCTGATTCGTGTAAACGATAATATCACGAGTGACTTCATGACAACGTTTTATACTCTCGCTGCCCGGGGCGCTACGGTGCGCGATGCTTTTGTCGAGGCCCGGCGCAGATTGCAGGAGGATTATCCCCGGCGTCCCGATTATTGGGCGGCGTGGATACTTATTGAATAGACCGGTTGAAAAACGTAAGAGCTTGTCTAAAATTCATATTACTTTGCTTTTGAGGGTCTTGTCAGTATCTTTTTGCTCGCTCTTCAGTCACGTAGCTACGGCTACGCTCCCTCATCGCAAGCAAAAATCCATCTGACAATCCCTCTCAAAATCTGCATCATATAAATTTAGACAATCTCTAAGATTTTTTCCAAAAAAACATTAACGTTTCCGACGAGGCGGGATATTATGATATGACAGTAATCTTCCGGAAACATGAAGAACTGTCGAGTGGATTAATAACTTAAAAAATAAGATATGGCTCAGGATAAATATCTGTCACCGCGGGAAATACTGAAAAGACTCTGTTTTTTGGAAAGCCGGATACCACGTTCGCACGGTTGCGAATATAAACCGGTAATGTCGTCTTATACCGGTATGAATGTCACCGAGCAGCAAATCAATGAGGAGGCGCGCCGTATTCTCGCTTTCATGGGTATGTTTACGTACAATCCGGTATGTGTTTTCGACAGTACGTTGCCGGACAATGTCGGAGGCATGATATGCCTGAAGGGCATATTTTCAGGAGACCTGAATGTGTCAATCAATCCTAATATAAGAGGTAATGCCGGTCAGATACTGGCTTGTCTGGCTCATGAACTGTGCCACAAGCGCCTCGAAGACAGTCATGTGAAGTTTGACACGGTGGAGGAAACAGAATATCATACCGATTTATGCACCATATATATGGGTCTGGGGGATATAATCCTAAGAGGCTATAATGTCGGGAGCAATGCCATGGGCTATCTTAAAAAGGAGAATTACCGGCATGCTTACGATATTATGCAGGCGGTGCGCAATCTGACTGCCATACCCAAAGGCGCCGAAAACGGCTTCCTTTATTCCGATATTTTTTTGAGCGAAGCATTTTGTGCATGGACGGAAAAATTTGACAAGCATCAGTTGCTTAAGTCGACTTTCCAGGACAAAGTAGACAAGATGTCAGTTCTTGCGAGGAATACGCATCTTGTAAGGCAGTTGCTTGACAAGATAGACAGTTATCCGCAGAAAGGATTGCGGTGGTACAGCGATGCATACAGCCTGCATGAGTCGCACCCCGATTTCCAGTCCTATCCCATTCATGCCTTTGCCGCGCTTTATGACATGGAAACGACCTATTTCGACGATGAGTTGCAAAGCCGAGTGGACGATATAAACACAGTTATGATGTCGCTGTTGGCGTCGTTGGAAAACTATGTGCCGGAGTTTAATGAATCGGCATTGCGTTACGACAGGGTGGTGTGTCCGTTCTGCGGGGCTGAGAAATGTAAGGATGATATTCGCGGAGAGCGCCGCATAATGCGTTGTGGAAAGTGCAAGAGCTATTTCGTTGCCGACCGCAGATGCCTTGACCTGAAAGGTGTGCGTTCGTTGATTGATGAGAAAATCTGCGAGGCAAGCGGCAATGCTGCAATTGAGGCTTATAGCCGCGGAAAGAAGAATGGTTTTGCCGAAGGCAAAGCTGAAAAAGAGAAAGAATTCGAGGACCGCATACAGTCCGTAAAAAAACAATATGAAGATTACGGGGTGCAGAAATACCAACAGGGACTGACTGTCGCGAAGGGTTATCGCGCAGCCGAACTCAAAAATGAAATACTGCAAGGAGTCCCACGATGGCTAAGATGGGTGGTAGCCCGTTACATCAAAGAATGATGCGGTCCGGTCACCCCGGCGGATATTTCGCGTGTGGCGGTCAGTAGGTCTCGACGACGGGCGTCTGTATGGGCCGGAATATGCGTAGTGAACGGAAGCGCTCATTGCGGAAATAGTCGGCCCAGTCAGTAAACGGAATGCCGTCGTCAAGCATGCGTGCTATGCAGTAGCTGAGCGAACCGTATTGCTTGCCGGTGCCCCGTGCGCGGCATTCGTAATTGCGCTTGTAGCTTTGGCAGGCGCTTATTATCGTGATGTCACCGCCGTCGCCATAGTTGCCGGGACGTTTGAGTCTGCCCATGTATTTACGTGACGCATCGTCGAGACGATATTCTTTGTCAGTGCCGCGTGTGTCATCAACCCATTCGACATCCGTGTCAGTATCGGTGTCGTCAGACATCTCGCCTCGGTCGGCGCCCCCGCTGTAGCAGGAATCGAAAACAACAATCAGCAGCCCCTTGTCGCCCACTTTCTTTTTCAAACGGTTGAGTATCGGAAACAACTCGTCGTCGACAAGGTGGTTCTCGCCTCGGTAATTCCGTTTGCCCATGAGGTAAGAGGGTGAACAGCAGGCATCGTAGCATACGAACGACTGGTCGGTGCGTGATGGCTCGTCGCCGTTAAGGTCCTCGATGAGCTGGCCGTGTCCTGAAAAATGGATATAAATCATGTCACCCGGTCCGGTCACCGATACAATGTCGTCGAGCGCTTTTATGATTTTTGCTTTTGTGGCCTGTGTGTCGACAAGTTTGCTGACGGTAAAGCCTTTCGCTGCCAGCTTGCCATCGAGCAGCGCCACGTCGTTGTTGCCGTGGATAGTGCTCCATCCTGTGGCGGCCCGGTCATAGTCCCCTATGCCGACGAGCAGGGCCCGGTTGTGTGCCTCAAGCGGCAGCCAGAGAATGAACAGGATTATAATTGTAAGTGATTTCCTCATTTGATAGTGGTAAGCAGGTTTTGCCATTTGGCTACTGATTCGCTGTAATCTGGATAGGGGGAGTAGTCTGATATGAGCTGTTCAAGCGTCAGGCGCGCTTTTTTGCGGTCATGGAGTTTTATATAGGCCATGGCCAGACGTTCGCCGTTGTCGGCTTTTATGTCAGGTTCGGATGCCGAGGCGTAGTCTGCCTCAAGTTCGGGTAGCCGTGCTCTCAGTTCATCGTTATCGAGCGCCCGTATGTCGACAGGCTCCTCATTGGCGCCGCGCGTGTATGCTGTCATGTCGGCAGCGGCAATGATGGCGTTGTCCACGCGGTTGTCGGATATACGGCTGCCGGCACCGACAACGGCAATGACGGCAATGACGGCCGCAGCCGATACAGCTTTCCATACCCATTGGCGGCGTCTGTGCATGGCGTGACGTGTCGGCGCGGGACCGATTGCCGATAAAAATTCCTCCCGGGTAAGGGCTTTCATCGCATGGCCGAAATCGAAGGCATCCTGCCGGCCTTCCTGCCGCACACCCCGCACCACGGAGGCATACAGACCGAAATCTTCGCGAAATGCGGCGTCGGCCTGAAGACGCCGGTCAAACTCCATTCGTTCGTCCGATGAAAGCTCGTCGGCCATATAGCGGTCAAATAGTTCAATATAGTCCATGTCGGTTATTGTTTTTTAAGTATTCAGTATACCGGCAATCCGCAGTGCTTTGCGCAACCGCTCCATGAGCGCACGCATGCATCCGCTTTTCTTCACCCTAACCGTTGCCGCGTTTTTGTAGCCCAGTTCGCCGGCAATCTCGTCCATGCTCATGTCGGCATAATAGAAATCGCGGATAATGGAAAAACAAGGTTCGGGAGTGAGACGCAGTTGCTCTCCGAGTATGCACTGCGCATCGGGGTCGTGATATACCGGGAGCCGGTCGTCGGATTCTGACAATGCATTTAGCGCGGTGTCTATTTTCATGGCGACGGCCGGGCGTCCGTCATTGTCATCTATATAATCAATAGAGTCCGTAATGCCGAGATGACGCATCCGTTTGCTCGCCAGATTGATGCCTATGGTCATGATGTAGCCGCTCCAGCAAGTGTCTTCACGTATGCGGCCCTCCTGCAAATTTTTATGCACACACATGAATGCATCATGATAAATGTCCTCGGCATCGTAGAGTGACAATGCGGAGAACCGGGCCGCAAGCCTCCGCATAAATGCCGGGCGCAGCCGCTGATACCATGTCCGTACTATATCTTCGTAATTGTATTTTTCCATCGGTAATTACGCCGGTTGATAAAGTATACAAATTTATATTTTTATTGGTAAATGGCCAAACGATATTGGAAAGGGTGTTGAAATAATACCTTAAAAATTTTTATAGCAGCATCACGGAAATCATATTTTTTTCGCGTGGGGATAAAAAAAGCGGGGTAATTTTGAATAATGATTGTAAAAAATCAGTATTTTTGCAAATTGGATTATTTGTGCCGGGACGGTTGTTTGAGCCAATAATGGCGGAATGAATACATGCAAATGCCATATAAGCGGCTTTAAATCTGATGCCGGTCACGGTGTATGAAAGGAAAACATAGTGAATATTAAATTATTACGCATAAGATATGTACAGAAGTAATACGTGTGGCGAGTTGCGCATCGGTGACGCCGGCAAGGAAGTGACTTTGGCGGGCTGGGTGCAGCGTGCGCGCAAGATGGGAGGCATGACCTTTGTCGACCTCCGCGACAGATATGGAATTACCCAGGTGGTATTCAACAATGAGATTGACCCGGCGCTTTGCGAGGCATCAAATCATCTCGGCAGGGAGTATGTGGTGCAGGTGAAAGGCACGGTGGCCGAGCGTTCGTCGAAGAATGCGGCGCTCCCTACGGGTGATATAGAGATTATCGCGAAGGAGCTTAAGGTGCTTAACGCGAGCGAGGTGCCCCCGTTCACCATCGAGGACGATACTGACGGCGGCGACGAGCTGCGCATGCGTTACCGTTACCTCGACCTGCGCCGCGGCTGTGTGCGCAAGAATCTTGAACTGCGCCACCGCATGACGATGGAGGTGCGCCGTTACCTTGACTCGAAAGGTTTCCTCGAGATAGAAACTCCGATGCTCGTAGGTTCGACCCCTGAGGGCGCCCGCGATTTCGTAGTGCCTTCACGTATGAATCCGGGACAGTTCTATGCGTTGCCGCAAAGTCCGCAGACACTCAAGCAGTTGCTGATGGTGTCGGGCATGGACCGCTATTTCCAGATTGTGAAATGTTTCCGCGACGAGGACCTGCGTGCCGACCGCCAGCCTGAGTTCACGCAGATAGACTGCGAGATGAGCTATGTGGAGCAGGATGACATCATCAACCTGTTCGAGGGTATGGCCAAGCACCTGTTCAAAGAGATAAGAGGCGTGGAGCTTACGGAGCCGTTCATGCGCATGCCGTGGGCCGATGCCATGAAATATTACGGCTCGGACAAGCCCGACCTGCGTTTCGGCATGAAGTTCGTGGAGCTGATGGATATAATGAAAGGCCACGGCTTCGGCGTGTTTGACAACGCGGCTTATATAGGCGGTATCTGTGCGAAGGGCGCTGCAAATTATACCCGCAAGCAGCTCGATGCGCTCACCGAGTATGTGAAACGTCCGCAGATAGGCGCCAAGGGTATGGTGTATGCCCGCGTGGAGGCTGACGGCAATGTGAAGTCGTCGGTCGATAAATTCTACACTCAGGATGTGCTCCAGCAGATGAAGGCTGCCTTCGGCGCCGAGCCGGGCGACCTGATACTGATACTGTCGGGCGACGACGCGATGAAGACTCGCAAACAGCTGTGCGAGCTGCGTCTGGAGATGGGCAATCAGCTCGGTCTGCGCGACAAGGACAAATTTGCCTGCCTGTGGGTAGTTGACTTCCCGATGTTTGAATGGAGCGATGAGGAGCAGCGCCTTATGGCGATGCACCATCCGTTCACCCACCCGAAGGACGAAGACATTCCGCTGCTTGACACTGACCCGGCGGCGGTGCGTGCCGATGCCTACGATATGGTGATCAACGGCGTAGAAGTGGGTGGCGGCTCGATACGTATCCACGACAGCGCATTGCAGGGCAAGATGTTCGAGATACTCGGCTTCACTCCCGAAAAAGCCCAGGAGCAGTTCGGCTTCCTGATGAACGCGTTCAAATACGGCGCACCCCCTCACGGCGGCCTCGCCTACGGTCTCGACCGCTGGGTATCGCTGTTTGCCGGTCTTGACAGCATCCGTGACTGCATCGCGTTCCCCAAAAACAATTCGGGTCGCGACGTGATGCTCGACGCTCCGGCCGCTCTCGATCAGAAGCAGCTTGACGAGCTGCAGCTCTCGCTCAATCCGGAACAGTAGCGGAAGGCGGTTCGCGACTTCCGGGAGAGTGATTATGGCGGCAATTGAAAAGTATTATCAGTATAAAATAAGCAATTATGTCACTGATATTGATAAAAGATGTGGTAAAAGTGATAGAGGATGCAATTCCTCCGCATTACCAGGAAGATTATGATAACACCGGACTGCAGATCGGGAGCATGATGCGTCCGTGCACCGGTGTGCTTCTCTGCGTCGATGTGACGCCGGAAATCATTGTCGAGGCCGCTCAGAAAGGTTGCAATCTCATAGTCTCGCACCACCCTCTGATATTTAATCCGATAAAGAATCTCATCACTACCGGGCGCGTGGATTTCTCCGTCTACAAGGCTATAAAGAATGATATCGCGATTTATTCGTGCCATACGTCGGCCGATAATGTCCCCGGTGCGGGAGTGTCGTGGAAGATGGCCGAAATGCTCGGCATGAGCAACATATCGACGCTTGAACAGCGTGGCGATGACGGAGCCGGAAGCGGCGTCACAGGCGACTTGCCCGAGGAGATGTCACACCGCGAACTTGTAGAGAAGGTGAAGTCGACATTCGGCTCGCCTGTGGCACGGTGTTCGGCCTATACCCCGGAACGGAGGAAAATAAGCCGTCTGGCGCTGTGCGGCGGTGCGGGCGGTTTTCTGATACCGCGCGCCATAGAGTGCGGGGCGCAGGCTTTTATCGCCTCCGACTGCAAGCATAACCATTTCCTTGACTATGCCAAATCGATATTTTTGATAGATATCGGGCATTTTGAGAGTGAGGAGTGCACAAAACAGATTTTTTATCAGATAATTAGAGAAAAAATTCCTAACTTTGCACTCTATTATTCAGAATTAGAAAAAAATCCAATAATATATTTGTAAGCAAGATGGCTGAAAAGAAAGAAAAAGAGAAGCAACTGACAGTGGAAGAACGTCTGAAATCACTGTATGAGCTTCAGACTATCCTTACCGAGATTGACAGAATAAAGACCATCCGCGGCGAGCTTCCTCTCGAAGTCAAGGACCTCGAGGACCATATCGAGGGTCTGCGCACGCGTATCGTCAACTATAACAACGAGATTGCCGAACTCAAGCAGAAACTTGCGGCCGAGAAGGAGAAAATCAACGACTCGCAGAATAAAATCGCGCGCTACAAGGAGCAGCTCGACAATGTGAAGAATAACCGCGAGTTTGACCTTCTGTCAAAAGAGGTCGAATTTCAGTCGCTTGAAATCGAACTTGCAGAAAAGCATATCAACGAATACAACCGCACCATCGAGCAGCGCAACCGCGATATCGCCGCTACTCAGGAAAATCTCACCGACCGCGAGCATATCCTCACGGAGAAGCGTGCCGAGCTCGACGAAATCGTATCGGAAACACGTCAGGACGAGGAGCGCCTGAGAGAGAAAGCCCTTGCTCTCGAACCGAAAATCGATTCCCGCACACTCGCCGCTTTCAAACGCATACGCAAGAACGCCCGCAACGGCCTCGGCGTGGTCTACATACAGCGTAACGCGTGCGGTGGCTGCTTCAACCGTATCCCGCCGCAAAAGCAGCTTGAAATCAAGATGCGCAAGAAAATCATCGTGTGCGAGTATTGCGGCCGTATCCTCGTTGACCCCGCGCTTGCAGGCGTTGAGGAATAACGCATGGCCTGCCGCTACAGATGCCTGCGGTGACTGTTGAATTTCAGCTAATTATGTAGGGACGCACGGTCTTGTGCGTCCGATAATTAATTGATAACCAAGACTTGTCTTGCGGACGCACGAGCCGTGCGTCCCTACTTTCGTCAGTTCTGCAACATTCACGTGCGGCTATTTTGTGCAACAACAGGCTGATTTTTTGGAAATCAGCGAAAAAAGTGCTATCTTTGCAGCGCTTTTCGGGACGGCTACGGCAATCCCGATTCAAATATAACCAATAAATTAATCAAAAAGTAAAATGAACCATTACGAAACCGTTTTCATTTTGACTCCCGTTTTGTCTGATGCACAGATGAAGGAAGCGGTAGAAAAGTTCACCAAAGTACTCACCGACAACGGTGCAGCTATCGTGAACGAAGAGTTGTGGGGCCTTCGCAAACTTGCGTATCCCATCCAGAAAAAGTCAACCGGATTCTACACTCTCGTGGAATTTGATGCAGCTCCGGAGACAATCAAGAAGCTTGAGACAGCTTATCGCCGTGACGAACGCGTGCTCCGCTTCCTGACTTTCCGTCTTGACAAGTTTGCAGCAGAATATGCAGCAAAACGTCGCAGCCTCAAGGCAAACAACCCCGAAGTAGAAGTCAAAGAAGTAGAAGTAAAGGAGGACTAAACAATGGCACAGACACAATCAGAAATCCGCTATCTCACTCCGCTTTCAGTGGACGTTAAAAAGAAAAAATACTGCCGTTTCAAACGCAGCGGAATCAAGTACATCGATTACAAGAACCCGGAATTCCTTAAGAAATTCCTCAACGAGCAGGGTAAGATCCTTCCCCGTCGTATCACCGGAACTTCTCTCAAATTCCAGCGCCGCGTAGCTCAGGCTGTAAAGCGTGCACGCCACCTGGCTCTCCTTCCTTACGTAACCGACTTGATGAAATAATCCATTTTAACGCCGTAACAACAATATGAAACTTATTCTTAAAGAAGATGTCGCCAACCTTGGTTACAAGGATGACGTAGTAGAGGTGAAGAGCGGCTACGGTCGTAATTACCTTATCCCTCAGGGCAAAGCCGTAATCGCATCAGAATCGGCGCTTAAAGTGCTTGCAGAAAACCAGCGCCAGCGCGCTCACAAGCTGGCTAAAATCAAGGCCGACGCCGAAGCAGCTGCCGAAGCTCTCAAGGATGTTGCGCTCACTATCGGTGCCAAAGCAAGTGCCAACGGTACTATCTTCGGTTCTGTCAACAATATCCAGATTGCTGAAGCTCTCGAGAAACTCGGTCACAATGTTGACCGCAAGATCATCTTTATCAAGGATTCTGTCAAGGAACTTGGTAAATACAAAGCTGTCGTTAAACTTCACAAAGAAGTCAGCGTAGAAATACCTTTCGAGGTTGTCGCTGAATAATTTTCAGATACGCTGGAACAGTATATGGAGAGTGCATTCCGATTGGGAATGCACTCTTTTTTGTATTTATTATAACGGTTGGGCAATAATCCGGCACACCGACTGCGTAACTTTGCAATACGATAATTGATAGTTATTCAACTTAATATTGCAAGATTATGGTATCGGGAAGGAACAGCAAGACGGTGATAGTGTCGGCAACGGATATAATATTCGCTACGGTAATGGCATGCGGATGCACGGTTTTCCGCGCTACGTATGCGGGAATGAGTTCGGTGGAAGATATACTGGCCGCGCTGCGCCGTGGTGCGCGGAGCGTGATGGCGGGGCCGGTGACGGTGTCGCTGCGCAATGGCACGCAAGGCTGGACGGTAAGGCGCACACTGATGCGTCGCAACGAGCCGGAGGGCATGCAGTTGTCACTGTCATTTTAATTCACAATTCACAATTCATAATTCATAATTAAGTAGTAGAGGCGGAGGGATGCCAGTTATTTGGATTCATTCAGAAATCGCAGTGCATGGCTATATAATAATTACCGGTGTTGCTGTCCGCGGTTGAAAACCGCGGCTACTATAACGCATCACTACCCCGGCATGTAGTAGCCGCGGTTTTCAACCGCGGGCAGCAATGAACAGCAACTATAGTCTCCACTGTAATTTCTGCATGTGACGTTGTTTCTTGTTATTCCTTTTGCGCACCATAGTATTGAAAAATAATAACGACGCCGGAGTTTTGTGGACTCCGGCGTCGTTATATGTCTTTTGTCGAAATGAGTTCGGACGATTGTTATTTCTTGCGACGGTTACCGTAGCGGCTCATGAACTTGTCTACGCGACCTGCGGTGTCGACGAGTTTCTGCTTGCCGGTGAAGAAGGGGTGGCTTGAAGAGGTGATTTCAAGTTTTACGAGGGGGTAAGTCACGCCGTCAACTTCGATAGTTTCTTTAGCGGCAACTGTTGAGCGGGTGATGAAGATTTCTTCGTTCGACATGTCTTTGAACACCACTTCGCGGTAGTTGGAGGGATGGATATCTTTTTTCATAATCCTTAAGGAGGTTAATATCAGTTATTCAATGCGTTATGATTACCGTTGGTAGGACGGCTTTTCGTAATGGCTTGCAAATTTACGCAAAATCTCCGATACTTCAAAGATTTTGCGTAAAAAAGTTTAATATCAATGGTTTGTCATGAAGGTGCCACAAAATTTATTAAATTTTGCAACACCCTCATGCGGAGGAGCCTTAGCGTTCGTATTCGATGAGGGGGGCGTCGGTGCCTACCACGTCGTCGGGGTTGACGAATACGCGTTTGATTGTCATGTCGGATTCAGCCTCTACGTCGTTTTCCATCTTCATTGCCTCGTAGACGAGGAGAAGGTCGCCTTTCTTGACTTTCTGGCCTTTCTTGACGTTGACCGAGATGATGCGGCCGCCCATCGGAGCTTTGAACAGTTCGCCGGTGATAGGCTCGTTGTCCTCCTCCTTTACTTTAACGACCTTCTTTTCCTCTACTTTGGGCTCGGATGCCTTTTTAGCCTCGTATTCCTCTTTGCGGCGGTTGCGCAGGAATGTGTTGGCTACGGTGGGGAGAAGGGCGAGAAGGAGTTTTTCCTCGTTGTTGGTGGCAAGGGGGGTGCCTCCGAGATCGTCAATCGTCGGGTTTACGGGTTCGCGGTAAGAGGATACGTCGTAGGGGCGTTCTTCAGGCGAGCCTGTGATCTGTGCGCGGAAGTCGGGATTGATGGCAACGGGAGTCTTGCCGTATTCGCCTTTGACGAGCGATATGAACTGGTTTGACTTGTTGGTGTAGTCGGCATTGCCCTTCTTGCGGTCCATTGCGAGGTTGACTGCCTGAGCACCCACAATTTGGCTGGTGGGGGTCACGAGGGGCACGAGACCTGCGTCGCGGCGTACCTTCGGAATAAGGAGCATGGCGTCGTCGAGAAGGTCCTCGGCGCCGAGAGCCTTGAGCTGTGCCACCATGTTGGAGTACATGCCGCCGGGCACTTCGGCCTCTTTGACAAGAAGGTTGGGTTTGGGGAATCCGAAGTAGTCCTCGATGGCGTGGCATGCGTCGAGCAGCGTGGCCTCATCGCCGGCTTTGGCTGCGGCGATGGCTTTGTCGAACTGGGCGTCGACTTCGGCGGGGAGAGTGTCGGTGAGGGGATCGAACGCTTTGGGGAAGCGGTCTTTATTGAGGTCGAACGCGGCGAGGTTCTTGCGCACGTTGTAGAGTTCCTTGCGTATTTTGCCTACGGCGGTCATGTCGGCTCCGACTTCGATGCCGAGTTTCTGACAGAACACGTAGATAAGTTCGATGGCGGGAGCTGCCGAGCCGCCGCCGAACCACCATATATTGGTGTCGAGAATGTCGACGCCGTTGAGTATGGCCATCAGTGACGATGCCAGGCCATAGCCGGGGGTACAGTGGGTGTGGAAGTCAACATCTACGGTGAGGTTGGCTTTGAGTTTCGATATGATTGAAGCGGCGCGTGAGGGAGTGACGAGGCCGGCCATATCCTTGAGGGTAATGATTTTGGCTCCGAGGGCTTCCATCTGCTTGGCTTTCTCTACGAAATATTCATCGGTGAAAATCTTTTCGGGTTCGGCACCCTTTTTGCCGAACAGTTTGCCGAAGAAGCCTGATTTCTTCTCTTCGGCGGGAGCCTTGGGGTCGACGGTATAGCATACGGCGCCGTCGGGGATGCCGCCGAGGCTGTTGATCATTTTTATGGAGTCGCGCACGTTGTCGATGTCGTTGAGGGCGTCGAATATGCGCATCACATTAAGGCCGTTGTCGATAGCTTCCTTGTAGAATCCTTCGAGCACCGAGTTGGGGTAGGGCACATAGCCGAAGAGGTTGCGGCCGCGTGAAAGAGCCGAAAGGAGCGATTTGCCCTTCATTGCTTTCGAGATGGTGCGGAGACGGTTCCAGGGCGATTCGTCGAGGTAGCGCATCACGGAGTCGGGCACTGCACCGCCCCATACTTCCATGATGTAAAAACCGGCATCCTCATATATGGGGAGCAACAAGTCGATATCTTTTTGCGGCATACGTGTGGCGAACAATGACTGCTGTCCGTCGCGCAAAGTCAAATCTCTAATTTTGAGTTTCTTATTCTCCATATCAATCTGAGTTTTAAGTCAACCCCGTAAGGGTTGAATGTTAACAGATTGCAAAAATAATAAAACGGTTTAAATTAAAGAAATATTTCCTTATATTTTTGAGTGCCGAGTCGTCGATGTATGGCCTCCGCGTGGTCGCGAAAAGTAGCACCCCCGGCTGTGCAATGCGATTCAGATAGCGGGGGCCGGAGGTGTGACTATGAGGGCGTGTCTAAATATTCATTGAGGATGTTGCAAAACTGCGAAATTTCGGCTAACAATGTAGGGACGCACGGTCTGTGCAATGCGGTTCAAATAAGGAATATAGTTCGCCAAAGGAGGGCTGAAAGCCCGTTGGTGTCACTATCCCCGTCCGACGCGTAGCGGAGGGCGGGGGGGCGGTGGCCTCTAATAAAAGGAGCCCGCGGAGTGGGCGACTGTGTAAAATGTATCGTGGAGCATCACACACTCGCCCTCTCCGTGGGCTTGCACATTGTATTCCTTTCGCCCGGCCCTCCGCTACGCGTCGGACGGGGATAGTGACACCAACGGGCTTTCAGCCCTCCGCTATTTGAACCGCATTGCACGGTCTGTGCGTCCGATAATGCGCTGATAATCATTGCTCGCTTTCCGGACGCACACAGACCGTGCGTCCCTACTATTGGAAGTTCAGCAACATCATCCTACTACTGCTTTGGTTATCAAATATCCTAAAATTCGAGGCGGAAGCCTTTTTCTTTGAGTTCGGTGTATTTTTCTTTGTTGAAGGAGAAGAGAAACGCTTCCTTTCTGGAGGATTTCATGACCGTCTCGTCGAGCTGTGTAAGGATGCCGAGATGCATCATCTTGTTGTAGAAGTTGCGCCGGTCAAACTTTACATCGAGTATCGCCTCGTACAGCAGCTGAAGTTCCTTTACGGTGAACTTCGCGGGGAGCAGCTCAAAGCCTACCGGCTCGAAGTGTATCTGCCGCCGGAGCTCTTTGAGGGCGGTGCGCAGTATGAGGTCGTGGTCGAAAGCAAGCGCCGGCACTTCGTCGAGGGGAAACCATGCAGCTTTTGCCGCATCGTCGCCACCTTTGACCTCCTGCAAGCGTACGAGTGCGTAGTAGGCGATAGTTATGACACGTTCACGCGGGTCGCGCGCGGGGTCGGAGAATGTGTGAAACTGTTTGAGATAGGCTTTTTTCAGTCCGGTTTCCTCCTGCAGTTCCCTAAGTGCTCCCGCTTCGGCCGATTCGTCCATCTGGAGGAAGCCTCCGGGAAAGGCCCAGCGGCCTTTGTAGGGTTCGACGCCGCGTTCCACGAGCAATACTCTCAGTTTTGTGCCGTCAAACCCGAATATCACGCAGTCGGTCGTGA
The DNA here is from genome assembly GCA_001915385.1 of Bacteroidales bacterium 52_46. Classification (GTDB taxonomy): domain Bacteria; phylum Bacteroidota; class Bacteroidia; order Bacteroidales; family Muribaculaceae; genus JAGBWK01. Next base: position 195,255 of record MNQK01000027.1, on the reverse strand, counting down.
CGCTCGGATGCGGGTAGGCGTATGTATATGTTCCTTTTATTGATTCCATAATCGACATTTATTTACATGTTTTCAGCCGGTCGCGCGTATCCATCAGCGCGCATCCCAGCAGGTTTTCCCCTTTCCATTGCTCAATGCCCCCCTTGACGGCCTGCTCCCGGTCAATGCCTATGCCCCAGATCTTGTCGTAGGGACTTGCTTCGGCGAGAATGGCGTCGCCGGTCGAGAGCAGGAACGCGCCTATGTCGGGATTCTGGCCGAACTTGGCACGGTTGCCCTCCGCTACGATGTCATATTTTTTCACGTCCCAGAGAGCCTGGTCGAAATTGCGGATTTTGCGTCCGAGTTTTTTATAGTCGAACGGGGAGGAGGCGGCCATTATCTCCTCGAAAACTTCGCGGTCGCCGAACAGCATCGCCTTGCTTGCCATCATATACTGTTCGGTGGTGTGATACTGCACGCCGTCAACTGTGAAATAGCAGTCGTACCACTGGCTCAGGCATGCAGCGGTGATTTTTTTCGGATTTGGCGTGTGACCCCAGAAATATATGATTTCCGTATCGGGGCGGCTGCGCATTATTTCCTTGATTGTTTCAATCGTGTATTTCATTGCGATACTTATTTCTTATGTCCATTATTATTTTGCCTAAACGGTTTTCGCCCTGCCAGGTGTAGAGGTCGACGCCCCAGTAGGTATCGTGCCTGCTGTTGCCGTTGATGAGACGGCGGTCGGCGGTGGCAATCAGTCGGTCCATCAGCGTCGGGTTCTGTTCAAACTTTGCCCGGAGTACGCTCTCCATGATTTCAAGACGCCGTTCTTCCCAGTCGGCGGGCGGAGTCAAAGTGTTACCTTTCGCAACGGCCTTGTCGGCGGAGCATGTGCTGAAAAATTTGCGGTCGGCGGTATCCGTGCATTTCGATGACTGGAAGGCGGCCTCGGCGTTACAGTATTTCTGTCCCTGCCATGTGAACCGACAGTTGAAGCGGTTGCTTAAGAAGTCATACTCGCCTGTGAATTTATCAATCACGTCGGGGAAATCTTCCGGTTTGAGGTGGCTGAACAATTCCCATGCGCCGCGGCACATCAAGTCGTCGTACGGTTCGCCCTCCAGCATGCGTCTCCTTATCAGCGAGGAACTGATTCCTGCTGTTCCTTCCGGCTGCGGGAGAATGACAATACGATTTTTGTCGCGCGACAGGATTTCATCGCCGGCTATGATGCTTTCAATCATTGATTCCTCTCTCGAGTATAGCGCTACGCGGAAATTTTTCAGAAAATCGCGCTTTTCGGCGAGGTGCTTCAGCAATTCGATTTTGTCGGAGCCCATCAGGAAATATATATCGGCGTCAGGATAGTCGGCCTGCAATTCGGTCAGCGTGGGTACTGTGCGGGCCTCGATTGTCCCGATTTCTTTGTCGCACACGGCCATACGGCTGTCGGTCGACATTGCCCGTAACATTTCGATACGTAATTCCGGCGACAGTACGACCGGCGGATGACTGTTGCGCATCTTCCGCCTCAGATAGGCATCGCTTACCGGTACAAAAAATCCTATATCCGCATCAATGGCATCAATCGCGTTCTTCATCAGCCGGTAGTGGGCCACGGTAGGCGGGTTGAAACTTCCGCCCATCACCACAATTCGTTTAACAGTAACTTTCATGTCTTGCGTAATTTTTACGCAAAGTAAAAACAAATAATTCAATTCACCAAATTTATTGCGTAAATTTTACGCAATAATAAAACGCAAGGAGAATTTTTATGGATGCGATTCAAAAAGAAATAGTTCTCCGCTACTTAATCTGTATTGCAATAAATTGCGGTTTACTGGATCAATGCAAAACTCAGTTGTTAAAATTCAGACAGCGGAGAGCCGGAGGCTCGAGGGTGTGCTTAACCGGGGTTCGGAGTACCGGGACGGTACATAAGCACCGATTGAACCACAAACCGCCCGTCCCGGGCTTATACTCTGTTTGTATTGCATTGTGCCCCGGTCTGCGCCCGCTCCGCGTTCTCCGAGCCGTGGTTAATAACAATCCACGAGCCTCCGGCCCTCCGATTATGCTCCAGAAAATGATTTGGGAGGTTGGGCATTTCGGGTGATGATTTTTATTCGTATGGCTTTTTAACATTTCAACTGGGTTTTGCAGCTGACCCGGTTTACTTAAGCTGTATAGAGTGGGGCGGGGACGTCTCGTCCCCGTGGTAACCTCAAATGACGAAACTATATAGGTACATAAAAACGCTCCAAAAGTAATCTTTTGGAGCGTTTTTTGACAGAGCGGCAAACGAGGCTCGAACTCGCGACCCTCAGCTTGGGAAGCTGATGCTCTACCAACTGAGCTACTGCCGCATTACGCTAATGCAGTGCAAATGTAATGCTATTTTTTTTATTTCCCAAATTTTTTTGAGAATGTATTTCCACTCACAAGACAGTCAGGTTTTTATTATGAATAAATTGAATTTATTTGAGAGTGAACTTGCTGGTGAACGGTCAATCCGGAATGATTAATTTAAGATATACAAGCTCGCATTTATCTGAGGAGGTTGTGTTGTACATCGAGATATAGAGGGTATTGTTTCCTATCCAAAAGGTTGTAGTGGGTAAATCCCAATTTTTTGCTGATTCGTTATCCATGATTGTTTCTGCAAAATATCCTAATGTCTTGAAATGGAAATATTCGTAAACAAATTCGTCAGTGCGTTTATAAAAGTGCAGGTCGAGTGGCCAATCGCAGTCATAGCCTTTTTGGGCAACGATTGTACCGTCGGCAGAAACTGTAAACGGATATAAAATTTCCCCCAGAAATTCTCCTGATTCGGAGTCATAGCAATACACAACGGCATCATGAATGGTCGGGATGGGTAACCAATACATTTTCAATGACTTGATATAAATTAGTGAATTGACGGAGAAAACGTTGTCATATTCAGGTGCATCTATATCATAATCCTCTTTACTTAAACTGTCTAACTGTTCAAATCTGTTTCGTGCATCTGTAATTACCAAAGCAGTGAGCTTTGTCGGAAGCACACTGTAACGGAATATATTGTCATAAAAGTGATTTTGGTTTAGCTCAGCCTCCTTGAATTCTTTGACCGAGATTTCCTCCAATGCGAAAACGGTTTTGTCGGACGTAGCACTCCAGCCGGAAATGGAAATATAAATCAGGATTAAAGTAAAAAGGTATTTCAAACAAAATTTCATGGTTATTAGGCTCTATTCTATGTCTAACAATGCTTTTACTTCCAATTTAAGTAACGGCATGTGGTTGACTACGATTCCCCATAGAATATCAGGTTTTAAAGAGTCGTATGCATGGATTACAAAATTTCGGGTATCAACAATTTTTCGTGATGCCGTTATGGGAATATCGGGATTGATTTTCAAAACTTGATTCATCGCTTCGCCCATGATTTCCATATTCCTTTCAACTCCCCTCCGGAATAATGTATCGTTGCAAAATGTAGCATATTCCTTAGGCCTGTCCTCCATAAATGACTCTATCTCCAAGATTGAAGAAAGAATATCAGACAAGTATTTTTGTAATTTTCTATCCATAAATCAGATATTTTGTTTCCTCGAGTTCTTCTTTGAAGTAGGGATTTTTTATTGCCGACTCGTCTACAAGGTCAACATCTCTGCCGAATAACGATTTCAACGCGTGGTAGAAATCAAAATAATTGTCCGCATAACTGTCATGGTCTATTTCTGAATTGAAATCGACAAGAATATCCACATCACTGTGTTCATTGAACCTTGGAGTAAGTATTGACCCGAAAGCATACAATTTTCTTACTTTATGCTTTCGGCATAAGGCAATGAGCTTTTGTAGATTGTCAGTTATAATATGCATATCGTTAAACCTCCTGATTACAAAGGTAATACTTTTAAAATGATTTTGGTTCGCTTCGGTCGATATTTTTATCGCGAGGTGCCGTGATGGAGTACTTTATGTACTGTGGACGGGGTGTTTCAGGGGCGGTTGGGGTTGTTGAGGAGCTGGAAGATGAGGATTTCGAAGAGGTCGAACTGGTCGGCTCGGGAGCCAATGCCTTTGCTTTGGGCGTCGAACTGTCGGATGGCGGAGATGTTTTTGATTATTTGCCAGGGACGATAGTTGGCGAGGCCTGGCTTTATGTCGGTGAGCTGGCCGGGCCATTTGAAGCCGAGTTCGGCCATGAGGCCGCGGTCGGATTTGTCGGGGGCGTAGAGGGCGGTCAGGAGGTTGGCGAAGAAATTGAAGAGGAGGGGTGTGGTGACAATCGGCTGATGGTTCTTGGGGTCGCGGCGGAAGTAGTTGATGATTTTGTAGATGCGGGGCACGTCGCGGCGGGCGATGGCGGCAATCAGTTCGAAGTTGTTGTAGTCTTTGCTCACGCCGATGTTGCGCTCCACGCTTTCGGGGGTAATCATGGCGTTGGCGGGGAGTGCGACGGTCATTTTGCCGATTTCGTTGTAGATGCGCGACAGGTCGGAGCCTACGTAGTCCTGAAGCATTGCGAGGGCTTTGTCGTCGATGGTGAGGCCGCGCTCCTTAATGAATTCACGGATGGTGTTGGTGACGGCTGCGGGCGCGAGACGTTTCGACTCAAAAACTACGGCGCGGCCTTTGGCAAGGCTTTTGGTGAGGGTGGCGCTCTTGACGGAGGCACCGCGGGCTATGATGACGAGCAGGGTGGTGGCAACGGGGCTTTCAAGGTATGGGAGCAGCTTGTTGAACCATGCCACGGGCACGGCCTGCGCTTCCTTGACGATGACGACCTGACGCTCGGCCATCATGGGGTAGCGCTGGCAGGCTTCAGCCACGGTGGCGGCGTCGGTCTGCGGCGCGTAGAGGGTGTACTGGTTGAAGTCGCGTTCCGACTCGGGTAAGATTGTCTCGAAAAGCCCGGCAAGCTCGTCGATATAGTATCCCTCTTCTCCGTGAATGAAGTAGACGTTGCTGTATTGCTTGCGGGCAAGAGTGTTGCGCAAGGCTGTGTATGTTACTGCGTCGGCCATCTGTAAGTGTCGTTTAGCGTGCGGCCGTCAGTTTTTTGATGCAAAAGCCGCCGATACGTGAATTATTTGCGTAAATTTACACAAAAATTTCCGAACACGAAACGATATGGATAACTTTCCCCGACTTAATCTGCCGCCGCTTGTCGCCCCGAGGCTGCGGCGCGACGGCGACATGGTGCGCATATATGATGTGTGCCGCAATGCCTACGTCAAGCTGACGCCCGAGGAGTGGGTCAGGCAGCATTTCGTGGGCTATCTGGGCGGAGTACTCGGGTATCCGGCTACGATAATAGGCAATGAAGTGTCGCTGCGGTTGAACGGTCTGTCGCGACGGGCGGATACGGTGGTGTATGACGAGCACGGCGAGCCGTATATCATCGTGGAGTACAAGGCGCCGCATGTCGAAATCACGCAGCATGTATTCGACCAGATAGTGCGTTACAATATGGTGCTTCGCGCGCGGTATCTTGCCGTGTCAAACGGGTTGAGGCATTACTGCTGTGCCATCGACTACGATGCGATGAGCTATAAGTTCATACCGCAGTTGCCGTCGTACGGAGGGTGAACATGTGCATTACTGAGTGGAGCGGGGGCGTCCCGCCCCCGTGGTATTATCTTTATAACAGAAAGTTACCACGGGGGCGGGACGCCCCCGCTCCACTCAACTCAGTTTAAACAGCGATTAAGTATATCGAGTTAGTTGCTTATCAGAAGAAGTAGGTGGCGCGGATGGACCAGGTGCGGTTTTGGGCGCTGAAGTCGTCGAGGAGTTTGGTTTTGAGGGCGTAGGTCATACCCCAGGTGTATGAGCCCTGGATCTGCCAGCGACGCATGATTTCGAAACCGATACCGCACTGGAGGCCGATTTCGCCGAACGCGTATTTGAGCGCGTCGATTTTGCTGTGGCCGGCAAGCAACGAAAGCGACGGGCCGCCGAACACGTAGGGGGCGATGTAGTCCTCGAGTCCCTGCATGCGGGTCCATTTGAAACGGAGGTTGACGGGTATCTCGATGTAGTGGAGGTAGCAGCGCGGGTCGGTGTAGCCCTGCGATGCCCATACCTCGCGCTGGCCGAGGTGGAGAGTGGCGCCGCGCTGGTTGTAGAGCATGCCTATGTCGATGCCGAATCCGATGCCGGGGAACATGAGTTCGCCCTGCACGCCGGCCTGAAATCCGGTTGAGGCGTCGACGGTGAAAAGGTCCTGCTTGAATTTGAGCGTCGAGAAATCAACTCCGACTGTCGGGCCGTAGCGGAACTGTGCCGAACTCTTGGCGGGGATGGCCAAAGCCGCAATCGCCACTATGAATAACAATATCTTTTTCATAATTATGGAAGTTTAGAGAGAGTTGATTTTGTTGATGGCTTCCTCGACGGTGAGCATTTCCTGAGTGCCGGTGGCCATCTCCTTGAGGGTGATTTTGTTTTCTTTTATTTCGGTTTCGCCTATGATTGCCACGTAGGGTATGGCCATGTCGTCGGCGTAGCCGAACTGCTTTTTCATCTTGGCGTTGTCGGGGTAGACCATCGCCGATATGCCGGCCTGACGGAGCTGTTTGGCGGCATTGAAGGCGGTTTCGGTCTCCGTCTCGCCCATGTTGGCGAACATCACCTTGGTCGTGGCGGTGGCTTCGGAGGGGTAAAGGTCGAGGGCGTTGAGTACGTCGTAGATGCGGTCGGCGCCGAATGAGATGCCTACCCCCGACACCCCTGGCATGCCGAACACCCCGGTGAGGTTGTCGTAACGGCCGCCGCCGGTGATGCTGCCGATGGCGACGTCGAGCGCCTTTACCTCGATGATGGCACCGGTGTAGTAGTTGAGGCCGCGAGCGAGCGACACGTCGAGCTCGATGTGCGCGCTGCCTTCTCCTGCACGGCGGAGTATCGTCTCTGTCTCCTCGATGCCTTTGAGTCCGGTCTCGCTGCCGGCCAATACGGTGCGGAGGGCGGCGATGCGCTTCTCGTTGGTGCCCGAAAGCTCGAGGATGGGGCGGAGGGCGGCGATAGCCTCGTCGGTCAGCCCTTTCTCCTTGAGTTCGAGATTTACATTGTCGATACCGATTTTGTCGATTTTGTCGATTGCCACGGTGATGTCGACGAGGCGGTCGGGTGCACCAATGGTCTCGGCGATGCCGGCCAGTATTTTGCGGTTATTGATCTTTATGAGCACGTTGACGCGCAGGCGTGAGAACACGTCGCGGATGATGTCGAGAAGCTCGACCTCGTTCCACAGGGAGTCGGTGCCGACGATGTCAGCATCGCACTGGTAGAATTCGCGGTAACGTCCTTTCTGCGGACGGTCGGCACGCCATACGGGCTGTATCTGGAACCGGCGGAAGGGGAACTGCAGCTCGGCGCGGTGCTGCACCACATAGCGTGCGAACGGCACCGTCAGGTCGTAGCGCAATCCCTTTTCACACAGCTGGGCGGCCAGACGGAGAGTCGCGGTCTCGTCATCGAGCATTGCGCGGTCGATGCCTTTGAGGAAGTCGCCCGAATTGAGTATCTTGAACAGGAGTTTGTCACCCTCGTCGCCGTATTTGCCCATGAGCGTGGAGAGATTTTCCATCGCCGGGGTCTCTATCTGCGAGAAGCCGTGGAGCGAGAATACTTCGCGTATGGTGTTGAATATATAGTTGCGGCGAGCCATCTCGATGGGCGAGAAGTCGCGCGTACCCTTTGGAATTGACGGTTTTGTTGCCATTGCAAAAAATGATGAGGTTGTGGCGTAAAATACTATATTAATAATGTTACGGCTGCAAATTTACCGAAAAATATTGATATATCGCTACCATGCGTCTGTTAAATATGGTTTCGGCGAAAAATATGGTATCGGCGATAGTGTGAAATTGAGTTAAGATATTGACATATTGTTATAAATATGATTTATATGAATGAAAATATTTGCAAAACTTAATCGAATGGTATAATTTTGTTGCAAATTATAGCTGATGGCAACAAAATTCGGTTCAAAAATAGGTTTGATAGCGGCCACTGTGGGGTCGGCTGTCGGTCTGGGCAATATATGGCGCTTTCCGGCTGAGACACAGGCCAACGGCGGGGCGGCGTTTCTTCTGGTATACATTATATGTGTGCTGCTTCTCGGCATACCCGTGATGCTCGGCGAGTTCGCCATAGGACGCGAAGGAGGCACGGACGCGGTGGGCGACTACAAGCGCATATCTCCCCGCACGAAATGGTGGATTGTAGGGGGTACCGGACTTGTGGCCTCGTATATGATACTCTGTTTCTATATAGTAGTGGCGGGATGGACTCTCGAATATCTCGTCAACTCCATTTCCGGCAATTTGTTTGCGGGAATATCTGAGGGGACGGCCACTTTCGACGGCAAGATGCAGGAGTATGTGTCGGGCGACTGGAAGCCGATACTGTATACGGTGCTGATGATTGCCATAAACATGATTGTGCTGCTGTGCGGTGTCAGGAAGGGTATCGAGAAGATATCCAATGTGCTGATGCCGTTGCTTTTCGTCATACTGGTAATATTCTGTGCGGTGGCACTGTCATTGCCGGGAGCGTCGGAGGGTGTGGAGTTTTTCCTGCGTCCCGATTTCTCGAAACTTGACGGCGGCGTGGTGATTGACGCATTGGGGCAGGCGTTTTTCTCGCTGAGTCTCGGCATGGGTATACTCATCACGTATGCCGCTTATTTTCCGCGTAATACCAGACTCGGCCGCACGGCTACGATTGTGTCGCTCCTTGATATGGTCGTGGCGGTGATGATGGGTCTGATAATATTTCCGGCCGTGACGTCGTTCGGCATGGAGGGGGAGAGCCTTGAGGGCGCCACGCTGGTGTTCGTGACACTCCCCGAGGTGTTTACCCGCATGCCGGGCACGCAATTCTGGGCGGTGCTGTTCTTCATGTTGCTGCTGCTTGCGGCGCTGACGTCGACTATCTCCATTGCCGAGGTGTCGGTGCGGTTTTTCCAGGACAGGATGAGGATGAGCCGTCGCGCCGCGGTTTTCACCGTGCTGTTACCGCTGCTGCTGTTCGGTTCGCTGAGTTCACTGTCGATGGGGAGCCTGTCAGGATTCAAGATATTCGGGCTGTCGTTCTTCAACCTTCTCGATACGGTCGCTACCAACATATTGCTGCCGTTAGGGTCGATGGCGATGTGCATCTATGCCGGCTGGTTCGCACCCAAGGGGATGATTGCCGACCAGCTTTCCAACGGTTCGGCGGTCAGAAGCGCGGCCACGTGTATCGTGCTGTTCATAATAAAATGGATAGCGCCTGTGGCTATCGCCGTCATACTTCTTGCACAATTTGATTGATTCCGGAGATGAAAACTACACGACGGCGCAATATGGCGACACTGACCTTCATCGCGTTTCTGGCGGCGGTGTATGCCGTGATACTGCTTGTAGGGCGACCCGGCGGCAGTTCCGACGGCGACCCGGCCGGAGCCGGGGATGCTACTGAAACGGCCGTCAATAATCCGAACGCGGGTGCAGTATCATCAGATACAGTCGTGCAATCCGAAAAAGCCGCGCCCAAGAAAAAGAAGAAAAGCAAAAAGACGGTTAAATCTACGAAAAGTGGCAGCCACACAGCTCCCGACAATCCCGACGTCTTCGACCGTCCCGTCACTCCCGCAGTGCAATGACAATAGCTGAATATGTCCGGGTCGGCATTGGTAGTTTTTTCCTTAGGGTATGTTAGCATTTAATCATATTTAATGCAAATATAATTATAATTAACTGTATGATTAAAATAGTAGTAAAAGATACAGAAGTCAATGTCTTGAAAGTTAATGGAGAAGACTATATCTGCCTTACAGATATGCTTCGGGCTAAAGATGGAGATTTCTTTATCACAGATTGGTTGCGTAACCGTAATACATTGGAGTTTATTGGGATTTGGGAGAAGGTTTATAATCCAAATTTTAATTATGGCGAATTCGCCATAATTAAAAATCAGTCCGGGCTCAACAGTTTTAAAATAAGCGTAAAGGAATTTGTTGCCAAGACTAACGCTATTTCATTGCAGTCAAAGGCCGGGCGCTATGGTGGAACGTATGCACATAAAGATATTGCATTTGAGTTTGCAATGTGGATAAGTCCGGAATTCAAAGTATATATAGTAAAAGAGTTTCAGAGGTTAAAATACGAAGAACAAAAACAACTTGGATGGTCGGCTAAACGTGAACTTTCGAAAATCAACTATCGTATCCATACCGACGCTGTCAAGCATAATCTGATACCTGCCGAGATTACCAATGATCAGGCGAGCATCATATATGCGAATGAGGCTGACGTGCTGAATGTGGCGATGTTCGGCATGACGGCAAAGCAATGGCGCGATGCTAATCCTGACCTCAAAGGTAATATACGGGATTATGCCACCATCAATGAATTGATTTGTTTATCCAATATGGAGAACCTCAATGCTGTATTTATTGAACAGGGAATGTCGCAACAGGCACGATTGATGAAACTCAATCAGATTGCCATACATCAGATGAGTATTCTTGAAAGTGGAGATACGGATAGAAAACTGTTGAAATAGAAAAGGGATTATCGCATCGGGGGCGTGGTATATGGAATTTGCAGGCTGCGAAATTTTTGCTACTTTTGCAGAAAAGAGCCAAACAGCATGAGCCGATATTTTTCATTGAACATTAAGGGGCAGCTCAAGGAATTTTTTGAGCCGGTGGTGATGGGCATAATCAATGTCACGCCCGATTCGTTTTATTGCAACTCGCGCAACAGCAGTGCCGACGAGGCCGTAGCCACGGCGGAGAGGATGCTGGAGGAGGGGGCTGCGATGCTCGATATCGGCGGTTGCTCCACGCGGCCCGGTTCGACGCCGGCTACCGAGCATGAAGAGCTCGTGCGCGTCATTCCTGCGGTTGAGGCTGTGCGCTCAAGATTTCCCGAGGCAATAATCTCGGTTGACACTTTCCGCGGCAAAGTGGCGCGGCAGGCAGTCGAAGCCGGCGCCGATATAATAAACGACGTAAGCGCTGGAAATATCGACAGCGACATACTTCAGGCCGCGATTGACCTGAAAGCGCCATACATACTGATGCATCCCGCCTCCTCGTCGCTTACGCCCGAGACGCCCGTCGACGAGACCACTCCGACCGTGCTCAATGACCTGCAACATGTGTTGCGCGACCTGAGGCTGCGGGGTCTGTGCGACGTGATTGTCGACCCAGGATTCGGTTTCGGAAAGACACTCGAACAGAATTACCGCCTGATGGCCGACCTCGAGGCGTTCCGCTCGCTGGAGTGCCCGTTGCTCGTGGGCGTGTCGCGCAAATCGATGGTCAACCGTCTGCTCGACGTGGCGCCGCAGAGCATTGACTCGCTGCTCGGTACCAATGTGCTTGACGCCTATTCGCTTCTGTACGGTGCGGATATACTGCGCGTGCACGATGTCAAGGCGGCTGTCGACACAGTGAAAATCATCAGTCAGCTCACCAAATAATCTACCGTCATGGACTCCTTCGGAATAAAAGACATATTTGACATTGTCATCGTAGCCCTGCTGCTGTACTATCTGTACAGGCTGATGAAAGAGTCGGGCACGATAAACATATTCTACGGCGTGCTGGCATTCATAATGGTGTGGGTGGTGACGTCGGAACTTCTCGGCATGCGGCTCATCGGTTCCATACTCGATAAATTCATGAGTATCGGTCTGCTCGTGCTCGTCATCCTGTTTCAGGACCAGATAAAGCGGTTTCTCGTGGAGCTTGGTTCGCAGAAGCGATGGCGCTTCATCAGCGACCTTTTCCACCATCATAAGGTGACGGCGCAGGAAGACGCCCACAAATGGATCATGCCCGTGGTCTACGCGTGCATGAACATGTCGCGCAGCAAGACGGGTGCATTGATTGTGATACAGCAGGCCATCCCTCTCGACAGCTACGAGAAGACCGGCGACATGATTGACGCCGAAATAAACTCGCGGCTTATCGAGAATATATTTTTCAAAAATTCACCCCTCCACGACGGTGCCATGATCATAGCCAACGGCCGCATTATGGCCGCAGGATGCATTCTGCCTGTAAGCCACGATACGGATATACCGCGTTCGATGGGTCTGCGCCACCGCTCCGGACTCGGCATATCGCAGGCTACCGATGCGGCAGCCATAATCGTATCGGAAGAGACAGGCAATATATCAATAGCCGTAAAGGGGAAAATACATGCGCGCCTGTCGTCGACCGAGCTCGAACAGTACCTGAGCGAATTGTCGCTCGTGTCGTGACCGCGAGTTCGGGGTGGGTTATGCGGCTCCGTCGCCCCAGCCGAGCATGTCGGCTATGTCTACCCAAAAGAACAGCAGGGTAATCAATACGACAACTCCGACGACAAGCCATATCTGCGCGCGTCGGCGATTGCGTGCGCGCCGTTCCTGACGTTCGTTTTCCCGGTTCTTTAACCGTCTTTCATAATCGTTCATAATTCTGAAATTTTAAAAGATAATACACTTTCGGCCAAATCCGCGAGAGTGTTATAACAGTTTTATAACGGCGGATTTTTAATAAAATAACATTGAATTGTGAAATTTTGTTTTGGAAAGGGCGTTTGTTGCGTTTTTTATCGCTAAAGTCGGGATAATACATTTTAAGACAATATTAGGCTGTATATTAGACGATTAGTAGCCGGAATCCGCGTTTTGGCCGGCATGGTGCAGATGATGAAAACAATAAAATCGGAAAAAAAGTTGCAAAAAAATGGCGGAAACTATTGCCAGTTCAAAAAAAATGCGTACCTTTGCAACGCAAACGACAAAAACGGGTGCACAACAATGACCCAAACGCGAAAATAGCTCAGTTGGTAGAGCACAACCTTGCCAAGGTTGGGGTCGCGGGTTCGAGTCCCGTTTTTCGCTCCAAAAGAGTTCTTTAACATAGATATTCCCAAAGCGTCGAGCTTCTGCAATTTGCGAAAATAGCTCAGTTGGTAGAGCACAACCTTGCCAAGGTTGGGGTCGCGGGTTCGAGTCCCGTTTTTCGCTCCAAACCATTCACATTTCTTTACAGGAAGCAAGATTGGGAATATGTCCGGATGGCGGAATTGGTAGACGCGCTACTTTGAGGGGGTAGTGAGCTTTCGCTCGTGTGAGTTCGAGTCTCATTTCGGACACTCTTTTAAAAACAGTCTCAGATGTATCAAACATCTGGGACTGTTTTGCTTTTTATAAACATCAGTACATATAAAATATATACAATAGTACAAGAGTCCCGACAATAGAACAAGACCTCTACAATAGAGCATTGTTTAATCGGTTCACGAAAATTTATATCTGAACAAGAGCACGGGAGGACAGGAGAAATTTGATAGGTTAGAGATTTTATAGTTTAAATTTAAAATTGTAATGAAGTTTGAATAGGAAGAGGTATGAGTGAACTATTAGATGAGCTTTCATTTGAAGAGGAATTGCGAAAAATATATGATGTCCCCGGACAAAATAGTCTTATATGTAATTTTGATACACAACAGGAAGATAAAAGCGAATTATTAGATAAACTTCCGATTGAAAATGAATTGCGTAAGATGTATGGAGTCCCAGGACCAGACCCTGTTGATAGTATTATGGTAAGCGAAGATGCTTACATGGAAGGAATTTGTGAGTCATTAACTCGCAACGCTTTGCAAAGATACTGGCGTACTCCCACTGAATTTCCGCTCTGTCCTAATGAAATAGCAGATAAGCCACTAATTGCCTATCTAAATAATTTGAGAAAGGGAGCTGTTATAACAAAAAATGAATATGCTACATATTTTATAGACGAATTTGCCTTATGTAATGATAACTGCCTTTTTGTCACATCTCATACACTGAATGGTATGAAGCGATTTTCTATAATGGCTATAACGTTTGAATATGGAAAATACGTACACGAGGGTACAACATTTTTTGAAGAACGAGGAGCACAAAAAGCCCTTACCTTGGCACAAGGTCTTAAATGGGAGGGAGAGGACGGAATAGATGATTATTGTTAGAGTTTAAATTAGGGATATTTTACCGAATATCCCTAATTATCCGCTGATTGACGGCTGTGCCGAGGTACAGCCGTCAATCAGCGGATAATGTATCAGGTCTTATAAATTTTGTAATATTTATTTGAGGGGTAGGCGGAGGGGTGAGGATTTAATGGCGGTGGCGGTCAGGTCGTAGGCTATGTAGGTGAGGGTGCCTGTCAGGAGGGTAATCAGGGTGTAGAGGAGGATTGGGCTGTAGTCGGAGATGAGGGTGGCGGCTTCGGTGCCGGCCTGGGCGAGGTTGTTGAGGGTGGTGTGGAGGAAGGGGTAGGCGAGGGTGCAGAGGAGGCCTGCGATGAAGCCAGTGAGGGCGGCTATGATGACGGGAAGGTGTTTTTTCTTTTGTGCCGTGGCTATCTGTTCTTTTACGACTTCTACGGAGCGGAGGTTCTGCTCGAGACGGGACATGAACCGGTCGTCGGGGGTGAGGCCGGGATTGAAGTCGTCAAAGATGGATTTGAGGTTGTCTTCGTTCATAATTGTATTGTGTTTAAGAGAGGGGGGAGTGCAAAATTGCGGGAAGTCGGTTGATGTGTTGCGGACGCCACGAGCCGTGCGTCCCTACGGCATTGCGGGCGCGGTGGGTGTTGCAAAACTGGTACCGGCGGCTGCATGATGTAGGGCTGCTCCCCGGAGCAGCCGGTTGCGGAGGTTGATTATCGGTTGTCCGGCGGCTGCGCCGGGGTGCAGCCCTACATCATGACGTGTCATATTTACATAAGATTTATAACAGTTCCGTACTTTGTTCATACTTATTGTTTCAGGAGGGTTTTGAGGTGGGAGCGGGCGCGGGTGAGCTGCTGGCGGACGGCGTCGGGAGTTGAGCCGGTTATTCCGGCTATTTCGTTGACGGCGTAACCTTGCATGTAGTAGAGGAGTATCGCTGAGCGTTCTTTTTCGGTCAGATGGTCAAGTGCCATATACAGTTCCTGATATTGGAATGCCTTGTCGGAGGAGTCGGCGCTGTCGATACCGCCGGCTTCGGATATGGGGCCGGATACGCGGGTGCTACGACGGCTGCTGACAAAGGTGTTGTAGGCTATGCGGTAAATCCATGCCGTGAACCGCCGGTCGTCCCTGAAGCTGTCGCACGACAGGTATGCCTTGACGAATGTGTCCTGGGCCAGATCGTCGGCGAGCGCGCTGTCACCGCAACACAGGGCAGTCAGAAAACGGCGCACCGCTTTCTGATTCTGCTCTACGTAACTGATGAATTGCTGTCGGTCCATTATTCAGTCTGGCGGCAGGCTCAATCTTCGTCCTTGACCGATTTGCGAGTCACGAAATACACTACGAGATATGCAAATCCGATTGCAAGTGAAATGCCTGATAAGAGCATCGAGTTGTAGCGTATATGGATTTCGGGGAGTGAGCAGGACTTTATGGCTATGCATATCGCTATGGCTATGCCGATGAATGTGAAGATGCAGCCGCGTAGCAGTCTCAGATTGAGCAATTGGCCGGGAGTCTTGCCTCGTTTGCTGAGTGCCTTTACGAGTTTGTCGGTGTCGACGATGGAATTGTTTTCGATAGCCTTTATGATAATTTCGGCGTTTTTGTTGTCTTTATTTATTGTCGCGCGGGTTAATATCCAAACGATGAGTGCCGGCAAAAGTACGGCTACAGTAATAAAAATTTGGTCGAGTAACATGATTTTTTGATTTTATGGTTGTCGGAAAAGCCTGTTTTTCGAGAATTCTCGATTATATGACGCATTGCCGGTAGAAAATGTGACATCTAAACCGAAAAAACATATTCTAACATATATTAGCGTATATTGTCTAATTTACCGTTAACTTTGGGGATATGAATGCGTCTAATGTATAAAAGGATGTTTGTCACGTGATATTTTCTTAAATCCCGAAATATTATAAAATGACCGATTATGAAAAGATTTTTTGCATTATTGATTCCGGTTATGTTGCTGGCGGTGGTGCCGGTTGCCGCGCAGGGACGTTGCGGCTGCCGTGACTGTCGTGATGATTGCCGGCATTATCGCGTGCCGCAGTATTATGTGAATGACAACGGTGTGTTTTTCGAAGGGCGCAGGGTAGAGGGGGCTTCTCCTTCGGGATTTGTGGCGCTTGGCGACGGTTACGCCAAGGATGCCTGGGCGGTATATTATTTCGGAAACAAAATAAATTTTGCTTCGGCGGAGTCTTTTCAGGTGTCGGGCTACGGATATGCGCGTGATTCATGGAATGTATATTACAACGGGGTGAAAATCAACGGAGCGTCGGCCGACAGCTTCCGCGTGCTCAATGACGGGTATGCCAAGGATGCGTGGAATGTGTATTTCGACGGTGTGAAAATCAACGGTGCCATGGCCGATTCATTCAGCTGCGGCCCAGATGGTTATGCGCATGATACCTGGAATACATACTATTACGGACGTAAAATCAAGTGACGCGCGATGATTCTCAGGCAAATCATCATATTGCTCGCAATTGTAATTCCATTGGGGATGCAGGCGCAGAAGCAGGCTTCGGTTGTGGTTGATGCCGCGTCGGGGGAACCGCTCGCAAAGGCTTCGGTGTTTGACCGGAGGGGTAATTTTATCGGGCTGACCTCCACGAGCGGGCGGATGCCATTGGTGGAGGATGAGTCATATCCGATTGTCATACGCTATCTCGGCTATGAACCCAAGACTGTAAAACGGCCGGGCGCGGCGAGAATACGCATGAGCGAGAATGCGGCGCAGCTTCCCGAGGTGGTAGTGAGGTCAGACATCAAGAGGGCACTCCATATATTGGGGTATATGCGTGAATACTCGACGCTTACCACATATACGGATACGGTGGTGCTGTTCAGGGAGAAGATGGTGGATTTCATGCTGCCGGAGCAGGGGGTGAGGAAGTTCAGCGGGTGGACCTTGCCGAGAATGCTGTCGTGCCGTTCCTATTACCAGTTCCGTAATGCCGAGGGGCTTGACAGCGTGTCGGATGCGTTTCCCGACCATTTTTCATGGTCGGATTGGGTGTGCATCCCGCGGCGAATTCCGCTTTCCGAGAAGGTGCGGGCTACCGGCTCCGCTACCGATACAATCAGGGGCAAATGGGCGATGTCGCGTCTGTGGCGCCGCAGCGCTGACCGTGTATTCCTGGATGTCGACATACTCACCGACACGGTCAACCGGCGCTTTGTGCCGCAACTGTCGAGTTTTATAAAAGACGACATCGATTTCCGGAGGCTTGATGTCAGATACGTGTTTGACAACTGCAATGACGACGCAGTTACGGCCGACAATCTGTCGGGAATGTCATTCAACATCGAGTCGCGCGGACGCGGGCGTAATCTCGAGCGGCTGTTCCGGTCGCACGGGCCGGCATACGTCGATACTTACGCCGAGCTGTATATTGTCGACAAGGAGTATATTCCGATAAAAGAGGCGAAGCAGTGGGAGAAGTTCGCTATGGAGAGAGGGAATGTGGCGATGCTTGTGCCCGACGGCTTGCCCGAACTGCCGCCCTCGACCCGCGAGCTGATAGCGCGCGTGGAGAATATTGATGTCGCCGACATAAGGCTGAAAACCGAGATTGACCCGCGTATCGGGCATCTTGTGGTGCTTAAGTGGGATATACTGAGCCGGCTCAAACGCATGGCGAAAGGTTTTATCGGGCTGAAATGACGGTCAGGCCGAGGTGTGGCCGGTGAACATTTCAGACTTTTGATGTGTAATATGGGTGCGGGGACGGCCTGTATCCATATATAATTGCCGGGCGCCGAGGCGTCGGATTTGTATAATCGCCGTGTGTTTCGTATATTTGAACTGTATTTATCACTTACTATATCATACCTGCCACCAATGAATGCCATAACATCCGAGAACATACTGATGACAGGCTCGATACTGCTCATAGCCGGAGTACTGATAGGAAAGACAAGTTACCGCATAGGGCTGCCGTTGCTGCTGATATTCCTGCTTGTAGGCATGGGATTCGGTGTCGACGGGCTCGGAATACATTTCAATGATATGCACAGCGCCCAGTTCATAGGCATGATAGCTCTGTGCATCATACTTTTTTCGGGCGGACTGTCGACGCGGATATCATCGATACGTCCGGTGATAGCGCCGGGACTGATGCTGTCGACGATAGGCGTGGTGCTTACGGCGCTGTTCACCGGACTGTTCATCTGGTTGCTGTCGGGGATGGAATGGACAAATATACATTTCGCGTTGCTTCCGTCGCTGCTGCTTGCCGCCACTATGTCGTCGACCGATTCGGCATCGGTGTTCGGTATTCTCGGCAGCCAGAAGGTGGGGCTGAAGCACAATCTGCGCCCGATGCTCGAACTGGAGAGCGGCTCAAACGACCCGATGGCCTATATGATTACAATTGTGCTCATCGACGCCATCACCCTGAGCGGACCGCTCAGCGGGTGGGCGCTGTGCAAGATGCTGCTGCTACAGTTTGCGGTTGGGGGACTTGCCGGCGCGGCCATGGGCAAGCTGACGCAATGGCTTATCAGAGTATACGTGCGCATGGGCGGTAAAAAGGGCGCGGCCGAAGATCCGTCGCAGACCGTTTCGATGTCAGGCATACTTGTCATAGCGTCGGTGTTTCTTACTTTCGCGCTGGCTTCGGAACTGGGAGGGAACGGTTACCTCGCCGTATATATCACGGGTATATTCGTGGGAAATGCCTCGCTGCCGAACCGCAAGGGGATAACGAAGTTTGTCGACGGGCTTACGTGGCTGTCGCAGATAGTGGTTTTCCTTATGCTCGGTCTGCTTGTCAATCCGGCGGATATGCTTGCCGTAGCACCGGTGTCGCTGATGATAGGTGTTTTCATGATACTTGTAGGACGCCCGCTCAGCGTGTTTCTTACGCTGACGCCGTTCCGCAAGCTGTCGCTCAGGTCGAAGACATTTGTGTCGTGGGTGGGATTGCGAGGCGCGGTGCCTATCATATTCGCCACATATCCGGTGGTGGCCGGAGTGGAGGGGGCGTCGCAGATATTCAATATCGTATTCTTCGTAACGCTCCTCTCGCTAATTGTGCAGGGCACGACCGTGATTGCCGCGGCGCGACGCCTCGGGCTTGTGGAGGAAGAGGCACCACAGGCCGATGATTTCGGCATACAGCTTGACGATGACATGCCGACGTCGCTCCATACACTTGTGCTGACGGAGGAGCATTTCATCAACGGGAACACACTTGGCTCGATGTCACTGCCGCAGGGTTCGCTTGTAATCATGATAAAGCGCAGCGACAAATACATGGTGCCCAACGGCCGATTGGCGCTGCACCCCGGCGACACGCTGCTGCTGATGCAGGAGTCCGCCGAGACCGTCCCGGAAAAGCAGTGAATCGACAGGTGATGCTACAGCTCCCGCCGGGACTGACCTGCAACAATACATGACATAATTCTGTTTTTAGCTTAGTAATCATTATAAATGACAGAATTATGAAACCAAATGAAGACTGGAGAGCACTGACGATATATCAGATAATGGTGGGCTCGTTTATCCACGGAAGAGACGGAGCTGAAGGTTATGACCAGCTCTGGGGGCCTGACGGGGAGCGGAAAGACGGCAATCTGCGCGGCATCATACATGCTCTTGACTACATTGCACGCATAGGTGTCAATGCCATCTGGCTAACACCTGTCTTTGACAGTTCGGAGGCTGATGGCGGCGAGAAGTTGCAGGCTACGGGCTATTTTGCCAATGATTATTTTAAAATAGACCCCCATTTCGGCACGGAGGATGACCTCCGGGAATTGGTAGGCAAGGCTCACGAGCGAGGCTTGTATGTGATACTTGACGGGGTGTTCGGCCATCATGGCGGGGTGACAGGACCGTCGCCATCGGGTCATGTAGTCGATTCGACGCCGACTCTCAGCGACCGTGGCGAAGAGGGTGGCGAGGGGAATGTGAAGTATCCCGACTCGCTTGATTATTTCAAGGAGGTGGCCACTTACTGGATTGACAAATTTGAGATTGACGGATGGCGTTTCGACCAGGCCTACCAGTTATGTCAGGACGGTCACAATTATTGGTGCGAGATATCGCAGGCCGTCAGGGAATTGTGCGACAGACGCCGAAGCGAGGGTAAAGAATGGGGAATACTCGGCTACATGGTAGGCGAGGACTGGAGTGATGCCGCCGGTATCAGTTCGCGTATATTCCGCGACGGCGGACTTAAGAGCGCGTTTGATTTCGACGGCAAAGAGCTTGTGTCGGGAGCTATGAACGGTGAAGGCTGCGGCGGGCTGGAAAATGGCTGGGATGATGTGATAAGAGTATATTCGCCCCCTTCGGAACGCGGTTACTCTCCCGATGATGTCCTGCCCAATCTGTTTCTGAGCAATCACGACGGGGTGCGGGTGGCAGACAATTTCTATGACGACGGGAATGAGATAAACATGATGACGCGTTTTGCCATACTTGCCGGTTATCCGGGACCCGTGACACTCTATTACGGCGACGAGTATGCCGATCTGTCGCGCGACTGCGACGGTGGCCAGCCCGACAATGCATCACGCACGTCGGGCCATCTTAAGGCGGATGATGACCGGGAACGCCGTCTGTTCAATTATGTCTGCGATGTGATGACGTTCCGCCGGGACAATCCGGCAATGTGGCGCGGGCGCAATGATTTTGACCGCTACCGCAATGGTGAGGCCGAAGTCCTCGTGGTGACAAAGACCGATGACGAGAGCGGCAACCGGGTGGCAATGATCTTTGCCGACCGCGATACAGAAGTGACGCTTCCGGGGGAAGATATTCCGCGGAAGGTGAGTTGCTATATTCCCGAGCTTATCAGACTGGCGTGAGTCAGGTCAGAGATTGGATTTGATATAGTCGACGATGGTGAAGTCGGTTTTGTAGCCGTTGAGGCCGGGTACGGACGATACGGTTTCTTCGATTTTATTGAACGTGCGGTTGCATACGGCTCGTATAAAATCATAGATTTCGCCGCAATATCCAGTGCACGGCGCGATAGCTATCTCATGTGACGCGCCGTTGACGCGGTGGAAAGCGTGGGGAATCTCTTTCTGTCTGAGCGCAGTGCTTATGGATTTGGAACCCCAGAGTCCGAAGTCGCCCAAAGTGGCTTTCTCGAATGGCACCACGCTGTCGGCGTCGCCGTGGAACAGCAGGATGGGGCATGGGGTCATCTGCCACTGCGGCGCTCCGTCGGAGCATACGGCTCCAGCCATCGATATGACACCTGCGTAATTGAAATCGTGGGGAAGGCCGACGCCGGCGTAATATATCTTGTCGTTGCACAATGTGTCTTCGGCCTGGAGTACGGTTATGGCTCCGGCACTCGAGCCGCATGCGAAAATCAGGTCAGGGTCGATATTCCACTGTGAAGATTTTGATATGACATAGCCGGTGGCTGTGAGGAAGTCGGTGGTGGCGGCCTGTATGGCCGATGCGAGATGAGACTTGAAGCCTTCGGGTGTCATCATTTCCTGTGCGGGAACGTCTTTAAGCAGAGTGCGGTAGTCGACCGATACGACTGCCACGCCGTTGCGGGTCAGATATTCAAACATGGGGATGTAGGAGCTATCGGCTCGGTCGCCACCTTTAAATCCTCCACCGAAAGCAAAAATCATTACGGGAGAGGGCGCGGGTGATGCCGCAGGGTAGAAGTCGAGACGCAGTGTGTCGTTTCCGGCGATGTTGTAAATCTCGGTTGTCTTGCTGGAAGCCCATGATGACATAAATGCCACCATGCAAAAAATTAGGGCTGATACAGTTTTTCTCATATTTAATTTAAATTCTAATATCAATCTTTTGCTGCAAAGCTACTAATTTTAGGCAACTGTTCAAAATTATAAGTGACAACCTTTATTACAGAAAATTACTGTGGATGTTGCAAAACTCGGTTTTAGCTTTCCGCGGTTGAGAACCACGGCTACTACGTAGCTGATTATCAGAAACTTTGCATAGTAGCCGCGGTTTTTAACCGCGGAAAGTATAGTTCTGCAACACCTTCCCCCGGTCAACTTTGCTTAGGTATTTTTTACAACAAACCGTTGTGCTTGATTGTTAATTATAGACACACATTAAAAATCTAACGCTATGGCATACAAGATTGAAGAAATAGAAGGAATAGGCGGGGCATTTGCCCGTAAGCTTGAGGCTGCAGGCGTGAAGACGACAGAAGATTTGCTTGACAAGGCCGCATCAAAGAAAGGCCGTGCCGCGCTGGCCGAAGAAACCGGCATATCTGAAAAACTGATATTGAAATGGGCCAACCATGCCGATTTGTTCCGAATCAAAGGGGTGGCAGGACAGTTTGCCGAATTGCTCGAAGCTGCCGGAGTGGATACCGTCAAGGAGTTGCGTCACCGTGTGGCTGCTAATCTGCATGAACGCCTTGTCGAAGTCAATGATGCAAAAAATCTTTGCAACCGTGTGCCCGCTGTGTCGGAAATAGAGCGCATGATAGAGCAGGCCAAGGAGATTGCTCCCGTGATGACATACTGATATAGTGCTGTCAGAAGGGAATTTTTTACCGGTTTTTCCGCGGTTACAAACCGCGGCTACTATTAGCAGCTGTAGTTTTATATTGCAGGCGATTGACTGATATAGCTATCGGTCAATCGCCTCGCTATATGTTTACGGGCATTTCAATTACTATATTTTTGCGGTTGAAGTTGAATGGTAAACTGATGGTTATTAGAATGTTATTGTTATGAATACAGGTGTATTGACTACATATTTACTCCATTGTCACATTTTGATGTAAATTTCGGATATTTCAATGTTAATTTTGTATTGTCATTTTTTTAGAGATACTTAACTTTAAATATAAGCTTATGAAAATCTTTACCAAACTAACAATCGGCGCCATTATGCTTGCAGGTGCCTCTACCATGAATGCTCAGAACCGTCAGGATTTACTTTTCCTTGCAGGCGATGCTTTATCTTACGGGTGGTCGCTTGACGATGCTACCGCACTTGTAGCGACTGCGGAAAATGACAAGGTCTATACCGGGACCGTATACCTTGAAGCAGACAAGGATTTCAAATTTCTCACTACATACGATTTCGGCAATAAAGAATTTCATTCGGTCTCGGCAAATGCTACCCCTGATGCAGAAGGGAAAGTATCGCTGATGGTGGACGGAGATGATAATAAAATACATGTGACCGAGAGTGCCAACTATCTCATTAATGTCGACACCGAGTCGCTCACCGCAACAATAGTGAAGTCGGAATACCAGCAGACGCATATCCCGTATTGCGCGCTGTTTATGGTAGGCAGCACATTCGAGTCAAACTATAGCTGTGACCAGGGACACGTCATGCGTCAAAATGCAGCAGAGCCATACGTATTCACTGCCAAGGACGAAATGATGAATGCCGGAGTATTTAAAATAAACTGGGCTATCAAGGGCGCCGGAACATGGAACGGCAAATACTGGTATTTCCGCGATGCTAACGACGCGACGAAGATGATACTTAATGCCGACGGCGACAACCAGTGGGAAATCACGACCGCCGGAAAGTATGATGTTACAGCCAATATTGTCGACAATACAATCAGTATCCTTCCGTCATCAGCTGGCGTGGCTGAAATAGAGGTCGACGCATCGGTGGAAGCTGTCTATTACAATATGCAGGGTATGCGTGTGACAAATCCCGAAAAAGGTGCTCTGGTAATCAAGGTATCCGGTGGCAAAGCACAGAAAATAATATTTTAAGAGATTGTCTAATCGCTTCAACAGCATCCACCCTATAATCATACAATGAGATTTTTTCAACTGTTTATATCTTTGTCGATAGCCGCGGGTGCCACGGCTGTCGACATGAACCACCTCTATATTGTCGGGCCTGCCGCTACTGACGGGCAATGGACTCCCGATCTGCCGGAGGAGATGGTTTCGATTGGCTATGGCACCTTTATCTGGGACGGTTATCTTGGTGAAGGTGAGTTCAAATTCCTTAACCGCCTTGGCGATTACAATTCTTCTCTTGTGGCGGAGAATGAGAATCAGCGGGTGGAAGCGGGGCAGACTTATACGTTGGTCGATAATTCATCGGGTCAGGGACGGTATGATTTTAAGTTCTGGAATCCAGAAGTCGGGGAATGCCGTATCATCGCCAACATGTCGACAAATCCCATGACTATCAAGTTCCGCCGTCCCGTCATGCTGATGGTCGGATCGGCGGTGCGCGGGTGGAGCAGTCCGTCGCAGAATATTCCGGTATTTGCCGATGATGAGGGCGTAGTGGAATGGACAGGATTGCTTCAGGCCGGCGAAATAAAGTTTCTTGCAGGCAACAACTGGTCGCCGTGCTACAATGCTCCTGCTCACGACGAGGCGTTCACAGACGGTCGTCACGGGCTTGTATATAATGAAAACGGTGAGAATGACCATAAATTCATAGTGCCGCATAGCGGACGGTACACGCTGCGGTTCAATATGCAGGAGCCGTCGGTGACGGTGTCCGCGCAGGCAGGTCCCTCACTTGCCGGAGCATTTACGGCAGCAAGCGGGCGCTATGTCGTTGCGGCCGACCGCAGCGGACGCCATCTTTATTTCGGCGCGGTGCCGAAGCGGCTGTTTGTGCGTTCGCTTGACGGCAAGGTAACGCCGTTGCAGGCATACGGAGGCGAAGAAGGGCGTTTTTCCGGGCAGGTGTATATGGAAAAAGGTAATTATTACAAACTTTATGCCGATGAGTCATGCCCGGAAGAGTATTGTTTCAGCCCGAATACCGATGTCGACATATCGTCGGGCGCCACAGGCAATGTCGCTCCCATGCACGGAAACAGTTATACGGTCGGCCAGACAGGAAATTATAATGTGCTGGCCGATTTCAGCGGCAACACTCCGTCGGTGTCGGCCATGATGACCGTAACCGGAGCGGAAAATATTACAGATGATTCCGGTGTACGTGTTTCTGTCGAGGGACGTGACATCACGGTTGAGGGGGAGTACGGGCATGTTTCAGTCGCCGATGTATATGGCCGGGTTATATCTACGTCGGCCCGCACGTCGGTCTCTCCCGGAATATATATCGTTGTGGTTGATTTAAAAACATTTAAACTCATTGTAAGATGAACAGATTTCGCAGACTGCTCATAGTTCCGGCCATGCTGACGGCCGCCAATATTGCCAGCGCCCAGTCACTTGAGATAGCTACGGGAGATAAAAATATACAGTGGCCTCCGGTATCGGCCGTACCTATGACGGCTATGCCTGACGGAAGTTTCCATGTAGCTACGCTGAATGTGGCCGACGGAACGTATTTCTGTATTTCAGATAAAGGCGAGGGGGGGACGCCATTGCGTCTCGGCCCCGCAGGCAACAAAGACCTCGTCAACGAGGGGAATTCCTATTACCAGCTCCTTGAATCGCCTGACAGGGTGGAGGTATCACAGGATATAAAACGTCCGGCAGGGGTATCCTCGATAGATGAGTTTGACCTTTGGACAGACAAGGCGCGGTATGTGCCGGGACAGGAGGTGTGGATACAGGCTTCCAAGTTCAGGGATGTGCCGGGAGCGACGGTGCGTTACCGCCGTGGCGCAGATGTCATTGAGGAGCATCCTCTGGTGCAGGAATGGTGGGCGTGGACTCCTCCGGCCGATGATTTCGAGGGGTATCTCGTGGATGTATATTCACTTGATGCCGACGGCAACGAGCATATCCACGGCTCGATCGGAGTGGATGTGTCGTCGGACTGGAAACGTTTCCCGCGTTACGGCTACACGGCGTGGTATGAGCCGTCGAGACTTGACGGAGTGACCGGTGACATCGCGTTTCTCAACCGGCGCCATATCAATGCCGTGCAGTTCCAGGACTGGCACCTGAGCCACCACAGACCTTATTGCGGCGATGCCGTGTACACCGACATAGCGCGCCGTGAGGTGTCGCTGGAAGTGGTCAAGAAGAATATCGAAGTGCAGCATGCTTTCAATATGGAGTCGTTTTTCTACAATCTCGGTTTCGGAGCGCTTGAAAATGCAGGTGCGGCCGCCGACGGGGTGAAAGAGGAGTGGTATTATTACCGTGACGGCAATCATTCGCAAAAGGATTATCACACTTTGCCAAAAGAGTGGAAGAGCAACATATCGTTCGTTGACCCGGGAAATGCCGAATGGCAGGCTTATCTGGTGGGGCGCAACCGCGAGGTGTATGACAATCTCGATTTCGACGGTTTTCAGGTTGACCAGGTCGGATACCGAGGCGACGATACATACGACTACTGGGGCAACCGGTTCAACCTTTGCGACAGATTTCCCTCGCTGCTGAAGGCACTTAAAAACGGCCATCCGGATAAGAGACTTATCATGAACAGTGTATCGAAATACGGTGCTTCGGGCATTGCTTCTTCGGGTGTGATTGACGTATGCTATAATGAATGCTGGGCCGATACGCATTCGTTCATGGATCTGTACTGGATTGTGTTTGACAACGACAAGGCGTCGGGCAATACGGTGCGCACGGTATTCGCCAACTATATGAACTATGATTATGGCAAAGACAACTGGGGCAAGGAGTTCAATCCGCACGGTGTACTGCTTACGGATGCATGCATATTCGCTCTCGGTGCCGGCCATCTTGAACTTGGTTCGGGAGGCAATATGCTATGCAATGAGTACTTCCCCAATACCAATCTGCGCATCGGCTCGGGGTTGACGGAGTCAATAACAAGATATTACGACTTCGCTACCGCTTATGAAACGCTGATTTACGACACTAAGCGTGAACTTACGCCGAATATCACTCCTATGGCGGATACTCCGGCCGTGAGCGTGTGGAACTATCAGAAAGGTCCGCAACCGCGCAGGATTGTAGTGCGCGGTACCGAGACGCAGAAGGGTCAGCTCGTATATCATCTGTTGAATTTCCGCAAAGTAAACTCGCTGAGCTGGCGCGACCTCAAAGCCGACCAGCCTGAGCCGGAACTTACCACAAATATCAAACTGAGCATAGATGTGGACAGGATGGTATCGCGCGTGTGGGTGGCGTCGCCTGACAGCGACGCGTGCGTGCCGGTAGAGCTTCCGTTCGTACAGCAGGGCAATGCCGTCACGGTCACGGTTCCGTCGTTGCGCTACTGGTCAATGCTTGTATTTGAATAAGGCGGTTAATGATGATAGCCTCGCGGGGGCGTTTAAATACGCCTCTCCGAGGCTAATCTATTGGTCGACCACCGTGATTAAACCTTGAGCGAGGCAAACCAATCCTTTGCTTTTTGCAATACGCTGAAAAAGGTTTGTGATGATTTCCGTATATTGGGTGTGTAATTCATGAATTATATTATTGAGTCAATATTCGGATTAGCGATAGATTTCTTATAATTTTCAAATGCCGAGGTGGAAGAAGAGTTGGCATAGCAGTAGAGACAACCGTGCGTGCAAGTGTTGTAAGCGCCGATGTCTTTTGAGAGAATGCAGCCGCACGCCTTACGTTGGCCACTGTCGGTCTTTGCGTTATAAAGGAAATTCTGCAGAACGGCATCATCGGGGGCAAGACGGCTGATCAGTTCCGGGTCGATGCAACGGTTATGCTCGATGTCATATTCCGAAAGATCAATTGCTTCGGCGCACGTTGCCAGGTTGAAATTCCAGTTATCACGGTTCAACGTCGAGAGTCGCGATGCAAATTCGCGCATAGTCGTTTTATCCCATTCACGATAATTGATGCCGCTATGCCTGAGATTGCGCGACACTTTTTTATACGACTCAATGTCGGCGAAACTGAAAACGAGTTTTTCCGTATAGCCGACCAAGGCATCGGCGATGCGTGAGATTTTGTCACATAAAGTATCAATGTTTATTCTGTCAGTAAGAATAAGCGGGTCAAAACGCCATACTACCGCTCCCATGCCGAGAGCATCAACGAGTCGATGGAAGGTATCAATACGTTGCGTTAAGGTGGGAACATTTGGTTCAAGGCCTTCGGACTCGTAATCATTAAGAGTATATTGTATATAGCACCCGATTTCTCGCTCTTTAAGCCGGGATAGATGAGATAACAGAGGCGCAGGATTCTTTGACCAGAAAACGATGAAGCGGGAATTCTTGAACGATACATAGCTATCGTGCCCCGAGAAAGGATTACGCCACCTGAGGTAGCCGTTGTCAAGCCGGCGGAAAAACCAGTCGGCATAAAACGCCGGAATGTCGGTAGCTCTGCTTGCCGAGATTATCAGAGGAGCCTGCGCTAAAACTTCCGTTCCATTGTCGTTGCGTATAGATATGGTCTGATGTTTCGTCATGGTGGAATTGTTGATGCACAAAGATACGGCTCAATATGTGCAAAAAACGTGGCATATCAAAGTTAATACATGTTAAATCAGATGATATTCGTCTTCTATGAGAAAAAGTAATTCTATATCTATATCGCGTTATTAAAAATTCATGCCAATGAGCCAGTTGATACCGAAACCAATCAATATGGCAATCGTGAAACTGGCGAATGTGCCGATGAGTACATATTCTGTAATCTTAATATCTTTGGCTTTGTTCAGTTCTCCGAAACGGAAAACTGATTTCGCCGCCAATAAGAATCCTATTCCTTCTATATTATCTGTGAATATGAAGGTCAGAATCAGTATCCTTTCCAGATATCCAATCCACTTGCCGGCGTTGGGTAAGCCTTGCGATGAAGTTTCGGATGGCATCCATTTTTCATATTCAATAAAGGACTTTATCAAAATGGAGGTCGGTGCAAGCACTGCGATGTATGCCGTAGCGATGAGCCAGAAATTTGAAGACACGATTTCATCGGCTATATCAAATTGAGGCATACCTGCAAAAGCGAACCACCACAAGCCAATTGTGACGCAGAAATGTGCAAGCTGGTCCCATATAAGACTGATAAAGCCTTTCCTCTTGCACATTGTTTTAACCAGATCTATTGCAAAATGGCTTACACCAATCACTACCGGTATAATCCAGTAGTTCCATCGAGCAACGAAAACGTATGCCAAAGCTGCCTGAACCAAGGAATGAAGAACGGGGGCTTTGTATTTTGCTTTGGAATTGTTTGAGAATTTATCTACACACACATTCTGTCACTCTGGAGAAGAAAATCTCCAGTCAGATGTGCCGCAATAAGTTTTATGAGTATGATTGTATTCATCCGAGTCGTTCCTTAATCAGTTCCTCAAATCTGTTGATATACAAATTTATTAAATCTTCCTTACCTGCTCTCAGTGCCTTGTCAACCATCTGCCGAGTAATTCCGAGTATACTCCCTATTTCGGCATGAGTGAGACTGGTAGTCAAGCTTTGAAAAATGACTCGGCTTTGGCTCTGGGTCCATCCGGAAATGATGTCGTCGGCAAAAGCAGTCGAGACTCGCAACTCTTTGTTTACCTCTTTCCAAGGCGTTTCTATTGTAAGCCGATACTTACCAATGGAATCAAGCCTCCTGCCGGAGGAACGATACGCCTCGCCGTCACTCGTTGCAATAGTGCTATTTTCAAATTCCACAGTTCCGACACCAATTGCCATGCGGGCATCCCATTGGCGGTTGTGCTCGGCAAACTTAAAGGAACGGATATGGGCGCGTATGGCGAGCGCAACCTTTAATGAATCAATGGGGTCCAAAACCCTAATCTGAAAGCTGTCCCCACGAAAAATTTCTAAATCGATTTTTGTAAATGTCGACAGCAATTCCGGTAGGGATTGCAGCATAAGCAACATTGATTTGCGCTCCTCTGTAGCCATTTTTGTGGAATCCACAATATCGCCAGTTATTATCGCTCCAATTTTCATATTCTTAAATTTTGTGTAAATATAAGCATTTCCACTGAAATGGGCAACTAAAATAGGTTGCATTTATCATTCGCAACCATAAAAAGTTGCTTAGCTCCCTTAAAAGTTCCGATTGGGCAATCTATATTCCCACTAATATTTGTTGGATCGGATTATATACAAACAATAGCAGATTTTGCTGCCCAAATACAAACAAATTTTACCATCTGAGGCGATAAAACACCACTATATAGTATAAAAATATCAGCCCTACAAACAAATTTCCATTGTTTATATGGCTGATTATTAGATTGTTGATTGTGTAAATCGATGCTTAGTACTCGTTCTCGTTGAAAAGAGCTGGAGCACTTGATTGTCAGCGTTTTATGCCATTTTACCGTTTAGCGCACAAACAAACTTTGCTATAAAAGGCGATAAAACGCTACTGCTCTCCGTTTTTTATTCCTTCTTTATTGATGGGCTCTAATTGCATCAATCTGTATCGGTCTTTTATACGCCAATGATTAAGTACGAACTTTTCAAGTCGGAGCTTATCCTTTTCTGTAAACCAGCTGAATTCCCATTTGCAATCCTGAGGCGTATTCTTCTCAATCCAATCAATGTAGTCTTCATCGACTGGGGAAAGCGAAAGCCCATAGACATGAACAAATTCCACTTGTGAAAGTATATTCGGTAAGTCTCGATGCTTAAAGATATACTCAAATGGATTCTTTTGATACCGAGACAACTCCATGCAGGTCTGATCTACATCAATTCCATCATTTGTTTCTCCATGAAGATATTTATTATGTCCAAATATCAACCTATCGTGTTTAGATGCTCTCCCATGGATATGTAACACCCTTTCATCGGGAATCTCATACAGCCACTCAAGAGTATCAGTATAATTGAAATTGATATAGTATGAATCATCTTTTTCAATATGAGTGTATATGGGGTCGGTAATCATTTTTTGGCAATCATCAACCCATCTCTCAAAACAATATTGCAAAATATCTAATAATCCCCGGAGCCGATTTGCACATGGAGACTCATAATGAAGATTCGGATGTGATTCGTTAAATTGTTGTTGTATTCTCCGTTCTTCAATTTGTCGAATGATTTCTTCTTTAGATTTCTCAGGTGGCGTAAAATTACTGACAAACTGGTGTACGTTAAGTTCTCCAAGATTCACTTCAAAATCATTCCACCATTCGCCATCCATGTTATAAGCAGCTTTCATATTTTCATATACAAAAACATATTCGCGCTCAAGCCATCCCTTAAAATTCGCATAGCTTGTATGAAGGCCCGTAAAAATGTCGAAGCCGTTCCCAATGATATAAAGGTGCTTCATTTATTCTTCCAAGAAGTGCAAATAAATTATTTTAGGTTTTACAATTAAGGGAGGAGATCTCCATATTCAGTATGATATTTGTCTTTTAGTTATTGTCTACCCGCTTGTCAAGTAATGGTTTATCTGAGGTTGATGATGCCATAATTGTTGCCGATATTTAGATTTGTGTTTCCATTCTGAGCAACATAAGGTGAAGTGCCGTTGATATCCGTAAGATTGTTTGTCTGCAGGTTTGTGCCTGCTTTTTCGGTTGCAAACGATTCCTTAATCTGATCCATCAGGTATTGTGCGTTATCCTTAGTCAAAGTCATCATGTCAAGACTATTGATATCGTGAATATAAGTCCAGACGTTATTTATGTTGTCTATGATGTCGTTGATGTCAGCGAGTTCTCGTTGAAGCAGTTCAATGCTTCCGGTTTCCTTAGCAAGTAATGCGCATTTTTTTGATCGTTCATTTGTCCAGTATGCTTTAGACTTGAGCAAACCTTCTGAATCCCGAGGATATTTTTCTATGTCTATTATCGGGAACACTCGTTCCTTGACATTCTTATTTTTCCATATTTGCGTGAGTTCGTACATGCAGTGAGGCGATTCCAAATAGTCGTCTGTAATGACTACTATTATTCTCGCGCCTTGACCTATTTCTTCCTCGTATTTGCGGATACTATCGCGATATCCCACATGTTCCTTGTCAATGGAATAATTGATATGATTAGTTACCAGGCCATTGATAATCGCCTGAATACGGCTGTCGGTAGCTTCATTGTGCTTGTAGCTGACGTAAACTATTTTATTCATAAAGGTTAAATTGATTCTTTTTACCATGGAGTTATTGTATGAGTCGTGGATGCATATAGCCGCAATTGAACCTCTGAGGGGAATGAGAGCGTTATAAAGAGCTCTCATTCCGCCCTGATGCATCGGAAAGTAATCATTGGCCTCGAAATGAAGCAATATTCTGCGCTTTTTCCCCAACATTGCAAAGATATTGACTAAAGCATCCTCTTCTTGTTGATGCTTAGCAAGAAAAATGCCAAAGTCAATATTCTGGAAGGCGCCGCTGTCGTTGAGTATCTGCAATAAAGATTTACTCCATGAATTGATGCTGACTGGTATATATTGAATACCCTCATTGTTACAGTATTCTTCAACATGAGCATTACTTAGGATGGAATCAATCATGAAGATTCCCCCTTGACGCCATAGCAGTTCGAGTGACTGACGAAGAGTTAAGTATGTCTTGCCGTCAATCATTGTCGAGCTGATGGATGAATTTTTTTATGTTGGCAAAGCCGTGGTTCTGCTCGATTACTTTATCAAGAATATCCATGGCCTGTTCTAATTCGGGGCGCATTTCGGGATCGTCATATTTGCGGATGCTGTTATAAGTCTTTAGCACAACATCAGTTACGGCTTCAATAGCACGGGTATTGGACGGTACCACGGCGGCACATCGGGTTATGCATTCCAGCGTAAGCTCGGGATTAATAGCCGCTAATTTATTGAGGAAAGCAAGATATCCCTCGCATTGCAGGAGAACCATCTTTGAGCCTGCATATTTCCTGACCATTTCCCACGCAGCATTCTTTTTTGCCGGCAGATGCCGGAACAACGTATCAAAGCTCTGTGCTAATTCAGTCGATGGCTCATCGACATCTACAAACTGCAAAATGTAATCAATGGCCGTAGCTTCATACATGTTCTGCTGCACGAAGAATGTAATCAGTGCCACCTGAGCATCAATATTCTTAACGGCCCTGTCTAGAATGTCTTTCGCCATCTTGTTCTGATGGCGGTACCACGCGAGCCATAATATTACCGATGCTGTCTTACGACCGCCAGATGTTGTTATTGCATGCTCAAAATAGTCAATCAGCTCATCTATAGCATAATTAATATAGTAGAGCAATGGATTCAGATTATGTAGCGGCATCGCCATCAGTCTTGGGTCATAGTCCGCTGTGAGAACTTTGAATAGCTTCACACTACGGTTTTTGTCGATATTATTGAGCAACGCGAAATTCAGTAGAATTGCGGCACGAGTTGTTACGTTGGCAGTTGGCGATATTTGTTCAAGAATATCAAATATCCTTGACGAATATTGCGGATATTGCTGACACTCTACAAGATTATAGGCAGCGTGACCACGTGTGCGGTTTATTGCGTCTATTTCAATACGACCTTCATTTAGGTTTGTAGCATCGTTGCGGTCATCCTTCTCACATACAACGCGGCAAAGGAAATCAAAAAAGACCTGCGGTAAAACTTTATTGGGAATTCTATCCGTAAAAGCGAAGAGTAGTGAATGAACGGTAAAATTACGGTCGGTGCGCTCAAGATTATTCCCAATCCATTTTACAATTTCAATCATTACTTGCTCTGCGAGATCTAACCGTTCAGCATCGAGTAGGCCATGCAACCCAGCTATAGGGTAATCCATCATAATGTCATCGTCGTCTATAATATCAATAATAAACTTGAAGAACTTGTCCGGATTATGTGTGACTTCATTCTTGAATACATTTGCCTGCCCGGTAAGAGTTGGAGTCTCAAAATCTATGTGATTGTTCGTATTGTATGTCTGCATCGATGTGCGCCAGGCATCGAGCGACATATGCGTAATGGCTGATTGCTCTAACGACTGCCAACCGCAGAATGTCTGCATTGAACAGGGTCGGTGGTTATCCAGACTCTTGAATTTTCTGCGCAGTCTACCCAATTCATGGAAGGCTTCTAACGAGATCTTCTTAAGTATGTTCTCATCAATTGCATTAAGCAAAGTGCCCCGATGCAGACCTTCATATGTGAGTGGATTCCCATATTCAAGTCGATTTTTCAAATTCTTCTCATAGCATATTTTGGTGTCCATTGGGTTATTGACCTTCATGATAGCATTGACAACCGCCTTCTGATGCGCCGCATCGAACTCAGGGAATGTAACTCTCAGCACATTGCAAATGCCATATTCTACCCAGGAAGTTGTGTCGTTGATGAATTCACTGTTTATGAGCGTATCGTATGCTATATCTTTGAACAAACTCGGATTATCAGCGAGAACACAAAGCCCGGCATATACCATCGGCTCAATCCTGGAGTCGATGAGAATATGCAGATATGTTGTGATATCTTCGCCGACATCGAGTCGTCGTTTCAATGTATTTATGATGTGGTTGAAGAGGAAATCCGGCAGTTCATAATCCATGTCCGGATTTAAATTACGGACATACTCGTGGAATAGCTTGCTTGTTTTAACATCCCGCAGTTGCACTTCCCATGCCGTGTCTTCCGAGATACAATTGAGAGCTTCAATGCACATGGACAGAGCCGTATCGGGTTTACTTTGCTCGAGCAGCTTGAATACTTCATTGAGTTCATGGTCAGCACCGAAATGCGAAGTATATTGTGATTTGCGGTTTGCCACAATCAGCCTGATGGCTTTGACCATCTCAGCGGCAACAAAATCGGGATATTCACTGACCATGTTTGCCAATAGTGACGCGTATATCTTATCGGGATAGCGTTTTACTAGTTCAGTGTAGAATGCATAGGTCTTGACGGGAGGAGACGTGATGTTCCGGAAATATAGCTGCGACATTACTGCTTCTATCTCATCTTCGCTACAGACATTCAGCAACTCTCTCATGGCGCTGAAAAAATAGTCGGAATAATTAAATTCTAATGCGCTAAGATTGTCGAGAAACGCAGCGCGGTAGGCTTTCGGGCTTGCACTCCATTCATCATATTTCTGAAGTGCCGACAACACTACATCCGCCCATTCCGGCGTATTAACAGCTTTAAGAGCCACCATTCCTAACGAGTTTTCCGTTGAGAGTATTATTTCGACAAGCCTTTTCTCGGCAGGTTTGGGATTGGGTTGGTAGAAAAGTCCAGACAGTGCAAGTGATTTAAGATGGAAACGGATTGAAGGCTTTCCGTCTGCGCCCACATCAAATAAAATCTTCTTCAGGGTGAAGACATAGTCACTGTGGTCGTGTGTGCGCAGATAGGTCATTACAGAATTAACCTGCGAACGCACAAAGAGGCCCTGATGCTTACCCTGAAGTTCATCAATAA
Source organism: Bacteroidales bacterium 52_46 (assembly GCA_001915385.1). GTDB lineage: Bacteria > Bacteroidota > Bacteroidia > Bacteroidales > Muribaculaceae > JAGBWK01. The sequence continues at coordinate 160,115 of MNQK01000027.1, read as the reverse complement.
TCTGCTTGTGGGTGTCACAGAACCTGCGGGCATAGGCATAATCGAACCATGTCTGGTGGGTGAATTGTAGTTGATGTTCCGATTTACGCAGAAACCCTTCGGTACATAGATAGCTAACCTCATTTGAATATTTTGATTCTATTCGTGCGGAAGGGATGCTGATTTTCTGTTCGGCATGCATCGCATCCACAACCATATCGATACAAGCCAAAAGCCTATTACTGTCGGTGTTGTGACTCTTGGCCTTCATGATGTGCTCGTCCCAGAGGACATCATATAGAGAATTGAAGTTGAGCGAGGCTGGTTCTGACCCACAGGGTAGATTCAGCGATTTGACTTTCAGAAAAGCCTCCAGCATCTGGGGGGTGCCCAAAGCCTCAAGGTCCTGTGCGCTCATCTCTGACGGCACACCATTCTGTAGGAGCACCTGCTTCACTTCGTCGGCACTGAACCGATTGATATGCCATTTCTCAGCACCGAACGAATAAGAATATATGGAGCTGAGAGTGCTGTCGTACTCAAGGTCAAACTCGCGGCATGACACCAATACTCTGACGTTTGATATACGGCTGATATCTTTAATGAATGTTGCAATCGATGACAGCGGCGAACGGTCGGACGATAGCGACAGTGACAGAGCGTCAATCTGGTCGACTATTACCACCACTCGTTTCTTCACCGCCGCACACCGCCGCACGGCTTCTACCAAACTAATGTGGATGCGCATCTTGTTCTCAATGTCGGAAATATCGTCAAACTTCACCAAATCAACTTTGAAACCCCATACTACATAATCCTGATGATTCTTAAGACGATTATATACAACATTTGTCAGTGCAGTCTTGCCTATGCCGGGCGCTCCTACAATAAACCCCACTCGTTTGGGTCCCTCCTTATCGGCTGCAGCTTCAATCCAATTGATAATCTGCTCTTCTTCTTTCCGTTTTATTTCCGGCTTGATAGAGGGGAACTCATGCTTCAGTGGCGACATGTCATTAAAAGCCTTCTCTATATCCTCGACATGGGACTCCTTAGGAATATTGACATTGATAATGCCACAGTTCTGGTTCACATATACAGCTACCCCTGAATCCTGCTTCACTGCGGGAATGAGATTCTTCGGTTCCAATAATTTTTCCAATCCATCGGAAATAGTCTTCTGACCAGCAAACAGCTTATCCTGACCTGCTAAGAGTTGCTGATTATTATCGTGGATCTCACCTAAAGAAGAGAGTACCGACTCTTTAAGCAACCTTTGAGCATCATCAAACTTGCAGTTCAGAATATCGGTCTTGGTTTCAATAATAAAGTCATAACAAATCTGATCATTGCGTAATTCATCAATCCATAGCCTGAGCAATTCGCCAAGCTTCGGGTTGATTCCTTTTGCTGGATTTTTGAAATACTTTTCGAGAGCTAAGAAATGCTCAAGCTCCTTAATCTTGACACCATCCTTGATATCTTCGGCTACATCCCACCGGTCCACGGCCTTGCGGAAGCATACATTAATACGCTTTTCAAGCGATTGATTATCCATAACGCGGTCGATCACCGAATTACCTAAACCGGCAATCAGCGAGATCACAAAACTTGAAGCAATACCACTAAAATCCATAATAATCTTTATGAAGAGAAATAAGTTCGGGATGATGCCATTGACGAACAATCTATTTGTAATGTCGTCAACTTAATACAAAATTACTAAATTATTTTGGATTAATCACTACTTCGTGAGAGTCAGCATATAACCATAGGAGCGTTGATTGACAATGGTAATACTTGGGTCATGGCGTAGCAGTTGGCGCAGCTTATGAATATAACCGTGCAAGGAATTGCGATTACTGAGGTCATCGCGTTGCCATATTGCAGTCATCATTGCAGAAGCATCTACGGTCATACCGATATTGGCGGCAAGCAATTCCAATAATCGTGCCTCGATATAGGACAGCAAAGTTTCTCTATTATCAATAGAGAGACTTTGTGTTGTCGAGTCAAATATGTACCGCCCGATACGATATATTGAAACCGGAGATTTTGAAGCAGAACGCAGCAGAGCCTTTATGCGCACCATGAGTTCGCGCAGTTCAAATGGCTTTCTGAGATAATCGTTTGCTCCAAGGTCAAATCCGCGCTCCACATCGTCTATACCACTTTTCGCGGTCAGAAAAATTATGGGTATATCGGCTGACTTGCGGCGTATCAGCCGGGCCATCTCGAAACCGTCCATCTTCGGCATCATTATATCGGCTATGACGAGGTCGGCGCCTTCGGTGGTAAACTTATTCAACCCGGAAGCTCCGTCTCTTGCCACAACGACTTCGTAGCCTTCTGAACGCAGGGTGTCCGCTACTATGGGCCATATCAGGCTCATCTTCCACCAAAAGTATTTTATTCTTCATGGCTCGATAATTTTATTGTGAATGTGGTGCTTCGACCTTCTTTGCTCTCCGCTTTTATGGTATATCCTATTTTACCGAGTATCTGCCGTGCATAGTAAAGACCGATGCCGTAACCCCGCACATTCTGTACGCTGCCGTGCGGCACACGATAAAAACGGTCAAAGATATATGGCAGCGACTTTGACGGAATGCCAATCCCGTTGTCGCTGATTGTCATTAAATTATTCGTGCAGGTAATCTGTATATCCACGCTGTCCCCTGAATATTTGATCGAGTTGTCGATAAGGGTATTGAGAACATTTATAAAATGTGTTTTATCGGCACGTACTTTAAGAGAATCCTGCCCAGTTACCGATATTCTGACAGGCTTCTCCTGGCGGAGCCTTTGTGAAGCTACCACTTCATTGACGAGAGGAAGCAAATCAAAATCCTCAATGTTCAGCTTCATGGATTTTCTTCTTTCCATGCTCATTGAAAGTATGCCCTCCACGAGTTCCTGAAGTCGGCGTAACTGTTTCATGGCGATGTTGAGATATGATACGCGTTTTTCTTCATCATTAGCCGCATCAAAGTTAAGCATGGAATCGTTGGCTGCGTATGCCACAGCTATCGGAGTCTTCAGCTCGTGGGTCATATTGTTGATGAAATCGTCTTTCATCTCCTCGATTGTCCGCATACGGCGGATTGTGTGCAACAGATACCAAAAACCCGTGGCAAAGAGCAAGACAAGAATAAAAGTAGTTATGATTATTCCGCGCATCTTATTAAATACCTGTTCTGTCAACGGGGATAGATATGCACGGTAGATAAATCCGTTCAATGGCAAATCAAAAGTATCGAAACCATCTCGTGTTTTAACTCCGGGATTATCAACCAAGATATTTCCAAGCGTATCACAAATTTCTACATGGACGTATTCAGGATTGATTTTTCGAGCCGCGAGATGCGTTCTTAACAGACTGTCTATGACATTAAGGTTTATTTTCGACCTTATATCCATATCAGAATGCATTTGCCGACTCATCTCCCTAATAATATAATTGCCGGTGGCATTATTCACATCTATTATGTTTTCCGATATTCGGCTGTCAAGTCGGGCCAATGAATCGCGGTTATATTGAGCCACATCGACAAGATACAGGGTCTGGGCATCTTTCCCTTTGGTATTGGCCAATGTCCTTAGCCACAATTCATTCACATCCATGTCCAGCATGGCTGAATGGACATCCCGCCGCACGTCATGTTCTATTGATTGATACAGCGTAGCAAGATAAAATATATTCAAGGCAAATACTATAAGTATCGCCGATATGGTTATTGATGTTATTGTCTTAAAGAGTTTCATACTACAAAATTAGCTATTATCCTTTAATCAGCAGTATCAGTTAAGACTAAATAAGGGAGTTTCTTTGTTCAGAAGGCTTTTCCGGCACTAACTTTGCACTCAAAAACATGGCAATGGCTGTAAAGAGAATAATATTGATCGCTCTGATAATTCTGTCGGTTTGTCTCAATGTATCGGCAGAGTCCATTCTGACAGGTACTGTCACGAATGGACGCCAAGTGCCGTTTGATTTTGTCAGTGTAACCGCATCTCCCTATCATTCACCTAAGAACATTATTGCATCAGCTTTCACTGATGACAAAGGAGAGTTTTCATTATCTGTTAGCTGCGATTGCGACAGCATTATATTACAGGCATCCGGCATGGAAATCGCACAGACTAAATTGATTGTGCCAAACCACTCCGGCAGATACGATATTATAGCCGAGGAAAGAGCCGTAGAACTTAAAGAGGTTGTTGTTAAAGCTAAAAAGATTTATTCGCAAGGAGATACAATCAATTATAATGTAGCTTCTTTCCTCTCACAGACCGACCAGTCTATTGCAGACGTGTTGAAAAAGATGCCGGGTATATCGGTGTCAGATGCCGGACAAATCTCTTATCAAGGTAAGCCTATTAAAAATCTGTATATCGAAGGACTTGACCTTATGAAAGGTCATTACGGCATAGCCACGAACAACATCGACCCCAACAACATCGCAACAGTGCAGGTGCTCGAAAACCATCAGGACATCAAGGCGCTCAAAGGGCTACGCCCGGAGGAACGGGCATCTATCAACCTGCGGCTAAAAGAGGGTGTCAAAGGTGTGTTCAATCTCATTGCCACACTCGGAGGCGGCTATGGAGATGAGGGATTGTGGAACAATTCGGCAATCGCTACATATTTCCGGCGTAATAGCCAGTTCCTTGCCACTTATAAGGGAAACAATACAGGCGAAGATCTTTCGCAGGAGCTTTATTCCTTCGACAACGATTATTCGCGCACAAGCAATATCTCGTCAATCTCCATGCCGTCGACTCCAGGCATTGACAAACGGTTCTATTACTTCAACCGTTCCCACAATGCCACTTTCAATAATGTATATCGTGTAGGTAAGTCGGGAGAGTTCGGTATAAACGCCGCTTATCTTAACGACCGCGACACCCGTCGCAGCAGTTCATCGACCACAAATTTTCTTCCTGACGGAAGTCAGAACATTGTGAATGAGATCATGCAAGGCACCGCCCGTATGCTGAAGGCATACGGAGACCTTACATATCTGAACAACGGCGATGAAAATTATCTGAAGGAACAACTGAAATTCGACTGGAGCACGACTGACGCAAACAGCCGTATTCTTGCAGGAGACGATGACATAGCGCAGATTGGGAAAACTGACACATACAGACTGCTCAACAAATTCCACATGACGCACCGTAATTCGGAGGACCGTGGATTTGAGATTTCATCACTTGTCAACATGGAGAAACGGCCACACAGCCTTTCCGTCACCCCGAATCTGTTCCCGGAAATGATAACGGGCGATATGCTGTATCAGCACGTCGATTTCCGCAATATATCCACTGAAAACAGCGCAGGATTATTGTCGGCTCTTAAAGTCGGTAACTTCACCCTACACCCTTCGGCAATCGTCAACTATCAGCACAACGCCCTCGAAAGCCGCCTTGATGCGATGCGCAATGACCTTGCGCTTGATTATCTCGATGCCGGCCTCGGAGCCGAGATAATGTTCACTACCCGGAAATTTCATGCTTCGCTCTATTTGCCGATGAAATACAGATTATTCCGGCTTAACAACAGGCTTGACGGTATAATTACCGATAAAAACCGTTTCCGCGTGGAGCCGTCATTAAATCTGACCTATAAAATCAACAGCAGCCATAATCTTAACGCTTCCGCCGCGCTCAATTATATGACTCCATCCATTGAGACATTATATTCAGGTTACATTCTGACGTCTTACCGTCAACTGTCAGCCTACGATGTTGCCGGTCTTTACGAGGGCATGAATCAGCACTATGCGCTGAAATATGATTTCAAAAATATTCTTACAATGAGTTTCGCTGGAGCTGAAGTCGCATGGTTCAGGCAGTCGCCCGATGTTCTTTACGGTTCCTACTATGATGGCATTGTGCAACATACCATAAGCCGCCGCACATCGGAGAACAGCGATATGCTGTCGGCAAAGGTTCATGCGAGTCAGGGATTCGACTGGCGCCGTCTTAAAATCGGAGCCTCGTTTACATACTCCTATTATGACAGTCCTCTGCTTGTTCAGGACGCGGTGGTACGCTATACTGGCAATAGCTTAGGTGTCAACGCCGACGTTAGCCTTACACCGTTCAAATGGCTTTCGGTATCGTATCAAGGAATTTATTCCCAATCCGCAACGCAACAGAAAGGACATGAGCGGTTCCCGTGGCTACGCACAGTAACCAATAAGGGTACTCTTGATTTTACAATTCCCGGAGGTGTTATTCTGACGACTTCGCTTTACCATTATTACAACAACTTCAACGACGGCGACCGTTCATTCCTCCTTCTCAATGCCGAGGCGAAGTACACCATAAAGCGTTTCAGCTTTACGCTGTCGTGCGACAATCTGCTCAACCGAAAGTCGTATGTATATTCCAGCCTGTTGGCTCTTACCGAGTCAAGAGCCAACTACAACATTCGACCACGAAGTGTGTTACTCAAAATACGATTCAGAATATTCTAAGCACAAACATTATGAAAATGTTATTTCTACTCTTTTGTTTCCTCCTTTCTATGGATGGATTGGCTCAGGAAACCACATCCCGCATTATTGACAAGGCAACCCCGGTCGATACTGCACGGTTCAATATTACCTACTCATTGAAATATAAGTTTCATCCCGATATACGCGATTACTATGATGATGTCAGAGTGGTTCAGATCGGAAAACATTGCATTAAGGATTACAGCGACATTATTAACCACTTTGACTCATTGGCAACCGAGCAGATTCGACGTGGAGCGGACTCATACTCAAATGTCTCGGGCAATCCGTGGCCTCTGGAAATAGTCCGACCCGTTCGCGGTACAACAGCGAATATGAAATATCGGCTCTCTATCTCTCCGTTCCTGATATATTCTGATTCCGTTCCTTCTTTAAAATGGAATTTCAGCAGTGAAGATAACGACACAATTTTAGGTTACGAATGTCAGAAAGCGACCTGCGAATTTGCCGGAAGACAATATACGGCGTGGTATGCAGCCGAAATACCGTTGCCATTCGGCCCCTATAAATTCGGAGGTCTGCCCGGTCTTATTCTCAAAATCGAGGACGGAGAAAAGCAATTTGTTTGGGAGGCGATAGGGGTTCAGCGGTCCGATGCTCCTATTATGGAATATACTTACCAAGACAACAATGACAAACGTTGCTCTGTCTCGGAGGTCGAAAAAACTCTCGCCAGATATTTCGATTCACCCGTCGGCTTCTTGATTGCTTCCATGGGAGGTGATAGCGGGAAAGTTCATATTATTGGGAAAGACGGTAAACGGATGAACAATAGCGATGCTGTCAGACAATCCATTCCATACAAACCTCTTGAACTAAAATGAAACACATCCTGATATTATGTGCTTTGGCTTTTGCCTCATGCATAGGCGCAAAGACTGCACCCATATCCACTGCCAGTATTGAGATAAAGGGAGAACCACTTCCGGCAATACGCCATATGATTGACATGAAAATGTCAGGAGATACATTATTATTTGTCTTTGAAGGCAATGACGGCTACGGACAGCGTTTTCTACGGCGTGCGGTTGTTGATACGTTACGAAATACTTTCTATGTAAGTTCAGATATGGGACGGCGGGAAAACGGTTATTATACGTCGTATATGCCGTATCCATTTATTGCTGATAACGGAACGATTGGTGTAATCAGTCAGGATGACTGTGAAATTTACACCGTTGTAAATGACACTTCATTTGTCAGAGCGCAGAAGTATATTATAGATGAGACCTATTCAATGCCTTTTGCGCTTTCCCGATATGTGCAGGACATTTTTATGACGGAACCGGATAAATACGTTTTCATCGGCAGAGAGCCAAATGGAGGTCGCCAGGTTGCCATGTCTGTTGATTTTAATACATCAAGAATTGATTCCATTCGGCAAATCAGCATCTCTTCGAAATTGCAGGCATGGATGCCTAATGTCGGAGAAATGGCATATTCAGACAAATATAATCGGCTTGCTTTTGCCTATAAACTTCATCCGGTTATTGATATATTCGACACTGACGGCAAAATTATCAATTCAGTAAAAATAGGCAATGAGACCTTCGACCCGGCGACGCTCGATGAAGCTGACTTCGAAGATTTGAACCCGTTGCATACAGTAGATATTACATATACCCATGATTATATTTACGCCTTGTATTGGGGCTACCAGTTCGCAGATGCCAAGATTAAAAAGCCGATTATTCTTAAAATAGACTGGGCCGGTAACGTAATTTCCCGATACTCCGGTCTCACAACATCGCTCAGCCGAATTGCGGCAGTTGATGACTCGATTATCATTGGTTGGAATGGCAATGAATTTGTTATAATCACACTCTGAAAAATTCGGGAGTTGCGGCACCGCCGCCGGGCTGTCGTGCATCGAGCCTAAGGTCTCGACCGAAAGGCATCCATCCCTTGGATTGATTGCGTATAATTGATTGTTTCGGCTTCCTCGAAACGTTGGAAGTTCCACTCTTACGGTTGACTGAATGACAGGCTGTCCCAAAGGGAGACTACCTATTACGGACAATGGAATCATTACTTAGTGGGGGTGCTACCGGATAGCACTCCCTCAATCGGCTCATTATCTGAGGGGGGCATCATTTCTATGCCCTAATCAACCATAAAATGCTGATTTCGAGAGGGGGTCTGCAGAATACCGCCCCCTTCTATTTGAATCTTGAATGAGTGAGGTCAAGTCGTTCTTACCCGCGGAATCTCTTCACCGCCTGCCGCTCATGCCGCGCCTGGGAGAGGACGGGGTTAGCATCCTATGGGCTTGCATCATGCAGCGGTAGGCGAAACGGCGGTCATCTTCTTTCGGGTCACGACCCCATGGTAGGTCGGAAGAGGTGCCTCCGCCACCGCAGGACTGAGCGAACTGGGTTGCGCCATCAAGATAACCCATGAAGAGATACATTGCGCATTTCAGAATATCGTTTGGCTGTTCAGCTATTGCGGTGAGAAATTCACCATCTAACTCCGATTTCAAAACCGGAGGCATTGCGTTTAGAAGTGTCCGCATATCGACCACCATCCTGGCGAAGACGGCATCTGTCAGCCTCATGCGTATCTGTTCCTGACGCTTGTCGGTCAGCCTCAAGTAATCTTCCTGGGCCTTTTCCCGCTCCTCATTAAGTGAGTCGAGGTTTTCTCTGAGCTGTTCGAGTTGCCGGTCAGCGGTCTTTAGTTTGAGGCGTTTATCAGCGAGTTGCTTTCCGGTTGAATCGTATTGTTTCTTGAGATCGGCAATGCGGCGGTTCAGTTCGGAAACATCTCCGGCGCCGCTCTCGATGTCAGCTTCAAGCTGCGCTGTCTCGGCTGTCAGATCTGTCTGTTTTTTCTCAAGATTGGCACTCATGGTCGTGAGACCTTTGACCCGCTTTTCCGCCAACTTAATCTGTTCTTCAAGCTGGGTCAGCTGATCGGACTTGTCGCTTATCAGAGTTTCGAGACGTGTATTCTCGCGGTGAAGATCACGGTTATATTCGGCAGTTGAGCGATGGCGTGCGCCGGTCTCGCGTATGTCATCGCCTCGGTCAAGACCGTATTTGCGGTTCACTTCGGCAAGTCTGGTATGCAAATCCCTCATGTGTCGTTGTGCCTCACTCTTGGTTTTGCCTCCGATTACCTCCTTTGAGCAGAGTCGTCCGTCGGCGGTCAGGGGCACGAACACGCAGTGCGCATGTGGTCCTGTCTCGTCAAGATGGACGATAAAAGAGGCTATGTTCTTCTCTCCGAATTCACGGCATACGAAACCATACACATCCTTCGCCCATTGCTCGATTTCCGGTTGCCTAATCAGATGCCCGTTTGATTCCTCATGCTCGTGGAAATCCTGACCGCCGAAAGCCATCTCGCGCATCCGCTCACGGTTGCCGCCGAATACGACCATGACTGCACGGTTAGAGATGGCAGTCACGCGGGCATCCTTACGGAGATGCGTCTTGATTATCTCATCGACCTTATCCCCGATACGCCTGGATTTGTCAACGGCGGTTATCACGCCTCCGGGTCCGACCTGGAAGTTCAAGGCGGTTCGGGAGCGGTCATAGTTATGGTCGGGGTCTTTGGCTTTACGCTCGAAAAGCTCATCGTTCCAATTGCGCTGGTGCTCGTTGCTGACATTGGCATCGACTGATTTGACGGACTTGAAATCCATCATCTGTTTTGGTGAAGACATATTAATATTGGTACTATTGGTTATGGATTGATTGGAATTGATTATATAACAGGGGTGCTTGCACGGTCAGTCTCCGCATCGGAGCCGCCAATCTTCGCTTGAAGGTGTATTAGGCTATACTTACCAAGTGTTATTGCAAGCAATCTTACCTTAGCTTTCCGGATACTCGTTCCCCATACTCATATAGCAGGTCTGACTATCGGAAGACAAGGTTTGAATAAAATTAAAAGCGGCAAAATTTTGATGAAATGATGAAAGCGTGTGTAACTCGCAGTATTACAGTCTAATCCAACTCATCACAAGATGATTTTTAATGAAAGGGAAAGAATAGGAGGCTTCTCAACGACTTCTCAACAACTGAAAAGACCTTTGATGAGAGCCTACTGCGCTATAACTTGCTGATCTTCTTCCCTTTCTTTAATTTATTCATCAATTCATCAGAATAGAGATAAATTCAAAATAAAATTTTTGGTGACGGTGTAGTATCGCCCGACGGAGGTCTTGGCGGTGTACTTGGCGGGAGGAATCCCCATGGAATAGAAGCGGTATGTAAGGGAGTTCGACGCCGGTTTGAGATGCCAGCAGATCTGCAGCAACCGACGTATCTCGCTCGTCTCGGCACGGACGTTGCGGTAACTGAGCAGTGTGGCGATTTCGCTGACCACAAAGGAGACAGAGGCGTCGCCTGTATTGTCCATAATGTCCATCAGCAATTCGGCAACCTCGTACTCAATCTTGGAGCGGTTTGCTGTGACGATGCGGTTGAGGGCTGCCGTGCGCAGTCTTTCCGGACTGAACCACATTCTGTTTTCACATTTCACCGACAGTTCTCTCTGCATGAGGAAGTGGAGAAACGCGGGAATCTGTGCCGCAAGCTTATCCATATAGAAAGGATCGTCTGTTGTCAGAGTGTTGACCTTGCGAACCCAATAACGCACCTCCTCGCGGTCGATTACAAGAGGAAAATGCTCATTGTTGGAGCAGAGGACGAACTTGCCGAAGAAGGCAATCTCGTTCCTGTCCTTACCCTTGGACTCCATCTTGTAGGACTTCGCCGTGCTGAGGTTCTTCAATCGCTCTGAGTCCTCACGGCGAGACAGGAGCACTTCGTCAACCATGATGAGCAGCTTCCCCGCCCAGTCGGAATTGAATTTGCTGCGGAAGTCCTCGTTGGTGTTGAAAGTGGCGTTATCCTGAAAGATAGCCTTGAGGAAGTTGAGAAATGTAGTCTTGCCGGTGTTCCTCTGTTCCGAAACGAGTATCAATATAGGCAGCTTCTGAAGCGGCATCTGATACAGCAACTGGATGTAGTCAAGGCCATACTCGTAATGCTCCTCAAAGATGTGGCGAAGCAGACTTTCGATTGCGTCCCAGTTGCCGGGTGCCGGTATGTGGGTGATAGGTTCATAGACATTGTAGGCGTTGCCGATTATCTTTCGGTAATCGGTATGACTCGGAACAGTGCAGAAGCAGTCGTACTTCGGCACCTTATCCAGATATTTCTTGCCTCGGTCCGCCTTGATGATCGAATCCTTCCAATAGGCAAGATACTTACAGGAGGTTCCGTTCGCTTGTGGCCGCATCACCTCTCGGTAGTAATCCGTGCCTACCCGGATATAAGGGCAATCCTCTTCATCATCGGCAGACACTTCGTCTGTTATATCGGTGTATTCCACGTCCCTTATATCAGGCTCATTATCCAATGCTGAATCATCACGGACGGCATCGCTGGCACAAGCATCCGGAGCGATTCCATGAGCGGCAATGATGGGGAGATTCTCATTTTCATTCATAGCGCACCTCCTTCCGCGAATGATGTCGAATTACGGATGGCGAATGCCTCATATTTGAAGCTTTTGAGAAACGAATCGACATCAGCCTGGGTGTACCAGTATTTGTCCCCATGACGGGAGTAGGAGAGAAAACCGTTATCCCGAAGGTTCTTGAGATAGCGGCTTTCGACACCGAGCAGCTTCATCAGTTCCTTGTTGGTGTAGATGCGGCACTCGGTTGAGGTATTGTTGCCGGAGGTGCTTCGTGTCTGCGGTTCCTCGAGCAAGTGGAGGATTCGCATGAGCATTTCCTCCGTAGTTTTAATTTTGAAGTTGTTTGGCATGTAAATTTTGAATTTCGGTATTGACGCTGCGGATTTCTCCGCCGTTGGTTTTCAAATCGGCTGCAAAAGTAAATGCCACAACGTCAAGATAGAAATAATCAAGGCAAAACACCCTGATATTTAGCATGGTATAACTAAATCATAAAATCGGCACTTGTTTTTGGCACTGATTACGAAGATTTACCCTTTAAGCAAGGGCATGAAAAAAGGAGGCTCGGCACCTCCTTTTGATATTATGATAGTTCTTGTGTTATAGTTTTGACAATAGCTCCGTGCCGGTCATTACATCCATTTTGGAGAATGCAAAGAGTTTCTTGCCGAGGTCTTTGAGAGAGTGTCCGATATGATAGACGTCCTCGTCGATTATGATGAAACGGTCGTGAGCCTTGTTGTAGTCGTGCAATGTTACACCGGGGTATTGGGCATTGTGGCGCGTTACATCCTGACGCAGTTGCTGTGAGATCCTGCCGTCGTAAATATCCACCGTCACGCCTTGCTTCCGTTTTGACAGCTGCACAAGCACTGAATCGTCAACATAACTGTCGATAATCACAATTCTATTATTAGCCTTTCGGATTAGATCAGCTACAAAAGCGTACGCATCAAAAATCTGACCGTCAAAGAATATGCCCTCTTTGGGAGGCAAGGATGTCCTGACAAAGAAATCAACATCTCTGCGAATGGCAGCTATTTTACCATCTTGTTCCAACAGGCGTCGATCTAACCGGTCGCTCATTTCAATCAATCTTTGGTTGATAGAATATCCCCGAAGTAGAAACTCCTTCAATACCTTATTGGCCCACTGGCGGAATAATGTGGCGTTTCGGCTATTAACTCTATAACCTACAGATAATATCGCATCAAGATTATAAAATTGGGTTTTATATATCTTACCGTCTGCGGCAGTATGTTCCAAAATGGAACGAACTGAATTTTCATCAAGTTCTCCAGACTTGAAGATATTGGAAAGGTGCTTGGTTATAGCAGGTCGCTTGGTGCCGAATAAATCGGCTATTTGCTGTTGTGTGAGCCATACGGTTTCATTCTCGAGGCGTACCTCAAGTTTCATTGTCTCATTTGGCTGATAGAGGACTATTTCGTTGGTTTCCATATGCAAAAATAGTGATTTTTATTGGATAATCATCTATCCTATTGACAATGAGTTTATATCTCCGGCGAGACGGGCGACTTCGGCAGATAGGGTCTCGGGCAGGAACTTGGCATAGACCTTTTCGGTTATGTCGGTACTCCCGTGGCCCAAAAGTCGGCTTACAACTGACATCGAGAGTCCTTTGTTGAGGGCAAAGACGGCAAACGTATGCCGGGCGGCGTGCATTGTCAAGGGGAATTTGAGCCCAAGAGACTCACCTACAACGGTCAGCGATTGGTTGATGCACTTCGTGGCGTTGTTGCGAGCTTTATAAAGAGCTTCGTCATCGTCAATATTCAAATCGTCCTTGACTAAATCGAATACATAACGGCAATTACCACGCTTTGCCTTCCAGATATTGAGAATTTCGATAGCCGGTTCAGTGAGGGGTATGATGTGCCGCTTGCCGGTTTTTATCATTACTTTGCGTAGCTCCTTGCGGTTGAAATCAATATTCGCCCATTGCAGCGTCATGACATCGACCACGCGCAGACCACAGGCATGGAATGCGAATAGGAACATCTCAAGAAATTCTTTGCGACGTGGTTCCCGACACTCATTATAATAGGAGATGAGCTTCCCCATTTCATCAAGGGTAAGACTTTTGCCGTCATACTCGGTATCCTCCGCCGAAAGGTGTATCTTGGGCACGATACGCATGTCCTGTATTCTGGCATTGATAGCAGCCGGAATTAGATTTACGTCGGCTGCGTACGCGCAAGCCTTCATAATAGGTGTCAAGGCATGGTTGATGGTGGCATCAGAGTTCTGTTTAACTAATCTACGCCATTTGATATATTCTTCAATAAGCTCGACCGTAATCTCGCTAACATAGAGACCATCCAGTTTATATGTCCCTTTGCCGGTTGCCCGGAGGAATGACTGAAATATGTTCATGCCGCTGATTCCGTTCTGATAACGGCTGCGACCTATGCGGTTGCGACTATAATCGGATTCAAGCCTTTCTAATGCAAGCTCAACGAAGTCTTTCCCTTTATCTTTACGAGTGACAGGTTTGTCGGAGAGTACATCGTTGATGACCTGTGCTGTGATCTGATTGGGATGATTCTGATTGTACTCGGCAAGAAGATTGTCGATTTTGGTAACTCGGGCGAGGAGCAATGCATTAGTGCGAGCTGATTCAGGTCCGTAGGATACTCGGACACCGCCTCTACCCTGATGAAGAGATTGGTTCCAATCACATTCCCGTACAAGTATATTGGTCGTCTTTCTGAATATTTGCCGATTCCACGTATATTCCAAAACGACGGTATAAGGTTTTGACTTGTCAGGATGTTTGCCTGCCCGAAGGCGATATTTTCCTAGAGGGTATTGTCTTTTCGGTCTGCCCATAATGGAGGAGATTAAGTGAATACTCACAAACGTCTACAAAGATAATGAATTTGAGACAAACAAACTAAGATTTTGACCGAAAATTTTGCATTTGAGGCAAACAAATTATGTTATAAAAGGCAATAAAAAGCAGCGAGACAAACAAATTAAAATTGCTTATCTCGCTGTTTATCAGGTTATTAATTTGTTGTGTATGCCTTAGTATTCATCCTCGTTGAAGAGGAAGTCTTCTTTGGAGGGGTAGTCGGGCCAGATGTCTTCGATGCATTCGTAGGTTTCGCCTTCATCTTCCATTTCCTGAAGATTTTCTATTACTTCGAGGGGTGCGCCGGAGCGCATTGCGTAGTCTATGAGTTCGTCTTTGGTTGCGGGCCAGGGTGCGTCTTCAAGTTTTGACGCTAATTCAAGTGTCCAATACATTGTATAACAAGTTTTTAAAGTTTTACTATATTGCGTTTCCTTATGGCATGGTGATAAGTGGTGCAAAAATAGTAAAATTTTTGAATATTAGGTAACTGTTCAAAATAAATTTGAACAGTTACCAGAAACTATTTTCCCGTGACTATTTTACAGGTATTTTGTCGATGCGGCGCTGGTGGCGTCCGCCTTCAAAGGGCGTTTCCAGGAAGGCGTCGACGATGGCGAGGGCGTCGACCGGATTGATGAAGCGCGCCGGCAGCACGAGCACGTTGGCGTCGTTGTGCTGACGTGCAAGCCGTGCCAGTTCGGGAGTCCAGCACAATGCCGCGCGTATGCCCTGGTGTTTGTTGAGGGTCATGGCGATACCGTTGCCCGAGCCGCACATCGCTATGCCGGGGTAACACTCACCCGATTCCACTGCCTTGGCACACGGATGGGCGAAGTCGGGATAGTCGCACGATTCGGCGCTGTATGTGCCGAAATCCTTGAACGCTTTGTTGTCGGCTTCGAGATAACCTTCGATTATGCTTTTCAGCTCAAAGCCTGCGTGGTCGCTGCATATTGCTATCATTTTGTCTTATCGTTTTGAGGTGATTAATTCCTGTTGTCAGTAGCGGAGAGCCGCAGCCGCATGCGCCGCCATACGAAGCCCGGAACGCATCGCCACAGTGCCACGACCATAGCCCACCGCAGGTCGATGATGCGGCTGCGCCGGCGGTCAATCGCTTTTACTATTAACGCTGCCGCGCGGCCGGTGTTCATCATCATGGGATACTTCGTGTGCGCGTCGAGCAGCGGCGTATCGACAAATCCCGGCTTGATGTCGGTGATGGTGACGGGGAGACGCCGCTGATGCGCCAGCTGCGAGAGCGCGGTCAGATATTCCGACTGAAAACGTTTCGATGCCGAGTACGATGCCGCCATGCCTATGCCGCGGGTGCCGGCTACGGAGCTTATGGCGACAATCTGCCCTTTGAGCGAATTGTCCGCGAAATAGTTGAACATGAAGTCGGTGACGCGCGTGAATCCCAGACAGTTGGTCTTTACGGTATCGATGTCGGCCTTGGGGTCGAGCATCGGGTTGGCGAATCCTATGCCTGCGCAGTTTATGAAAATATCAACGGGCTCACCGAGAGCGTGTATAAGGCTTTCGAGCCGTGCGGGAGCATCGTCGGCGGTGACATCGACTATGCCGGCCACTACGCGCTCAGGCGCTTCGCCGACGAGTGCGTCGAGACGCTCAATGCGTCGTGCCGCCACGCCGATGCGGTAGCCGCGTCTTATGTAAGTGAGGGCGATTTCGCGACCGAGTCCCGATGAGGCTCCTATGATGACTGCTGTAGGCATACGTTTTATTCCTGATTGTTCTCCGTCGTTGTGCCGCCGGTATCGCTTTCCGCCGTGCCGTCGCTTTCGGTGGACGGGGCGGGTGAGGGCTCGCCGAGGGCGTTGAGTGTCTCGGCAGTCGACTCCGACAGGCCGTCGTTTTTCGACAGGCCGATAGTGTACGACAGCGAGAATGTGGCGTTGATGGAGCGGTTGCGTGCTCCGTAGCCCGGGATATACCATGCGTTGCCGTAGGGCGTGTCGCTGTCGTGCAGGAGCGATTGGTAGCGCACGCTCCATCCGAGCGAGAAATTGTCAACGATGCGTACGCGCAGCGCTAAAAGTATCTGGAAATATCCTGCCGTGACATTCTGCGACGGAATGGAGTAGGAGAGGGGTTCGTCCCAGTAGCCGGGTTGCTGCGTGATGTCGGTTACCTCGAATTTGAACGGCGAGAATCCGTAGCGCACACCGGCCATGATGAGGTAGTCGGGATTGGACTGGTAGAGGAAATTATAGTTCATACCGATTCTGAAGAACGGGGCAATCGGCGAACGGTAAGTGTAGTTATTGTCGTCGGGCGTGTTTTTCGCCTGTCCGAGGCCGAACTCTATCACGGGTATATACCTGTTGTGGAGATTGAGTTCGGCGGATACTTCGCCAAGCCCGTATTTCGTGCCGAACGCACGCATGGCCGGAGTGAAAAGGTCGACGGATACTGTGGCCGAGTGCAGCAGCGGATATATCATCTTGGGCACAACGCGTTCGGCCGCAGCCGAGTCGACGAACTCCTTGCCCGTGATTGTATCCACGAGTATGATTTTACCCTGCGCGTCGGTCATCTCGACAAGCCGCGAACGGTCAATGCTGTCGCCGTTGGCCTTGTTCTCGTTGATATGCTGGGTCGCTGTCGCCGGAGTGTCGACGGGCGTCACGCGCCGTTGCGCCCTCGAAGTGAGGACTACACACAAGGCGGCCGCCACGGGCACTAATATTTTAAACAGACGTTTCATTGATTTTCAGCGGAAGATGTTTTGAAGTATAGACGCAGGTTTTCGATGTCGGCGTTTGTGATGACCGAATCGGCCGGCACTACCGACACAGAGTCGAGCAGATGACGCGTATATGTCACCGACCGCAGGCGGTATCTCATCATGGCGCCGCACTCTTCCGATGCGAAGTATGGTATGGAGCTGTAGCCGAAAGTGATGGTATCGTTCAGCTCCGGATAGTCAAGCGCTTTCTGGCGGTAAGCGATGAAAAACGACGCTTTGTCGCGTTCGGAGCGGAGCGGCAGATACACCTCAGTGGCCTGTTGCGGCGACGCAAGGAGCAACGAGTCGCCGGGAGCGCCTATACCACCTATGTCGATGGAGTCTATGGCTATGGCCGCACCGGTGCGTTCGTCGTAAAACCCTGCCAGCGGGATACTCGACCGGTTGTCGGTGCACCCCGTTGTGCTGCATGACGATGCGGCCGACATGATGGCGGCCGCTGCAAAGGCCGGAAGAAGGCGTGCCGGAGCATGTCGCCATGACGGTCTATTTTTCATTGCCCCGCAGCTCATCCTCAATCTCATAATCATTGCGTTTGTGGGAATTGCGCACAATCAGTTCACCGATAAAACCGGTCAGGAACAGCTGCGTGCCGAGTATCATCGTGGTGAGCGCGATGAAGAAATAGGGTGAGTCGGTCACCAGCGAATAGTGGTTGCCAGCATTCATATTGTACAGCTTGAGTGCACCGACCACAATCACGGCCACGAAACCGATGAAGAACATCAGCGAGCCCAGCAGCCCGAAGAAATGCATCGGCTTGCGCCCGAATTTTCCGGTGAACCACAGCGTCAGCAGGTCGAGATAACCGTTGACAAACCTGTCGAGGCCGAATTTCGACTTGCCGTATTTGCGCGCCTGATGGTGCACCACTTTCTCGCCTATGCGGCAGTAGCCGGCATTTTTTGCGAGGATAGGGATGTAGCGGTGCATGTCGCCGTACACTTCGATATGCTTTACGACATCGCGGCGGTAGGCTTTAAGGCCGCAGTTGAAGTCGTGGAGGTTGCGTATGCCGCTCACCTTGCGTGCCGTGGCGTTGAACAGCTTGGTCGGTATCGTCTTCGACAGCGGGTCGTAGCGTTTCTGCTTCCATCCCGACACCAGGTCGTATTTCTCCTCGGTAATCATGCGGTAGAGTTCCGGTATCTCGTCGGGCGAGTCCTGCAGGTCGGCGTCCATAGTGATGACTACATCGCCGTTGGCGCGTGCGAATCCCGTGTTGAGCGCCGGCGACTTGCCGTAGTTGCGGCGGAACCGCACGCCGCGCACCGCAGCATTCTCCTTTGAGAGACGTTCTATCACTTCCCATGACGAGTCGGTAGATCCGTCGTCGACAAATATCACTTCATAGGAAAAATTATTCTCCTGCATGACGCGGCGTATCCAGCTCTCGAGTTCGGGAAGTGACTCCGCTTCGTTGTAAAGAGGTACTACAACCGATATGTCCATCGTATATAAAATGCGTTATAGGTTTATGAATTTGAGGAAGGTGGCGGCGGCACGCACCGGGTCTTCACCAGTGCCGCTATGACGAGCGACGCGATGCTTCCGGTGAACGATGACGCCCACATGAGTGTCATCGAAATGTCGATAGGCCGTATCGAGGAAAAATATGATGCTATCTGTTCGGGCGATACCGAGTCGTCGACCATCTGCGGATTGTTTCCGATAAATTGTGTCACTTGCGCCACGGCCGCCGGCAGATAGCCCGGCACAAGCCATTTCATGAATATGAGGGTGCCGAGAGCCAGCAATATCGAGCCGCATACGAACAGCAGTATCCCTTCGAGCCATAGCCCCGAGAACGACATGAGCCCGTGGGCGGCAAGATAGGTGTTCCTGAGTTTGCGGTACACAAACACCGGCACATAAACCATAAGCCCTAATGCCAGCAGCCATGACAGTGCGCCGGCTGTGGTTTCAAGCAGGAATATGCATACAAAAATGGCTCCGAGGGTGATACCGCCTTCGGCTGCCCTGCGGAATATGGATTTGGGCCGGTTCATACTGCAAATTTACAAAATAATTATTAATAGCTAAGGGTTATGTAAAATTCTTCCGATTTTTTGCCAAAATTTAAAATTGGTTATAACTTTGTCTGTATTAATTTGTTCATATATAAGATACATTATTCCCAAATCAATTATTTATTTATGAGAAAAGGATTACTCCTCGTAGGAATGGCTGCGGCGCTTGGCGCAAATGCCGCCCAGCTTACCCCTGAAGCCGCTTTGCAGCGTGTGGTTGACGCACCGCAGGCCAAAGCTATGGCAAAGCCGGTGACTGCCGGCCGCACTCCGGTGCTTGTCTACACTGAAGAAATCAATGCTCAGCCGGCTGCTTATCTGTTTGACCGCGGCGAAGGCAACGGCTATCTTATCGTGTCGGCCGACGATGAGGTCGCACCGCTTCTGGGTTATTCCGACGCCGGAATCATCGACGTGACCGATATGCCCGACGGCCTCAGATACTGGCTCGGCTATTACGCCGCCGAAATCGAAAATGTCAGGGCCAACGGCACGGTGTCCGTACTGGCTGCTTCACCCGCGCGCAAAGCCATCGCGCCTATGGTGGCCACGCGCTGGAACCAGTCTGCTCCCTACAACAACATGTGTCCTACCTCCGGTTCCGACCGCTGTGTGACGGGCTGCGTGGCAACCGCGCTCGCTCAGGTGATGAAATATCACAACTGGCCGCCCAAAGGACGGGGAAGCAATTCCTACACCTGGAACAACACTACTCTTTCCCTCGACTTCTCCACGGTCACATACGACTGGGACAATATGCTCGACGTCTATGACTCATCGGCCACAACCGTCCAGAACAACGCCGTCGCCAGCCTTATGTACAGCTGCGGCATCGCCGTCAACATGAACTACGGTACCGGTGCTTCGGGCGCGGTATCCAAGAACTGCGGCAGCGCCCTTGTCAATTATTTCAACTACGATGCATCGCTCCGCTATCTTGAACGAGACTTTTACGCACTTTCCGACTGGGAAGATGAGGTCTACAACTCCCTCGCATCGGGTTGTCCCGTGCTCTACGGCGGCCAAAGCTCGGCCGGCGGCCACGAATTCGTGTGCGACGGCTACTCCTCCGACGGCTATTTCCATTTCAACTGGGGATGGGGAGGAATGTCCGACGGTTATTTCCGCCTGACTGCACTCAATCCCGGCTCACAGGGCATAGGCGGCGCAGGCAGCGGCGCAGGCTACAACTTCGGGCAGGACATCATTGTCGGTATCAAGCCATACGCCGGGCAATCGACATTCGCACCGGTATTGGTAAACACCTCCGATTTCGCGATTGAGCAGACAAGTATCAGTCTCCCCGGCTCTATTACCGTTGCATCCCAGGTGCGCAACATGTCGTATGATGCAGTTACTTTCCAACTTGGCATAGCATATACCGACGCAAACGGAAATACCGCCTACAGCGCATGGAGCTATACGAATACGCTCTCTCTTAATCCCGGCTACGGGTATACCGGTCCCATGAGTTACAATGTATCTGTGCCGTCCGGACTCGCCGACGGCGTCTATACCGTCAAACCGGCATTTATCTCTGACGGCAAATGGTATGACATTGAAACGCAGTTAGGCCATGTCGGTTCGGTTAAGATGACTGTCGCTAACGGAGCAGCTACATTTACAGCTCCCGCAACCGCTACGTTGCCTGAAGTCACTGAATACTCTTTCGCCAATACCCTTTACAGCGGCATGAAGTTCTCGGTCAACGGCACTATTGTAAACTCCGGCGACCTCGAGTTCTACGATACTGTCTATGGCATATTGATTGCATCGTCGGGCAATACCCTCCTTGCTCCGATGCAGTTTGACCTCGAAGCGGGCCAGACATCATCGTTCGATTATTCCGGCACGATTCCTTCCGGCACGGCTTCCGGCACATATCAGTTTGCCTTTGTTGTAAGGACGTCCGACGGTTACACCCCAATCTCCGATGTCACCGACATTGTCATAAAGCCGGCTCCCTCCTCGACCCAGTTGAGCCTTGGTGCCGTATCTTTCGTGTCGGGCTCCAATACGGTTCCCAAAAACGATCTCGGCGTCAAGACTTCGCTTACATGTACCTCCGGTGCGTATTACGGCACGCTCGATATGGTCGTGTTCAAGCAGGTTTCTGCCACGCAGTGGTCAAGCTGCGCCGAGTTCCCCTCAGAGATGCTCTATCTCAACAAGGGAGACAAAGCCGACATCGTTTACCATAGCGATTTCAGCGACGGTAACGTGGGTGAGACCTATCTGCTGATGTTCTATTACGGCAATAACAGATTCAACACCCAGGAAAAGATAGTTCTCTGGAATCCCGTAACAGGCGTTGACATTCAGACGGTTGACGACGACGATGTCCAAATTGAGCTTTACGACCTGAATGGGCGGCGGGTATCCGGTCGTCCCGCTCCCGGCCACTATATCATGGTGAAACGTGCCGCCGACGGAACAGCTGCATCCGAACATTTTATCGTAAAATAATCCTTTATGAAAATATCAGCAATCCTGCCGGCAGTAGTAATGCTGTCGGCAGGTTGTCGTTCAAATTCTCAGGCTACCTTACAGAACGACAACTTCACCGCTCCCGTACCCGAAGTCGTCAAAAACGAAGATATAGTGCGTGATGGTGCTGCGCCTGCATTCCTGCCCCGCGCGGTCATCTACCGCACCAACGGTGATTATGACGGCCGTGTGCCGGTCACACTCGATGCCACGCGCACGTCCATCGTAAGCTATCCCGCGCCGACTGACATCACCTCGGCCTCAGTGCCACTCGTGCTGGCCGATGGCTGGCTACTCGACCGCCGCGGAGGTATAAGCGTGAATTCCGCCTTCCTTGACTGGACATACGCCCAATACGCCGCGATGTCCCATACCCCCTCCATAGCCGAGATTATGTCGCATATAATCCCCGAAGCCCGCGTGACCGTCATCCGGGCTCTCCCGCTGACAGCCACCGAGGCACTCGCCGACACCGCCCGCGTAAACACCATGATACGCAGCAAATTGTAGGAACGCGATATATTACTGTTTACTTAAGTTGAGCAGATAGGGGCGGGGGCGTCTCGCCCCCGTGGTAACTTTCAATGTGTAAGAATAATACCACGGGGGCGAGACGCCCCCGCCCCTATCTGCTCAGCTTAAGTAAATAGCATTGATATTCGATTTGTTGTCACTTTTTACAGATAATTGTACTACGATAGTGTCATGCTCTCTGATTCGCTACAAAAACACAGCGGCGGAAACCGTCGGTTTCCACCGCTGTGTGTATTATTTCGCCGCCGCGATTACTTCGAGGCTTCTGTCGGCGCTTTGTAGCGGGCGTTGAGGCCGGTGATGATGTCGTCGGTTATGTCAAGTTCCGGAGCGAGGTGAGTGCCGGGAGTCTTGATGAGTATCACGTCGAAACCTTTGCTTTTTGCATAGTCGTTGAGGAAGTTCTCAAGCGAGTCGAGGAGCTGTTTCTGCTGGGTGGCAGCCTGCTCCGCAATCTGCTGCTCGCGCTGTGCTATGGCGTTCTGGGCGCTGTTGGCCTTGTTCTGATAGTCGCGCATGTCATTGTTGTAGCTCTCCTCCGACAGATACCCGTTGTTACGCATCTTGTCCTCGATTTTTTTCTGGAGAGCGGCTATCTCCGAGCTTTTCTGGCGGGCAAAGCTCTGGTATGAATTCATGGCTGCTTCAGCCTCTGAGTTGAGAAGCTCCACAAGTTTATAATTGTTGGAAACGGAGTCGAGGTCATACCAGCGTATGTTAGTCGTTCCTTCCACTGCCGGTTTGACCGGAGTCGAGTCTTTTCCTTTGCCTTCTCCTTTGTCACTGCCTCCGCATGAGGTGAGGGAGGCCGCTGCAGCGATAATGGCTGCTACAAGAAGTGCTGATTTCTTCATGTTGAGTTTTTTATAGGTTAATGTTTTGTCTTTTCTTCTTTTCGCCGTGCCGCGTTTCTTAAGGCCGCGCGGCGCCGCCCCTCGATTTCATGTGCATGTCCCGACGGGAATCTGCCGTTTTTTGTAAACAGCACTTTAACACCCAATGCAATAATTGCCAATGCGATTAAAACTACTGAAATTACTAATGTTTTGACCATTGTTGGAGAAATCGACGTGCAAATATATGAAAGAAAGTAGAATTATTTGCAGAATATCATTTTATTTTTGTAACTTAGTCAGCGGATATTGCTTGTTTTTAACATCTTTTGTTTCTTTCGCAATATTTGTAAATACAACTTAACATTCACAACAATATTAATACCATATAATTTTAAGATTATGGAAGTAAAAGACCTTGACCCGAAAATCGTATTTGGGATTTTCGATGAGATTACAAAAATTCCCCGTCCCTCAAAGAAAGAGGAAAAGATACGTCAATACCTTCTTGACTTCGCTAAAAAGCATGGTATAAAGGCAAAGACCGACGAGGTCGGCAATGTGGCGATGTACAAACCCGCTACTCCGGGTCATGAAAACGCCCCTACAGTCATCATGCAGGGCCACATGGACATGGTGTGCGAGAGCGACCACAAGGGCTTTGACTTTGACAACAATCCCATCAAGACAATTGTCGACGGCGAATGGGTGAGAGCCGACGGAACAACACTCGGTGCCGACAACGGTATCGGCGTCGCTGCGTCACTCGCCGCTCTTATCGACGACACCCTCGTGCACGGACCGCTTGAAGTGCTCGTCACTGTCGACGAGGAGACCGGCATGACCGGTGCCTTCAATCTCGGCAAGGATATGATTCACGGCAAAATCCTCCTCAACCTTGACTCGGAGGACGATGCGGAAGTGTTTGTCGGCTGTGCCGGCGGTGTCGACACGACCGCCGTGTTCAAGTACGAGCGTTCGATGGCGCCCACCGACTATCAGTATTTCCGCATCGAGGTGAAAAACGGTCTCGGCGGCCACTCCGGCGGCGACATACATCTCGGGCGTGCCAACGCCAACAAGCTCCTTGCCCGTTTCCTATGGTCCCTTACCAAGAAATATGAAGTGTCGGTATCGGAATTTGACGGCGGCAACCTCCGCAACGCCATTCCCCGCGCGGCTCACGCCATAGTAGGTGTCCACACCTCCAAGAAGGAGGAGGTACGCGTTGCCCTCAACCACTATGCGGCTGAAATCGCCAATGAATATGCCGGCATCGAGCCTACACTCGTCATCGACATGGAGAGCGTGGACCGTCCGGAATACTGCATCGATTCGCGCACGTCGCTCAACCTTATCCGCTCGCTCTATTGCGCGCCCCACGGAGTCGTGTCGATGAGCCGCGACCTCGAGGGGCTCGTGGAGACTTCCACCAACCTCGCTGCCGTGAAGATGAAACCGGATAACGAAATCCTCATCACTACATCGCAGCGCAGCTCCGTTGAGTCCCGCAAATGGGACATCGCCAACCAGGTAGAGGCAGTGTTTACCCTCGCCGGCGCCCATGTGACCCACGGCGACGGCTATCCCGGATGGCAGCCCAACATGAACTCACCCATCATGAAAATCGCTTCCGACGCCTACGAGGAACTGTTCGGCATCAAGCCTGCCATCAAGGCTATTCATGCCGGTCTCGAATGCGGCCTCTTCAAATCGGTCTATCCCGAGCTCGATATGGTATCGTTCGGCCCCACGCTCCGCGGCGTTCATTCCCCGTCGGAGAAGATGTTCATCCCGGCTGTAGAGCGCTTCTGGCAGCAACTGCGCCGTATTCTTGAGAAGGTCGCTGAAATCAAGTGAACCGTCACGCACTGATAACGCTTTTGGCTCTCTCGCCGACGGCTTTGACGCTGTCGGCGGAAGAGCCTTTTATTGAATATTCCCCTACACGCGGCGAAGTGTGGCTCGACTCCGCCTACTTCTCCCATTGGTATCAGCTGCCGGGTGCACGGTCAGCTGCCGACTGGGATCGACTCACCGAAGATGACTATCGTGAGGTTGCCGCCGAACTTGATGTCGAGGTCGCGGCGATAAAGGCCGTAGTCGATATCGAGACCGGGCGCAAGCATCAGGGCTTCTGGAAAAAAGGCAAGGCGATTATCAATTTCGACCTGTCCATCTATCGTACGTATGCTCCGCGCCACGGCGTCAATCTAAGCAAAGCGCGTAAGAAATACCCTGTTATATTCCGTTCTCCCGATGTAAAGAAGTATGGTTCGCAGCAGGCCGCCCAATACGCGCGCCTCGAAGCTGCCATGGAAATCGACCGTGCTTCAGCCCTTGAAAGCTGTTTCTGGGGTATGTTTCAGATTGGCGGTTTCAACTGGCGCAAGTGCGGCTGTGAGAGTGTCGACGAGTTCTGTGCGCTGATGAACCGCTCGGAGCGCGACCAGCTCGAACTGTTTGCCGCATTCTGTCGTGCCAACGACCTTGTGCGCTTCATACGTAAAAAAGACTGGAGCGGTTTTGCCCTCCGCTACAACGGTCCGGGCTATAAAAAACACCGCTATCACAAAAAAATGGCCGACGCCTATAAAAAATTCGCAAAGTCCTCCGGCCGCTGATACCGGCTTTTGCATTTCTGTAAAGTCAGACATGTCCGACCGGTCTGACGAGTCTGACGAGTCCGAATCAAATACACTAATCGTTTCCTTTATGACACAATTTCTCGCACAATATCATCTTCTGGGACCGGCAATCGGTCTTGTCACTTTTCTTATTATCGGCCTTTTCCATCCCGTAGTCATCAAGACCGAATATTATTTCGGCACACGTCCATGGTGGATTTTCCTCCTTCTCGGCGTAGTGGCCGTAGCGGCGTCGGTGATTGTCGCCGATCTGTTCTGGTCAAGCGCACTCGGTGTATTCGGCTTCTCCTCGTTCTGGACAATCAAAGAGCTTTTCGAGCAGCGCCGGCGCGTAATCAAAGGCTGGTTCCCCATGAATCCCCGCCGCGCCACCCAATATCCCCATTGATACAGGAATCCGGCATACTTGCAGAGTTTAGGGGCGGAGGCGTCTCGCCCCCGTGGTAATTCGCTATGACTATGAATAATACCACGGGGGCGAGACGCCCCCGCTCCATTCAAAGTTGTCAAGATTTTACTCGTAGCTGCCAGAACGCTACTGCTGCCGCAGCGGCTACGTTGAGCGAGTCAACGCCGTGGGCCATCGGTATGCGTGCCACGTAGTCAGCGTCGGCTATCACCTGTTTTGCCAGACCGTCGCCCTCGGTTCCCATGATTACCGCGAGACGTTCCACCGAGTTCAGTTCCTCGTCGTCAATGGATACAGAATCGTCAGTCAGCGCCATTGCCGCAGTCTTGAAGCCTGCTTTGTGCAGGTCGGCGGTAGGATCGTCAATCCATGTCCACGGCACTAAGAATACCGAGCCCATCGACACACGTATGCTGCGCCGGTTGAGCGGGTCGCACGAGGTCCGCGTCAGCAGCACGCCGTCGATGCCGAGTGCCGCTGCCGAGCGGAATATCGCGCCGATATTGGTCGTGTCGGTCACGCTGTCGATTACCACAAGCCTTTTTGCGTTGTTGCAGATTGTCTCCACTGTCGGTGCAGGGCGTCGGCGCATGGCGCACAATACACCCCGCGTCAGTTCATATCCCGTTATTTGCGCGAGAGTGGCTCGGTGGCCGGTGTAGATTTTCATTTCCGGCGCACGCTTTATTATGCCTGCGGCGTCGCCCGTTATATGCCGCTCCTCGCAGAGCATCGCCACGGGCTCGTATCCGGCGTCGAGTGCCACGTGTATCACTTTCGGGCTTTCGGCTATGAAAAGTCCCTCCCCGGGATTGAGCCTGTTGCGCAGCTGTGCTTCGGTCAGACGTGTGAATACCGCCGTGCGCGGGTCATTTATGTCGGTTATGTATTCTATCTCGCTCATTGTCACAGACGGGAATATTCTTTCTTTCCCTTAAGGTAATATGATGTCAGTATGTCGGGCGCTCCCTTTATCAGATTTTCCGCGGGGGAGGGGAGACTGTCGTAGGCATGCTTCATGCGCCTGAAATCGCGGTGGGCGCGCAGTATCGCGCCTGCGTCGCCCCATTGCATCGAAGCCACCGATTTGGCCCATGCTATGGTGTCGAGCAGCCGGCGCACGATGAGCGCCTTGCGCCGTCCTTTGTGCGGCAGGTTCTTGTATAGCATCAGCAGGTTGTTGCGGAAATTGAGATATGTCTTTCGCGGATTGCCTGCGGGGAGCGAGCCGCCCCCTAAATGATATATTTTTGACGACGGCACAACTGTCACGCGGTATCCTCTATGGCGCAGACGCCAGCACAAGTCGATTTCCTCCATGTGGGCGAAAAACGCGCTGTCAAGTCCTCCCGCGTCAAGGTATGCCCGGCGCCTCACCATCAGCGCGGCGCCCGAAGCCCAGTCAACATCGGTCGGAGCGTCATACTGCCCCCTGTCCGTTTCCACGGTGCCGAATATGCGTCCGCGGCAATACGGGTAGCCGTGGCGGTCGATGTAGCCGCCGCAGGCTCCCGCATATTCAAACATATCAGGCCGTTCCACTGACATTATTTTGGGCTGGCACGCCGCTACGTCGGCATGGTCGCGCATCTCTCCGCGCAGTCCGTCGAGCCATCCGTCGGATGTGGCGACATCGCTGTTGAGCAGCACCACATACTCATGCTCCACCAAGGCCAGCGCGCGGTTGTAGCCTTCGGCAAATCCGTAGTTGGTGTCAAACGCAATGACTTTGACTGTCGGGAATTCCTCGGCGAGCACCTTCAGCGAGTTGTCGGTGCTCCCGTTGTCGACCACGATGACGTCGGCCTCATCCTCCGGTGTGGTCCTCACTACTTCAGGAAGAAACCGCCTCATCATTTTGGCTCCGTTCCAGTTGAGTATCATTACCGCCGTATCCTTCATGATTCTGCTCTTTGCCACCCGCTAATACTCTATTTTGTCGGTTTTGGCCGCCCATTTCTCGAATGCGCGTATGCTCTCCTCGTTCTCCATGTGAATGCACGGTATCATGCGGTCGGCCTTCGGCTTGTCGAGCTCACGGTAGATGAACTGGTCGGAGAAATTGATTTTGTCGGCATCCCCCTGCGTGTTGCCGTAATATATGCGGCTCACGCCGGCCCAGTAGAGGGCGCTGAGGCACATCGGGCACGGTTCGCACGAACTGTACACCACGCATCCCTTGAGCGAGAATGTCTTTTCCGACGCGCAGGCGGCTCGGATGGCGTTTACCTCGGCATGTGCCGTGGGGTCGTTGGTGAGCGTCACGGTATTGACTCCGGTCGATACTATCTCGCCGTCGCGTACTATTACAGCCCCGAACGGACCGCCTCCTTTGTCAATATTGTCAAATGCGAGTTCTGATGCGAGGCGCATGAAGCGTCGGTCGGCATCACTGAAATATTCGTTTGCCATGTTTTTTTGTCGTTTTTGGGTTAGTAAAAGAGTTAGAGGGTGTCTATCTGACCTGCAATTTAATTATTTTTTTTGAATTATC
This sequence comes from Bacteroidales bacterium 52_46, assembly GCA_001915385.1. Classification (GTDB taxonomy): domain Bacteria; phylum Bacteroidota; class Bacteroidia; order Bacteroidales; family Muribaculaceae; genus JAGBWK01. The sequence goes on along the minus strand of MNQK01000027.1, from coordinate 131,081 downwards.
GGTGACTTTGTACATGTCGGAGGCTCTTATCCCGACAATCCACATAGGCCGGTCATCGATTGTAAGTATCATCGCGCGGTTCTTTTCCGAACGCGACATCTTCAGGTCGGTGAAAATATCGCTTATGAGCCGTTGACCGGGAGCGCCGAACGGGCGCATCCTGTCGCCGTCGCGCCGGTGGCGCAAAGTGAATCTGTGAGGCTCGTCGAGCACCGAGCCGTCGAGCCATATAGTGCCGGCGTTCTTGCGTGTTTTCTCGAATTCATCGCGGCCGACTTCGGTTATGCTTATTCCGACAGGGGATGTGATGTCGCCGTCGAGTGTTATCTCGTATTCGCTGGTGTCCTCCCCGGTGTATTGTTCCAACCGGCCGCCGTACAGCTCGAGGGTGTGTCCGTCGCCTGCCGGAAACAGGCGCGACGACCTGTTGGCCGACTCCGACAGTATCTGCTCCACGACCTCCATGCCCGGTTGCGTGCCGGTCACTTTCGGTATGAGCATATAGAGCGTGCCGCTCAGGTCGATGTCATCGCGTCTCATCGCGTCGATATCAATCTTCCCGTCGCGGCAATACCGCTCGGCGCACCATTCAAGATATGTCCCGATCATGGCCGCGCTGTGCCGCATGGCGTCGGCCGTGCGCATCATTCCCGATTTTGCAGTCGGTATCAGCTCATACAGCTTAGGTATAAGCACGTTGCGTAACGCATTGCGGCGGTAGTCGTTGGCGAGGTTTGTAGAGTCGGTGCGGAATTTCAGCCCCGATTCTTCAAGATATTTTTCGATGTCGTCGCGCGTGAGTGCGAGCATCGGACGAATGTATATGTCACGTTTACGTGCTATGCCCGACAGTCCTTTCGGCCCGCTCCCTCTCGTGAGGTTGAGCAGCATTGTCTCGATAGAATCCTCGCAGTGGTGTCCGAGCGCGATGTGGCTCAACGGTATTTCGCGTGCTTGCTCCTCAAACCATGCGTAGCGCAGGCGGCGGCATGTCATCTCTATTGACTCGCCGGGCATGCGCGATGCGAGTGTGTCAAATTTCACCTGACGCAGTTCCACGCCGAGCTGTCCGGCCAGACGTTCGCAGTAAAGCCTGTCGCCGTCGCTCTCCTCGCCGCGCAGAGAGAAATCGCAGTGCAGTGCAGTGACGTGCAGTCCGAGCCTTGTCAGCGCCGTCAGCAGCGCCACCGAGTCGGCTCCGCCGCTCAGTGCCACACCGATGTGCGACGTACGGTCAGCTCCGAGCTCTTCCGTCGCTGTGGCTATGGCGTATTCAAACTGCTTTGTCGTCATCGTCGTTACTGTTTTATTCAAGCATTGCGGCCACGCGTTCGAGTGCCGCTATAAACCTGTCGGCTTCCTCTAGGGTATTGTATACCGCAAACGATGCCCTCACCGTGCCCTCGATGCCGAGCGCATGCATCAGCGGCTGGGCGCAGTGGTGCCCGGTACGCACGGCTATGCCCTGCGTGTCGAGCAGCATTCCTATGTCATAGTGGTGCTCTTTTCCGATGAGGAACGATATGACGGCCGACTTGTCGGGGGCCGTTCCGAAAATCCTCATGCCGGGTATGCGCATCATCCGTTCGGTGGTGTATGTCAGCAGTTCATGTTCGTGGGCGGCGATATTGTCGTATCCTGTTTCGTCGATGAAATCGAGCGCTTTGTCAAGCGCGGCAATCCCGACGAAATCGGGCGTGCCGGCTTCGAATTTGAACGGCAGTTCGGCGAATGTCGTGTGCTCGAAACTTACATTCGCTATCATTTCGCCGCCACCCTGGTAGGGGGGCATCATCTCAAGCCATTTTTTCTTGCCGTAAAGCACGCCTATGCCTGTCGGACCATACATCTTGTGCGCCGAGAATGCGTAGAAATCGGCGTCAAGGTCTCTTACGTCGACTTTGATATGTGGTACGGCCTGGGCGCCGTCTATCAGCACAGGTACTCCGTTGGCATGCGCGATGGCAGTCATCTCCTTCACGGGATTGACAGTGCCGAGCACGTTCGACACATGGCACACGGCCACTAATTTTGTACGCTCGTTGAACAGCGAACGGTAGGCGTTGAGATTGAGCTCGCCACGCTCGTTGATAGGAACCACACGCAGTATGATGCGTTTGCGGCGCCCGAGCAGCTGCCAGGGCACTATGTTGGCGTGGTGCTCCATCACGGTGAGTATTATCTCGTCGCCGTTCTCAAGAAAATCGCCGAACGACGACGCCACGAGATTTATCGACTCGGTGGTGCCGCGGGTGAAGATAATCTCCTGCTCCGACGATGCGTTAATCCACTGCGCCATGCGTCGGCGCGTGGCTTCCTGCAGGTCGGTGGCCTCTTGCGATATTGACGACACTCCGCGGTGCACGTTGGCTTTCGTCGTAGTGTACATCTGCTCGATTGCCCGCACTACGCGCATCGGCGTCTGCGATGTGGCGGTGTTGTCGAGATATATCAGGTCTTTCCCCTTTACCTTGCGTTGGAGTATCGGGAATTGTTCGCGTATTTTGTTGATGTCCATAATCAGGTCAGATGTTATTGCGCCGGGCCGTCCTGTTTCTGTCGTCAGCCCGTATATTATAACAAATATAACAATGCAAAAGTAATAAATATCTCCGAATTACATGGTAATGTCGCGAGGATTCCAACTTATTTTGTATCTTTGCCGGCATACGGCTTTAAATTCATTATTATGAAGTATCATTATCCGACTTCGGGCACCTGCTCGCGTGCCATCGACATTGAAATAAACGACGGCGTCATATCTTCCGTAGCTTTCACCGGAGGCTGTCACGGCAACACACAGGGCATAGCTTCCCTCGTCAAAGGGCAGAAACCTGAATATGTCATCGAACGTCTCAAAGGCATACGTTGCGGTGCCAAATCGACGTCCTGTCCCGATCAGCTCGCCACAGCTCTACAGCAAATCATGGCCCAAAAGGCGGAATGATCCCATAACGACTAATATCTCCGGTAACTATGTAGCTAAAATAGCTATGATAGCTACAATAGCTAAATTAGCTACATAGCTATAATAGCTACATATCTAAAAGCGATAATCCCGCTTCCGGCAATCCCGCAAATAGCTGATTTTCTCATAAAATTGTCCGTTTTTGCACAAAAAAGCTCCATGTCTTAAACCATTTCGGCCTATTCGGGTCAAAATGTCAGTTACTGCAGTAACAATTTGAGCTTTTGTACGTTTACCTTATAAATCTTAAGCAATATGAAACGTATTTTACGAATATTGGCGATAGCTGCTATATGTGGCGCTTTGGTGGCTCCTCAGGTTGAGGCGCGTGGCAACCGTCCTTCCCACAGTCAGTCAGGAGGCTCGCAAGGCCGAGGCAACGGCGGACGCTCGGGTGGACGCGCCAACAAATCATCTTCGCCGGGCAATTCCAACAGTTCTCATGCACGTCCCGGTTCGCCGGGAGGCGGCAATCATAACGGCGGCAACCGCCCCGGCAGCAATCCCGGGCACAATTCGGGTCGTCCTGACGGCAACCGTCCCGGTAACAACGGCAATAACGGCAATCATAACGGCAACCACCGTCCCGGCAGCAATCCGGGCCACAACCCGGGTCGTCCCGACGGCAATCGCCCCGGCAACAACGGCAATCATAACGGCAACAATCGCCCCGGCCACAATCCCGGTCGTCCCGGTCATGATTTCGGGCATGGCGGTAATCGTCCGGGTCATAACCCCGGTCGTCCCGGTGACCACCGTCCCGGTTACGGTCGTCCCGGCGGTCCACATCACTTTGCTCCACCGCCACATCGTCCACACTATGCGCGTCCATGGGCACCTCCGCGCCCTCCGCGCGGCTGGCGTCCGGGCAGGGTATACCCCACATTCTCGACTGTGCTCGGCATCACTTTCGGTTCGGCGTTCGACATATCGCTTGCCTATCTTCTCAACAACGGATACAATGTCTACTCTTACGGCAACAATATAGTGTATCTCAATAACGTCAATCAGCTGAATCTGCTGTGGCCTGATGCCTCGCTCTATTACGGAAGCCGCGGTCTCGACAGGGGAGAGTTCATCTATTCGACATCATATTACGATACGATGCGCTATAATGAGGCTTACGCCCGTCTCGTGGCTGCATACGGGGCGCCGGTAAGTACATCATATCCCTCCAACGGCATGCAGACCTGTTGGTTCGGCAACGACGGACGTTTCGTGACCCTGCAGTTCCTGCCCACCTACGGAGCCGACGGCATAATGCGTTACTATACGACCCTTTCCTTCGGCCTTTAATGCAGCATAAGCGGCACGTATAGCAGCCGTGGCTTTAACTGCCGACCTGACATATCGCGGTCATCTTCAATAACCAATCCAATAATGGCTGATAATTATCTCGAAAATAAAATGGACGATTACCGTCGCGGCGTCACTGCAAAGTCGCCGCGACGGTCGTGTTCGGGCGCGACTGCGGCATCGGCGCCCATATCCCTGACTCCGCATAATATAGCGCTGTTCATCTCGGCTCCCGGACTCCTCCGCGCTCTTCTCACGGTGTTTCAGGGTGTCCCCGGTCAGAAAGTGGCATTTGCCGGCACCGATACCCGCGAGGGTAGCAGGCTGGCGCAGTCGACCGGCTCATTGTTTGTGCCGGTACGGCAACTCGACACTGAGGGCGTCAGGCTGATTCGGGAAGAAGTCGCCCGGCGTTGGGGCGCAGTCGACGTAATCATGACCGACTGTCCTGACTGCATTCTCCATGCCTCCGTATCCGATGCCGGCACAATTGTTCCGGCGCCCAAAACCGTGGTGTTCAACTTCTGCGGCCATGCTTCGACCTGCGGTGCCGCCACGGCTCCGGGAGGTCACGGCGTCGTCATAAACATATCCTCCGCTACCGACAGTCTCATACCCGTCGCACGTGTGGCCCTGCTGTTGCTCTCGCCCCAGGCCGAGCCAATAACCGCCATAGCCATGCAATTGTAAGAGGGCGTCTCATAACAAAAATCAGACACCGGGTGATGTGTCTTTTGCTATGAGATACGTTCTGAAATATACGCTTGAGTGTTAATTAGTGTATAAAAATAAGATTTTTTTCACTCGCTTTAAACATTCTTAATGTTAACTTGTTTTAACTATACAAGCCAAGAACTCTCAATATTTCTAACATAATTTGCCAAAAATTACTTAAAAAACTTTTGATAGTATAATTATTATAAGTATCTTTGCGTAGAAATTAATTAAGTTATCTATTAAAAATATGAAAAAGATTATCCTTATGGCTGCTTTGGCACTTGGTGCCATCTCAGCGCAAGCACAAGTAACTGTGCAAGGTAGCAAGTTTAGCGACAACTGGTCACTCGGTCTCAAGGGTGGCGCTGTTACTCCCGCTAAAGGCCACAGCTTCTGGCAGAACTGCCGCGGCATCTTCGGCCTCGAACTTAAGAAACAGATCACTCCCGTATTCGGCCTCGGCATCGAAGGCGAATGGACTGTCAACACTTCAAGCTGGACCGGTTTCAAGAGCGCTACCGCTGTTGACCACCAGTATGTAGGTGCTTTCGGTACCTTGAACCTTATGAACGTGTTCGGCGGCTATAAAGGTACTCCCCGTTCATTTGAAATTGAGGCAGTAGCCGGTACAGGCTGGCTCCACAGCTATTATCCTCACGTTCAAGGCGAGGATGGCAACTCTTGGGCTAACAAGGCAGGTTTGAATTTCAACTTCAACCTCGGCGAAGCTAAGGCATGGACAATCTCTATCAAGCCCGCTATCGTCTGGAACATGAACAACCACGACATCAACGCCAACGGTCTCGGTTACGAAGCCCAGTACAACCTCAACCACGCTTACATCGAGATGGAAGCCGGCGTGACTTACCACTTCAAGAACTCCAACGGCACTCACTCTTTCAAAGTCGTTACTCCGATGGACGAAGAACTCGTTGCCGCCCTCAACGCTGAAATCAACTCGCTCCGCGCTCAGCTCAACAACTGCAACGCTGACAAGGCTGCCCTTCAGCAGAAAATCAACGACCTCGAGCAGAAACTCGCTGACTGCCTCAACAAGAAACCCCAGGTTGTTGAAGTTGTCAAGAACCTCGACAACGTTCACTACGTATTCTTCAATCTCGCTTCTTCTACTATCCAGGCCAACCAGAAACCCAACATCTACATGGTTGCCCAGCAGCTCAAGAACGACCCCAACGCCACTGTTGACGTGAAAGGTTATGCTTCGAAGGACGGTAGCCTCGAATTTAACAAGAAACTCGCTGAAAAACGCGCTCAGGCCGTTAAGAAAGCCCTCGTTAAAGAAGGTGTAGCTGAAAGCCGCATCAACGCCAAGGGTGAAGGCATCGGCGACATGTTCAGCCAGAACACTTGGAACCGCGTTGCAATCTGCACCGTTGACGCTAAATAATCGTCTACCCGTTAAAAACTACCGACAACAATTATTATCGACTCTGAGAACAATCAGATAGCATAATTAATAATTTCTCAAAAAGGCCGAAGCCCTCCCGCAGAGCTCCGGCCTTTTTCGCATCCCGGACTGTCGTGTTATATGTAACCGTCCGAAATAGGTCGACTTTTAATTGCGTTTTATGGGCTCAATCCGAAATTGTAGTGCGTGAGCTATGACAATTGCCGGCTTCGTTGTCCGCGGTTAAAAAAACCGCGGCTACTATAATACGCTATGAGCCAGTCATGTAGTAGCCGCGGTTTCTTTGCATAGCAAAGCGCTAAAAGCGATGATTAACCGCGGACAGCGATATTAAAAGAAAACTGTAATATGCATTGTAATTTTGGAATGAGGCGTTTTATGCTTTAAGATGGCGAAATTTGTTTGTATTTAAGCACTGTTTTAGTGGCAAAATCGGATTTGTTTGTATATAATTCAATAAACTCCGCAGCATCCAAATCATAAAGAGCCTCATTTACCGTGGTTTTATTGGCTATCTAAACAGATTTTTCGCCAAAAACAGTCTGTTTTTCAATATTTAGGAATATGATAGCTTATCTGGGCTACAGATGTTACACAAATACATTATCTTTGCAATAGATAGCATATATATCACTAAATTCTCTAACAATCTCATAATATGGGCCAATTTATAGACAAAAATATGATGCAGGTCGACATGCTGCTGTCCGAACTTGACAGGAATCGGATTGACGAATTCATAAAGAAGGAATGCAATGAAGATACTAAATTCCGGAATCGGTTTCTCGCTCTCGGGGCAGGAACTGTATTCGCGCCTTCTTCAGAGACCTACTCTTCCAGAATCCATGATCTGATAGATGATTTCTCCGGCAGGCACGGATATATCGAGTATAGGGACACATTCGATTTTAACCACGCTGTTTTCAGAATATTTGAAGAAGCGGATGAAGCCTTGAAAAATAAGCGCTGGAGAGTGGTATTGGCTATTCTTACAGGGATGGCGGATTGCAGTGAGGATATTATCAATTCAGGAGATGACAGTGCAGGAGAATTAGGAGCTATCGTAGATGTGTGTTTTGAAGAGTGGATGGAACTGGCGTCTAACGAGGAGCTGCCTGACGATATCGGCAATGAGATTTTTGAGTTGGCTCTTGCGCGTTTTGAAAACGGAGACCTGAAAGGCTGGGACTGGTGGTGGTATTGGATTGATATCGCAATCACTCTTGCTGACACTGCGGATCGACAAGAACGTGTCATCAATATTCTGAAAGCAATCAAGCCTGATGGTGATGATTGGAGCGCAAAGTATCATGCAGAGAGAGCTCAGTCTTATCTACTTAAGATCATGGCTAAGTGCGGCACTCCTGCCGAACAGCGTAAATTCATGTACGACAATGTATCCAATCCTGATTTCAGGACCAAGCTTATTGAAATTGCCTGGGATGAGGAGGACTATGATGAAGTGTTACGGCTTGCCACGGAAGGCGAGAAGCATGATTCCGAAAGGGAGGGACTGATCTACGCGTGGCGTAAATGGGAATTTAAAGTTTATCAATACAATAACGACAAAGAGAAGATGTTGCATCTTGCCAGATATTTCTTTTTCGGAAGAAGCAGGTTGGGCGAAAATGAGTATTCTATGGAAGCAATGTATTCCCTTATGAAGTCACTTGTTGACAAGGACAGATGGCATGAATTTGTCGAATCACTGTTGAATGATAAAGATTACAGCCAATTTTATTACCAGAAATTATACATCTACACACAAGAAAAAATGTGGGATAAATATATGGCATATCTTCGCAAAAATACATCAACATTCTTTCTTGAGAACTCACCAAAAGAAGTCCGTGACTTATATAAAAATGAGTTTATCGGATTATATACGAAATGCATCCGGGAATTCTTCGTTACGGCCAACAACAGAGACCGTTACAAAGAAGGAGTTGAATTGCTTAAGAAATTGATGGATTATGGTGGAGAAAAGGAAGCTATTACCATTATTGAAGAGCAGAAAGCGCGCCGACCACGTCGTCCGGCATTAATCGAAGAACTGTCAAAGATATGAATACAAACTCAATCCAACCGTATATAATTAAAGAGAAAAAATTTTTTAAATGAAAGAGCCGTAATATGCAATTTATTTTGTAATTTTGAACTGTCAATCCCCAGATTGGCAAAGACATACTGAATTAACAAGAAGCGTATTGCTTTTACTTGTAGAAGAAAACGTAGGAAATTTTCTTAAAGATGCAAGGAGGCAAGCGGTTCTCACGTATAGCGTGGGCTGCTATTCCTACATCTTCATCTTTTGGTTTCCTACGACCATCTTCTAAAGTGTGGCAATGCAGTCTACGCTTTTTTAATGTTTTTAATAACGGTTGATAGGACTGTAAAACCAAATATACCATTTATGTTATGAAGAATTTATTGCCCTTATTATGTATTGTTATCTTAGGAGTTGTGAGATCTTTTGCACAAATCAATGAATTAGGTGAAGAAATTGCTCGAATTAAACATACAGAAAAAAGTGGTTTTGTTTGGTATGAACTACAAACCAAATGTTTAGATTCATATTCTAAAAATCTAATTGACAGTCATGCATTAGACAAAAATGGAAATTTTATAACCCCACCCAGTAAAATCGGAGGTTTATCTTTAGTCTATTTTGTTGATAATAAATATAATGGAGGGTATTTTGTGAGAGTAATTGATCATCCTATTGATTTTAAAAAACTTCGGGATAGGACGGGAGCAGCTAGGGTATCTGAAGTATATTCAAAAGAAGGAAATATTATAATTCCATATACTCGATATTATACAAGCATTCATTCTTCTGGGAACCAAGTGGAAACGAACAAGTATATCTTATTTCAAAATGATAATGAATTTGGATTATGCGATTTAAACGGAGCAGAAATAGCAAAGGGAAATTTTGAAGCTTTTTCATACGATGGTTATACCTTTATCGGATATAAGGAAAATGGATCTTTAGTAAAGAAAGATATACATAAAAAACCGACTGCGCAACAAGAAAGGCAGATTTCTAATTGGGGCGGATATTATTCAAATATGCCATGGCTTATGATGCCTGGCCCACAATATACTCCAACATGGAATATAAATTGGAATACAAATATAGATTGGAGTTCTATCCCTATTTATGGAGGAATTGGTGATTATGTCATATCCGAACCAAATCAGATAGAAGAATCAAAACCAAGTTCATCTGACGGGTCTATTTCTTCTCGTAAATGTGCGTTCTGTGATGGGACAGGTAAAAAAGAAGTTAGTCAAAGTATTGCAACATTTGGTACAACAGATGTAAAAATTCATTGTAATGAATGCGGTAGGGATTTCTATCGTTCATCTGGTCACTCCCATGTGTATTGTGGACACTGTGGAGGAACAGGACATATGAAATAGGAATTATTCCTTTTTCTGCACGGCTATTTTCAATCAACATCATCTTGCCGCAAGGTCGGCAAGAACTTTCCGATAAAACAGGCTCACGTTGTTCATCAACTTAATATGGAGTTTTAAGGCCTCAAATGGCAAATATGTTTGTATCTAAACTGAGAAAAGCAACAGTTAAATAGCTTAAATACAAAACTATAACCATTCCACGAGGACGAGTATCAAGTAGGTCTTCCAATGTAAATACATAATAATCAATGGCCAATCAAAATATGATTTGTTTGGCCATTGGTGTTTTATAGGCTCAAGTGGCGTAGTTTATCTGCAAAGCAGAGCACTAAGGCGATAAGTTTGGCTAAAATCGGCATTTTTGGAGGAAATTACGGATTTGTTTGTATAAAAGTCAATTCATAATCGCACATGTGGGAGTATATCAAAAATAATGTAGGGATAATCAGAAAATTACCAACTAATTGTTTGGCAATTTTCTGATTATCCCTACATTATACGTGCGATAGGGGCGGATGGTGTCAGCTCATCAGGAGGACTATTACTACGCCCCATAGGATGAGGAGGGTGTTGCCTATGGCGTAGGTCACGGTGTAGCCCATTGCGGGGATGGAGCTGCCGATTGCATCCTGTACGGCGCCGAGCGAGGCCGTTGTCGTGCGGCTTCCGGCGCAGCAGCCGAGCGTTATCGCCGACGGGAATTTGAATATGCGGCGGCCGATGATTGTGCCGAGTATGAGGGGTACGGAGGTTGCAATCACACCCATCAGGAAGAGTATTATGCCTACTTCCTTCAGGCCGGAGATGAACGACGGTCCCGACGAGATGCCGACCACGGCGATAAACATATTAAGTCCGAGGTTGTCCATCAGCCACACGGCCGAACGAGGCAGGCGCCCGAAGGTAGGATGCTTCGAGCGAAGCCAGCCGAGCACGAGGCCTGCTATAAGGGCTCCGCCACTGATGCTAAGGCTCAACGGTATCTTTCCTATATGCAGCGACAGCGAGCCGAACAAACCGCCGATAAAAATGCCAAGGCCTACGAATACGAGGTCGGTCTTTGTGGTACGGCGGTCGGCATAACCTATTTCCTTGGCGGCTGCGTTCACTTCTCGTTCGAGTCCGACAACGGAAATCACATCGCCGCGGCGTATCTTTACCTGCGCGAGCACCGGTATCGGCACTCCGCCACGGCTTATGCTCTTTATTGACACGCCATACATGAACTTCTGACGACGCAGTTCATCCACCGTCATGCTGCCAATGCTCTTCGAAGCGACTGTGACATCGAGATCCTCGGCCATGAAATCCACCAGTTCGGAGTCCTCCACTTCCGGTCCGACCCAACTTTCGTCGCCGATTATGAACTCACGGCGCCCGCTCAGCACGATTTCATCGCCAGTTGATATTTTAATGTCAATACCTGGATTTATATCATAGATTTTCCCGTCGGAAGAGGTGCGCACACGCTCCAGATAGATATTTCTCTTTTTCTGCAGGAAATAGTCCTCGGCCTCAGCCACGCTGCGCGGCGTAGAGAAGAAGGAGTCCGTCACTTTGTAGGCTCTGAACACCACCGGGCGCTGCGCCTTGATATAGTTGGGATCGGTTGTAGCTGAACCATAATTGAGCTTCTTTTCAAGCTCTGCGGTCTCGGCTTTTACCTTTTTAATACCGCCGAGAAGCCTCGGACCGAGATTGGCAAGAAGATAGGCCGACCCGATGGTACCGAACACGTATGTCACCGCGTAGCACACCGGTATCATGCCGAGCATTTTCTGTTTCTCGGCATCGGCTATATCAAGCGAATTGATAGTGTCGGTACCCACACCGATGACCGCCGACATAGTCTGCGAACCGGCCAGCAACCCGACAGCCTCTCCTATATTGTAGCCCATACATAGTGCCACCACCCATGTGGAAAGCAGGCACAGCACGCACACCACCACGGCAAAAAGCACCTGCTTGATTCCGTCGCCTTTGAGTGCCTGGAAGAACTGCGGGCCCACGCTGTATCCTATCGCAAACAGGAAAAGCAGGAAGAACACATCTTTCATAGGTCCGGGCACGGGAATGTCAAGCTGCCCTACGACCACACCGACCAACAGCACCGAAGTCACCGTCCCCAGCGAGAACGATTTAAATTTAAGCTGTCCTATAAAAAAACCGATTCCGAGCGTGAGGAACACGGCAAGCGACGGATTATCGCGCAATGTATGTACTATCCAATCCATTTCAAATAAATAAATAGGTTTATAGAAACTGAACAATGCGGCGGCGGTTTTGTTTCCTCCGTATGTTGACAAAGCGAAAAATATTGGCACGATTTTTTTTGACGCGGTATTCTCAACTTTTACAGCACCGATAATGTTATATTACAGAAACAGGACTTAAATAACTGTAACCTATGACGAAAAATACATCTTATTTATCTGCCTGAAAAATGAATTAAAACTTTACAAACCCTAATTTAATTTTAATTTTATGCTCGACCAGAATCTTGACCCCAATTTCCGCAATGGCGATGCCAAGACCGATGTGTTCGGTTCAGACGCCATGCTTCAGGCAGCTCCTGTTGACCGTATACCGGCCGGCCCCACTACTCCTGAAATCGCATATCAGATGGTAAAGGACGAAACTTTTGCCCAGACCCAGCCGCGACTCAATCTCGCCACATTCGTAACTACCTATATGGACGAATATGCCACCCGTCTTATGAACGAAGCCATCAACATCAACTATATAGATGAGACCGAGTATCCGCGCGTGGCCGTAATGAACGGAAAGTGTATCAATATAGTGGCTAATCTGTGGAACACACCCGAGACCTCCAAATGGAAAACCGGAGCCTTGGCAATCGGTTCGTCGGAAGCATGTATGCTCGGCGGTATCGCAGCATGGATACGCTGGCGTGAACGCCGTCAGAAAGAGGGCAAACCGTTCGACAAGCCTAACTTCGTGATTTCTACCGGCTATCAGGTAGTATGGGAGAAATTCGCCCAGCTCTGGCAGATTGAGATGCGTACCGTGCCTCTGACACTGGAGAAAACCACCCTCGACCCGCAGGAAGCACTTAAGATGTGCGACGAAAACACTATCTGTATCGTGCCTATTCAGGGCGTGACCTGGACCGGACTTAACGACGATGTCGAAGCCCTCGACAAAGCGCTTGATGAATACAACGCAAAGACAGGATATGACATTCCTATCCACGTCGACGCAGCCACAGGCGGCTTCATCCTGCCGTTCCTCTTCCCCGAAGTAAAATGGGACTTCCGTCTTAAATGGGTATTGTCAATCAGCACGTCAGGCCATAAGTTCGGCCTCGTATACCCCGGTCTGGGATGGGTAGTATGGAAAGACAAGAAATATCTCCCCGACGTAATGTCGTTCAGCGTCAATTACCTCGGCGCCGAAATCAGCCAGGTAGGCTTGAACTTCTCCCGTCCGGCCGCACAGATTCTCGGTCAGTACTATCAGTTCATACGTCTCGGATTCGAAGGCTACAAGAACGTTCAGTTCAACTCTCTGTCGGTGGCCAAATATCTCCACTCGCAGGTAAGCGCTATGCCCGAATTCCAGCCCTACTCACCTGATGTGCCCAACCCGATTTTCACCTGGCTCATGAAGCCCGAAGTACAGAAGACCGCCAAATGGACCCTCTTCGACCTTCAGGACAAACTTGCACAGAAGGGATGGATGGTACCTGCCTACACACTGCCGGCCAATATCGAGAACATCGTCGTGATGCGCGTGCTCTGCAAACAGGGCTTCAGCCGCGACATGGCCGACCAGCTCCTCAACGACATCCGCTTCGCCGTTGCCGAACTCAACGCCCTCGAATACCCGACTACCACACGTATCTCGATGGAGAAAAACGTGCCTCTCGTAGCAAAGACGTTCAACCACACCGGTAAATAAACCGTCAATCCCAGCTATATATATTCCCGACGGCCGGCGGCCTCCGATGACTACGGTCGGGCGCCGGCTGTCGGATTTTTTAACCAAAAGCAGTGACTCATGGATATAATACTTACACGCCAACAGATAAAGGAAGCCGCCCGACAGGCCTACAACCACGCTTCCGGAATATCGGGAGGAAAGAATGCCGACTACATACCATATCTGGCCAATATCGACTCCTCGCTTTTCGGACTGAGCGTGATGCTTCCCGACGGGACCGCCTTCAATTTCGGCGACACGACCTACCGCTTCGGCATAGAATCCGTGTCAAAGGTTCCGACTGCCATCCTTGCGATGCGCCAGCACACACCCCAGGGCGTGCTGCAGGCTATCGGTGCCGACGCCACCGGACTCCCGTTCAACTCCATCTTCGCGATACTTCTGGAGAACGACCATCCGTCCACCCCGCTTGTCAACGCAGGTGCCATATCGGCCTGCTCCATGATTGACCCCAAAGGGAATTCCGACGCAAAATGGAAAGCGATAACCGACAATATCACCGACCTTTGCGGCTCGTCGCCCGTACTCATCGACGAACTCTACCGCAGCGAAAGCGCTACCAATTTCAACAACAGGGCGATAACATGGCTGCTCAAGAACTACAACCGCATCTATGATGACCCCGACATGAGCCTTGACCTCTATACACGCCAGTGCTCCCTCGGCATCACATCGGAACAACTCGCGGTAATGGCTGCCACGATAGCCTCAGGCGGCATGAACCCCGTCACCCGCAAAAGCGTGTTCGAGCCCGCAATCGCGCCCAAAATCACCACTCTCATTGCCACTGTCGGTTTCTACCAGCATTCAGGCGACTGGCTCTACACCTCCGGAGTGCCCGCTAAAAGCGGTGTCGGCGGAGGAGTGCTCGGCGTCATCCCCGGCGTACTCGGCATCGCTGCCTTCGCCCCGCCGCTCGACGAAGCCGGAAATTCCGTCAAGGCACAGGCCGCCGTAAAAGAATTCGCACAGATACTCCGGCTTGGTGTTATGAACGGCGACAGAGTCACCATCTCCGACTTAGAGATTGTCTAAATTTATATGATGCAGATTTTGAAAGGGATTGTCAGATGGATTTTTGCTTGCGATGATGGAGCGTAGCCGTAGCTACGTGACTGAAGAGCGAGCAAAAAGACGCTGGCAAGCCCCTCAAAAGTAAAGTAATATGAATTTTAGACAATCTCTTAGAGACAGTCTGAATTTACATGATGCAGATTCTTAGAGGGATGGTCAATGTACTTCATACAGTTTCCTAAAGATTAACAATCAATTTAAAAACAATTCATTATGGCTACAAAACCCACATCCTCCACTAAGGCGGCCGTGAAGTCGGCGGCCAAGCTGGGGGTCGGCACCCTGATGATAATGAACATCGTGGCCGTAGTTTCTTTGCGAGGACTCCCTGCCGAAGCCGAATATGGCATGAGTTCGGCATTCTATTACCTTTTCGCCGCCCTTGTATTCCTCATTCCTGTATCGCTCGTTGCGGCCGAGCTCGCCTCACTCTTTCCCTACCAGCAGGGCGGTATGTTCCGCTGGATCGGCGAAGCGTTCGGCAGCAAACTCGGCTTTCTGGGCATCTGGCTGCAATGGGTCGAGAGCACAATATGGTTCCCTACCGTGCTTACTTTCGGCGCCGTGTCGCTTGCATTCATAGGCATGGACCATATCGCCGACTCCCATCTGGCAGCAAATAAATTCTACACTATAGCCGTAGTGCTCGCCATATACTGGATTGCCACACTCATCTCAATGAAGGGACTGGGATGGGTCGGCAAAATCTCCAAAATCGGTGGTATGGTCGGCACCATCATTCCCGCGGGTCTGCTTGTGGTTTGCGGTGTCGTATTCCTTGCCACCGGAGGCCATTCGCAGATGGATTTCCACGGCGATTTCTTCCCCGACCTGTCCAACTTCGACAACGTAGTGCTGGCGGCCTCGATATTCCTTTTCTACGCCGGCATGGAAATGTCGGGCGTCCACGTACGTGACATAAAGAATCCTACGGTCAACTACCCGAAAGCAGTATTCGGCGGTGCGCTTGTCACAGTACTGATATTCGTGCTCGGCACGTATGCGCTCGGCGTAATCATCCCCTCGAAAGACATCAACCTCGTACAAAGCCTTCTCGTAGGCTTCGACAACTATTTCCAGGCTTTCCACATGAACTGGTTCACACCCGTCATCGCCATAGCGTTGGCAATGGGCGTACTCGCAGGCGTGCTGACCTGGGTGGCAGGCCCTTCTAAAGGTGTGTTCGCCGTCGGACAGGCCGGCTACCTGCCCCCGTTCTTCCAGAAGACCAACAAGGCAGGCGTGCAGAAAAACATACTTCTCATACAGGGTGGAGCCGTGACACTGCTTTCACTACTGTTCGTCGTGATGCCCTCGGTCGAGAGCTTCTACCAGATTCTCTCGCAGCTCACAGTACTGCTCTACCTCATCGCCTACCTGCTGATGTTCGCATCCGTGATACGTCTGCGTTATTCGATGAAAAACACCAAACGTCCGTTCCGCATCGGTGCCAAGGGCAACCTGCTGCTGTGGATTGTCGCCGGCGTCGGATTCCTCGGCTCGCTTCTGGCATTCGTGCTCAGCTTCCTTCCGCCGGACCAGATTGCAATGGGCTCGAAGACCGTATGGTATGCCGTTCTGTTCGGAGGTGTCGCCCTGTTTGTGATACTCCCCTTCATCATCCTGGCGTTCCGCAAACCGTCATGGGTCAACCCCAAGAGCGATTTCGTACCGTTCCACTGGCAGACCGATCCCAAGTCGCAGGCTCTGCTGAAAGCTGCCCAGGAAGAATATGAAGCCAAAGAGGCAGCCAAAGAAGCAGCTGAAAACACGCCCGCTCCTACTCCCGCCAACGGGACAGATACCGACCGATAGCCGTTACGCCCCCAATAAATGTATATTAGGATATTAAAGTATATAAAGGCTGTGCCGGTTAATAAATACGGCACAGCCTTTATTGTGTTTCACCTACCCGCTTATGTAAGGATATTCCCGATTGCAGGGAGAGGGCGGTCTGTGCAGTATACTGTCATGACAAGTGCTCTGCCTTTTTCTTTTCGAGGAACTCATTGATGCCGCACAGGTGCTCGCGCACGCGCCCGTCGCCGAATTCATATACCTTGGTGACAAGTCCGTCAAGGAAGTCGCGGTCGTGGCTGACTACTATGAGCGTACCGTCGAAATCGCGCAGTGCCTGCTTGAGTATATCCTTGGTCTTCAAATCAAGATGGTTGGTAGGTTCGTCGAGTATCAGCAGATTTATTGGCTCAAGCAGGAGTTTTATCATACAGAGACGCACGCGCTCGCCGCCCGACAGCACTTTGACCTTTTTCTGGTTTTCCTCGCCGCCGAACATAAACGCACCGAGCAGATTGCGTATCTGCAGCCTTACATCTCCCACGGCAATATCATCGATGGTCTGGAACACGGTCAGCTCCTCGTCAAGAAGCGAAGCGCTGTTCTGCGCGAAATAACCGATACGTACATTGTGTCCGAGCGTAAGCGTGCCGTCATGGCTGATTTCATTCATTATCGCCTTCACCATAGTCGATTTTCCCTCGCCGTTGCGTCCGGCAAAAGCTACCTTGTCGCCACGCTCGATAGTGAACGACGCGTTTTCAAACACACGCTTGCCGTCGTACGATTTCCCGACTCCCTCCGCTATGACCGGATAATTGCCGCTCCGCGGACATGGCGGGAATTTAAGCCGGAGCGCCGATGTGTCCTCCTCGTCCACCTCGACTATCTCAAGTTTTTCAAGCCATTTCACTTTACTCTGCACCTGATAGGTCTTGGAGTAAGTGCCTTTGAAACGTTCGATAAATTCGCGTGCCTCGGCTATCTGCTTCTGCTGGTCGTCATACTGTTTCTGCTGTTGCTGCCGGCGCTCCTTGCGCAGTTGCAGATAGTGGCTGTATGTCGCCTTGTAGTCATAGATACGGCCGAGCGTCACCTCGATGGTGCGCGTCGTGATATTGTCGATGAACCGGCGGTCGTGGCTGATTACCACCACTGCCATCTGGCTGTTTATGATAAAATCCTCAAGCCACCCTATCGACTCGATGTCAAGATGATTGGTAGGCTCGTCGAGCAGCAGCACATCAGGCTTTTTGAGAAGCAGTTTGGCAAGCTCGATGCG
The DNA here is from genome assembly GCA_001915385.1 of Bacteroidales bacterium 52_46. GTDB lineage: Bacteria > Bacteroidota > Bacteroidia > Bacteroidales > Muribaculaceae > JAGBWK01. The sequence continues at coordinate 113,129 of MNQK01000027.1, read as the reverse complement.
CATGCGCCACCCGCCAGAAAATTCACTTGTCGGACGATTGAAGTCGCTGCGTTTGAATCCAAGCCCTAAAAGAGCCTTTTCGACATCCTCCTCGAAGTGGGTCATATCAATCGAGTAGAACTTCTCGCTCACCGTAGCCACTTTCTCGATAAGAGCCATATAATCGTCACTCTCATAGTCGGTGCGCGTGGCGAGTTCGGCATTCATAGCATCTATTTCCGCCTCCATCTCTCGCAAATGGGCGAAAGCCTGCGATGCCTCCTCAAATACCGTCCTTCCGTCCTCAGTCATCAGATGTTGAGGCAGATAGCATATAGTGCAGTCACGCGGAGCGGAAACCGAGCCACGCGTAGCGGCACGTTCGCCGGCCAGTATCTTAAGTAGCGTGCTCTTGCCTGCCCCGTTCTTGCCCATCAGGGCAATGCGGTCTTTGGGATTGATGACAAAAGAAACATCTTTGAAAAGGGTCGTACCCCCGAACTCCACGGTAAGAGCGTCAATTGAAACCATATAAAATAAAGCGTTTTACAATGAGAATGCAAAGGTAGCGTTTTTTCCCGTTCAATCCAACCGCCCGCACCTCTCCGCCAATCGCTATTACCGACACCATGTATTTTGACATTATTGACAGTTAGGTTATAAATGTTTAAAATAAGATAGTCATAGTTCGAACAATTCCATATTTGCAGTCCGAGCGCTCCTGCTGACCGGGAGGCCAATTGTGCATTATGAATTGCAAAATTGTGCCGAAAAGTTATAAATATCCTATTTTTTACGTAACTTTGACAATCAAGAATATAAATTTATGGCACCTAAGGTAGAAAAGACAAATGCCGCCCGGCTTCTCGACCGTGCGAAGATAGAGTATCGCCTCGTTCCATACGAGGTCGATGAAAACAATCTCGCCGCCGACCACGTGGCCGAGCAGCTCGGCGAAGATATAAACCGCGTGTTCAAGACACTCGTTCTCGAAGGCGACCGCGAGCCGCGCCATTTCGTATGCGTGATTCCCGGCAATTGCGAAGTCGATCTCAAAAAGGCCGCAAAAGCCGCCGGAGTCAAGAAAGCCGACCTCATACCGATGAAGGAATTGCTTCCTCTCACGGGCTATATACGCGGTGGTTGCACTGCCATCGGAATGAAGAAAAAATTCCCCGTGTTTTTCCACACTACGGTGCTCGGTTTCGATACGGTCTTTGTAAGCGCCGGAGTGCGCGGACTACAGCTCGAAATAGCGCCCAAAGATTTGATTGATTACACCGGTGCCACAGTCACCGACCTAACCCGCGACGATGATGAGCAATAACGCATTCGGAAATATCTTTACAGTTACAAGTTTCGGCGAGTCACACGGTGCCGCAGTAGGCGGTGTCATTGACGGTGTACCCGCCGGAGTGCCCCTCGATATAGATAAAATACAGCACGAACTCAATCGCCGCCGTCCCGGGCAGTCGGCTATAGTTACCCCGCGCGACGAAAAAGACCGTGTGAAAATCCTGTCGGGCGTTTTCGAAGGACTGACCACCGGCCAGCCCATAGGCTTCATTGTCGAGAACGCCGACCAGCACTCCTCCGACTACGATAATATCCGCAACCTATTCCGCCCGTCGCATGCCGACTACACCTACACGATGAAATACGGCCTGCGCGACCATCGTGGGGGCGGACGTTCATCGGCCCGCGAGACCATTTCGCGTGTGGTGGCCGGCGCCGTAGCACGGCAGATGCTCGCGCTTAAAGGCATTACGGTGACGGCCTATACCTCTACGGTAGGCAATATCTCTGTCGGCAAACCATATACCGCGCTCGACCTCTCCGCAGTCGATACCAACGACGTGCGCTGTCCCGACGCGGATACGGCCTCCCGAATGCGCGAGCTAATCGCTCAGGTCAAGAGCGAGGGCGATACCGTGGGCGGCATCATCACATGCGTCATCAAAGGTTGCCCCGTAGGACTCGGCGACCCCGCTTTCGGCAAGCTACAGGCCCGTCTTGCCTCAGCCATGCTCTCAATCAACGCTGCAAAAGGGTTCGATTACGGCATGGGATTCGACGGCTGCACATCGCGCGGCTCCGAAATGATTGACAACTTCATCTCCGACAACGGACGCATCACCACCGCCAGCAACCATTCAGGCGGCATACAGGGTGGCATATCCAACGGCGAGGATATCTATTTCCGCGTAGCCTTCAAACCGGTGGCTACCCTCCTCAAAGAAGTTGCAACAGTCGATGCCACAGGCGCACCCGCCACCCTTAAAGCGCGCGGCCGCCACGACCCATGCGTCCTGCCCCGTGCGGTGCCCATAGTGGAAGCAATGGCATCAATGGTAATCCTCGATTCCCTCCTCCTCAATCAAGCCACCCTCCTCCTCTAAAAATAAATAAGAATAGTTTCCGCCATAAAAAAATTACCACAAAGTCGGACCAGTCAGCCTCGTCCGACAGGTCGGACAGGTCGGACAAAATACCCCCCCCAAAAAAAAATACCCCTCAAAAAAAATTACTAATTACTAATTGCTAATTACTAATTAATGAAGCCTTATCGCGATTACGCCGACTACCTCGCCTCCCGTTTTCCATGCAAGATGCAGAAACTTACGGTCAACGCGGGCTTCACATGTCCCAATCGCGACGGCACACTCGGCTACGGCGGCTGCACCTACTGCAACAACGCGTCATTTTCCCCCGCAATCGGAGGAGATACTGTCACGCAGCAACTCATCAACTCCCGTCAGTTTTTCGCGCATAAATACCCCGCGATGCGCTATATAGCCTACTTCCAGTCCTATACCAATACCCACGGCGATATTGACCGCCTCCTTGCCTTATACCGCGAGGCTCTCGCCGTCGAGGGAGTTGACGCTATAATCATAGGCACGCGGCCTGACTGCGTGTCGCCGGCGCTCCTCGACGCGCTTGCCGAAATCAACCGCGCCAACCGTGTCATCATCGAATACGGAGCCGAATCATCCCACGACGCCACATTACGCCTTGTCAACCGTTGCCACACATGGCAGACAACGGTCGATGCCGTAGCCATGACCCGCGAGCGCGGCATAGATGTCGGCCTCCATTTTATACTCGGCCTCCCGGGAGAGACGCGCGACATGATGCTTGCCACTGTCGATGCCATCAATGCCGTGATGCCCGACACCGTCAAATTCCATCAGCTGCAGCTCATCCGTGGCACTATGCTCGCCCGTCAGGTAGAACGTGGCGAACTCGATATTCCGCGCTTCACAGTCGACGAATACATCGACCTGTGCTGCGAGATAATACGCCGTCTCGACCCGTCCATAGCAATTGAGCGTTTTGTCTCACAATCGCCCGCTGACCTCCTCATTTATCCCCGCTGGGGGCTCAAAAACTACCAGTTCACCAACCTACTCCTTAAGGCAATTCATAATTCATAATTCACAATTCATAATTAGGCGCCCCGTCAGTAGGAGCAATCCGAGTTTTCCGAGTTCTCGGAGTTCTCGGAGAACTCTGAGAACTCGGAAGGTGTTGTAAAAAAGCGTCGGCCTTCAATTCTCATTGAAGGCCGACGGTATGAAATACTTGGAATTATCCTGTTTTAGAGAGCTTTGTCTTTTGAGCCGAGCACGTTTTCGATTTTGTGCTTGTAGAGTTTTTCCATGTTGTCGCGAGCCGGACCCAGATATTTGCGGGGGTCGAATTCAGCAGGCTTTTCTGCGAATACTTTGCGGATAGCGGCTGTCATGGCAAGACGGCTGTCAGAGTCGATGTTGATTTTGCATACGGCGCTCTTGGCTGCTTTGCGGAGCTGCTCTTCGGGGATACCGATTGCGTCGGGGAGTTTGCCGCCGAACTTGTTGATGGTGTCGACTTCATCCTGGGGTACAGAAGATGAACCGTGGAGCACGATGGGGAATCCGGGAAGTTTCTCCATAACGGCGTCAAGCACGTCGAATGCCAATGGCGGGGGAACGAGTTTGCCCTCGGCGTTGCGGGTGCACTGCTCGGGAGTGAACTTGTATGCGCCGTGTGAAGTACCGATTGAGATAGCGAGTGAGTCGCAGCCTGTGCGGGTAGCGAAGTCGATTACCTCTTCGGGGTCGGTGTAAGTGTGGTGGTCGGAAGATACTTCATCCTCTACGCCGGCCAATACGCCGAGCTCGCCTTCTACGGTTACATCAAATTTGTGAGCATAGTCTACAACCTGTTTGGTCAGAGCTACGTTCTCCTCGTAGGGGAGGTGTGAACCGTCGATCATCACTGACGAGAAGCCGTTGTCGATGCAAGATTTGCAGAGCTCGAAGCTGTCGCCGTGGTCGAGGTGAAGCACGATCTGGGGATGTTCCCAGCCGAGTTCCTTTGCATATTCAACAGCACCCTGTGCCATGTAGCGGAGAAGGGTAGCGTTGGCGTAGTTGCGGGCACCTTTCGATACCTGAAGGATAACCGGCGAACGATCTTCAGCTGCGGCCTTGATGATAGCTTGAAGCTGCTCCATGTTATTGAAATTGAAGGCGGGAACTGCGTAGCCTCCTTTGATTGCTTTGGCAAACATCTCGCGGGTGTTGACCAAACCTAAGTCTTTGTAACTTACCATTGTTATTGTTGTTTTATCGGTTGATAAATAATTTTGCCTTTTGCTTTCATTAATGCCGGCATCTGCATAGCTTTCAGCCGGTTACCGTTTTTATCCACGCAAAGTTAGCAAATTTTTTTTAATTTGGCACACTTTTGCGTGTTTTGTTGACTACGGCCGGATGTATTCGCCGGCGATGTCGACGAGCTTGATGTTGAACCTCAGCGCGCTGAACGGCTTGATTTTGCCCTGCGAACTCGACCCGTAGCCCTGGGCGTAGGGCACGAGCACCTCTACCGTGTCGCCCACATGCATGCGCTCCATGGCTATAGCCCAGCCCGAAATCACGCTGTTGAGCCGGAAGCGTACAACCGAGTCGGCAGGAGTGAGGCTCAGATAAGATGAGTCGAAAGGCTCGTTCTCGTATGTACGTCCGTAATATTTCACATCGACGGTCGAGGTGTAGAGCGGGCGCAGGTTGCCTTCGGTCTTGGTCGTGTCGTTGAACCAGCGCATCAGCACGTATGCGTTTCCGTTCCATGCCGGGACGACCTTGGTGTACACCTTGTTGCCGTCGGCGTCGGTCAGTTCGGCCTGTTCGGCCATGAACGCGTCGTTGGCCTCGCGGTAGTCGGCATATTCATCCCACACGTCGCTGTTGTCGTCATTGCTGCACGAGGCAAATCCAAGCGTGGCCGCTCCCATGAGCATATAGATAATCGCTTTCTTCATAGCTTAAAAATCAACGGTCGGGTTGCTGTTGTTGCCGAAATCCACATTCGGAGCCTTCGATGCGTTGGCATCAGCCTTAAACATCTCTTTCTCCGTGTATCCCCAGCCGAACAGACTGCCCGGGAAGCGGAGTATCTTGTTGTTGTACTTCTCTACAGCCTCGTTGTAACGGGTGCGCTCGGTGTTGATACGGTTCTCTGTGCCGGCTAATTCTGATTGCAAATCCTTGAAATTTTCGTTTGCTTTCAAATCAGGATAAGCTTCGCGTACGGCATTGATATAAATGCCGGCTTTTTCCATAAGATTACGTTGGGAGTCATACATCTGTTGAGTTTGTTCTGCAGAAGCATTCGGATCCGGGGTAATCTGGCTCGCTTCGTCGTAGGCTTTTTTGAGGCCTACACGGGCATCAGTCACATTCTGCAGCGTGGTCGACTCGTGAGCGGCGTAGCCCTTGACGGTGTTGACAAGGTTGGGTATGAGGTCGAGACGGCGCTGGTAGGCGCTCTCTACGTTACCCCAGCTCTTCTTCACCGCCTGGTCGGCGCTGACGATGCCGTTGCGCACTCCGATGCAGCTGCCTACTCCGATAAGGAGCAGTACAGCCACAGAGATAAGCACTATATACGATTTTTTCATTCTCTTGTTTTATTTTATGTGTGTTTAAATTTTGACAGCTTCTGTTACGACAGCTTGCGCAGCAACGAGTTGATTGACACGCGGTCGTGTATCAGCTTGTGCAGGTCGGCGATGTTGACGCGGGTCTGTTCCATCGAGTCGCGTTCGCGCAGTGTCACCGTGTTGTCCTCGAGGGTCTGATGGTCAACGGTGATACAGAACGGCGTGCCCACTGCGTCCTGGCGGCGGTAGCGCTTGCCGATTGAGTCCTTCTCGTCGTAGTGGGTGGCGAAGTCGAATTTCAGGTCGTTGACAATCTCGCGAGCCTTTTCGGGCAGACCGTCCTTGCGCACGAGCGGCATGACGGCGCACTTGGTCGGCGCGAGAGGGGCGGGGAGGTGGAGCACCACGCGGGTCTCGCCGTTCTCCAGAGCCTGCTCCTCGTAGCTCGAGCAGAGCACCGACAGGAACATACGGTCCACACCGATTGATGTCTCGATGACGTATGGAGTGTACGATTCGTTGAGCTCGGGGTCGAAGTATTGTATCTTCTTGCCTGAGAATTTCTCATGCTGCGACAGGTCGAAGTTGGTACGCGAGTGGATACCCTCCACCTCCTTGAATCCGAACGGCATCTCGAACTCGATGTCGGTGGCGGCGTTGGCATAGTGCGCCAGCTTGTCGTGGTCGTGGTAGCGGTATTTTGCATCGCCCAGGCCGAGGGCCTTGTGCCAGCGCAGGCGGGTTTCTTTCCATTTCTGGAACCATTCAAGCTCCGAGCCGGGACGTACGAAGAACTGCATCTCCATCTGCTCGAACTCACGCATGCGGAATATGAACTGGCGGGCTACTATCTCATTGCGGAATGCCTTGCCTATCTGGGCGATACCGAACGGTATGCGCATGCGGCCTGTCTTCTGCACGTTGAGGTAGTTGACGAAGATACCCTGTGCCGTCTCCGGACGCAGATATACGGTCATCGCGCCGTCGGCTGTCGAACCCATCTCGGTGCGGAACATCAGGTTGAACTGGCGCACGTCGGTCCAGTTTCGTGTGCCGCTGATCGGGTCGACAATCTCCTGGTCGATGATTATCTGGCGGAGTTCCTCGAGATTGTTGTCGTTCATAGCCTTGGCGAAACGGGTGTGAAGTGCGTCGCGTTTTTCGGTCAGTTCAATCACGCGGCCGTTGGTCGTGCGGAACTGCTCCTCGTCGAAGCTCTCGCCGAAGCGTTTTTTCGCTTTGGCTATCTCTTTTTCTATCTTGGTGTCAAATTTTGCAAGCTCCTCCTCGATGAGTACATCGGCGCGGTAGCGCTTTTTGGAGTCGCGGTTGTCGATCAACGGGTCGTTGAACGCGTCAACGTGGCCCGAAGCTTTCCATATCGTGGGGTGCATGAAGATTGCTGAGTCGATACCTACGATATTTTCGTTGAGCAGCGTCATTGCGTCCCACCAGTAGCGCTTGATGTTGTTCTTGAGCTCTACTCCGTTTTGTCCGTAATCGTAGACTGCTGCGAGTCCGTCATAGATTTCCGACGATTGAAACACAAAACCGTATTCCTTGGCGTGTGAAACGATTTTTTTGAAGACATCTTCCTGTTGTGCCATTTTCTTTATATGTTTAATTTACTGTAAATTTCTGTTGAGTTGGCTATAAGACTTATAAATCTTATAAGACTTATAAATCTTATACTATTAATAATCCGGGCGCTCAGACATTGAACCGGAAGTGCATGATGTCGCCGTCCTGCACCACATAGTCCTTGCCCTCGACTCCGAATTTTCCGGCCTCCTTCACTTTGGCCTCTCCTCCGAGAGTCACATAGTCGTCATATTTGATTACCTCGGCGCGGATAAAGCCCTTCTCGAAGTCGGTGTGTATCACACCGGCGCATTTGGGCGCTTTGGAGCCGCGGCGGAATGTCCATGCGCGGCATTCGTCCTCGCCGGCGGTGAAGAATGTCTGGAGGTCGAGCAGATGGTATGCGGCGCGTATCAGTCGCGAAACGCCCGACTCGCTCAGGCCGATTTCCTCAAGAAATGCCTGACGGTCCTCATACGAATCGAGTTCGGCGATGTCGCTTTCGGTGGCTGCGGCCACAATCAGCATCTCGGCGCCCTCGTCCTTGATGGCCTCTTTCACGGCGTCGACATATTTGTTGCCGTCAACGGCCGAGGCGTCATCGACATTGCATACATAAAGCACCGGTTTCGATGTCAGCAGGAACAGCTCGCGGGCGAATTTCTGCTCGTCGACGGTCTCGAACTTCACCGACCGAGCGGGCAGACCTTTGTCGAGTGCCTCCTTGTATTGGCGGAGTACCTCATACTGCATCTTGGCCACCTTGTCGCCGCCCGTCTGGGCCTGCTTCTGGGTGCGTGCCATGCGGCCCTCTATCGTCTCGAGGTCCTTTATCTGCAGCTCGTAGTCGATGATTTCCTTGTCGCGAACGGGGTCGACAGTGCCGTCGACGTGCGTTATATTGTCATCGTCAAAGCAGCGGAGCACATGGATTATTGCGTCGGTCTCGCGGATATTGGCAAGGAACTTGTTGCCGAGTCCCTCCCCCTTGCTCGCGCCCTTCACCAGGCCGGCTATGTCGACAATCTCGACTGTGGCGGGAACCACGCTCCGCGGGTTGCACATCTCCACCAGTTTGTTGAGACGTTCGTCGGGCACTGTGATTACACCTACATTCGGTTCTATCGTGCAGAACGGGAAGTTGCCCGACTGCGCTTTGGCATTGGAGAGACAGTTGAACAAGGTCGATTTACCCACGTTAGGCAGACCTACGATACCGCATTTAAGTGACATTATTCTATATTATAATTCAGTATATATTTATCTTTAATTTTCTCAGATTGTGAGAGAATGTTTACTCCCGGATTATCAAATTGCAAATTTAATCATTTTGCTCCAACAATCCATCATCTGTTAACCTTTTTTGATATAATCACCCGTTTCTCCGCCTTAATTATCAATGAAATCGGAAAAACGGGAGGCATGGGAGTACTTGGAGTTCTCGGAGAACTCAGAGAACTCCGAGTACTCCGACTTATAAAAACAACCATTCGGATAATTTTAAGGAAAATTATAACAAAAAACCGAAATTATTTCATCAAAATAAAAAAAATAATTACTTTTGCGACAAATTATAACTAAATGCAATATTATTTTTACAAATTAAGTTAATAATATTCCATTTAAATTACATTATAACACCAAAATTGCATATTTGCATAGTTTATACATATAATATAACAATAATATTGATATAACCATAATTCCTTACATTAAAAATCACATTTAAATCGCATTTTAAAAATCACATTCAGATTTTAATCACATTTCAAATTTTATATAATATGAAGAAATTCTACTTTTTCATCCTCACTGCATTGCTGATGCTTGTATCAGTGCCGGCCAATGCACTCGATGTCATTCTCAACATCGACAATCCTGACAATATTGAGGTTAGTGTTAACTACGGCGCCCCGCTTGAGAATCTTGTGGCCGGCGACAATATCGTTTCGGCGGACGATTACCAGTCGGTAAGTATCACCGCCAAACCCGACGCCTTTATTACCAAAATAGTGAAAAGCATGGACGGCGCTGACGATACCGAAGAGTATGTATCAAACATGACGTCATATTCTCTCTATATGTCATCGTATACAGCCGGTGCTAAATATACCATCACCACTGCCAAAGCTGATGAGGTGCGCGACGGCAGCTGCCGGATATACGTCGACGACCCCTCTAAAGTGAAGGTCCAGCGTTCCGGAACATATACCGACATCACTCTTGCCGAGGGCTGGAACGACGTAAAATACATGACCGAGAAGGAACTTCCCCTTACTATAGGCGGCGTAAGCTACGATGCTGTACTCTATCAGGTCAAACTTAACGATGAGGTTGTTGAACCGCAGGGCACATCATGGCGCATATCTCCGGCCACCGGCGACAAAATTGAAATTTTCGCCAACTTCCCCGATATTGATGTTCCCGTGAAGTTCAGCTACACCTCAGATGAGGCAAAGGGCTTCGTAACAGGTGTGACTGTCGACGGAACGCCGGTCGACAATTATAATGACGACAACTTCACCGTGAAGGCAGGCAGCACGCTGGCAGTTTCGGGAAATACTAACGACTATAGTCTCTCATATTTCAAGGTCAACGGCAACTCGACCTACTTCTACGGCTCATACAGCATGGTAGTCACCTCTGAAACCAATATCGAGATAGACGCCCACAAATACAGCACCGTCAAGGCTATTCTTGATATAGACTATCCGGAAAATGTAATTGTATACAGGGGCTATTCCTACAACGGCGATGTCATTTCCGGCCTTGTAAGCGGCGAAAACCCCATCGAGCTGAGCGAAACCAACACGATGATACAGATAAAAGCCGCATCGGGTTGCTTCATATCTTCCGTGACAGCAGGCGGTTCACCCGTCTCGGCGGACTATGACGGAGCATACAACGTAACAGTCACCGAGGGCATGAGCATCATTGTTACTTCAGGTGCCATCGAACGCGACAGCAAAGCCGTGGTCTATGTCGACGACCGCTTGGCTGCCACCCAGTATTTCAACTTCATGCGCAGCGACCGCACGGCTGTCGACATTGCCACCGGATACAACGACATAGCATTCTACGAGGGTGACAATCCTTTCGGTCTCTCATGGTACGGCGCACCTTGTGCCAACGTTTATCTCAACAATGAGTCAGTCGCTCCGATGTATGATAACAGCACTGTTTACGAACTGAGGCTCAACGACGGCGATGTAGTGAAAATCTTCCTCGCTTCCGACCCCGACATTTACAACGCAACGATTAATGCCGGCGAAAATCTCGAAGCTGCCAAAGTCTCGGTGACATTCGACCGCATTAACAATGTCACGGACTGGGCGAAGACCCACAGTGTGCTCCCCGGTACCGAGATAAGCATCAAGCCCGTGGGTGACTATAAGATTTCGGTCAAGGCTGACGACACTGCAATTGAACCTGACGCTTCGGGTGCGTTCGTAGTGAAAGTGAACAAGGATTCCACCATAGCCGTAAACTCTACATCGGCCGGCATCGACGGTATAATCACCGATGCCACCGGGGAATGCGAGGTCTACAACCTCCAGGGTATCCGCGTGTCGAATGACAATGACCTGACACGTCTTCCCGCCGGAATCTACATCGTAAACGGCAAGAAAGTTGTAAAACGATAAACATGCCGGCCCGTACTTCCCGACAGTGCGTTTCCGTGGTCACGGAGCCGCTGACAGGAATACGGATAGAGAATACAGACCAACGGCTTCTCCCGGAATGGATGAAACCGTTAGTCTGTTTTCTGACGTATAAAGGGAATGCCTAAGTATAATATTATTGCAATATACATAGATGAAAAAGAAAATTTTATTAGCCGCGACAGTTGTGCTTGCCGGTGCGGTTCAGGCACAGACGTCGCTTGATCTGGTGAGCCGTGCGCAGTTGCGTCAGCAACGGCTCATGATGTCGCAGGAGGCGCGAGGCGGCAAACAGTTGAAAGTGAAAGGAGTGACTCCCGAACAGTCAACCCATGTATTCGGCATGATAAAACTTGCCGACGGATGCACTGTCGAGCAGCTGGAGGCCGAGGGCGTCAATGTGATGCGTTGCAGTCAAGGGTTCGCATTCGTATCGGTGCCGGTCGGCGATGTGGAGCGCGTTGCATCGCTCAAAGGTGTGAAGCGCTTCCAGCTTGCCCGTCCCGTCAAGGCAAAAAATGATGTGGCCCGCACTGCCGGGGGCGTCGATAAGATACATAGCGGCGAGGGTCTGCCGCGAGCCTATACAGGCAAGGGCGTGGTTTGCGGAGTCGTCGACAATGGTATCGACCCCAACCATATCAGTTTCCGCGATGCGGATGGGAATCCACGCGTAGGATTTCTCGCCCACATGACGGCCAACACCACTACCGGCGAGGTGACAGAGAAATTCTATGGCAACTATACGACTGAAAATGTAAAGTATATCACGACATTCAAGACCGACGACGCTTCCACTTTCCATGGCACCCACACACTCGGCTCTATGGCCGGCGGTTACCTCGGCACAGCGAAAGTGGCTGTCGGCGACAGGAATACTCCTGTCACCATCAGTGATATGCCCAACCCGTACTATGGTGTGGCCTACGAATCAGACATCGCCGTCGGCTGCGGTGACCTCTACGATGTGATTATCGCTTACGGAGTAGACCATATACTTGAGTATGCCGATTACGAAAACAAGCCGTCGGTGATAAACCTTTCGCTCGGAAGCAATACCGGCGCACATGACGGCAAGGGGCTCATCAACCAGTATTTTGACGCCGTGGCCGAGCAGTACAAGGCCATCATCTGTGTCTCTGCCGGCAATGAAGGCGACATGAAGATTGCTCTCAACAAGACCTTTACCGCCGATGACGGCGAAATAAAGAGCTTTATCCTCGGCCAGGACATGAGTTCCATAGGCTACGGATTCCTGCAATACGGCAATGTCGAGATGTACAGCGACGACTCGACTCCGCTTGAAATACAGGCCGTCATCTTCAACAAGAGCCGCGGCCGCATAGTGCAGCGCTACCCCCTGACCGTTGACCTCGATAACCCCGGCACCGGGAAATACTGGGTCAGCTCGTCAGACTATCAGGAGACTGACACCGATATTGTAGATACCCAGTTCGCCAACTATTTCGACGGGTATGTAGGGTTAGGATGGACCTACGACGAAGACTCTGGACGCTTCTACGCTATCCTTGACTATCACGCCATGAACAAGTCGCCGAGAAACGATTCCGGCAACTATGTGCTCGGTTTCATAGTGAAAGGCACCGCTGGCCAGCGTGCCGATTTGTTCTGCGACGGTCTTTTCTCATCTATTACCAATTTCGGACTGGATGGATATGACGACGGCATGTGCAACGGTTCAATCAGCGACATGGCCACCGGCAACAGCATTCTCGTTGTCGGTTCGTATGACACGCGTTCCGACTGGGCCGCTGTCGACGGCGGTTTATACCACTCCGAATATGAACTGACCGAAGGCAACATATCCTCATTCTCCTCCTATGGTACGCTTGTCGACGGCCGCAACATGCCTCATATATGTGCCCCCGGCGCAGTCATAATATCCCCCATGAATTCCTATTATGTCGAGACGGAGGGAAATGTCAGCGGTTCTTCGCTCAATGCCTATGTCGATGAGGCTGACCGTTCCAACTACTGGGGCTGGTCGATAGGCACGTCGATGGCATCACCGCAGGTGGCCGGAGCGCTTGCACTGTGGCTCGAGGCCGACCCCACGCTGACCATCAGCGATGTCAAGGATATAGTGGCAAAGACGGCAGTACGTGACGAAGGGGTGCTTAAGGCCGACCAAGTGCAGGCAGGTGCCGGTAAATTCGACGCCCTCGCCGGTCTCAAGGAGGTGCTCCGCCGGTCCAACGCCGGAGTAGGTGACATCTCGGTTGATGATGAGCGCGTATTGGTCAGCTCACTCGGTGATAACCGTTTCAGCGTGTTCCTCGCGGGAGCGTCTTCGCTCGAAATAGCCGTATATGACATCTCGGGGCGCGAGCGTCTCGTTCAGTCTTTCCGGGCCGACGAGGCTGTCGTAGACCTTTCCTCCCTGTCAAAAGGCATATATGTACTTAATGTCAACGGACAGGTATCACAAAAAATTGCAGTACGTTAAAAACAACTATAAATCATATTGTTATGAGAATAATCAAAAACAGATGTCCGTGGCTCGCGGCAATATTTGCCGGTATGCTGTGCTTCCCGATGCCGGTGGAAGCGCAGACACAGGAAGAGGAGCCGGCGCTGGTCATCAAGACCCGCGTTTATGAAGCGGGTGGTGCTGCCGGAGCGATAACGCTCACTCTCGGTGCCACCGAAGACGGATACATAGATGTGGACGCCGGTTTCGGTCCTATGGAGTATGAAATCACTCAGGCCACGCTCGATGCCGAGACAGGGTCGTTTGTAGGTACGGCCATCACGTGCAACGTCACAAAAGAGGGAACGGTGAAAATCTACGGCGACGCGAGCAAGATTGACCTGCTCAGTGCACGTGAATGCTACCTCACCGACGTGCAGATCGACAAGCTCACCAACCTCGAGATACTCGACCTCTCCAACAACGAACTTACCGGACTTGACCTTAGCGGACTTGGCGCCCTGCAGTATATAAGCGTCAGCAACAACCCGTTCAACGTCACTCCGCTGATTATCGGCGCCAACAAGCCCGGCCTCACTATTCTCGACATGGGGCGTATTGAAAAGCTCGACCCCTCGTTTAATCTCTCGGACTATCCCGCACTGATGTCATTTGACGCATGGGCGAACAAAGGACTGACTCACCTCGATCCTTCCGGGTGCCCCGAGCTGAGACAGCTTTCCATTGACTCCACTCCCGTCGAGGAGCTTGATGTCACCAGGAATACCAAGCTTAACATACTCAATATAAGCGAGACAAAAATACGCAATATTGACCTCAGCAAGAACCCGTATCTCAACCAGTTCTACTGCGACCACATGTCAGGCTCGGTCAACGCCGGTATCAGGCTGGAGAAACTCGATGTTACCAATAACCCCAATCTCGTGTATCTCTTTGCAAGCGGCAACGGTTTCACTGACCTTGATGTCTCTAAAAATCCGCATCTGACCGACCTGTATGTCAACAACAATCATCTCACTTCGATTGACCTGTCGAACAATACAGCGCTGTTCAATCTGTCGCTGCGCAACAATGACTTTACTTTCGCCACGCTGCCCCTGCCAAATGACGAATGGGACTATTATGCCTACAAGCAGAACGACATGCATGTAGCCAAAACCCAGAAAGTGGGCACTGTGATTGACCTCAGTGACAAAGTGCTGCGCGATGGCACCGTGACTACCGCGGCCCTCTACCGCACGAGCGAGTCCAACCCCAACAGTCTTGTAGCCCTCAGCAACGACTACTATACATACGCCGACGGTAAAGTCACACTGCTTAAAGCTGTTTCCGACAGCGTGTATGTGGCTTTCGCCAACGATGCGTTCCCTGAAAGCGCATTCGGCTACTATCCGTTGTGTACCAATAAATTCAAAGTCAAGAGCGAGGCTGACTACGGAAAGGACGACAAGGTAATCACGTTCAGCGCTCCGGTGATGTCGTCTGACGGCACACCGATTGAGTTCGGTCTCGGGATGTACGGCGCTACCGAAGCCGCTCCCAAGAAATTTTACGTGGACTACGGGCGCGGCAAAGTGGAATACACCGCCACATCTGAATCGGCACCTGCCGTAAGCAATGTGACGGGCTTGACCAACAGCGGCACCGTTACTATATACGTGCCCGAAGGCGAGCTCGTATCGGCCTTCGATATGGAGGACATCACCCTTAACTCTATTGACTTCAGCGCGGCACGTTCGCTCAGGACACTGCGCCTTGTCAATGCCGGCATCTACGGAAGCGACAACATCGACCTGAGCTGGAACCGCATGCTGAAATCGCTTGTGCTTACCGGCAACCACTTCCCGGCGCTCAATATCCGCGGTGTCAACGACGTATACCAGAAAAACATGCTCTTTGACATCGATCTGAGCAACAACGAACTGACGAGCGTCACTCTCAACGATATGCGCACCATACGCAATCTCGACCTCTCGCACAACAAGCTGACCGACCTGTCGCTGCTGAAAGACGCCGACAATATGATGACTCTCGACATATCCCACAACAACCTCTCTACTGTCGATGTCACATACTGCACGCTGATGACAAGCATGAACATCGCTCATAACGAAATCACTTCCATTGTACTTCCCGCCGAAATAAGCCTGAAAGAGCTTCATTGCGAAAACAATGCGCTAAACTTCAATACGCTGCCTGTAATCGACGGTCTGGACACATACACATACACGCCTCAGAACGACATTACCATCGCCAAGATTGGCCCCGGATGCAACCTTTCGGTATATAATATCGACGGTGCTCCCACTTCATTCGCATGGAAAAAGCCGGACGGCTCACTCCTGAATAAAGGTACGGACTATAACGAGGAAAACGGCGTGACGCACTTCCTCAGCCCGATAGTAGGCTCGAAAGTGTACTGCGAGATGACTAACCCGAAATTCGAGGGGCTAACGCTCCGCACTACCGAGATTGAGGCGGCCGCGATGCCCACCAATGTAGTGGCTTCATTCGTCACCTCGGCCAACCAGTCCGGCGAAATCATACTGCGTGCCGTCAACGACAACACGCCGCTGTATATCGACTGGAGCGGTACGGAAGCAGATCTGACGGAGTACATCGTCGGGACTGCTCCGAGCTCATTTTCCGTCGCTTCACAGCGCGGCGCCACAGTAAGAGTCTACTCATACGGTGAGGACAGCGGACTTACGGTGTTCAGTGTCGGAGGCCTGTCTCTGTCGTCGATTGACGCTTCAAAATTGGACAAACTTGCATTGTTCGGCGTGCAGAATGCCGGATTGACGGAGGACAATGTTGTATGGCCGAATGCTGCCGGACTCATCGAGCTGCGTCTTGCCGGCAACAATTTCAGTGACCTTGACCTTACGCGCTACCCCAACCTGTACGATCTTGATCTGGGCAACAACAAGTTCACCTCGTTTGACGCTTCGGCCTATCCCGGACTCGAGCTCCTCTCGATTTCCAACAATCAGATTACCTCCTTCAAGTCTGACAACAAAAATCTGTGGCACCTTGACCTGACAGGTAACCAGCTGACTGAGATTGACCTCTCGCGTCTGCCTGCGATGAACCAGATTTCCCTTGCAAGCAATCAGCTGAGCAGCGTTGACGTGTCGGCGATGAAGTCGCTCAACGTGCTTTACCTCAACAACAACCTGTTCCGTCCGAGCACACTGCCGCTGAATAAATACACTCTTTACACTTACGGCAACCAGGCTCCGCTGCAGACCGAGGTAGTCGACGGTGCCGTCGACCTCTCCTCCGAAGCAGTCATCAACGGCAAGGAGACTGTCTACCGGTGGTTCGTAGATGTACCGACTTTCGACGAGGAGGGAAATCTTGTGGGAGAGGAGCTCTATATCGATGAGGAATATACCCTCGACAACGGCGTGACATCATTCATCTCTCCGATTGACAACGTGATGTGCGTGCTTACCAACGACGAGTTCCCGAATGCCTATTTCTATACCAACCTCATGGACATAAAGACCGTGGGCGCTGTGGACGACATAACTGCCGACGGAAAATCTGCGATTGATGTACGCGTCGACGGTAATGTCCTGACCGTGAAAGCATCGGCCGGAATGCCTGTAAGCCTTATCGGCATGAACGGCATATTGCGCCGTTCGGCTGTCACCGGCGCCGACGGTACCTGTGTCATAAGCGACATTGCCCACGGCGCTTATATCGTGACGGTAGGAAATTACGCCTATAAGCTCATGGTGAAATAACACGGAACATATTCCTGACTTCCCGAAATCACCGGGCAGTCGACATACAGCAGGGTGCCGCGGAACCATATTATCCGCGACACCCTCTTATTATATCCACCCGGCAATCTTGTCGATTACAGGCGGCTTGTAGAGTTGCACCCCGGTGCAGCCGCTGATGAAAACTCCTGTCTACATCGGTTCCGGCTGCACCGGGGTGCAGCCGGAACCGATAATGGATATTTTTATCGGTATATATTCGCTGATATTATGAAGAATACGACACTTCTGTTGTGTCGCCGCAATCTCAATTAGCCGCCCGTGATATAGAGTTGAGATATTCGTCGTGGTACTGGTCGAGAATCTTGCGTATGGCAGTGCCTATTTTCAGGTACGCATCAGTGTCAAGATTGGCAAGCGAGGCACGCACCGACCATTTCGGCCCGTCAAAGCCGTCGCCGTTGAGAAGCACGACTGCCGTTTCATCGGCCAGACGGATTACGAAGTCAAGGGGCTGATAATTATTGTTGAGGTAATCGGCGAAATCATCACCATAAATCTTTTTTGCCCAGACCATGAGGTCTATCTCACTATAATATCCGGCGCGGTTGGGGTCGGGAAGCAGCTTGAATCCCGTAGTACTCCACAGATTATCCAGACGCTTGTGGATCATAGCTATGAGTTTTGGCTGCAGGGCATCGCGGTGCAGGAAGGCAAACGCGGAGAACAATGCCATCTGTATCTGCTGCGGAGTAGATAGTCCGGCTGTATGGTTCAGACCTACAAGGCGGCTGTCGGCCACGAGGCGGTCAATGAATTTCAGCTTTTCTGATTCAAGCGTAATGCTTCCATATCGCTTGGCGAGAAGCGCCTTTTTGTCATCGGGAAGTGCGGCGAGCCTGTCGTCGAATACATTTTTCCCCCTGCGCAGAGCCATTGCGGCCACACGCCAGCCTGTAGCGCCGAAATATTTCGAGAACGAATAGAGGCACAATGTATTGTAAGGCAGCACATACATAAGCGAGCGGAATCCCTCGATGAATGTGCCGTACACATCGTCGGTGATGACCATGAGACCGGGATTGTCGTTTTTCACGACATCGACAAGCATGTCAAGTACTTCAGACGAGAAGCATACGCTCGGCGGATTGGAGGGGTTGGTGATGCATACCGCTTTAATCGACGGGTCACGGAGTTTGTCGATTTCCTCTTTGGGATACTGCCAGTCATGATACCCGTCGCGCTCTACCTTGTTGGCGCTTATCTCCACCACTTCCAGGCCGAACTCGCTCAGCCGCGGTATCTCGAGATATGGAGTGAAGCACGGCGTGAATAGGGCGATTTTATCGCCCGGCTCCATGAGAAAATTCTGTTTGAGCGTGTCAAACGCATAGCACATACCTGCCGTGCTTCCCTCAGTGGCAAAAAGATCGTAGACCGTAGGGTCGTCACCTCCGCCCATGGCCTGGCGCAGATATTCACGGGTGATAATCTCCACATGCATGAGTATACGTGGCGGAGTGGGGTAGTGGTCGCCGAGTATGCCGTCGACAAGTTCGAATACGAGTTCGTCGGGATTGGCTCCGAGTTCCCCGGTCGTATGAGAATAGAAATGGCGGAGCACTTTTGCTCCAGTTTCATCTTTGCGGGCGTCGAGGAAAGCGAGAAAACGAGCGGCAACACCGTCCTGTGTAGGAGACGCCACAATGCCGATGGCATCGTCATATTTCATGCGGTCGGCCTCCGACATGGCAAATTCGCCTAAAAGGAAGAATGCCTTTCGCGGGTATGAGAGCAGCCAGTCAGGATTGCCGCGGCCGGCGTTGAGAAAGGTAGCTGTACTTCGCTGTGCGTCTTTTTCCGCCAGACTGATTAACGTACTCTTTATCTCAAACGGGCTCATATTCTCAAGTTCTTTTTCGTAGGCCGTATTTTCTGGGCTTTTGTTCATGTTGTCCATATCTGTTGAGGTTTTGTTTAATGATATTTTTATGTTTGCATCTGTCAAGAAGTTACTAATAATCGAGGGTATGCAGAACTTATAATATATGATACGTCATCTTGTAGGGCTGCACCCCGGTGCAGCCGATAACAAAAGTTGATTATCAGTTGCTTGGCGGCTGCTCCGGGGAGCAGCCCTACATCATGCAATCGTCAACATCAGTTCTGCGACACCTACGCGCTCTTAAGTAAGCAGCATTGGGCTGCACCGGGGTGCAGCTGTTGATAAAATCACTCGTTTTCATCTTTATCAACAACCGTAATTATTATTTGGTTTGTGGCTGCCGGTGCCATGAAGTCAAATCGCTGCAAGGAATGGAGCAGATGCCGCCGGTTAAGTAATATTTGCAGGTTAATATATTGATTTTAAAAACTTTTGGATAAATTTTGTATTTATATTAAAATAATGGTAAACATATTTGTAGGATAGAAATATAAATCGTAATTTTGGAGCGAAAGGGTTAACGAACCAATCTGACAACAACCGTTTAATCACACTTTATTAACTTTAAATCACACTTTAAACTGCCTTCGCCGGCTCCGGCCGGGAGTGGTATAACAGAATACATGCATCCCGTAATACGATTTTTATCAGTCGCTGCACTCTGTGCGGGGATGTCTGGAACCAGGGCGGCGGCTCGATGACATTTGAAAACGTTACATTCAACTCGCAGATGGCATCGGTCTACTTCCAGCCCGCAGGCACGGACGACACCCTGACAATGACCGACTGCGTCGTAAACAACACCTCGCGCAACAGTATCGTCAACCCCGAGACCAACGAACGCGTATGGAGCTATGCAGTGAGAATCCAGGGCGGTAAAGCAGTTCTTTCCGACGTGCAGGTTAAAGCAATCCAGGGCGCTGTCGCAGTAGGCCGCGGTGCAGTATGCGACATCATGTCGGGTACATATATCGTTGAGGACAGCGAACCCGGCAAGGGCGACGGATTTTATTCGCTCTATGTGGCACGTGAGGCTATTGCCAACGTACATGGCGGAAACTTCGCTTCAGTACGTATCGCCGTATTCAACGGCAATGAGGACGACCCCGCTTCGGCATTCGGCTACTGCTACCTCTACGGCGGTAAATACAGCAGCAAAGGCGTAAACCAGAGCGGTGAGGACTTCACTCTCCCGGAGGGTTACATTTACGTGCCTCTTACCGATGAGGATCCCTACAAGTGGGAAGTCGTAAAGGGCTAATCTCCACCTGCTTCATAATCGCTGCACCACTAATGTATCTTTTGTAATAATAGCGCGATTAAACGCCGCGCCTGCTACCCCCGGATTGCCGGTCAGTAGCAGGCGCGGTCTTTGTTTCTCCATATCCCGAACTAATTTGTCCGGACGCAATACAATGCTGTTTACTCAAAGAGCATAGAATGGGGCGGGGGCGTCTCGCCCCCGTGGTATTATCCTTATACACTGAAAGCTACCACGGGGGCGAGACGCCCCCGCCCCA
Organism: Bacteroidales bacterium 52_46; assembly: GCA_001915385.1. GTDB lineage: Bacteria > Bacteroidota > Bacteroidia > Bacteroidales > Muribaculaceae > JAGBWK01. Next base: position 92,327 of record MNQK01000027.1, on the reverse strand, counting down.
TTCGACTCAGCTTAAGCAGACAGCATTGGGCCGCGACTTAGACAATCTCTTAAATAATTGGGAGCGCCCGTCGTTAATCCGTATAAACATATATAGCCGGGTGATGACGCGTAAGCGGAATAATACCGCGTAAGTGTTTAAAATACTGATGGAATAAACACAACGGGGAGGCCGTAATCGGCCTCCCCGTCACTGTTTATGTAAATAATTGATTATTTCTTTGAGAGCTGCTCTTTGAGGGCTGCGAGAGCTTCGATGTCGCCGAGAGTGGTTTTCTCTACGGGAGTCGAAACTACGGGTTCAGCCTCTTTGCGGGGTGCGCGCTTGGGAGCTGCCTTCTTGGCCTCTGCGCGTTCTGCCTTAGCCTCATCTTCGAAGATACGGCTGTGAGAAAGGATGATGCGCTTCGAATCCTTGTTGAATTCGATAACCTTGAAGTTGAGTTTCTCGTCAACCTTGGCGTGGCTGCCGTCCTCTTTAACGAGGTGTTTGGGAGTGGCGAAGCCTTCAACGCCGTAGGGGAGTGCTATTACAGCGCCCTTGTCGAGCATCTCGATGATAGTGCCTTCGTGGATTGAACCTACAGTGAAGATAGTCTCGAATACATCCCAGGGATTTTCTTCGAGCTGCTTGTGGCCGAGGCTCAGACGACGGTTGTCCTTGTCGATTTCGAGTACCTGTACGTCGATGTCGGCACCGATCTGGGTAAATTCGGTCGGGTGTTTGATTTTCTTTGTCCAAGAGAGGTCGGAGATGTGGATCAGACCGTCTACGCCCTCTTCGAGTTCAACGAATACGCCGAAGTTGGTGAAGTTGCGCACTTTAGCGGTGTGCTTGCTGCCGACGGGATATTTGGTCTCGATGTTTTCCCACGGATCTTCCTTAAGCTGCTTGATACCGAGCGACATCTTGCGGTCCTCGCGGTCGAGGGTGAGGATGACGGCTTCGATTTCGTCGCCTGCTTTCATGAAGTCCTGAGCCGAACGCAGGTGCTGCGACCATGACATCTCGCTTACGTGGATAAGACCTTCTACGCCCGGAGCGATTTCGATGAACGCGCCGTAGTCAGCCATAACGACAACTTTACCTTTGACCTTGTCGCCGACCTTGAGGTTGGGGTCGAGGGCATCCCACGGATGGGGCTGGAGCTGCTTGAGGCCGAGGGCGATACGTTTTTTCTCGTTGTCGAAGTCGAGGATAACGACATTGAGCTTCTGATCGAGCGATACAACTTCTTCGGGGTGGTTGACACGGCCCCATGAGAGGTCGGTGATGTGGATAAGACCGTCTACGCCGCCAAGGTCGATGAACACACCGTAGGTGGTGATGTTCTTGACAGTACCTTCGAGCACCTGGCCTTTCTCGAGTTTCGAGATGATTTCGCGTTTCTGCTGCTCGAGCTCTGCCTCGATGAGAGCTTTGTGGCTGACAACGACGTTCTTGAATTCCTGGTTGATTTTGACAACCTTGAATTCCATAGTCTTGCCGACGAAGATATCGTAGTCACGGATAGGCTTGACATCAATCTGCGAGCCGGGAAGGAAGGCTTCGATGCCGAATACGTCGACAATCATACCGCCCTTGGTGCGGCACTTGATGTAGCCCTTGATGATCTCATCGTTCTCGAGTGCCTGGTTGACACGCTCCCATGAGCGGGATGCGCGGGCCTTGCGGTGCGAGAGGATGAGCTGTCCTTTTTTGTCTTCCTGATTTTCGATGAATACTTCCACTACGTCGCCGACTTTGATGTCGGGGTTGTAACGGAATTCGCTGACGGGTATGATACCGTCTGATTTATAACCGATGTTAACCACGGCTTCGCGCTTGTTGAGGGCGATGATGGTACCTTCGATTACATCTTTGTCTTTTACAGTGTTGAGGCTCTCGTCGTAAGTCTTGGTAAGCTCTTCGCGAGATTTCTCACCTGCGGTTTCGCCTTTTTCGTAGGCATCCCAATCGAAATCGGCGATTGGAGAGGTTTTAACTTCTTCAGTCATTAAATTAAACGGTTAATAAATTAGTTAATTAAATCTGTTTTGCACGGCATTTGCGCGCCTTCGGCCGCAGCCGTCGGGACACAATATGCCTAAAGCGCTGCAAAGGTAATCATTTTCTTTTAATTAACACAAATTTTACCGCCCCATTTTTGAAATGAACTATTGAATTTTGATTGAATTTTGATTGTGCTAATTTGTGCCGCGTCCATCGATGTCTGCGAAGGGTGTTGCAACCCCTCCAATAGTAGGGGCGCACGTCCCAATGTTGTTTACTTAGGCATTTAAGCGTCTGGAGGACGCTGATTATTCGTAACCCCGTATGCCGGAGAGAAACGGAGGCATGCGGGGAATAATGGATATATAGCCGTGGCGTCTGGAGGACGCTGATTTACTTAGCTACCAGCTGTTTATTATAAATGAAGTGATGTAAATCGGCGTCTTACGGACGCCACTCGCCGTATGATAGCTTTCCACGCACGCCTTCGCAAACTTCGGCGTACGTGGTTACGCATAATCGACGTCCTTTGGACGTCACGCTCATAAGTAAACACCCTCCCTACAAATTCGTCGGTATATTTTAGGTGTTGCAACACCCTCCATACTTTGTTGGCCGGAATTTTGCAACATCGGCAGCTGGTTTTCTTTCTGTTTGTAAGTAAACGGTGAAAACCGCGAATAAAATGCAATCGATTGGTCAAAATATTAAGATAATTGTTATATTTTACCTCTTTTTGCGCCTTTTACCTGATAAATCGGAAAAATCTTTGTTAGAAAAGTTTAATATCTTAAAAATAAACCGTATATTTGTGGGAATATAGTAATTATAGGATTTGTGATTACCGCATGCTTTCAGGCATGCATCTCTTCGGAAAAGTCATTTTCAATTGGATTATTTACTAAGGAAAAAGTAACATTATATATCTTCTTACATTTTAAATTTCTATTCCATGTTAAAAAAGTTTTTATGCTCAGCAGCGCTGGCTATGTCAGTCTCGGTTGGTGCGATGGCAGCCGATTACGGGCTTCCCGCCAACATTCAGGACGGCAATATCCTCCACTGCTTTGACTGGACATGTGCTCAGGTTGAAGCTGAGCTTGACAACATCGCTAAGGCCGGCTTCGGGTCAGTGCAGCTGTCACCTATGCAGGGCAACTGTAACTCCGGTGCCGAATGGTTTTACGCCTACATGCCATACGATTTCACTCTCAAAGGCTCGGGCGTAGGCAACAAAGCCCAGCTGACCTCTCTCTGTGCCGCGGCCCATCAGCGCGGCATAAAGGTGATTGTCGACGTTGTCGCCAATCACGTGAACCAGGCTTCCGGCTACCATGACACATGGTGGGATTCCAACGGACGTGTACGCTGGAACGGAGGCATAGACTACGGCAACCGCTATTCCATCACCCACGGACAGCTCGGCGAGTATGGCGACGTCAACTCCGAAGACTCTCAGGTGCAGGCACGAGCCAAAGCCTATATCGAAGAACTCAAAGCCTGTGGCGTCGACGGTATCCGCTGGGATGCCGCAAAGCATATCGGGCTTCCCTCGGAAAGCTGCGGTTTCTGGTCTACCGTAACATCTGTACCCGGAATGTGGCACTACGGCGAGATTCTTGACTCTCCCGGCGGCAACGGTGACGCCCTCATGAAGGAATATACCAAATATATGTCGGTGACCGACAACGGCTACTGCGACGGCGTGCGCAACGCCGTAAAAGGCGGAGGCGTACCCACCGGATATGCCGGATGGGCCGTCAGCGCTATCGCCGACAACAAGGTGGTATACTGGGCCGAGAGCCACGACGACTACTCCAACGAGTGGCAGGCTTCCACCCACATCCCGCAGGACGTGATTGACCGTACTTGGGCTATCGTGGCTTGCCGCAACGGCGCTTCGTCGCTCTATTTCTCGCGTCCGTTCGCCAACACCCGCACTACCATCAAGATGGGTGTCAAAGGCTCGACGCATTTCACTTCCAACGAGATTGCCGCCATCAACAAGCTCCGCAACACTGCCGTAGGACATGCCGACTACTTCTCGTCGGCCAACGGCGTGGTGAGCGTGACCCGCAAGGATGTCGGCGCCGCCATCATCAAGGGTAACGGCCAGGCCGGCAACGTATCCATAACCAACGGCGGAGGCTACTGTCCCGCAGGCGAATACACCGACATCGTGGCCGGCGGCAAGTTCAATGTCACCGCTACCACTATCTCGGGCAATGTAGGTTCAACCGGTATCGCTGTCCTCATCAAGGACGGCGTCGGTCCCAACCCCAATCCTGATCCCAATCCCGGCCCCGATCCCGATCCTTCGGCCTCAATGTGGGTTCTTGGCAATATCAAAGGCGCTGCCGGATGGGGCGCTACTCCCGGAACAGGCGTAGCCATGACACAGAGCGGCACTACCTATACAGCATCTTCTGTAGAGTTTGCAGCCGCTGCCGGCGAGACTAAATGCTACTTCAACATCACAGACTTCGTGGGCTCTACATGGGATGCCCTCAATCAGGGAGCCAACCGTTACGGTGCAGCCACCGAAGGCGCGCCCATCACTCTCGGCACTCCCGCGAAAGTAGTGAAGTATGCCCTTAATGTTGACGCTTCCGGCTGTCTCTCATGGACTGTCGCTCCCGGTAAGTATGATATTAAATTCGATATCTCGGCAATGACCGTTACAGTCACCAATGCCGGTGATAATCCCAATCCGAATCCCAACCCCGATCCTGATCCTGATCCCGTCGGCGCTCACTACATCTATTTCGACGGCACTTCATTCTCCCAGCCGCAGGTATGGGCATGGAACGATACCGAAAACTGCACCGTTGCCGGCAAATGGGGCGGTGACAACATGGTCAAGAAAGACAGTAAATGGTATTGGGAAGTTCCCGCCGGAAAGTCTCTCCCCACCCAGATTATAATCCACGAGGGTGACAACAAAATCGGCGGAGGCGACCTCAAATACGTCGACAAGGCTACTTATCATCAGGATGGTACATATTCAACCGGTGACAACCCTAATCCCAACCCCGATCCAACCCCTGATCCTACCACAGTGACCATCACGGGCGACTACAACCTCGCATACAGCGGTTCACATACCCATGTTTACTATTGGGCAACGGGCAAGAATCCCGTTACCTGGGACGGTGCTCCCGCTATGGAGACAGCGCAAGGTTCCGACGGCAAGACCTACAAAGTCTACAAACTGCCCGAAGGCATGACTACTGTCATATTCAAGACCGGCAGTGCGCAGACTGACGACCTTGACTACACTTCGGAGTATGTCATGAACGACAACGGCAAGACTTCGACCAAAGTCGTGTTCAGCTCTACTCCCGTTCCCGCCAAACCGACCGTCACTATCAGTCCCAACGGCGGTAAAGTGAAAGGTACTGCCAACATCACTGTCACTATCGTCAAAGCTACATCGGTAACAGCCGACTTCAATGGCAAGGCGCTCACCTTCTCCAACGGTGCCAATAACGTGGCGGTAAGCTCATACCTCAACGACGGCCAGACCGGCACACTTACCGTCAAAGCCACCAACGCCGACGGTACCACCGAGGCTGAAGCCACCTTCACCCGTTCCGACGTCGTCAATCCCCCCGTGCCTCACGGCAACAACCTCATCACCGACTACTATAAAGTCAACCCCGACAACCAGTTCGGCACCAACCGTACAGTCAACATGCAGTTCAGCAGTCAGAAAGCCGCAGGTGCGCTTGGTCACTGGACAGACGCTGACCTTATTGCACAAGGTGTGGCACGCGACGTGGCCCAGGCAATGAAGGGTAATCACGAGCGCCCGATTATCGACTCTTACGCCATCTATGCCGCTTACGACAGCCAGAATCTCTACCTCGGCGTACAGTTCGTCTACACCGTATGGGATCTCTATGGCGAGGGCAAGCAGCCCGGCGAATCCAAGCCCTACAACATGGACGGCCGCATGATGATAGCATTCGACCTCGATCCTGACAAGTCTTTCGACGGTTATATCGAAGGTGCCGGTGCAATCTGGAACGATGACGGCGGTCCCGGCGCGAAATTCGAGAATGGCGTTGACGCTATATGGCTCGGTTCTACCAAGCCCGGAACAGGTAACCCCGGATACTTCATCGCAAATCCCAACGGCCATGCAAGCTATGATGCCGCATACTGCAAGACAAGCACCGTTGAATATGGCTATGCCGACGGTCTCGCATCTTGTATCTCAAACGTATGGGGCCAGAAGGAATTCAATTTCGAGCCTGAAGTACTTGAGACCAACGACGGTTTCGTAGATCTCCGCAGCGAAATTGACGATAGCGCGCATACATTCTATGAGTTCCGCATTCCTCTGTCGCTTCTCGGTATTACCGAAAGCTATATCCGCAACTACGGCATAGGCGTGCAGTATCTTGATTTCTATGGCAGCAGCCCCGTCGGCGGCACTCCCTACGATCCTTCTTTCTTTGATAATGTAAAGGAACCCTATTCAAGGGATAAATCTTCAAGCAAGGAAAAAGAGGACGAGGATATAATCAAATTTGCTCCTGCACGTATCGGCTACGCTTCTTCAGGTGTTGGCGACATCACGGTTGAACCTGTTGAAAACGATGCTCCCGTAGTTTACTACAACCTCCAGGGCATGCGCGTCGACAACCCGGCCAACGGCACCTACATCAAGCGTCAGGGCGACAAAGCCACCAAAGTCTACGTCCGCTGATCCTCAGATTAACCACCTATAACGAAACGGCCGAGCCACCCGCTCGGCCGTTTCTTATGATATATCATCTTGTATGGCTTCAATTCAATGCTGTTTGCAGTGGGGCGAGGGCGTCTCGCCCTCGTGGTAACTTTTTGTAACTTAAAACAATAGCAGGAGGGCGGGACGCCCTCGCTCCACTCCATGTTCCTTAAGTTAAACAGCATTGAATCGCATCCCTACAATTTGCTGCGACTTTTGGCTGCTTGCCATAGTTCTGCATTATACTCCGTCCGAATGACGTAATATATTAAAAATCAAGATGGTGTATCAGAACCTGAAATTCTGGTACACCATCCTGATTTTTATTGCTATTATAATTGCTCTATCGTTGCTCCATTACGAGGGCGTCGATGATGGCGTGGTTGGTGGCGAGGTTCATGTTCTCGTCGTATGGCATGAATTCGATGGTGATTTTGTGCGCACCTTTGGCGAGGCTGACAGGCAAGTAGTTGGTCATGCCCCAGTCATTCCAGTTGCCCACACCGCGTTGCGGCATGACTACAGTGCCTGCTTTGACACCGTCGATGAAGAGCGTGCGCACTGCGCATTTGTTTTCGGTATTGACGGGGCCGTTGCCGTTGGCATAGCGCAGCGACAGGAAGTATTCGCCGTCATTGTCGGCAGCGACCTCAAAGACTACAGGAGCCGCGTTGTGGTCAACTTCGGCAAAACCGTTGCCGGTATATCCTTTGATTACGCCTCCCTCGGGTTGGTATGACACTTCTTTAGAGGTTAGTTTCGTTGCTTCCTTTACGGGCTGTATGCGCGTTGCAGTCAGGTTGCTGAGTGGTTCGGAGGCGAATGACTCCACGCCGTTTTCATCGAAACCGATTATCTGGTATACTCCCGGTACGGTGGCGTCGAACGACGTCTCGGGTGTGCGGGCTATGCGTTGTCCGTCGCGCAGCACGATATATCCGGCGATGTATTCGATGGGATTCCACTGTATCGTATTCTCGTATGGAGCATTCGGGTTGGCTGCGGCGATGTCGGCATCGTGGACGAAGCGTGTGAGCGGTGTGAGCGGAGCCTTGACGTTGGCCATGCGGTTCACCTTCATAGGAGCTATGTCATTGTCGGCCATTGTGACTACTACGTTGTAGTCGCCTTTGGGACGTGCGGGGATTACTGCACCGTTGATGTCTTTCAGGCGCTTGCCGTTGAGTGTAATGTCCTTTACGATATTGCCGTAGCCGTTGACAGTGATATTGACCTTGGCTCCGCGGTAGTCGAAGCCTTCGAGCGAGCGTGTTCCGGCAAGAGCTTTGGGTACGAACGGCTTGATATGCAGTCCGTCGGTCTCGAACGTGATGCCGAAAAGCACACGGTGGGTGATGGCGAGGTTGCCGGCAAGGCACCACAGCATGTTCGACGAGTTGAGTTCAGTGGCTATGTCGCCGTTGTCGAGATTGAAATTTTCTTTGTTGGTGGTGAAGAGCGCGGCGGGGCGGAATACCGAGCCGATACCTTCCATCACGCCCTCCTCATTGCCGGTCTTGGCGTTGGCGAGCACCCAGTATGATGCCACCCAGGGCCACAGTGCATTGTTGTGGTAGGCAGGCATATCCTTTATATGCGGGAAGAAGATGGCAGGGCCGTAGGGCGTGGTCGGCACATTCTCGGTGATTGTGGCGGCCATCGAGTCGGGCAGCTGGTCATAGAGAATGGCGAATGCCTGTCCGAGAGTCTCGGAGCGCGGATTGATTATCGGATATTCGCGGCCGTAGGTATACATTGCCATGGTTCCCTTCTCCGGCATCCAGAATTTCTCGATTATGCTTTCGTTGAGCGACTTTGACATCTCGGCATACTTCTTGGCCTCATCTTTCTTGCCGAGCTCGGCGGCAATCTTCGACAGGACGTCAAGGGCAGCCACATGCACGGCGCTTGTGCTCTGTGTCTGTGAGGCATAGATGTCGACAGTCTGCATCCATTTCGGGTGGCTCTGTTCGCGCCAGTCGATGAATGATGTCTCGCCGTTGACGGCACCGTTGTTATAGGTTATTTCGAAATCGTCATCAAGTGAGTTTTTGATAATGGGGTAGATGTATTCAAGCCAGTCACGGTCGCCTGTCACCTTATATAGCTCGTATGCAGCCACGGCCCATATCATGCGGTCGGAACTTACCGGCCACGCGCCTCCCGAACCGGTATCCTGTATGATACGGCCATTGGGGTTGACTTTTTTCATCAGCGATATTTTCGATGCCTCGGGCTGGAGGTACGACATCGAAAGGATTATGGAGTATGATACATCACGCGTCCATACCCCGGCCCACTCCTTGCCCGTGCGCAGGGTGGTGTCCGGTTCGACTGCATTGACCATCTCGTCAAGCCCCATATTGTATATGGCATTGTGCAGACGGTTGTCGGAGCGCAGTTGCGGATATTTGGATATATCGTTCTTAAGTTTCCATGTCTTGTTTATAGGCATGAAAAAATGTGGTTGCGCCGAATAGTCCGATATGATTTCTATATCGCTCGGAGCGTAGGCTTTGTATTCTCCCTGAACGATGGAGTCGCCTGTCCATCGGTAAGCCTCGGTAGCGACGATGTCGCCGGTGGCCGACATCTTGACCGGCACCGCCGCGGCCGCAGCCGCCAATGTGATTACTGATAATAGATTTCGCTTCATGGAATTGTAAAAAGTTTGGTTTGGTTGATTAATGTTTTATAGCAAATTTAGCAACAAAAGTATCCCTATACAATGCCTGGTACTGAAAATATAGGTTAAAAAAAAGAAATATATCTGAAACTCAGCTTCCTAATCTCCACACATGCCGACAAAAAAGTAGCGCCGGCATGCTGTTTTAATGCATGTCGGCGCCGCGTAGTGTGTGGTTTTGACGTTGTCGGATCCTGTGGAGTGCGCTAAACGCAGTGGCAGTCGGGTTATTTCACTGCTATTTTTATAGCGGCGGCAGGTTCAGCGCTCTCGGCGGTGATTACATAGATGCCGGGAGCGAGTCCGCTCAGGTCGAGAGTGTCGCCAGAGTGCGATGCGACGGTAGCGCCCTGCATCGACACTGCAGTCATGGCTACGGCACCCTCGCATGTGGCGGTGCTGGCTGCGGCGTTGTAGACGATTGCGCTCTCGGCGGCTTCAATGGCTTCAGCACCGGAGTCGCCGCCTTTGACATACGTACGCTTCACGCTGACATTCCAGTGGTTGAGATATTGTACGCCACGGTATCCTTCGAGCTCCACTCCGTAGTATCCGAGGCAACCGTCCTCCACCGGGGTTGACCCGAAATTGTATGACGCATAGATGAAGCTCGAACCGGGGTCACCCTCATGCAGGGTCTCAAGACCGTATTCTCCGGGCGAGATGATACTGGTGCATTCGGCGGTCGGACGTATGATTACCATTACGGGCGACTCAATCAGGGGAGCTTCCGCGGGTGCGAAATCAAAGCAATAGAAATAGTCGTCATGTTTTGTGATGCCGGTAGCGGTGAATGTGGCAATCTTTTTTGTAAAGTCCACGCCGCTCTTTGTGTCAAACGGGTATACCTCGGCTATGAGGTGCGACACCTCAGGGGTCGTGCCGTCGGCGTAGACCACGTCGGCGCGGAGGGCGTCGAGTTTGTAGGGGCTGCAATAGCTGAACATTTCGCCGAATCCTTTAAGCTGTATATCTTTCACGCCCGTTCCGCTGTAATACTTGCTGATAGCTTCGTTGGCATCGGGATAATTGACCGACAGAGTGAATGCGTCGTGGAACTGGCCGAGCAGTTCGGCTGCGTTGAGGTTGGAGCCGTAGTATTCAAATCCGCTGCCTGTAGGGATTGCACCATAGCCCACGGCGAGTCCGTCGAGTGCCATCGAATAGGTGCCGCGTCCTCCGTAGCCTATACAGTAGAGCGAAGGTGCCGATACTACCTTCGTGGTGGTATATTTCACTTTCAGGTCCTCGTTTTCAAGCTCCTTGTTGACATCTTCGTCGGTGTAGTAATCCCAGATATAGTCGCCGTCGGAGAATGCCGACTTGAATGTGAGTTCGGCCTCGTCGGGCACAAGCGCGTAGGTGGCGCCCGCTTTATCCGCCTCAGCATCGAGGCCGAGATAGAGCACTCCGTCGGGAGCGGGGTAATACGGGTCGAAATCGGATGACGATGCCTTGGCCGGGGCTTTCGCTGCTGTGGAAACCGTATATTCGCGGGTCTGTGTGGCTTTTGATGCGGCCGACGATGCAGGAAGGATGATTCTGGCCTCTTCGGCGGCAGCCATTGCGGCAGTGCTTCCTGCAATAAGTGTTAAGAGTAAAAGTTTTTTCATATCAGCATTTTGTTAATGATGTGGTTTATTTTATGATTTTCTTTCCGTTGGTTATGTATATTCCCGAGGGGAGACGGTCAAGATTGCCGTCGGTGGCTACGCAGATGCCCTGCAGGTTATAGATATAGGGCGACGCTGCGGCTTGAGTGTCGGCCGTGATGCCGTCAACTCCTGCTTCGGGCTTCTCGTACGAGCCGAGTATGCCTACATTCCAGTGGTTGATGAAGCCCTGGCTTTTGTCATCGTCATCAGTCATTTCGGTACCGAAAAAGTCGATATATTGTTTTTGGATAGGCTTGTTCATGAGGCTGAAGTCGGCGTAGATTGATGCTGTGCCGGCGTTTGAGGCGTGATAGGAATCCTGTGCCGGGATGACGGGGGCGAACTGCGTGTTTTTACCTTCGGGAGCATGTATCACCACCTGCATGGCCGTAGTCACGAAAATCGGTTCTTCAGGCTCGAAAGTCACAAAATAGCGGTTGTTGCCCGCCGCATGTACGTCAGTGACATGAAATTCGCCGATTTCGGTTGTCTTGACTGATGTCTGTACGCGCTCGAACACCGTCACGGCTATGTCATCTGCAGTGATGGGGGTGGCGCTGCTCACCTCGGCATTGACAGCCTGAATCCAGAAGTCTTTGGAATAGTAGAACGATTCGGCAAATCCGTAAATCTTGATATTGGAGTAGAGGCCTCCGCCCATTATCATATTCATCATGGCGTTGGCCGATGAACTGTTGCACGTCAGCACTTCGTCGGCTGTCTCGAATCCGAGGGTCTGCGCCGGACGGTAGTTGACCGCGAAATGTTCGCGTGAGCCGAGGCTTCCGTACATTATGCCGTCGCCGGCAACGGTATACGTGGTGCCGGGTGCGGCCGACGATGTCAGCACAGGTGCCGAATACTTGCCCTTTGTGGTCATGCGGAAATTAAGTTCGGTCTGAGTTGAGGCGCCCATCCGTTCTGTCCCGTCGGACTGTACGCCTACAGGATAGGTCCATTGGGGTGTGCCCGACGATATTTCGGCTGCTGTCTGCAACCAGAAGCTGACCGGTGCGTAAGCCATGTCGGAGCCGAGTTTTTCATCCGTATCGGTACCCTCGAAAGTGATGCCCATCGGAGTGAAGTAGTAGACCGATGTTGACTGCGGCGCTTCATGACGCCCCGGGGCCTTTATTGTGGCGGCGTCCCCTGCTATGTGCAATGATGCCGCTGCTAACACTAAAATTATTGGTTTGTAATACATAATCATGATGTTTTATGTAATTATGCGTATTCTGATACAATGAAATGATGAATATGCGGCAAATATACATCTAAAATTAGTATATTCCTAATTTGTGTGTGTAAAATTTGGCTATTTGCCATATAAAAAAGAAAAATGATAGAAAAAATCTGTAGAAACAGCGTATTTTCTATCATTTTTTTAATATGTCGATTCCGTGTGGTGTCAGGAAAACTCGGCGTGGAGGGCGTTGAAGCGGGAAAGTGTGGCCGGGGTGAATTTCGACATGGAGGCTATGACTCGTTCGAGCGGTTTCTCTTTCATGTCACCGCTTTTGGAGTAGAATTTGTCGGCATAGCAGATGAGGCGTTCAAGCAGGGTCTCCGGCAAATAGTCCCTGACCGGAACGGGAAGTCCTGAGGCTGCGACCTCGTCGGCGGTGATGCCGGCGCCGGTATGGCGTTCGGCAATACGGGCGAAACGCTCGTCGAAACCCTCCCGGCGCAGCAGGTCGGCGCCGGCTGTTCCGTGGCACATATAGTGTAGAGTGCCGTGGCAGTCTATGCCGGGAGCATCGGTCAGGGCAATGCCGATGTCGTGGAGCATTGCGCCGGTCACGATGTCGTCCTCGTCGAGCGGCAGCGCCTTGCGCCTTGCTATTTCAAGAGCCTTGTCGGCCACCTGACGGCAATGCTTCATATAAATATCCCGTCGGCGAGTGCCGGCGGGATAATATTTGTCGATAATCTTATTCAATTCTTTATCCAATTCTTTATTCAATTCACAATTCATAATTCATAATTCACTCTATCCAATTCATAATTCACAATTCATAATTCTTGCCATGTGTGCGCCGATTACATAATACACAATTCATAACTGGCACATAATTATGAATTGTGAATTATGAATTATGAATTGGATAAAGTGAATTATGCATTGACTATAGTGTTCCAGCCGTGTATGTCATCTTCCTCGCCGAGCTGTATGGCGCGGAGTTTGTTGTAGAGGGCGGTAGTGACGGGGCCTGCCTCGCCGTTGGTCGACACCACGTATTTCTTGCCGGTGTCGAGGTCGTCGATTTCGGCCACGGGTGAGGCCACGGCTGCGGTGCCGCAGGCGGCCGCTTCGGTTATGTCGTCAAGTTCCTCGAGGAGTATATGACGGCATTCCACCTCTATGCCCATGTCGCGGGCAAGCTGCTTGAGGGAGTCGTTGGTGACCGACGGAAGTATGGACTCCGATTCGGGGGTGATGTATTTCCCGTCCTTTATGGCGAAGAAGTTGGCCGGACCGCATTCATCAAGATATTTTTTCTCACGCGGGTCGAGATAGAGCACGGCCGAGTAGCCGAGTTCGTGGGCTTTCTCGCCGGCTGCGAGCGATGCGGCGTAGTTGCCGCCTACTTTCCAGCGGCCTGTGCCTTTGGGAGCCACGCGGTCATAGTCGCGCATTATGCAGATGTTGGTCGGTTTGAAACCTTCCTTGAAATACGGCCCGACAGGAGTGACGAGCACGATGAACATGTATTCGTCGGCCGGTTTTACGCCTACGCGTGCGCTCATGCCGATTTCCAGCGGGCGTATGTACAGTGATGCACCGCTGCCGTATGGCGGCACGAAGTCAGCGTTGAGTTCCACTACTTTGGTGACCATTTTGCGGAAGAGCTCTTCGGGTATCGGTTCCATGAGTATGCCTTCGGCCGAGCGGCGTATGCGCTGTGCGTTGGCATCAAGGCGGAATATGCGTATCTTTCCGTCCTTGCCGCGGAAAGCCTTGAGTCCTTCGAATATTTCCTGACCGTAGTGTAGCGCCGTGGCGGCTATATGTATGTTCAGGTATTCCGAATCGGATACTTCTATCTCGCCCCATTTGCCGTCGCGGTAGGTGCAACGTACATTGTAGCTTGTCTTGCGGTAGCCAAACGATAAGTTGGCCCAATCTATATCTGCTGCCATAATTAATCTATGATTTAATCAGACTTTGAATACTTTTAGAGTATATATTTTGAATACCATGACAAAATTAAAATAAATTTCTCGATTTGCTTCCTTTTTTATTAAAAAATTATCATACTCTCTGACAAATACACATATTTTGTCATCAAGCACTCTCTAAACAGCGAATGTCCGCAGCAATCACTTGTTACGGACATCCATAGATTAGGGATCCGGTAGTGCAAACCGGTCTCTATTAATAAACGGGTTTAATCTTTAATTATCACTATTACCTATATCTTTCAAAGAAAGATACTTATATCGGCGGCTACATGACCTCACGGTTCTGGCCGACGATTCCAATCTAACAAAACTATATTCTTTTATGGTGATTTTATACATTTGGAGTATATACGTATTGATTGCCCTGGATGAATAGCTGACAGCGGCAATATTCCTAAGGCTCAAAATATCGGCAACGATACATGGCGTAAAAGATATTACAGCCGCGCGGCTATCGCCGTTGGTGTGGAATGAAGTGCGGTATGTGACTTGCATTCCATATCAGTCATTGTAAATCATCCGAGGTGTGATATTGTAATTGAAATTTTTTAAAATAGACTTTTTTGAGCTGGTGCTCCTCTGAGCGGCTCGACGAAAGAGTTTAGTAAAAATAGAAAATCAATGAGTTTACGCTGTAAATAACAATATCGGTATTTTTTTGCAGTGAATCTTAGAGATTAGCTTATTCAATTGACATTAAAAATGACTTGGCGCATTCGCTGACAAGCATTTTTTATCTTACGTTGCAAAAATAAATACTAAATTTTTATTAAGCAAAATTTTTTTTAACTAAATGAAAAAATGTGATAAATTTGTTACAAGCTCTTATCTTTATGATGCCCTGCCGTGGGTTGCGGAAAATAATTTGGAAAAGATGCATATTATATTTACCTTTGCGGTATCAAAATTTATGGTGCATCAGGCAAGAGTGCCGGTGACGCCAACGGAAGTCCGGTGAGAATCCGGCACAGTTCCCGCTGCTGTAATTTCTTCTTTGTCACTCCGCTTTCACGGCTGCTGTATGCTGTCGTCGGGCGAGGGCAATTAAAAAAGGGTGCGACAATATGTCATTGGCCTACGGGCTGAGAAGGCGACGCTTCCCCGGAATAAGTCAGAAGACGAATTTTGATATTTGTCACGACGTAGTACGGAGGATGCTTGTCATGATGCAATAGAGTAGGTTGCCGCGCCGCAGGTGCAGGCAGTCGTTTCGCCCGTTATTGTTCATGTTATCGTAAAGTCGGAGGCATATCGTCTCCTGTCAGAATACCATCATCCGGTTGCCACGCGTGACTCACGCCGGCAACCGGATTTTTTATTTGTGTATTCAACCGATCAGGACAATATTCCGACAATGATAAAAAAGATATTCTGTTATTTCTCCTTCATGCTTCTGCCCGTCGGCCGTCTGGCGGCCGACGACCGGACCGCCACTCTCCCCGACAGCGTGTTGCTGCGCGGTGTCGAGGTAGTCGCCGCCAAGCCCGATGCCGATATAATACCGGTGCAGGTGCTCAGCGGCGACGAGCTTCAGCGGCTCAACAGCAACTCCGTGGCCGATGCCCTCCGCTATTTCGCCAGCGTACAGGTCAAGGACTACGGCGGTGTCGGCGGCATAAAGACCGTCAATATTCGCTCCATGGGCACCAACCATACCGGCGTGGTATATGACGGTGTCGAACTCGGCAATGCGCAGAACGGTCAGATTGACCTCGGCCAGTTCTCCCTCGACAACATCGAGGCAATCTCGCTCCACAACGGCCAGCGCAGCCGCATACTTCAGCCGGCGAGCGATTTCGGCAGTGCCGGAACGATATATATGCGTACGCGCGTACCTCAATTTAAAGAGGGGGAGACCTACCACGCCCGCGGCGCCATGCGTTTCGGCTCGTTCGACCTCATCAACCCCTCGGCGCTTGTCGAACTGAAACTGTCGTCGACGGTCAGCGCCTCCCTATCCGCCGAGTGGCTCAATTCATCGGGCAAATACAAATTCCGTTACCGGCGTGTCAACCCCGCCGGCGAACTGGCCTACGACACCACCGCCGTGCGGCAGAACGGCGACATCAACGCCACGCGTATGGAGCTGAACTTCAACGGGCGTCTGCGAAACGGCGAGTGGCATGCCAAGGCCTACAACTACAACTCCGAGCGCGGTGTTCCCGGGGCCATCGTCAACAACGTATGGCGCCGCGGCGAGCGTATATGGGACACCAACTCCTTCGTGCAGGGCTCGGCAACGATGTCGTGGGGGCGTTTCACCACGCTCAACACACTCAAATACGCCTTCTACCGCACCCACTATGTCAACAACGACGACAAGCAGATAAAGGTCGATAACCTCTACCGGCAGAAGGAATTCTATATCTCATCGGCCAACCGGTACTCGCTCACCGACCGGCTCAGCTTCTCCGCCGCGGCCGATTTCAAGTGGAACCGTCTCGACGCCGACATGTACGGCTTCGCGCAGCCCGACCGTATCACCGGCATGCTCTCCATGGCCGGCGAACTCGACCTGGGCCGCTTCCGCGCGCAGGCATCGGCGCTCGGCACACTCATACACGACAGCCTCGACGGGCAGCAGGCGCCGGCCGACAAGCATGTGTTCACCCCCGCGGTCTACATGTCGTTCAATCCGCTGCGCGACAGCGCCCTGTCGTTGCGTGCGTTCTACAAACGCTCTTTCCGCATGCCTACCTTCAACGACCTATACTACGCCGACATGGGCAACTCGAAGCTCGAGCCCGAGCGCGTCACCCAATACAACGCCGGCATCGTCTACGACCGCACCCGCCGCGGCTTCGTGAGCGGACTGCGCTTTTCGGCCGACGTATATTATAATAAGGTGTGCGACAAGATTGTGGCCTATCCCAAGGGGCAGCAGTTCCGCTGGACTATGCTCAACCTCGGCCGCGTGCAGATACGCGGCATCGACCTGACGGCGCTTGTCACGCTCAATCCCGCCGAGGAGCTGTATGTCACCTTCCGTGCCCAGTACACCTTCCAGCGCGCAATCGACGTCAGCGACCCCGCCGACAACTATTACCGCGACCAGATACCCTACATACCGCGCAACTCAGGCGCAGCCGTGGTCAACGCGCAGTGGCGCGGATGGGGGCTCAACTACAGCTACATATACGTAGGGGAGAGGTACAACCAGCAGGAGAACATACGCTACAACTACACCCAGCCCTGGTACACCTCCGACATCTCCCTGTCGCGCGACTTCCGTTTCGGCGCCGTGCGCGCCCGCGCTCTCCTCGAGGTCAACAACCTGCTCAGCCAGGACTACGACGTGATACTCAACTACCCCATGCCCAAGCGCAACTACCGCGTGAGCCTGTCGGTAGAAATCTGATAACCCCTTTATCTTTCTCTGATATGAACTATAAAAGTTTTAAATTTTTCATAATTTTTCTGCCACTCCTGACGCTCGCCACGGGCTGTCGTGAAGACGAGCTCGTGGTGCCGACGGAGTATGACATCATTCCCGACACCCCCGCACCCGACACTGAAATCCGCGGATTTTATCTCGTCAACGAGGGCAACATGGGTTCAAATAAATGCACGCTCGACTACATGGACTATTTCACCGGACTCTATGCCCGCAATTTCTATGCCGAGCGTAATCCCAACGTAATCAAGGAACTTGGCGATGTGGGCAACGACATCGGCATCTACGGCTCCAGACTCTACGTGGTGGTCAACTGCTCCCACAAGGTCGAGGTGATGGACGCCCGCACCGGCGTGCGCATCGGTCAGGTCGACATACCCAACTGCCGCTACGTCCGTTTCCACCGCGGCAAGGCATACGTCAGTTCGTATGTCGGCCCTGTGCTCATCGACCCCGACGCGCCCAAAGGTGCCGTATACGAGGTCGACACCCTCAGCCTCGCCGTCACCCGCAAATGCTCCGTAGGCTATCAGCCAGAGGAGATGGAGGTAGTCGACGACTACATGTACGTGGCCAACTCCGGCGGCTACCGCGCGCCCGATTACGACAACACCGTCTCGGTCATCCAGATGATTGATTTCAAGCAGGTGCAACAGGTTCCTGTCGGCATCAACCTGCACCGGCTCAAAAAAGACCGCTACAACAAGCTGTGGGTGACCTCGCGCGGCGACTACATGTCGCGTCCGTCGCGTCTCTACGTCATGCAGAAACGTCCGGGCTACAACCGCATGGAAGTCACCGACACCATCCCCGTGGCATGCTCCAACATGGCATTTTTCGGCGACTCGCTGTTCTACTACTCCACCGAGTGGAACAATTTCACCGCCTCCAACACCATCACCTACGGCATCATCGACATACGCACCAAGGAGGTGGTGAGCGACTGCTTCATCACCGACGGCACGGAGAAGGACATCGTGATACCCTACGGCATAGCCATCCATCCCGAGACGGGCGACATATTCGTGACCGACGCCAAAAACTATGTGTCGTCAGGAACCCTCCACTGTTACGACCGCCACGGCCGACGAAAATGGAGCGTGCGCACCGGCGATATTCCGGCCCATATCGTATTCCTTCCCCGCAGTGTCTATGGCCGATAAACTTTATTGTATATGAAACAGCTTTATACCAATATACTGTGCGTCGCGGCGGCATTGCCGGCGCTGACATCGTGCGACCACGACGTCGACATGGTGAGCCTCGGCATCGACGACGTATACTACGTGGAGCGCATGCGCAAACTGCCCCTGCATTCCGCCTACACCGGCTCGGCATACGAGTGGAAAGTCAACGGTGTGACGGTTTCTACTTCGCCCGACTATATATTCATGGAGGGTGAGGAGGGTGTCTACGATGTCACGTTCGACATATTCGACGACGAGACTCCCTACCACTTTGATTTCAAAGTACATGTGCTTCACGAGGAGGTCGAGTACAGTCCCTACATAACGCGCGTCTACGAATATTGCCCCGCGCCGGGAC
Organism: Bacteroidales bacterium 52_46; assembly: GCA_001915385.1. Taxonomy (GTDB): domain Bacteria; phylum Bacteroidota; class Bacteroidia; order Bacteroidales; family Muribaculaceae; genus JAGBWK01. Next base: position 73,137 of record MNQK01000027.1, on the reverse strand, counting down.
AGTTTGTCAACGAGATGCCGCAGTATGTCGAAGGGGACACGGCGGCCGACATGGCGCGCAAGGCCGAGGAGAGCATATCGGGCACCAACGACATCATGATATCGCTCGGCGCCTACGGCGGCTATGTCACCTTCGGCTTCGACCATACCGTAGTCAACGTGCCGGGCGAATACGATTTCCGCGTATGGGGCAACTGCTTCTACGAGGCCCTCAATCCCGACAAAAAAGGAGGTTCGGCCGAGCCGGGCATTGTCATGGTGAGCTACGACCGCAACTGCAACGGACTGCCTGACGACGAATGGTATGAGCTGGCCGGAAGCGAATACTACAGGAGCACCACGCTCCACGGTTATACGATAACCTACCGTCGTCCCGACCCCGCGAAGGCTCCCGTGCCCGACCCGATGGGATTCCTCAACGACACGGAGTATATACCGTGGCACGACTCGGAGGGCGCCGACGGCTTCGTGGCCAAAAACATATTCCACAAGCAGAGCTACTGGCCGCAGTGGCTCGATGATGAGGCCACGCTCACGTTCACCGGCTCATGCCTGCCGCAGAACGGTTTTGACATCTCGGGCTACGGTACTTACTACGTGCTCTATTCATTTGACTGGGGTTATGTCGACAACCACCCCAACGAATATGCCGACCTCAATTCGTTCGACATATCGCGTGCCGTCGACAGCGACGGCTATCCCGTAAGCCTCCCGGGCATTGATTTCGTACGCGTCTATACGGCCAACAACCAGTATTGCGGTTGGCTCGGGGAGACATCCACCGAGCTGTCGCGCGCTCAGGACCTCCATATCGACCTGCCGTCCATTCCCGGTATCTGATAAGACTACTATAATTAATCATAAACCAATCTTTTATGAAATTAAAATCATTACTTCTGACTCTTGCCTCGGCTGTGGCGCTCGGCGCTGCCGCCGGTCCGGCACAAATCCAGGGTGTGCCTTACGAGAAATTCGCCAAGACACACAACCTGCCCGTAAAACCGCTGTTCGATATTCCCGACACCGGGACCGAACTTCCCTACGACGGTGAATTCACCTTCGATATGATAGAAAACTGGACAGGTACGGGCGAGAACCGCGCGGCTCTCGTCATACAGTGGAACGATGCCGACGGCCGTGACGCGGCTGCCCTCGTGTTCGGCTACCGCTGGGACGGTGTGGCTACCGGTTTCGATATGTTCAGGGATGTTACACTCAACAATCCGCAGCTGTTCGGACTTGTGCAGCGCACCAACGTAGGCTGCGACATCTCGGCCATCGCGCCCGACGGCTACACTCTCGACGGCATCGGCTGGGACGATGACGAGAGCGGCAATCCCGGTCTATGGGACTCGGCAAACAACGATTACTACTATCCCGAGGGCGGTCTGCAGTACCATCCCCGCGGCGGCAGCGGTATCGACGGCTCATATCCCGACTACGACTATGACAACTGGAAGGCCGCCGACTCCAACGACATTTGGCAGGCCGGTTGGTACATCGGCTACTGGTCATACTGGGTAAAGGATTCCGAGACATCGCAGTTCGGTTACTCGGGGTGGGGTATGTCGTGCCGCGAACTTGTCGACGGCTGCTGGGACGGCTGGAACTATTGCCCAGACATGATGCCCGTAGAGTGGAAAGAATTCATGCCCGCGCCAGCCAATATACCCGACGACGCTGTCACCGAGTTCACGATCGACGGCCTGTGCTATCGCCTGAAAAACTACAAGGACAAGACTGTCACCCTGTCGGCACCCTTCGACGACTCGGCCTACACCGAGGCCTCTCTCGTAAAACTCGCCGACGGACGCCACTCTATCCACTCTGCATTTGATTATCAGGGAGTGACCTATACCGTGGTCGGAATAGACAAAGAGGCTATGGTCGGAGCGGAAATCAACGACATTGTTATACCCGAATCAATCACTTCAATAGGCGCGAGCGCATTTGCCGGAAGCACTGTCGCATCGGTGACGCTTCCCGACAGACTCGCAGTAATCGGTGAGTCGACATTTGCCGGTTGTATCAACCTCGACACGGTAAATATCCCGTCGGCCATGACCGAAATCCCCGCCAATGCTTTCGCCTATACCGCGCTGAAAGGCACATTGGTCATCCCCTCCTCTGTTGTCAACATCGCGGCATCGGCCTTTGAAGGTTGCGAGAGCCTTACCGGAATAGAAATACCCAAAAGCGTGCGCATGTTGATGTCGAAAGCGTTTGCCGGCTGTACGTCGCTGACCAATGTCAAGGTATACGCTACCGAACCTCTCACTGTCGACACCGACCTCTTCGATTCATCGGTTTTCGGTACGGCCACATTACAATGCCCCAAAGGTTTTGCCGATGTATATGCCGAAGCTCCCGTATGGAAAAACTTTTCCGTAATCAAAGATGACTTCTTCCTCGACGTCAACAGCGGCGACCGCTTCGTATTCCAAAAAATGCCTTACGAGATCACTTCACTCAAAGATGGCGAAATGACCGTCAAGGCCAAGTTCCACCATTTCGACGGCAAACACCGTGACACCGCCGTGCAGATTGCCAACTCCAAATTCTCGGGCGACGTGGTAATCCCGTCGGAAATCACATATATGGACAAGAAATTCCGCGTTACCGAGATTTCCGACTCCGCATTCTTCCGCGCCAAAAACCTTACATCCGTCACCATGCCCGCCGACATCAGGGGATTCGGCAAGAATATGTTTGACGGTTGCGAGAAGCTCGTCAGCTGCAACATTCCCGACGATGTGACTGAAATATCACCCAGCTGCTTCTCAAGCTGCGCGGCTCTCAAATCAATCGTAATTCCCGCCGGAGTCACCGCTATCGGCAACAATGCATTCTATTACTGCTCGTCGCTTGAGTCAATCAGTCTTCCCGAAGGTCTGAAAACGATTGGCGAGCGCGCATTTTACCAGTGCGCCAAACTGGCTGAAATCAATCTTCCCGTCGGCGTGACGGCTGTCCCGGCATACGCATTCGGCTACTGCAGCTCACTGACTCATTTCGAGTTCGGCGACCGGATAACATCAATAGGCAACTATGCTCTCTCTGGCTGTATCAAGCTTCAGTCGGTAACACTCCCCTCAGCGCTCACTGCCATACCCAATTCACTCTTCAACGGCTGCAAGGCGCTGACCTCGGTTGATATTCCCGTGTCGGTCACTTCAATAGGTTCGAGCGCGTTCAACGGCTGTATGTCGATGACTGAAATCGAACTTCCGGCGGGTGTCAAGACCATTCAGTCCAATGCATTCCAGAACACTCCCGACGGGTTTAAGGTGTATGTATGCGACCCCGACGCCCTGACTTCACTGACTGCGTATTCATTCCGTCACAATTCGAAGACTCCCGCTACATATATCGACCTCGTGGTTCCCTCCGGCAAAGCTGCCGCACTCACTTCAAAGAATTACTGGAAGACATCGAATATCACCGAGCCGGCAGTTGACTGCATAAACTATATCGATGATAATCCCGTAGTATCCGATAATGCTACCGTTGCACTCTCTACATCGATGACTCCGGTGTATGAAACCGAACTGCCCGAACGCTTTGCCGCCGCCAATACCGGTATTCTCCTGCCGTCGCTTGCTGTGAAAGTGGTCTATGCGCCCGAGGGCAGCGAGGACGAACCCATGACTGCCGATGCCGAAGTGACCTCCGGCAAAGCTGCCGTGACGCTGACCGGCGTAAAACCGTCGACCCGCTACAATTACCACTTCGAGGCAGTTCCCGCCGGAAGCGATGCCGTGTACGCCTCCACTCCCTCATTCTTTGAAACGGGCGTAACAGGTGTCGGCTCGATTGCAGCTGACGGCGATGGCGCCGTGACTGCCGTCTACGACCTTAACGGCCGTCAGTTCGATGTCAATGCCACGCTCCCCGCAGGCATATATATCAAGGTTGTCACGACTTCCGAATCTGTAACCACACAAAAAGTGATTGTAAGAGGGTGTCACATAACAAAAGTTAAACACTGAGTGATGTATCTTTTAGATAGTTTTTGAGGAGGGAGCATAGCGAGCTATGTGACCGACGAGAAACAAAAATTTAGCAAAAGAGACATCAAGGCGACAGTAATATTAAAAACATATAAATCTTATAAAATGAAAGAGAATATAAAAATACCTTTTCTATCGCGTCTCAGTCACATAGCTCGCTATGCTCCTTCGACTCAACGCCAAATACATCTCAAAATTTTCGACTCAGTGTTTAACTTTTGTTATGAGACACCCTCTAAAATGAACCGCACACTCTTTTCATTGATTGTCGGCGCAATGGCAATCCCGGCCCTTGAGGCCGGGGCTGCCTCCGCCGATTATACCGACGGTGTGTTCATCGTCAACGAGGACTGGTACGGACACCGGAACTCCACCGTCAACTTCCTGCGCCCCGATGACCCCGACGGCGAATATTGGGAATACCGTATCATACAGGGCAACAATCCCGGCATGGAACTCGGCTGCACCAACCAGTACGGAGCCATTCACGACGGCCGTTTGTTTCTTATCGCCAAGCAGGAGAAAGATCCCGGAGCATCTGTCTCAGGCGGCCGCATCACTGTGGTCGATGCCTACACGATGAAAATCATCACGCAGTTGCAGATTATCGATCCGTCGGGCGCACAGTGCGACGGCCGCGGATTCGTGGGAATAGACTCGCATAAGGGCTACGTGACGTCGTCCAACGGTCTTTGGGTGCTCGACCTCGACAGCTACGAAATCAAAGGTCAGGTGGCCGGTTCGGGCAACCCCAACGCCGGCGGCGACAACGACAAGCCCAATACCGACCCTACAGGCTCGCTCTACCACGGCCAGAGCGGCATGGCGGTATACACCGCCGGCAAGGTGTTTGCGGCCCATCAGTCGGCCGGACTCCTTGTAATCGACCCCGCCTCCGATGCCGTCGTCGAGACAATCCCGCTGGACATCGTGCAGGAGGGCGCCGGAATTGGTTCGGTAGTGTTGTCGAAGGACGGAAACCTTTGGCTCAGTGTCGCTCCCAATGTCAACGGCATGGGCTTCACGCTCCCTTATCTGGTGAAGGTCGACCCCGTGACTCTGGAATATGAAATCATCGACATACCCGACGGTATCTACGCCCCGGCCAACTCATGGTATGCATGGACGCCCGACGGCTTCTGCGCCTCGTCTGTACAGAATGCTCTTTACTGGAACGGCGGCGCAAGCTCATGGTTCTCGCAAAGCCACGTCTACCGCTACGACATCGACTCGGGGGAATTTTCAGAATGGCTCGATCTCGAGAGCCTGCCCGAAAACTGGAACATATACGGCTGCTCGATGCGCATGCACCCGGTGACCGACGAGATGTATGTCTCATTGTTCCATACCTTCCAGGATCCTACTTACAAGCTGGTGCGCTACGACTCCGAGGCCAACGTCATCAACGAATATCCGATGATATCAAACTACTGGTTCCCCTCGCTCCCCGTATTTCCCGTGAAGAAGGGGGGCGACTCGTCGGCCGACGACATTTCGGCATCCGATGCCCTTCTTTATCCCGTCGACGGCGGAGTATCGGCTCTCGGTCTGGCAGGCAACCTCCTCACAGTCTACGATCTGAGCGGCAAGACGGTATACACCCGCACACTGCTCGACGACCACGAAGTCATCACACCCTCGCTCCCCGCCGGCTTCTATATAGTCCGAGCCGGCTCCCTCACCCTCAAGGTAAGAATCTAAGAGATTGTCCTGACTATATTAAAAATAACCGCCGGCGGAGAGCCGAAGGCTCTCCGTTGACGACATGTCCATGCTGTTTGCCACTTGATTGCCGTTATTTCAAAAACTTTCATTATCTTTACTGCATAAAAATATCATTTAATTTCATTGCAATGAAAAAGATAATGCTTGCCGCTGTCATGGCGGCAATGGCCGCAGGCGGGTCTGTGGCCTCGGATACATCACCGTTGTGGCTGCGGAACAGTGCGATATCGCCCGACGGCTCGACAATAGCCTTTACCTACAAGGGCGACATCTACACAGTGGGGGTGAACGGCGGCAATGCCACACGCATCACCACCGAGGGCTATAATACCGCTCCCGTGTGGAGCCCCGACTCACGTACGCTCGCATTCTGCAGCGACCGTCGCGGCAGTGACGATATATTTATCGTCGACGCCGCAGGAGGCACGCCGCGCCGTCTCACTACCAACAGCGGCACCGAGACTCCGCGCGCATTTCTCAACGATTCGACGATAGTTTTTGATACCAAACTGATGCCCGGGGTCGAAGCGGCTACGGGCAGTTTTCAGAACCAGACCTATACTGTGTCGACCCGCGGCGGACGCCCGAAGCTGCTCATGTCGGTGCCTACGCTCGCCATGAGCGTCAATTCACGCGGCGACATCCTTTACCGCGACCGTAAGGGCTATGAAGACCCGCTACGCAAGCATGAGCGCTCGTCGGGCACCGGCGACATCTGGCTCGTGCGCGACGGCAAATTCACGCGCCTTACATCGTTCAACGGCCACGATGTCGACCCCGTATGGGGCGAAGGGGAGCAGTTCTACTACGTCAGCGAGGAGGACAACAATACCCTCAATATCTACACCCGCAATGTCGACGGAACCGGACGCCGCCGTCTGACCGATTACGAACGCCATCCCGTGCGCTCACTCTCGGCCGATGCCGCAGGCAAAATTCTCGCTTACTCATGGAACGGCGAGCTCTACACACTGCGTCCCGGCGAGCAGCCGCGCAAGGTCGAGGTAAATATCGCCACCGACCTTTATGACGCCGACAATGTGAAATATTTCACCGGCTCGGGAGCTACAGCACTCGATGTATCGCCCGACGGCAAGGAGGTGGCTTTCGTCATACGCGGCGACGTGTATGTGACTTCGACCAAATACAAGACCACCCGCCGCATCACCGACACTCCGGGGCAGGAACGCTGCATCAGTTTCTCGCCCGACGGCAAGACTCTCGTATACGACAGTGAGCGCGACGGCAAGTGGCAGCTCTTTACAGCCAAAATCAAGGGTGACAAGGACAAACTGTTCACCTACGCCGACGAGATAGTGGAGGAGCCGCTCTACAGCTGCGCCACAACCGCGCAGCAGCCCGAATTCAGTCCCGACGGCAAGAAGGTGGCTTTCCTTGAGGACCGTACGGCGATACGCGTCATCGACCTCAAGACTAAGGAAACGGTTACGGCGCTCGACGGCAAGTGGAACTATTCGTATGCCGACGGCGATGTCGGTTTCCGGTGGAGTCCCGATTCGCGCTGGCTTCTCGCCTCGTATATCGGCGAGGGGGGATGGAACAATTCCGATATAGCCCTCGTGAGCGCCGACGGCTCGAAGGTGGTCGACCTGACCGAGAGCGGATATGCCGAGAGCAATCCCCGCTGGGCGCTCGACGGCAAGGGCTTCACGTATGAGTCGGGCCGCTACGGCTACAAGAACCAGGCATCGTGGGGCGAACAGACCGACATCCTGCTGATGATGCTCGACGGCGAAGGCTGGGACATACTCAACCGCACCAAGGAGGAGGCGGAACTGGCCGAGGAAAATGCGAAAGATGACGAATCGGCAAAGGATGACTCCGGCGACAAGAAGAAAAAGGATAAAAAGAAAAAGAAGAAAGGGGACAAGGACGTTGATGAGGCCGATGACGCCGTCAAGCCGCTCGTGTTTGACCTCGACAACCGCCGTTACCGCACGCGCCGCCTTACTTCCAACTCCGGATTTATCGGCGACTATTATCTTGACAAGAAAGGCAACAACCTGTATTATACCGTAAGCGCTCCCGACGGTAAGGCCAATCTTATGAAAAAAGACCTCAAGAAAGGGGAGACCTCGATGTTCGCCTCCGATGTAAGCGGTGGTTTCGTGCCCGACAAGGAGGGGGAGAACCTTTTCATAATCTCGGGAACGGGTCTGAGCAAACTGTCGCTTGCCGACGGCTCGAAGGAGGATATTGAATTCAGCGCGCTATATACGCGTACACCCTCGGCCGAACGCGAATACATCTTCGACCATTTGCTCAGTCAGGTTGAGGCAAAATTCTACGATGAGAATCTCCACGGCGTCGACTGGCGCGGCTACGGCGAGGATTACCGCAAGTTCCTCCCGTATATCAGCAACAACCGAGATTTCGCTACTCTTATGAGCGAAATCCTCGGCGAACTCAATGCATCGCACACCGGCGGACGCTATTACGGCAACGGTCCGGCTCTGTCGACGGCGTCGCTCGGCGCATTCTTCGACGAGAGCTACGACGGCGACGGACTTAAAGTGACCGAAGTGATAGCTCGCGGTCCGCTATCCACGCGTCAGGCCAATATAGGCAAGGGCGACATCATCATGGCCATCGACGGAGTTGAGGTAAAAGCGGGCGACGACTACTATCCGCTGCTCGATGGAAAAACAGGCAAGAAAGTGAAGCTCGACATCAAGCCGGCCGACGGTTCCGTCGTACGCCGCGTGGAGGTGAAGGCCACCTCGCAGGGCAATCTGTCCGACCTGCTCTATGAGCGCTGGGTGGAGCACAATCAGGCGCTTGTCGACTCGCTGTCGGGCGGCCGTCTGGCTTACGTGCATGTGGAAGGCATGGATTCCGAGAGCTATCGCCGCGTGTACCAGGACCTCCTCGGCCGTTACCGCAACCGTGAGGGCGTGGTGGTCGACACCCGTTTCAACGGTGGTGGCTGGCTCCACAACGACCTGCTCATACTTTTGTCGGGCAAGGAATATATGCAGTATGTGCCGCGCGGACGTTACGTAGGTTCCGAGCCGTGGGCGCAGTGGAACAAGCCATCGGTAATGCTTGTCAACGAAGGCAACTATTCCGATGCTTCGGGTACTCCGGAGGCGTACAAGGCTCTCGGCATCGGCGATGTTGTCGGTTCGCCGGTTCCCGGCACCATGACAGCCGTGTGGTGGGAAACCCAGATTGACCCCTCGCTGATATTCGGCATTCCGCAGGTCACCAACAAACTCTATGGCAAGACCGTCCTCGAGAACAAGCAGCTTGACCCCGACGTGCTCATCTACAACAATCCCGGCGACCTCGACCGCGGTAAGGACGCCCAGCTCGAAGCAGCGGTAGCCCACCTCCTCGAGCAACTTAAATAATTCATAATTCATAATTCATAATTCATAATTGCCGACCTGTCCGACTCGTCCGACCTGTCTGACCGGTCGGGTTTATCGGAGTTCTCTGAGCTCTCAGAGTCCTCGGAGTGCTCCGAGAATTCCCCTAAAAACAATCAATCGATGAAAAAACTTACAGCTATACTTACCGCTGCGATAGCAGCTACCGTCCCCGCCCTGGCATGCACGAGCCTTATCGTGGCAAAAGGTGCCGGCGAGGATAAAAGTGTGTTCATAACCTACGCCGCCGATTCCCACAGCCTTTACGGCGAACTCTACAACCAGCCTGCAGCCGACCATCCCAAAGGCGCAATGCGCAAAGTGGTGGAATGGGACACGGCTAAACCGCTCGGTGAAATCCCCGAGGTGGAACATACCTACGCCACCATCGGCAACATGAACGAGCACGGCCTCACCATTGCCGAAAGCACCTGGGGCGGCCGTCACGAGCTTGCCGGGAGCGGCATTATCGACTACGGCTCGCTCATATACATCACCCTGCAGCGCGCTAAAACCGCACGCGAGGCGGTGAAGATAATGACCGACCTCGTTGATAAATACGGTTATGCGAGCGAAGGCGAATCTTTCTCGATTGCCGACCCCGACGAGGTCTGGATTATGGAGATGATAGGCAAGGGCGCCAAGGACAAAGGCGCCGTGTGGGTGGCACGCCGTGTGCCCGACGGGTATATCTCCGGTCACGCCAACCATGCGCGTATTCATACCTTCCCACTCAACGACCCCGAGACCCTTTACAGCAAGGATGTGATTTCATTCGCCCGCAAGCAGGGTTATTTCAAAGGCAAGGACGAGGAATTTGACTTCTCGAAAGCCTACGCCGTGACCGATTTCGGCGCGCTCCGCGGCTGCGATGCCCGAGTGTGGGCGTTCTTCAACCGTCACGCCGACGGCATGGACAAGTATCTCCCCTGGATTGACCGTGCCGAGGGTGAGCCTCTCCCGCTTTGGGTCAAACCACGTACCACCGTTACCGCCGCCGATATGAAAGCGATGATGCGCGACCACTTCGAGGGCACGCCCTACGATATGACGCATGACATAGGTGCCGGTCCGTATCACGTGCCCTACCGCTGGCGTCCGATGACGTTTGAGGTCGACTCGGTGGAATACACCAACGAACGCGCCATCGCCACGCAGCAGACCGGTTTCTCTTTCGTGGCTCAGATGCGCGGCCATCTGCCCGACTACATGAAGGGATTGCTGTGGTTTGGTACCGACGATGCCAACACCTGCGTCTATCTCCCGATATTCTGCTCGGTCGACCATGCCCCCCACGAAGTGGCAGTAGGCAACGGCGACATGAACACCCTGTCGTGGACTTCCAATTTCTGGGTCAACAACTATGTGGCCAACCAGGCCTACAACCGCTACTCGCAGATGATACCCGACATCCGCAAAGTGCAGTCGGAACTTGAGGACGCCATCGTCGTAGATGTGAATGTGGCTATCGACCAGGTGCCCTATTTCGAGACTGAGGACGCTAAGGAACTGCTCCAGAACCTCGCCGACATCTGGGCCAAGAAAGCTACCGACCGCTACAAAGAACTTGGCGACTATTTGTTTGTTAAATATATGGACGGCAATGTGAAGAATGAGGAAAACGGCAAGTTTAAGCGCAACGAATACGGCATGCCGGCTTATCCCTCGTTCCCGGGCTACGACGAACGCTACTATCGTTCAATCGTGGAGGATGCCGGCGAGCGCCTCAAAGTGCGCGAAATAAACTACAAGTAAAAAAAGTAGTAGCCGCGGTTTTCAACCGCGGAAAAAATTAAAAACTCACCTATAAAACTACGGAATTATGAGACTTGACGGCCGACGCAGAAGCGACAACGTAGACGACCGGCGCCGCGTATCGGGAAAATCAATCGCGGCCGGCGGCGGTATCGTCGGTGCCATTGTGGCAGTGATAATCACACTGATGAGCGGCGGCGACATAGGTACCGCCATAAGCAATGCGGCTTCGCAGGGTCTGGGTGGCGGAGGTTCATACCCCGAATACGTGGAGGACGAGACCGACGCATATCTCTTCGACCTGTCGTCGAAAGTATTTGCCGGCACCGAAGACGTGTGGCGCGAGGAATTCCGCAAGAATGGCTGGGGTGAATACCGCGAGCCGAAACTTGTCATCTACAAGGACGCCGTGCAGACAGGTTGCGGTCAGGGTACCGCGCAGACCGGCCCATTCTACTGTTCGGCCGATCAGACAGTCTATATAGATCTGGATTTCTTCCGCGACATGCAGTCGACAATCGGAGGCGGCGGCGATTTCGCCTACGCCTACGTCATAGCCCATGAGGTAGGGCACCACGTGCAGTATCTGCTCGGCACTCTCGATGACGCGCACAATCAGATGGCGCGTCTTTCTGAGACCGAAGCCAACAAAATCAGTGTGCGTCTGGAGCTGCAGGCCGACTACTATGCCGGCGTATGGGCCTACCACGACAACGCCATGTTCGGCTCTCTCGAACCCGGCGACCTCCAAGTGGCGCTCGATGTAGCTTCCAAAATAGGCGACGACTACCTCCAGCGCAAAGCCTACGGCCGCGAAATGCCCGAAAGTTTCAACCACGGCCGCTCCGAGCAGCGCGTTCGCTGGTTCAAACGCGGCTTCGACACCGGCCTCTCCACAGCCGGCGACACCTTCACCCCCACCTACTCCCGCCTGTAACCCCGGCACAATCAAATTACTTAAGGAATGTTGATACAAAGAGCCGGAGGCTCGAGGGGCTACTATTAACCGGGGTCGAAGGGACACGTAGTGACCCGTAGGCCCCGGTAGGGGCCACTTGGCAGGAATAAGCCCGGGACGGGCGTTTTGTGGTAGTAAACGTGATGACTACCACAAAACGCCCGTCCCGGGCTTATGAGATGATTGCTCTTGATTACCCCGGCCTGCGCCCGCTATGCGGTCTCCGACCGGGGTTAATAGTAGACCCTCAAGCCTCCGGCTTTCCGATGCGGTTATCCTTTAAGTTGACAGCATTGAATCGCGTTCATACAATTTGCTGTGACTTTTGGCAACTGATTATAGTTTTGCAATCGGGGATGTTATTGCAGGGGACGGGGGCCTTCACGGAGGATGGTGGGGGTGGTGGGGTCCATTATGTCGATTATGGCGGAGGGGATGCAGTCGCGGGCGCCGGAGTCGATGAGGAGGGGGATGTCGGATTTATAGCTGTCGGCTATTTCCATCATCGCGGTGTGGTAGTCGTCGCTGTTGCTGCTTCCGGTGATGATTGAGGTGGTGAGGAGCGGACGGCCGAGGGATTCGGCAAGGCAACGCGCCACGTCGTCGTCAGGTATTCTCACGCCTACTTCCTTGCGTCCTTTGAATACTTTCGGGAGGGTGTGGGCCGGCGGGAGTATGAATGTGAACGGACCGGGAAGGTTGCGGCGCATGATGTCGAAGGCGTTGTTGTCGATGCGGGCGAAGCGGGCGGCCTGACTCAGGTCGGCGCATAATATGGCGAGATTCTGCCGCCGCGGGTCGATTCCCTTGATGCGGCACACATGTTCGATGGCGCGCTGGTTGGTAGCGTCGCAGCCGATGGCATAGAGCGTGTCGGTGGGATAGATAATCGGGCGTCCGTCTTCAAGTGCTTCGACGGCTTCCTCGATAAAACGCATGTTGATGTTTCCGGTGTAGATGCGGAGAGATTTCATTACTGTATTTTTTTATTGATATTGTCTAATCGGTTGAATCCTGCCCGGTGCGCAGGGTGATGCGCTGAGACGGACGTGTATTGATGATAAGGGGCACGTTTTCGACATCGACATTGCTGGTGTCGAGGCCGAGTGCCGCTTCCTTGGGGAGCGCCATGCGGCGCAGGAGGGCATGCAGACGCATCATGACACGGTCGGAACCTTTGCATGAGCTGTCGGGCGAGAACAGGTGCCGCAAAATCACGAAGCGGAAATTGCCCGGGATGCCGTGACGGCTCAGCGAACCGTAGGTCGAGGTTATGTCGACAAGGCCTTTGTCATGCAAATCCTCGACTATCTGACGGAAATATACATTGAGCTGCGACCTCACCCTGAATCCGAGATGCAAGTTTATGCGGTAAAGGGTGTCGGGCACGAGTATGGTGTAGTCATATTCGAGGGTGTCAGGACGGTCGGTGTCATCGATATGTATGAGCCAGTAGTGGTCGGCACGCTTGGGATGCTTGTTGACAATCGAGTAGACGAGTTTGCTCTCTACCTCGCTTTCGTCGGCCGCACGGCTCAGATACACCACGTTGGAGGCATACAGCGGTATCTCCTTGTCAGCCTTGATGTCCCTTATTACGGGAATGACCGACGACATGCTCCTCATGTCGACAAATTTGTTGCGTATCGTCTCGGCTCTGTGCCAGATGTACATCACCGCGAACACGAAGCCCGCTATTAGCACCGTGTACCATCCGCCGTGCACGAATTTGGTGGCGTTGGCGATGAAAAATACGCTCTCAAGCGTGAAAAACGTAATTCCGAATGCGAGTATCAGCCACATATGTATCTTATGCTTATGCATCCATACGCAGAGCAGCATCGTCGTCATGAGCATCGTTATGGTGATGGCAAGACCGTAGGCGGCCTCCATGTGAGCCGAGCTGCGGAATATCAGCACCGTGAATATACAGCCGAGATAGAGGAAGATATTTACCATCGGGATGAAAAGCTGCCCTTTGACATCGGTGGGATACTTGATGCGTACGCGGGGGAAGAAGTCGAGTCCGATAGCCTCGCTGAACAGTGTGAACGAACCGCTGAGCAGCGCCTGGCTCGCGATAATGGCGGCAAGCGTCGACATGACTATGCCTATGCCGGTGAACCATTGCGGCATTATGCCGTAGAACGGATTGACCGACAACGCGGCGTCGGCCGGACCCGAGAGTATCCATGCTCCCTGTCCGAGGTAATTGAGTATGAGCATTACCTTCACGAATCCCCACGTGATGGATATGTTGCGGCGTCCGCAGTGGCCGAGGTCGGAATAGAGTGCCTCCGCTCCCGTGGTGCACAGGAACACGGCGCCGAGCACCAGGAACCATCCCGGATAGTCGATAAGCAGCCTGACGGCGTAGACGGGATTGAACGCCTTGAGTATCGCCGGACATGACGCGAGCGCCACGGCTCCAAGCACACCGAGCATCAGGAACCATGCGAGCATCACGGGCCCGAAAAGATTGCCTATGGTCTTTGTCCCGAAATACTGTAGGATGAATATGAACGTGACGATGGCGAGTACTATGGGTATCACGGGTGCCGAGGCGCTGAAGGTGTTTAGCCCTTCGATTGCGGTGGTCACGGTGATGGCCGGGGTTATGACGCCGTCGGCCACCAGGGCGCTCGCTCCGACTATGGCGGCTATGTAGAGCCAGCGCGGCTTGCACCGGCGCAGCAGCGAGAAGAGCGCGAGTATGCCCCCTTCGCCCTTGTTGTCGGCACGCAGCGCAATGACGACATATTTGAGTGTGGTCTGCAGTGTAAGCGTCCATATCACGCACGATACCGCCCCGATGACGTAGTCGGCGTCAAACGCGGGATTGACGTGCAGGATTGTCTTCATGACGTAGAGGGGCGACGTACCGATGTCGCCGAAAACTATGCCGAGCGTCATTATCAGCGTCAGCGCGGTCACTTTGCGGGTTTTGCTGTCGTCGGTTGTCATAGTCGGTCGGGGTTTATTCTGCTTACAAGAAATTTGTCGATACGCGCTCCGTCCATATCGAGGATTTTGAACCGTATGCCCTGCCATTCCACAGTTTCTCCCTCGTGGGGAAGATGGCGGTATGTCTCGAGAAACCATCCGGCCACGGTCGAATAGGCCGCCGGCCGGTAGAGGTCTTCCGCTTCAAGATATGACAGGAAGTCGTACCACCGGTACTGTCCGTCGACTATGAGTTCGGCGGCGTTGTCGGCGAGCGGCCTTATCTGCGGATTGTCAGCCGGGTCATTGATCATGCCGACAAGTCCTTCAAGCACATCGCGGAGTGTCACGATGCCCTGCATGTCGCCGAACTCATCGCATACGAGCGCGCATTCCACTTCGCCGCTTTTCAGTACGGCAAGCGCGTCGTACACGGTCATGCTTTCGGGGAAGTACACCGGTTCTGCGGCAATCTTTTTCAAATCCACATCCCCTTGGTCGAGTGCCCTGAGCAGTACGGAGGCAAGCACTATGCCGGTGACCTCCTTTCCCTTTTCACAATAGAGGGGATAGCCCCGGTGCAGATGTGTGAAAACGGTGTCTTTTATATCCTGCACCGACATGCGGCAGTTGAGACTCACGATGTCGGAGCGGTTGGTCATGATGCTGCTCACGGTCTGGTCGCCCATCACGAGTGCCCGTTCCATGATGTCCTGCTCCACTTCCTGTACCTGCCCCGCTTCAGTACCCTCCTGTATCAGCGAGCGTATCTCGTCCTCGGTCACGACGGCCGTCTTGCCCCGAAGTCCGAGAAGCCTTACCACAAGATTGGTCGATACCGAAAGCAGCCATATCACAGGCATCGTCACCACAGAAAGTACCTGCATCAGCGGCGCTATCCATATCGATATCCTGTCGGACATGGCTATGCCTATACGTTTGGGGATAAGTTCGCCTATGACGATTGAGAGGTAGGTCACAACAGCCACGATGAGTATCTGCGCGAGGCGGTGGGCTGTGGCGTCGGGAAGTCCGAGGTCGCAGAACCGGTCGCCGAGCTGAGCCGCGAACGCCGCGCCCGAAAACAGACCGGTGAGTATGCCTATGAGCGTTATGCCTATCTGTACGGTCGAGAGAAACCGGTCGGGATTCTCGATGAGGCGCAATGCCGTTTTTGCTCCGCGGCTGCCCTTCTTGGCTTCAGCCGAAAGTTTTGATTTGCGGGCTGACACGAGGGCTATTTCCGACATCGAAAATACGCCGTTGAGCAATATGAGTGCGATTATTATAAGTATGTCTGTCATCAGTTTGAATTTTCATTAAGAGAATTTTAGCAGAATTACTTCTCCATCCTGAAATTTCATTACTGTAGTGCGGCGTGTACGATGCGTGATTCTATGCCGGAGGCCGAGCAGTATCGGGTCAGCAGCCGGCGTGCTTCGGCGTCGATTTCGGCATCGGCCATATCGGCGTCGCCGTAGATGTTGACGGTTATCAGTATCCGGCGTGTCGAGGCGTCGACAGCGGTGCGCTCGTTGTCGGAAGTCGGGGTGCCGATGCCTCCGGCGGCGTCACGTATTACGGGAAGATTCTCGATGTTGAGTTCGCCGCGCCCTATGCCGGTGTAGGGTTCGTCGTGACGGCCGCGTCCGAGGGTGATTGCGGTTCCCTCGATTTTGTCGCGGTCGAATACGCCCAGCGAGCAGCCGCATTTCAGTGAAAGCAGATTGCCGGCGTCGGCAAGGTTGTTGACCACATAGAGGCCGAGCTGCTTGAGTATGCGGCGCGACATCTGTTCCTGCGACGGACGGTAGCGGTTGGGGTCCTTGCCGAAGCGTTTGTAGGCGGCACGCGTGGCCGCGATGCCGGGACGACGGTTTATGTCGGCTATCTCCATCACCTGACGCATCGAGGCGGCCAACCGGTTGATTTCATCGGTAAGCTCCTGCGGAGTATCGCCACCCTCTACGTCGGCTTCAATCTGGAGCATGCGGTAGTCGGGAGCGAGTGCCTTGAATTCGTCGGAAAACAATACTTCTGTCATAAATTATAGTATATTATCGTAAACGGTAGGGTCGGGGACGCCGGCCAGTGCGAATGCTTCGGCGCGTTCGCGGCATGTGCCGCATGTGCCGCAGTGATGTTCGCCTCCGCGGTAGCAGCTGTAGGTATCGTTGTAGTCCACGCCGATGCGTGCGCCTCGTTCCACAATCTGCGCCTTGGTGAGCATGGTGTAGGGAGCCGACAGTTTTATCCCCTCGTAGGTGCCTTCGCTGACGGCTTTGCCCATTGCGTCGACGAATCCCGGGCGGCAGTCGGGGTAGATGGCATGGTCGCCCGCATGGTTGGCTATGAGTATTGTCGACAGGCCGTAGCTCTCGGCGAGACCTGCCGCTACCGACAGCATTATGCCGTTGCGGAAGGGCACGACGGTCGACCGCATGTTCTCGTCGTCGTAGTTGCCCGACGGCACGGCGTCGGCTCCTTCGAGCAGGGAGCTTTTGAAGTATTTCGCCATAAAACCCAGGTCGATTTCCATGAGTTTTATCCCAAGCTTCGCACAGTTGCGGCGCGCGCACTCGGCCTCGCGGGCATTGTGGTTGGAGCCGTAATTGAAGTTGACGGCCAGGGCGATGTCGGCGGCATACTCCCACAGAAGCGTGGTAGAATCGAGTCCCCCGGAATATACGATCAGTGATTGTTTCATAAAATAATCAATACATAGTTTCACGGACGCACAGACCGTGCGTCCCTACTTTTTAGCATTAAGTTAAAATGAGTCGAGAAACGAGGCTTCGAGACGTTTTTTCACCAGCCACTGGTGCTCTTCGTCGCCGTAGTTGGCAAACGGGTAGATGGCTATGCCTCCGCGTGGGGTGAAGATACCTTTCACTTCGATATAGCGCGGGTCCATGAGCCGGCACAGGTCCTTCATGATGATGTTGACGCAGTCCTCATGGAAGTCGCCGTGGTTGCGGAAGCTGAACAGATAGAGCTTCAGGCTCTTGCTCTCGACCATCCGTTCGCGCGGTATGTAGTTGATTATGATTTTGGCGAAATCTGGCTGCCCGGTCTTGGGGCACAGCGATGTGAATTCCGGACAGGTGAAAGTGACGAGATATTCGTTGCCGGGGTGCTTGTTGACAAATGTCTCAAGCACCTCGGGAGCGTATTGCGTGGGATATTTCACTCCGGTGTTGCCCAGGAGTGTAACCCCTTCGAGTTGTTCTTCGTTGCGCATGTATCAACAGTTTTTGTTATGTGACACCCTTAATCAGTCGCCCATGGTGCGGAGCAGTTCGTCGTTGTCGCGTGTGCGCTCCATGCGGTCCTTGATGAATTCCATCGCCTCGATTGAGTTGCGGTCGGAGAGGAAACGGCGCAGTATCCACATGCGGTTGAGCGTCTCGGTGCGCAGCAGCAGGTCGTCGCGGCGTGTGCTCGACGCGGTAATGTCGACGGCGGGGAATATGCGTTTGTTGGAGAGCTTGCGGTCGAGCTGAAGCTCCATGTTGCCTGTGCCCTTGAATTCCTCGAAGATGACTTCGTCCATCTTTGAGCTCGTTTCGGTCAGCGCAGTAGCGATGATGGTGAGCGAGCCTCCACCCTCGATATTACGGGCCGCTCCGAAGAAACGTTTCGGCTTCTGCAACGCGTTGGCGTCGACACCGCCCGAGAGGATTTTGCCCGAAGCGGGGCTTACGGTGTTGTAGGCACGTGCCAGACGTGTGATTGAGTCGAGAAGTATCACTACGTCGTGACCGCATTCCACCATTCGTTTTGCCTTTTCAAGCACGATGCTTGCAATCTTGACATGGCGGTCGGCGGGTTCGTCGAATGTCGAGGCTATGACTTCGGCGTTGACCGAACGCATCATGTCGGTCACCTCCTCGGGACGCTCGTCGATGAGGAGTATCATGATGTAGGTCTCGGGGTGGTTTTCGGCTATGGCGTTGGCTATATCCTTGAGAAGGATGGTTTTACCTGTCTTGGGCGGAGCTACGATAAGTCCGCGCTGTCCTTTGCCGATGGGTGAGAACATGTCGACCACGCGTGTCGAGATGTTGCATGAACGTCCTGAGGTAAGATCGAACTTCTCGTCGGGGAAGAGCGGGGTAAGGTGCTCGAAGAGAGTGCGGTCACGGATAAACTCGGGTGTGCGGCCGTTGATCATCAGCGCTTCGCTCATGGGGAAATATTTGTCACCTTCGTGAGGCGGACGTATGGTGCATTCCACCACGTCGCCCGGACGCAGCGCGTATTGCTTGATCTGCTGCTGGGTGACGTAGATGTCGTCGGGCGATGCGAGATAGTTGTAGTCGCTCGAACGGAGGAATCCGTATCCTTCGGGCATCACTTCGAGCACGCCCTGTGCCTGAATGAGACCGTCGAAGTTGTAGCGGTGTTCCTGACGCACGGGCGGCTGCTGTTGTTGCTGCTTGTTTCGGTTCTTTTTGTTCTTTTTGCCCTGCTGTTGCTGGGGTGCCTGCGCCTCGTTGCCCGGCTCGTAGATTATAATGGGAGCGGCTGCGGCAGCTGCTGCGGCTTCCTCGCGCTCTTTCTGCGAACGTGGGGCGAAAGTCTTGCCGCCTGCACGCGGGAAGAATGAGCCGAACGAGGACTGCGTCTGCGGGCGCAGCTGCTGGGGCTGCTGGGGCTGTTGCTCGCGGCTGTCGGCAGCTTCCGGTGCTTTGTCGGCGGATTCATAAGTGGCTTCCTGAGTGTTGGCTGCGGGTGCCGGTTCGGCTTCGGGAAGCCGGCGTTCGGGGGCAACGGGTGCCGGAGTTTCTGTCGGCTCGGCGTCAGCGCGGTTATCGGTCGGTTCGTTTGTGGCTTCCGATGCCGTGTCATCGGTAGTCTTTGCCTTAGGCTTGCGTCCGCGACGCTGCTGTGCCGGTTGTGGCATTGTTTCGCCGGCTGCTGTCTCCTGAGCCGTAGTTTCCTCCTGCGGCTGTGCGTTCTCGTCGGATTTTGGCTTACGTCCGGGACGTCGGCGCGGAGTCTCGTTGTTGTCGGGAGCGGGTTCGCCGGCGCTGTCGACGGTGGCTTCGGCCTCTGCGGTGCCGTCGGAGGCCTTCGGCTTGCGCGGAGTCTTCTCGGCGCGTTTCTCGCGGGGCTGACGGCGTTTTTTCTCAGGAAGATTGCCGGCTGAGGTCGAGGCTACATTTATAGCCTGATTGTCAAGAATATCGTAGATAATATTTTGTCGGTTCTCGGGGTTGAATTTTTTTATTCCCATCGACTCAGCTACCTGACGAAGCTGGTCATCGTCCATAGCTGAAAGTTCATGAATATTATACATGTTATTTATATAATATGATAAGTTAAGAAGTTACTAATCTGTCTGTCGGGGGCGTCGTTTCAGTGGGCGCCGGAGATGTCGTGGCGGCCGTGTGCCGCTGATGAATGTCGCTTTTTCGGTTGTCGGGTTGCGGCGTGAAGCATAGATTTTTCATGTAGCCGCCGCTTGATTTATTCTTTCACGATCCGGACGCGTCTGTCGTACAGGCTTGGCCGATAGAGAGGTGGTGAAAGATATGATATTCTGATGCAGGAAAGATAAATCTGATGAAACTTGACAAACCTGACAAAACCGTGCCGGGAAGTCATTGGTTCCGTAATTTTTAAGGATTTGGAAATATGACGCTCCGGATATATAACAGACGGCCTCGGTCTTTTGTTTTACTTCAAACTGATGCGTGATAATATGCGGCCGCGTGAAAATATAATGCGTGAATTTAAGCTGATGCCCTTTCATGACGGGCAATTGTTGCTGCCGGCAAGGCTTCCCGCATGAAATATTCTGCGGTAGGCGAGCCTGCGTCCCTCATATTTCCGATGCAAATTTAATAAATAATTATTTATCCCGCAAAATTCTCCCGCAAAACTTAGATATTCTCTTCATTGAACCGACGTGGCATGCGGGCCGGACAGTTTGGACGGCATATAAATTTCAAGTGTATGTAGTTTTCATAATATCGGGGGTGTCGCAAAACTCCAAAATACGTACGAAATTGTAGGGACGCACGGTCTGTGCGTCCGGAAAGCCAATATTGATTATCAGTGATTTATCGGACGCACAGACCGTGCGTCCCTACAATTTGCCGCGACTTTTGACAGCAAATTGTAGTTTCACCCTCTTGTCTGTTTAGTATGATTACGCTGTTTCAGATATTTTTATCTGTACCAAAACGAGATGTGTCAATATTGATGTCTTTGGGCTTGAATCCGTTGAATCTCCAGATAAAGGTCAGTTTGAGATTGCGGGCCATATCACGGACTTTCATACGATAGTCCTGACCGGCATGAATGATAGTCATTGTCGGCGACCATTTATTGAATAGGTCATCGGCCTTCAGGTCAAATTCGCAACTGCGGCTCTTTCCGAATTGCCATTTAATACCGGCATCGACTTTCCATATGCCGGAAAGATCGGCTATTCCTTGCAGTGACGGTGATATGTAATTGAAATCAACTGACAGCGATACGGGACTGTTCTGGCTGAACCTGAAAGAGTTACTCAACGCCCCGTAGAAAATCCATTTGCTGTTGTCAAAACTTATATCATGAAAATGATTGGCCTTCGCACGCCTGTTCATCACGTTGGCGGTGGCTGTGGCGTTCCAGATATATCCTGCTCCGAATGGGGCATAAAGATTAAGTCCGAACACACGTTCATAGTCCATGTTGATGGTCTGGTAGATGAGATTGAGGGCATCAGGCGACTGGTACGGCAGCTGTACTGTGGATTTGTCGCCATATTGAAAATAAAGTGTCGCCACATATTTCTGCCTGAGAATGTAGTTGAATTGGGCTTCGTATTGGATATATGGCTGTAATTCCGGATTGCCTGTTACCGTCGAGTAATCGTTAATATAGCTTGTTCCGCCATGAAGTTCCCAATATGACGGATAGATACGTAGGGTGCTGAGATTAAGCTGGAATATGCTTTTCGGGGTCTTGTAGTAAGTCGCTCCGAGTTGAGGAATGAAATTCCAGTTGTGCTGATATTTATTGTGATAATATTCACCCTTTGCCGAGACATTGAACGATAATCCCCACTCAAATGACCGCTGTGTGCCGACATATAGACTCGCTACATCCTCGTTGAATATGTCATTAAAGTCAGCCTTGTCAGATGAGCCGTATATCTGAGCGCTATGGTCTTCGGAACGCTGGTATCCGGCGCCATAGTCAAGCTGCCATTTCCCGATGTGATGCTCTTGGTCTAAATAAATATGGTAGCGATTGATTTTCTGTATGTTGTCTGAACCAAGCAGCCATTCATTATTCTTAAAAAGTGATTGTGAACGGTTCTCGGAGTAGCGGGTATAGTCGCCGCCGACAGTCATACCGAACGGGGCAGTGTAACGCAGGGCTATATTATGATAGCCGACCGGCGACAACATGTTGCCGGCGTTCGTATAGTTGCCCAATGTCCCCGATGAGAGTCCACGGCTCTTTGAGTCGGAGATTATCTGACCGTTGTAAGTGAGTTTGAGTATTTTCCATGAGGCGGAAGCAAAAACGGTATTGCTCCGGTTCTGCCCGATGCGGCGCATATCATCCTCAATCATAGTACGCTTACCATTATAAAGATGATTCGACCACGTTTCCTCGCGGCTCCACGACCTGGTACGGGAAAGCCCATAGTTGAGGTCAAAAGTCCACTCATTCAATGCGTAGGTTGCTGCAAGTCCTCCGCCATACGAACCATAGTGTGCCTGATTGTATCCGGCTCTTACTTGTCCCTGCAAGCCATCGAGAGGCGTCGGAGTTTTAAGAACCACGTTGATTACAGCCCCATTGACATGATACTTAGCCGGAGCGGAATACATGATTTCGACATTCTTCAGCCTGTCTACAGGCGTGGTATAAAGGAGCTGATACAGATTCTGGAGCGGCATATTGCTCAGCTCGCCATTGAGAATAATCGTGACATTCGAGGCTCCGGCGAGCCCTATCATTCCATTGTTGTTCGTGACGCCGGGCATATAACCAAGGGCTTCAAGAATGTTAGTGACAGGCTTGTCCTTGACTATTGCAGGAAGGTCGACGACCATTATGCCGTCGTTGCCTCTGACCTGTGGCTTCTCTCCCTTTACAGTCACTTCATCGAGTTGCCGGGCGGAGATTGTATCGGGTGATTCCGTCTGTGCATAAACTGCTGCGCTATGCAGAATTGTCATGATAAGTAATGCTTTTTTCATTGCCATACCGTTTTTTTTTCTGAGGCAAAGTTAGATTTGCTTACATTCATAATCACCATGACCAACCTTATTTAGTCTTAAACGCTCCCTTATTTAGTCTTAAATCGAAGCTATGCTAATCGATTGTATGACGGATTATTAGTAAATTTGCGGTGATTAATGATTTTAATATGAGGCCGCGAGCATTTCACGGTTGCAGATATGAAACGCTTTAAGACAATATCGACCACGTTTATTATTGTCATTGCAGTCATTTTCGGCTGCAATGTCTATTATCTCATATCCCTTTACAATTCGATAAGAGCCGATGTGGAACGAGATGTGATGACGGCTTTGGCTGATGCCGATATTGATGACCTGTTGTTTCGTGCGGGGAGAGCTCAGGGATTGGCATCAAACGTAAAGATACAGGAAGATATCGATAGGCACGATGCCCCAAGAAAAGCTGAGGCGTCGACATATCGCGATGAAAACGGTCAACTCATCTCTGTCAGGACTGAGGCCGACGGAACAGTTATTGAAGAACGGGCTATGTTGTCGGAAAACGGTTCTTATTCCAATCAGATGGTCGATGCAATGAGCAGACAGTTTCATGCGATAATGGATAAATATATCCCTTATGACATGGCGGTGATGGATAGCGTTTTACGCAATCAGCTTTCTCACCGGTACATTTATCCTGTTTTTTTATGTGTGGAGGTTGTCAACAGCAACGATTCATTGATTTGCGGTAATCCTAAATTCAACGGCGAATCAGGACTGGAGTCATTCCGCTTTAATATCAATCCTGACGAGGGAATATATTATAAGGCATATATGACACCTCTGACGCGCCATATCGTTTCGGAGATGTCAGGCGTTATTATAACCGTTTTTCTTCTTTTGGTCGCGTTTGCTCTTGCGTTCCGGTATCTGTTTCACACAGTGTCAAAAATGAGGACAATCGAGGAAATGAAAGATGATTTTGTCAGCAACATGACGCATGAGCTGAAAACTCCTATCGCCATCGCCTACTCGGCCAACGATGCTCTCCTCAATTATGACACCGACAATGACCCGCAGAAAAAAGTGACATACCTGAATATCGCCAATAAACAGCTAAAACGGCTCGGTGAACTGGTAGAAAATATCCTCGCCATAAGTATGGAACGTCGAAAAACCATGAAACTGAAACCGGAGACACTCCGATTGCGGCCTTTTGTCGAGGAAATAGCCACCGCTCAGCGTATGAGAGGTGAAAAGAAGATAACAATAAATGTGGATGTAGACGATAATACTTCGATAGAAACAGACAGGACACACCTGTCAAATATTCTGAACAATCTTATTGACAACGCAATCAAATACTCCGGCGACAGCGTTGCAATAACCATATCCGGCAATGAGAAAGAAATCTCTGTCGCAGACAACGGTATCGGCATACCGGCCGGGTCGATACCGTATCTGTTCAATAAATTTTACCGCGTTCCTCACGGCAACCGTCAGGATGTTCGCGGTTATGGCATCGGCTTATATTATGTCAAAAGCATAATTGACAAAATGGGATGGGCTATTGATGTCAGGAGCAAAGAAAGAGAAGGTTCGGTATTCACAATCAAAATCAGCAACGATGGGCAATAGGATATTATTTGTTGAGGATGAACAGGACCTCACGCTGATTGTAGCCGACACGCTGCGCGGACAGGGATACGATGTTATCACGGCCGCTGACGGCATCGCGGGGCTTGAAACGTTCGGGTCGGAAGGCGCTGATGTGGTCGTCGCTGATGTCATGATGCCCAAAATGGATGGCTTTTCTATGGCGCGGGAGATAAGGAAGTTATCGCCTACAGTGCCGTTGCTCTTTCTTACCGCCAAAAGCACGATTGATGATGTGGAGGAAGGATTTGAAATCGGCGCTAACGATTATCTTAAGAAACCTTTTGAACTCCGTGAACTTAGTGTGAGAATAAAAGCTCTGCTTCGCCGATACAATGCCGATAGGGTAGAAGATGTTAAATACACAATCGGCCGGTACATATTCAATATCACCACCCAGACGCTTTCATTTGGAGAACGCAGCACGGAATTGTCGCACTTCGAGGCAAAAATACTTGAACGGCTGGCGACCAACATTGGGAAAACGGTCGATGCCTCGGAACTGATGATTGCAGTGTGGCAACGTGACGAGCCAAGCAACCGCAACTCCCTCCACGGTTACATACACAAACTCCGCCGCGCACTCCGCCAGGATCCGTCAATCTCAATTATAAACCAACGAGGCTTCGGCTATATGTTGACAATAGGCAGATGACGATGTGCGCATGATGCAATATATAGAGGTTGCTGTAAAATTGCGAAATTTTGGCTAACAAAGTAGGAACGCACGGTCTGTGCGTCCGATAATGCGCTGATAATCAATGTTCGCTTTCCGGACGCACAGACAGTGCGTCCCTACGAGTCCTTACTATTGGAAGTTATGCAACATCCTCCTACGGATGATGTATCCTATTGCAATACACTTGTGGATTTATTTCGTGCGGGTGACGGTGTGGATTACATTGCCGTCGCTGTCGAGCATGTTGAGGTTGAGCGATTTTTTGTCGACAGTCAGGAGTGAGAAACCGGGGGCTTCGCTGCAGAATACGGTCCCTTCGGTTTTTTCCGGTACGCGGGTGCGTGAGCCGGAAGTGTTGACGATGTAGTCAATCGTGCTGTCGCGACGGCGCAGATGCTGGTAATTGTGGAGATGGCCGCATATATACATGTCGACGTTATGCTTGCGGAGAATTGAGTCTACTCGCTTCTGCATATCGGTCCTTTCCGATTCCGACTTGTCGGTGAAGGCAAATATCGGATGGTGTCCCACTACCACTACCCAATCCTCACCGGCATCGGTGAGTGTGCTGTCAAGCCACTTGAGCTGCGCATCCATGTCCTGTGCCACTGCGTCGGGGTACTCATCGCTGTTTTTGCGGTATTTGTCGATCAGCGGGGTGGTGTCGATGAATACTACCTTAAGCGTGGAGCCTTTGTCTTCGAACGTCTTCGTATAGTAGCGTGCCGGCATTGTCCAGCGGCGCGATACATCGGAGTAGTCGATGACAGCCTGCGTGTTGCCGCGGTATTCGTGGTTGCCGCATATCGGATACCAGTCGACCATCAGTTCGGGATGGGAATAAATCAGTTCGTAATTGGTCATCCAGAGAGGGTCGGACACGCTTTGCACCCCCTCGTAGTGATGGGTGTCGCCAAGGGCAAGGACGGCGTCGGGACCTACGCTGTCGGCAATTTCGCCCATGGTTCCGGCCACTTTCTTCTGTTCGTAATATCCGTTGCGGCCGAGGTCGGACGCGACAATCAGATTGATGTCGCCTTTGCTGATTCCGTTGCGGGCCGATGCTCCGATTGCCGCCGTGAGGGCGAGTGCTGTAATAACGAATTTTCTTATCATATCTGTCATGTATTAATTATTTCACTTATTTATCAGAATGCCATTTTGATGCCACCGTTGAACTTCACACCGTAATATTCCTGCTGCATTGTGAAGTCCTTGCTACCCTGATAGTAGCGCAGGGGTTGGTTAAGAAGATTGGTGAGGTCGGCGTAGACGGTGAACTTTGTTTTCTTTCCGAAAGTATAGCTGATATTGAAGTCCATATATTTCACATCGTCATAATATCTGTCATAGAATTTGCTTGCGCCCATCTCATCGATGAATGCCGAGGCGTAGTTGAATGACATGCGTGCCGATATGCCGTATTTTTCAAAATATACCGACATGTTGGCCGTATGCTTTGGAGAGCCGGGCAAACTCAGGCCTTTCTCTTTCTCACGGCCTGTGAAGTTGAAGTCGGTCACGCGTGAATGTGTGTAGGTGTACGTGCCGTAGAGTCCGATGCATCTCAACGCCGGATTGATGAAGCTGAAATCGCGCTGCCAGGCAAATTCGGCGCCAAAGATATTGGCATTGCCTCCGTTTTTAGGCTGGGTCAGTTTGGTCCATACATGCCCCTCATACTCGCGGTTGAACGCCACCTCGTCGACGATAAATCCGTTGATATGTTTATAGAACACTCCTGCCGATACCAGTCCGATTGATTTCCAGTAGTATTCGCCGGTCAGGTCGATATTGTGTGATGTCGTGGCCTCCAGTCCGGGATTGCCTATCACAATCTCGTTGTCGCCGCGCTTTATGTTCATGCCGGGCACGAGTGCCGAATATTTCGGGCGTGATATTGACTGGTTGTAGCCTGTGCGCACTATGAAGTCCTTGTTGACATCCCATTTAAGTAAAAGTGACGGAAGGAAATTGATGTAGCTTGATTTCTCCGGGTCAGTAGGGGATACCTCGTTGGCTTCATCGTCATATATCCGGCCGATATATCGGAGCGCGGTGTTCTCCACACGCAGGCCGCCGGTGAAATTCAGCTTGTCGGAAAGGCGGGAGTCGATGCGTGCATACACTGATGTCACATTTTCACGCGCGCTGTAGTTGCCTGCAAGTTCTTCGGGCACCTGGGATTTTTCGTAGAGCGACGCATTGTCAAGATCGAGAGAACTGAGAAATTCTTTTGACACGAACGAACCGACTTTATAGCGCGGCGACGGCATAAACCTGTCGGTGGTCCAGTTTACCGCACTGGCAAACGCATCTGAGTCGAAACGGTCTTCGTCAAGAGGCGAATATTCGTAGAAATCGATTTCCTTATCCTTTGTCTTGTTGACAAATTTAAATCCGAATTTGATTTTTGAGCGCTCGCTCAGGCGGGTCTTGAAATCGAGGGCTATCTTGAAATCCTGCTCTACGATGTCCTCCTGTTGCTGGGTAAGGTCTTTGAGCGAGAATTTGTCGTTGAACTCCATCGTATAGCCTTCGTCGGGCGTGGCAAACGGAGTGCGCGGGTCGGAAAGGTCGAAGGTGAAATGCTGTTTGCGCAGGCGGTAGTCGATGTATCGTTCGTTAGGGCGTTCTTCCGATGCTCTTGCGTAGCCGATTTTCCAGTCGGCTTCTATCGGGCCGAGCTTGTTTTCACCTCCGAGGGTGAAATCCATTGTGCGCTGCCGTTCCAGACGTGCGTCACGCTCATCGCCCGAGCCGCCTTTGGTCTGTACTCTCACGTCGGCCACCCCTTTGGGCGTTATGTCCTTAAGTGTGGTGCGGTAACGGTTTTCCCAATCGTTGCGGTTGTTGAATATGCCTTTGAACCATATTTTGTTGAAATCGTCAAACTTGTAGTCGAGCGAGAGGGCATAGCTCTGACGCTCGCGTGTGACGAAATATTGGCGTATCTGATAATCGCTGATATAGAGATTGTCGTCGTCATCCTTCTCCCACAGGAATTCCGTGTCATACGAGCCCGACGGCGCATTGTTGTATGACGCCGATAACATCAGCCCTAATCTGTCGTTGAGGAAACGGTTGCCTGCGGTAAGTCCGAAATTCATCTGCGCTTTGCGGCTTACCCAGTTGTAGCCTGTCCCGGCCACGGCGTTGAGTGAGAACCGCTGCGGTGAGTTTTTGGTGATAAGGTTGATTGAGCCTCCGATTGCATCGCCGTCCTGGTCAGGCATAAGTGATTTGTTTACCTCGATTGTCTGAATCATGTCGGAGGGTATAAGGTCGAGCTGCACGTTGCGTATGTCGCCTTCGGCCGACGGAATTCTGGAGCCGTTGATGGAGACTGAACTGAAGTCGGCGGGTGTGCCGCGCACCTGTCCGAATCGAGCCTCGCCCTGGTCATACTGCACATTGATGCCGCTGATGCGTTTGAGCGCGTCACCGATATTGGAATCGGGGAACTTGCCTATCTGGTCGGCTGACACTACATTGGTGATGTTGACATTGTTTTTCTGTGCGTTGATTGCCCGCTGCTGACCTGAAAATACGCCGGTGACAACTACTTCGTCAAGTTCCTTTGACTTGTCCGACATGACAAAGTTCTGCGTAGTGCTGCCGTCGGTCAGTGACACGACTTTATCCGACGGAAGGTAGCCGATATAAGTCACTTTCACCCGATGATTGCCTGCCGGGAGTCCTGTAAAGGAATAAAAGCCGTCGACATCTGTTATCGCCGAACGGGAATTGTCATCAAGGATTACCACTGCTCCGGGCAGGGGATTTTTTTCATCGTCAAGAATACGCCCCTTAAGCAATCCTGTTTCAGGGCTTTCTGCTGCTTGAATAGCCATGCCGGCAGAGAGCACGGCCATGATAGATGTAATTACTTTTTTCACTGTCAATACTGTTATTTATTTCGACAGCGAAAGTATAAAGGTAACGTTTCATGGTTTTTTCAAAAATATTAATACAATGTTAAAAAGCATGTATAATATGCATAATATGTACCCATTGGTAGGAACGCGAATCAAAGATGTTTGCTTAAGGGCATAGTATGGAGCGAGGGCGTCTCGCTCTCGTGGTATTCAATTGAATCGCGTCTATACAGAGTTGTTGTGGGCTTCTCTTAGTGGAGGTTAAGACGGAGTGCGACGGCGGCGGCGAGGGATTTGGCGCGGGTGGTGCGGGCGGTGATGAGGTTGTTGACGGGATTTGTGTCGAGGGTGCCTCTTACGTTGCGGAAATCGGTTGCTGCGGTGTCGGGGTCAAGCAGCCCGAAGCCCGCGGCTGCGGCGGGATTATTGACGGCAAATTCCTTTTCGGCGTCGCGGCGGAGCATGTCGGTAAACATACTGTCGGTATGCTGCCATTCGTCGAGTAATGTCGCGATGGCGTTTGCGTCGGGGTGCGTCAGGTCGATGTCCGGTTCAGCGGCGAGGCGTGATGCTACCCACTCCCATTCGAGGTCGCGGTAGACGTTGTCCCATGCCTGTGCGTCGGGGAGGCCGCCGGCAACGAGAGATGCGGGCACCGTCATTCCGGCGACGTCTGCCCATCGGCCTGAGCCGATGCCGTTGTCGGATGCGAGTGTAAGGCCGTCGGCTATGCGCTGCAACATGGTGCCGAGCATATAATGGCGGAGCGCCATGCGGTACAGGGTCAATGCCCGCTCGGCATGCGACCTCTTTATGGTGTATCCGCTGCCTGTTAATGTGTCGGCGTCGGGTTGTGACGCGATTAGGCTGTCAAGCAGCGCTATACCATCCTCGATGCATTGCGCGATATAGGGGTTGAAAAGCTGGAATGTGATTATGTCGGCCGGGCGGTCGGGTCGGCGGTCACGTCGCGGCCACTTGTCGGCGTCGCGCGCAATGCCGATATTGCCGAGGGCAACGGCGGGGATTACCTGTGTAGCTCCGGCATTTTCCACGACGTAGGAAAAGGGGAGGGCGGATGTGTCGGGATGCGATTTATGCCGCCCCATCACCATCGAGAACGCACCGATGCGGGCAGGCCACATCACGTAGGCGCCCGACGCCAGTTTCACTCCGCGCTCGAATATGCCGTGGTGGCACGGTCCCGTCTTGTAGAGGTGGTTGCTTTGGTTGGCTCCCGAGCCTGCATTGAACATCGACGTCATTCCTCCGATGAGGAGCGTTGATTTGTGCATCGACACGGTGTACGGCCCCGCAAAAAGCGCCGCAGCCTCGCCGTTTTCGAGTATGCAGTTGGAGAAGATCAGCGAATGATGGGCGCTGAACCCGTTGGCAATGCGGCTCCCTTCGCCCACGAACACGTGGTCGAGCCGCGCTGCTGTGTCGGCTGTCGCGCCGCGTGCAAGGATAAAATCGGTGGCGATGACATCGGTGCCGACAAACGCGCCTTCGCCTACGGTGCCGTTGACAAGGCGCGATGCTCCGTCGACCTCGGCTCCTGCCATTACGTCGACACCACTTATGAGCAGTGTGTCAGCAATGACTGCCAGCGGACCGATAATATTGCGGTCGCGTCTGAATGCAGCCGTTTTCTCCTTTATGTCTGATTTCAGATTTCCGACAAGGTCCATGTCATGGCGGCACATGGCTATAATCCATGCTTCCTGCGCTGTAAGACCATAATATATGGGAACTTCACGGCCGCCGGTCTCGCTCAGGACGTCGACCACACTTCCTGCTCCGTGGCAGGATTCCTTTGGGCAGTCTATGCGCGACACGTTGCGTATCACTGTGCCGTCGGCGATATCGCAACCTGCGATGTAGTCGTGTACTTTGGATATATGGACACCTCGCCCCACCCGGCAGTCGGCAATTGCGGCACCGTATATACCCGCATTGCATGTGAAAGCGCCGTGCATGAAAGTCCCTTCGGCAGGATATAATTCGATGTCGCCGGAAAAGGTGACATCGCGATAAGCGTAAGTGATGAACGGGTCTTCAACTCTGACATCATCCCAGCATGCGCACGCGCATCCCTGTAGTTCAAGGGCATGGATTTCGGCAGTCGTCAGATGGCGTAGGCTCATATAGCGGTATGGGCGGTAAGGTCAGAAACTGTATTTCTCGGCTACTTCATCGAAGCTGTAGCCGCGCATGTCTTTCTCCGAAAGGAGCATCTGCGACGGCTCTATGCGCCAGTCGATGGCGAGCTTGGGGTCGTCGAAACGCAGTGTGGCCTCCGACTGGGGCGCATATACGTTGTCGACCTTGTACTGGAACTGGGCTACATCGCTGAGTACCACGAAACCGTGGGCAAATCCGCGGGGTATGAAAAGCTGGCGACCGTTCTCATGCGAGAGTTCCACAGCGATGTGTTCGCCGAAAGTGGGAGAGTCCTTGCGCAGGTCGACGGCCACGTCGAGCACGGTGCCCTGCGACACCCTTACGAGTTTGGCCTGCGAAAATTCCCCTTTCTGGAAATGCAGTCCGCGCAACACTCCGCGCGACGAGAACGATTCATTGTCCTGTATGAATTTCACGTCGCCTGCATGTGCGGCAAATTCTTCAAGTTTGAATACTTCCGAGAAATATCCGCGAGCGTCGCCGAAACGCTTGGGTTCTATCACCCACACACCCTCTATTTTTTGCTTTATAAATTGCATGATACTGTTGAATTTTTTGGCAAAATTAAGTAATTTTGTCAAAAAAATAAAGAGAGGATATATAAGAACTTGTCTAAAATTCATATTACTTTGCTTTTGAGGGTCTTGCCAGTGCCTTTTTGCTCGCTCTTCAGTCACGTAGCTACGGCTACGCTCCTTCATCGCAAGCAAAAATCCATCTGACAATCCTCCTCAAAATCTGCATCATATAAATTTAGACAAGCTCTAAAAATGTGCTCCTCTCGTATCCAACTAATTCCGCGATATGAATATAATACTTTTTGATGCGCCGGAAGTGAGGGAAAATCTGCTTCCCCTGTCATTTACGCGCCCTGTCGCCGATTTTCGCGTCGGCATTACCACTATACGTGAGAAATGGGAAAAAGTTGTCCCCGGTAGTTACTCTTATCTCACCGTCGGTTATCTTTCGGAGAAATATTACGCGTCGGTTGATGCCGGCGGCGACAATCTGTTTGTGGCAGGTCATGTCGTGCCCGATTATTCCGATGCATTCCGTGAGGCTGTCATGTCGCTTGGTGAAGGCGAGTCATTATGCTGCGACGGTGAACGTGTAGCATTTCGCGGCGATCTGGAGTCATTCAAATCGGGCGAATGCCGTGCGGAAAAGCAATGGAACGGCTCCCTGACGGCAATACACTATGTATACGATGTGTTCCTGAACAACGGCGCTCAGATAGAGAAAGACTTCGCCGTGCTTGACCTGAGCGACAGTTGCGCCCTCTCTCAGTCAAATACGCTTATAGGCGACGCCAAGGATGCCGACGGACGTCCTCGCATCTACATAGCCCCCGGCGCCGTGGTAGAGGGAGCGATTATCAATGTCAAGAACGGCTCGGTGTATATCGGCCGGGATGCCGAAGTAATGGAAGGGTGCTGCCTGCGTGGCCCTGTGGCGTTGTGCGAGCATGCGGTGTTCAACATGGGCACGAAGGTATATCCGGCCACTACTGTCGGCCCATGGAGCAAAATGGGCGGCGAGCTCAACAACGCCGTGATATTCGGATTCAGCAACAAGGCGCACGACGGATTCTTAGGCAATGCCGTCGTAGGCGAATGGTGCAATCTCGGAGCCGACTGCGTGGCGTCAAATCTTAAGAATGACTACTCGAAAGTGCGTGTGTGGAATTATCCTACGCACCGTTTCCAGCGTACCGACCTGCAGTTCTGCGGCCTTATCATGGGCGACCACTCCAAGGCCGGCATCAACACTATGTTCAATACGGCCACGGTGGTAGGCGTGGGATGCAATATCCACGGCGCCGGATTCCCGCGCACGTTCATCCCGTCGTTCAGCGAGGGCGGAGCCGCCGGATTCAACGACGTGCAGCTGTCGAAATTCTTCGACATTGCCGAACGTGTGATGGCGCGCCGCCATAAACAGCTTACCGACGCCGACCGCCGCATATTCGAGGAAATATACCGCATCGCCGACACATACAAATAAAGGTGATGGCGGTGATGAGAAAAATAATAACGGGTGTGATGGCCGCATTGTCGCTGTCAGTGGCTGCGACACCGGCCGACAGTAGTGCGACGGCGGTACCGGCTGCCGAACTGCGGCCTGCGTTCCGGTTGCCTGAATGGTTTCCCAAGGTCAACGGTACGATACGCACCGACTATGAGCTTGACACCGACAACGGCGCGAGTCGTTTCCGCGTGAGGAATGCGCGAGTAAGCCTGTCAGGTACCGTTGTGCCCGAATTCGAGTACAAGGCCGAAATTGACCTGTGCGACGAAGGTAAAATCAAGATGCTCGACGCCTACGTGCGTTATGTGCCTGAGGCAATCCCGTTTACTGTTACTGTCGGACAGATGCGCGTGCCTTTCACAATCGACGCGCACCGCGCCCCTCACCAGCAGCTGTTTGCCAACCGCTCTTTTGTGGCCAAATATGGAGGCAATGTGCGTGACGTGGGACTCGCCCTCCAGTATACCGTAAAAGGTAACATGCCGCTGACGCTGCAGGGTGGCGTGTTCAACGGTTCGGGGCTTACCAATCAGAAGGATTACTGGACAAAGACATTCAACTTCTCGCTGAAGGCCACAACCCGTATAGCACGGGTGCTTACGCTTGAGGCGAGTTGCCAGAAGTCGCGCCCCGAGGATGTCAGCATCATGATGTGGAACGGAGCAGTCGGATATGACGACGGCCTGTGGCAGGCCGAGGCCGAGTATCTGCGTAAAAATTACAGGCACGGCGCATTTGACGGACTCAATATCGTCAACTCATTCATATCGCGCCGTTTCCCGTTGCGCCATAAACTTACATCGATAGCGGCTCTCGGCCGTTACGATTACATGGGAGAGCATTCCAACGGCATTAAGAACTCCGACGGATTGCTTGAAGCCACGCAGCCCGAGCGCCACCGCATGACACTTGGCACGACCCTGCGATTCGGTACCACACGCTACATTGAGTTGCGCGTCAACTATGAGAAATATTTCTATCAAGACAATGCCGTAATCCCCGTTTCCGACCACGACAAGCTCGTAATGGAAGTAGTATGCCGTTTTTAATATAAGTTTTGTTCGCAAAACTTGTATGAAAATGACAGAATGAAAGGTTCGGGGCGCGAAAATTTTGAAAATAGTTATGAAATGAGTATTTTTGTGGCTAAAATTTAATGTATTATTAGTTATTACTTAAAATGAATGTAGCAATAGTAGGCGCAAGCGGCGCCGTCGGTCAGGAATTTCTCCGTGTGCTCGATGAGCAGAACTTTCCCATCGACAACCTCGTATTGTTTGGCTCAGCCCGCTCGGCCGGCCGCAGTTATACTTTTAAAGGAAAAGAATATGTCGTCAGGGAACTTCGTGAAAACCCCGACGATTTCAAGGATATAGATATTGCTTTCACCTCGGCAGGTGCCGGAGTATCAAAGCAATACGCACACGTCATCACCGCCCACGGCGCACTGATGATTGACAATTCGAGCGCATTCCGCATGGACGACGACGTGCCTTTGGTCGTGCCCGAAGTCAACGGCGACGATGCATTCGATACTCCCCGCAATATCATTGCAAACCCCAACTGCACCACCATACAGATGGTCGTAGCACTCAAAGCCATCAATGACCTTACGCCAATCAAGCGCGTGCATGTCGCCACCTACCAGGCTGCCAGCGGCGCGGGTGCGGCAGCTATGGACGAACTCGTGGAGCAGTACCGTCAGCTCGGCGCCGGCGAACAGCCTACCGTAAAGAAATTCGCCCATCAGCTCGCCTACAATGTCATCCCCCACATCGACGTGTTCCAGGATAACGGCTACACCAAGGAGGAGATGAAGATGTACAATGAGACGAAGAAAATAATGCACGCTCCCGCCCTCGATGTCAGTGCCATGTGCGTGCGAGTGCCCGTGATGCGCGCACACTCCGAGGCTATCTGGGTCGAGACCGAAAGCCCCGTGAGCGTGGAGCAGGCCCGCGAGGCATTTGCCAACGCCGAAGGTGTCGTGGTGGTCGACTCTCCGAAGGAAAACAAATATCCGATGCCGCTCGACATTGCCGGTAAAGACCCCGTCTATGTAGGACGCATACGTCAGGATCTGACTAACCCCAACGGTCTGTCATTCTGGGTCGTAGGCGACCAGATAAAGAAGGGTGCCGCGCTCAATGCCGTGCAGATCGCGCAGTACATGCTCCGCAAAGGCGCGTTCAAAAAGTAATTGCACACCGTGATTTGTATGTGGATGTATCAAAATTTCGATTTTGCCAAACCGCGGTTAAAAACCGCGGCTACTACTTTGCAGATAACCATTTGATGCGGTTTAGTAGCCGCGGTTTTTAACCGCGGAAAACAAATTTTGCTACTCCATCAGGTACTTTATCCTTAAGAGAGTGTTTGAATTTAAACCGTATTAACAATAGAAGAGAATGCAAGGAAAAACTTCAAATTAATCCTGAGGCCTTTTTTGGTTAATTCTGCCAAGTTTCATCAGTCGCATAGCTCGCTATGCTCCTTCTTCAACTCGCGGAATTCCCTCAAAAAATCCTCTCAGTCTTAATTTGATTTAAATCCAAACACGCTCTAAATTGTAATCTGTGAATGAAGGTATTTTACGACAGCACCATATTCTCGCGTCAGACAATCGGCGGCATCTCACGTTATTTCGTGGAGCTTCTCAACCATCTGCCTGACACGGTGACTCCCGTCCTCGGCGTGCGGGCGAGCGAGAACATGTATCTGCGCGAGCTTGCTTGCCGGCGCAGGTGTCTGTCGTTGCGCCATGTGCCGGACCACAGGAAACTGTATAGGAAAATCAACGGTTTCTTCGACCGCCGTATCATGAAACGTGGCGAATATGACATAATTCATCCCACAGATTACAATACAATTTATCCGCGCTACAACGACAAGCCTGTTGTGCTCACCGTCCACGACCTTATCCACAAACGGTTGCCCGGATGGTTCAGCGCCCGCGCCATCGATGACATCGACAACTGCATAATGCATGCCGACGCGCTCATTGCCATCAGCAACGCCACCAAAAACGACATGGTGCAATACTACTGCATCGACGAGAGCCGCATCACGGTGATATACCACGGATTCACTCCCGTATCACCGGCCGGGAGAGCCGCTGCACCGGTCGACGGACGCTATGTGCTGTTTGTCGGCAAACGGGGAGGATATAAAAATTTCGATACATTGCTCAAGGCGTTTGCCATCGTGGCCGAACGTGACCGCGACATACGGCTCGTGTGCACCGGACGACCGTTTACGGCCGACGAGCGCCGTGCTATCGGCGCCGCCGGATTGTCCTCGCGAGTGGAGCAGCATCTGTTTTCAACCGCGCAGCTCGGGCCGCTCTATGCCGGGGCGGAGTGTTTCGTATTCCCCTCCAAGCTCGAAGGATTCGGAATGCCTATACTTGAAGCGTTTGCCGCCGGAACTCCCGTGGCTCTGAGTGACGCCTCATGTCTGCCCGAGATAGCCGGTGACGCAGCCCTTTATTTCAACCCCGACGACCCGGCCGACATAGCCGCCTCGATAACGCAAATCATAGAAAATCCCGAGGAGAGGACGCGTCTGACGGCTGCCGGAACACGCCGTCTCGCCGACTTCTCGTGGGAAAATACTGCCGCAATGACCGCGCAGGTGTATGCCTCGGTACTCAACCGTACATAAAACTGTAAGAAACAAACTATAACAATATCAATATCTTGAACCGACCATGATGTTACTCTCGACAGCGCTTGTCAGCAATCCGGTGGCGATATTTCTTATCGTGCTGGTGATAATATTGATGGCGCCTGTGCTTCTCAACAAACTCAAGATACCGCATATCATCGGCATGATAGTGGCGGGAGTGGTCGTCGGGCCTTTCGGATTCAATATCCTCGCCGACGATTCGAGTTTCGAGATTTTCGGAGAGGTGGGTCTGCTCTACCTTATGTTCTTGGCCGGCATAGAGATAGATATGTATCACCTGAAACTCAATCTGAAGCGTGGGCTGGTGTTCGGCGCGCTCACGTTTGTCATACCTATGGTGATGGGCGCCGTGGCGAGCGTGTATCTGCTTAAGATTGATTGGCTTACGTCGATACTGTTAGCGTCGATGTATGCGTCGCACACGCTGATAGCATATCCGGTCACGGCACGTTTCGGCATCACGAAGTCGCCGGCGGTACTGATTTCGATTGTCGGTACCATCATCGCTGTGATAGGCGCGTTGCTCGTGCTCGGCGCAGCGGTCAATATCCATCAGGTTGGCCGCTTTGAGAGCGCGTCGATAGCGTGGCTACTGTGTAAACTTGTACTGTATTGTGCGGCAGTGCTTTATCTCTATCCGCGGCTCACGCGATATTTCTTCAAGACATATTCCGACAATGTCACGCAATATGTGTTCGTGCTCGCGATGGTGTTCCTGTCGGCTCTCGTGGCCAAACTGATAGGACTCGAGGCGGTGCTCGGCGCATTCTTCGCCGGACTGGTGCTCAACCGCTACATTCCTACCTCGTCCACGCTTATGAGCCGCATCGAGTTTGTGGGCAACGCACTTTTCATACCATACTTCCTGATAGGGGTCGGCATGATGATCAATGTGCGCGTCATAGGCAATGCCGAGACGTTGTGGGTGACCGCGGTTATGCTCGTCATCGCACTTTCAAGCAAATGGCTTGCGGCATGGGGTGCACAGAAGATATACCGGATGAACGGAGCCGAGCGAGGCATCATGTTCGGGTTGACGACGGCTCATACCGCAGTTGCGCTGGCTGTCGTGACGATAGGCTACAACATGGTGCTCCCCGACGGTTCGCGCATGATGGACGAGACGATTCTCAACGGCACGGTGCTCGTAATACTCGTCACCTGCGCCATTGCGCCGATTGTGACGACGCGTGCGGCTGCCCGCGTCAAACTGCAGATGGTCGAGAGCGAGGTGGGGCAGCAGAAGGAGGCTACGCGCCATTCGTCGCACACGCTCATCGCCGTGTCCAATCCCCTGACCGCCGGCGGACTCGTGGAACTTGCGCTGCTGTCGCGTCCGGTGAAAAGAAGCGCTCTCGATACCCTGTTCGCCATCAATGTGCGCAACGACAACACTCCTGCGGCCAAGGCGTTGGCACGCAATGTGCTCGACATTTCGGTCAAGGCTGCCGCAGCTGCCGGTAGCGAACTGTCGACTATCGAACGCTACGACCTCAATACCGTCACCGGCGTGGTCAACACCATCGAGGAGCGCGACATCAACGAGGTGTTCATCGGTATGCACCGCAAGTCGACGGTGATTGACACTTTCCTCGGAGGAAAGACAGAGCAGCTGCTCAAACTGACCAACAAGATGGTAGTCATATCACGATGCTACATACCGCCCAACACCGTCACGCGAATAGTGGTGTACGTACCGCCGAAAGCTGAATTCGAGACAGGGTTTACGCGCTGGCTGCATACATTGGGCAATCTTGCCCGCGAGCTCGGGTGCCGCATAATATTCTGCTGCAACAACGACAGCCGCCGCGTGATTGCGGGCGTGCTGCGGCGCGACCGTTTCACCATACGCAGCGAATACCGCCAGGTCGACGACCGCGACGACTTCCTGCTGCTGTCGACGCATGTGCTTGACGATGACCTATTTGTAGTGATAGGCGCGCGTCCGGCTTCGGTATCGTTCTCCTCCGACATGGCCGAGATGCCCGGCTTCATGCAGAAAAACTTCGCCCGCAACAATATCATCGTCATCTATCCCGAACAGTTCGGCGACGAAACACCCGTCGAATCATTCTCCGACCCGCTGGCGAGCGACATCTCGTCGGCACCGTCACCCTGGCTCCTGCGTCTACGTGCCGTCATCAACCGCCTGTCGCTCCACCTGCACCTCCGCAGCCGCCGTTCCCGCAAAAACAAAACCGACCTCAAGCTGTAACGGTACAGGTATACCCAAATTAAAGTGCATAGATAGGGGCGGGGGCGTCTCGCCCCCGTGGTAACTTCCAGCATGTAAGGATAATACCACGGGGGCGAGACGCCCCCGCCCCTATCAGCTCAGCTTAAGTAAATCGCGTCGATACAATTTGCCGCGATTCTGTCGCTATGCCAGGGTGTGGGTTTTGGGTGCGGGGGTCGGCTTTACGCCTACGGTGTAGTAGCTGCCGGGGAGGAGGGAGAGGAGTTTGGTGGCGAGCATGCTTGTGAGGTAGGTGGCTATCGCTATCAGGGGGATTTCGATGGCAATAGGGAGGTCTGTATGCTTGGGGATGAATGATGCCCAGAGCGTGAGCCAGAATATATGCATCAGGTACATGCCGTAGGAGAGTTTGGATATTTCCGTTATGATGCGTACCGGACGCTTGATGCAGCTCAGCAGGAGGAATGCTCCGAAGGTAAGCAGCACGCAGTTGATGGTGCAGAACGACCATCCGAGTTCGGCTGTCGGCGTATAGACTACGGTTCCTGCGGGGGTCTGTATATAAAATGAGAGGATTGTGATTACGGCGCCGATTGTCATGGCTATGCTTCCGATAACGATGCGGCAGCGTGTGCCCCACGTGAGATGGCGGTGGATATAGTGCGCCAGCACGAGGTAGCCAAGATAGCCGGAGAAGTACCACAGGGTGTGGTAGCTGTTCCACAGGCACTGCCCCCATACTTCGCCGACGAAGAAATTGAGATAGGGCATGCAGGTGGAGATGAGGAACAGGATGATGAAGAATTTCTCCTCGCGACGTCCCACCTTCCTGAGCCACGGTGAAATGACGGGAATGAACAGGTACAGCCCGATAAGCGGGAAGATGAACCACAGATGCCCCGCCGTCATCGGGAAATTGAGCGGAACGTAGACAAGCTGCTCAAGAGCGGTGGCGGTGTCAATCTGTCCCCAGGCCACGGGTAGCACCGCATACAGAATCATGAACAGGAAGAACGGGGGCAGAATGCGTATGAAGCGCTTGCGGTAAAAGGTGAAAGCGCTTTCGCCTTCCTTGATCGGGGCGAGCAGGAATGCCGAGACAATCATGAACAGGGGCACTGACATGCGTGAGAAACCGTCGTATATCGATACCCACAGGCGCGAACTCTCGTCGGCAAGCATGGTTTCGGTGTCACTGAATATATAATAGCATTCACAGGCGTGCACGAGCATGACAAGGAAGCATGCTATGGCGCGTGTATAGTCGAGAAATGTGATACGTTGCATTGTTGGGTATAATTAAATCCTGCCGCTATCTGTGCAGGGCTATTTTACGGGGTGTAAGCATCGAGTGATTGTTGGGCGCCGGAGCTACGATGTATATGCCGGGAGCCGGGAGGGTGACGGGCAACCCGGTGCACGTGACGGCGCAGCGGCTTCCGTCGGGACGGTATATGAAAATGTCGCTGTCACCTTCGACGCCGGGGCAGGTGACGGTTACGGTCAGTCCGTCGACGATGATACGGGCTTCATCGCTGTCATTACTGACATTACTGACTCCGGCGACATCAATCTTGGCGGTGGTGAAAGCGCTCGGGGCAAACGACTGGTCGAGGGTCTGCACGCCGACGGTGTATGTACCGTCGCCGAACGGGCGGATACGGAATGATTTACGCATGCCGCTTACGGTCGTGGCAAGGTCGGTGCCGACTTTCAGGTTGCCGTTGCTGATGTCGGTGGGAATGACGCAGAATGTCTCGCCCGTGGCGTCGTTGCGCACGAATATGTTGTAGCGGAGAGCCTGTGCCGGCGTCACGTTGTCGCTGCCGTCGCTCCATGTGATTTCGATGAAGTCGCCGGCCTGCCGGGCGGTTACGGTGGCGGGAGCCTCGGGACGGCGGTTGGCGTCGGAAGTGTTGCGGTAGATGCGGAGCGGAGTCGAGTAGCATCCCTGCGGAGCGTCGGTGCCGATGTAGCCGCCCACCACTATGTCCATGTTGCCGTCGGCGTCCCAGTCGGCCATGTTGATGCCGCCGTCGGTGTTGACAGGTACTATCGGGCGGGTGGTGTCGAGGGTGAACGTGCCGTCGGGATTCTGATAGAACATGCGTACGCCGGTGGCGTTGCCGTCGTTGCCGCACAGCGCGAGGTCGGTGAGGCCGTCGGCATTGAAGTCGGCGGCAAGCACGTCGCCGAGATTGAGGGGTGTGAGTCCGCTCTTGTCGGAGTCGATAAGTTCGAACTGCGGGTTGCCGTCGGCGCCGGGAGTGTTGATGAATATCTTGGCGTGGCGCGACCAGCTGTCGCCGTGACCTGTCATGATGATGTCGAGCGTGCCGTCTCCGTTGATGTCGGCGAGGGTGGAATGCCCCTCGAATGTGCCCCACAGCGGCGAGGGTGCGGTCTTGGTGAAAGTGCCGTCGCCATGGCCGAGGTATATCGCCATCCCTTTTACGTTGGAGTCGGCGCTCCAGCCGTTGGCAAGAATGTCGAGGTTTCCGTCACCGTCGATGTCGCCGAGTGTCACGGCCCCGTTGGTCATGGCCTTGTTGTCGATGACCGAATGCGTGAACGAGCCGTCGCCCCCGTTGTTGAGGTAGAGGTCGATGCAGCGGTCGCCGCGGTAGGTCATGGTCACGATGTCG
Source organism: Bacteroidales bacterium 52_46 (assembly GCA_001915385.1). Classification (GTDB taxonomy): domain Bacteria; phylum Bacteroidota; class Bacteroidia; order Bacteroidales; family Muribaculaceae; genus JAGBWK01. The sequence goes on along the minus strand of MNQK01000027.1, from coordinate 31,209 downwards.
GTGTAGCCGTCGCCGTTGACATCGCCGACTGTCACGGGGTTGAGCCATGCCTCGTCGGCAGCCTGTATGAACCCGGTGCGTGAATCGGGCACACGGCGCATGGCATAGTCGGCATCAGGTCCGAGATTCTCATAAAGAAGAAGGAACTTAGTGTCGCGCGGGGTACGCCAGTCGGCTCCCGACGCCATGATGAGCAGGTCGAGGTTGCCGTCGTTGTTGTAGTCGAAAAACAGCGAGTTGGTGAACGCCGTGCGCTGTATGAGATTGTCGTAGTCGTAGCTCAGACCACCGTTACCGTCGGGACGGGCGAGAATGGCCATCTCGTTCCATCCCTCGGCGCCGGCTGAAAGTGCAGCGGCGACGCCTGCGATGAGTATTGTCAGTCTTTTCATGGCCGCAACGTTATTACTTGTGGGAGATATGGTCGGTTACATATTTGAAATCGTCGAACAGTGCGACGGAGTTTTCATCGCCCGATTTCGAGAATGCGAACAGACCGAAGCGTGCGCCTTTCCAGTCACCTTCGCCGATTTCGAAAGCGTCGCCGGCTTTCTTGAACTCCACGCCGTCAAGGCTGTACCAGGGCTGGACGGTCGATTTCGTCGTGTCGTAGGTGAAGCGGAGCCATACGTTGTTGTCGCCGCGTGCGAGGGCTTTGAGGGTGCCGTTTATGTCGGTGCATATCAGCATGGTACCGTAGGTGTTGCGGATGCCGAAGCCTACAGTCTTGTTGCCGATGCAAAGCAGTCCGGCGCGGTCGTCGTGGGCGAGGTTGGAGCAGTCGAGTTTTACGGTTACTTCACCGGAATAACCCATCATTTTCTGTGTCAGCATGTTGGGCGCCTCGCGCAGGGATGCCGATTTGGCTGGACGTATTGCAAGCTGTCCGTCGTTGACGGAAATGCGCGACATGTCGGGGTTGTGGTTGAACTGCCATTGGTTGCCCAAACCATTGTCAAAGTTGTCGGACGTAGCGACGGTGTGCGGTTTCGATGACGAGGCGATGGATGGTTTCTTTACGATTTTCATCGGTTCGCCGATGCCGTTGCCGTCATAGTCCTCGCCGATGACGGGATAGCCGTCGACCCAGGTGACAGGCTGCAGGTGTGTCACGCGGCCGAGCGGGCTTGTGCTCTGGAAGTGGTAGAACCACCATTCGCCATCGGGAGTGTCGACCAGCGCGCCCTGATGCGGGCCGTTGACACGGGTGGCACCCTGTTCGAGCACGCGGCGCATGTCGTAGGGACCGTAGATGTCCTTGGCGCGGCCCACTGTCTGCCAGCCTCCGCCTACGCCCCCTTCAGGTATGCTGAGGTAGAAATATCCGTCCTTGATGAAAAGTTTGGTACCCTCGGCGGTGGGACCGTTGTACACCTCGCGTCCGTCGTCAAGAAGGGTCTTGCCGTCGGGGCTCATGCGGTGTATGATTATCGGGCCTCCGCCCAGCTGACTGCGCCCGAGCCACGCGTTGCCTTCATTGTCCCAGATAGGGCACGGGTCTTCCCAGCCGCTTACTTTCTTCACCTGGTGCAGCGGTTCCCACGGACCGGCGGGGTCGGCGGCCGAGGTCATGAACAGACCGTCGTTTGGCGTGCAGAAATAGAGATAGAAGCGGCCGTCGTGGTAGCGCAGCGACGGTGCCCATGAGCCGTCGCCATAGCGGTTGACATTGTCGTAGCCTTCCATCGAGGTGTATACCTGAGTGAGCAGCTCCCAGTTGACCATGTCGTCGGACACGAGGATAGGAATGCCCATGAAGTGGAATTCGGAGCAGGTGAGATAGTATTTGTTGCCTACACGTATGACTTCGGGGTCGGAATAGTCGGCTGCGATGACCGGGTTGGCGAAAGTGCCGTCGCCGAGGTCGCCCCAGCGGGTATCGGCGGGAGTGAAATTGTCGGTTGACGAGCCGATGTCCTGTCCGCCGGCAAAGACGCCCATCATTGTGGCGTTGGTATAGGCGCCGAGCACCGGACGCGCACGGTGGGTGCCGGGGAAAAATTCCTGTTCCGACTCCGGGGCGTTGCCGACTCTGGCGAATGTTGCGGGGGCTGCGGCCGATGCGGTAGCGGCTGCGGCCGCAAGCACCGTTATCATTGCATAGTGTTTCATGATGGTATATTTTTTGGAAAAAGATTGATAATTCATGTCAGGTGATGCAAAAATAGATTGCGCGCGATAAAAAAACAACCCCAAATCCACCAATAATTCAAAAAAATATCGCAATTGCATCAAAATTTCTAAAAATAGGAAAAATACGTCCCCTTTCCAGGCTGATACCGAAATAAAGGATTGTCGGACATGACAAAAAATTACTGTAAAAATTTTGAGCGGATAATGGAAAAATGCTTAACTTTGCAGTTGTTTTTCGATGGATGTATAAATATGCAAAAATACAGTCGTGTATGCATTTTTGCATTCTAAAGCGATTAATAAGGTAAAATTGCTATAAAAGACTTGTATGGAGGTTTTTAAAGAATTATTGTCGCCCGGAAGCGTCAGTTTGGCGAGTACGATAATATTGTATTCGTTCGTCATCGCTGCCGGTATTCTGCTGGGCAAAATCAAGTTCGGAGGTGTGTCGCTGGGCGTCACCTTCGTGTTGTTTGTGGGTATTTTATTGGGTCAGTTCGGCTACACGGCCGATGCCAACGTGATAAAATTCCTGAGGGAGTTCGGACTGATACTGTTCATATTCGCAATCGGTCTCCAGGTGGGTCCGGCGTTTTTCTCCTCGTTCAAGGAGGGAGGCATAAGGCTCAACATGCTCGCGGTATTGGGCGTGGCGCTCAATGTGGCAATTGTGCTTGCAATCTACTATCTTACTGATGACAATACCACGATGGACCAGCTTGTGGGCGTGATGTCGGGAGCCGTCACCAACACCCCGGGTCTGGCTGCCGCGCAGCAGACTGTCGGCGCGCCGGAGGCTGTCGACACTATGGCTCGCGGATATGCAGCCGCCTATCCTCTTGGCGTGGTGGGCATTATCCTTGCGATGTTCATTATCAAATGGGCGTTCCGCATCAAGGTTGACGACGAGATTGCCGCCGTCAACAAGGAGCGTGAGGAGTCGCAGCTCAAGCCTTATATAACATCGTTTGAGGTCAAGAACGAACGTCTTGACGGCATGACGCTGCTCAAGCTGCACGATGTGATAACCTGCAACTTCGTGGTGTCGCGTCTGATGGGCGCCGACGGAAAGATTGTGATTCCCACCTCGCAGACGCAGATACACAACGGCGACAAGCTGCTGCTTGTGATGTCGTCGCAGGATTTACCCAAATTTGCCGCCGTGCTCGGCAACGAGATAGAGATGGACTGGGATGCCGTGACACCGAGTGAAGTGGTGTCGCGCCGCATACTGATTACAAAGAGCGAATACAACGGCGTGGCACTCGGCACCCTGCGCCTGCACAACGGCTATCGCCTGAACGCTACGCGTGTCAACCGTGCCGGCGTCGACCTGCTTGCATCGCCCGGGCTTCGCCTGCAGATGGGCGACCGCCTCACTGTGGTAGGGCTGCTTGCCGACATTGAGCGCCTCGCCACCAAGCTCGGCAACTCGATGAAGCGTCTCAACCAGCCTAACCTCGTCACGATATTCGTAGGTATAATATTCGGTATACTGCTCGGCTCCATCAACGTGGGCATGGGCATGAAGCTCGGCCTGGCAGGCGGTCCGCTCGTTGTGGCAATCCTGCTCAGCCGCTTCGGATATAAATTCAAACTTGTCACCTATACCTCCACCTCGGCTTCGATGATGCTGCGCGAGCTCGGCATCTGCCTCTTCCTCGCGTCGGTTGGAATTGCGGCCGGCGACCATTTTGTCGAAAAGGTGTTCAACGAAACCGGTATGTGGTGGGTAATCTGGGGCTTCATCATCACGCTCATACCTCTTGTGGTAGTCGGATTCATAGCCCGCGGAGTGTACAAGATAAACTTCCTGACCATCATGGGTCTGTTCTCGGGCGGTTGTACCGACCCCCCTGCACTTGCCTACGCCAATAACTCCACCGGCAATGACGCTCCCGCCGTGGCATATTCGACGGTGTATCCGTTGACGATGTTCCTCCGTGTGGTTGCGGCGCAGGGTCTGGTGCTTGCGTTCTGCATGTAGTCGGCTCTGAGTACTCAGAGAGCTCAGAGAACTCCGAGAACTCAGAGTTATCGGAGTTCTCGAAAAAGTATAAGGTTGGATCACCCGTTGGGCGGTCCAACCTTAATTGTCAGAGTGTGTGTCAAATAGTACAGATTAATAAAGTATTAGTTTTACGGTATCTTCTGTGATATCGCCACCGTAGGCGGCGCATGACTCATAATGAATGCCGCATTGACACGTGGGAATTATAAAGATAGGTTAAGCAAACCTGTCAATCATGTCTTTAAGTTCGCTGAGCGGTTTGTCGCCGCTGTCGCGCCATGCTTCCTGTCCGTCCTTGAAAAGAATCCAGGTGGGATAGACGCGTGCGTGATATTTTTCCATAAGGTCAGGGTTCTTGTCGCCGTCAATCTGGATTATGTCGGCTTTGCCGCCGACCTCTTGCCTGAGTTGGTCGACAATCGGCATCATGCGCTGGCAATGGGGACACCAGTCGGCGTAGAATTCCACAAGTACCGGACGTGCCTCGCCTGAGATTGCTGCCTGAAGTTTTTCTGCTGTATTCATAATATTTGTATATTTTTAGTTGATGTAAGACTGATGCGTGACGCATACACCGCTATTCGTCGCTTTTGGTGGGTATGTGCTCGTAGATTTTGGCTGTCAGCAGGTCGTAGCTTTGTACGCCTACCGTGCGCCATACCGGTTCGCCGTCCTTGAACAGAATCAGTGTGGGCACCGACTGCACGCGGTATTTCATGGCGAGTTCGCGGTTGCGGTCAATATCTACTTTCACGATAGTTGCGTCATCGCCGACTTTCTCTTTCACCTGGTCAAGAATGGGCGACTGCATCTTGCAAGGGCCGCACCATGTGGCAAAGAAATCAACCAAAACAGGTTTCGTGTCTTTGATAATCTCAAAAAAATCATTCATGGTCAATATCAGTTTTAATGTTTGCCATAATAACAAATTGACACCGAAAAGTGTTTTTCAAGAAAATAAAATCAGTGGAGTATTGCGAAAAAACATGATTTTTCGTAGCTTTGCAGTCAGATAAAAGAATATGGCACGCATTAACCTCGCAGGGGTGGGAGTGGCACTGGTCACACCATTCCGACAAGACAAAAGTATAGACTTCGAGGCGCTCGGACGCCTGCTGGAGTATCAGATAAAAAATTCGATAGACTATATCGTGGTGCTCGGAACTACGGCCGAAACGCCTACGCTCGACGCTGAAGAGAAGCGTCGGGTGCGCGAATATGTGGCGCAGCGGGTGGCAGGGCGTGTGCCTCTTGTGCTCGGTGTGGGCGGCAACAACACCATGGCCGTGGCGCATGAGCTTGAGACGACCGATCTGAAAGACTTCAGCGCCGTGCTGTCGGTGGTGCCGTATTACAACAAGCCGTCGCAGGAGGGCATTTACCGCCATTATGAAGAGATTGCAAAACGTTCGCCGCTGCCTGTAATACTTTACAACGTGCCCGGCCGCACGGGCGTGAACATGACAGCCGAGACTACGCTTCGTCTTGCCAGGGATTTCGAGAATATCATCGGTGTGAAGGAAGCGTCGGGCAATATCTCGCAGATGGACGAGATAATCAAGAACAAGCCTGAGGACTTTATGGTAATATCGGGCGACGACGGCATAACATTCCCGTTGATTACGCTCGGGGCTGTCGGAGTGATTTCGGTGATAGGCAATGCCTTTCCCAGAGAATTTTCAAAAATGGTGCGGCTCGCCCGCGAAGGCGACTATGAAAAGGCGCTCCAGATACACCACCGGTTCACCGAGCTGTTCAAACTGCTTTTCGTCGACGGCAACCCGGCAGGAGTGAAATGCGTGCTGCATGCGATGGGCATGATAGAAAACGAGCTGCGCCTTCCCCTCGTGCCTACCCGCCTCACCACCTACGAGCAGATACGCCGCGTGCTCTCCCAACTCGGCTAAAATATTTAGGTAAAATTCTTATTGACAGCGTCATAAGGATGTATTTTATAATGAAAGGCCCGAAAAGAATCCGGGCCTTTTGTCGTAGTTCGGGCTGTTTTTGAAATATAGCACCGGGTGATAAAAAATATTTGGAAAAGTGGGGGAAATTTCGTATTTTTGCATGGTTTAAGACAGGGCGGAATGCGTCTTGTCGGACTGACGGCTCCGGCTGATATGCGGCTCTGAACGGGTTGTATGGCCAATCGGCGGCTTAAGCCTTGAAATTAGGCTTATAGGGCGTGAGAGATGCCCGGGCGCCTGTCCCCCGAAGCCGTTTTGTGAAATTAAAACTGCAAATACAATTTAAAAAACATTATGTCAGAAGAAGTAGAGGAATATAGCGCGAGTAATATTCAAGTGCTGGAAGGTCTGGAAGCCGTGCGCAAGCGTCCGGCGATGTATATCGGTGATATAAGTGCGAAAGGTCTCCATCACTTGGTATATGAGGTTGTCGACAACTCGATAGACGAGGCTTTGGCCGGTTATGCCACCCATATCGAGGTGACAATCAATGAGGACAATTCAATCACGGTGGTTGACAACGGACGCGGTATTCCTGTAGATATGCATGAAAAGGAGCATAAGAGCGCTCTTGAAGTGGTGCTGACGGTGCTTCATGCGGGCGGTAAGTTCGACAAGGGTTCCTACAAGGTGTCGGGAGGTCTGCACGGTGTGGGTGTGTCATGCGTCAACGCGCTTTCGACCTATTTGCGTGCCGAGGTGCGCCGCGGAGGCAAGATATACGCTCAGGAATATTCGTGCGGCAAGCCGACTACGGAGCTTATGGTGATAGGCGAGAGCGATACTACGGGTACGTCGGTGACATTCCGTCCCGATGCGTCGATATTTACCGTCACGGTTTATGATTACGAGACGCTTGCCAACCGTCTGCGTGATCTCGCGTTCCTTAATGCGGGCATACATCTGTCGCTTACCGACCTGCGCCAGCGCGATGCCGATGGCAATCCGAAATTCGAGGAATTTTTCTCGGAGACAGGTCTGCGCGAATTCGTTCAGTATATCGACTCGAACAAAGAATCGCTCATCAACGACGTCATCGACCTGAGCACCGAGCGTCAGGGCATTCCCGTTGAAGTGGCTCTTACCTACAACTCGACTTACAACGAAAACGTCTATTCGTTTGTCAACAATATCAACACCATAGAGGGTGGAACGCACCTCACCGGTTTCCGCCGCGGACTCACGCAGACCCTCAAGAAATATGCCGAGGATAACAAGCTGCTCGAGAAGGTGAAGGTAGACATCTCGGCCGAGGACTTCCGCGAAGGCCTTACGGCTGTGGTATCGGTCAAGGTGATGGAGCCGCAGTTTGAGGGTCAGACCAAGACCAAGCTCGGCAACAACGAGGTAATCGGAGCCGTGCAGACGGCCGTGTCGGAGACACTCCGCAACTATCTCGAGGAGCATCCCAAGCAGGCCCGCACCATTGTCGACAAAGTGATAGTGGCTGCCCAGGCGCGTCATGCGGCCTACAACGCCCGCGTCAAGATACAGCGCAAGTCTCCGCTCTACGGGGGCGGACTTCCCGGCAAACTGGCCGACTGCTCGTCGCGTACGGCCGAGGATTGCGAACTCTTCATCGTCGAGGGAGACTCGGCAGGCGGTACCGCAAAGATGGGCCGCGACCGCCGTTTCCAGGCTATCCTCCCGCTCCGCGGTAAAATCCTGAACGTGGAGAAAGCAATGGACCACAAGATATTCGACAACGAGGAGATTACCAATATGTTCCGCGCGCTTCGCGTGACTATCGGCACTGAGGAGGACTCCAAGGAGGCCAATCTGTCGAAGCTCGCTTACCACAAGATTATAATCATGACCGATGCCGATGTCGACGGATCGCACATCGCCACGCTGCTGATGACATTCTTCTTCCGCCGCATGCGTCCGATTATCGAGCAGGGCTATCTGTATCTCGCTACGCCGCCCTTGTACAAATGTTCGCGCGGCAACAAGGTGCTCGAATATTGCTGGAACGAACAGCAGCTCCAGAGCTGCATAGCGCAGAACGGCGACCGTGTGAAGGTGCAACGCTACAAAGGTCTTGGTGAGATGAGCGCGCAAGAGTTGCGCGAGACTACCATGGACCCGCAATACCGTCTTCTCAAGCAGGTGACCATCAGCGATGCTGCCGCCGCCGACCGCATATTCTCGATGCTTATGGGTGAGGATGTGGCACAGCGCCGCGACTTCATCGAGCAGAACGCCACCTACGCCAATATCGACGCGTAAGCGCAGGGTAGCTGACTGGCTAAAGTAGCTAAGATAGCTAAAAATAGCTAAAGTAGCTATTGTAGCAGATATAGCAGCTCGGCTGCAAGCTACGGAATATTGCAAGTCCTGTAGCAAACATGATGCAATCAAAATTGTTTATCTAAGCGGAGAGGGATTACTAAGTATATCACAAATTAAGACAAACAGCTGAAAAATGGTTCGTTCATATTCCAAAAAAGGAGTCGACCGCCTTCGCGCACAAGTTGACGAGTATATAAGCAAGCAAGGTAACAATACCTTCAATTATAAGCAGGTGGCACACGCTATCGACGCCACGACGCCCATCAATCAGCGTGCCGTGGCTCTCTATCTGGCTGAGCTGGCGTTTGACGGTGATATACTGGAGACCGCTCCCGGCCGCTACAAGGCTCCAACGCGTTCGAGCTACGCCACCGGCACATTCATACGCCGCAGCAACGGCAAAAATTCGGTAATCATCGACGATGACGATGAGGCAATCTTCGTGGCCGAACGCAACTCGATGCACGCTCTCAACGGCGACCGTGTGAGCGTCACGATAGCCGCCCGCCGCCGCGGTGCGGAGCCTGAGGCTGAAGTCGTTGAAATCATCGAACGCAAGCCGCAGGTGTTTATCGGCACGCTGAAGGTCGACAAGCATTTCGCCTATCTGCTCACCGACTCGAAGTATCTTGCGTCGGACATCTTCATCCCAAAGTCAAAACTCAAGGGGGGCGAGACCGGTGATAAGGCTGTGGTGAGAATAACCGAATGGACCGACGATACCAAGAATCCGAAAGGTGAGGTAGTCGACATATTGGGCAAGAAGGGTGAGAACGACGCCGAAATCAACGCCATAATGGCTGAATTCGGACTGCCGTACATATACCCCGAGTCGGTCGATAAGGCCGCCCAAAAGATTGACGCGGGTATCACGCCCGAAGTGGTGGCACAGCGTCTTGACATGCGCGATGTCACGACCTTTACCATCGACCCCAAGGACGCGAAGGACTTCGACGACGCTCTATCGATACGCCGCCTCAAGGACGGCAAATGGGAAATCGGAGTGCATATTGCCGACGTGACCCACTACGTGAAGCCTGATACGATTATCGACAAGGAGGCGCAGAAGCGCGCTACATCGGTCTATCTGGTAGACCGCGTGGTGCCGATGCTTCCCGAGCATCTGAGCAACGGTATCTGTTCGCTCCGCCCCGACGAGGACAAGCTGACATTCTCGTGCATATTCAAGATGGACGACAACGGCAAGGTACTCGACAGCAATATCACCCGTACGGTGACACGTTCCAACCGGCGCTTCACTTACGAGGAGGCACAGGATGTGATAGAGACCGGCAAAGGGGACTATGCCGAGGAACTTACCATTCTCGACCGTCTCGCCAAGATATTGCGCAAGGAGCGCTATGAGGAGGGTTCGGTAGAATTTGACCGCCTGGAGGTGCGTTTCGACATCGACGAGAACGGTCATCCTACGGGAGTATATTTCAAGGAGTCGAAAGATGCCAATAAACTTATAGAGGAGTTTATGCTCCTGGCCAACAAGACCGTGGCGCAGGCAATCGGAATGCCGCAGGGAAAGAAGAAACCGAAAGCATTCGTATATCGGGTGCACGACATGCCCGACCCCGGCAAACTCTCCGACCTGTCGACACTGTCGCGTACGTTCGGCTACAAGGTGAAGTCGAGCGGCAGTCCGCGTGAGGTCAACAAGTCAATCAACCGCATGCTTGCCGATGTCAAGGGGAAAGGAGAGGAAAATTTCCTTTCAACGCTGGCGATACGCTCGATGGCAAAGGCCATATACACTACCACCAACATAGGCCATTATGGTCTCGGATTTGATTACTACACGCACTTCACTTCGCCGATACGCCGCTATCCCGACATGATGGTGCACCGTCTGCTTGAAAAGTATCTGGCGGGGGGACGTACGGTCAATGCCGAGAAACTCGAGATGCTGTGCAAGCACTCTTCCGACATGGAGCAATTAGCTGCCAACGCCGAGCGCGCCTCAATCAAATACAAGCAGGTGGAGTATATGAACGACCATCTGGGCGAGGAATACGAAGGGGTAATCTCGGGTGTGACCGAGTGGGGACTCTATGTGGAAATCAACGAGAATAAATGCGAGGGTCTTGTGCCCGTGCGTGACCTTGCCGATGATTTCTATGACCTTGACGAGAAGAATTATTGCCTGGTAGGACGCCGACACAATCACCGTTACCGTCTCGGCGACAATATAAAGGTGAGGGTAGCCCGTGCCAATCTTGACAAGAAGCAGCTCGATTTCGCTATTGTCGATGAAAACGCAGCAGCACGCGGTGAGGACGCCATGGGCAAGACAGTGACCGTGGAGCAGGCGCTTGCGGCAACATCGGCAAAAAAAGCGGCCCAGCACCACGGCGGCCGGCGCAAGACGAAAAAATAGCATGAAGTATGGCGCGCAGTGATTGTGCCGCCGGAAAAAGTTTACGATACAACAGAAATAGAAAATTAACCATACCATATTCACATTACAGCCGTCATGAATATAGCAGTAGTAGGAACAGGATACGTTGGCCTCGTCTCGGGAACATGTTTCGCCGAGATGGGTGTCAACGTGACATGTGTAGATATTGATACAAACAAGATAGCCAGACTCAAAGCGGGCGAGATACCTATCTATGAGCCGGGACTGGACGAGATGGTGACACGCAACATCAAGGAGGGACGGTTGAAATTCAGTACGTCGCTCGCCGAGTGTCTCGATGATGTCGACATAGTGTTCAGCGCAGTCGGCACGCCTCCCGACGAGGATGGTTCGGCCGACCTGCAGTATGTGCTCAACGTGGCACGCGAATTCGGCCGCAACATAAAGAAATATACTATACTCGTGACGAAGTCGACCGTGCCGGTAGGCACGGCGGCCAAGGTGCGCGACGCCATCAACGGCGAGCTTGCGTCGCGTGGCGAGACGATAGAATTTGACGTGGCGTCCAATCCCGAGTTTCTGAAGGAGGGCGCTGCCATCAAGGATTTCATGAGTCCGGACCGTGTGGTGATAGGTGTTGACTCCGAGCGCGCACGTAAACTTATGGCGAAGCTTTACCACCCGTTCATGCTTACCAACAACCGTATCATATTCACCGACATTCCGTCGGCCGAGATGATAAAATACGCTGCCAACTCGATGCTTGCCACCCGCATATCGTTCATGAACGATATTGCAAATCTGTGCGAGATAGTCGGCGCCGATGTAAATATGGTGCGCAAAGGCATAGGCGCCGATGTGCGTATCGGCTCGAAGTTCCTCTATCCCGGCTGCGGGTACGGAGGTTCCTGTTTCCCTAAAGATGTCAAGGCGCTTATCAAGACTGCCGAACGCAACGGCTATGAAATGCGCGTGCTCAAGGCGGTAGAGGCTGTCAACGAATGCCAGAAGGGCATACTCTATGAGAAGCTGAAACGTGAGATGGGTGGAGAGAACGGAATCCGGGGCAAGCGCATAGCCCTGTGGGGTCTGGCATTCAAGCCCGAGACCGACGACATGCGCGAAGCGACGGCTCTTGTGCTCATCGACAAACTGACCGAGGCCGGAGCCGAAGTGGTGGTGTTCGACCCGATAGCGATGGACGAGTGCCGTCGGCGTGTCGGCGACAAAGTCAAGTATGCCAAGGATATGTATGACGCCGTGCTTGATGCCGACGCGCTGCTGCTGCTGACCGAGTGGAAGCAGTTCCGTCTGCCGTCGTGGGGCGTCGTGAAGCATGCGATGCGCACTCCGATAGTGCTTGACGGCCGCAATATCTACGACCCCGCCGAAATGTCGCAGCAGGGATTTACCTACCACTGCATCGGCCGCTGATGCCGGAGAGCTGTCGAGCGTCAATAAATTATTTTTGAGTGTATTGCAAAACTGACGTTGACGGCTGCATGACGGCTGCACCGGGGTGCAGCCCTACAGTATGGAGTAATAATATTATACGTTTTGCAATACCCCGACTGTTTCTCAAGATTGATATGTAATAATGCCAAAGATAGGAATTTGTGTAAAGAATCTTACCAGTGGCGGTGCTGAAAAGCAGGCTGTCATGTTGGCGAATGCCCTTGTGCCACGTCATGATGTAGCATTTATCATACTTAATGGCGAAAAGGTGCATGAGAAATACATCGACATGCTTGTGCCTCAGGTCAGAATAATAAAATTCGATGGAGAAAGAAAGGAGCGGCTTGCCCAATACCGGCAATATATCAGAACAGCGGCTCCCGATTTGATATTTTCCTATCTGACGGCAGCCAATTATTACAGCGTAAGGGCAAGCCGCGGCACTGCGACACGTGTGGTGACCGGCATCCGCAATTCAAAACTGCCTCTTACAAAGCACATCGCCGACGCGATATTGAGTCGGTGGGGAGGTGTGGCGTCAGTTAGCAACTGTGAATCCGGCAAAAGGCATTTTGCCGCTACCGGTTTCAAGAGAAGCAAAATTGAAGTCATCCCCAACTGCTTCGATCCTATTGACGATTACCGCGAACGTCCGGAAAAAGATACGGTCGATGTCATAACGGTAGGACGTTTTGTAGCGCAAAAGGATTATCATACGGCCATCAGGGCTGTGGCTGAGGCAGCGCGCGGCATTCCGAAACTGAGGTTCACTGTTATCGGATACGGCGAACTTGAGGCGCAGGTGCGCGGATGGGTCAGCGAAGCCGGTATCAATGATATAACCAGAATACTTATAAATTCCGACCATATCTCCGAAGAGCTCCGCAATGCGGACATTTATCTGTCGACATCACTGTTCGAGGGGATAAGCAATTCCATAATGGAAGGAATGAACGCCGACATGCCTGTAGTGGCGACTTCGGTCGGCGACAATGAAGTGCTTGTGGAGCATGGATATAATGGATATATAGATGCTACAGGCGACTATGTGTCGATGGCACGGCATATCGTAGAACTTGCCTCCGATGCCTCCCTGAGGCGTGAAATGGGGCGCAGAAGCAAGCAGCGGCTTAAGGCTAAATTTACCAAAGAGCTGTTTGCCGAGCGCTATAATGAACTGATAACAAAATTACTCGGCCGATGAAGATAGTTGTTACCGGGACACGTGGGATACCCGATATATCGGGGGGAGTGGAGACGCATTGCGAGAACCTGTATCCGCGGATTGCGGCCATGGGACACGATGTGACGGTGATACGTCGTCGGTGCTATGTGTCGGACGATAACCGAATCAAGGAGTACAAGGGGGTGAAACTTGTCGATGTCTATACTCCGCGCAAGAAAAGTTTCGAGGCTATCATACATACGTTCTTAGCTGTCATCAAGGCTCGCAGAATGAAAGCCGATGTGTTGCATGTGCATGCTATCGGCCCGTCAATCATGGTGCCGCTGGCGCGTTTGCTCGGCATGAAGGTGGTGATGACCAACCATGGTCCCGACTATGACCGCGGAAAGTGGGGACTGATGGCAAAAACGGTGCTCAAGACCGGCGAACGGTGGGGGACACGGTTCTCCAACCGAGTCATAGTTATCTCGACTGTGATTGCCGATATATTGCGCACGAAATACGGACGTGAGGATACCGACCTGATATATAACGGGGTGAACCGCCCGACGGCCCCGGCGGGAAGCGACTATATAGAGTCGCTCGGACTTGAGCCGGGCAAATATATAGTGACGATAGGACGCTTTGTGAAGGAGAAGGGTTTCCACGACCTTATCGAAGCCTATAAGCGGCTCGGACGCAGTGATATAAAGCTCGCGATTGCGGGCGACAGCGACCATCCCGACCAATACAGCGAGGAGCTGAAGCGCACGGGCAAGGAAGCCGGAGTGGTGTTCACGGGATTCATCAAGGGTGAAAAGCTCAATCAGCTCGGACATAACGCTGCGCTTTTCGTGCTGCCGTCGTACCACGAGGGGCTGCCTATCGCGTTGCTTGAGGCCATGAGCGAGGAGCTTGACGTGGTGGTGAGCGATATTCCCGCCAACAGGATAAAGGAACTTGCACCCGACGATTTCTTCCCGGTGGGCGACGTCGACGCCCTTGCCGCGAAAATCGGAGAGAAACTTGACCGGCATCTGACACCGCGGCGCTATGACCTGACGAATTACAACTGGGACAGCATAGCCGAGGCTACGGTACGTGTGTATGAGGAAGTTGTCGGAAAGAAAAAGCGAATGTGAAACCATGCGGCGGTTCCGTTTGTTTTGATTATGATGTCAGCCATCGGAGGCTGATGATGCACAAAGGTTGTTAATTAAAAAATACAGGAAACGATGAAAATATTGGTGACCGGAGCGGCCGGATTTATCGGTTCGCGACTGATGATGCTGCTTGCCGAAAGAGGTGACAGTGTGGTTGGTATCGACAATATCAACGATTATTATGACGTAAGGCTAAAATACGGACGCTTGCGCAGCGCAGGTTTCGATGTTCCCGCCGACGGTGTGAAATGGGGTGAGGAACTGCGCAGTTCGAAATATGGCGACTGCCGTTTCGTCAGGCTGTCGATTGACGACAAGCACGGTCTTGACACCCTGTTTGCCAAAGAGGGATTTGATACCGTGGTAAATCTCGCGGCCCAGGCCGGCGTGAGATATTCGATAACCAATCCGTATGCCTACCTGCAAAGCAATCTTGTGGGCTTCCTCAACATTCTGGAGGCATGCCGCAACTTCAAGACAGGGTATCTTGTGTATGCGTCGTCATCGTCGGTCTACGGTACAAATGAGAAGGTGCCGTATTCGGAGGATGATAAGGTCGATTCGCCGGTGAGCCTGTATGCCGCCACCAAGAAGTCAAACGAGCTTATGGCCCACGCCTACAGCAAGCTCTACGGCATAAAAGTGACGGGATTGCGCTACTTTACTGTCTACGGTCCGTGGGGGCGTCCCGACATGTCGCCCATGCTGTTTGCATCGGCCATCGAGAAGGGGGAGGCAATCAATGTGTTCAACAACGGCGACATGATACGCGATTTCACCTACATCGACGATATTGTCGAGGGTACGATAAAGGTAATCGACAATCCTCCGGTAGCGGAAGAGGGGAAGGCGAGTGCGCGCGTATACAATATCGGATGTTCACATCCTGTAAAACTGATGGATTTCATTTCGGAAATAGAGCAGGCGATGGGTTGCGAGGCACAGAAAGTGTTCCTGCCGATGCAGCCGGGCGATGTGTATCAGACCAATGCCGACACGAGCCGTCTCGAAAATGAAATCGGGTATCATCCGTGCCATACGCTTCATGAAGGTATCGGCAAATTCGTGGAGTGGTATCGTTCGGAAGATAATCCCCTCCGGGAGAACTAAAGATATAGAAAATTGTTGTAAAAACAGGAGGGGGAGAATTATCGGCCGAGGGATGCGGCCCGATTTACTCCCCCTCCTTGTCAGAGAAAACGGGACGAAAACCGACATGCGGAGTATCGCTCCCGAATAATTTACAACATTTCAACTGTTTACTGTTTTGGAAGGGAAGCATCGAAGTTTATGGAAGAAGATATGGAAAGTGACGTGGGTGACGATAGCGTCGCTGTTGCTTTTTGTAGTTGTATGTCTGACGGCACTTTATATACCGGCAGTGCAGGATTTTGTGGTGCCTCGTGTGCTTGCACTGATAAGCAATGAGGATATGGCGGTGTCGGTTGAGCATTTCCGCCTGAAATTTCCGCTCGACATCAACGTCAGGGGAGTCGAGGTGATGCAGAAGGGGGATACGATGCTTATGGCCGGCGACGCATATATCAGCGTCAGCCCGCTGCCGTTGCTCGGGGGTCGGGTGAAGGCCGGTGCTATAAGTCTGAGCGATGTGTACTATAAATCGGGTGCACCCGACTCGGCGAGCTATATCCGCGCCCGGGTAAGCCATGCCGCGCTGATGAATGCAGGGGTAGGGCTTAAGGAACTGCTTGTCGATGTAGACAATATAATGCTGTCAGGGGGCAATATCAGGATAGCGCTCCGCAATGACACCACGCCCCCGTCGCCACCTTCGGCTCCCGCGACATGGAGAATACTGGGTAAGAAAATATCGCTCGGCGATATCGATTTCGACATGACAATGACCGATACCGGCGACAGCATCGGAGCACGTCTTGACAACTTCACGCTTCTCAACGGAGCTATCGACCTCGGCGCGCATACCGTAAAAATAGAGGATGTGAGGATTGACGGTATCGGCGGACGTTATATAACAGGCAGCGGAACCGCGTATGAAAACGCCGTGTCGGAAAGTGCCGTGCCTGCTGCAGCAGACACCGTACCCACCGACACCGTGCCGTGGAGCATACGGGTCGACCATCTGTCGCTCGACAACGGCCGCGCGCTTTATGCCGCAGCCGGAGCCGTGCCTCAGCCGGGGCTCGACATGCAGTATATCGACGTGAATAGTCTGACGGTCGAAGTCGACTCGTTCTATAACCGCGGGCCGGAGATGCGCGTGCCGCTAAAAAAATTGTCGGCTTCGGAACGTTCGGGCCTGCAGCTCTACGGCAACGGACTCTTTGCAATGAATGCAGATGAAATCGAGGCAAAGGATTTCAATCTGCGGACATTTGCGTCGGTAATCAATGTGGACGCAACCTACGGGATGAAATCGCCAGATGCGCCGCTTTCCGTCACGCTCAAGGCCGATGTCGACCCGCTTGACGTCAAGATGGCATTCCCGTCGCTCGGACAGACGATAGCCATGATGCCGCAACACCGCAAACTTACGGTCGACGTGGAGGCTGACGGTTCGCTTTCCGACCTGCGTATCGCTGACGCGGGAGTGAAAATGCGCAATTATTTCGATGTAAGGCTGGCGGGTAAGGTCAGGAATATAACCGATTTTAACAATGCGTCGGGACATATCGACATCGACGGCGATTTCAATGATATAAACTTCATAAAGCCCACACTGATGGATGCTAAGCTCGGCAAGACGACACATCTGCCGCCGCTTAAACTTGACGGCACGGTCGATATGGCCGGAGGTGTCATCGGAGGCACGGTGCGTGCGCTCACTCAGCAGGGCGACCTCGCACTCGACGGCAAGTGGAATTCGCGCGTCGAGGGGTA
This sequence comes from Bacteroidales bacterium 52_46, assembly GCA_001915385.1. Lineage (GTDB taxonomy): Bacteria > Bacteroidota > Bacteroidia > Bacteroidales > Muribaculaceae > JAGBWK01. The sequence continues at coordinate 13,793 of MNQK01000027.1, read as the reverse complement.
TGAAATCAATCTCGACGCAGACAAATTCCCTGTGGGGACATTCATGCCCGGGCTCGGCATAGGCAACGTCACGGCAAAAGTCGACGCGCGCGGCCGCGGATTTGACCCGATGAGCCGACGCACGGAGATGTATGCCGCCGTCGATGCCATAGATGTGGGTTACCGCGGGTATTCGATACAAGACCTCAAAGTGGTGGCAAATCTCGGCGACGGCAATGCCGACCTCAATGTCATGTCGTCGAACAAGGTGATTGACGGCAACCTCCACGCTTCGGGCAATCTCGCCGGAAAGACATACGACTGGACGATGATAGGCGACTTCCGCAATGTCGATCTCTATGCCATCGGTGTCGCCGATACGGTGTCGAACGTGTCAGCTTCCTTGGCCGGAACGATGAGGATGACTCCGTCGACGCGCGACATCGACGCTGAAATTGACATACACCATGTCGATGCGAAACTTGGAGAGACACATTTCGCCGCACATGATTTCGATATATGTTTCACGGGCAATGACTCGCTGTCGGATGCGCGCATCGACAATCAGGATCTTAAAATCAGGTTTGTGTCGCCGATGGTCGTTGACAGTGTGGCCGCACGGTTCACGTCGGCCATGTCGCTTGTATCGCCTATGGTCGAGGCGCGCAATGTGGATATAGAGGTGCTTCAGCACAGTCTGCCACCATTCACTCTCGATATAGACGCGGGCGAGCGCAACGCACTGCACAATTATCTCGCCGAGTCGGGCACGACATTCCGCCACGTTACGCTGAGTGCCTGCAACGACAGTCTGATATGCATCAAGGCGGCAGTCGATACGCTGATTACAGGTACCACGAGGTTTGACAGGATAGATTTCAACGCTTTGCAGGAGGGTAACAGACTTAATTACGAGCTGACGATTGACAACCAGCCGGGCACATTCGACGATTTCGCCCACATAGCAGGTAAAGGCTATATCGGAGGCGACAAAGTGATGGTGGCGCTCCAGCAGCGCAACATAAAGGATGCCACCGGCTACAGAATCGGAGCACTCGTGGAATTGTCGGACTCGACCCTGAAGCTGAGACTCGACCCCACCGACCCTGTGATAGGATACAAGCAGTGGACGGTCAACGACAATAACTTCATAAGCCTGAATACGCGCAATTACCATCTGGACGCCAACCTGCTTATGGAGAACAATGACAGCCGCCTGCACTTATATACGGAGCATGACTCCATACATGGAGGGAACCATCAGGAGAATATCAATGTCGACATATCGAAGATACAGATAGCCGACTGGATATCGCTCAATCCCTACGCGCCGCCGATGAAGGGCGCCCTGTCGGCCAATCTGAGATTCTCGATGTCACCCGGCATGCTCAACGGCGCCGGAGTGGTGACATTGGCCGACTTCACATACGCAAAGAAACGTGTGGGCACGCTTGACCTCGCCCTCGACATAACGACGTCGCGTTCGGGTGCCATAACGGCCAATACGGGGCTTAAGATTGACGGCAAGGAGGTGATGATGGCCAACGGCGCACTCAATGACACGACGCTCAGCGACCCGTTCAGACTTGATTTCGCCCTTACCCGTCTGCCGCTTGATATCGCAAATCCCTTTATCGGGGGGGCTGCCACGCTCGACGGTTATCTGAGCGGCAACATGGACGTGACGGGAAGTATGTCGGCACCGATGTTTGACGGCTATATCGACTTCGACTCGGCTACGGCCAAGGTGGCGATGCTCGGCACGACGTTCCGTTTCAGCGAGGAGAAGATACCGGTTGATTCGAATGTAATCAGATTTGACCGTTATGCGATTTACGGTGTTAATGACAATCCGCTCGAAATCACCGGTCAGGTGGATATGCGCTCGCTGGCCGACATCAGTCTCGACCTCGGGCTGCATGCCGACAACATGCAGGTGGTGGGTAACAGCAAGCGGCGCGGCAGCGATGTGTACGGCAAAGCGTTCATCTCGCTTGACGCTACGGCCAGGGGTGATATGCGCATGATAAACGCACGTGCCAATCTCGCGGTCAAGGAGGGCACGAATGTCACGTACGTGATGCCGGAAGCCGGTTCGCAGCTCTCGTCGCAGAGCACGGGCGACATGGTGCACTTCGTGAACTTCGCCGACACTACTGCAATAGCCGAATCGGACTCCGTGACGCCTCCGGGCATGCTGCTCAACCTGGCGGCGATGCTCAGCGTGGAGGAGGGTTCGGTGATAGGAGTTGACCTGTCGGCAAACGGACAGGACCGCGTGCAGGTGCAGTCGAACGGCATACTCGACTTCACGATGAACCCGCTCGGCGACACACGCACAACGGGACGCCTCAATATAACCGGAGGATTCGTGAGGTATTCGCCTCCGCTGATGTCGGAAAAACTGTTTGACTTCCAGGAGGGAAGCTATGTGGCATTCAACGGCGACATGGCCAATCCGACACTGCACGTGACGGCGATAGATGTAATCAAGGCCAACGTGACGGCCGACGGACAGAACTCACGCCTTGTCAACTTCGATGTGATACTGCGTGTGAACGGTACGCTCGACGAGATGGACGTGGCGTTTGACCTCGACACCGACGAGGACCTTACGGTGCGCAACGAACTGCAGTCGATGTCGCCAGAGCAGCGCGCCAACCAGGCCATGAACCTGCTGCTCTACAACATGTACACAGGGCCGGGCACGAAGGGCAACGCCAACATCACGGGCAACCCGCTCTACAGCTTCCTGTCGTCGCAGCTCAATACGTGGATGGCCAACAATGTGAAGGGTGTAGACATATCATTCGGCATAGACCAGTATGAAAAGACGCTCGACGGGGCTTCGTCGACAACGACAAGCTACAGCTACCGCGTGTCGAAGAGCTTCCTCGACGACAGGTTCAAGGTTGTAGTCGGCGGCAATTACACGACCGATGCCGATGCCAACGAGAACCTGCAGCAGAATCTTATAAACGACATCTCATTCGAGTATCTGCTTAACAAGTCGGGAACGATGTATGTGCGACTGTTCAGGCATACGGGTTTCGAGAGCATACTTGAGGGAGAGGTGACGCAGACGGGCGTGGGCTTCGTGTACAAGCGCAAACTGCGCACGCTGCGCAATCTGTTCAGGAAGCGCAGCGCCCAGCCGATGGCGCTATCGCAGGAAGGAGCGGTGCGCATGGCCGGCGACATACTCCGCAAGGTGATGTCAAAATCGCGGGAACAGGTTCCGGCAAGTGAAGAGAAAAACGACAGACAACCCATAAATGTAAGGAAAGATGAGAAGGTGGCTGAATAATGCGTTACGGGCAGTTATTGCGGCTGTAGCGGTGCTTGCCGTTGCCGGGTGTTCGACAACACGCCGTCTGGAGGAGGGTGAGATACTTTACAACGGGTTTAAAGGCGTCAGTTACGAACGCCCAGTGGCCGAAGAACTTCCCGACGGGTTGCGTGACAATATCAAGAATGCCGTCAATGCTCCGGCCAACAAAAAGACGCTGATGTTTTTCCCTCTCGGGCTGTGGGTGTACAACAATATGGGTTCGCACGACTCGGGGCTGAAGAAATGGTTCTACAACAAGTTCGCCCAGGAGCCTGTGGTCGTGTCGGAGATAAGGCCGGAAGTGCGTACAAAGATGATTGACGAGATACTTGACAACAATGGATATTTCAGGGGGAGCAGCAGTTACGAGCTTGTATCCGGCAAAAACAAGCGCAAGGCCAAGATAGCATATACCGTCAATGCCGGCACGCCGTATCTTCTCGATTCGATAGGGCTTATGCCCGATACGTGCCATCTGAGCCATGCGATAGACTCGCTGGCGCGGCGAGAGCCGTATCTGCGGCCGGGACAACGATACTGCACCGACTCGCTGCAGGCCGTACGTACGAGGATTACGAACTCGCTGCGCAACCGCGGATATTATTTCTTCAAACCGGAATTCATTGAATATCTCGCCGACTCGATACAGAAACCGGGGAGCATAGCGCTGCGCATGACGCTTGCGCCGAACATGCCGCCGCTGGCACGCAACCGGTATCGCACGGGCGACGTGACCATGTACGTTTTCCGAAACGAAGGGGGAGGAACTCCGGATACGATAGCGATGCCGCGCGGCACGTTGATACAGATGCTGCCGTCGAAGTTCCGCCGCAATCTGATGACGGAGTGCGTAACATTCAACCGCGGCAAGGTGTTCTCGGTGCGCGACATGGACCGTACGCAGAGCTATCTGGCACGTCTCGGCATATTCAATGCCATATCCATATCGGCGTTGCCCGACACGCTGGCGGCAGACCCGACTCTCGATGTGGCGATATCGTGTACGTTCGACATGCCTTTGGAGACATCAATCGAGGCGAATGTGTCGTCGAAGTCAAATTCTTATTTGGGCCCGGGTCTGACGCTCGGTCTGACTAACCGCAATATGTTTGGCGGCGGGGAGCAGCTGAGTGTGAATCTGACAGGGTCGTATGAATGGCAGACGGGACGCGGCAGTTCGTCGGTGTTCAATTCGTATGAGGTGGGTCTGACGGGGTCGCTGGCGTTTCCGCGGTTTATCGCGCCGAAGTTCATACCGAGGCGTAAGTATTCATCCAACTGGACGCGCGTGTCGCTCAATGCCGACCTGCTCAACCGTCCGCATTATTTCAAGATGGCGCAGTTCAATGCGTCGTTCGGGTATGACTGGATGTCATCGCGGTTTGTCAACAACAACCTGACACTGTTCAAGCTGACGTATACCAAGCTGCTGCACACGACTACCGATTTCGACTCCATAACGGCTGCCAATCCGGCAATAGCGCTGTCGTTCAGGTCGCAGTTCATCCCGCAGCTGTCGTATACGTATGCATACGACCGTACGTTCAGGCGCAAGAACACGGTGCGTTATACCATATCGGTCACGGAGGCAGGCAACCTGTTCTGGACGATATACGAGGCATTTGGCAAAAAAGGTGAGAAAACGCTGTTCAACACGCCGTTCTCGCAGTTCATAAAGGGCACGGCGCAGATAGTGTATGGCCGCCGTCTGTCGGGCGAGCAATGGCTGTGGACGAGGGCGGCGGTAGGTGCGGCGCATGCCTACGGCAACGCATCGCAGGTGCCTTATACCGAACAGTTCTATTGCGGGGGCGCCAACTCAGTGAGGGCGTTTACCGTGCGCTCGATAGGGCCTGGCAGCTACCGGCCTCCGAAGAGTGACATCAACGGATATTTCGACCAGACGGGAACGTTCAAATTCGAGTTCAACGTGGAGTACCGTTTCCCGATACTCGGTCCGGTGCACGGTGCGGTGTTCTTCGACTCGGGTAATGTATGGCTGCTGAAGAATGACCCGCAGCGTCCGGGAGGATTGCTCAAAGGTTCGCGATTTTTCAAGGAATTAGCTACGGGTACAGGCGTCGGCCTGCGTCTTGACATCTCGATGCTTGTAGTAAGAGCCGACCTCGGCATAGGCATCCATGCTCCCTACGATACCGGCAAGCGCGGCTACTACAACATGGAATCCTTCGGCAAGTCACTGGCATTCCATCTGGCGATAGGGTATCCGTTCTGAGCTTGAGGCGTTTACCGCGGTTGAAAACCGCGGTTACTACTGTTATGGATATCAAGCGTCTTGAAATTAGTCCGGGTGAGAGAATATATCAAGATACATTCGGCATGTGTGTTTTCCCATATCCGACAGGGTCTGAAATTCAAATCCAAGTTTGTCGGAATAGAAACTAAGCGTCCGAGGGTTGTTGAGGGCATCGACAGTAATAAACTGGCATCCTGATATTCGTCTTGTTGCGAATGTCATGTGTATAAAATCGACGATAATACGTCCTATCCCTTTTGACTGCATGTCTTTTCTGACAGCAAGATGGCCTATATTTATTGCCGGATATGTAGGTTGACGTCTAAAAATGTCGGAATATTCAAATGTAAGATTCGGGAAGTCGACTTTGTCCTCAAATTCCAATGTCAGGACATCATTTGCGAGAGTGAACAGACCCAGTATCTCACCACTATTTTTTGCAGTGCATTTATATGGGATTAGATACCCGTATTTATAGCAAAGAAAAACTTCATTGTGGAAAAAGTCGTCTATTTCATCACACCCGCATGAAAAAGCAGAGAGTGGCACTGCGTCACTCTCTGAAATAGTATTGATGGATAGATTAAAATCCAAATATTGGGTTTTTCCCTCCATTATTTTTTAAAATAATCTCATAATTATTTTTTGCCATTTGGTATAATTTTCGCTCGCGGGGAGTGAAATCCCCGTTCATCTTTCGAGACATTTCGGAGTGGAAGTGTCTAACTTCCTCGCGTGTCATTGGCGGATTGGGGTTTGAAGGTATCATAAAACTAAGGTTTATTTATGCAAAAATAGTCATTTTTATAATGTATAACAAACAATCTGCGAGATTTATGCGAGAATCTGCGTAAATAAAAAGAGGAATTCCAACTGGGATTCCTCTTTTTTTGTGGTTTGAAGTGCGCATGAAGGGACTCGAACCCCCACGTCCTGAGACATTAGATCCTAAGTCTAACGCGGCTACCAATTACGCCACATGCGCGGGTTTGGGGGCAAAGGTAGGAATTTTTTTGGAGATTGCCAAATTTTTTTTATTTGGCGGGGGCGGGAGCTTTTGGGAGCACTCGGAAATCTCCGAGTGCTCGGAGTCCTCCGAGGAGTGGGCGGAGGGAGGCGGAGGGAGGCGGACCGGTCAGACAAGTCGGACAAGTCAGACGGGTCAGACAGGTGGGACTTTTGGGGGAGAGAGGGTGAGGGGGATAGACGCTATGCGAGGTTGCGGCTGCTCCGGGGAGCAGCCCTACTTTTTTGGGGGATTGTAGTTAATTGTTGTTATTGCTGTTGTTGCTTTTTGGCGGTGAGGGCGGTGTGCATTGAGGTGGCGGCGGCGCGGCCATCGCCCATTGCGAGGATTACGGTGGCTCCTCCGCGGACTATGTCGCCTCCGGCGTAGGTGTCGGGGAGGGTGGTGAGGAGGGTGTCGTCGACAACGAGGGTGCCGCGGCGGGTTACGTCGAGTCCGGTGAATGCATGGGGGATGAGGGGGTTGGGGGATACGCCTACGCTGACTACCACGACGTCGACGTCGATGTCGACTATGTCGCCGGGGACGGGCACGGGTGAGCGGCGGCCGGAGGCGTCGGGTTCGCCGAGCTCCATGCGCTGCAGACGCATGCGGCGCACATGGCCTTTGTCGTCGCCGATGTATTCTATGGGGTTGTGGAGGGTGAGGAATTCGATGCCTTCTTCTTTGGCGTGCTTGATTTCCTCGAGGCGCGCGGGCATCTCTTCCTCGCTGCGGCGGTAGACGATTATGGCACGCTTGGCTCCCATGCGACGGGCTGTGCGGACGGAGTCCATTGCGGTGTTGCCGCCTCCGATGATGGCTACGGTGTCGCCTTTGGGCACGGGTGTGGCCCAGTCGCCGCGTCCGGCTCCCATGAGGTTGATGCGGGTGAGGTATTCGTTGGATGAGAGGATGTTGATGAGGTTTTCGCCTGGTATGCCCATGAAGCGGGGGAGTCCGGCTCCGGAGGCGATGAATATGCCGTCGTAGCCGAGGTCGCGGAGTGCTTCGTAGGAGAGTGTCTTGCCGATGATGCAGTCTTTGACGAAGGTGACGCCCATGCGTGCGAGGGTGTCGATTTCGACGTCGACCACGGCGTTGGGAAGACGGAATTCGGGGATGCCGTATTTGAGCACGCCGCCAATCTGGTGGAGGGCTTCGTAGACGGTTACGTCATAACCGAGTTTGACCATGTCGCCGGCGAATGAGAGTCCGGCGGGGCCTGAGCCTACGACGGCAATGCGCATGCCGTTGGAGGGTTGGCAGGCGGGGAGGTCGCCGGAGCCGGAGAGCCGTTGGGTGTCGGCGGCGAAGCGTTCGAGGTAGCCGATGGCGACGGCGGGTTTCTTCATCTTAAGGTAGATGCAGCGTGACTCGCACTGGCGTTCCTGGGGGCATACGCGGCCGCACACGGCGGGGAGGGCGGATGTCTCTTTGAGTACCATGGCGGCTTCGCGGAAGTTGCGGCGCTGTATGTTTTTGATGAATCCGGGTATGTTGATGCCTACGGGGCAGCCTGTCATGCACTGCGGGTCGGGGCAGTCGAGGCAGCGGGTGGCTTCGGTGACGGCCTGCTCTTCGTTGAGCCCTTGGTTGACTTCCTCGTTGCAGGTGATGCGGTAGGCGGGGTCGAGCTCGGGCATTTTAGCGCGTGGTATGGCTGTGCGCTCTTTGGCGGACATGGAGTCGCGGAGTTGCTGACGCCACTGGGCGTCGCGGGTATTTGTTGAATTCATAATTCACAATTCATAATTCATAATTGGTGGGGGATTTTTAGCTATTATAGCTATTGTAGGGGGATAGGCCGGATAGGGCCAATGGGGCCAATAGGGTGGCTAATGGGGGTGGCCGGTGCCTCCGGCTATTATTGGCCTTTAGGAGGGCGTCAGGAGTAGGAGCGGAGGCGCATTAGCATTTCGTCGAAGTCGACTTTGTGGGCGTCGAATTCGGGGCCGTCGACGCAGACGAATTTCATTGTGCCGTCGATGGTGACGCGGCAGGCTCCGCACATGCCTGTGCCGTCGACCATTATGGTGTTGAGGGAGGCGACGGTGGGAATGTCGTATTTTTTTGTGAGGAGTGATACGAATTTCATCATTATGGCGGGACCGATGGTGACGACGAGGTCGACGTGCTCGCGCTGTATGACTGATTCCACGCCGTCGGTGACGAGTCCTTTGCGTCCGTCGGAGCCGTCGTCGGTCATGATGATGACTTCGTCGGAGTATTCGGCTACCTGGTCGCGGAGTATGATGAGGTCGCGGGTACGGGCGGCGAGTACGGAGATGACTTTGTTGCCGGCCTGTTTCATGGCCTTTATGATAGGCAGCAGCGGAGCGACGCCTACGCCACCGCCGCAGCATACGACGGTGCCGAATTTCTCAATGTGGGTGGCGCGCCCGAGGGGACCTACCACGTCGTGGAGCGAGTCGCCGGGATTGAGGGCGCAGATTTTGCGTGTTGAGTCGCCGATGGCCTGGATGACGAGGGTGATTGTCCCGGCATCGGGGTCGGCGTCGGCGATGGTGAGGGGGATGCGTTCGCCTTTTTCATCGGCGATGACGATAACGAAGTGTCCCGGACGACGCGAACGTGCTATCAGCGGGGCTTCGACGACGAGCTGAACTACGTTTTCCGAGAAATGCTGTTTATGGATAATTCTGTTCATAATCAAAAACTATTGTTCCGAGCAAAAAGTGGCGCGGGTGATAAAGATTGATAGGCAAAGGTAAGAAAAATGCGATAAAAAAACAGACATTGTAACTTTTTGACGTAAAATTTTTAATAAAAAGTGATAACTTTGCAGTAAGAACAGGGGGAACCTTGTGGAGAGAACGTTGCAGTAGTGTATAAATCGGCGGCCTTCGGGCGCCTTTTGTGTGGATGTAGCCACACCGGGCACACCTACGCTGCGCTCCGGTGTACCCGGTTACTGCTAAATCGGTGACCGTACGGTCACCATCTGATAATATCGCAAATACACTTATTGTTTACTTGTTCTGCAAATACATTGTTGCGCGATGAAACGCCGCAAATGCTATGGGGAAGTTGTTAATGTAATAAAACTAAACAAGATACGGACCATGAAGAAAATTTTAAGTGCAATCGTGCTTTTGTCGGCAGCTGTAAGCGTTTATGCCGACGATGCCAAAGAGGAGAAGAACGACTCTACGGGAGGATTTGTGTTCACTGACGTAAAGGTGCTCAAAACCACTCCGGTGAAGGATCAGAACAAGAGCGGGACATGCTGGTGTTTCGCAGGCACATCGTTTTTCGAGGATGAAATCATGCGCAAAGGGGGCAAGGAACTTGACCTTTCGGAGATGTATACCGTGCGCCAGTGCTATCTGGATAAAGCCGAGAATTATGTGCGAATGAACGGCGCGACCAATTTCGCCGCCGGCGGTTCGGTGCTCGATGTGCCCTACGTGTGGAAACGTTACGGCGCGGTGCCCGAAAGCGTGTATTCCGGACTGGAATACGGCGAGGAGAAACATGTGCACGGCGAGCTTGACGCTGTGCTGAAAGCATATCTCGACGCAGTCAGAAAAAATCCGAACAAACGCATATCGACATCGTGGCGCAAAGGGTATGAGGCGATACTCGACGCTTATTTAGGCAAAGCGCCCGAGACATTTACCGTGGACGGCGTGAGCTACACTCCGCAAAGCTATGCCAAGAGCCTCGGCCTCGACACTGACGATTATGCGGCCATAACTTCGTTCACCCATCATCCGTACTACGAGCCGTTTGTGCTCGAGGTGGCCGACAACTGGCTTTGGGGCAAGTATTACAACGTGCCTATGGAGGAGATGAAGGCAATCGTGGACAACTCCATAGAGAAGGGATACAGCGTAGTATGGGCAGCCGATGTCAGCGAAGGCGGCTTCAAATGGGTGAAAGGTTATGCAGTGATGCCGAAACCTACCGATAAGGCCGATCTCGAAGGTACCGAGCTCGCACGCTGGGTGAAACTGTCGGACAAGGAACGCGCCGACAAACAGTTTGAGATTGACGGCCCGTGCGAGGAGATAGAGGTGACTCAGGAATCGCGTCAGGAGATGTTTGACCGCCAGGAGACGACCGACGACCACGGCATGGAAATCGTGGGTATCGCCAAGGACCAGAACGGCAACCGTTATTACAAGGTGAAAAATTCATGGGATACCAATCAGGTGTACGACGGATTTTTCTACGTGTCGGAGCCTTATTTCCTTGCCAAGACTGTTGACATATATGTCAATAAGGAGGCCATTCCCAAGGATATAAAGAAAAAGTTGGGATTGTAGCGGAGGGGGAAGCTATACTGAGCGAGGATGTTGCAAAACTGTAAAATTCCCTACTATTGGGAGTCCTGCAACACCCTTCTACAATTTAATCCGACTTTTGTTATATCATTAAGATTATCTATTTAAAAACGAGTACCGGGACATGACGACAATGGGGACGGATATTATCAGGACGGCAGCCGCAAGGATTTTCAAACTTGCGGCTGCCGTAGCCGTGATAGTCATGTCGACGGGCTGCGAAAGGCGGATGGAGAAGGTCGGGGCAATTTATTCATGCGACGACTACACGGTGTATCCCGACAGTTTTGTGTCGCAGTCGCTGACCCTGACTGCAAAAGGGGACTCCATGATAATCAGGACCGACACCGGAGAACGGCTTGAGCGGGTGCACGGCACGAAAACCGACGGCATCACGATGTCGGGCAGCGACGGGCTGATAACGTATCTGTTTAACAGGGAGACACATGTGCCTTCGGGCGATTATGATGAATTTACGCCTTACGGAATTTATGTCAGCGAATGTCTGCTTGACTGCGATAGCGCAGCGATGGCGGTCGACAGCCGTATTGCCGGAGGAGAGATTGTGGAATACGCGAAAGGGGCGTACCGGTGGCCCGTATCGATGGCCGACGCGACATGGGGAGTGGCGGCAGCGGCAGTGTCGGCGACCGAAGCCGACGAAAAACGGGCGCACGACCGCGCGGAAGCGTTGAAAAAGCTTATTGACTGCGACATATATTATGTATATGACCGGCGGGAGGGATTGTTTGCCGGGGTGCCCCCTGAGATGGACATTCGGGAAATGCCCGACTGGGCCGGTGCGGGAGATGCGGCGGCGATGATGACTTTGGAGGGGAACATAAGCAGGCTTGCCGCTATGCGCTGGGTCAATACATTGCTGCCCGGCAGCTATGAGGAGGAGTTCGTGGCGGAATTGGGCGAGAATATAGCGAAGCGGTTCTGGATACCTAATCTCGGGATGCTGAGCCAGACGCTGTACCAGCGGCCGTATCCAGTGTCGGTGACAGCAGCCGACAACATAGCGCAGGCTCTTGCGGTGGTGACGGACGGAACGGGGGAAGCGATGGCATCGCGTATAATATCGAATACTCCGATGACGGAGGGAAAGGTGCCGGCGACCTATCCCGACCAGGGACTTGAGGGTGAGAGCCGTCGCGGGGCACTTACGTCGGCAATGTGGGCGATAGCGTCGGCAATGGAGAAGAACGGCGACGCGTGGGCATTGAGCTATGCGAGTCTGGTGGCAAAGAGCGTGGCCGACGGTTACGCGTTGCGACTGCTGCAGGGTGTGACGCTCCGCACGGTGTTCGGCCTGATGCCGGAGGCTGACGGACTGAGGATACAGCCATACGTGCATGACATGCTTGGCGATTATCACCGTGTAAGCGGATTGAAGTACAGAAACGGGACGCTGAATGTCACGGTACGCGGCAAGGGTGACGTGGTGTCGACATTCTCGATTGACGGAGTGATAAGTGCGGAGGGGAAAGTAGGCACCGACATCGAGGGGGAACATGAGGTGGAGATAGTGCTTGCCGGAAGCACCGGAGTGTCAGACGGTATAAATGTGGCGGAGCGGAAGCAGATGCCGCGCGCCCCGGAGGTGACGGTGGAGAGCCCGCGCAAGTATTCGATAAAATCGGGTGAGACGGGATATTTCATAGTGTATCTCAACGGTGCGGTCGACGAGATTATAGGCCGCGGACAATATGAACTGTATAACGCTGCCCCGGTGACGGCGGTAAGTTTTGAAGCCGATGTGGCGAATACGGTGACCGGGTATGCCTCGAAAAACCGGCTTTATATTCCGGCGAAGGACAGTGTGTCGATTGCGTGCAGCGCCGTGGCTCCGACCGGCGGACGTGTGCTGGCCAATAAAGACCTGGCGTCGAAACATGTTGAGTCGACGCGTTATAAGAACGCAAGGATAGTGTTTGACTATGAATCGGCGTCGGGAGGTGGATATTACGTGAGGCTGCGTTATCTCGACGGGCTCGGCATCGTCAACAAAAACAGGCAGTATGCGCTGCGTGTATTGAAGGTGAACGGCGAGCAGGCCGGAGTGATGGTGCTGTCGCAGCGCGGTCCGGAGATGTGGAGTCCGGCCGAAGACTGGGCTTCGATGTGCGGCACGACGGAGCCTATCGCGGTGGAGCTTGCAAGAGGCCGCAACGAGATAGCGGTAGAGTATTTCACGCCAAACGGTGTGGCCGGTTTTGACCATGACGGAAATACGGCCATACCTGTGGCACTTGAACTTATAAAACGATGAAAAGAATAGGGATACTGTCGGACACGCATTCGTGCTGGGACACGCGTTATGAGACGCATTTCAAGGATTGTGACGAGATATGGCATGCCGGCGACATCGGAGATATGAGCATAGTAAGACGGTTGCAGGAGATTGCGCCGGTGGTGCGTGCCGTGTCGGGCAATATCGACGGGGGAGAGGTGAGGCGTGCGTGCCGTGAGGTGGAGACGTTTGAAGTGGAGGGCGTCAGGGTGCATCTGCGTCATATCGGCGGTTATCCCGGGAAGTATGCTCCGGGTGTGGAGCAGTCGCTCATCTACGGGAAAACGGGGCTGATGGTGTGCGGGCATTCGCATATACTGAAGGTGATGTATGACAGCCGGCTCGGACTGCTGCATATCAATCCGGGGGCGGCGGGGACGCACGGATGGCAGCAGGTGCGCACGCTCGTGAAGCTGACAATCGACGGCGGGGAGATGCGCGATTTAGAGGTTATTGAACTTGGGAAAAGGAAGGTATGAGGGATTGTCGGGTGTTTCGGCTGCACCGGGGTGCAGCCTACTACTGGTCAATCTTTCAACATCTTTTTTCCATCCTGGCTGTTATTCTATTACCAAATATAATTAGCAATGACAAAGCGAATAAAAAAAGAGTTT
>MNQK01000009.1:23748-56002 GCA_001915385.1 Bacteroidales bacterium 52_46 | reverse complement strand
CGAAACCGCCGTATGCCGAACGGCACGTACGGTGGTGTGAGAGGGAAGGAAACGAAAGTAGGTCAGAAAAACTTTCGTTTCCCGACCTACTCGATTTGTGGTAGTGTGTGACTGAAGTTGGCGGCTGCATGAAATATCACAAGGCGTCCTTCCCGGGCTTTTTGGTGAGGACGGCTTTTACCCCGGTCTGCGCCCGCTCCGCAGCCTCCGAGCCGGGGTTAGTCACAATCCCCGAGCCTCCGGCTCTATGGTATTTACGAATTTATCGAACAAGTCGGACAAGTCTGACATGTCTGACCGGTCGGAGGGGTTGGACTTTGGGCGGGTAGGCGGGGTTAACAGGATGGTCGGTTGGGTGCGCGGTTTTAGCGGATGTATTTTATGTAGTCGGAGTAGCCTGCTTTTGCCATTTCTTCTATTGGGATGAAGCGGAGGGAGGCGGAGTTGATGCAGTAGCGGAGGCCGCCGGTGTGGCGGGGACCGTCGGGAAATACGTGGCCTAAGTGGGCATCGCCTTTCGATGAACGTATTTCTGTGCGGTCCATTCCGTGGGTGAGGTCGCGTCGGGAGGTGACAACGTCGGTTTCTATCGGCTGAGTGAAGCTGGGCCAGCCGCAGCCGGAGTCGAATTTGTCGGAGGAGGAGAATAGCGGTTCGCCTGTAGTGACGTCGACGTAGATGCCTTTGCGGTGCTCATCCCAATATTCGTTCCTGAAAGGCGGTTCTGTGGCGTTCTCCTGCGTCACGGCATACTGGATGGGTGTGAGTGCACGGCGGAGTTCTTCGCGCGATTTAGAGGCGTTCTGTGAGCTTCTGGCTATATCGAACAGTTGCGGGTCGATATGACAGTAGCCGCCGGGATTCTTGTAGAGATATTCCTGATGGTACTCTTCGGCGGGATAGAAATTTTCGAGCGCTTTTATTTCGACGGCGAATGCGCGGCCATACCGCTCTTTGTAGGGCGCGAGTGCCCGCTGGATTGCCTGATAGTCGTCTGGGTCGGTGTAGTAGATGCCTGTGCGGTACTGCGTGCCTGTGTCGTTGCCCTGACGGTTGACCGATGTCGGGTCGATTGTGAGCATGTATAACTCTATGAGACGGCCGAGGCTCACTTCACCGGGGAGATATATCACTTTTACGGTTTCCGCGGCTCCTGTGACTCCGCTGCACACCTCACGGTAGGACGGTGATACAATACTTGAGTTGGCGTAGCCGGTTTCCGTGCCGGTGACGCCGTGCACGAGACTGAAGAAATGCTCGGTACCCCAGAAGCATCCTCCCGCGAAATATATTTCTTTCATATCGTTCATGTTATAAGAGTATGTTGCCGCAGTCTGTCGGGCGGCCATTACGAGCGACTGTACATCTATATAGCGTCTGGATAATAAAAAAGTTCTCGCAATCAGTAAGATTGCAAGAACTTAACATTTTGTTGAAAAATGTCGGGGTGAGAAGACTCGAACTTCCGACCTCCACGTCCCGAACGTGGCGCGCTGCCAACTGTGCTACACCCCGATTGGCTTTCAGCGTGCAAATTTACAAATTATTTTTTATATATCCTTATTTTTACTATTTTTTTTGATTCGAGAATCGTCTTTTATTAAGATTTTATTGAAAAATAAAAGGAGCATGGCAGATATGTGTATTGCCATGCTCCTTTATGTAAGATTTCAATGAAACTATTTCATGAACGATGCGAAGGCGTTGATGCCTGTGTGGTTGCAGTTAAGAGCGCGGGCCGAGGCAAGGAATGTGCGTGCCTTGTCGGTGTTGCCCATGCCGTAGTGGCCGAGTGCCATCATGTAGCGGCAGTGTACCTGATTGGCGGTATTTAGGTCGCTTTCCCATATCAGAAGGTCGGGGAGCGATACCGCGAAGTAGTCGGGCTTGACGTCGTCGAATATATGCTGCTCGCCGTAGGTGATGAGTCGGTTGAAGCGGCCGCGGGCCTTGTCGGTGTTGCCAAGGGCGAGTTCGCATAGGCCGGCGTAGAAAAGTTTGTCGGGAGCGGCGTCGTTGTAATAGAGGGCGGCAGCAGGTTCGAGAGGAGCTGCGGTGCCGGCTGTCCATGCTTCGACGGCCTTGTCGTGCTGTCCGAGGGCTTCGTATGCCTGTCCGAGCAGGTAGAGGAAGTCGTTGTCAAGGGCGCCGTGAAGTTTGCCTTCGCCAAGATGATGGGGGTAGACAAGGCACTCTTCGAGCAGCTTGACGGCTTCGGCGGGAATGCCGGCTGCGATAGCCTCTTTGGCGAGCTCGACACGGCTGTACTGGTACTGTGCGGGCACTTTACCCTCGCCCCCTTCCCACGGGTGGAAGATGTGGCTGTCGAGCAGCTCGATGGCGCGGCGGTAATTGCCGGTGAGGTTGAGCAGTGTAATCTGCTCGAGCAACAGGTCGTCGCGACGTTTGATGAGTTCGGGATATTTCTCGAGGAACGCCAGACGCTCGGCATGGTCGCGTCCGAGACGCTTGTAAAGCTGGTCAAGCTCCATGAGTATGCGGGCGTCGTCGGTGTCGAGGGCAAATGCGCGTTCCATCATTTCAACGGCAGCCGCGGAGTCGCCGAGCTTGTTGAATGTGGCGAGCGCGAGATTGCGCCATACGGTGGGGAAGTCGGGGTTAAGCTCGCTCGACTTGCGCCACAAGCCGATAGCGAGGTCATACTGACGCTTGTCGTAGTATAGGTTGCCGAGATAGTAAGGCGCGTTGGCGTCGTCGGGATTGATGCGCATTGCCTCGTTGAGCGCGAGGATTGCCTCCAGTCGGTTGGGGAAACAGAAGTCGGGCGATACTTTCGCTGCCTCCTGATACATTGCTTTGGCTTCGGTCTCGTTGCCGTTGTTGAGCAGGCAGTAGGCCATATAGTAGCGTGTCATGGGGGTGACGGCGTTCTCCTCGATGGCGATGTTCCATACGTTGACGGCATCCTGCCAGCATCCTGCGGCCATATAGTCGAGTGCCACCTGGTCGTAGTCGTTGGCGTCGGCGCGCATCATCTTGCGCATCTCGTCGATTTTACCTGCCTCGTAGAGACAGCCGAAGTTGAACGGGTCGATTTCAAGGGCGTCGGCGCAGCATTTGAGCGCGTCGTCCTTGCGGCCCATGCGGTTGAGTATGTTGGCTTTGAGGGCGCGTGCCACGTGGTTGTGCCAGTTGCGTATAAGCGAGCGGTCTACTTCGTAGAGCGCGTCGTCGAGGCGTCCCTGCAGCGAGGATATCTGTGCGCAGGCCATGTAGCCGGCATCCTGCCATGCGGCGTTCCATGTCGATTTGTAGAAACGGTCGTAGGCATCGGAATACTTGCCCTGGAAGCGGAGAGCAAGACCGAGGTTGAAGATGGGCTCGCCGTCGTAGGGATTGGGGTTGCGGCGGGTGATGACCTTGACGGCGGTGCGGAGATATTTCTCGGCGATGTCAAAGCGACCCTTGCGTATGTACCACAATCCGAGGGCGTTGTTGCAGCGCACGTCCATCGGGTCGCGGCGCAGGCCTTCCTCGTAGTATTCCACGGGGTTGAACGTGGCGTGGCGGTACTGCTCGAGGTGCTGACCGGTGAGGAACAGCTGCTCCACGGTCTTGATTTCGTCGGGACGCAGGGCGGCTTCCGCCGAGTCGGGGATAGGACGTATGTCGGCCGGCTCTGCATGCCATGTGAGGAGCTCGCGGCCGGTGTTGTCGGTGATGACTACGTTGAGAGTGTCGAACGCGGCGTCGCCCACGGTGATTACCTCGTCATAAATCTTTTCGGGCGAGAGAGTGAGCGTCTGCTCGGCTATGGCCTTGCCTCCGTCGGTGACTACCTTGATGGTGACTGTCTGCTCGGAGGTGGCGAATACCTTGAGGTTGACTTTGGCGTCGCCCGCGGGGTCGATGTTGAGCAGTATGTCCTTCGATGCATTCTTCACGATGCCGAGTTCGCGGTAGGGGAGGAAATACTGGGTGAACGATTTCTCCTCGAAGGGCATGAGCCAGGTGAAGTCGGGCTGGTTTTCGGTGTAGACACCGGCCATAAGCTCGATATACGGGCCGTCGTTGTCGGTAAGGTTACGGTCCCAGGCGCGGCCGAAGTCGCCGTTGCCCCATGTCCATTGCTTTTTGCCGGGCGATACGTGGTGCGACGCCACGTGGAGCATGCCGGCGCGGGTGTCGTTCTCGTAGCCCCCCTCGAAGTTGTATTTGGAGTTGACGGCCATGTAGGATGTAGGCACCTTGATATTCTTGTAGTTGGATATGTCGACGCCTGCCGAGTAGTCCATCTTGTAGTATGTGCCCGTAGCGATGGGGAAAGAGCTTACGGCACGCTTGCCGTGGTCGAACACGGCGTTGACGTCGGCGGGGAACACGCTCTGGTAGTGGTCGTTGACGGCTACCGCGGGATTGGCCCACCACAGGAATGTCTGGGGTAGCGGAGTGGGGTTGTAGAGCACACCCTTGATTTCGAGATATGCTTTGCCGGGACGCAGGGTGAAGCCGGCCATGCCTTTCTGGTGGAACATGCGTTCGCGCTCGTTGACCCATACGGTCACGCCTCCGTCGGCCAGCTCCTCGATGGTGCAGTCGACGGGCATGAAGGTGGAGGGGCGGTGGTGCTGGGGCCAGTTGAACTCGATGCCGCCCGAAATCCAGGGGCCTGCAAGTCCGACAAGCGCGGGCTTGATGACATGGTTGTAGTATATGAAGTGGCGGTTGCGCACCTTGTCGTAAGCCATCTGCACGCGTCCTCCGAGCTGCGGGAGTATCATCACCTTGATGTATTCGTTCTCGATCCATACGGCGTCATACTCTACGTCGGTTTTCGTATCGGAAATCGACTCGATGACGGGGTAGGGGTAGACTACGCCCGATGAGCCCTGATAGACACGTCTTTCCAGGAAAATAGGATTTTTTTCGGGAGCACCCGGTTCGTAGGTGGGTATCACCACCTTCTCTTTCCATGCTTTTACCATTATAATTGCGTTTTAATCGGTTTGTTTTTTAATAGTGGGTGTGACGGATTTATACCTTTTTTCTCCAATCTCTCATTTTACCTTATTCCGTCACGCCCGTAGATTTCATGTTTTATGTGATTTGTTATTTAGGAAGTCTCCGTTGTCAATCCTCCTTTACAAGCTCTTTTTCAAGTTGTTCGAGCGATTTGCCCTTGGTCTCGGGAAGACGGCGGCTGAGATAGACGAATCCGGCGAGGCAGATTGCGGCGTAGAGCCAGAATGTGCCGTAAGAACCGAGTCCGGCATTGAGCAGCGGGAATGTATACGTCAGCGTGAAGCAGCCTGTCCACAGTGCGAAAGTGCACACGCCCATGGCGGCGGCTCGGATCTTGTTGGGGAACAGTTCGGCGAGCAGCACCCAGGTGATCGGGCCGAGCGACATGGCGTAGCATGCGATGGCGGCAACCACGCAGATTACCATCAGTATGCCGCTCACGTGGAAGTAGTAGCACGTGCCGAGTATGATATAGATGGTTGCGAGCCCTATCGCGCCGAAAAGCATCAGCTTGCGGCGTCCCCAGCGGTCGACCGTATAGATTGCCACGATGGTGAATATTACGTTGGCCACACCCGTAATCACGATATTGAGGAACATTCCGTCGATCGGGAAACCGGCGCCCTGGAAAATCTCCTGCGCGTAGTTGAATATTACGTTGGTGCCGCACCACTGCTGGAACACGGCGATGATGATGCCGAGCACGAGGATTGAGGCGTATTTGTGGATGAAAAGCATGCGCAGTCCCACTTTCTTCTCCGCGCCCTTTTCCGAGGCTTCTATCTGCCCGATGTTTTCCGCAGCATATTTCTTGCCGCCGATTTTCGAGAATATGGTGTCAGCCTTAGCGATGCGTCCTACGCGGGTAAGCCAGCGCGGGCTCTCGGGAATAAAGCATGCCAGGAGCAGGAACACGGCGGCGGGGAAAGCGCCCGACCAAAACATCCATCTCCATCCCCACTGGGCGTTCCATGAGTCGACGGCGACAACATCGCCGGGCACCTTCTCGGCAATCAGCATGTTGACTATCTGCGCCGCAAGTATGCCGAGCACGATAGTCATCTGGTTGAGTGTCACGAGTTTGCCACGTATCTGTGTGGGCGCTACCTCCGCGATGTACATGGGCGACAGTGCCGAGGCAAGGCCGATTGCGATACCGCCGATGAAACGTGCGGCAAGGAAGCCGGCATATACATTGAAAGCCCCTGTGGCGTATGCCGATACAAGGAAGATTGTGGCCGAGATGAGAAGCAGCGGCTTGCGACCGAACCGGTCGGCCATCATGCCTGCGGTCGTAGCGCCGAAAAGGCAGCCGAGTATGGCGGCCGACATGGCGAATGCCTGCTGCGTGGTGTCATCAGAGATACCGAAAAATACTTCATAGAACGGTTTCGCGCCCCCTATGACCACCCAGTCATAGCCGAAGAGCAGACCGCCCATTGCCGATACGAGGCAGATGAAGAATACGAATGATTTGTTGTAAGAATTCATGATAATGTTAAGTTGTTTGTTTTTTCAGGAAGACTCAGGTCGATATTTCTGTCGGGCCACGTGCGGCGTTCCTTGCGGGAATCTTCTTCGCCGGCATTCCGGGGCGCGGACATCGATAATGATTTCGATGCAAAATTACAACCGTGCGCCCCCTCCCGCAATGGATAAAATATTTCAATTGATGGACAATATTACGATTTTGTCTCTGTGTTAAACAAAAGGACAAGAGCCCTAACAAAAGCACACAACATCATCTCCTGTACTCCTGTCCAATCATTTGTTCCCTTGTGCTCCTGTTCAAAAAATAAAAAACAAAAGAACAAGAGCACAAAAGCCCAAACAAAAGCACAAAATATTATCTCCTGTACTCCTGCCAAAGCTTTTGTTCCTTTGTGCTCCTGTTCAAAAAATAAAAAACAAAAGAACAAGAGCACAAAAGCTCAAATAAAAGCACAAGATATTTCCCTCTTGTCCTCCTGCCAAAGCTTTTGTTCTCTTGTTAAAAATACACGGGAACTCAAAATTCAAAATTCCCCATTCAAAATTAATCTTGTCCTATTGTTTTTCCGACCGGTGACGTTCGGTTGAGCGGATAACGCGGATGCTCACCTCGTACATCATGTAGAGGGGGACAGCCACGAGTATGAGCGTCATTATATCGGGAGGCGTGATTATCGCCGCAACGATGCAGATAATCAGGAACGCATACCGACGGTATCTGACAAGATACGCCGACTGCACCATGCCCATTTTGCCGAGCACGAATGCCACCACCGGCAACTGAAACACAAGCCCCATCATCAGCGTCAGCGTAACGAAAGTGGATATATAGCTGTCGAGCGTGATTGTGCTGTGCACACTCTCTGCCACCGAATATGTCCCTAAAAAACGGAACGAAATCGGAAACAGTATGAAATAACTCATCATCACGCCCGCTATGAACAGCAGATAGACAATGCACACAATCCGCACCGAATATTTCCGCTCGCTCTCCAGCAACGCCGGCGAAACGAACTTAAACAGCTCGTACACTATGAACGGCGACGCGCAAAGCAGCCCCAAATAAATCGACGTGGTGATATGCGTCATAAACTGGCTCGACAGATCCGTCGCTATAAGGTCGACATGAAACTCCTCGAACCGAAACCCGGCGTCAAAAATCCCGACAACCCATTCCAGGCACCGGTAAGTGCAGAAATCCCACTGCCCCGGCGCCAAAAGCACCGAAAACGTGACATCTTTCAAAGCAAAGACAATACAGGCAAATATCAGCGTCACCGCCAGCACCCGCCTCAACATCTTGCGGAGGACACCGAGATGCCCTCCGAACGTCAGCATCTGTTCATCCGCCGACATACGCGTCACTCCTTTGCGTCTGATTGTTTCTCAGCGTCACCGTCAGCCGTACGCTCTTTGGCGCCGTCAGTCGCGTCGCCAGCAGAAGGAGCATCGTCAGTCGCTCCCTCTTTCATTCCGTCCTTGAACTCGCGGACGCCTTTGCCAAGTCCGCGCATCATCTCGGGAAGTTTCTTCCCGCCGACCAGGAGGAGAGCCAATCCGCCTATGAGCAGCAACTCCGTAGTCCCAATAAAAGCTGTTATCATAATTGCATGTTATTCAGGTGTCACCAATACGATTTCGCACGTATCGAAATTAATCTCCCAATGGCCGCCTTCGGCACTCTCCCACTGATACTTCTGAGCCATCGAGTCCCACCAGTTCTGGAATTTCGTGCCCGTCTCGCCCATATCCTTTACGAGACGTTCATACAGCTCGGCATTGTCGGCCGTAAGTATCTTCGCCAACTCATTGAGTCCGTTGCGTCGTTCAAAGAGCGCCTGTATCTCATTGCGCTCCTGTTCCGTTACTTTTCCTATTGCTTTTTTCATTGTTTTATTATATCAAATGGATCAAGATAATCTATTTCTTTAATCTCTTTTTCGGTAAGAAATTCCCCTAAAGTTCTGATTTCTTCGAGAAGTTTACGTGATGCATTTCGCTCTATATGGGCTACGACACACTGTTCATGGCTCGGGGTATTGACTTCAAGCGTTGTCTTGCAGTTTAACCATACGCAGCGGCGGCATTGCCACGCATCGCATTTGCGGCAAACCGGAGCGTGGTCGAGGCGATAGAGCTGTTGATTTTTTATATCGAGTCCGTTTCCCAAGTCGCCGACAGGTTTGCACCCGTCGAGATAGAATGCCGGACAGATATAAAATTTGCCGTCGGGAGCGAGTGTGATGCTTTCATCGCCGGCATTGCAGTTATTCATCTTGTCTAACAGCATTCTGTCAGTCAAAAGATTGAAATGTAGCGAATGTCCTTTGCCATACTCCTCTTTGACTATGGGTATCATCGCGCTCAAAAACGTTTCATATTTTTGGAAATCCGACTCTTGAAATTTGTCTATATCGGTGATGACAACAACAAGTCTGTCAAGTTTAGGAAACAACGATTTAATTACGTCGGCATTCTCGAAGAGGTCTGATTTGTCGGTACGTATCACGTAGCTTTTCCCCGACTGGTATTTGAAAGTATCAAGACCTTCCCAACCGTCAAAAACTACAATATCCGCCTCATCAGTCAGCACTTTATCCTCGCAATGCGAACCGACAATCTTGGCATGGTCTATTGTGTCAATAACCGCCTTGTATTCCGACGGAATTTCCCAATTAGGATATACAAACTGCACATTCACGTTTTCAGTCATTGCCCAAAAGATTGCCTTTTTGAGCATTCCCAACTCAATCAGTCCGTCAGATTTGTTTCCTCTTTCATAATGGCAGAAAGACACAGCGTCATTCGCCAACGGTATTATCAGGTATTTCAGCATGGCTTTGCGGTTTGATTCTTGTGGGTAGCGTTATATTCATCTCTACGTCCATCCAATTCCAGTTTACGGAAAAGCTTGTTCCAGTAATAGTTATTGGCGCGGACGCGAGCCTTGTGCATCTTGCATATCGCCGTAGAACGCTGATAAATAGTATCAGTATCGGCAGCATCATAGTTTTCACCCTGACACCATGCGCAACCGCTCGCCACCTCGCAGTCCATGCATTTCTGCGGCGACTGTGTAGTGCGGTCAAGAGTCAGGAACGGACGGAGTTTGTTGTTATCAATCCCGTCGTGAATATTGCCTATGATTATCGGCTTCTTCTCGCGCAAGGAATATGCGGCAAAACGTGTGCAAGGATAAAAATTGCCTGCGGCATCAACAGCAAGCATTTTTCCCGCACCGCACCAGTTCTGATTGTCAGTTACGGCATCTAACGGCTTACCGATAAGTTCCGAAAAAAATGAACATGCGTTTTCTTTGTAATATTCACCTTCGATGATAGCATCAGCAAGGTCAATCAGCTGTTTCTCAAACAGTTTGTCATCGCCATCTTCCCATACATCTTCAAAGACCACATTTATATTGACTTCATGGATGCCAATTGAATACAGATGCAGCACACTCTCCGTTATGTACGGAATATCGGCGGAACTGATTGTTACCTTAGTCCCGGCATTAGCAAATTGAGACAGCCATAGCGGAATATTCTTTACCACATCGATATAGCTTCCACGTTCCGGGCCGTTTCCCTTCCAAATACGGTTCATGTCATGCTTGCGCTGCGTGCCGTCGATTGTAATACCGATAGAAATATGACTGCGGTTCTTGAATATAAATGACTGAACTTTCTCGCTGTCGTAATTAATGCCATTGGTTGAGAAACTGAAACGATAGGAATTAAACCAATGGTGGTTTCTTCTGAACAGTTCCAGTTTTATATAGTCACAAATTTTATCAATAAGGTCAATCTCAAGAAACGGCTCTCCTCCGATAAAATCCCATATTACCGACTCCTCCCGGAACTCGGCCTCATGGTCAAGTATATAATCGATTGCCCCCTTGGCGACTTCCCAACTCATGCGCTCCTTTTCGTTCTTACCGACAAGATAGCAATATTTACATGCAAGCTGACAATCTTTTGTTACAATAAACGTAATGTTTTTTGTCTGGCCGGATTTCCATGAAAGAGACTGTTTTTTTATATCAATCATATCTCTCTTAGAAATACATTAAACCTATGCATGTAGCCGAGCATGAGTTAAAACAAGTGTACATACAGCCGCCGGTACAGCTTCCCATGCATGTGCCGCTACACCCCATACAAGTAGTATTACACGAAGTATAACAGCTCGCATCGCAAGACCCGAGGCAAGTAGTACTGCATGTACCCGTACAGGTCGTTGAACATCCCCCTTTGCAGCCGCCCTTGCATGACGAACCGCAACCGCCCGAGCACGAACCTTTACAGCCACTCCTACAAGAGTCCTTACACCCGCCGCTGCAATCCGAACAACTGCCGCCGCCATTTCCGCCGCCATTTCCGCCACCTCCGTAATTAACTCCGGTGTTGGAAGCATAGCATGATTGATTGCATGTCCCGTAACAATCTCCTGTACAGGAACCGGAGCACGAACCTGAACACCTGTCCGTACAATTGCCTTTACATGTATCCTGACAACTGCCCTTACAAGTATAGCTACAGTAACTACACCCCGACGAAGTGTTGACGGCTCTTGCTATTGGTGTGGACAACAGTGCAGCACCAAGAATCGGCAATACCTTTTTGACGCCCTTTTTAAAGAAATCACGACGGGATTGCAGTTCTTCGTTTTTGTCTTCTTTCATTATAGTATTACCGTGTCCTGCAGGCCTCCCGGATTGGACTGACTGGTTTATAAAAAAGAAGCGTGAAAGCCTGTATCGTTACTCTTCCCGCTGATAGAGGCTCTCGCATTGCCCATTGGAGTAGAAAGAGCAACGCCGAAGCCTCACGCTGTATGATATGACAATGCCGACTCATTACTGAGCCGTCACTATAAATCATACCCGAAAAGGCATCTACCGTTGCTTCATTCCTGACACAGACAAAAAAACTTGCGAGATTCCTATCAGTCAAGAATGAGCGCTGATAAACGCTCCTGTATAATGTCTGCACCCGCCCCCTGGCCCATATCGGGCTTCGGAAAGCGATATGCACCGTAAAGTTAATAACAATTATTTAATTTACATAACATAAATTTTTATTTTTTTCATTGTAAACCAAAGTTTTCCTCTTTTCTATGACCGCGAAACAACCTCCAATAAAGCACGTCTCTTACTTAAGGACGCTTTTAAGGGCGAGAGGATTGCAGAACTGCGGAATTTTGGCTGACAAAGTAGGGACGCACGGTCTGTGCGTCCGATAATTAGCTGATAATCAATGCTTGCTTTTCGGACGCACAGACCGTGCGTCCCTACAATTGGAGGTCTTGCAACATCCTCCTGTTTTTATGGCAATATTCGCTTGTGTCTTTTACAGAACGCTTGATTGTCCCCGTATCAGTTGACTTTCACTAATTTGATTTCAAAAATGAGGGTTGAATTTCCGGGAATGCCGTGGACGCCGCGCGGACCGTAGCCGTAGGCCGCGGGAATATAGACCGTCCATTTGTCTCCCTCCTTCATGTTTTTCAATGCTATCTGCCAGCCGACAATCAGTTCGCGGAGGCGGAATGCATCGGGCACTTTCCCCGACATGTTGCTGTCAAACACCTTGCCGTTGATGAGCGAACCTTTATAGAACACCGACACGATGCTCCCCGCATTGGGCGATTTGCCCGCACCGCTCGACACGACACGGTAAAGTATGCCGTTATACAGCTCCCTGACTCCCGGCTGCCCGGCAATCTCTTTCAAAAACTGCTCATTCTCAATCTTATAAGCCTCTTTACTATTCTTAGCCATAACATAATATCATTTATCTACAGACAAATTTATAAAAAACATCTGCTCGTAGAAATTTTAGTAAAACAGAAGGACAAATTTATTATTTATCGAAATTAAGCAGAAATTTCCAAACCGGGATAACCTCTATCCTCACGCCCCCTTTTTCAATTATGCTTTCTTCCCCGTATGTGACAATAATATTATTACGGCATGAAAGGCGGGATTGCACTTTTACCAATGCGTTAACCTCCCTTTCAAATGTGCCTTCAGCATCATTTATCGAATAACTGACCTGAATGGCGGTTTCAATATGAGGGATATAGAAATCTATTTCAATCCCGTGATTATAAAAATAGACAGCCTGCTTCGTTCCATAATTCGCTAACAGTTTCAATGCCACTATATTTTCAAGAAGCGATGTCCTGTTATCAATGGTCAGTAGCGAAATTATGCCATTATCTATGAAATAATACTTCGGATTGGATACTCTTTCCGTAAGGCAGTCCGCGATATTGGTCATAGGGAGCACAAGATATGCATCAGCAGCATATCCCAGATAATTAATGACAGTACTTTTGCCTATTTTCGTGCCTGTAGATGCTACTATATTTGTAGCGCGAGTGAATGATATAGGTTGATTGACACTCTCTGCCAGTTTCCGCAAAAGAGTTCTCAATGCGAAAATATTCTCAATTCTATGACGGGCGGCGATATCACCAAGGAATATTTTCTGATACAGACTCATGATATAATCCCTTTTTACCGGTAGCGTCGAACATTCAGGGAAACCACCGAATTGGAAATATTCTTCAAACAACTTCATTAGCCTGCCCCGTGAAACTGTTGTGGCAGTCAGCAGTTCATCTCCGGAGTTTACACCGTTTGACATAAGGTATTCATCAAACTGCATCGGGAATACTTCCCGTGTCATATATCTGCCACCCAGTGCCGCACTTACGTCAACCGACAGCATTTTTGCATTGCTCCCGGTGATAAATACCGTAAGTTTACTGTCGGCTACACGACGTGCAAAATGCTCCCACCCATCAATATTCTGTATCTCGTCAAGAAACAGCATCGGACGCTCTCCGCCCAAACCGGCATGTACCTCAAATATTTTATTAAGGTCGTTCAGCTCCATGCCGGCAAGACGTTCATCTTCAAAATTCAGATAAACGATTTCATCCCAGGAATGTCCCTGCGCGAGCAATTCCTGAATTTTTCCGTACATTAGATATGATTTGCCGGCGCGACGTGCGCCGACCAGTACCTGGCGTTCAAATCCATCGAGCGATATGCTTCGTTTGATAACTTCACGACGCATTACCTCTTCTCGATTTTCAAGCATCACCTCACGCAAAATTTCAGGATTTACCATAATCTATTTTGACTTTGTCTTATACACAAGACAAAATTATGCATTTTTTGTCTTATGTGCAAGACATTATCGGCGTTTCATAACATTTAAATATAATGGAGGACAGTACCCATCTGCGCTGGAGACACGCAAGGAAATATGAAATCGGCAGCCGGAGCTTGCCGATTTCCACCTATTTACATGGATTTAAAAATATTCATGCTTAAAAACATGCATATATGTAGCCCTACCGATAGCATTTTTTATTACATTTGCATATAATTGCCGATTTGTCATAGAGATGTCTACGGCAATCAATACATTTTGATAAAAGGTGTTATTGAAATTTTATCTTCGTCATTCAAACTTGGCGGTTTATATGCAGTGAAGATGAGATTGGCAGTAGCACCTGCATCGGATGCTTATACCCTGCTATAACCGGCAGCTTATATGGCATATCGGTGTGGGGCTATTGTTTTATCCACTGCATAGGTACGCCAAGACCTGAATGACGGATAGAACAAGATACAATCCTCACACCTTTTTTATGTCTAAAAATTTAACCGTTCTGCAGAGGATTGAGGGATACAAGGCATACTAGAAATGATATTTTCTCACGAACAAGCAAAAGCAATTGTATGGTCAATGGTGTCAGTAATTTTGGCCGATAATAAAGTTACGCCAGAGGAAGAAAAGCTTTTAAAACATATAATATTTAACGAATTAAATGAATCAATATCAATTCT
The DNA here is from genome assembly GCA_001915385.1 of Bacteroidales bacterium 52_46. Classification (GTDB taxonomy): domain Bacteria; phylum Bacteroidota; class Bacteroidia; order Bacteroidales; family Muribaculaceae; genus JAGBWK01. The sequence goes on along the minus strand of MNQK01000009.1, from coordinate 41,661 downwards.
TACAGAATCAAGATCACTCACCCAAGCTCATGCTATTTCTATATTAAAAACGCTATCTAATGAGCAAAAGTCCGTTATTGTTAATATTTGGGAAAGGTTAATGATGGCGGATGGTCAGATATTTCCTAAAGAAGCCCAAGTAATTGTCGCTATGGGAAATGCCATAGAAGCCGATGTGGATACATATCGATGGCTACTTGGAGAATCAATCTCAGTCCTTCCCACATTGCAAGGAACATCATGGTCAAATATGGATAAAAGTTTTGACATAACTTTTGATTCTAACAGCGTCAATGGTTGTCTTTTTAATGGGACATTTGCCATATATTATTACGATAAACTTAATGGTAATATCCGAATCTCCATAGATGATTGTGGTCTATGCAAGAATATCTTTATAGATATTCTTGCACAAAATCAAAGCTTGATGACTATTGCTTTGAATGGGAATAAATATGATTTAATCAGAAAATATTAATAACTGAAAGCAGATGATGAGGAAAATCCCATTAGTGTCGGTTTTATTTTTGACTGCAGCTCTTAATCTGATAGCAGATCCCTCAGATTATGGTCGTGATTATTCAATGAAAGACGGCGACAGTTCATCGGCTCCTATTTGGTTTATTGCCCTAATAATAATTGTTGGATATATAGCATACAATATTTTCAAAAAAGATGACAATAGTAAATCGGGAAGTGGATGTTTAGCCGCAATAATCGGGGTAATTATAGTTTTTGCACTTATATACATCGTAAATCATTAAGTAAAATGAAGAAAGCAATCTGCATATTATCATGGTTGACAATATTCATGGCATCACCGCAGGAATTATACTTATAAAATCCAGTTTCAAAAAGATTGCTGAAAGTGCCTCAAGAATGCAAAATAATGAATAACCAGAGGTTCGCGCAGTATAATCAATCTGGCTTCGTAGGGGGTGGAGCGAACGGCAACCTTGGCTCCCGGCGTACCACTCCTCCCGTAAGTCGGTGACTGGTGCATATTAGTGCTATACCTTGGCTCGTGGTATTCTCTCATTTCATACGTAAACGGCTACGGTTTATACATTTCTGATTTGTTTACCTTTTTCATATCCCGGTATTTATATTTGTATTGTAAAAGCATAATTCTAACCGATAAAATCATGTTGTTATGAAAACCATTATATCGACCCCGGAAGTTGTTACTGCGGAACAAATCGTTGCCCGACTTAATGAAGCGGGTATTGATGCTCAGATGCTTGAAGATAAAAGTACATTTATCTCGGCTTCCGGCGATATTTTCAATTATAGTATCATCGTTAACGACTGCGATGTGGATGCAGCCAATAAAATAGTCAGCGGCTATCAGGCTGAAAGCAAAGAATGCGCTGTTAAGCCATGGTGTCCTGAATGCGGCAGTGAAGATGTGTCGGAAACAATCATACGGCGCAAGCGCGGCTCATTATTCTTTCTAATTCTTGCTCCTTTTATGTTAGCCATAGGATTTTTTTCTCCGAACTTTTTCTGTTGGCTTTTCTCGGTTGGGGCATTCTTATTCATAATCCAATATTTCATAGGGTACAGCATACATCGTTATAAATGCAATAAATGCCACCATGTGTTCAAGAGGTATTAATGACTCCAAAACAAGAAAGAGGATACTGCTCTTTGTCGGAATGCCTGTCGCCGTGGTGCTGGTAGTGTTTTTTGCATGTAACGTCATGGTCTCATGCAATGCTTCGGGGCGCACATACGATGATGTGAACGAGATACCGCACAACCGCTATGGCTTGCTGCTTGGTACTTCACCTTTTACTGCCAACGGTGCACGCAACTTTTATTTTGAGAACCGCATCAGAGCGGCCGAACAATTATATAACGCCGGCAAAGTCAACATGCTGATTGCCAGTGGCGGCGATTATACTCGCGTGCATGAAACCGGATACGACGAGCCTGTAGCGATGCGCGACTCTCTTATGGCCCACGGCGTGCCTGAAGACTCCATTATCCTTGATTATGGAGGCACACGTACCATTCTCTCTATTGTGAAAGCAAAAAAGGAATATCATCTTGACAGTGTGACAATAATATCGCAGGAAGACCATAACAAGCGTGCGATATACATCGCCGACCACATCGGACTCCATGCAATAGGTTACAATGCGGCACCCTCCCACATATTCCGCAACCGCTTAAAGAATACCATACGCGAATATTTCGCCCGCGTCAAGATGTTCATTGATATTTTGAATTTAAAATAAGCGCGATTTTATCGTATTAAATTAACTAAATAAGAGTATGAATTTTTCTATGTTAAAACAGCCTTTGTTCTCACAAAAAAACGGCAAAAAAAATATTGCGGCTGCTAAATTAGTAATTATGGGTGCTGTATGCGGCGATATTATCGGTTCATGGTATGAGTTCGCTCAAACAAAAGACTATAATTTCGAACTATTTACTCACAGGAGTAGATTTACTGACGATACAGTATGTACTATTGGTATCGCAGACGCATTGGTACACCAGGAGCCATTTGAAATACGGCTTCAGTATTGGTGTCGTAAATATCCGGGGGCAGGTTATGGAGGCATGTTCCGAAAATGGATATATTCTGACACAATGGAGCCATATAACAGCTGGGGTAATGGTTCGGCTATGCGTGTAAGTGCAGTGGGAGCTTATGCAAATACTTTCGATGAAACAATGGAGTTGGCAAAAAAATCTGCTGAGATTACACATAATGATCCGGAGGGCATAAAAGGAGCACAAGCGACGGCTCTCGCAATATATCTCGCTCTCACCGGAAAAAGCAAGGATGAAATCAAGAATGCGGTAGAGGAGAAATTTGATTATAATCTCAGTCGCAGATATAATGACATACAGCCGGGCTATGGTTTTGATGTCAGCTGTCAGGAATCAGTCCCCGAATCAATTATTGCGTTTCTCGAAAGTGATGATTATGAGTCGGCAATAAGAAAAGCAATTGCCTTCGGGGGCGATGCCGATACTATGGGTGCAATTACAGGTGGTATTGCCGCCGCTTTTTATGGAGAAATCCCGCCATATATTCTAAACGAATGTCTGAATCGTCTTCCGGATGAAATGAAAGAAGTAATTAGTAAATTTAATGACACTATAGGTTAAAATATGCATCTTTAGAAAATTAAAGACTACATGAGCCACACGGAATTTTGTGCTCCTGCCCGGACTCCTGTACTTTTGTTAAAAAAACAAGAGCACAAGAGTCCGGGCAGGAGCTCAGTTTATATGATGATACTGATGTTTTTTTCAGTACATCGGAGTGAATGGGGGGACGGGCTGGAGCATTGAGGTCTGGTCGCCGCAGGCGTTGAGCATGTCGGCGGTGACGATTTTCATTACCGATGCTCCCGGACGGAAGTCGCATTTGTTGAGGTCGACGTAGTAGAGGCCGCTGGCTACGGCAAGGTCGAAATAATAACGGAGGTCGCGCAGGTTGGAGAACGAGCGCCACTGCGTCGACGATACATTGGGTTCACCCTCTACAGTATATGTATAAGGCACGCAGCAATTGAACAATACCGTGCGGGCGATTGTGGCGCCCAGGTCGGCGTCACCGGTCTTTTCGACATGCGTCACGAAGTAATTCGCACGCACGCAACGGTCGGGACTCGACACGGTGCCGGGTAGCGAGTGGCTCCCGCCAATCTTTTCCCAGTAATTCACGATAGCCTGCATCTGCGGCCACGACGGGTCGTTGGTCATAGCGTGCATGTCGGTTGTACCCTCATATATCCTGATGGCGCCGTGGTCGAATTCAACAACCGCCGAGTGTCCCGACGCATCGGTGATGCCCCAGTGGAGAGCCGATACGGTGCCGTCGTCGAAAGTCGCGCCCGAAAGCGAGAAATTATGTTCCTCAAGCACTTTGATTACCTCGTCGGTGGTGGCGTTCATGTCGAGCAGCCAAGCCGGGAACATCGCCAGCGACATAGGCGGACGTCCCACTGTCGAATCATTGTCGTAGACCGTACCCTTGCAGAACAGGCCGTTGACCGACAGTCCTTTTTCGTTCATACCCTCGGTGACGCCACCGTCGTAGCCCACGGCATAGACAGCGCCGTATTTTGATTTCCACGTCACGGCACCCGGTTTGTCCGAACCCTGTTTCTCCATGCCGCGCGGATAGACATAGATGTTGGTCGGAATAGGCGTCTTCCAGTCAAGCGACCGGCCTATGATGATCAGGTTGTCGTTGCCCTGATATATGATACGCGTGCAGGCATCGCCCTGCTGAAAAGAAACTCCCGCAAGAACGGCAGCCGAAAGTAATCCCTTGGTCATAAAATTAGATAAACGAGTCATATTTGTAGAATATTGATTGCAAAACAGATGGTTGAAAGAGTTGATTGCCCGGCGTCATTGATTCCCTCGGCCGGTAATAAAATAACATTTCGCGGCTGATGAATGTTCAGTATTCCCGCACGGCATGTCGCATGCATTTCTTCCTGAAAGTCAGATGCTAAACCGCTATGACGCCTCCCGACGCTGTAATACGGCCGGCATTTACTCCAATATTTTGCGAATATTTTACACAAGAACACTAAAAAACAAGTCAAAAAATTTGTCACCCTCGCCAAAACTCCTTAACTTTGCACAACCCGAAAAAGGAAAGATGCCGGAGTGGTCGATCGGGACGGTCTCGAAAACCGTTGTACCCTTACGGGTACCCAGGGTTCGAATCCCTGTCTTTCCGCCAACGACAAAAGGCTGCAAGTCAAACGACGCGCAGCCTTTTTGTCGTAAGGAAAGTCGGGATGAGAACCCCGGCAGGGTTCGTTATCGCGAAGCGCTTTCGCAGCGCAGCGGAGAAAGAATCCCTGTCTTTCCGCCAACGACAAAAAGGCTGCAAGTCAAACGACACGCAGCCTTTTGTAGTTGGCGGGATGAGAACCCCGTGGTTCTTATCTCCGTCACTTCAGATTTCCTATTTTGATGGCACGGTAATTTCCTCCGTTGAAGTCTTCTAATGATAAAGTCGATGGATAACCGTCGGCTCCGTTATACCAATATGGCGGATTTCTGAATCCGTCATAATTACGCGACTGGGTGTTTTCCATCTTGAGCACAATGATATAGGGGCTGTTTTTTACGGTTTCAGGAACTTCACAACCCAATTTAAATCTGACGGTACTTACTTTTGCGAAATCATTGGCATTGTCACTGTAGTTCCCGAGATATGCGCCATAATCCCGCCAGCGTGCGAACTCGATGGTGTACACTTCGATTTTCTCCAGTTTCTCCCCATTTATGGAATATATTGCCGGTGTGGGCAATTGGGGATTTTTATCCGACGATGTCACTGACATGGATGCTAAGGCATATACATTCCCCCTGTCAGCCGTGCGGTAGAACCAACTGTCATCGTATGCGTCAAATGTAAACTGACTGCCGAATGACAGGTTTGAAAATGTCACCTTGTTCGGCCCGATTTCAAAAACGGTAGACTGGGTCAATGCTTTGAATCCTAATGCGCGTATGCGTTCCTGCTCTGCAATAATCGCGGCTTCCGCCTTGTTGATGTGCTCGAGAAGCGCCTGACATGCAGCGGCTTCTTCCGAATTCGGGAAAATACGTCGCAATTCGGCAATCATGTTGCGCGCTTCCGAAAACTTCTCAGACGAAATGAGACGTTTAATATCTGTCAGCCGTTGATCTGCCGGAAACTTCAGCAATTCGATTTCGGCATTAAGTTCATCGACTTTGGCCGTAAGAGATGCGATAGAATCTCTTGCAGCTGCCAGTTCGGTATTTTCAGTATGACTGGCATCTCCCTGAGTATTGCCGCACCCATGTAATGCAAGCGTTCCTGCCGGCACAAGTAAATAAAGAATGTAATAAAGTGGTTTCATGTGATTTAAGGTCTATTGTAAAATTCCGATGGAGTAAATATAGCTAATATTATCAATCATGACAAATAAAAATGATAAATATTGCAATTTCTCCCGAAATATCATGGTAAACAATAATAAAATAAGCTGATATGGGAACGGCTCCGATGTGCGTCGGAGCCGTTTATTAAATTGAGGGTCGGGGTAACGGGGATTACCGGATGATTACTTTTGTTACTTTGGAGCCTTTGCGGCAGATGTAGATGCCGGGGGTGGGGCGGTCGACGCGTACGCCCTGAAGGGTGTAGTATTCGGCCGGGGCATCTGAGTCTGACACGATGCTGTCGATGCCTGAAAGCGGGTTTATGTTGATGCGGTAGTCTTTGCCGCCGTTGTTGTCCCAGTCATTGCCGGTGTTTGTCACGAAGCTGATGTAGCTTACTGCCTGCTCGGGATTGTTGAACGGGCCGATTTTAACTTCTAATTTACCTTCGGCGTTACGGATGAAGGGTGTACGTGCGGCTTTGCCGTCGCTGTGATACTGCGAGCCTTCGGGAAGATATGCCTGAATAGGTTTCTCGAATGAGTTCACACCCCAGTGGAGTATGATGCCGTCGCGTCCGTTGGGTGCGGTGATGGTAATTACATCGGCTACAGTGGGATTGGCGGGAGATACGGTATATGAGCCGAGCACCGAGGGCTTGTCGGGATCTACGGGGTCAATCGGTGTGGAACCGTTGCCGTCGCCCACATATACGTGGAGAATCATCGAGCGTGACACATTTCCTTTGGCGTCGGTAGCTTCGATATAGTAATCTACGAGCACCTCCTTGAGTCCCTTGATTTCAGCCGAGTATTCCTGTGCTTTGTAGGCGGGGAGGGGATTGGTGATTGACGCGATGCTCTTGCCGGTCATTTCCACTTCCTGCCAGGGACCTACCTCATCGCCTCCGGCGTATGTTTCGTTCTGATTGGAGGTCAGCGGATTGACGCCGTCTTTGTCGATGCGGTATTTGAGTTTGACGGAGCTGAGACCGCTGAGGTCGTAGACGTAGCTCCACACTGTGAAGTCGGATGATGTGGCCATTTCCCATTCCGTTGCGCCCGGGTTGTAGGGCTCTCGCTGCGGGTGATAGATTGACGGGCCGGTAGTGTCATTGCCTGAAGCGATTACAGCGGCCACTTTTTCAACCGCACGGTTGGCGGCGGTGGCAGGCTTTGAATCCCATTCCTCCGTGCCGTCCCAGTACCAGTAGCAGCTTGTCTCGCCGCACATGAGTTCGTCCCATGCGGCGCGTACGTCGGCATTGTCGGGAGCGATGGCGGCGGCTGTCTTCACGTGGTTTGATGCGGCGGTGATGATGCCCCAGCTGTTGTGGTCGGGGCTATAGGGCTCGGTAGCACCGGCGTATGTGCCTTTGTCGCCGTTCCATTTTAGGAATTCGGGGTCGGCGCCGGCGCCCCACCAGCTGCCGCTCTCTACGTGGATTATGTCGTCGTCGGCAGGGGGGAATGTGTCGAGATAGTCCTGTATGGTAGTGCACTCGAAGCGGTCGGGATTGGCCTTAAGCCAGTCGACAAAGTTCTGGAAGTTTGAGCCGTAGTAGCTTGCCGAGCCGCCGCCGTGGTTGTCGCCGTCGTGGTGGAGAACAACGAGGATGGGGTGCTCGGGGTCGTCGTTGAAAGCTTCGAGCTGACTGATGCATTTTTCATACTGGAGTGCGCCGAATCCGCCGCGGCCGTCCTCGTTGCCGAATACGAGCGAAGTCGGCACGGCAATCATCTTGTACTCCCGGCCATCGGCTGGGTCGACATATTTCATCCAGTGCGGACGGTGTCCCCAGCCGGCGGAAATCTGTCCGGGGCAGTACAGGCCCTCGATGTGAGTCCAGTCGGCGGGATTGGGGTTAAGGATGTCGGCCTTGTTGGGCTCGACGATGGAAACACCCTTGACCCACGGATAACCTGTGGCCGTGCGGTCGAAGTGGGAGTTGTCGACCATAGCCCATTCTATTCCCTCTTTGACAAGAGCCGGTATCATGTGTTGCTCGAAGGCATTTTCAGGAGGGAAAATACCCTTGGAGTATGACATTCCGGGGAAATTCTCGGCGAAACATGCGCGGTGTTTCTGTATTTGTTTGCGGGCATCCTCTTCATCGATGAGTGCCATCAGCGGGTGGTAATATCCGAAGGCCACCATGTCGATGCGTGGATTGCCTTTGTCGGTTTTCTTGCCGATGTAGTCGGTCCAGTTCTTTTTCCAGTTCTGGAAGTGGGAGGTCGATTTTTCGATTACGTTGAGGTTCTCGACCAGAGAGCCGGAGAATGACACCTGTGCGCCGCCGGGCAGATTGGCGGCAATCAGTTTGTCGACAGCCTGTGCGGGCCAGTTGGTGTAAGCCCCCGTACGCGAAGTGAATACATCGAGGAGGTCATAGCTTAATGACCCGCCCTGATGGGTTTCCATTACAGTCTCACCTGGCGTGTAGATAGGCTGGTGCATGTGCCATTGGAAGGCGATGTAGATTTTTGGCTGCTGAGCCGCAACCGACAGGGAGGCAAGCAATGCTGCTCCTAAAATCGCTTTTTTCATGGAGTGTTGATAATAATTGGAGTGATGATAAATAATTGTACTTTGTAAGTATAAATATGGATTTATATCCGAAAGCAAATATACAAAAAATCCATAAAAATTCCCTAAATCGCTATAATTTTATCGCAAATTGTCCGTTCCTGAAAATGGTCGACTCGGTTTGGTATGTTTACTGATATTGGTTTACTCTATCTCTGGATAAGGTTGACTGACCGGGTCCTATCCCCGGGCGGAGTTGACTGAGGGCGTAGCCCGAAGGCAACGTAGCCCGGGGATAGGGGCAAAGTTACAAAAATTTTTTATGGCGTCAATGTCTCCCTGTCCGTTCCTGAAAATGGTTTATGGACGGTGCCGTCGCTGCTCGGGAAAGGAAAGCGTAAATATCTGGGGGTGGCTCTTGTTGCCGTGTCCTTCGTGCTGACATTCTGTCTGTTGAATGTCAATCTGTATACCCCCAAGCCCAATGTCCACGACGCCGGTATCACACGGTTGCTGGCGAAGGTGCAGCAGTATCAGCAGGCGGTGTGGTCGCTGTTCATGATAGTGGAGACATTCAGTTTCGCCGTCGGGCTTCTCACGCAGGTCAACATGCAGCGCATGCGCCGCAAGGAGGTGGAGGTGGAGCGCGACAAGGCTGAGATTGCGCTCTACAAGGCGCAGATTAAACCGCACTTCATGTTCAATACGCTCAATTCGCTCTACGGATTGTTCCTGACCCACAACGAGAATGCGCTGGCGTCGCTCGAACGGTTCATCACCATGATGCGCTACGTGCACCAGTCGTCGCAGCGCGACATGATACCGCTGTCGGAGGAAATCGACTATATACGCCAGTATGTGGCGCTGCAGTCGCTTCGTCTCAACGACATGACGTCGGTATCGCTCGACATCACGACCGACGACGATGGCCTCATGATACCGCCGATGCTGCTCATCACGTTTGTGGAAAACTGTTTCAAGCACGGGGTGTCGTCGGTGGAGCGAAGCAATATCGTAATAACGCTCGTCAAAGAGAATGGCCGGCTGCAGCTGTCGACCTCCAACCGTATATTCCCCGTAAGACGCATAGGAGAGCACATGGGTATCGCCAACTGCTGCCGTCGTCTGCGGCTGCTCTATCCCGACTGCCATTCACTCGACATCGGGAATGACGGAACGACTTTCACGGTCAGACTGATGATTGATTTCAGGCGAAATAATGAGAACGGTTAATGTAGAATAATTTAAAAAGTTGCTTATGATAAAGTGTGTGGCTATAGATGACGAACCGGTAGCGCTGAGTGTCATAAAGGAATATTGCAGCCGTATGGTCGACCTCGAGCTTGAATGCTTCACCTCGCCTGTCGCCGGAATGGAATATATTCGCGAACGCCATCCCGACATCGTGTTCCTCGATATAGAGATGGATTCCCATAACGGCATCGAGATGGCGCGTCAGCTGCCGCCGGGATGTTGCCTGATATTTACCTCGGCCTATGCCCTGTATGCTCTCGACGGATTTGAGGTCGATGCCGTCGATTTCCTGCATAAACCGGTGTTTTATCCCCGCTTCGAGAGGGCTGTCAGGAAAGCCCGGGTGTGGCTTGACGGAATGTCGGGGATGTCGGTAACACAGGCGCCGCAATCCGATACAATCACGCTCAGATCGGAATATAAGAATGTGATCGTCAACATATCCGACATCGAATACATCGAAGCAATGGACAACTATGTCAAGGTGTTCCGCCGCAACAACCCGACCATCATATCGCAGATAACCATGAAGGAGATGGAAGCTATGCTTCCTGCCGGACGGTTCATGCGCGTACACCGCTCATATATCGTGGCGCTCGAGGCCATCGACCGTTTCTCCAACCGGCGCATATACATAGCCGGGCGCAAGGCCTCCGTCCCCGTAGGACGCAAATACAACGAATCGTTCAACAATATATACAATACAATTAAACCGATACAGAAATGAAGAAATTTATCATTATGGCCGTCATGGCCGTTGCGGCATCGTTTTCAGGTGCCTATGCCGGTACCCCCGTCAGCCGGGAGCAGCTTCCCAAGGGTGCGAGCGAGTTCATAACCCGTTATTTCCCCGGCGATAACGTAAGAAAAGCCGAGAAAGAGCAGGGGCGTCGCGGCATGGAGTATGAGGTAGACCTCACGAGCGGAGCCGAAATCGATTTCCGCGAGGACGGCACCTGGAAAGAGGTGAAGGCCGCCCGTGGCAAATCGGTACCCGCCGGCATAATACCCTCCGCCATAGCTGCACATGTGAAAACGAACTATGCCGGACAGACTATCGTCGAAATATCACGCAAACGCGGAGGCTACGAGATCGAACTCTCCAACGGCACCGAACTCCGTCTGACCGAAGACGCCAAACCGCTCTCCAACCAGGAAAAAGGACAGCGCGGCAACCGTCCCCGCCGTTAATGACGACGCGTCCGGCCGACGTAAAAATACTTAAATAAGTATATATTAAAATACCTTCCAACCGAACTGCGGCTGCTACCGACGACCTGCCCACACTCAGTCCAAAACGTAGCGGCCGCGGTTTTATCAGACCGACACTTTTCACCGGCGCCGACAGCATTCGGATAGCGCCCTGTCGGATAAAATCGCGGAAGGTTTAATCATGCCGCGGCAGTTTTAGGTTTATTTATGCATTCCTGCCCAAAAGGGTTAAATCGAGGTTAAAACCGCGTATGTCGTTAAACGACTGAGTGTTATTGAAGTCAAAGAGACAAACGAAACAAAATAACAGAATAATAACAATAACAATCAGACAAGATGAAAAAGAAAATTTTAGGTTTGGCATTAGTAGCTATTTCATTGGTCGCATTCAACGGAAACGCACAGACAACCACCGCCGACAACACTCCCTCGCAGGAAAATGTAAAAGGAAAGAAAGGTGACCGTCAGGGACGCCGCAACAAAGTAAATCCGTTTGACGGACTCAACCTCACCGACGCGCAGAAAACCCGTCTGCAGGAACTCGACAAACAGCGTCGCGAAGCCGGCAAAGAGCGCGTCAAGGCCGCCAAAGAGGAGAAACAGCGCAACGACTCCGCACGCACCCAGCAGCGTAAAGCCGCCAAAAAATCCTATCTCGAAGAGGTAAAAGCCATCATCGGCCCCGAGCAGTACGTGGTATTCCTTGAAAACAGCTACATCAACTCCGGCTCTCACCGTGCAGGCCACGACAAAGCAATGAAGCAGGGTAAAAAGCACGACAAAAAAGGCATGGCCCGCAATGCCGGTTACAAAAATTCCCGCAAGACAACAGCCCAAAACGGCAACCGCCCCCACAATCGCCCCTCGCATCCCGACAACACCGCAACCCCCACCACTCCCCGCGCATAATCCCCCCCATTAAGTGGAAAGCTAAGTATAAAATAGAAAGCTAAGTATAAAAAAGAAGAGGCTGTCTAACAAGTTTGGACAGTCTCTTTTTATAGTCTAAACTGGCTAAAAATAAGGCTTTCAAGCTGAAATTCAGCGCGAAAGCCTTTGTTATGTCATGAATATTTTGTAAATTTGGGTTGCAGCCAAATCACTGTTAATCATAATATAACATGGCAAAGTTAGCGATAAAATCTGACAATAGGAAACAAAATCTGCTTCTTCCACCGTCGCTGGAAGAACTCGTTCCCGAAAACCACATGGTAAGGGTTGTCGATGCGGTCATAGACCGTCTTGACATCAGCGATATCCTCTCGACCTACCGGGGCGGAGGCAACAGTGCCTTTAATCCCAAGATGATGCTCAAGGTGCTGGTCTTCGCATATCTGAGCAATGTATACTCCTCTCGGCGCATCGAGGAGCTACTCAAAAGGGATATCTATTTCATGTGGCTTGCAGGCATGAAGCGTCCCGATTTCCGCACTATCAATTATTATCGCGACAAACGGCTGAAGGAGGGCTTTGACGCAGTGTTTACCCAAGTGGTCAGGCTGCTCCATGAAGAAGGCTTTGTGTCGTTGAAAGTACAGTATATAGACGGGACCAAGATAGAATCGGTTGCCAACAAGTACACGTTCGTGTGGCGCGGTTCGGTTGAGAAATACGATGCCCGACTCAAGACGAAAACCGAGGCGTTGCTCAGACAGATAGAACAGAGTCACGCTATTGAGAATCAGGAGAATCCCGCAGCCGAGGAACTTACAGCCGAGGAAGTTGCCGAAAGGGTCGAACGCATCAGGGAAAAGGTTGATGCGGATAACCTGAGCAAGGAAGAACGCAAGGCCCTGAAACAGATAGAAACAGATGCTGTGCCGAGGATGAACCGATATAAGGAGCAGCTCGAAACCATGGGTTCCCGCAACTCATACTCCAAGACCGACCCCGACGCCACGTTCATGCGCATGAAAGAGGACGCCATGCTCAACGGTCAGCTTAAACCCGGATATAATGTGCAGATATCCACTGAGAACCAGTTCATAACCAACTTCGGTATCTATCAGCGTCCTACCGATACCCTCACGATGATCAGCTACCTGGAATCGTTCAAAACCCGATACGGTATGCAAAGTGAGGAAATCGTTGCCGACAGCGGTTACGGCTCGGAGGAGAATTACGAGTACATGTTCAGCAACGGCATGATCCCGTATGTCAAATACAACATGTTCCATGTCGAGCAACGGCGTGTCTACCGCAACAATCCTTTCAGAGTGTCAAACCTTTTCTACAATCCCGATGATGACTTCTATGTCTGCCCGATGGGACAGAAAATGAAATTTATCCGTCAGGAAAAGCGCTATACTGCAAGTGGTTACCAACAGACGGTCAGCGTTTACAGAGCCAGCAGGTGCGAAGGCTGCCCGTTAAGAGGACAATGTCATAAATCCAAACGCGACCGGCAGATAGAAGTGAACCACACGCTTGACGATTATAAAGCCAGGGCAAGAGAGCTTCTTACAAGCGAACAGGGACTGAAGCATAGGAGCAAACGCCCGATCGAACCGGAAGCAGTGTTCGGCCAGATAAAGGAATGCGGCGGGTTCAGACGACTCAGGCTCAAGGGACTTACCGGAGCGAAAATCGACTTCGGTCTGAAAGCGCTTGCCCATAATCTGAGGAAACTTGCCCAGGCATGGGCAAAATCCTCATTTTTTGACAAATTTTTATCGGCAGGAACGGCGAAACAGCTTTATACGAACACTCTTTTTAATTTTTTCCCAAATCTTATATCAGTAGTGGCAAAGGCAGCCTAAATCTTCAGATGTTGTGTATAAAAGAGAGACTGCCTAACTTTGGTTGTTAGACAGCCTCTTCTTTTTTGTGGTCCCACTAGGGCTTGAACCTAGGACTCCCTGACTATGAGTCAGGTGATCTCTACGGCATCTAAAAGATTCGCTTCGCTCATCTTTCCGATGCAACCAACTGAGCTGTAAGACCCTATTTACTCTTGCAGTTAGCTGTTATGACAAACTCGCCAAACTCGGTTAAAACATTTGAGAAAACACCCTCTTGTTTTCGGAGTTAATAATGCGGTTAATGTTCTCTGTATGTAAAGTTAGCAATTTTAATCTACCCGATAAAAACGAAAATCCTTGAAAAATGTCCTTTTCTTCATTCCTGTTTCAGATGTTCTTCTATTATTTCTCCTATTTTATCCTTGACATTTTCAGCCAATCTTTCCGATACTTTAGCAGTAAGTGAATTGATGAAGGGAGCATAGCTATTCATTTCAATTAAATCATAATGGGTGATACCCGGTTGTTGCACGCTGTATCCTCCAAATGTTATGAAATTTGCGTTGGGTATTCCTACTTCTTTCATGCGTTTAACTGTGTTTGCACCAGCTCCACCAACCCCTATTATTAGAATCTTGCTCATAGAATTAGTTTTTCATCTGTCAGAGTTATGTTTGGAGTTTATACGTTAATATAAAGTTGATAGTTTATAATTGGTACATTTTTCAGATCCTCCCTATAAAGGGGAAAAATTTTCAGAAAAGGTACCATTAGCCAGAGACTTGTGTAGTTAGGATTCCTTTAACTCCGCTGCAAACATAGAGATTGGCAAACAGAAGTATTGCCAAAGCTATAATCCGTTCCAATTTTGAAAATTTCAGTTGGCGTAATATGAAGAACAATCCTATCATTAACCCAATCATAAATATAACTCCTACTATTGTAGCTTCCGATTCCGTCATAATTGGCGGCTCATCACAAGCACAAGCATATTCGTGTTCATGCGTTGAGGGGTACAGTATTAGACCAACGAAGCCACCCAAAAATAGATAGCCCATAATCGTTGCAATCATTGAGCCAAATGTTAGCCCAACAGTAATTGCAGACTTGATTAGAATGTTTTGAGTTGATTTATTCAATCCAATATCCATCTGTTATTTCTTAAATTGCTTGATGAGAGGAGAATTGATAAAGAGAATTTGGCTGATTGGTTGTAAATGATAATGATTGATAATTAGAAAAATTCTGCACTTTGAAATTAAAGAACACTTGCGTCCTTTCTTCTGACAAAAGTATTATAGACTTCATTTGCGGATTATATTTCCAAGAGTAAACATGAGAATTTCCTTTGCCCTCTTTTAATGGTGACGTGATTATTAATTTGCCATTCCAATAAAACACCCATGATTCACCTTTTTCTGAATTTGGTGCATCATTTTCAAGATACCAATTCGTTTCACATATAGTGTCGAAAGGACTAATCGCTGGCATTATTTTGGGAAGTGTCATAAAAAACAGAATTATCCATGTTGGGAGAAGATAACATTCTAAAAAATATTTGCCTATATGTGTAAGTATCCAATGGTTTATTTGCTCATCTATGGTGGTTTGTTGTGTAAAATACATTCCTATTGAATATAAGACAAGAGTTATAACGAAGCAATAGGTTGTTGTCATTAAAATCTCCAACCAATCATCCCAATTTTCTACTCCTTGTAGTAAACAGTAATATCCTATCAATATAGCTATAACAGCAATAATTGCATCAAAGTGATTCTTAGGCTCTTCTATCGTTCCCAAAATAAATAATGCCATTAAAATGAAAAGTGTTGGCTGGACAAGGCATTGAAGTCTTTTAATTTGATGGTATAAAGCAAAATTTTTCATGTTAGTTAAATCTATTATATGGGTTATTGTCAAACTTATATCCGCATTTAGGGCATTTCTTTTAATAATATTTCAACAGTCTCATTAACATTCTCCTCTGTGATGCCGATTACTGAATCTATTCTTATCAGGTGTTGGTGTTGATGAGATGAAAACTCATCTTCATCATCCAAGATTACATAATTACTGATGTCAGGGTTCTCTGCCAGCCATGCTGCAATTTCGTCCATTTTATTATAGAATGGCGGGACATCGGGAGTAATTCCTAATATGTTTCCCGGAAGCGACCTCTTCTTCCAAAGTAACTGTAACCAATCTATGGATTTACCTAATTTCCAGGTAGAATGAATTACAATTTCAGCTTTTGTAACAGCTATAATTTTAGCAAGATTATCAATCGCTTCTTTGTCAAATAAAATCCCGAACTCATCTTCTAACGGAAGTCTTTGAGAAAGCATATATGCCTCCCATTTATCAGTATTAAGGACTCCATCAATGTCAAGAAAAATAATTTTCATTTTCGAATGACTATTTTTTTTATCAACAGTTGTCTATTTATAAACAAGTACATGGTTCCTTATTATATTTGTTTTTCCAATTTTTTGATGTATCATTGAACAGAACTTATGATATTAGCCAATTTAATAAGGACTTCAGAAGTATGACGCGCATATTCCGGTCTTAACCAATCCGTACACACTGCATTTCCCCACACCTGCCGAGATTTACACCAGGCGTCAACATGCATATCCAATTCATTAAGCAATGATTTGGTTTCTGTGTAGAGTTGACAGTATCTGAGGGAATTTGCGTTTACAGGGTTATACCATTCATCAAGAGCTTGCTTACAGCAACTAATCAAAAGATTCTGTGCCGGGCGGAGGAAAGTGCCGTTGTCCTCACATTGATTCACACTATTACTAATAATTGCGTATTCATTTTTATAAAGGTCTATATGTACATTCAAAATTCTCAATGCGGCACTTGTCTTGATGATACCACTTATTGAGCCTCCCCAAAAATATAAGTCAACACAATTTGCAAATATTTTATAGAATAAGTTCTCTACCTCCAGCCATTCTGTAAATTCAGACAAAAGGATTTCTCTTTGTTCTTCGCTTTCACAAATACTGTTTAGTTTTTCATATTCGTTAAATTGTTCAAATATCAATCTGGTCCTCTCAATATCGTTACTTATAATCATTCCCATCGTTGACTCATCTTTGTCAAAATTCCACAAAGAGTATGCTTCCGCAATTATGCTGTCAGCCATAGCAAAATCAGAAATACTGTCGGGACGCCGTGTTTCTCTGTAATAGTTACATAATTGGTTCCTAAACCCTTGCATCCATTTGCGATTGTTTCTGACGTCATTTAAGGGCAATTCATGTCGCGTGTATTGATATAAAGAGTCCATTAGACGAACTAAACGTGGATTAATCTTTATAATGGTATCTGCTGTCCAAAATTCAAGACTCCCGGTATTGTCGTCATTGATAAGAGAATCTCCCATAATAGAATCCTCCATTTCAGTATCATCCGTCGTATCGGATTTTGAATTGTTGCACCCTAAATTACACAGCAGTATAAGACTGATTAGTAAGAATGGAAAGCGTTTCATCTGTTAGAAAGAAAGATTGAATTTTTTATCTACATTATATAATACTGGAAAAGAATAAAAGTAAACAACATCGTAGTCTGTCGGTCGAAGTGCTCTTCTGATTTTTCAAAATTGTCGCGGACTGTCTGGATTCGTCCCGACATCAAAGTTAACAATATATTTGAGCGCAAGGCGACAAATGCAAAGATTATTTGAGTATCATTTAATACGCTGACTACTAAATGCAATTCGGGCATACTTTGACAGTATTGCAGTCGTCAACAGCATTTTTACGACATTTCGACATCTGTCGTAACATGACGCAAAAGATAAAATAACAGTTTCGCTTATCGTCGCTATCTTCGCACCGCGAAGCACCGCATGGAAGAATGTCTTTTCGGGGGTAATAGGTCAAAACCAACCTGCCAATTCCGAATCGACTATTCTTCCATATGAATAAATATTACAAAAGTCGACAAACAGTTTATCAGAGCTTACGACACTTTAAAGAGAGGTTATACAATGTTTTAATATGGGATGTCCAAAATGGGAATATTATATCTGGGCTATTGATAAATCTTATGATAGATTTTGGAGATTGGTGCCAAATGTGCATTGATATTTTAATGGCCTATATGGAATATTCGGGATACATTATTCCTCAGTAATTTTAATATTCACTCCTTTAGTTAAAATGGATCAATGCAAAAACTCAGTTGTTAAAATTCCGACAGCGGAGAGCCGGAGGCTCGAGGGTGTGCTTAACCGGGGTTCGGAGTACCGGGACGGTACGCA
>MNQK01000009.1:0-23720 GCA_001915385.1 Bacteroidales bacterium 52_46 | reverse complement strand
AACCACAAACCGCCCGTCCCGGGCTTATCCTCTGTTTGTATTGCATTGTGCCCCGGTCTGCGCCCGCTCCGCGTTCTCCGAGCCGGGGTTAATAACAATCCACGAGCCTCCGGCCCTCCGATTATGCTCCTGAAAATGATTTGGGAGGTTGGGCATTTCGGGTGATGATTTTTATTCGTATGGCTTTTTAATATTTCAACTGGGTTTTGCAGCTGACCCATTAAAATGAAACGAAATAAAAGTTCTGTACCGGTTTTTCCGTGCGGAAAAAAGGAAAGCACCTACAAATGAATGTAAGTGCTTGATTTTCTGAGTGTGGTCCCACTAGGGCTTGAACCTAGGACTCCCTGATTATGAGTCAGGTGCTCTAACCAACTGAGCTATGGGACCTTGATGCTGTTGTTTACATCAAGTGGAGTATAGCGGACTCGAACCGCTCACCTCGACACTGCCAGTGTCGCGCTCTAGCCAGATGAGCTAATACCCCTGCTTTTGCGTGGCAAAGTTAGTATTTTTTTTCTTGCCATGCAAATTTTAGCGCTGTTATTTTTACTCGATTTCTCAAAATTTAAATGTAAAAATATATAAGGCGGCCGAGATATTACTCCGCGGCCGCCTTTATGCTGTCTTGAACGTTTCGGTATTTTATATTGAGAGGCGGCGGAGTGTTTCGAGGAGGTCGCGGTTGATGGGTTTCTCCTTCTTGATGGCGCGGGTGAAGGGTACGTAGACGATTTCATCGTTCTTGATTCCGATCATGACGTTGCGCTGGTCGTCCATGAGGGCGTCGATGGCTGCGGCACCCATGCGTGAGGCGAGGATGCGGTCGTAGGCAGTGGGGGAGCCGCCTCGCTGCAGGTGGCCGAGTATCGATACGCGCACGTCGTAGCCGGGATACTCGTTTTTCACACGTTCGGCCAGGCCCATCGCGCCGCCGGTGACGGGGCTTTCGGCCACGAGCACGATTGATGAGTTCTTGCTCTTGCGGAAGCCGTTCTGGATAAGTTCGGCCAACTGGTCGACCTGAGTCGAGATTTCGGGAATAATGGCGGCCTCGGCTCCTGCGGCGATTGCTCCGTTGAGGGCGAGGAAGCCGGCGTCGCGGCCCATGACCTCGATGAAGAAGAGTCGTTCGTGCGACGTGGCGGTGTCGCGTATCTTGTCGACGCAGTCCATGATGGTGTTGAGTGCCGTGTCATAGCCGATAGTCGAGTCGGTGCCGAAGAGGTCGTTGTCGATGGTGCCGGGGAGGCCGATTATGGGGAAGTTGAATTCGTTGGCGAAGATGCGTGCTCCGGTGAGCGAACCATCGCCGCCGATGACCACGAGGGCGTCGATCTGATGGCGTTGCATCACGTCGTATGCCAGCTGGCGTCCTTCGGGAGTCTGAAATTCTTTACAACGGGCAGTCTTCAGTATTGTGCCGCCCATCTGTATGATGTTTGACACGTTCTGGGTGTGGAAGTCGACAATTTCGTCGGATATAAGACCACGATATCCGCGGTATATGCCTTTCACGTTAAGCCCGCTGTAGATTGCGGAACGGGTGACGGCGCGTATGGCGGCGTTCATGCCGGGGGCATCGCCTCCTGATGTCAGGATACCTATTGTCTTGATTTCTGCCATGCTATATGAAGTTTGATATTGTTGTAAAAATGAGTTTTGACAAAGATAACAATTTTTTCTTTTGCAGTCAAAAAAAATATTATGGGGGAGGCCATGACAAAGTCAGACAAGTCAGACCGGTCAGACAGGTCCGACCCGTCTGATTGATTGAGCGACTATTCGTCGAGCGAATAGTTGAGGAACTCCACGAAGGGCTGTATCTTGCTGAAGCGTTCGGCCACAATCTCGGGCCACGCGGGGTCGCAGAACAGTTTCGGGTCGGTAGGGGCGAAGCGGCCGTAGTCTTTCATGCGCAGATATTGTGCCTGCGGATGGTCGCGGTCATATCCCTTGGGCACCGTCTTGAGCATGTTGCAGTACCACTGCGGGAATGCTTCCTGCATGGCGGGGTCGTTGACAATTGCCTCGAATTCCTCTATGTTGTCGACAATCGCCTTGCGTATCTTGCGCAGCATGGCGCTGTCGGGGCACCATGCGCCGCCGTAGAGGCCGCCTTCGGGCGTGCCGTCCATGTGCAGGTAGTAGCAGGCGCGGTGTGTCATCTTGCCGTATTGGCTGAACGCCGCCGAGAAATATGTCTTGAACGGACTTTTGTCGTTGGAGAACCGTATGTCGCGGTATATGCGGAATGCTGCGGTCTTGGCCGTGAGATGCGACAGGCGCGGCTCCCATGACGACATGCATGCTATGAGGCGGTTGATATCCTCCTCCCACAGTTGCCTGAGCTCGAGATAGAGCGGTTTGTTGGCGGCAAACCATTCGCGGTTGTTGTTGGCTGCCAGCTGCCGGAGAAAATCGTACAGCCGGGGCACATAGTTGGTATTTTTCATTTTATATCCTCCCAGTCGGCATCGGTGATTTGCGGTTCGTAGTCCGTATGGCGTGCGCTTTGCGATGTGCCGGATGACGGTGATGCGGGCAGTTCCTCGAATTTCACGTATTCGCCTACATCTTTGCCGATTTTCTTGCGATGCTCGCCGGGCGCCGACCAGCCCCCCTTGCGCGTCTGGCGCGTATCGGAGCCGGCATCTGATTGCTGCGCGCCATACATTCCTCTCATGGCATCGCGCATCTTGCTCCGCACTTTATATACGGAGTAAGCTATGCGCACCACAGGTACGACGAAAAATATTATAAATAACAGCAGGAGAAAAGTACCCATTATTCTACCGTTAAGTAACAGTTGCGTATGATTTTATTCGGTTGTGACTTTTACGATGCGCTGCAATGCCGACACCACGATATACAGCAGGATGGCGGCCGCAAAGCCTGCCACGCCCATCGTGGCTACAAATATAACGGTGGCAATCACTACGAAATAGCGCACGAAATTATCTCGCAGCGAGAAATTCGACATCTTTAGCGAGAACATCGGCATGTTGCTCACCATCAGAAGCCCCATCATGATGATTACGGCCACGGTGATACCTACTGTGGGGCGTAGCTGTCCGTTCATCATCGCGCCTACCGTTCCGATCCAGAATATGGCGTTGGCCGGTATCGGAAGGCCCTTGAAGGTGACCGTCTGCGAGTCGTCGACATTGAATTTGGCAAGACGCAGAGCGCCCATCAGCGGCAGGAACAGCGCGATGTAGCTGCACCAGCCCGCACCGGCGGCGAGCAGCACGTTCATAAGCAGCAGTCCCGGCGCCACCCCGAAGCTCACGAGGTCGGACAGCGAGTCGAGCTCTTTGCCTATGCCGGATTTAGCGTTGAGCATACGGGCCACGGCTCCGTCGAGGAAGTCGAACAAGGCGGCCATGCCCATCATTATGGCTGCCCATTCCCAGCCCAAAAGCCGGTCATGCACATCGAGCGGACTGAATGCAAAGATTATCGCCACGCACCCCGACAGCAGGTTGAGCAGGGTGATGCAGTTGGGCACCATATTGATTATGTTACGTATCATTGTTTCTTTTCAGGATGAAGGCGTCCGACAAGCGTCAGGCCGCCAAGTGTTTTATCGCCTATGTTAACAAAAATCTCGGTTCCCAGCGGGAGATAGAGGTCAACACGCGAACCGAATTTGATGAAGCCCATGTGGTCTTCGATGTTGGCGTCGTCGCCCGGCTCGGCGTAGGTGACCACGCGCCGCGCCATTGCGCCGGCAATCTGCCGCATCAGTATCCGTTGTCCTTCAGGCGTTTCGATCACCACGGTCGAGCGCTCGTTCTCCTTGCTCGATTTGGGCAGGTAGGCGGCCATAAAGCGGCCGTTGTGGTGCTTGGTGTATATCACCTTGCCGTCGACCGGAAACCAGTTGGCATGCACGTTGAACACGCTCATGAACACCGACAGCTGTATTACGCGCTCATGGAGATATTCATCCTCGAATGTCTCCTCAAGGGCCACCACTTTGCCGTCGGCCGAAGCCACCACGGCATTGACCGGGTCGCCTTTGAAGTGGCGTTTGGGCGAACGGAAGAAATTCAATACCAAAAGGAACAGCGTTCCCGATACTGCCGTTACAACAATCGGAAGCGCAATAATGTTGTGGAGCGTAAGCCACAGCGGCACATTGATAATAATGAGCGCCAGCGCCAGAACCACCAGCAGGTTATTGCCTTCGCTATGTATCTTGACTCTCATGCTGCTGAAAGAAATTCGTAAAACTAAAAAAATATATCGTTAATGAGACCCCTGGTCCCAAACGACCCCGGGTCATACATATTTATAAAATTATATATTCAACAAAGGTAATTCTTTTTTTGAAAATATCATTATCAAACATCGCCATAAATGCAAATATTTCGCCAATCGCCCCGACGGAGGGTGGCAGGCGACACTTTTTACCCCTGTGCCGGCGATTGCCTTGCTCCGCGGCCGGCGATTTCTGCGAGTCGAGGATGCTCGATGCGCGCATAATCACGAAACTCCCTGATAACGTGGAATATTGTATGAAAAAATGAAATAATGTATTTATTTGCGCATATTTTGGTGGGAAAATAATACATAAATCTTTGTTTTTGCAAAAATATTTGTATTTTTGCCATATAATCCCGTTTATGTGCGGGAAGTTTGTCAATCATTTCACCTAATTTAATTTAAAAATGACAAGAAGATTACTATCATCACTTTTGGCCGGAGCAGCAGTGCTTCTGCCTGCCGCTATGTGGGCCCGTCAGGGCGCGCCTCATTCGGTTGAGATTTCGACCAACTTCTCCGACGTGAGTCTCAGCTGGAAGGCACCGCAAAGCGTCAAGACGCTTGCCTGGCACAACGGCTATGCCTATGATGGCGATGACGGGCGACAGACTACGCCGCAGAAGCCGGCTGTCATCTATGTCGCGTCGCGGTTCACACCTGCCGACTTGAGCCCGATTGCCGGCGAAGTCATCGACGCCGTGGATTATTACGAGTATCGTCCGGTAGTCGCCGTGACAGTGCTCATTTATGAGGATGGGAAAGTGGTAAGGGAGCAGCCGGCCGACATGTCCGGCTATAAAAAGGATTCTTTCCGTACGATACGTCTCGACGAACCCTATACCCTCCCGGCCGACAAGGAAGTGATGGTGGCACTCAAAATAGAGCACGGTCCCAACCTGACAATGTCGGCTATCATGGACAATGCCGTCAATTCCAAAGGCGACCTTTACTCATTTGACGGAAAGACATGGAGCCATAACGGCCGCGGCACCTATCTTGTGACGGCGCATCTTGCCAACGATGTCGACGAAGCTCCCGACAGCTACAACGTATATGCCAACGGCGTGAAGGTGGCGCAGACTCCGGCCTCGGAGACTTCGTGCAGCCTCAGCGGCCAGGCAAGCGGCAAAAACGCATACGCCGTGGAAGCCGTATATTCGGCAGGGGCATACAAATCGCCGGAATACTATGCCACCGTAAAGACCGCGGCCGACAGCTATCCGGCTCCCGCCTCACTGGCTGCGGCAGCCGCCGATCTTGACGTGGCACTGAGCTGGAGCGCTCCGCTACTTCGCGGCAGCGACAACCTGCTGACATGGACAAACGGGATCTACGGCAACGCTATCGGCGGAACCGCTTCGTCAAATACCAAGGTGTGGATTAAGAATGAATTTGATGCCGACGACCTCATCTCGTTTGTCGGCGGCAAGCTGACCGCCATCAACGGGCATTTCAAGGAGGCCACGGTCACCGGCCTTACTCTGTGGGTCATGAAGGACGGTGTATTCGTATACTCCGAGGTGGTGCCGGCAGAGACCATCGCGCAGATAAAGGCCGACCAATGGACCAAATTCAAACTGACTACTCCCGTGGAGATTGAATCCGGAAGCCGCTATGCCTACGGATATTATGTGCTCCAGACTCCCAAGACCAAACCGATCAGCGTCGACAACAAGGCAGCGGTAGGCTCGAAAGGCAACTGCTTCTCGACCTCGTCGCCAAGTTCGTCCAACTTCCTGAATTCCAAGCCGACATGGAAGACGCTTGCATCGGGCAACATCCCCGGCAACTGGATGCTTTCGGCTGATATTGAAGGCGGAACCGCTTACGGCGCCACCACCAAGGGCTACAACGTATACCGCGACGACGAGCTGATAGCGCAGTCTGTCACCGCCACCGGCTACAATGATGTGGCTCCCGCTCCCGGAAGCTACGTGTATTCGGTCGAGGCTGTGGCCGACAATGGAAATGTGTCCGAACGCACGGTCGCCAAAGCTACGGCCAAACTACCCGCCGCCTACCGCGCTCCGCTGCTCTCGTCGGCAAGTCTCGACAGGGCCAACGGTACTGTCGACCTTGCATGGGGCATGGACGTGGAGCTGAAACATCACGACGGCATCGCCTATATGGCCGGTTTCGACGAGGACATGGAACTTTCCTACGGCACACGCTTTACCGCTGATGAAGTCGCACCCTATGCCGGATACCGCATAACCAAGATTAACTTCATCATCGGCGACGACCTCCCCGAGGGATTCTCTCTCGATGTGTACGGCGGACGCACGCTGCTTTCATCGACGGCTATTGGCGCCGGGGAAGTGTCACCTCTCGCCGCCTATACGCTTACTCTTGACACTCCCGTCGAGATTACCGGCAACGAGGATATAATTATCGCCTACAACGCGGCGCTTCCCGGCGGCTCATCGCCGATTATCCTCGATAAGGGCCCGCTGGTGACCGGCGGCGCCATCGTCAAACTTCCCGGAATGTCGACATGGATGAACCTCGGCACAATCAACTCTACTTACAATAATTACAATATCGCTATTTCGGCGGTAGCGTCGGAAGTCGCCGGCACACAGCCACAGGCTGCCCCCGCGTCGGTCGAAATCGGTTCGCTTGACTGCGGTAAGGCATCGCTGCGTAAAGTGATTGTTCCGGCTGCCGAAGCCGATTACGGCATCAATCCCGAGGCGTCGGCATCTCAGCCGCATCGTGCTCCCGCATCGTTGGCTCCCGCATCGTTCAATATATACTGCAACGGCGAGCTGACGGGTACCACCGACCAACGTTCGTTTACCGCGGCTCTCGACGGTTACGGCATGCACACATTCGCCGTGTCGGCCATTTACCCCAACGGATGGGAATCGGCCAAATCAGAGTCAGTTGTGGTCGACTACGACATCGAGCAGGCCGGCATCGCCCCGTATGACCTCCGCTCTAAGCATGACGTTACGGATACTGACGCTACCCACGACCTGCAGTGGAGCGTGCCCGAAAGCGCTCCAGTACTCAGCTACTGCGTCGACGGTGCCAGCTACGGTGTCGGCATGACCGGCAGCGGCACGCGCGAGACTTATGCCGTGCAGCTCTTCCCCGCCGAGAAACTTACCGCAAGCAAAGGCATGAGGATAACCCATATCAAGTTCGGTCTCTACTCGGTCGATGTAAATTCGGCAAGCGTGGTCATCTTCGTTGACAAGAACCTCGTGTACGAGCAGGAAGTCGCTCTCTCCGACCTGCGTGCCATCTCGACAGAGGGATACAATGAGATACGCCTTAACGAACCCTTCGTCATCACTGCCGACCGCGACATAATGATAGGCTATCACCTGACATACGCCAACGGTGTCAAACCGATGCTGTTCGATGCAGGACCGGCCGACGACGGTTACGGTAACCTCCTGTCGGCTTCGGCGGGTGACACCTCGTGGAAGACTCTCAAGAGCCTTAACAAGACCCTTGACGGCAACTGGCGCATATACGCCACCCTGGCGGCTCCCGACCGACGCAGCGCCAAAGCCGCTGCCGCTGAAGCCTCGGATGCAGTCACATATAATATTTATCGCGACGGCGTGAAGGTTGTAAGCGGCGTTACCGCTACAAGCTATGACTTCCCCGAAAACGGTATGACCGACGGTGCTTACCACGTGACAGCCGAAAATGCCGGAATCGAGTCGGCCGCTTCCAATAAAGTATATATCGGACTCGGCGGAGTGAGCGACATCGTTGCCGACGGCGCGCAGGTATACTATGACGCCGCATCGCGCAGTGTGGTATTGCCTTCGGCCGAAACTTTCGGTACCGTATATAATGCTTCCGGCGTCAAAGTGGCTTCGGGCAGCGGAAAAATATCGCTCGCCGGCTGCCCCGCAGGGCTTTATATGCTCAGCGTCGACGGCAGTGCCGATGCATTGAAATTCGTTGTCAAATAATGCCCCTGGCATTATGACCTGACTGTATAATTTATATACGTCACATAAAAAAGAAGGCCTGTCTCCGGCAGACAGGCCTTCTTTTTTATGTTTTTTTTACGTATCAGCTTGCATAATTGTATGATAACGCATATATTTGCAGAATATTTTATATCTATACCGAATTATAAAATTTTAATACCAACTTCATAATTACTTACATTTCTTAAATTTCACAAGATGAAAAAGATTTCCCGCTTGCTGCTGGGGACGGCTGTAGCCATGACAGCTCTGTCATCCAACGCGGCCACGTTTGTCGGAGATCGTACCGATTTCCGCGACGAGACAATCTATTTTGCCATGACCACACGTTTTTACGACGGTGACATCAGCAACAACACCTACTGCTGGGACGGTGTGCTCAATGTCAACGACCCCGAATGGCGAGGCGACTTCAAAGGTCTTATCGAGAAGCTCGACTACATCAAGGCTCTCGGTTTCACCGCTGTCTGGATCACACCTATCGTAGAAAACGGTTCCGGCCTTGACTATCACGGCTATCATGCGATGGATTTCTCGAAAATCGACCATCGTTATGTATCAAAGGATGCGACCGACGCTGATGCTGATGTAGCATTCCAGACCCTTATCGACGAAGTTCACAAACGCGACATGAAACTCGTGCTCGACATCGTGCTGCAGCACACCGGAAACTTCGGTGAGAACTATCTCTGCAAGATGTTTGAGAAAGACTATACACAGGATCTCGGTGACATCAATGCTTCGATGAAAGTGGTGCCCAAAAGCGAAGGGGGCCTGCTTCCCGAAAACTATGCCTCGATGAAGCCTGCCGCCCAGTATGGCTCGCGCCTGGCGCTGATGAAAAACTCCGACTTCACCAACAAGGATACCCACAACTACTGGCACCACAAGGCTTGGTTTGACTGGGACGATCCCTCTCGCTGGTGGGGACAGATTGCAGGCGACTGCGTCGACCTCAACACCGAGCACCCCGGCGTCACTTCATATATCGTAGACTGCTACTCTCGCTTCATCAAAATGGGTGTGGACGGTTTCCGTATCGACACCGCGGGTCATATTCCACGTCTGTCGTTCAACAAGAACTTCCTCCCGCAGCTCCTTGAGGCAGCAGAGTCAGCCGAAGCCAAGGCAAAGCGCGGCAACACTCCGTTCTTCATGTTCGGCGAGGTATGCGCACGCTCGATGGAGGTGATTTACCGCGGTGCGAACTACAACTGCTCTCCCTGCTACTACACATGGAAAGAGTCGAAGGACTATGCATGGGACTACGACCCCAAGTCGTGGGACTCTGTCGTGGCCATTCCCTCCGAGACCGAAGGCTCGCACGACTATGAGACTGTCAGCGGCCACACCAACTGGGATTCAGTGCACCAGTCGGCCGAAGATGACCTGGGCCACGCAGACGCCATACTGCGCAAGAGCGACAACGCCCTGCTCAACGGCAATGACTATCACAAGCCCGACTATAGCGATTTCTCCGGCCTGAGCGTCATCGACTTCGCGATGCACTGGAATTTCAATTCGGCATCAGGCGCATTCGGTGTTCACGGTCAGGACTACCTCTACAACGACGCCACATATAACGTGGTATATGTCGACTCCCACGACTATGCTCCCGACAGCAACTTCCGCTTCTCGAAAGACCAGGCAACCTGGGCCGAAAACCTCTCGCTGATGTTTTCGTTCCGCGGCATTCCCTGTATCTATTACGGTTCGGAAGTAGAGTTCCAGAAAGGCAAAGCTATTGACAAAGGTGCCGTTCTTGCTCTCAAGGACTCAGGCCGTGCATATTTCGGCGGTTATATTGAAGGCGATGTCACCGTCAACGATTTCGCCGACTACAGCGGCGCCACAGGCAACCTCGCCTCTACGCTTTCATATCCTCTCGCGCTCCACATCCAGCGCCTCAACAAAATCCGCGCTGCCGTGCCCGCTCTCCGCAAAGGTCAGTATTCTACCGAAGGTTGCTCGGGCAGCCTCTCTTTCAAACGTCGCTACACCGACGACAAGGTTGACTCGTATGTGCTTGTAACCATCTCGGGCAACTCGACATTCACCGGCATCCTCAACGGTCGTTATGTCGATGCCATCACCGGCGAAGTACAGAATGTGACCAACAACACGCTCACCGCCACATGCTCGGGTAAAGGCAACATGCGAGTATTCGTACTCGACGGCCCCGGCAAAATCGGCGACGACGGCAAGTATCTCTACGCCGATGCTCCCGCAGAAGAGAACTGGACTACATGGCCCGATGAAACCATGCCCGATGAAACGACCACCATCAAGCCCAATCCCACCCCCGGCCCTGTAGGCCCCGGCGGCGACCGCGTCGAGCCCGACCCCGTAATCGCTCCCTCTATCGAGGCCGACGAGCAGGCCATCTTCCTCTATCATGAGTCATGGACAGCAGCGACTGCATGGATCTGGGACGACCAGACCAACTACACCGGAGGCACATGGCCCGGACAGTCGTTGCAGTATCTCGGCGATAACATGTACAAATGGACATATACCGGCGATGCCGAAATCCCCTCTTCAGCAAGGATTATCTTCAGCAATGCAGGCAACAGCCAGTCTCCCGGCAACAACGAGGGCGGATACAAATTCGTCAACGGCGGTGTCTACAAGCTCGGTTCCAGCCTCGAGCCCTACGACATCATCGAAGCATCGGGTCTCAGCGTGAAACTCAGCCCCAACGGCGGTACTTTCGTAGGCACCCAGGATGTCACCATCACTGCCACCAACGCCACTTCGGCATGGTATAAGATAGGCAACGGCGCCCAGATGTCGTTCAACGGCACTGCAACCTTCACTCTCGGCACCGATATGGTCGACGGCGAGTCAGTGACTGTAAGCTGGAGCGCTACCGACGGCATCGAGACCAAGACCGGTTCGGCAGTCTATACAAAAGTGGATACCAAATCTACCGTATGGCACATCTACTTCGACAACAGCTCTGCAAACTGGAGCAACGTCTACTGCTACATCTACGGCAGCAACGAGTGCAATGAAATCACCGGCAAATGGCCCGGCACCAAGCTCGTCAAGAACGGCGACTACTACGAATATACCGTAGAGACCGAAGGTGCTCTCGACGCATGCAACGTAATCTTCAGCAACGGCTCAGGCTCCCAGACAGGCGACAATGTCAAGGTACGCAACTACGGTATCTACAACGCCAAGGGCGACACCGGCCTCAGCGGAGTTTCAGACGTCGCAGCCGATGACCCCAATGCCCCCGAG
This sequence comes from Bacteroidales bacterium 52_46, assembly GCA_001915385.1. GTDB lineage: Bacteria > Bacteroidota > Bacteroidia > Bacteroidales > Muribaculaceae > JAGBWK01. The sequence continues at coordinate 12,246 of MNQK01000009.1, read as the reverse complement.
GAATATTACAACCTCCAGGGTATGCGTGTCGAGTATCCCACTTCAGCCGGAGTATATCTCGTCAAGAAAGGCAATAAAGTAAGCAAGCGTATAATCCGTTAACGGATTATACGTCACCCCGATAAAAAATAGAACATCAGGGCGCTGCGACCGAAACATCGGCACAGCGCCCTGATTGTTGTAATATAACAATATTGATACGCCTTGTACAAATATGACGGCGTCACAAAACTCAAAATACACGAAACGAAATTGTAAGGACGCGATTCAATGCTGTTTACTTAAAGGCGTGATAGTGGTGTAAAACTTATAGTAGATACATCCTCTTGTAGTGAGGTTAAGCGGACAACATTGGGTAGCAACGATGCCGCAGGCATCCTCTATTTGATTAACCCGGTCATGGCGCGAAAGCGCCTTGGCCGGGACGAGATGCACCATGCTGCGTGATGTTGCCGCAGGCATCATCAATCCGCTTCATACCGGGAGGCTCTTATGTAAGGATAGCTTATGCAGATTGATGATGCCTGCGGCAACGTGCTCCACCCACACATTAACCCGGCCAAGGCGCTTCGCGCCATGACCGGGTTAATCATATAGATGATGCCTACGGAATCGTTAATATTAACGGTAATGTCAATATAAACGACTTCCCCGTTCATCATTATCCTCCGAAGTCGGCTTAAGTAAACTGCGATGAATCGCGTCCCTACAAAGTGCTGCCAATTTTGACAGCTAAATATAGTTATTCACTACTTTATGAGGAATTTCAGGGTTACGGGGGCAAGGAGTGCCGGGGCGAGGGATGCTATGTAGAGTCCCGGGGCGGGGAGGGGGACGGTGCCCGTGCTGGTCACGGCGGCTTGATGCAGCAATATGCCGGTGGCGTTGTAGATGCTTAGTGTGGCTGCCGTGCCGCTGACGGTGTAGTGTAGCGTATCGCCGAGCGGTTCGAGCGAGAGCGCGTTGTCGGCGGTCAGTGTGCCGACCGACGCTACGTCGGCCGGATTGAACGAGGCGGTGGCGAAGCGGCCGGCCGCTTTGCCGTTGTCGATGGCCTGTACGCCCCATTCGTAGCGGGCATTATCCACCGGAACGGTGAGTGCATGGCGCGTTGTGGCGATAGCCGCGGCGAGTTCCGTCACCTTAAGCCGTCCGGTAGCTGCATCGGCGGGGATTGTCATGAATATGGCGTCGTCGCCCGCTTTGCGCAGATACAGGTTGTAGCGCAGTGCCTCTTTGGGGGTGCTGTCGTCGTCGGGCGCTACCCAGCTGAATATGAACTGACCCCCGGCAGCATCGTATTCCACCTGCAGGCCGGTCGGAATGCCGGGTGCCTGATTGACGGCGGAAGATACATTGGTGTAGAGCGATGCGCCGCAGTCCTTTCCGCAGCTTGATGCCTGTCCCCAGCCCATCGACCATGCGTCGAGGCGGTTGTCGTTGTTGTAGTCAATCAGATGAGAGTTGCCGTGGCTTATACGGTCGAAGGTGAACTGCTTGCCGAACGGGTCGCTGTACCATGCGCCGAACGGCTGGAAAACGAAATCGCCGCAGTTGAGATAGAGCCACGTGGTGATTTCGTGCGTCGCGCCGTGTCCGCCGATGAATATGTCGGGGAGTCCGTCGCCGTTTACGTCGGCCACGTCGGGGGTAGCGCCGTCAACTCCCTCGAAACCGCATTCGCCGGCCGGAACGAGTGAGAACCGGCGATTGCCGTCGTTGCGGTAGATGAATATATCCTTGCGGTTGCCCGAGCCGTAGTTGGCATAGCCTGTCACGAGTATGTCGGTCAGTCCGTCGGCGTTGAGGTCGGCGGGCATGCACGACGAGTCATACGACCCGAAAAAACGTCCCGGCATCTCGCTGAACGTGCCGTCGCCGTTGTTCCAGTAGATGTGCAGGTTGCCTTCGAGCGGCCCGTAGCCCGACGCCATGATGTCGAGGTTGCCGTCGTTGTCGAAATCGGCGAAGTAGACCGAGCCGCGGGTCAGTCCCGGCAGAGGCGCCTTGCCGTCGAGGGGCGTCTTCTGGAGTTCAAAACCTTTTCCTTGGAGATTACGGTAGAGCGAGAGCACGCGGCGGTCGTTGCGCACTATGGGGTTGCCGTTGCCGTCGGTATCGGCGTAGTCGTCGAGACCGATGGCCACGATGTCGGTGTAGCCGTCGTTGTCGTAGTCGCCTGCCGATACCCAGTGGCGTGAGCGGCCGCCGTCGCGGGCGTTGTATATCGGGGCTATGCCGTATGCGCCCCCGGCATTGACGTCGGTGAAGTTGCCGTTGCCGTCGTTGCGGTAGAGAGAGGCCGCAACGTCGTCGAGATTGTCCTTGTAGTCGCGGTTTTTAAGCCCCGGCATGAACAGGTCGAGGTTGCCGTCGTTGTCAAAGTCAAGCAATACGGGGTCGGCGTAGTAACATGTTGCGATGGAGTTGGCGACAGTGGTGAATTTGCCGTCGCCGTTGTGCTTGTAGATGAGCGTGCGGTCGCAGCCCCCGTTGAGGTGGTTGTGGCGTCCGGAATAAATCAGCTCGAGATTGCCGTCGTTGTCGATGTCGCCCCAGGCGGCGTTTGAACGGTCGGCGGTGTGTGAGAAATCAGTGCCGGAAACCTTCGTGAACGAAGGCTTTACCGGCGACGTAGGGTCCGTGAACTCGCTGTATTCCGTAGGTGTGTAGTCGGAGAAATCCTCGGTGTATTCAATGTCGACGTCGCCGAATACCGATATGCCCACGTCCATTATCTGGCCTCCCGAGCTTTGCTTGCCGCGCAGGGCTATCAGGTTCCATTCGCCGGGACGTATCGCTGCCTTGGCCTGGTCGGAGATGTCGACCGGGATGTATCCGTTGGTGTATCCGCTGCGCGACGCAGCCCATACGCCGTTGATGTATATTTCGATATCCTCGTCGTGGAATGTCACGAAACGCATGGCGTCGATTGCCTCGGGCGTCAGGTCGCCGATTTTAAACCATCGGCGCATCACTATGTCGTTGGTGTTCCAGTTCGTGCCCACAAGATGCTGCGACGAGCCGACGTTGGCACCGAAAGCGCCCTCGCCCAAAGGCCAGGATGAGTCGTCAAAGCCCGGTTCCTGCCAGTGGCGTGGCACGTCGGCACTGAACGAATAGCGCCATTTATAGCGGTGCGAGCCGCTTGTGGAGATAATCGGGGTGACCTTCATGTCGCTGTGCGGCATGTCGAGCACCTCCTGAATCTTGGCGCGTATTTTGGCTGGATTGTCGGTCTTGAGCACCTTGCGGTCGTAGGTCAGGAACCCGTTCTTCTCAATCTCGACATCGGCTATCTGCGTATATACGGCGGCGTTCAGCCCCATGTAGTAGAGGTCCTTGATTTCGTCGCAAAGCATATTGAAATAGTCGGTGAAGTCGCTTTTGGTCTCGACCACGGTGTACTGGAAGTCGCCTCCGGGCCATATATGCCCCGGCTCCTTGAGCGTGATGCCCCCGTACTCGCCGCATACCGCCGCGCGTGTGGCGTGCGTAGGGCAGGATGGGTGCGGATAGCTGTGGGTATCGATGATGTCGCCGAGGTCGTGGTCGGTCCAGCCGCTGGCGTTGCATATCAGCGAGGCTTTTCCGAAGCGCGAGGGGGATAGGCGGTTGACATTGTTCTGCACGAGGGTAGTCACTTCGGGCGTGTCAAACTGTCCCCAGCCTTCGTTGAACACTACCCAGTGCACTATCGACGGGTGGTTCTTGACCGCTTTGACGATTCTGACGGCCTCGTCCTTGAAGTTGGACTTGGCAAGCTCCTCGTACTCCTTGACCACGTTGCCCGACGGGAGGTCCTGCCATACGAGCAGACCCTCGCGGTCGCAGAGATAGTACCAGCGGTCCGGCTCCACCTTGATATGCTTTCTGACCATGTTGAAGCCGAGGTCTTTCATCGTCTTTATGTCGTAGAGCATCGCGGCCTCCGACGGCGGCGTGTGAAGTCCGTCGGGCCAGAATTCCTGGTCGAGCGGCCCTATCTGGAATATCTGTTCGCCGTTGAGGAATATGCGGGGATAGCCGTCGACCTTTTTCACCTCAATCCTGCGCATGCCGAAGTAGGCCGATACCTTGTCGACGGCCTTGCCATCCTTTTTGAGAGTGATGTCCACGTCATAGAGATACGGGTCGGCGGGACTCCATACGTGTGCGTCGGGCACGGTGATGCGCAGTGTCTTGTCTGTTGCGCCATCGGCGAGCGATGCCACCTCTTTGCCTTCGCGGTCTTTTATGCTTACGTCGACCGTCGAGCCGGCGGCATTGGCCGTGACATTGAGGTTAAGCCAGTTCTGCGACAGCGTCGGCTCCATTTCCAAAGCGCTGATATAGCTGTCGGGCACAGCCTCGAGCCATACCGTCTGCCATATTCCGCTTGAGCAAGTGTACCAGCAGATTGAGGGATTTTTCGACTGCTTGCCCGTCATCTGACCCTGTACGCCGGTGTTGTCGTAGATGTACACGGTGAGCTCCTGTTCGGCGTTGTCAGGGTTGACGGCGTCGGTGATGTCGAATGTGAAGGGGTCGTAGCCGCCGGTGTGGCGCCCGACTTCCTTGCCGTTGATATATGCTTTCGCCTCCCAGTCCACGGCTCCGAAGTGGAGCAGCAGGCGTTTGCCTTTCATCTCCGCGGGGACGGTGAACGTGCGGCGGTACCAGTAGCACTGTTCGTCACTCTTCTCCATGACGCCCGACAGCGCCGACTCGATGGGGTAGGGCACGAGAATGCTTTTGTCGTAGCCGAAACCGGCGTTGTAGGCTTCGTCGGGTACGCCCTTGCGCAGTTCCCAGATGCCGTTGAGGTTGAGCCAGCCGTCGTCGCGCACCATCTGCGGACGCGGATATTCGGGGAGCGGGCACGAAGTGTCGATCTGCGTTGCCCAGGGTGTCATCATCGGCGCTTCCTTCATCTGCCACGCGGGCGCCGCCGAAGCGGTAGCCGCCGTCATCATGGCCGCAAACAGTAATGCGCCTGCAATTTCTCTTTTACTCATGGTATATATCGTTGTTTATAAATTAGTTGAAAGGATTGTGATTTTTCCGCGGTTAAAAACCGCGGCTATTACGCGGTACGCCTGGATATTCAGCCTGTTAGTAGCCGCGGTTTTTAACCGCGGTTTAGTGAAATGGGATTCCGCAATGCCCCTGGAAAATCATCAGTGGCTATTTTGCGGGGACGATGGTGATTGACTTGATGTCAAACAGACCGTTGTCGGCGCGCAGGTCGAGGTATTCCACGTCGGCGCCTATGCTTACGCCCTCTACCGTGATGTCGGCGAATGATTTCGATGTGCCGTCAAGCGCGATTTCGCCGGTGATGTCGCTGCCGTTGGCGCTCAGGTGGAATTTCGTTTCGGGAGCTTTGGGAGCCACTTTGAATGTTATGTCATAGCGGCCGTCGTTCTTTGCGTTGACACTGTAGCGCATCCAGTCACCTTTCCCCATGTCGGCGATATGTTTTCCCGACTTCGATTCAACTGTCGCGGGAGCGTCGGCGCCGTTCTTGTGGTAGGCGTAGTGTTCGCCGCCGTTGTTGTAGTTCACGGCATCGATGGAGAGAGTCTCGCCGGCTGCGGGAAGCATAAGTATCTCGTCGTGCGGCGTGCCCCAGTTGCGCACTACGCGGATAGTGCCGTCGGGATTGTATTCAAGTTCGTCGATGCATACCGAGCGGAGCTCGTCGCGTCCCGACGGATTGTTCACATGGTATAAGGCGTACCATTTCCCTTTGTATTCCACGATGGAGCCGTGGATTGTGCCGCAGCCGGTGGCATAGACATATACGCCTTTGTCCTCCCACGGACCGAGAGGCGAGTCTGACATGGCATAGCGCAGCTGGTTGCCGTCGCGGCCGTGATTGTCGCTGTGCGACAGGTAGTATTTCCCGTTGTATTTGTGCACCCATGTGCCTTCGTGGAAATCCACGAGGCCCTGCATCGGCTGCATCTCGCCGTCGAGACGTGTCCAGTCGTCGGTACGGAGTTTGCCGCCGGAGCATTGTCCGCCACCTCCGTTGTAGATGTAAGGCTGTCCGTCATCGTCGACAAACACGCACGGGTCGATGAGCGACGGTGCGCCCTCCACGTAGCCTGCGGTGTGGAAATCGCCCGTAGGACTGTCGCTCACGGCTATCCCCACGCACCAGTCGTGGCCGCCCCAGGGCAACGGCTCGTTGACATGCGGGAAATAGAAGTAATACTTTCCGTTGGCGGGATTGTAGGCCGCGTCGGGTGCCCACATCCACCCCTCGATGCCCCATCCCGACTGCTCTTTCACGTCGTACGACGACAGTATCTCGCCGTGGTCGGTCCAGTTGACCATGTCGTCGGTGGAGAATACGTGGTAACGGTCCATGCGGTCGCACCCTTTTGGCGGTTCCATGTCGTGGCTTGCGTAGACGTAGAGGCGTCCGTCGGGCCACACATGGGCCGAAGCATCGGCCGTGAACATACGCCCGATACTGTCCGTGCCGTACATCGGCGACGGAAATTCTACAAAGAGCGGATTGTGCATCTCACGCGTGATGGGATATTTTATTCCATCCCCGGCTGTTGCGGCCATCGCCATGCCTCCGCAGGCAAGTGTCAGTATAATTTTTTTCATTGTCGAAATAAGGTAATGTTAGGTTAATATGTCAGGGTGTGAAATTATAAAATTTTAGCGCTATGCCCAAATGCACATTGTCAAAAAAATAGCACATTTGTAGCTCACACCCCGAATTAATGTGGAGGAAGCGCACCTGAGGGTAGTATCACACGGCTCGGGTAATGCCGTTCAAATAGCTGAGAGCCTTCGGCTCTACGTTGGCGAATTACTCATTGCTTGAAGAGGGTATTGCAAAACTTATAACTTATAATATGTTACGTCATGCAGTTGTCAACATCAATTTTGCAATACCCTCAATCTCTCAGATTTGCAATATTTGCCGTCGCGGACTATTGTAGGGTGTATAAAACGAAGCAGGACGCTCCTTCACGGAGAATCCTGCTTTTATGCGTCATAAGAGTATAAAATTTTGATTTTTTTGCTATGAGAGTTTTTACATTCTTATGACGCTGTATTTATATTAACGGAATATTGCGGGATTTATTTTACGATGACCTTAAAAGATTTCACACCTTCGGCATTTGCTGCGCGGAGGAGATAGAAACCACGGTTCATTTCGATTGAAGCCTCGCCTTCCACTGTGGCTGCCGCTACGCGCTGTCCGTTGAGCGAGAAGATTTCGGCGGTGGTGGGGATGTCGGCTTTTACGATGATTTCACCTGCTGCGGTGAATACCTGTACGTTGTTGTCAGCCTTGTCGTTGACGATTGACTCTGCGCCTGCAACCTCTACCTTGTCCATGTAGATGTCAAATACGTTGGCGCCTGCGCTGGTATTGTAGGTCTGGTTGTAAACCATGAAGAGGTTGTGCGTGCCAATAATCGGAGTAGTGATTGCACCTGCAGTTTTCTTGCGTGTGCTCCATGCGCCTGTGCCCTGCATGCGGACTACGCAGACGGGTTCTTTATCTGCAAGGATTTCGTCGAGGTTAGCTCTGAAGTCAGCTCTTTCCACATATTTGTAATCGGGGTCGAGGTCGAGATAAAACGAGAAGTTGGACTGTTCAATCGGACCGTCGTAAGTGGGTTCACTCGCGTGATTGATGATGATACGTTTGTACGAGCCGTCTCCGAAATCGATACCGTTTCCGGATTGGTCAAAGAATTCGATTACAGTGCCGTTTCCGGTATAACCAACGTTGCCGGCTTCTTCCCATTTCGTATCATTTGTGCCTGAACGTATTTCGTATGCCCAAGGGTTACCCAGACCTTCAGGGCAGCCAACGAAGGTCATGTGGAACGCGTCGGCTGCAGGCTCGACATCTTCAAGCACGATACCGCAGTCGGTTGCGATAGGCCATACATTGTCTTTTACAAATTCGATATGGTGCACGTTTATACTGCCGCCTATCCATTTGCATATCACCTTATGGGTGCCGGTGATGCTGTTTGCAAGGTTCTTGGCGAGGCTGATGTATACCTTGTTTTCAAGGTTGCGGCCTGCCCAGACGTTGGCTATACGGTTGGATTCCTCGGGGGAGTCGAGATAGATTTCCAGATAGTCATTCAGATTTTCGCTCCAGTGTGTGAAGTTAACGAGCACCTGCTTGAAGTCGCCGTTGCCGAAATCCACATTGCCGAAGTCGGCGAGGAAGCCGTTACCGGTCCAGCCCCATGATTCACCGTCGAGACGTGCGTCGGGGAATTCTTCGGGATTCATTGCTGTCGACTCGGTGGAATTGAGGCGGAGTGCGATGTCGCTGTAGCCTTCATACTGGTCGGGAGCGAGGAGGGCGATCATGTCGTCGCTGCCGGGAGTGCCGTCTTCATTCAGGTTGCGCACGAAGTCGGCGGGAACGAGTTCCTGCTCATAGAAGTTGATGGCGCGGATATTGCCGGCGCCTGCCACGAATGTAAGGTATACGTTCTGTTTGCCTGTCGGCTTGGTGTAGGTGATGCCTTCCATTGCCGGGCCGTTGCTCCATGATTCCTGCGGAGTGTTGCATGAGAAATTGGAGGCGTAGGTCACGAAGTTGTCGTAGCCCCCGGTTTCGTTGAGTGCGATCTGGGTGAAGGGTACGGACTCCTCGTAGTTGGGGCCTGCGTGAAGTATTGCCCAGCCGTCGCAGTACCAGCCGTTGGCAAGGTCGATGGCGGCTGCCTTGTATTTGTTGCCGTCGGGGCCGAAGTCAACCTGGCCGAGGGCTACCTTGGTGTCCTCGCCGGTCCAGCCGATATAGTTGCTGACCATGTTGAAATGGGCGCCGCTATCAAATACCTCTACATCGGGGTTGCTTGAGTTGGTCTGGATTGCGAGTGAAATTTTTGGAATACTCAGTTCTGCCGAGGCTACATTGCTGCCCAGCATCATCAGGCCTGCGAGACCTGCGGTAATAAAAGTAAACTTTTTCATATTTAAAATAGATTGGTTAACGTTTGCATGGTTTGTTTAAGGCGTTGCATGGTTTGTTTAAGGCGTTTTGCAACAATGCAAAAATATATTATCGAAAAATCAAACCCGACCACACAGCGCTCAAAAAATGTAATTATCGGCTCATGGTGCGTCTACTTTTGTAAAAAATGAAATCGGGAGGGATTTCCGGACCGATAATCCCCGGAAATCCCTCCCGATGCATATTTATTGATGCAACTTTCGGGCGGACTATTTTTTTAGCGGCGAAGATTTCACCGTGCAGCTGCCGGGCTGGAGGCCGGGTGAGGTGACGGTGATTTTGATGTCGCCGGGAGTGAACGTGGTGCGCGCCACTATGCGCATCAGTCCGCCTTCGGCCTGCAGCTCCGTGTCGCCCGGCGAGTGGTAGCTCAGGTCTTTGCCCGGAGTGACGTAGAAGTTGTAGGAACCCTTGTAGGAGGCTTCTCCGTCGACGGCGAATGTCAGCATGTTGTCGGCGCGCGGACACCAGTTGCCGTCGCGGTCGACCACCGTGGCGGTGATGATGAAGGCGTCCGAGCCGTTGGCGAGCAGCGGGAATCCGGAGCCGTCGGGCAGGCTCGGCGCCGTGTAGCGCTCAACCTTTATGGCGTATGGCTCGCCGGCTGAACGTACGCTCTCGCGGCATACCTCGCGCCCCTCGGCGTCGAGACCGACAGCCGTCAGTTCGCCCGGCTCCCATTCGATACCGCTCCATGTGCAGCGGCGCGTGGCGGGGTCGGGTGTCACGACGCCTTTGCTCTCGCCGTTGAGCCGCAGCTCCACCTGCGGGCAGTTGCTCCATGCGTCAACATCCTGCACGCCCGAATAGTTCCATTGGCTCTGGAGCGCCACGCCGGGACGCTGTTCAAACGGCACCCACAGCGCGTTCTGATATATGCGGTATTTCAGTTTGGGGAAGCGGTTGGCATCCATGGCGCACGAGCCGAGGCTCTTCTGGTCGCGCATGCCGTTGAGGTATATGGTGTAGCCCTCGCCGTAGGTCTCGGCGAGCATCCAGTCGATCCACCCGCATGCGCGGTTGTTGACGTCGTCGAGATAGTTCTGTACGTAATATTGCGAGAACGGCTTTTCGTTGTCGTAGTCGAAGCGCGCTATGCACCAGCTCGGGTTGCCGCTCCAGTTCGTGCCGTATACTTCGGCGTTGAGCGACGGGTAGTCGGGATGCTTCTCATAGCGGTTGGTGTAACCGATTACGAGCGGGTCGTCGGCATTCCAGTGTTCCGGATAGCCGTCGCGGTTGAGCACGAGGCGAGGGGCGATGAAGTCCCATTTGTCCACCTCCTCCTTGGTGTAGACCGGCCAGTAGCGTTCGCCGTCCCAGGGGAGACCGTTGTTCGATTCCCACACGGCCACGCACGGGTGGTTGCGGTAGGCGATGATGAGGTCGCGGTCATATTCGCGCTTGTAGGTAAGCGCCGGTTCGTTTTTGAGAGCCCATTCGTTGTCGCCGGAGTTGACTATGAGGAGCACTCCGTATTCGTCGCAGGCGCGGAAAGCGTCGGGAAACGGTGCCTGGTGACCTACGCGCAGTGTGTTGCCGCCGCAGGCCGCAATGCGTGCTATGTCTTGCCACTGGAACGCCTCTGGGAGGCCGGCGCCGAGGCCGGGGTATAGGTTGCGGTTGCCGAAGCCGCGGAGTATGCACAGCTCGCCGTTGACGTAGCAGTGGTCCTTGTCCCAGGTGATGGTGCGCAGGCCCATGCGCTCGCGGCGCGTGTCGGTGGTCTTGCCGTCGGCTTTCACCTCATAGACGACATCGTAGAGGTATGGGGTGCCCGACAGCCCTACAGGATACCACAATGTCGGGTCGGCGATGGTATCGGTATGGTCGAATGTGGCGGTGGCGTGCGGGCCGATGATGCGGCGGTCGGAGCGGCTGAGCACGCAGCGGCCGTCGGCATCGATGACTTTTGTGATGAGTTCGGCTCTCACGGGTTTCTCTTTGGAGTTGGTCACGTTGGTGAGCATTCTTACCACGGCCTCATTGTCGTCGGCCTTTATGGTGCCGAAATATGTGCCCCATTGGTTATGGGGGGAGTAGCAGTTGCTCGGTATGTAGACGGGGTCGGTGATGTCCATCACCACCTTACCCACGATACCTCCCATCGCCTGGCCGAAACCTTCGTTCTCGGCAAATCCGGGGTAGGTGAAGAATGTGTCGCGTGAGTTGGACACGCGCACGGCCACGGTGTTCTCCCTGCCGTATTCGAGATAGGGCGTGATGTCGACCTCGAAAGGTATGGAGCTGCCCACGTGGGTCACCGCTGCCGGCTGCGCGACGGCGCTGTTTCCCTTGACCGGCGTACCGTTGACATAGACGGTCATGCCTATGTTGACGCCGTAGAACATCAGCGTAACCCTCTTTCCCTTGTAGGATTTGGGTATGTCGAGCGATTTGCGGTACCATACCTCGCCGCGCCAGCAGCGTTCGCCGGTCGATGCGTTGAGGAATGTGTCAAACTCGTTGAAGCAGTGCGGTATGCCGACTTTCTCCCACTCGCTGTCATCGTAGCCTGGTGCGCTGAGCACGGTGTCTGACACCGTGTTGGCTGGCGGGATAAGCCCGAATTCGGTGAGGGCGCCCGTCACTTCGTTGCCCTCTTTGTCGGTAAGCCGCTCCACGCTGACGTCGGCATATCGTATCGCGGCGTGTACGGGTATGTCGAATGCGGTGCCGACGGTACGTTGCAGGAATCCGACAGTGTTGCCGATTTCGGCAATATCGTTCTCCTTGACGGTGGTGAATATGTCGGCCAGACTGACGGTCTTCGTCCCGGTCACGTTGCGCTTGTCGTCGTAGAACGTGCATGTCACGTCGCCGCCGTATATGCTGTCGCCGGCGAACGTCAGCACGAGCCGGTCTATTTCGTGCGTGCCGAGCAGGTCGGCGCTGATGACGGTCGATTTGCCTGCTGTCGATGCCGTCTCGCGCTTGTTGTCGTTGATGTCGAAGTTTACTTTGCCGTCGACAGTCACGGTGCCGTATTTGAGCAGGTTTTCGGCGCCGTCGACTATTTTGGTGAAGCGCCACGGCGTGTTGCCTATATTGATTGATTCGCGGGCCGACAGCGGCAGCAGTGCCGCAGCCGACAATATGATTAAAGCAATGCGTTTCATGAAATGGTTTGGGAATTGAGGTAGACTATAGGGGTTTACTCTGACCTGAGCAAATATTTTGATGAGAAAATTTGGTTAAATAACGTTAATTCGTTGTTTTAGTCTGGGATCCCTCGGCAGATACAA
>MNQK01000008.1 GCA_001915385.1 Bacteroidales bacterium 52_46 | reverse complement strand
GGCCTCGCGACCGACACCCTTGTCTTTGGCTGCGCACTTCCCGCTATCGGGCGTGCCGAGGACTTTCACCTGTTAGACTGAATACATGCTGGGCGAACCGCAACGAAAGAGGGCAATCCGTCGGATTGCCCTCTTTCTGATATATTGCTGTTTACATTATTCAGCTGCGGGTGCTTCTGGAGCCTCAGCGGCGGGAGCAGCGGGTGCTTCGGCTGCGGGTGTGGCCGATTTGCGGCTGCGACGGGTACGGGTCTTCTTGGCAGCGCCTTTCTCCTTGAGCATGTTTTCGTTGTAGTCAACGAGCTCGATGAAGCAGGTCTTTGCATTGTCACCGAGACGGTTGCCGGTCTTGAGGATACGGGTATAACCTCCGGGACGGTCGGCAATCTTCTGTGAGATTTCACGGAAAAGCTCAGTGACAGCCTCTTTGTTCTGAAGATGGCTGAAAACAAGACGGCGGTTGGCGGTAGTATCCTCCTTGGCGCGGTTGATAAGCGGTTCGGCATATACACGGAGAGCTTTTGCCTTGGCAAGAGTCGTGAAAATGCGCTTGTGCATGATCAGCGATATAGTCATGTTAGCCAAGAGAGCGGCGCGGTGAGAGTGTGTACGACCGAGATGGTTGAATTTTTTATTGTGTCTCATCGTTGTTATTCTTTATCTAATTTATACTTTGAAATATCCATTCCGAACGAAAGGTTCAGATTAGCCAGGAGCTCATCAAGCTCCGTGAGCGATTTCTTACCGAAGTTACGGAATTTAAGCAGGTCGGTCTTGTTGAACACGACAAGCTCTCCAAGGGTCTCTACCTCTGCGCTCTTCAGGCAGTTGAGCGCGCGGACAGAAAGTTCCATATCCACGAGCTTCGATTTGAGAAGCTGGCGCATGTGGAGCACTTCCTCGTCAAACTCTTCGTTGCCGTCGCTTTCGGGAGCCTCGATGGTGATTTTCTCGTCAGAGAAAAGCATCAGGTGATAGATAAGTATCTTCGATGCATCCTTGAGGGCGTCCTTGGGCAGGATTGAGCCGTTGGTAGTGATTTCTATAATAAGTTTCTCGTAGTCAGTCTTCTGATCCACACGGAAGTTTTCCACCGTGTACTTGACATTCTTTATCGGAGTGTAAATAGAGTCGATGGCGATGACATTGACATCATCGGTGGGTAGCTGGTTTTCCTCAGCGGGAACCCAGCCGCGACCCTTGTTTACAGTCAGCTCAATCTGGAATGAAGCAGTAGAATCCAGGTGACAGATTACGAGGTCCGGATTGAGGACCTCAAACCCGGTCAAGGCTTTACCTATGTCTCCGGCTTTGAATTCCTCTACACCCGACACTGAGATGGTGACCTTTTCAAATTCGGTCTCCTCCACTGTCTGTTTGAGGTCAACCTTCTTGAGATTGAGGATAATGTTGGTCACATCCTCCTTTACTCCGGGAATAGTATCAAACTCGTGTTTAACGCCGTCGATTTTGATTGACGAGATTGCATAGCCCTCAAGCGAGGAAAGCAATACTCGGCGAAGAGCGTTACCTACAGTGATACCATAGCCGGGTTCCAAAGGTTTGAACTCAAATTTCCCATAAAAGTTGTCTGCTTCGAGCATCAACACTTTATCGGGCTTTTGGAATGCTAATATAGCCATGGATTCAACTTATTATATATTATGATTTAGAATACAACTCGACGATCAACTGCTCCTTGATATTTTCGGGAATATCCTCGCGGGCAGGTACGTGAAGGAATTTGCCTGACTTAGTGGCCTCGTCCCATTCGATCCAGGGATATTTGCTGTGGTTGAAACCGCTCAGCGTGTCGGCAATCACTTCAAGTGATTTCGATTTCTCGCGCACACCGATTACATCACCGGGTACTACCTGATATGAAGGAATGTTGACTACTGCGCCGTTTACCACGATGTGACGGTGGAGCACCATCTGACGTGCAGCTGCACGCGTGGGAGCTATACCCAGACGGTAAACAACGTTGTCGAGACGCGACTCGAGCAGTTGGAGAAGGATTTCACCCGTGATACCCTTCATGCGCGAAGCCTTGTCGAAAAGGTTGCGGAACTGACGTTCGAGCACACCGTAGGTATATTTGGCTTTCTGCTTCTCACGGAGCTGAGTGCCATACTCTGAAGTCTTGCGGCGACGGTTCTGTCCATGCTGGCCGGGGGGGAAGTTGCGACGTTGAAGCACTTTGTCCTCTCCGAAAATGGGCTCGCCAAATTTACGTGCGATTTTGGTCTTCGGACCTGTATATCTTGCCATTTTATTCTGTTTTTAATCTTGACCCGAGGCAGTCTATGCCCGCTCTGTGCAGCCGCGACTATAGAGAGGTGATAAATTATAGTCTATTCACTCGGCGGCGCTGTCTGCCACAGTCGTTTGTGTTGATAAAAGTATTCTGCTCTAAAAATTTCTCTCTGAGATTATACTCTTCTGCGTTTGGGAGGACGGCATCCGTTGTGGGGAAGCGGAGTTACGTCGATGATTTCGGTAACCTCGATTCCGGCTCCGTGCACTGTACGGATTGCTGATTCACGGCCGTTGCCCGGTCCTTTGACATACGCCTTAACTTTTCTCAAGCCCAGATCGTAAGCGACCTTCGCGCAATCCTGAGCTGCCATCTGAGCTGCGTAAGGGGTGTTTTTCTTCGAACCGCGGAAACCCATTTTGCCGGCCGACGACCAAGAAATGACCTGACCTTCGCTGTTGGCAAGGCACACGATAATGTTGTTGAATGATGAGTGAACGTGAAGCTGACCGGCAGCGTCAACCTTGACGTTTCTCTTTTTAGCTGCGACTGTTTTTTTTGCCATAATTTATCGTTATTTAGTAGCTTTTTTCTTATTGGCGACTGTTTTCTTGCGACCCTTGCGCGTACGGGCATTGTTCTTGGTGCTCTGGCCGCGGACAGGCAGACCGATACGGTGGCGGATACCGCGGTAGCAACCGATATCCATCAGTCGCTTGATGTTCAACTGGATTTCGCTGCGGAGGTCACCCTCTACCTTATAGTCGGCGCCTATTACTTCACGTACTTTGGCGGCCTGGGCGTCAGTCCAATCCTTTACTTTTATATCTTTGTCAACTCCGGCTTTCTCAAGTATTGACTTGGCGGCACTGCGGCCGATACCGAAGATGTATGTCAAGGCTATTTCACCTCTTTTATTTTGGGGGAGGTCAACTCCCACGATTCTAACTGCCATATTGATTGACTTAATGTTTTTGCAAAATTAACAAAAAATTTTGAGAAGCGGCTTATTTTCAAGCATTCTTGTTACAGAAATTTCACACTTGAAGTCCTTTTTAGCCCTGACGCTGCTTATATTTGGGATTTTTTTTGTTGATTACATATAAGCGACCTTTGCGACGTACGATTTTGCTGTCGGGAGTGCGCTTCTTGATTGAGGCTCTTACTTTCATATTTTTGTCGATTTTTTATTATTTGTACCTGAATGCAATCCGGCCTTTTGAAAGGTCGTAAGGCGACATCTCCACCCTCACTTTGTCGCCGGGCAATATCTTGATATAATGCATGCGCATCTTGCCCGATATGTGAGCTGTTATCTGATGACCATTTTCGAGCTCAACGCGAAACATTGCGTTCGACAATGATTCTACAATGGTGCCGTCTTGTTCTATTGCTGATTGTTTTGCCATATAATTGTCTAAATGAATTTATCCTTCAACACTTCCTCGATATAGTCGAATGTGGTGAGCACCTCTGTCTTGCCGTCGATAATCGCCAGCGTATGCTCATAGTGGGCCGACGGCTTGCGGTCACGTGTGCGGCAGGTCCACCCGTCACTCTCTATGACTATATTGCGGCTTCCCATATTGACCATCGGTTCTATGCACAGACACATGCCGTCCTTTATGATCGGACCGATGCCCCGGCGCCCGTAATTGGGTATCTCCGGGTCCTCGTGCATGCGCTTGCCGATACCGTGTCCGCACATCTCGCGCACAATGCTGTAGCCACGCTTCTCGCAGTAGGTCTGGACAGCGTTCGATATGTCACCTATACGCTTGCCGGGCACGCATGCCTCTATTCCTGCGTAAAGCGATTCTTTGGTCGTGCGGCACAGCGCCATTTTTTCCTCCGAGATTTCTCCCACGGCGAAAGTATAGCACTGGTCCCCGTTATAACCGTCAAGTTCAGCCACTGTGTCAAGTCCGACAATATCACCTTCCCTGAGCGTATAGTTCGAAGGAAAACCGTGCACCACCGTCTCATTGACTTCAATGCAAAGTGTCCCCGGGAAACCCTGATAGCCCAGACAGGCGGGTCGACCCCCATTGTCAAGGATAAACTCCCTGGCAATGGTGTCGAGCCTGTGTGTGGTAACACCGGGAGAAATCCACTTGGCCATTTCGCCAAGCGTCCGGCTCACAAGGTCACATGCCTTGCGCATCTGCTCCATCTCCTGAGGTGTCTTCAGATAAATCATCGTCAGTTTAACTTAAGGTATTTTTAATAAGCGCTACCGGTGGTACGCCCCTTAATCTTACCCTCCTTCATCAGGCCGTCGTAATGATGCATCATCAGATGTGATTCAATCTGCTGAAGCGTGTCGAGAACGACGCCAACCATAATAAGCAACGATGTGCCGCCGAAGAACTGGGCGAAGTTCTGCGAGATACCGAGTGAGCGGGCAAATGCCGGAAGGATAGCCACGATACCCAGGAACAATGATCCGGGCAATGTGATTCTCGACATTATCGCATCAAGATACTCCGCAGTCTTCTTGCCAGGCTTGACTCCGGGAATGAAACCGTTGTTGCGCTTCATATCCTCGGCCATCTGCGTCGGACGCACTGTGATTGCCGTATAGAAGTAGGTGAATGCCACGATAAGGATGAAGTAAACAAAATTATACCAGAATCCGTTGATGTCGGTGAAAGCTCCGAAGAAGCCGCCCGAGCTCTGGCCGAAACCGGCCAAAGTCAACGGTATGAACATAATGGCCTGGGCGAAGATGATAGGCATCACACCGGCAGCATTGACCTTCAGGGGAATGTACTGACGGGCACCGCCATACTGCTTGTTGCCGACTATGCGCTTGGCATACTGCACGGGCACCTTGCGGGTTCCCTGCACAAGAAGCACTGCACAGATTGTGACTGCAAGCAAAAGAATCACCTCGATGATGAACATTATCAAACCACCCTGCGAACCTTGTGCGCCCGGCATACGGCTGATAAATTCATAGAACAACGCCTGGGGAAGACGTGCGATAATACCCACGAGGATGATGAACGAGATACCGTTGCCGATACCGCGGTCGGTTATCCTCTCCCCGAGCCACATGATAAACATTGAGCCGGCTGCAAGCACCACCGTAAGGAAGAGCACATTGAGCGTGGTCAGTGTCAGACCGACAGTGTGCTGCAGGTTGAGCAGATACGCCGGACCCTGTACGAGCAGGATAAGCACCGTAAGGTAACGCGTATACTGATTCAGCTTCTGGCGACCGCTCTCACCTTCGCGCTGCATCTTCTGGAAAGAAGGCAGCACCATGCCCAGGAGTTGGATTACAATCGATGCCGTGATATAGGGCATGATACCCAGGGCAAAGATTGATGCCTGCGAGAACGCACCTCCCGAGAACATATCGAGCAGCTGCATCAAGCCTCCCGATGTCTGCGATTGAAGCTGCACGAGGTCGTGCGGGTTAATACCCGGCAACGCCACGTAACAGCCGAGACGATAGACAACGACGAGGAGGAATGTCACCGTAAGGCGCTTGCGCAGCTCTTCGATCGTCCAGATGTTTTTAATGGTTTGAATAAATCTCATTATGATTATAATTTAACGATGGTTCCACCTGCTTCCACGATAGCCTTTTCAGCCGATGCCGAGAATGCATTGGCCTCCACAGTCAGCTTGTGGGTAAGCTTACCGTTGCCGAGTATCTTGACAAGAGCCTTCTTGTTGATGAATCCGGCCTTGACGAGGTCGGCTACTGTGATTTTCTCAAGGTTTGCGGCGTCGGCCATTGCCTCGAGTACGTCAAGATTGATAGCCTTGTATGATACACGGTTGATATTCTTGAAACCATATTTGGGAAGACGACGCTGCAAAGGCATCTGACCGCCTTCGAAGCCAATCTTGCGGCTGTAGCCCGAACGGGATTTGGCACCTTTGTGTCCGCGGGTTGATGTTCCGCCACGGCCTGAGCCCTGGCCACGTCCGATTCTCTTTCCCTGTTTAGTTGACCCAACGGCCGGTTGTAAATTACTTAAATCCATAGTTCAAAATATTTTAGGCGTTGGTTACTTCTACTAAGTGATGCACTTTGTTGACCATACCGAGGATTTCGGGAGTTGCCTCCTTCACTACAATGTGGTTCATTTTCTTCAAGCCGAGAGCATCAAGTGTGCGCTTCTGTACTGCGGGACAGTTGATGCGGCTCTTTATCTGTTTGATTTTTATCTGTGCCATTGTTATTATCCTTTGAATACCTGTTCAACTGATATGCCGCGGTTCTGTGCAACAGTGGCCGGGCTTCTCATCTCGTCGAGGGCTGCGATTGTAGCTTTGACAAGGTTGTGGGGGTTCGACGAACCCTTCGACTTAGCAAGCACGTCAGTGATACCCACGCTCTCAAGCACGGCACGCATTGCACCACCGGCTTTTACACCGGTACCGTGCGAAGCGGGCTTGAGGATGATGCGCGAGCCGCCGAACTTGGCAACCTGCTCGTGAGGTATGGTGCCTTTGTGCACCGGAACCTTGATAAGATTCTTCTTGGCAGCCTCCACACCCTTTGCGATAGCGGCGGTAACCTCATTGGCTTTGCCGAGGCCCCAGCCTACGATGCCGTTCTCATTGCCGACTACTACAATCGCGGCGAAAGTGAACGTACGACCACCCTTTGTTACTTTGGTTACACGGTTAATCGCTACGAGGCGGTCTTTCAAATCAATGTCATTGGTTGATTTTACGCGGTTATTTCTTTTTGCCATGATTGTTAAAATTTAAGTCCGCCTTCGCGGGCTGCGTCAGCTAATGATTTTACACGTCCGTGGAAAAGGTAGCCGTTGCGGTCGAACACCACTTCGGTGATACCCTGTGCGAGCGCCTTCTCAGCGATGGCTTTGCCAACCTTGGCAGCGATTTCGCTCTTAGTGCCCTCTTCGATACCCTTCGACGAAGTGGCTGCGAGAGTATTGCCTGCCAGGTCATCGATGAGCTGAACGTAGATTTGTTTATTGCTACGGAACACCGTCATGCGCGGACGGGCTGCAGTGCCCGAAATCTTGCCGCGGATGCGGGTTTTGATTTTATTTCTTCTTTCTATCTTAGATACCATGATTCTGTCTGTTTTTATTATTTGGCACCTGCCGATTTACCTGACTTGCGGCGGATTACCTCGCCGACAAACTTGATACCTTTACCCTTGTAAGGTTCAGGCTTACGCAGTGAGCGTATCTTGGCGCATACCTGGCCGAGCAGCTGCTTGTCATCGCTCTCGAGGATGATAAGCGGGTTTTTGTTACGCTCGGTCTTGGCCTCTACCTTCACCTCAGCGGGGAGCTTGATATATATAGCGTGTGAGAAACCGAGCGACAGCTCAAGCACCTGTCCGGTGGCTGCTGCACGATAACCTACACCGACCAATTCCATTTCTTTGCGATATCCGGTCGACACGCCTACGACCATATTGTGGAGCAACGCGCGGTAAAGACCGTGCTGCGCACGGTGCTCGCGGTCGTCGCTCGGACGGGTCACGACGATATGGTTATTCTCGACCTTCACTTCGAGCTCGGGGTTCACAGCCTGCTTGAGCTCACCCTTCGGGCCCTTTACTGTTACTACGTTGTTATCAATCTTAACTGTGACACCGGCGGGTATCTCAATGGGAGCTTTACCTATTCTTGACATAATTATTTCCTCCTTAAGATTAATATACGTAACACAATACTTCACCGCCTATCTGCATCTCAGCGGCCTTCTTATTCGTCATCACACCGCGCGAAGTCGAAAGGATGGCTATACCCAGTCCGTTGAGCACGCGGGGCATGTCCTTGTAACCGGTGTACTGGCGCAGACCCGGACGCGATACGCGCTTGAGGCCCTTGATGGCGTTGACACGGTCTACAGGATCATATTTCAGAGCTATCTTGATAATCCCCTGAGGATTTTCCCCCTCTACAAACTTGTAGTTGAGGATATAGCCCTGTTCAAAAAGAATCTTGGTGATTTCTTTTTTCAAGTTTGAGGCAGGCACCTCCACCACGCGGTGGTTAGCCTTGATTGCATTCCTCAATCTTGTTAAGTAGTCTGCTATTGTATCTGTCATTTTATTGTTGTTTAAATTGATTGGGATTTTCCCAACAATATTTAATTAACTTCTGGCTGAAGCATTTTTTATGTGGCTTATTCGCTCGCCGGTTACCAGCTCGCTTTCTTTACTCCGGGGATAAGACCTGCAGAGGCCATTTCGCGGAACTGGATACGCGAGATGCCGAACTGGCGGATATAGCCTTTGGGACGGCCCGTGATAGAGCAACGGTTGTGCAGACGCACGCGCGATGCGTTCTTGGGCAGAAGCTGGAGAGCCTCATAGTCGCCGGCTGCCTTGAGAGCTGCTTTCTTGGCTGCATATTTTGCCACGAGTTTCGCACGCTTTACCTCACGGGCTTTCATTGATTCTTTTGCCATAACTGCTTATTTTGCGTTTTTAAAAGGTAAACCGAATTGTTTGAGCAATGCATAGCCTTCCTCGTCGGTATTGGCCGATGTCACGAATGTGATGTTCATGCCCAGCAATTTCGAAATGTTGTCGATATTGATCTCAGGGAAGATAATCTGCTCGTTGATACCGAGGGTATAGTTGCCGCGGCCGTCGAGCTTGCTCTCGATACCCTTGAAGTCACGGATACGGGGAAGAGCCACACGCACCAGTCTCTCAAGGAACTCGTACATTCTCTCGCGACGGAGAGTGACACGCACGCCGATAGGCATTTTCTTACGCACCTTGAAGTTAGAGATGTCCTTGCGCGAAAGTGTAGCCACAGCTTTCTGGCCGGTGATGGCTGTAAGCTCGTTGATGGCGGTCTCTATGATTTTCTTATCCTGGGTGGCTTCGCCAAGACCCTGATTGATGACAATCTTCTCAAGGCGGGGCACCTGCATTACTGTAGTATAGTTGAACTCTTTGGTAAGAGCCGGAACGATACGCTCCTGATAATCTTTCTTAAGGGTTGCAGTACTCATTACTTAATCTCCTCTCCCGATTTTTTAGAATAACGTATTTTCTCGCCGTTGTCACCCTTCTTGTAGCCTACGCGAGTGGGCTTGCCCGATTTGGGGTCTACAAGGCTGAGATTAGAAATATTGATAGGAGCTTCCATCTTGATGAGACCTCCCTGGGGATGTTTGGCATTGGGCTTAGTGCTCTTGGTCACCATATTGACACCCTCGACGATGGCACGGTTCTTTGCAGCGTCAACTGAAAGAACACGGCCGGTCTTGGTGCGGTCATCGCCTGCGAGGACATATACGGTGTCGCCCTTCTTTATATTTACTTTGCTCATTTGTTTTACTTTCGATTAAAGCACCTCGGGTGCAAGTGAAACGATTTTCATATTAGTGGCACGGAGCTCGCGGGCTACCGGACCGAAAATACGAGTGCCGCGGAGTTCGCCGGCATTATTGAGCAGCACACATGCATTGTCATCGAAGCGGATATACGAACCGTCGGGACGACGCACCTCTTTCTTGGTGCGTACGACCACAGCCTTCGATACCGTACCCTTCTTAACATCTGATGAAGGTATGACGCTCTTTATCGACACTACGATGATATCGCCTACCGATGCATAACGACGACCTGTACCACCAAGCACGTGGATACAGAGGGCCTCTTTCGCACCACTGTTGTCGGCTACCGTCAAACGTGATTCTGTCTGTATCATGATTATTTAACTTTTTCGATTATTTCTACTAATCTCCATCTCTTTGTCTTGCTCAAGGGGCGGGTCTCCATCAAGCGTACTTTATCGCCGACGTTGCATTCGTTCTTCTCGTCGTGAGCGTGATACTTCTTCGACTTGTTCACGAACTTACCGTAAATGGGGTGTTTCTCCTTCCATTTGATAGTCACCGTGATTGTCTTATCACCTTTATTTGACGATACTACCCCAATGCGCTCTTTTCTAAGATTTCTTTCCATATCTCTTTGGGGAATTATTTGTTATTAAGCTCACGCTGACGCAACTCGGTCTTCACGCGTGCAATCATTTTTCTGTCATGTGTAATCTGTGCCGGGCTGTCAAGCGGAGATACAGCATGGTTGGCCTTCATCTGAAGGTATTCCTTTTCCATCTGGGCCAGACGCTCCTTGAGGTCGGCGGTGGTCATTTCCTTTATCTCTTCCTTTTTCATTGCTTATTACACATTTTGAGTTGGGTCATAGTCGCGACGTACGACAAATTTAGTGGTGACGGGAAGCTTCTGGGCGGCAAGGCGCAATGCTTCTTTTGCTATGTCATAGCTTACACCCTCCACCTCGATAAGCATACGGCCGGGAGTAACGGGAGCCACGAAGCCTTCGGGCGAACCTTTACCTTTACCCATACGTACCTCGGCAGGCTTCTTGGTGATGGGCTTGTCCGGGAATATACGGATCCAGATTTGTCCTTGACGTTGCATATAACGGGTCACAGCGATACGCGCAGCCTCTATCTGTCGACCGGTAATCCATTTTGATTCCAAAGTCTTGATACCGAAAGAGCCGAACGCCAACTGATTGCCGCGCTGGGCTTCACCCTTCATGCGGCCTTTCTGTTGTCTGCGGAACTTGGTTTTCTTAGGTTGTAACATTGTTGTTTGTTTCAATTAATGGTTTAACGGTTGTTTTTGGGCTTGCGGAAACCACCGCGGCGCTCACGGCCACCGCCCTGGTTGCTGCGGCTCTCCTTCGCGTTGGCTGCGAACTGGGGAGCGAGGTCACGTTTGCCATATACTTCGCCACGGCAAATCCACACTTTCACGCCGATTACACCGACCTTGGTGTGGGCTTCAACAAGTGCGTAGTCGATATCGGCACGCAGTGTGTGAAGCGGCGTACGACCTTCCTTGAACATCTCCGAACGAGCCATTTCGGCACCGTTCAGACGGCCTGACACCTGCACTTTGATACCCTCGGCACCGGCACGCATGGTCGATGCGACTGCCATCTTGACTGCACGGCGGTAAGCGATCTTGCCCTCGATCTGACGGGCGATGGTGCTTGCCACAATCTGTGCATCGAGCTCCGGACGCTTCACCTCGAAGATGTTGATCTGTACATCCTTGTCGGTGATTTTCTTGAGTTCCTCTTTGAGCTTGTCGACTTCCGAGCCGCCCTTGCCGATAATCAGACCCGGGCGCGAAGTGCACACTGTGATGGTGATGAGCTTAAGTGTACGTTCGATGACGATTTTTGAAACACTTGACTTGGCTAAGCGGACATTCAGATACTTGCGGAGCTTGGAATCTTCCAACAGAGTATCTCCGTATTTCTTGCCACCGTACCAGTTAGAGTCCCAGCCACGGATGACACCCAAGCGATTGCTGATTGGATTTACTTTCTGTCCCATTTCTTATGCCTTTTTTTCTTTATTGTCAATCGTGTCTACAAACAATGTAACGTGGTTAGCACGTTTACGGATGCGGTAACCGCGTCCTTGAGGAGCTGTGCGCAGACGCTTCAGCATCGGAGCACAGTTCACGAAGATAGTGCTGATGTAAAGCTCGTCATTCTCAGCCTTGCGGTCGTTTTTGGCTTCCCAGTTGGCGATGGCCGAACGAAGAAGTTTTTCAAGCTTGGCTGCAGCTTCCTTATTAGAGAATTTGAGGATACCCAACGCGCGGAACACTTCCTTGCCACGTACCAGGTCGGCTACAAGACGCATCTTGCGGGGCGACGAGGGTATGTTGGTCAGTTTGGCAAATGCCTGGCTCTTGCGGGCTTCCTTAATTGCTTCGGCTGAATTTCTTTTTCTTACACCCATTGTATTTAATTTCTTTTGTTATCAAAAATTATTTATTGAGTGGTCCGATTATTTCTTCTTGTTGCCGGCGTGACCACGGAAGGTGCGGGTCGGGGCGAACTCGCCCAGCTTGTGACCTACCATGTTCTCGGTGACGTAAACAGGAATGAATTTATTACCATTGTGCACTGCGAAAGTATGGCCGACAAACTCGGGGGCAATCATCGAAGCGCGGCTCCAAGTCTTGATGACCGACTTCTTGCCCGACTCTTCCATTGCCGTTACTTTCTTTTCCAGCTTGACACTGATAAAGGGACCTTTTTTTAATGAACGACTCATAGTTGCTTAATTAATCAGATTACTTTTTTCTTCTTTCAATAATGAGCTTCGAAGACTGCTTCTTCGGCGCACGTGTCTTGAGTCCCTTAGAGTAAAGGCCCTTGCGTGAACGCGGGTGACCGCCTGATGCACGACCTTCACCACCACCCATCGGGTGATCCACAGGGTTCATGACAACGCCACGGTTGCGGGGACGGCGTCCCAGCCAGCGTGAGCGGCCAGCCTTGCCCGAACGCTCCAGAGAGTGCTCCGAATTACCTACAACGCCTACTGTAGCCTTGCAAGCGGCAAGTACTTTACGTGTTTCTCCAGAAGGTAATTTGATGATAGCGTAGTCGCCTTCTCTCGAAGTCAATTGCGCGAATGTGCCGGCCGAACGAGCCATGAAGGCTCCCTGACCGGGGCGCAACTCGATGTTGTGGATGAGCGTACCGACGGGTATCTTGCTCAGGGGAAGGGCATTGCCGATCTCAGGAGCGGCGTCGGGTCCGCTGACTACTGTTGCGCCAACTTCTAAGCCGTTGGGTGCAATGATATAAGTCTTTTCACCGTCAACGTAGTAAAGAAGTGCAATACGGGCAGAACGGTTGGGATCATACTCGATTGACTTCACTACGGCGGGTACACCGTCTTTCGTTCTCTTAAAGTCTATGATACGGTATTTGCGTTTGTGTCCACCACCAAGGTAGCGGGTGGTGAGATGACCTTCGGCATTGCGGCCGCCGGTGCTTTTTCTACCGACTGTAAGAGATTTCTCAGGCGTGGTAGCAGTGATCGTACCTTTAAATACGCCTATAACTTTGTGTCTTTGCCCCGGTGTAGTGGGCTTGAATTTTCTTACTGCCATTTTCTATTTAAATGTTGCTATAAAAGTCAATGGTTTCACCTTCGGCAACAGTGACAATCGCCTTTTTGTAAGACGATGTCTTGCCGCGCAGAAGGCCGCTCTTTGTGTAACGCGATTTGTTCTTGCCACGTACTACCATGGTGTTGACACTAACCACTTTTACGCCGTAAAGATTCTCGACAAGCGTCTTGATCTGATACTTGTTGGCATCGGGCGATACGCGGAAAGTGTATTTGTTAAGCTTCTCGGTAAGACGGGTAGCTTTTTCAGTTACTATAGGTTTTATCTGAAAGTCCATTTTCTGCGATTGGTTTAAAATTGGTTAATGACATCAAGGCCACTCTCGGTGAGGATTATGGCTTTGTTGTTTAATATCGCGTAAGTGTTGATGTCGGAAGCAGGCATGATGTTTACCCCCGGCACGTTACGAGCAGACAAAGATACGTTTTTATCTGCACTTTCTGAAATCAGCAACACTTTTTTGCCCTCTACTTTAAGGTTTTTAGCAAAATTTATGAAATTTTTAGTTTTGGGCGCATCAAACGTGAAGTTTTCAACTACAATGATTTGATTGTCCTGAGCCTTGAAAGTGAGAGCCGATTTACGGGCGAGTTGTTTTACTTTCTTGTTAAGCTTGAAGCGATAGTCGCGGGGACGGGGACCGAATACACGGCCACCACCTACGAGTACAGGCGAATTGATGTCACCGATACGGCTGCCGCCGCCACCCTTCTGCTTGTGGAGCTTGCGGGTTGAGCCCGATACTTCACTACGCTCTTTTGACTTGTGGGTGCCTTGACGTTGGTTGGCCAAGTATTGCTTAACATCGAGATATACGGCATGCTCGTTGGCGTCGATGGCAAATACCTCATCATTGAGGACCGCCTTGCGTCCGGTGTCTTCTCCTTTTATGTTATAAATTGCGAGTTCCATTATTTCTCAATTAATACGATTGAACCTTTACTTCCGGGAATTGAACCCTTAATCATCAAAACGTTGTGTTCGGGCAACACTTTCACTACCTGAAGGTTTTGCACGGTGACACGTTCGTTGCCCATCTGGCCGGCCATACGCATGCCCTTGAACACCTTCGCGGGGTAAGAGCAGGCACCGATTGAACCGGGAGCACGCAGACGGTTGTGCTGGCCGTGGGTCGACTGGCCGACACCGCCAAATCCGTGACGTTTCACAACACCCTGGTAACCTTTACCTTTTGAAGTGCCCACTACATCGACGAAGTCGTTGTCGGTGAACATGTCAACGGTAATAGTGTCGCCGAGCTTATACTCGCCGTTAAAACCTTTGAACTCGGCCAAGTGGCGCTGGGGCTGCACTCCGGCTGCCTTGAAGTGACCCATAAGGGGCTGGCTTGTGTGCTTCTCCTTCTTCTCC
The DNA here is from genome assembly GCA_001915385.1 of Bacteroidales bacterium 52_46. GTDB lineage: Bacteria > Bacteroidota > Bacteroidia > Bacteroidales > Muribaculaceae > JAGBWK01. Next base: position 20,938 of record MNQK01000008.1, on the reverse strand, counting down.
TCGAAACCGAGCTGAAGGGCATCGTAGCCGTCCTTCTCAACAGTCTTAACTTGAGTAACCACGCAGGGACCAACTTCGATAACAGTGCACGGCACATTCTTGCCGTCGGCACTGAAAACGGATGTCATTCCGATTTTCTTTCCTAATAATCCTGGCATTTCTCTGTTAAATTTATAATGTTAATTCTATGTTTTGATTTTTACTGTGTTCGCTTAGCGATTACACCTTGATTTCAACTTCTACACCTGAGGGAAGTTCGAGCTTCATCAGCGCGTCGACGGTCTTTGCAGTCGAGTTGTAGATGTCGATGAGACGCTTGAACGAAGAAAGTTGAAATTGCTCACGGCTCTTCTTGTTGACGAAGGTTGAGCGGTTAACCGTGAAGATGCGCTTGTGGGTGGGCAGAGGTATAGGACCGCTGATAACCGCACCTGTAGCCTTCACTGTCTTTACGATTTTCTCGGCCGACTTGTCAACGAGATTGTGGTCGTAAGATTTGAGTTTAATACGGATTTTTTGGCTCATATTGTTATTGGTTATTTATTATTTCAATAAGTCGACGCGTCCCTGGCATTCGGTGAGGACATTCTTGGCAATCGAGTTGCTTACCTCGGCGTAGTGCGAGAACGACATGGTTGAAGTGGCACGGCCTGAAGTGATGGTACGGAGCGCGGTCACGTAGCCGAACATCTCGGCGAGAGGAGCTTTGGCCTTCACAACGCGGGCGCCGGAACGTGAGCTTTCCATGCCTTCAACCTGACCGCGACGCTTGTTAAGGTCGGAGATTACATCACCCATGCTCTCCTCGGGAGTCACTACTTCAATCTTCATGATAGGCTCCAGAAGTACGGGACCTGCCTTTTCCGATGCTTTCTTGAACGCCTGGATAGCGCAAAGCTCGAATGAAAGCTGGTCGGAGTCAACGGGGTGGAACGAACCGTCGATAACGGTCACCTTAAGCTGCTCTACCGGGTAGCCGGCGAGCACACCGTTCTTCATTGCGGTAGTGAAACCTTTCTGTATGGAAGGAATGAATTCCTTGGGGATATTACCGCCCTTCACCTCATCGACAAACTGCAGGTTGCCTTCGAAACCTTCGTCAACAGGCTCGACGCGTACGATGATATCGGCGAATTTACCGCGACCACCGGTCTGCTTCTTGAATACCTCGCGGAGTTCAACGGGCTTCGTGATAGCCTCCTTATAGGTAACCTGCGGACGACCCTGGTTACATTCTACCTTGAACTCGCGGCGGAGACGGTCGATAATGATGTCGAGGTGAAGCTCACCCATACCGGAGATGACGGTCTGGCCGGTCTCCTCGTTGGTCTGCACGCGGAATGTCGGGTCTTCCTCAGCAAGTTTCTGAAGACCGACACCGAGCTTGTCGAGGTCCTTCTGAGTCTTGGGCTCAACAGCGATACCGATAACGGGATCGGGGAAGTCCATAGCCTCGAGCACGATGGGAGCCTCTTCAGAGCAGAGGGTATCGCCGGTGCGGATATCCTTGAAACCTACGCCTGCGCCTATATCGCCGCAGCCGATCATTTCTTTTGCATTCTGCTTGTTGGAGTGCATCTGGAACAGACGCGAGATACGCTCTTTCTTGCCCGAACGCGAATTGAGCACGTAAGAACCAGCAATCATGTCGCCTGAATATACGCGGAAGAAGCAGAGACGGCCTACATACGGGTCGGTTGCAATCTTGAACGCGAGAGCACACATGGGGGCGTCAGAAGACGGTTCGCGGGTCTCTTTCTGGTCGGGGTCGCCGACAGCATGGCCTTCTACAGCACCTGCGTCAAGCGGGCTGGGGAGGTAAGCGCAGACTGCGTCGAGCAGGCACTGCACACCTTTGTTCTTGAACGACGAGCCGCAAATCATCGGCACGAGGTCCATAGCAAGTGTAGCCTTGCGGAGAGCGCGCTTGATTTCCTCGACTGTGATGGTAGAGGGGTCATCGAAATATTTAGCCATGAGGTCATCGTCATATTCGGCGATTTTCTCAAGCATCTTGTCGCGGTATTCCTCAGCCTCGGCAACGAGATTTGCGGGAATTTCCTCAACAGAGTAGTCGGCACCCATAGTTTCGTCGTGCCAGAAGATGGCTTTCATCTGGATAAGGTCGACAACACCTTTGAATGTCTCCTCAGCACCGATAGGTATCTGAATGGGACAGGGATTCGCACCGAGCACATCCTTGAGCTGGCGTACCACTTCAAAGAAGTTGGCACCCGAGCGGTCCATCTTGTTGACGTAACCTATACGGGGTACGTTGTATTTATCAGCCTGGCGCCATACTGTCTCCGACTGGGGCTCAACGCCGCCTACGGCACAGAATGTAGCGACAGCGCCGTCAAGGATACGGAGCGAACGCTCTACCTCGACAGTGAAGTCAACGTGTCCCGGAGTGTCAATAAGGTTGATCTTGAATTTCTCGTCGTTGTACTTCCAGAATGTGGTGGTAGCGGCCGAAGTAATTGTAATACCGCGCTCCTGCTCCTGCTCCATCCAGTCCATGGTTGCGGCACCGTCATGCACCTCGCCGATTTTGTGGGTGAGGCCGGTGTAGAAAAGGATACGCTCGGAAGTAGTGGTCTTACCGGCATCAATGTGAGCCATGATACCGATATTGCGCGTATATTTAAGTTGTTCGTCTGATTTTGCCATTGTTTGAAATAAATTAAGAGTTCAATGAAAAAATTAGAAGCGGAAGTGAGCGAAAGCACGGTTGGCCTCGGCCATCTTGTGCATGTCTTCCTTACGCTTGAATGCGCCTCCCTGCTCGTTGAAAGCGTCGACGATTTCAGCGGCGAGCTTGTCGGCCATCGTCTTGCCGCCACGTTTGCGGGCATAGAGGATTAAGTTTTTCATTGAAATAGACTCTTTACGGTCGGGGCGGATTTCGGTAGGCACCTGGAAAGTGGCACCGCCCACACGGCGTGATTTCACCTCTACCTGAGGAGTGATGTTCTCGAGGGCTTTCTTCCATATTTCGAGAGCTGACTTTTCCTCATTGGGCAATTTTAACTTCACAGTCTCGAGAGCCGAGTAGAAAATAGTGTAAGAAGTGTTCTTTTTCCCGTCGTACATCAAGTGGTTCACGAATTTCGACACTTTAACGTCATTGAACACGGGATCGGGCAACACGACCCTTTTCTTAGGTTTAGCTTTTCTCATTTTGTTTTAATCTTTGTTTTTGTTGCTTGGCTGGTGTCTTCTTCAGCGGCATCCTCTGATGCTTGGCTTACTCAACCGTTGGCAGCTTCAACTTCAAAAACGAGGTTTAAAAAACTTTTTGTTTTAAAAAATCTCGGGTGCTATAAGTGGCTTCACCACTTCTCGCTAAGAGAAACGATTACTTCTTGGCAGCACCGGCTTTGGGACGCTTCGCTCCGTATTTCGAACGACGCTGAGTGCGGTCTTTCACGCCTGATGTATCGAGCGTACCGCGTACGATGTGATAACGCACACCGGGGAGGTCTTTCACACGACCGCCGCGAACCAACACGATTGAGTGCTCCTGGAGGTTGTGGCCTTCACCGGGGATATAAGAGTTGACTTCCTTACCGTTGGTGAGGCGGACACGAGCCACCTTGCGCATTGCCGAGTTAGGCTTTTTGGGGGTTGTGGTGTAGACACGCACGCAGACGCCGCGACGCTGGGGGCATGAGTCGAGCGCGGGGCTCTTGCTCTTGTCTTCCAACGAAACACGTCCTTTTCTTACTAATTGCTGAATAGTAGGCATCTTAGTTCTTTTAGTTTACAGTTTTCGTTAATTATTCTTGTTCGTTTAAAAATTCAATTCTACATTCACGCATATAGCGCACAACAATCAGCCTGACTATCAAATAGTTGACTTCATGTCGACGCATACGCACCCGAATGACGGCACAAAATTACAACTTAATTTTCTAATTACCAAATATTTTAGCAATCAATTTCGCATGAAAAATCCGCGCAGCTTCATTGCAGGTTCATACGCTGCTTCATGCGCTTGCGTCCAATCACGCAGATGCAGCATTCCCACTTCAGCCTTTAAAATTTGTAATAGATGTGCGAATCCTTCAACTTAATCGTTCTTTTTTTGATTTTTTTTAATATTTTTTAGTCCCAAAATTATTTTATTAAGAAATTTTATTATCTTTGCTGTCGAATCTCATGTGCGCCAAAGAGTTGGCCCGGAGATACGTTTTTTTTGTTAAAAAGGTGTTATTGAAATCTTCTTCGTAATTCAAATCTCGCAAATTTGACTGGCAGTGAAGTTGATTGGCAATAGCACCCTCATTGATGACGTATATATTCCATCGTTACCGATGGGCTATATATCTACTCGGTGTGGGGCTATTATCCATCCACTGCAAAGGCAATGCGAGAGCCTGAATTACGGACTGGACTAAATACATTCCTCACACCCTTTTTATTTCTAATTCTTTAAAGTCCCGAAGGAGGATGAGGGACACCCCCAATCATTATGAATGCCACATCTGCTCTGACTTCAACAGGAAATGTACTCGGCAATTTATTGTTTTTTATTTTCGGCGGGTTCTTCATCTCACTGTCGTACATCTTCGGCGGCCTGCTACTGTGTCTCACCATTATCGGTATCCCGTTCGGTTATCAATGCATCAAACTCGGCATCGCGATGCTCGCCCCCTTCGGACTCAGGTTCGAATCATCAGGCAAGTCAATGGCCGGGAGCATCGTAGCCGCAATCTTCAACGTAATCTGGGCGCTTACTTTCGGTATCGTCCTTGCACTGGAGCACTGCCTTTGCGGCATATTCCTTGCAATCACCATCATCGGGCTTCCCCTCGCAACCCAGCACTTCAAATTCATCACGCTCGCATTCGCACCATTCGGAAAAACACTGACAAGAAACTGATACGCGACACATTATAATGTCTCGAATCTCCGGAAATGACATCTTAATAGTTATTAAAAACTGTCATAACACACAATCAGTCGGCGCTACCCATTCGCACAATGCAAAATCCCGACGCATTCCCGAATGGGTAAGCCACCGGCAGATAGATGCTCGCCTGATTACTCAACTTAATAAAACTGTAAAAATGAGACACATGAGAATTTATACATTCTTCTTGCTCCTTGCCACATTTCTCTCATCCTACGCCTACGACTTCAAGCAGGGCAATCTCTACTACAAGATTCTCTCGGAAGAGGAGCTTACGGTGGCAACTGCCGAAAACAATGACATACGCAATCCCACCTACTCAGGCGACATTGAGATTCCCTCTCATGTGACCTATAACGGCAAGACCTATACAGTCACCGAGATAGGCGGTTTTGCCAATTCCCCGAAAGTGACATCTGTCACCATCCCGGAAACAGCCGTCAAAATCACCCATTTCTACGGCGGCTCCTCCGGCTCGCAAGGCAGCGGCTGGATTGTCAAATCCATCTCGGGTCCCGGAGGTAACGGCGGACAGACCAGCGACGGCGAGTCGTCGCTCAAGGAGATACGCTTCAACGCTGTCAACTGCACCTCGTGCGGCTTCTTTTCAATGGGTATTCCGGGCATGAGCCAGGTCACATCATGGTCTTACCCGTTTCCTCCTTCAGTCGAGCGCATCATAATAGGCCCCAAAGTGACCTGCCTGCCTGATTATGCCTTTTACCTATGCACAAAAGTAAAATCCCTCACCATACCCGCAAGCATCACTAAAATAGGCAAAAACATCATAAAAACCGAATCGACCGAGCCTGCCTGTCAGCTATCCGAACTCTATGTCGAAGCCACCGACTTCACCAACAAGTGGGTTCTCAACGACCCCTCCATAGTCCGCTGGGAAACTACCACGTTCACTTCCGGCCTGGCCTCATTCATCAACCCCGACGCAATCACATATACCTCTTACGACCTCACCGTACCCGAAGGTTTTACCACTATAAAGAAAGGGACATTCAAAAATGACGCAAAATTGAATTCCATAATATTCCCTTCTACTATAACCGAAATAGGAGACTCCACTTTTTACAACTGCGGCGTAGTAGCCGTAACATTCGCCGGACAAAGCCAATTGAAAACAATCGGCACTCTGGCCTTTAAAGATTGCTACAAACTTTCGTCTATTGAAATCCCCAATTCAATAACTGAGATAGGAGAATATGCTTTTTACAACTCCGCGATTGAATCCTTGACATTCGCCGAGCCGAGCCAACTGAAGACAATCGGCAAAAGCGTTTTCTATGACTGCGCCAATCTAACGTCAGTGACACTTCCCAACTCATTGGCAGAAATAGGACCCAGTGCTTTTTCCTCTTGTAAATCGTTGGAAACAATCCAATTTCCAAAAAATATCAAAGGAATTGATAATTTCGCTTTTTCAGGATGCAACTTCAAGAACATCAACATTCCCCCTTCCTGTGAATATTTAGGATACGGAGCGTTTTATAACAACAAGAACTTGCAGGAGATGATAATATCAGACGGGGAAAAACCCTTGTCAATGATTCCGCAGATTGGAGATGAATATTATTCGTTCGATATCGGCACTCCGAAATATGTCTATATCGGTCGCAAAATCAAACAAGAAGAAGTAGAGGGCAAAAAGCTCTCTCACACAGCTTTCCTTTATACTCAAACTATCGAAATCGGCGAAGGCATAACAGAAATAGAGAACGGGGCTTTTCAATTCTCCTATTCCTTACAGACAGTTATACTCCCGGAAAGTCTGATTACGATTGGAGAAGATGCATTTTATTATTGCAACCGCCTTACATACGTCACCCTGCCCCTCTCACTTCAGGAGATAGGCGCGAACGCATTTTATCAAAGCGGATTATTGAATATATCTATTCCCGCGTCAGTAAACCGGATCGGGGAGAGAGCGTTTTCCGGTTTAATTAATATCGTAATTGAAACCGGAAATAATCCGTTATACTTGGGTGGAAGTATAGATGCGGAGAATATTTATGTAGGACGTAATCTAGAAGGATATGCACCAAAAGATGAGGAAAGCGGAGGATGGAGGTCGATATATTGTGACAATCTGGAAATAGGCAACCGGATCGATCAGCTTCCCAATAGCGCTTTCTACTATAATTATCGGCTCAAGAGTGTCAAATTACCTGATACGATTTTATCAATAGGCGAATATGCATTTGGACGTTGCGAAAATCTGACATCAATAAATATTCCCAAGCGGCTACGGACACTGGGAGCCTATGCATTCATCGATTGCCCAAGCATAGAGTCACTTACATTACCGGAAACACTGACAAAGATTGAACGGTCTACATTCTACAATTGTACTTCCCTGAAATCAATATCAATTCCATGCTGGGTCAACGAAATAGACCAGCAGGCATTCTACGGGTGTAGCGGTTTAAATTCTCTTGAAATAGGTTTTTCAGTTGAAAAAATTGCGGCCAAAGCATTTACCGGATGTCCGAACCTTACTGAAATCAGTGTAAACAGAGCGATGCCCCCAAATGCGCCACTGTATTATCTGGACTTTGAGTGCACCCAAACCGGATATCTGCTTTTTGATGAGGAGGTATATGGCAAAGCCTCTCTATCAGTGCCTGACGGATGTATTGATGGCTACAAGGCTACCGCGCCATGGAATAAGTTCTTCAATATCCGGGAGGCGGGAATCGATGATGTAATCGTCGACAGCGAAAGCGAAGTAATCGCACGTGAATATTACAGCATCGACGGCCGGATGCTCGGCGACAGACTGCCCTCCGTCCCGGGACATTACATCGAATGCCTGCGCCATGCCGACGGCAAGGTAGTCACCAACAAAATCGCAGTCCGATAAAATTATGCTGCCGATCCTCTTACAAATTCACCTTGACCGGAGATGTTGGCTGCCAAAGCTATGAAATCAATAAGACTCCAAAAAAAAATCTGTTTATCAGACAATTGAAAACTAAAAAAATTTAAATCAAAATGTTATGAGAAAGATTCTATTTATCGCAATCTGTGCGACCTTTGTGTTAGGGACAATGTCATGCAAAAAAGGATTTGACAGAGAACGTGCTGAAGAGATTGTCCAAAATTATCAGACGAAACTTAACGGACAATCTACAAGTGAAAAGAAAGAAGCATTGGATTTATTGACGATAATGTATAATGACATTGCCGATAAATTGGAAACAATCGTTGAAAATACCAAGAAAAGCGGCGATGATACAGAATTAGCCAAATTCATATATGAAATTGGCAACGGCAAAGACTATTCAATCATGTATGAACTGGAAAATGTCAGCTATAACATAACTTCCGACAGAGAAGACAACAACAAGGCCATAGAACGTGTGCTTAAGGCCCTCGAAATGGCTGCGGACTACATTCCCGAGGAAGAATGCGTGGAGGACAATATGTTTGTCAATAATTACAGCGACGAGGATGCGTTCAAAGGAGTTGTAAAACATTTTGTCGGAATTTATGCCTGCCATGCAAAATAGTTTGATTTGAAAATAAAATAGCTTAACAAATAAAAAACAACTATTATGAAAAAGAAATTCATGCTTTGCACTGCCGCTGCTCTTGTGATTAGCGCTATATCGCTCACCTCATGCAGCAAAACGCCCGTCGAAAAAATTGTCGGATTATATAAAGACGGTATAGAAAAAATGAATGATGCAAAATCCGAGGACGAAATCAAGAAAATCAACAACGACACCAAACATTCGGTCGCAAAGATAGAGGAAGGGAATAAAGATTACAACATGACAGACGAAGAAAAACAACTTATCGACAGTCTTTTCGATGCATATAGAGACGCACGTCAGGCCGCCCGCGACAGAGTAGAGTGAATCGGTCAGGAATGGTCCTTAACCGTTTAAATCAAACTTCTATTTATCAGATAATTCAAACTTAAAAATTATAATTACTATGGCAAAAACCAATAAACGCCCTTGGTTTGGCAAACGATGGACAAAAGCGGCAATAAACTGGATCGACTTCATGATATTTGCCCGTAAACAAGATGACACCCCATTTATTACTATATCCTCAATTTTCTGCATCAATGTAACGATAGGAATTGTTGCAGCAGCTATTATCGTGATTGGTTCTTTATTCGGAGACCAGGATACGCTTCAGAAATATACGATGATAGCAGCAGGAGCATGCACTCTCGGCTACACGGTATGGTTCCTGTGGAATACGCTGAATTATTTCCAGAGTACATGGTCAAAAATCGGCAGGTCGGCCTATGTACTAATAATTAACTTATTGGCATGCTATTTAGGTTTAGTCATCGGTGTATGGATAACTTTCGGACTCATTGTGATACTTGTACTTTGGGGTATACTGGAGGTGATGAGCGAAGATGCCAAACCCAAAAGGGAAGAACGCAGAGACAGCTTTACAGAATTACAATTAACTGAAATCATAGACGATCGTGGCAACCGTATTTATAAAGACGGATATGGCATTGAATACGAGCAAGTAGGACCGGATGAATATGCAAAAAAGTATTAGTGAATAGATATTTGAAACCAATAAAAAACAATTATAACATGAAAAAAGTAATGTATGCAGCCGTAGCCATGCTGCTTATGGCCGGCGCCGTTTCATGCAAAAAGAGCGGTGAAGAAACAAAATCCACTGACAATCAGACCGAAACGACGGCTTCGGAAACATCAAATGGCGCAAGCAATCTGAGCACGAATCCTGACGAAAGCGACACCATGGGTGACGCTTCCGTGGTAGATACCCTATTGGATTTTCTGACAGAGTATGGAAACCAAATAAAACAGGTAAAAAACAGGGCTGAATTAGAACAACTTATGAAAACGGAAAGCCCGAAATTCACATCCGAGCAAATAGCATATACACTTACGGCTGAGGATAAAACCCGTATAGAAAAAGCCTACGATGAATTATATGATATTCTCATTCCGGTTGCCGTAAAATATAAAGTCATAGACCGCAATACAGCAGAAAACGTGCGTAAAGAACTGAAAAAGAATATACAAGAAGCCCGAAACATCAAAAGCGTATGCTAATTGCGCTAAATTGACTTGAGTTATTATTTAATTGGACATAATAATATTCAGATATAAGCGACATTAATGTAAGCGGAGTTGCAAAACTGATTTTGGCGGCTGGATGATGTAGGGCTGCTCCGGGGAGCAGCCGGTAGCAAAAGTTGATTATCGGCTGTCCGGCGGCTGTACCGGGGTACAGCCCTACAAGAAGGCGTGTCATATTTTCCGATATATAATAAGTTTTGCAACACCGTCTTACGATATGTGTGTCAGTAGTTTGCCTCTTTGTTTTTACTCCTACTTTGCTTTTTGATAAAAAATGATATTTATGCGTAAATTTTTACTTTTATTCATTTTACTTGCCTCCTCTTTGGGGGCAAATGCGCTATATTACAATAATCTGTGGTATTCAACTTCGGGTGACGAATGCACGTTGATGGGATACGATCCCGATTATATTGTGCCAAGCAGTGTAAATCTTATTATTCCGGAATATGCCTACAACGAAGCGGGGAACGAATACAAAGTCACCGCAATAGCATCCAGTGCTTTCAAAGGACACGCCGAGATAGAGAATTTGTATGTCCCGGCCACAGTCGAAGTCATAGGGGCTGAGGCATTCAGTTCCTGTATAAGTCTAAAAGAATGCATATTAGCTCTGACAACTAAGGAAATAGGCAACAAGGCATTTTTCGGCTGTATCAGCCTCGTTGCACTTTCCACAAATGCCGAGCAAATAGGTACCGAGGCTTTCGCGGGGTGCATCGCATTGAGTGCGGCCTATCTTGGCGCCCCGATGAAATATATAGAGCCGGGGGCGTTCATGGGGTGCACGGCGCTGACCAATATCGACATCCCCCACACAGTGGAACGCATCGGCGGTTTACCGGGATATGTGACTCATATAGGTGCATTTGAGGATTGCCTGTCGCTTATGGCGGTGACATTTTCATATAATCTTTCGGATAAAAAGCCTTGCCTGAGAAGGATTGACAATAACACGTTCAAGAACTGTATCAACCTGCAACGTCTCGATTTTCCGTACGGAGTGACCAATATAGGCTCTGATGCATTTCTACGCTGCACATCACTCAAGCATCTGGAATGGGGAGGTCCTCAGGAGATTTCTGTCGGACGGATTGATTTTACGGGTGTGCCGTTGAGCCGTATCGTATATCACGGCAATGTGCGATTGAGCGATGCAAGTGATTTCCAGAAACTGGAATTTCTCAAAGAGGTGCGCTATGACACATATGCCACGGAAGTGCAAAGCGGAATATACAAAAACCTCTCGACCCTCAAGGAGGTACATCTTGACAACGTCACCAAAATCAATTCATCCGCATTCATGAATTGCACGGGATTGCGGGAACTGGCCCTCTCGCCCGAGCTGGAGGAAATCGGCAATTACGCTTTCGCCAACTGCATTTCATTGGATAATATTCAGACTCCGGCCAATGTCACCCGCATAGGGGAATACTCATTTTACGGATGCCGGAATTTACAGAAAATCACACTTAACGAAAACCTTCAACGAATATATGCATGCGCGTTCAAGGCATGTCATGCTCTAAAAGAGATAACCATACCTATGTCGGTCAATTATTTTACCGGAACGGCATTGGACAGCTGCACCAATCTGACGTCAATTACTATAGGAGGGCCTGAAACCCTGAGTACAAGCCGTATAGCCCAGCAATCGCCTGTAGAATGTCTTACGCTACGTGGCAATATTACAGGCTCTCAATTCAAGCATTTCAAAACTTTGAAAAAAGTCATATTTTCCGGTTACTGCGATGAAATAGAGTCATACGACTTTTATGGCTGTCAAGAATTGACCGATGTAGATTTCAGCAATATTAAATCTATCGGGTGGTATGCATTTCAGAATTGCACAAATTTAACTTCTGTAGATATATCTAACGTTGAGGAAATAGGGATTTACGCATTCCATAACTGCACAAACCTTGCGAGTGTAAAATTCGGTGATAAGATAACAAAAATTCCTGATTGTCTGAGTAAATCGGGAATCACCACCCTGAATATCCCCGACAATGTCACGTCATTCACGACACCAGACAATTGTGAAAACCTTGCGACTGTCACTATCGGTGACGGGGTGACGCAATGTAGCGGTGTTTTTTACGGTTGCACTTCATTGCAAAGCGTACGTTTTGGAAAGAATACTACGGCGGTGTACCTACAGCCCAAAAGCATAAGAAAGATTATTTCCGCCAATCCTGTCCCGCCGAAAGCAAGTAATTTTCAGAAAGAGGTTTATGAACTCGGCGAACTTATCGTCCCGATCGGCGCCGCCGACGCATATCGGAATGCCCAATACTGGAAGAATTTCTACAAAATTACCGAGGTTGACATGGCAGGAGTAGACGACATATTGGCCGACACTGATGCCCCGGAGATAGAAATCGGCGACGGCCATCTCGACATACAATCACCCTACCCCACTTCTATATATTCCATCGACGGCAAACTTGTGGAAATGCTGCAAGCGGGAATGCACCGCATCGACCTCAGCCGCGGCATGTACATCATAGTGACAGGCAATACAACCCGAAAAATATGTCTGTGAACAGATTTAGAGCATATAACTCTCATATAACCAATTAAAATCAAAAACATTATGAAAAAGTTAATTACAATGTTGTTCTCATTGGCAGTAATTGCGTCTATGACAGTATTCACATCGTGCGGCGGTAGCTCCAAAGTACCGACAAGCGCAGAAATCAGCAGTATCTTACAGAAAAGTTACTCCGACTTGACGGAAAAAGATGGCGATATGCTTGTCAACTATTTCGTCGCATACGTCGACGAAGCCACGCCTTTGGCAAAGGAACTGAATAAAGCTATTGAAAGCCAGGACAAAGATAAGATAACTGAATTGAGACAAAAAATCGATGAGCTGCAAGATGGGAAATACAAAAACGTGCGGACTGTCATCAACAGACTCATGCACAGCATCCCGGAAAAAGTAGGGAAATCCAATCTTTCCAAGTTCGGAAAGACTTACAATAACGCTGTCAAAGAAGGGCTTGACATTTTCCCGTTGTTCTAAGTTAACCATAAAACAATTGGAGAAGCATCGCGACTATACGGCTTCTCCATTGTTTTATCCGTCTGTCATATTTGCCCTCCATGATTATAAAAACATAATTTCTGACATTTTTAACCGTGCCGATACCGCATCACCCATGCTGTGATTTGAACATTTATGAACGCCGATTTGCATTAAACGCCCAAAATACATATCTTTGCCAATGACAAATACCAACCACGTAACAATTCTCAATTTAATCATTTCATGAAAAAGAAACTTATCTCAGCTCTCTTATTTGCAATGGCAATCGTATCACTCCCTTCATGCGGAGGCAGCAGCCCGGTTGATGCGGTAGTCAAGATGTATCAGGAGGCTACAGAACAGGCAAAAAAAGCTACTTCAAGCAGCGAAGCGACGGCCATCGAAGACAAATTATACGACGACGTCGAGAAGTATTGCAAAGAGCACGGCATCAATGATGATTACGAACCCGACGGAAAAGAATTAGAGAAATTATACAAGGCTGAAAAAGAATTCTACGAAGCAATTGACGCACTTAAATAACATCGTGACGATACTACCAACAACGTAACAATTCTAAATTTAATTACTTCATGAAAAAGAAACTTATGCTTTGCGCTGCCGCTGTTTTCGCTGCCGCCACAATCTCTTTATCATCTTGCGGAGGTAATCCGGTCGACAAGGCCGTCAGCTTGTTCAAAGAGGCTACGGAGCAGGTAAAAAACGCCAAATCGTATGACGAACTTCAGGATATTGAAGGAGATCTTGAAGCCAAACTCGAAAAACTTGAGGATAGCAACAAAGACTTCGAACCTACCGATGCACAGAAAGATGCGGTAAAAGACGCACAAAAAGCCTACAACAAAGCAAAAAGAGAGGCCAAAAAGAATCTGTAACCAACAACTTACTGCATAATTGTCAGTAATATACTGATGTTCCCCGGCTATTTGCACTGAGGGAAACGATATAAAACCGGGAGGAACAACGTCATCACAGTTCCTCCCGGTTTTATATCGTTTTATAAGACTCAAGCCGAATTTACAGTGCAACCGCAGTTGCCATTTAATGCTGCTGTGAGGGTATCGCAAAACTGCAAAATTCCGGCTGACAAGGTAGGGACGCACGGCAATGCTTTAACTTAATGAGCATAGTGTGGGGCGAGGGCGTCCCGCCCTCGTGGTATTATTCTTATATACTGAAAGTTACCACGGGGGCGAGACGCCCCCGCCCCTATCAACTCAGCTCAGTGGCAACTGAGTTATTACAAAGTGAGGCCGTCAAGGAGACGGATGTAATATTCGATGGCCTGACGGATTTCGTCGAGGCAGATGTATTCATCGGCTGTGTGGGAGCGGGCGGAGTCGCCGGGACCCATTTTGAGCGAAGGCCACGACATCAGTGCCTGGTCGGAAAGCGTGGGGGAGCCGAACGGTTCGAGGCCAAGCATTTGCGCGCGTTGTACGAGTGGATGGCTGACGGATATGCCCGACGGGTTAAGACGCGTGGAGCGGGGAGTAAGTTTACATTGAGGGACAGCTGCACGTATCAGTTCGAGAGTCTCGGCATTGCTGTAGGCATCGGTAGTGCGCACATCGACCACGAGCGAACACAGGTCGGGCACAACATTGTGCTGCGTCCCGGCATTAATCTGGGTCACTGATATTTTGACCGGCCCGAGCATCGGCGATTCCTTCTCGAACCGCAGGCCGCGCAATGTATCGACCACCTCCATCGCCTTATATATGGCGTTAACACCTTCGTTGCGCGCGGCATGGCCGGCTTCACCGTATACCTCGCCGTCGAGCACCATCAACCCCTTTTCGGCAATGGCGGGACGCATGCCGGTAGGTTCGCCCACGAGAGCGAAATCTATCTTTCCGATTTTGTCGGTCACAGACGACAAGCCGCCTTTACCGCTGATTTCCTCCTCGCACGACAGGAGCAGCACGAGGTTGTAAGGCTGGCGGGACTTCGACAGCATGATAAACGCTGCGATAAGCGAGACCACTGATGCCCCGGCATCGTTGCTGCCCAATCCGTATATGCGCCCTTCCTCCTCAACAGGAGTGAACGGGTCGCGCACCCACCCCTCGACCGCACGGACAGTATCGATATGCGAATTGAGCAGAAGAGTCGGGAGCGAGGCGTCACGTTCGCCGGCCTCGACGCAGATATTATTGCCGAAGCGCTTCACATCAAAGCCCTCTTCATCAAGGAAACGGGTCACAATATCTGCTGCCGCAGCCTCGTCGTGCGATACCGAAGGGGTCGAAATCATCTCTTTCAGCAAATCGACCGCCTTGTAATATATTTCGTCAATCATAATAAACATTTTCTATATTAGTGCCGGCAAAGATAATAAAAATTCAGTAATGACACGAGTAATGGAAATATCAATGCAATCGTTTGCACACCTGCATATACATGTGTGCAATTTGCAACGCGGAACATGGCTGATTGTGCTAACGAATGTTAACCGCCTGTCAAAATTGCATGAATATTCGTTAATATATAGAATAATGTAATTAACTTTGGCGACGAAATTGACTTGAAGATTCAATATGACCAATATACTTACCTCTTTAACAGCACGGGGGAATGACAAATACAGCGACCGAGTGGCGCTGACGCAACGCGTGGCCGACCACACCTGGGTGCCCACGACATGGCAGGTGCTCCACCAGCATGTCAACGACGCCGCGGCTGCGCTCGAGACCCTCGGAATAAGTGAACAGGAACACATCGGCATATTTTCCAACAACCGCGTGGAAATCATCGAGACAGACCTCGCCGCCTACGCCAACCGCGCCATACCGGTGTCGATATACTCGACAAGCAGCAAGGAGCAGGTGGAATACATAGTATGCGACGCCGCAATATCCTTACTCCTTGTCGGCGACCAGCAGCAATACGACATAGCGCGCAAAGTGGCGAAATCGTGCGGTCGGCTGCGGCAGATAGTCACCGTTGAGGAGGTGCGCCGCGACGATGATGACGACACGACTATGACATTCGCCCAGCTGCTCGACCTCGGCCGTCACGCTTCGCAGATGTGTCGCGACGAAGTGGCACGCCGCACGGCTGCGGCGCGTCCCGACGATGTCGCCACCCTGATATATACGTCGGGCACCACGGGTGAGCCGAAGGGCGCCATACTGCCCCACAGCGCATTCGACGCAGCCATAAAGATACATGTCGAACGGCTTACCATGCTGTCGGAACACGACACATCGCTATGCTTCCTGCCACTGAGCCATATATTCGAGAAGGCATGGACATATTTCTGTTTGTATTGCGGCATGATTGTCAATGTCAATCCCGACCCGCATATCATACAGCGCGCCATCAAGGAGGTGCGTCCGTCGTGCATGTGCAGCGTGCCCCGTTTCTGGGAGAAAGTTTACACCGCGATAGATGAGAAGCTGTCGCAGACCAAAGGTTTCAGGAAGTGGGTATTCAACCGTGCCATCAAGGTCGGGCGACGCCGCAACCTCAACTACGCGCGACTCGGACTCAAGGCCCCGTGGTGGACGGAATTGCAGTATAAGTTTTTCAACCATCAGGTATTCAAGCCGCTGCAGCGTGTCATAGGAGTGGAAAACGGCAATATATTTCCTACCGCCGGCGCTCCCCTTTCGGCCAATATCACCGAGTTTCTGCACGCCTGCGGCATCAACATACTGATAGGATACGGCCTGTCGGAGACCACGGCCACAGTGAGCTGTTTCCCCCAGACAGGATATGAGATTGGCACCATAGGCACCGTGCTCCCCGGCATCGAGGTGCGCATAGGCGACGAAAACGAGATACTCGTCAAGGCGCCTACCGTGATGCGCGGCTATCACAACAAGCCTGAGGCCACAGCCGAAGCTTTCACAGCCGACGGATGGTTCCGCACAGGCGATGCAGGCTATATTACGGCCGACGGCGCCATTGTGCTGACCGACCGTATAAAAGACCTGTTCAAGACCTCCAACGGCAAGTACATTGCTCCGCAGGCCATCGAAAGCCGCCTCGGCGAGGATAAGTACATCGACCAGGTAGCGGTGATAGGCGACAAGCGCAAATATGTGACAGCCATCATAATCCCGGCGTTCGAGGCACTGAAGGAATATGCCCAGCGCAAAAAAATAGCCTACAAGTCAATCGAAGAACTTGTAAGAAACGCCGACATACGCCGCATGATCGAAGAACGCATAGAAAAACTGCAGA
This sequence comes from Bacteroidales bacterium 52_46, assembly GCA_001915385.1. Classification (GTDB taxonomy): domain Bacteria; phylum Bacteroidota; class Bacteroidia; order Bacteroidales; family Muribaculaceae; genus JAGBWK01. The sequence continues at coordinate 3,684 of MNQK01000008.1, read as the reverse complement.
AAGGATTCGCCGGATTTGAAAAAATCAAGAAGTTCACCCTGCTACCCAACGCTTTCACGATGGAGTCGGGAGAACTTACCAACACCCTGAAGATACGCCGCTCGATAATCAACCGCCGTTACTCGCGCGAAATCGAAGCTATGTATGTATAATCCGGCCAGCTGACCATATCAGCAACCCGCATGCAGCATGAAAAAACAGGATGCAATTCTGGCCATAGTGATTCCGGTGTACAATCGCGCGGGAATCGTTGAACGCACCCTCGCTTCGCTGGCGGCACAGACCCTCAGGCCGCTGCATATAGTCCTGGTAGACAATGCCTCGACCGATTCGACATATATGGTTTTACAGGACTGGAAAAACACTGTACAGACCGACGGATTCATAGTCGACATACTGCAATGCCCCGTTCCCGGAGCTGCCGCTGCAAGGAATATGGGTTTTACGGCGGTCAACGAGCCTTGGACAATGTTTTTCGATTCAGACGATATTATGCCGCCCACCCATGCCGAAAAAGTCGTCAGTCACATCAACGGTGCGGATGTAATCGGCTGGGATGTGGAAGAAATCAGCGGAAGTAAACGCAGGATATTGACATTTGTGCATAGTGGCAGGGAACATTACGACAACCTGTTTCATGGCGGAATGGCTACGCAGCGATGGGCTGCGCGGACAGAACTGTTCAGAAGTGCCGGAGGCTGGAACGAGACCGTCAGATACTGGGATGACATCGAATTAGGCGCAAGAGTACTTGCACTCAATCCGCGTATAACCGCCATCGGACGCAGCGGCATAATAAAAGTCACGGACAGCGCCACCATAACCAACTCGGCTCTCGGCAAACCTGAAATGTCGCTAAACGCCTTACGTCTCATCGAAGACACTCTTACAAAGGCTATCGGCGCCAGCAAGGCAAGATTATGGTGCGCTACAAAACTGGCAATCGAGTGCGGCGTGACAGACCGGAACGGGTGCCGGACAGGAAAGCGGTTGCTTCTGACCCTTCCCGCCATCCCGACGAGCGCCAAATGGGCATATCTGCACACCCGCAGCGGGCTGCCGGGAGCCGCGCGGATTTTAAAGCAACTGAATATTCTGTGACATGTCCGCTGCGCTGACCATCTACGCCCATCTACGCGAAACGGATTGCCGAAAATTACGGCAATAAATTTTGTCTTGTCAAAAAGATATATTACCTTTGCATCGAAAACGATAACGGGAGCGTGACGCCATAGCGATGCCACGCTCTCAATTTTCACTATTTTATTATTCCGATTTTCAAGTATCTCATATCGGACATATCCGGTTGAGATGCTATTATTTTTTGAATAGACCCTGACAAAACCGAACAACCGGTTTGTAATATCAGACAAATTACCAAAACCGGCCGCAGACAGATAACGGCCAAAAATATAACCTGAAAAATAACCCATAAAAAAATTTTCAATATCATAGATTATGGCAATCACATTCATGACCAAAGAGGGGTATAAGAAAAAGATGGAGGAAATAGCTTACCTCGAATCGGTAAAACGCCCCGAAATATCACGCGCCATCGCGGAAGCCCGCGATAAAGGCGACCTTTCAGAAAACGCCGAATATGACGCGGCAAAAGAGGCACAGGGCATGCTGGAGATGCAGATAGCCAAGCTCAAGGACCTTGTGGCAAATGCCCGCATCATCGACGAAAGCAAACTGAACACCAACGAGGTCCAGATCATGAACAAGGTGAAAATCAAGAACCTCACCAACGGCATGACCGTGGAGTATACCATCGTGGCCGACAGCGAAGCCAACATGAAAGAGAAGAAGATAGCCACTTCAACCCCTGTGGCACAAGGTCTTCTCGGCCACAAGCTCGGCGACATCGTGGAAATCAAGGTTCCCTCGGGACTCATGAAATTTGAAATCATCGAAATCAGCTTCTAATCCGACAATAATCACGACAATGGCAACACTGTTTTCACGCATAGCCGCAGGCGAGATACCTTCATACAAAGTGGCCGAAACCGACCGCTATTTCGCTTTTCTCGACATCAATCCCGTGCAGCCGGGTCATGTGCTCGTAATTCCCAAAAAAGAGACCGACTATATATTTGACATTGAAGATGATGAATATGCCGGTCTCCAGCTTTTCGCCAAAAAAGTGGCCCGTGCGTTGCGCCGCGCCGTTCCCTGCCGCAAAGTGGGGGTAGCAGTAATCGGCCTTGAGGTACCGCACGCCCATATCCACCTCGTGCCCATGAGCAAAGAGGGCGACCTCGATTTCACAAAAAAGACCACACTTCCCGACGCGGAGATGAAATCAATCGCCGAGGCAATAGCCGCTGAATATGCAAAGGAAGCCTGACCGCATCAATAACAGATTACCGATGAACCGTACATTATCGTTTTGCGTCGCAATGCTGGCATGCTGCGTGGCGCTCATGACGTCGTCATGCTCATCAAATGACAAATGGCACGTTGAAGCCACAGTCAACGGAGCAGCCGGCAAAACCGCGTTGCTTGAAGTAAGCGACAACGGACGCTGGCATATCATAGACTCCGTAAAGATTGATAACGACGGCAAGTGTAAATTCGGCGTAAAACGTTCGGAATATCCCGACATATACCGTCTTACAGTTGACTCGCGATCGGTCTATTTCCCTATCGACAGCACCGAAACAGTAACTGTGGCAGCCGACTATGCCGACATGGCCACAAAGAGCACTATATCAGGCTCCGAATCGGCTGAAATGATGCAGAAAATCAATGCAGACATCGCCCGGGCACTCGCTTCGGCATCACCTAAAGAGGTCGTGGCCGACAGCGCGCTCAAACGCCGTCTCGCCGAACTGATACAGACCGACTGGTCAGGCATCTCGGCCTACTATCTCATCAACAAGACTATCGGCAACGAGCATCTGTACAATCCCGCCATAGCTTTTGACCGCGGCATCATCTCGGCAGTGGCAAACGCCTATATCAATATCAAGCCTAACGATCCCCGCACCAAGCTGCTTGAAGCTCTCGCGCTATCCAACCGGAGAGCTTACGGCCAAGGGACTCCTATCAAGGCGCTGGAAATCTATTTCCCTGAGGTGAACCTGAAAGATTTCAACAAGACGGAACAGAGCCTGTCGGCTCTTTGGAACAAATCAAAGGTTTTAATCCTTAATTTCACGGCCTATACGGCAGATGAGTCACCCGCATTCCAACTTGCGCTCGGCGAGGTCTACAAGAAATATCATGACCGCGGGCTCAATATCTATCAGGTAGGATGCGACCCCGAGGAATACCGATGGCGCATGGCAGCCGAGAACATCCCGTGGACCGCTGTTTATTGTTCCAGTCAGGACGCAGAGCAGTTGCTCCGCTATAACGTGACATCGCTCCCGACCACATTCGTAATCGACGGTTCGGGCGAGCATATCGAACGCGTGGAAGATATAGCAAAACTCGACTCAACCGTAGCAAAATATCTGTAGGCAATTTTTCACAATAACAGCTGTCGGCGGGAATTTACATAACCAAAATGTAAATTTCCGCCAATAGTTTTTCCGCTAATATTCGTTATGTCGCAAGGCTATGTTGTTTACTTAAGGCCGTGACGTCCGCAGGACGTCGATTATGCGTAACCCCGTACGCCGAAGCTTGCGAAGGCGTGCGGGGCAAGTAATCATATCGGAAGTGGCGTCCGGAGGA
>MNQK01000023.1 GCA_001915385.1 Bacteroidales bacterium 52_46 | reverse complement strand
ATGCCCTCTCGATGGACTTCTCCTTAGGGTTGGGCTATATCCATGCCGACTATGACAAGTATGTGGTCATCAACGGCGTGAGGGTAAGGCGCGGCAGCGAAACAAAGAACTGGTGGGGCCCCGTCTCGGCGGGTGTCACCCTGGTGTGGAACATCTTTTAGCGGAAAGGAGGAACAATGAATACAACGACAATCATACGACAGATAAAGGAATATATGGGAGCATACGGAAAGGCTTATACCTTATTATATCCATACTGACCTCGTGCGTGAAGGACGACCTCTATGACACGCCGCACCCCGACCGTGGGGCGGTGGTCGTAACCACAGACTGGAGCGGAAAGAGCACCGAGGCGGACATACCGCAGGCATACACACTGCGCATCGGCGGGAGGGAACAGAACGTGAGCGCGGCGACCAACGTGTTCGACGCGCTGCTCGCGCCCGGTGGCTACGGCCTGACGGTGTACAACTCCCCGGAGGGGATTAGTATCGACGGAAACAAGGCAACGGTGAATCCGGTGGATCTGACGGGTGCAATAGAGCCGCACCCCGGCTACCTCTTCGCCTCGCACCAGGACATCAGCGTCGTGGCGGACGACACCCTGCACGTCACCGCCCCGATGAGACAATACGTGCGCAGGCTCGACATCGAACTGACCGCCACGGAAGGCGACTACAGCCGTGTACAGTCGGCTACGGCAACGCTCTCCGGCGTGGCTTCGGCAGCGGATATGGCAACAGGCGACCGGAGTGCAGCGGCACAAGTAACAAACGCTTTCAGGCAGGACGGCAACAAGTTCACAATCTTTTTCCGACTGCTCGGCATCGTCCCGACGGAAACGCATACGCTGACGGTGGACATCACTTTCAACAACGGTGACACGCAGCGGGTAGTGAGCGACCTTACCGAAGACATAAGGGACTTCAATAACGGCACCAAACCGGTTAAACTCACGGGTAATCTGCTTTTGCCCGTAGAGGCCGGGGTAACGGGCGCAATCATCACGGACTGGAACGAGGTAGAAAGCGGCAATGGGGATGCTAACTGACGATAAATATTTTAATCAAAAAAACAAGATTATGACAATGAACATGAGGTTTTTCATTATTGCAGCAGCAGCAACGCTATTGGCTGCGTGTACACAAGAGAACGAGGTACAGAACAATCCGGTGGAAGCACGAATCACGGCAGGCGTGAGCGGGCCGAAGACCCGTGCTGTGGACAACGGGTGGAACGCCGACCGAATCGGCGTGATGGTGGTGGATGCCCCTGGCACGACCACGACCATGGGCGGCAAGTACAAGAACGTGGGATACGCAACCACGAGTACCGGCACCAACGCGGACTTTACCCCGATGACGGCGGGTGGCGGCATCTTCTTCGAGGACGCTTTCCTCGAGTTTACTTTTGCCGCCTACGCGCCTTACGCATCGGGCGCAAACGCCTCCACCCTGCCTGGTACAGACGGGAAGATTACGGTAAATACAAGCAATCAGCCCACGACCACGGAACAGGAGAAGGTGGACTACATCCATGCCACGGGAGCCAAGGCCGATAAAGACAGTCCGACCGTCAGCTTCACGGACAACACCGCCGCGGGCGGCAGCGACTGCTCCTTCAAGCACAAGATGGCCCGTCTTATCCTCAAGGTGCAGGTGTCGAACACCGACGGTTTCGACGACACTGCCGTGCTGGAATTCGCCGACTACAAGCTGGGCGGCCTGGTTCACGAGGGAACGTTCGATGTGAAGACCGGTACCGCCGCGACCGCGGGCAGCGTTGTGAGCGACTGGATGTTACGCCAGTGCACCGGTGCCCCGAAGACGGCCACGGACAAGTGCGTGGCAACCTTTGACGCCGCCACGGGCGTGATGACTTTCACCATGATCCTGCTCCCGCAGACACTCGCCAACGCTTTGGTGCTTGAGATATCTCCCGATGACGGGGAATACCAGAGCTACTCCAACAAGGACATGATCAAACCCGCGTTGGAGGCCGGTTATTCTTATACCTACACCATCACGGTGAAGAAGACGGGGCTGACCCTTAGCGGAAGCACCATCGAAAACTGGAACGACGGTGGTAGCCATGCGGGTGATGCAAAAATGTAGTGTGTCTGAAAGCCACTGCCGTGCATCAGGCGTAAGACGGAGGCACGCCATATATAATAAATGGTGCGGCAGCCCGCGTCGCAACGGGCAGTGGCACAAAACGAAATAAATAAAGACAATATGAAAATAATAAGGAACATAGCGAGAAGGCCGTGGCCGCGCATCGGCGGCTGGTTGCCGGTTGTGATGCTCATCTGTGGGGTGCTCGCTTCATGTAGCAGTGAGGATGAAAGCACCACGCCCCTGCCCGACGGCAAGTATCCGCTGCAACTGACGGCGGAGGTGGCGCAGCCGCATACCCGCGCCGCGGGCAAGGACGCGTGGACGGGCGGAGAGGAAATCAGAGTGGAAATGAAAGGTGTATTTGGTAACAAAACATACGTGATGGACGCATCGGGCAACGCTGTCCCGAATGATGCCGCTAATGCCTTCTTCTGGAAGAATACCGCCGAGGACCGCATCTCGGCATGGACACCGGACCTGGAAGTAGAAACGGATATTTCCGACCAAACCAAGGGGTATGCCGCTTTCGATGTCCTGTACGCCAGTGCCATAGGGCGTTATGACCAAGCCATAAATCTCCGTTTCATCCACCGCATGGCGAAAATCGAAGTAATTCTCAAAGCTAGCGAAGGCATTACGGAAGAGGAGTTGGAGGGTGCGACCGTCACCATTTTCGGAGACCCGCTAACGCACTCAACCGCCGGCTTGGTATCACCGGGTGACCAATCGGACGGCGAGATAAAGCCCTATTATGATGCCGCAACGAAGAAATACGAGGCGTTAGTGCCGCCGCAGGATATGACGGGCAAGCCGCTCATCCGAATCAGCATAGGCAGCAATGACTTTACCTACACTCCCGAAACAGAAGCTGCCGGCAAATTTGGGTTTTTCGGTGGCAAGCGGTATGCCTACACCATCACCGTGAAAGC
>MNQK01000035.1:181205-247395 GCA_001915385.1 Bacteroidales bacterium 52_46 | reverse complement strand
ATAAATTTAATATCTCGTATTGCAAAGTTAACCTTTTCTTTGTTGTTACAAAACTAATAGCGGGGGCGTCTCGCCCCCGTGGTAACTTTCAGTGTGTAAGATAATACCACGGGGGCGAGACGCCCCCGCCCCTATCAGCCCAGCTTAAGTAAACAGCATTAGGCTGCACCGTGGTGCAGCCCTACATCATGCAGTCGCCGACATCAGTTTTGTATTATCTTTATTTTAGGAAATCAGATAGGTATAAAAAAAGAAATGATTGTCATCGCGACAATCAATCTTAGTTAACCTTAAATCTAATACCATGAAAAACACATTGCAAAGGTAATGCTTTTTCATGGACTGTCAATAGTTTTCACAATAAAAATGCGTCATTTTAACATCTTTTATTGGCACCTTGCTCAAATAAGATGCATTTGACTATATTTAAGTCAGCTCAAAGTGAAAATTATAACATTTTGCTACCAAATAGAATTAATAATCCTTGTATCTGTTTATACCGAAGCATAAGCCCTGTTAACATTTATTCACAACAACCATAAAACACAGAAGCACAGGAGATTCGCTTCATCTCCCGTGCTTCCGGATATATTTGTGTTATTGTTTTAGAGACTATCAGCCGCCAAAGTTATCATAGTGGATGCTTTCGGGGTCGACGCCGAGAGAGTCGAGCATCTTGTTGACGGCGGCGCTCATCGGACCGGGACCGCACATATAGTACTCTATATCCTCGGGGTTCGGATGATTCTTAAGATAAGTGTCGTAGATTACCTGATGCACGAATCCGGGTGTGTATTTCACGCCGGCCGCATCGGCCGCAGGGTCGGGACGGTCAAGAGCGAGATGGAACTTGAAGTTGGGGAAGTCCTTCTCGAGCTGCAGGAAATCATTGAGATAGAACACTTCGTTGAGCGCGCGGGCGCCGTAGAAATAGTTCATGACGCGGTCGGTGGTGTGCAGCGTCTTTGTCATGTGCATAATCTGGGCGCGCAGCGGAGCCATGCCGGCGCCACCGCCTATCCACATCATTTCGGCCTTCGAGTCAAATATGGGATGGAAATCGCCGTAGGGACCCGACATGATTACTTTGTCGCCCGGTTTCAGCGTGAATATATAGCTTGAAGCGATACCGGGCATCACATCCTGGAAGCCGACCTCGGGCTTCGGCTTGAACGGAGGCGTGGCGATACGTACCGTCAGCATTATGCGGTCGCCCTCGGCGGGGTAGTTGGCCATCGAATAGGCACGTACGGTAGTCTCCGTATTCACGCACTTGAGGCCGAACAGACCGAATTTTTCCCATGCCGGGAGATATTCCTCGCCGATGAGGCTCTTGTCGATATCCTTGTCGTAGTCCATCGAGTAGGGCGGTATCTTGATCTGTGCGTACGAGCCGGGGATGAAGTTCATGTGCTCGCCCGGAGGAAGAGCCACGATAAATTCCTTGATGAACGTAGCGACATTCTTGTTGGAGATGACCTCGCACTCCCACTCCTTGACATCGAGAGCCGAAGCGGGAACAAGTATCTTCATATCCTCCTTGACCTTAACCTGACAGGCAAGGCGCCAGTCGTCCTTCATCTCCTTGCGTGAGAAATGCACGGCCTCCGTGGGCAGTATCTGGCCGCCCCCTTCGGGCACACGCACGCGGCACTGACCGCAACTGCCCTTGCCGCCGCAGGCCGACGAGAGGAATATATTCTGGTCGGCGAGAGTGGAAAGCAGCGACTTTCCGGCCGGCACTTTGACATTGTCGGTGTCATTGATGTTGATGTTGACATCACCGCTCTTTACAAGGTATTTCTTAGCCACAAGCAAGATGATAACGAGCAGGAGCGTTATCCCCAGAAAGATGCCGACAGTGGCTATCAATGTCGACATCATAGCTGATTGTTCGAGTAGTAACATAGCGACAGTTGCTTATCAGATTTTAATACCGAGGAAGCTCATGAAGGCTATGCCCATGAGTCCGGTGAGGATGAAAGTGATGCCTACGCCGCGCAGCGGACGCGGTATGTTGGAATATGTGGCAAGACGCTCGCGGATTGCAGCTATCGCCACGATGGCGAGAAGCCAGCCGAGGCCCCATCCACCGCCTGCGCATATCGCAGTGCCCACATTGGGGAAATCGCGCTGCTGCATGAAGAGCGAGCCGCCGAGTATGGCACAGTTGACGGCGATAAGCGGCAGGAATATACCGAGCTGGGCGTAGAGCGCGGGGCTGTATTTCTCCACCACCATCTCCACGAGCTGGGTCATCGAGGCTATTACCGCGATAAACATGATGAGCGACAGGAAGCTGAGGTCGGCTCCGGCATAGTCGGGTCCGAGCCATGCCAGCGCGCCGGCTTTGAGCACATACGTGTTGAGCAGATAGTTGATAGGCAGCGTGATTGCAAGCATGAATGTCACAGCCACCCCGAGGCCGAATGCCGTTTTTACATTTTTGGATACCGCCAGAAAGGAGCACATGCCCAGGAAGTAGGCGAATATCATGTTGTCGACGAAAATCGAACGTATAAAGATATTGAAATTTTCCATTGTCGTCTGTAGTTTTATTCCTGAATATCTTTATTGATTGAACGGTGTACCCAGATGATGCAGCCCACGATGATAAGCGCCATAGGCGGGAGTATCATCAGGCCGTTGTTGGCATAACCGGCGGCGTAGAACGACTTCGGCACCACCTGCATGCCGAGCAGCGTGCCCGAGCCGAGCAACTCGCGGAAAAACGCCACGATTACAAGTATGACGGTATAGCCGATGCCGTTGCCCACCCCGTCGAGAAACGACGGCCACGGACTGTTGGCCATGGCGAACGCCTCGAGGCGCCCCATCAATATACAGTTCGTGATAATAAGGCCTATGAACACCGACAACTGCACCGCCACATCGTAGGCGAACGCCAGCAGCAGCTGGTTGACGATGATGACCAGACCGGCCACCACCACAAGCTGTACGATGATACGTATGTTGGTCGGGATAGTATTGCGTATCAGCGATATGATGACATTGGAGAAAGCGAGCACCGCAATCACCGACATACCCATCACTATCGCGGGCTCGAGCTTCGCCGTGACAGCGAGCACCGAACAGATACCGAGTATCTGCACCACGACAGGATTGTCCTTGGAGAACGGATTGAAAAATACCGTCTTGTTTTTTATCTTTTCAGCCATAGCTTAATATTTTTATCTTATTTGTTGAGGCTCTTCAGATAAGCGTCGTAGGGGCGCAGGCAGTTGTCGAGCATGGCACCTACGCCTTTGCTCGTGATTGTGCCGCCCGATATGCCGTCGACATAGTCGCTGCCGTCGGCGGGATGCTGTCCGGCCTTGACTACGGTTATCGGCGTGAAGCGGCCGTCCTTGAAGAACTGCTTTCCGATGAACTCTTTCTGAAACTTCTCGCTCGAAATCTCGGCTCCGAGACCCGGAGTCTCGGATGCGTGCGAGAAATATGCGCCGTATACGGTCGAACCGTCGCTGTCAAGCGACACATATCCCCATATCGCACCCCACAGGCCGCTGCCCGACATCGGCAGGATATATTTCGTCTGCCCGTCGTCGAGACGGCATACGTAGACGGGGAGCTGACGTTTGGCGGCATCCTCCTTGGCCTGCGCGGCCACGTCGATATTGAATATGTCCATATCGTTGGGTCCCCCTTCCTTAATCACATTGCCTTCGGTGTCGACCACGAGCATGGCCGTGATGTGCTCGGCAAACTGCTTGTCGATATTCTTGTTGTCGATGGGGAGACGCACCGATTCAAGTATCTGTCTCATCTTGTCGGCATTGGCGTTGGCTATCTGACGGTCGCGCAGCGACATCGAGGTAAACGCCAGGGCCGCACCCACTACCACCACCAGTACGATGATGTAGATGACGGTATATGTATTGCTTTGCTTATTCATTGTCGGTCATTTTTAACTTCAGACGTCGTTCGCGGCGACGCACGTTGCTTTGTACCACACACCAGTCGATGAGCGGAGCGAATGCGTTCATCAGCAGCACGGCAAGCATGGCGCCTTCGGGATATCCATTATTGTAAACACGTATGATGATGGCGATTGCCCCTATGAGGAATCCGTAGATGTATTTGCCCGTATTGGTGCGGCACGCCGTCACAGGGTCGGTGGCCATGAACACCGCGGCGAAAGCGAAGCCGCCGAGACAGAGCTGATCGGCTACCGAAAGCATCGATGCCGGATAAAGCGGCGAGCTGAATGCATTGGCTATGAGCGACATCACGGCGCCGCCGGCAAATACCGACACTATTATGCGCCACGACGCGATGCCAGCAAAGAGCAGTATGGCCGCGCCAATGAGGATGCACAGCGTAGAGGTCTCACCGAACGAGCCCGGTATGAGTCCGAGGAACATATCGGAGGTCGACACCGGGTCGGTGCCAACGGTCGATGTTATTTTGACTGTTTCCTCTCCGGCCTGAAGGGCCACCTGACCGAGAGGCGTCGCGCCGGTGAACGAGTCGACCACCGTGCCCTCGCCGAGACCGGCGATAGCGTCGGTCCCGACAAACACCTTGTCGCCGCTCATCTGCGCCGGATAGGCGAAGAATAGGAACGCACGCGTCACAAGCGCCACGTTGAAAATATTATATCCCGTACCGCCGAACACCTCCTTGACGAATATCACCGAGAAGGCGGTAGCCACGGCAATCATCCACAGCGGAGTGTCGACAGGACAGATTAACGGTATCAGTATACCCGTGACGAGGAATCCTTCCTGTATCTCCTCCCTGCGCCACTGTGCCACGGCAAATTCGATGCCGAGGCCCACCACATACGCCACCACCAGTTTCGGCAGCACGCTGAGGAAGCCGTAGAGCATCAGCGACAGGAATGGTTTCTCAACAGCTCCGATAGCGACCCAGTGCTGATAACCGGCATTGTACATGCCGAACAGCAGACAGGGCACCAGAGCCATCACTACAATTATCATGGTGCGCTTTGAGTCCATACTGTCATGAATATGCGCCCCTGAGGTCGAAGTCGATTTCGGGGTGAACAGGAAAGTCTCAAAGCCATCATACACCGAGTGGAACGCATGCAGCCGCCCCCCCTCTTGAAAATGTGGCTTGACCTTGTCAAGCATTTTTCTTAATGCTTTCATTTATACTGTTATAGCGTTAGCTTGTTAAATTCATTTAAGGTTGACAGCCACGAAGTCTATTCAAGCTCCTTGCGGAGATAGTCAAGACCTTCGCGCACTATCTTCTGTGCCTCAATCTTCGATGTGTCGGCATATTCGCCAAGAGCGAAATCCTCGGGAGCCACTTCATATATGCCGAGTTTCTCCATCTTCTCGATATCGCGGCCTATGATGGCTTTGAGCAGGTATTCCGGCATGATGTCCATAGGCATGTAGCGGTCGTATTCGCCCGACATGATGAACGCACGGCGTCCGCCGAGCAGACGCGCGTCGGGACGGAACAGTTTGCCGAAGAATTTGCCCGGGAACGTGCGGCTCTCGCTCATCTTGCGCGGCGACAGCGACGCCCACCCCATGAATTCGTCGACATCGTCGCCTTCGGGTATTACGGTAATCTGCCGGTAGGGATAATGCATATAGCCGTCGGCTGCTACAGTCACTCCGGTAAGCACATTGCCGGAGATGATGCGCTGATGATGCACGGCGGGAGCAAGACGTCCGTCGGTAAGCGACGCGATTGTAGCGCCGATGACGGTCTTGAGTACCATTGGATTCACAACCTCCGAGCCGGTCAGCGCCACATAATCGGTGAAATCGACCGAGCCTGTCACCATCAGGCGCCCCATGCGCCACAGCGTGGCAAGATCGAGCGTCCACACCGCCTCTCCCTTGTTGACGGGAGCGATATTGGCAATCAGCACTCCGACGTTGCCCGACGGGTGCGGCCCGTCAATATCAACCATCTCGGCACCCTTTATGTCGGCAACGCCACCGTCGGCACGGCGCCCTATGTATATTTTGCCGGGAGTTGTTTTTGCAAGAAGTGCGACGGCGGCCTCAAGCGTACCGGTATCGCCATAATAGGCAGCCGGCGAGGCTGCAAGCGGGGCGGAATCAATCGCAGTGACGAAAATATCGCGCGGGGCAGATTCCGGACCGGGCACTATATCATAGGGACGCTGGCGCATCATAGCCCACAGTCCCGAGTTTTTCAGCAGCTTGCGGGCAGCGTCGGCATCTTTTACCGAAGTATCGAATGCGGCATTCATTCCGGCAGCAGCGCCGTCGTCGGGCGTTACGACCACACGGAGTATCTTCCGCCTCTCGCCGCGGACTATAGCCGACACAGTCCCGGCTACAGGCGACACAAGTTTCAGTTCGCTGTCGCGTTTGTCGAAAAGCAAAGGGTCACCGGCTCTGACCTTGTCGCCCTCTTTTACGGCTGGCTTGGGTACAAACCCGTTGAAATCATCGGGAATGACGGCGTATGACGACGATTTCGGCGCATCGGCCGGCTTAAGGTCGGTCAGACCTCCGGCCATCTTGATATCAAGCCCTTTACGTATTGTTAGTTTCCGGCTCATATATAAAAATATATAACAGATATTATAATTATTCGTATGGATATTAATCATGGCAGGCGCGGTTACGCCAAAATTTCTGCAAATTTACTTCTTTTAATTTAGAGATTTTATATTATTGCTGTTTTTTTTCAAAAAAATCTAAAATATTAGGTAACCAATTGAACGATTAGAGGGTGTTACAGGACTTCTAATATATTGGGAATTAGACACGCCATCTTGTAGGGCTGCACCTCGGTGCAGCCGCCATACAGCCGGCAACCGCCCTTCGCCGCCGGCTGCTCCGAGTAGCAGAACTACACCATGCAACTGTCCACTTCAGTTTTGCAACACCTTTCGATAATTTTCCGATAATCAATGCTCGTTTTCCGGACGCACAGACCGTGCAATGCGGTTCAAATAGCTGAGAGCCGAAGGCTCGGAGGTGTCACTATCCCCGTCCGACGCGTAGCGGAGGGCGGGGCAACCGCGACCTTTCATAAAGTGAGCCCGTGGAACGGGCGAATGTGTTGAATACGACATCTGAAGCCATCACACACTCGCCCTCTCCGTGGGCTCGCACATCATATTCCCTTTTACCCCGCCCTCCGCTAACGCGTCGGACGGGGATAGTGACACCTCCGAGCCTACGGCTCTCCGTTGACGAACTTGTTCCTTGAGTAAGCAGCACAGACCGTGCGTCCCTACTTTTTGGATTTTTGCAACGCCCCGTATTTTTATTTTTAACAAATATTTAATAAAATCCGGGAGGGTGCCCAAAGGGGTCAAAATTTGAGGGTCGGGCAACATTTACAACCCCAAAACAGACAGCGATTTTGACCATAATTAATAGATAACGAAAACAATAAACCGACAACAACTTAAAAAACGTTTCATCATGACAAAATATGCCAAAATAGAAGAATTTGAGGCTTAAAAATTTTGATAGTTAAAAAATAAAGGATACATTTGCAGTTAGAAGTCACGCATACCGGCATCACAAAGCCGGCAAAACGGCAAAAAAGACTTCCAGGTAAACCATAAAACATGCTATATATTAATCGGCATTTCCTTACGCGCCACCGACGCGGCATTGCAATGATACTAAGCCATGAAACGGGACTTAAGCCTGAAAAATAGCTTTGACTTTTACTTGCCTGATAACTGATTAAGGAACAAATTTTGAAAAAATTCTAAAACAATCATTATTAATTAACCATTAATTTAAGTATTTATCTTTTATGGAAGCTCAAAAGCCCAATTCTCCCCAGCCGCGTCCCGCTGACAAGGCTAAAGGTCAAGCGCAAAAAAGCAAAGTACGTGGTATCAAGAACGCATTCTTGGCCATCATCGCCTGCTTCGTAGTAGCAGTTTGCTTGTTCTTATTCGTATTCGGTGGTTCAGGCCACTTCACCAAAACCCAGCTTCAGGTTCAGGCCGAAGATATTGCCAACCAGACTTATGGCAAGAATGTAGCTCTCGGTGCTCCCCTTTGGGAAACCACTGACGGTGGCGTTACCGCCGACACTGCCAAAGCAGCAAAATATTCCAAAGACGAAGCTAAAGAACTCGGCGACGAGGCTCTTGAAGGTGAACTCAAACCCGCATACTACAGCGGTTCGATGGCTTTCGCACCCGAATATGTAGCAAAAGCCGCTCACCCAGAAGACCTTATCGGTACCGTATACAAAGGTGGTATCATCGTGCCTGTGCTCCAGACACTTCTTCTCACCGTTATCGTACTCTCTGTAGAGCGTGCCATCGCCCTCAAGAGCGCCAAAGGTACCGGTTCAATCTCTAAATTCGTCAGCGATGTCAAGAAATGCCTCGCACGCAACGACATTGACGGCGCTCAGGCTCTCTGCAAGAAGCAGAAAGGTTCGGTTGCAGCCGTAGTATCCGCAGCCCTCAACCGTTACAAAGAGATGGACGCCAACACAGTTCTCACCAAAGAGCAGAAAATCACTACCCTCCAGAAAGAAGTCGAAGAGGCTATGGCAGTCGAGATGCCCTCACTCCAGCAGAACCTCCCCATCGTGGCTACCCTCACCACTCTCGGTACTCTCGTCGGTCTTCTCGGTACTGTGATCGGTATGATCAAATCATTCCAGGCACTTTCTGCATCAGGCGCTCCTGACTCTACCGAACTTTCTACCGGTATCTCTGAGGCACTTATCAACACCGCCTTCGGTATCGCAACCGGTGCATTCGCTGTAATCTCTTACAACTTCTACACCAACAAAATCGACAACCTGACTTACGCAATCGACGAAATCGGTTTCTCTATCGTTCAGTCGTTTGCAGCAACCCACTAATCCGACCTTCATTTTACAATAGTATTAACGACAAAAACATCTAAGTAAAATATGGGAAAGATTAAAGTAAAAAGGAAGAGCACCCTCATCGACATGACCGCGATGAGTGACGTGACCGTACTTTTGCTTACCTTCTTCATGTTGACTTCGACGTTCCTTCAGAAAGAGCCGACCCAGGTTGTGACACCGCCGTCGGTATCCACCCAGAAAATCCAGCTCTCCAACGTGGCGCAAGTACTTGTCGCTACGAGCGAGGATGACAAGGATACCCCCAAGGTGTACATCTCGGTGACGGGAGAAGCAAATCCCGACATACCCGAGGACAATCCCGGAGCATGGAGCTCGGAGAACCTTCGCAAGGAAGTTCTCAAGAATGCGATAGCTCTCTACAAAGAAGGAGGCGGCAAGGATCCCGGCATCACCAACGAAGACATCGAGAAATTTGCCAAGGTATCCACATTCGGTGTGCCTATCAGCAAGATTCACGAATTCTTCAGCCTGGACCAGACGAAGCAAGATGAATGGTTGAGCGACCTTGACAGAAAAGACTCCGGAATTCCATTGATTAATTACCTCAACACCAAGGAACTTGATGCTAACGGTAATCCTGTAAAGACCAATGAATTCCAAATCTGGATGAGAGCAATCTTCAACGCCACACCCTACGACGAAGGATTGCAGACTCTTAACTACAAGATGCGTAAGACCGGTGAAGGTATCGCAGTGAAAGCTGACAGAGGTACTTCATTCCACACTGTAAACAAAGTGCTTGAAAACCTCCGTACCATTAAAATGAACAAATTCACCGTCATGACGGCATTAAAAGAAGAATAATCATTATGGCACAGATAGAACAATCAGACGGCGGCAAAAAGAAAAAAGGCGCCCAGAAGAAGATGCATATCCATGTCGACTTCACCCCGATGGTGGATATGAACATGCTCCTTATCACGTTCTTCATGCTTTGTACCACGATGATTAAATCGCAGACACTTAGCATCGCGCTTCCTGCACCTCCCGACCCAAATCAGGAGCGTACGCAGGATAACTCCGAAACCGTAGCCGAGACCAAAGCAATCACTTTGATTATCGACTCCGAACGTGATAAAGACGGCAACGTAGTGACCGACGCCGACGGCAACACCAACGACATGGTATACTACTATTTCGGGTTCGAACCGACTATCGACGAAAACAACAACGTCATATTCAATGACCCCGAAAAAGGTCTGGTAGTTGACAACACCGTCAAGAGCCAGAAATTCATCGGAAACGACGGAAGTAAAGTACAAGGCATACGCAAAGTGCTTCATGACCGAAACACCGATGTGCTCGAAAAACTTGAAAGCTACAAGGACCAGTGGCGCCGCGGTAAAATAACCGTAGACGAATATCAGGAAATTGCCCGTCAGGTCAGAAACGACAGCACATTCACGAATCGTCCGCAGATTACCGTAAAAGCTACTCCTCAGGCTTCATGGCAGGGTGTGATATCAGCCCTCGACGAAATGCAGATCAATCAGATTTCGCAATATCGTATCGGTACATTCACCCCCACCGACTCTCTGTTGATAGTAGATTACAAACGTCGTAATCCTGCCGAATAAGATGTAAGGTTTATTAACTTTTAAAATTGTAAGAACATGGCAAAAGATGTAGATCTTTCATCAAAAGAATGGACCGACCTTATTTTTGAAGGAAAGAATAAGGAATTCGGAGCATACGCACTCCGTCAGGCAAGCGACCGCCGTCACAATCTCGCTGTCATCTACGTGATAGCAGGTCTGGCACTCATTCTCATCTGCGCATGGCTCTACGGCATGTATAAAGCCGACAAGGAGCGCGCCGAGAATGAACGTATCGCCGAACTGATCGCCAGCATCGAGCAGCAGCAGTTCGAAGAACTTCAGGCCGAGCTTGATATTCCTGAAGAGGAAGAGAACCAGATGGAGCAGGAAGAGGAAATACCCGAACCCGAAGAAGAGGAAGCCCTCGCTGAGGAAATCCTCAATACCGAGAAATTCACCGAATTCCTCGTACAGAAAGACGAAGATGTCAAAGAGGAGGTAAAATCGGCCGATGAGGTCAAGGACACCTCGACAGCTCTCGGTTCTGTGAACTTCGACCAGGGTACCGACGACCTCAACATCGTGCGCGAACACAAGAATGAAGTAATCGTAGAGGATAAAGCACCTGTAGTCGAAGAGACCAAGGTATTTACCTCTGTTGAGCAGATGCCCCAGTTCCCCGGCGGCGAAGCAGAACTTCTGAAGTGGATTTCAACCCACATCAAGTATCCTGCAATCGCGATGGAGAACAACGTACAGGGCAAAGTTGTGGTACAATTCGTTGTAACCCGCGACGGCTCTATCGGCGAAGTTAAAATCGCACGTGGCAAAGACCCCGACCTTGACAAAGAAGCAATGCGCGTAGTCAAGACCTTGCCGAAATTCATCCCCGGCAAGATGAACGGTCAGGCTGTCAACGTATGGTATACCCTCCCGATCAACTTCAAGCTCCAGGGCGTATAATCAATGACAATCACGCTTGCCCCGCGCAAGCAATCCTGAATAACCAGCGAAGCCGCTGCATCACCCTCCGGGGGAAACGCAGCGGCTTCGCTGATTTTTATGAACCGCAGTATTGAATATATTGTTTTTATTTTGTATTTTTGAAGAAAAGATTAATAACGAATGTGATAAGGCGGCTATCACGTCAGTACATATAGTTTAAAATAAAAGTTTCAACCCGTATGAGTTCATTTATAATCGAGGGAGGCAAAAAGCTCTCAGGCACCATCGAACCGCAGGGCGCCAAGAACGAGGCCCTTCAGGTGATAAGCGCATGCCTGCTTACCACCGAGGAAGTGACAATAGAAAACATTCCTGACATAATCGACGTGCGCAACCTGATAGGTCTGCTCGAAGCAATGGGAGTCGGCGTAATCCGCAACTCCAAGCATTGCTATACATTCCATGCCGAGACGATTGACACGGACTATGTTTATTCCCTCGACTTCATACGCCGTTCGTCGAAACTGCGCGGCTCCGTGCTTCTGATAGGGCCGCTGCTCGCACGCCTCGGACGCGCCTACTTTCCCAAGCCGGGCGGCGACCAGATCGGACGCCGCAAGGTCGACACCCACATACAGGGACTGATGGCGCTCGGAGCCACTGCCGAATATGACCATGATATGGCATCTTTCCGCCTCGAGGCACCGGCCGGAGGGCTCAAAGGCTCATATATGCTGCTCGACGAAGCGTCGGTGACAGGCACGGCCAATATAATAATGGCCGCCACGCTTGCCAACGGCGAGACCACTATCTACAATGCCGCATGTGAACCCTACCTGCAACAGCTGTGCCGCATGCTGACGGCAATGGGCGTCGAGATACGCGGCATGGGCTCAAATCTCGTCACGGTGACAGGGACAGCCAATCTGCACGGCACACGCCACCGCATACTTCCCGACATGATTGAGGTTGGTTCGTTCATCGGGCTTACAGCCATGACGCAATCGTCAATCACGATACGCAATGTGTCGATTGACAACCTCGGCATTATACCCCACAGCTTCCGCCGTCTTGGCATAGACGTGCAGCAGCAGGGCGACGACCTGTTCATACCCGAACAGGACACATACGAAATCGAAACCGGTCTTGACGGCTCAATTCCCACTATCGCCGACGCCCCGTGGCCCGGACTTACGCCCGACCTGCTCAGTGTCATCCTTGTGGCAGCCACGCAGTGCAAAGGCAGCCTGCTGATACATCAGAAGATGTTTGAAAGCCGACTGTTTTTCGTCGACCGCCTCATCGACATGGGGGCACAGATCATACTCTGCGACCCTCACCGCGCCGTAGTCATCGGTCTCGACCACCGCTATCCGCTGCGTGCCCACCGGATGTCGTCGCCCGACATACGTGCAGGCATCGCGCTTCTTATAGCGGCAATGTCGGCAAAGGGCACCTCGGTAATAGGCAACATAGAGCAGATACAGCGCGGATATGAGGATATCAACCTGCGCCTCAATGCCCTCGGAGCGTCCATAGCCATACAGTAAAAATATAAGAGCTTGTCTAAAATTTATATTACTTTGCTTTTGAGGGTCTTGTCAGCGTCTTTTTGCTCGCTCTTCAGTCACGTAGCTACGGCTACGCTCCCTCACTGACAACACCTCTCAAAATCTGCATCATATAAATTTAGACAAGCTCTAAGAAACAGACCGTATCAACAAAAGGATAAACGTCCCTACCCTCCCCTGCCTTGCATGACCAACTTGCATGGCTAATAGGAACTCAGCGGACGCTCGCCAAGATCAATTACAGGAATTCCCGCCGCCGTCAGCTCATTGTAATACCGGAGCCGCCGGCGGCGGTTCATATCCGACGAGAGCACTATCGTATCGGCATCTGTTGAGCGATAAAGCTCCACGGGGTTTCCGTACCATCGCGCAGTCACAAGGTAATAGTCGGCATGCCGTTTCCCCGCTACGGCCGAATCACCCGGCATCGCATGCGCCACAAGCATACGACGTCGGCCAAAGTCAATAACGCCGTCTGACGACCGCACGGCGGAATCGAGCGGTGCGACTTCCATATACGATATGCCCCTCGTAGCCATATAATCGCGGTAACGACGACTCCACATCAGCGAGTCATAGCCATATCCGTGCGCCGGAGCAAGCGTCAGCACCCGCAAAGTATCCCCATCATGCATGGCTATGGAGGTTGCACCATGCGAACGCAGCATATATGCCTCCCCGTCGGCATACGCAGGCCTTGTGGCGGCATACGCTCCTACAGCAAAAAGCAGCGTTGCCACCGCGAGCACCGCATAGCACCGGTGGCGGAGATACAGGAACGCGCATAAGAATGCAAGCGCGAGATACATGGGAATCAGAAGCCACGCATCAGAATAGATATTGCCGACAGTCGCGCCCGGCCACCGGGCTATCCGGTCTACCACTCCGTCAAACAGCGAATATACGCCGTCGAGCATCGTGACAAGCCACGAAGGCTCAATACCCCCAAGAAGCAACATCGTCAGCACGACGCCTCCGGCTATCATCACAGGCATCACCGCCACAGCGGCGACATTCGCTACAAGGAAATACACCGGCACACTGTGGAAATGCCATGCCACAAGCGGAAAGGTACCCAACGTAGCCGCGAGAGTGGCAGCGAGGGGCGCCAGCAGACGGTAATAGCGGCTGCGGCGTGATACAGGCGCCAGAACAGGGCTGTACAGTATGATAGCCAGCGTAGCAGCGAACGAGAGCTGAAAGCCCGGCTGCATCAATGACAGCGGAGAAAATACCAGAATCAGTATTGCGGCAAGACACAGCGCATTGAGCGACGAACGCGGCCGGTCAAATATCAGTGCCAGCAGCACGGCCGAGGCCATGATGACCGCACGGCACACCGACGGCGACAATCCGGTGAAAAGCGCATACAGCCACAGCACGGCGATTGTCAGCCACCATCTCGCACGGCGGTGACCGGCCATGACGAGCGGGAACAGCACCACGGCTATGACTATGGCAATCACAGCGACATGCGCGCCGCTGAGTGCGAGGATATGAGCCACACCCGCAGCAGCATAATCGCTACGGCTGTCATCGGTAAGCGCCGTTGTATCGCCCGTGAGTATTGCGGCAAGGAATGCCGCGGCCGGCTCGTCAAGCCCCGAAGCGAATATCCTGTCGACAGTTTTCGCACGCAACCGTTTTAAGAGATATAGCGGATTGCCGCTGCGGCCGATTACTTCCATATTTCCTTTCGGTACATAACACAACATCGAAATACGGTTGGTGTAGTAGTAATCAGCCATATCGTCCTCCATCGGCATATCAACCGAACGTCGCGGCAAGGAATACGTGCCTGAGAAACGTATGATGTCGCCGGCCTCGACCGTCGTGTCAAATACGGGGAATGTAAGCATTGTACGATAAGAAGAAGCATCTGCACCATTGACATTGACACAAATGCGCTGACATTCCGGCAGATGCCAGACATCGGCCACGCATCCCGACATTACAGTATCCCGCGCGGGAGCAGTGTCAAATTGCCGCGGCAGGGCCAAGCAGGTTGCAACCACACCGAGCGACAGCGCAAGAAGCAACTCGACAGCCAGCGGCCTGTGCAACAGCACGGCCATAACCGCCAATGCTGACGCAACTCCGGCCGTCACCCACGGACTTACCGGCAGGTACCGGCAACACAAAACCCCTGCCACGATACCGGCAAGTATCGGCAGCAGGGGTATGTATGACAACGGCGGACGGCTAAACGGCATAAGCGGATGCGCATCAGATTGTCATCCTGACAACAACGAAACTCGACACGCCGATGATTATCCACAACAGTACCGCAAGAAACAGCGGACGCACTCCTACCCTCTTGACCGTGGCAAGCGAAAGGCTCGCTCCGATAAAGAACAGCGTCACCACAAGCATCTTCTTGGATACGTACACTATGCTCTCGCTCACGCCCTCGGGCAGTCCCACGTATGTATTGACAATCATTGCAAGCACGAAAAGCAATATGAACCAGGGGATTGATATTTTTGCCGAATTTTTGTCGCGGAACAGGAACATGGTAACGAATGCCAAAGGTATAATCCACAGCGCGCGAGTGCATTTTATCACCGTAGCAATCTCGCATGCCGCGGCGCTGAAAGCATCGCCGGCTCCCACTACCGACGACGTGTCGTGGATGGCTATGGCCGCCCATGTGCCGAACTGCTGGTCGGTCATACCGAAATAGCGTCCCATCGGGGGGAAAATGAATAGCGCGATGGCGTTGAGTATGAAGATGACGCCGAGCGATACGGCCATCTCCTCATCATTGGCACGCAGCACGGGGCCGACGGCGGCTATTGCGCTTCCTCCACAGATTGCGGTACCGGCCGAGATAAGATAGCTCGTCTTACGGTTAAGATGCATCCAGTATCCTATCAGCACACCGAATACCATGACGCTGACAACCGACACGATAGTGAACATCATGCCCTGGCCTCCCGATTTCAATGCCTCGGTCACGCTCATGCCGAACCCGAGTCCTACAACCGATGCCTGAAGCAGATATTTCGAGCCTTTCTTGTTGAATTTCGGAAAAGGCATAGGAAATACGAATGCAAAAATAAGTCCGACAAACAGTGCCACCGGTGCCGTTGCTGCTGGTAATCCGAACTTATCGAACGGAAATACAAGCAGAAGCACAATAGCTATATATACCCACTTGGCGAACTTTGCGAGCGATAGTTGGGGCGCCCGCATTTCCATAGTTTCACTCATAATTCTCTCTAATCTCTCTTAAAAAAACAGTTGAAAAAACTTATTCCCGAATCATTCATTCCATATATTCCATGCGGCAAAGGCCTGGAGCAACAGCATTTCAAGACCGTTTTTCGTTTCTGCTCCGTATTGCGCGGCCTTACGCATGAAAAGCGTTACATCGGGGTTATAGAGCAAATCATAGCACAGATGCTCCGTTGTAAGGCATTCGTATGGAATGTCAGGGCACTCGTCGACGTGCGGATACATGCCGAGTGGCGTCGTGTTGACAATTATGAGGTTGTCAGCCATCACCTCAGGCGTGAGGTCGGCGTATGTGATGACGCCTTTGCGCGCTGTACGCGACACGAGCGTAGGCTCGACGCCAAGATTTTCAAGTCCTCTTACCACGGCTTTCGAGGCACCCCCTGTGCCGAGCACAAGCGCTTTCCTACGCTTGTCGTTGAGCAGCGGCACTATCGAGTCGGTGAAACCTATGATGTCGGAATTATATCCCTTGAACTTCAAATCGCCCTTCTCGCGGATAAATTTGATGACGTTGACCGCCCCGATTTTTGCTGCGTCCTCGTCCATCTCGTAGAGGTACGGAAGCACCTGTTCCTTATATGGAATGGTCACATTGAGTCCCGACAGAGTGGGATATTCGCTTATCACCTCCATGAGGTCGCCTATGTCGGGAAGTTCAAAATTAAGATAGCGGGCCTTGATTCCTTCTGCCTCAAATTTCCGGTTGAAATAATTCTGAGAAAAGGAATGAGTCAGAGGATAGCCGATAAGCCCGTAGATTTTTTCGTCACTAAGCATAATGTACGCACTTCAATATTTAAAATATGCAAATATAATGAAATTTTAGTTTAAAGCACTCTCGACAGCACAAAATTTGAGCGGTACATTATCAAAAAGTAATGGAGGGGACATCAAGCCACTCGGCGGCAGGGAAATGTTCGGCCACATAATTCCTGATATAGCTGCGCGTTTCGGGAGCTATGACCGGGTCGGTGTCGAAATGGGTGTTGTAGAGGAGGTACCGCAGATTGAGTCCGCGGCGCTCTATCGCCTCCAGAGCAAGCAGCGTGTGGGAGATGGAGCCAAGTTTCGCATTGGTGACCAGTGCCACGTCGAGCCGACGGTCGGTAATATAGTCAATCGTGAGATACCTTTCGGTCAACGGCACCATCATGCCGCCGGCCCCTTCCACAAGCAGGGTGTCATAACGCTCCTCAAGCGTTTTCCTCGCCTCATCGATGGCTTTGATGTCCACCTCGCGGCCGTCGACCCTGGCGGCGAGATGGGGCGATGATGGATATGTGAATATCATCGGTGCCGTAAGCGCGTATTCCTCGGCTGCCATATCTCGGTGCATGATGCGGCGGTGCAGTTCAATATCCTCGGAGCGGCCTTCGTTGCCGGTCTGTACGAATTTCTGAGTCATCACGCTGCGGCCGGTGGCGGCGATTTGATTGGCAAGCCATCCTGTGGCGTATGATTTGCCTGCATCAGTGTCGATGCCGGTGACAAATATAGTTTCCTTATCCATGTTTTCTGATTATAATGAACAGTGTATTGAATGTCAGTATAGCTTTTCCGTCGACCTCAAGCATACGCATGAGGCGCCTTGTATCGGCAACCGACATAGCCTTGCGCGCTATGGAGTTGACACCTGTGGCCCGCATGTGGGCAAGTGCTTCGGCTGCCGAGCCGAACGAAAGAGTAAATTCCCGGCTGAATGTATCGCATCCGGCACCATCAAGCGACTGCAGCACATCGTCAAGCTGCGGATAATGCATGGACGACGCGCCGGGCAGCATGGCAAGCTGGGGAATGGTACCGTCGATATAGCATGATATAAATGCGCGGCCTCCGGGCGACAGCACACGCACCACATCGCGTATGAAACGCCGGGGTGAATTGAACCACTGTATTGTCGATGAGGAGAACAGTATGTCGACTGACGATGCGGGCAACCGCCGCAACTCGATTTCCGCGTCGCAGGCTTTTATCCCTATTGTATTGTCCTGTGTGGCCGGCAGGGGGGCAGGAGCAAGGTCCCATAACGAAATGCGGGCGCCCGACAGCATCGGTTGGTAGAGCTTGGTAAGGACTCCCGTGCCGCTTCCTATCTCGAGTACGGAGAGTCCGGTGCCCGACAAAGCGGTCCGGGCTGAGTCAAGAAGTGTTTCAGCGACCTCACGCTGCACTTCTGCCTCACGCTCGTAGGATGACGCAGCCGAAGCGAAACGTCCGCTTACGAGGTCCTTATCAACAAACGCAGCCGTGAGGAATCCGGCGAAATCAACGGCATGGTGGGCGCCGGCAAGTACGCGCACACGCGCTCCTGCACTCTCCCAGGCCCGTTTCATATTCTCAAACGGGAATATCAGGTCGTTGTCCGACAGATATATCTCATCCCAGTTGGAAGTGTCGGTACTCCCGTCGGCCGGAATACGACTGCGGACAGCCAGAAGCTCGTCGCGCAACTCGTCGAGAGGACGCCGTGGCATAACCGGCATAAGCTGTTCCATAGCGCCCTGACCACCGCAAATGCGGCGGTAGAACTTCGCCAAAGCCCTCTCGTCGGGCAACACGGATGTAAGGTCATAGATGCGAGGCGGAATACCGAGACTGTCGTTGATCGGACATAACGTGCCGTTGACGGCAACAGTACGTGTTATAGGGAGATCGGAATGCGAGGAGATAAACCTGTCGGCATGCCACACACCGAGCGACCATGCAAGCACACATATCTCGTCGTAACCGTCAAGCACCGACTCGTCGAAATCATTGTCACGGTAATCGTACACCAGCAATATATCGTACCCGGGCTTGGACAATGCGAGGAAAACAGATGCATCCATCCCCCATCCGGCGAAAAAAAGTATCAGCCGCCGGCAGGTACCGTTATCGCCGCATGCTCGCGCACAATCAGTATAATCAGTATGCTGTATAAATCTTTGCTGCATATAAAAAACTATCACGCCCCGCTCGGTCATCACACGGCAGAGCGCGATTTGCGACTGCAAATTTACGCATTTATTCGCGTAATTTTACAATCGGCGCCAATAAATATCAATATGTAGGGTTTACTCATAAAATATTCAGTATATTTGCAGTGATACAAACCTGACATATTTATGAGACATAACATTATTTCGGCAATCGGCATAACTTTGGGCATGTCGGGCCTCAGCAGTTCCATATCGGCCGCAACAATTGAAAATATCTCGGGATATATGCCGCCGGCCATCTATCGCTCGGATGCCGGTCCGCGCCAGCGGGTCGACATCACTTTTGTAAATAACGGCGATGCATCGGAAGCCACTGTCCGGTTCGGCGATATGACCCGGACCGTGACAATGATTCCGGGTAACAATACAGTCAGTTTCATGACACTGCCCGTAAAGACACCGGCCGACATTCCTGTAAGCATAACATCGGGAAACAATACGGCAAGCGGGAGCATCGGCGTGTCGCCCGTGCGGCACTGGCACGTCAACATGGTGCAGCACACCCACACTGACATCGGCTACACACGTTCGCAGATGGAAATTCTTGCCGAGCAGATGCGTTACATTGATTTTGCGCTCGACTATTGCGACGCAACCGACGCGTATCCGGAGGAGTCACGTTTCAAATGGACATGCGAGGTGTCATGGCCGGTCATGGAATATCTCACGAACCGACCGGCCGAACAGGTCAGGAGATTAAAAAGGCGTGTCGGCGAAGGACGTATCGAGCTTACCGCCATGTATCTCAATTTCGACGAGCTTCCAGACGAACAGACTCTTGCAGCATCTCTCTCCCCTCTCGCCCTGTTTAGCGAACAAGGACTGCCATGCTCACTCGCCATGCAGGACGACGTCAACGGTATCGGCTGGTGCCTTGCCGAATACCTTGCCGATGCAGGAGTAAAGTATCTCAACATGGGCACACATGGCCACAGGGCATTGATATGCTTTGACAAGCCGACAGTGTTCCGCTGGGAGTCGCCGTCTGGTAAAAAAATCCTTGCGTACCGCGGCGAGCATTATCATCTCGGGAATCATCTCGGTGTGGAAACCGACAATTTCGAAGACTTTGAACGGCGTATGCTCGAATATCTCGGTCAGCTTGAAGCCAAAGATTACCCTTACGACATCATATCGCTGCAGTATTCGGGATACCTCACCGACAATGCGCCCCCTGCCACGAAAAGTTCGGACAACATACGCCGATGGAACGAAAAATATGAATGGCCGAAATTACGCACGGCCACGGCCGGCGAATTTTTCAAAACCATCGAGCGCGAATATGGCGATGAAATAGCCACCATACGCGGTGCATGGCCCGACTGGTGGACTGACGGCTTTGCGTCGGGCGCACGCGAGGCGGCGGTGACGCGTGCCACCCAGGCAGCCGTCACCGCCAATCAGGGAGCCCTCTCAATGGGGGCTATCCAGGGAGCCGCATTACCCGCCGGGACATGCCGCCGTATCGACGATGTAAACGACGCCCTGCTGTTTTACGGCGAGCATACTTTCGGCCACAGCGAATCCGTGCGCAATCCTTACGGTCTGGATACATGGGAGCAGCGTTCGCTGAAGCAGTCGTACGCGTGGGAGGCTTACCGTCATGCAAGCCTGCTCGGCGAAGTGGCTTTAGGGCTGTTGCAGGATTTCGTGCCGCGTGCCGCCGAACCGGCAATAGCTGTATTCAACACTAACAACCACCCGTACACGGGCACAGCGCGTATCTATATCGACCACCAGATGCTGCCTCCGGGCAAGGAGTTCGCGATTATCGACAATAAAGGGGACACCATCCCGGCGCAACCCGGTGAAAACCGCTCGGACGGCACATACTGGACACTTTATCTTACCGACATACCGGCTATCGGACAGGCCCGCTACATCATAAAAGTTTCCGACAGACCGGCACAACCCGCTCCCGTCACTTCCGTCCCCGACCTGAGCACGACGAAAGTGAGCAACCGGTGGTACGACATACAGTTTGAGTCTGCCCGCGGCACCATCAGTTCGCTCTATGACCGCGAGCTCGGCAAAGAGCTGCTGACTCAGGGAGCCGAATGGCAGCTCGGCGAATTCATACATGAGACGATTGACAGCCGCCATCATCTGGAACAATACCACGCTCCCGTATCGAAACGCACGGCTCCCGAAAAAATGCGCTTCGAGGGATACCGTCCCGGCTCGATATGGGATACCTACACGTTTGTGGCCGAAACTGCGGCCGGACGCGACGCCGACAACCTCAGGATACAGTACCGTATATACAATACCGAAAAGAAAATCGGGATTGTATACCGTCTGCGCAAAAAAGACAATACCGATCCGGAGAGCATCTACGTATCATTCCCAATCGAAATCGAGAATGGCAAACTGATGGTTGACGTGCCGGGAGGGGCAATAGAAGCCGGAGTCGACCAGATACCGGGTTCGTCCAACGACTGGTATACCGTGCAGGATTTTGTGGCTGCCCGCAACGATTCCATGCAGGTAATTGTCGTGTCGCCCGAAATACCGCTGATGCAACTCGGAGCCATCAACCTCGGACGTTACACGGCAGGTGCGCGTCCGCAGTCGACCAACATATATTCCTGGCCGATGAACAACTACTGGACTACCAACTTCAATGCCGACCAAATGGGCGAGATGGAGTGGACTTATACGATTTCATCGTCAGACGACCCGTCGACGGAATATGCCGCCGCCAAAGCCCGCACCCAACGTATACCGCCTTTATGCCGCGTGCTCCCCGCCACTGCAAAAGGTGCAACAGAAAGCTATGAGCCCCGCAGCATTCTTTCTGTCGGCCCGCAGAATCTGCTTCTGATCAATATGGCTCCGGTAGAAGGAGAGAATGCAATCCTGTTGCAATTACGAGAGACAGCAGGCCAAACTGCCGACCTGACGGTCACCTCCACGCTGGCTAAAATCCGGGGAGTCAAAGAGTGCGACGTCACGGGAACCCCGCTCAAAAACGGCTCCCGACATTTCGCGCCCCTTGAAACAAAATTCATAAAAATCAATTGGTAAGAAGCATACTTTATATGCAAAAGATTTCTTTTCCGTAAAAAAATTACGGGAAAGAAATCTTTTTTGTATATTTGTTTTCTCAATTCCAAAAGAAATGCCTTATGCTAAAAAAATTTGCTGTTAAGAACTATCGTGGATTTGCGAAACGTATTGAACTGGATTTATCCAGGCCAAGCAATTATGCATTCAATCAATTTGCCATTTCAAAAGGAATAGTAAAAAATGGCATTATTTATGGTCCGAACGGCATAGGCAAGTCAAATTTAGGTCTTGCGATTTTTGACATTGAATATCATTTGGCTCCGTTAAAATCTAAGAAAAGCGACTATTACAGCAATTTCGTATATGCAGGGAATTCAAAACTTATTGTCGATTTCGAATACGAATTTGATTTTGACGGGGAAGTGGTGTCATATAACTATTCAAAAGGTTTTGGAGGGAAACTGATAAAGGAATCTCTCAAGCTGAATAATGATATAGTTTTCACCCGCGACTCTGACATCGTACATATTAACGAGAACTATTTCCCCAACTCCGCACGTATTGAAGGACAGTTTCAGGACAATGCAAACAATGTCTCGGTAATAAATTATCTTCTTGCAGTCTATCCACTAAATAAAGAGCATTTCTTATTGAAACTGCAAAACTTTGTTGACGGCATGTTATGGTTTGCAAGTCTTGAAACGCGCGAGTTCATAGGTGTCGAGACCAAAGCAAACGGCAGCATTGAAGAATACATCATCTCCAACGGATTAGTCGATGACTTTGCCGATTTTCTTGAAAGAGTAAGCGGACAGAAATTTGAATTCGTGACACCGAGAAAAGGGGAAAATATGTTATGGTATAAAGTCGGGAATTCCAAACTTCTGTTTTGCTTTACAGTTTCCACAGGTACACGCTCTCTTGAACTACTGTACTTTTGGCTCAGACACATGAGGAATACTACTTTTGTATTCATTGATGAATTTGATGCATTTTATCATTTCCGGCTTGCCTACAATATCTGTAAAGAATTATTCAGTTTACCGTGTCAGGTATTCATGTCATCGCACAATACCTATCTTATGACAAATGACTTATTGCGTCCTGACTGCAATTTTATACTTAACGATGGAGAAATCAAATCACTTAACGAGTGTACGGACAAAGAATTGCGTTTCGGACACAATATAGAGAAACTATTTCGCGGTAAGGCTTTCGGAATATGATACTATTTATTTTTGAAGGAGACCGGGAATGCCCCGTTTTTTCCACTATCCGGCAACTCTTTTTCCCGAAAGAAATTGATCCTTTCATTTGTGTGTACAAAAGCAACATATATTCATTGTATTCACACATAAAAGAATATGATATTATTGGCGGTCAGGAAGGAGTCAATACCGTAGCAGTCCTTAATGAAATTCTTGTCAGACAGGGGAATCATGAATTAGACGGCATAAACCCATCGGACGTTTCCGAAATTTTCCTGTTTTTTGATTATGATTTTCATCACAACCGTGGCTTGTTGGAAGATAACAACAGACATCTCGAAGGAACTGCTTGAATATTTTAACGAGGAGACCGAAACCGGGAAATTATATATCAATTATCCGATGGTAGAATCGTTGAGATATACCAAAGCATTGCCTGACGAAGATTATGTGAACTACACTGTAGCACGCCACGATTGCAGTCGCTTCAAGGGCATTGCATGTGAATTCTCCCATTATAAGTCATTCATACTCACCCAATGCCAACGAATCTGAAGAAAAGAAAAAATTACGGGAGGAAAACGCACGAAATAACTGGCTTCATTTAGTAAACATGAATGTCAGAAAAGCCAATTGTCTTTGCAACGGGAATCATACATTTCCGGATAATAAAGATGAAATTCGCCAATCACTTATATTCAAGGCACAACTTGCGAAGCATGTACTGAGCGATGAGTGCCGAGTCAGCATTCTCAATTCCTTTCCGATATTCATATACGAATATCGTGAAGATTTACCTGTCTGCCTCAAGTAAAGAGATATATTGTACACAAAAAAGACAAGCATCCTGATGTGCCATTCATGACGCGTACAGGATGCTTGAATTTATTTTAATGATTAAACTGTCTCTATGCCTTGGGGGCGGCGGGAGTCGGGGTTATGGCTGTAGCCGAGGGGGCTGCTGCCGCGGGAGCGGGCATCGGTTTTGCTTCCCAGCCGAGAGCTGAGGCACCGAGCACTGCGGCGTCAGCTTCCTTAAGCTCGGAAAGGAGGATTTTGACTTTGCCCTTCCAGGGGTTCATCACATTCTTTTCGAGCGAGTTGCGCAGCGGTCGCATGATAAGGTCGCCGCTCTTTGACAGACCGCCGAAAAGGATAAACGCTTCGGGAGCCGAGAATGCAGTGAAGTCAGCAAGTGCTTCGCCAAGGATTTCACCGGTATACTCAAAGATGTCTTTTGCGATTTTGTCGCCCGAGATGGCTGCGTCGTATACATCCTTGGATGTGATTTCGTCAATGGGGATATTGCGCAGGAGTGAGGGCTCGGTGCGCACTTCGAGGAATTCGCGTGCGGTACGTGCTACGCCGCTTGCCGAGCAATATGCCTCGAGGCAGCCTGTACGGCCGCAGCCGCAAAGACGTCCGTTGTGGCGTTTCATGACCACGTGGCCGAGTTCGCCGGCAAAACCGTCATGGCCATAGACAAGCTGGCCGTTGATTACGATACCCGAACCGACACCGGTACCGAGGGTTATCATTATGAAGTCGCGCAGACCGCGGGCGGCGCCGTAGGTCATCTCGCCGATGGCGGCGGCATTGGCGTCGTTGGTGATAGCCACGGGAATGCCGAATTTCTCGCTTACAAGCTGTGCCAGAGGTATGGGAGCCGGCCATGGGAGATTGACATTGGTCTCTATGCAACCCGAAAAATAATTGGCGTTGGGAGCTCCGATACCGATGCCGTGGATTTTATCCGTGGCATCGTTGGTTTCTATAAGTTTGGAAAGTTCGGTGTAAAGTTCGTCGATATAATCTTCGATTTTGCTATGCTTCTGTGTTTTGATTGAAGAGCTTGCGATAACTACTCCTCGGGCATCGACGATACCGAAAACGGTATTAGTGCCACCTATGTCGATACCGACAACGTAAGGTTTTGCCATGATAATTAATTTAATGATAAGATATATTTGAAATATTTTTTGACAAAGATATAAAAAACTTTTGAGCGGACATTATGTTAATAAATAAAATTACTAAATTTGCGAAAGAAGGTTATCTATTTTTATTAAATTATCCAAATCATGAGTGTAGTAAAGAAATTAATTCCTGCGTTGCTTATCGCTCTCGGATTGCTCGCAATAGGAGTGGGCATCCGTTCGGGATTCAGATCAATGTCGTCGGCACAGCGTACTGTCAGCGTGCGCGGACTGTCGGAACGCGAAGTAAAAGCCGACAAGGTCACTTGGCCTATCGTGTACCAGATACAAGGCAACATCCTACCTGACCTATATGACCAGACCAGCACTACCAACGACAAGATACTTGCTTTCCTCCATAACGCCGGCATCACCGACAGCGAAATCAGTATCAACGCTCCCGAAGCCTACGACCGCGCTTCCAACAACTACTCCGACAATAATTACAAATTCCGCTACAACATATCGGAAGTGATTGTCGTCACCTCATCACAGGTCGACAAAGTCGACGAACTGATACGCCAGCAGGGACAATTGCTTAAAGAGGGTATCGCCCTGTCGGCCAACGACTACAACTACCCCATTCAGTACGAATTCACCGGTCTCAACGACATCAAGCCGCAGATGATTGCCGAAGCTACCAAAAACGCTCGCGAAGCCGCCCAGAAATTTGCCGACGACTCAGAAAGCAAACTCGGCAAAATCCAGACCGCCAACCAGGGCCAGTTCTCAATCGAGAACCGCGACCAGTTCACCCCCTCAATCAAAAACGTACGCGTAGTCACCACCCTCACCTACTTCCTCGAAGACTGATCGACAAACATATCCACACCTACCACACGCGGGTCACATACATGAAATGTGTGACCCGCATTTTTGTATCTGACAGCCCTAAAACATGAAAAACGCGGAATTAATTCCACAAAAATTACGAAATTTGTGGAATTAATTCCGCAAATTTCATTAAATTTGCGGAACAATATACTTATCGCATACTCATAATGATAGCTCGACAACTAAAACCACAGATTGAAGCACAGCTTGGGTCAGGCAAGGCAATAATATTACTTGGGGCACGACAGGTCGGTAAATCAACTCTAATACATACGATTTTCGATAATCGGGATGATGTGTTGTGGCTCAATGGCGATGACTCTGACGTCCAGCGAATATTTTCTGAGATGACAACGGACAGATTACGACTTTTTATAGGCAATAAAAAATATATTGTAGTCGATGAGGCTCAACGAATAAGTAACATTGGCTTGAGATTAAAATTAATCACGGACCAGATTAAAGGCGTTCAGGTGATAGCCACAGGAAGCTCATCATTGCAACTTGCCGCGGGAGTAGGAGAAAGTCTTACCGGACGCAAGCGCGAGTTTAAAATGTATCCTCTTTCTTTCAAGGAGATGGTCGACAATACCGATGCCTTAAAAGAGACACGCAGCATACCTCACCGCATGATATATGGCTACTATCCGGAAGTCGTATCTCTCCCCGGCGAAGAAAAGGAAGTGCTTCGCGAACTTTCTTCAAGCTATCTCTATAAGGATATATTACAGCTCGACGGCATTGGTAGACCGGACAAGCTCGTGTTGCTCGTGCAGGCTCTTGCCCGCCAAATCGGCGACCAAATTGCCTACCGTGAAATAGGGCAACTCATAGGCCTTGATTCCAAAACTGTAGAGAAATATATCGATATACTTGAAAAGAATTTCATAGTATTTCGCTTGGGAAGCTTCTCTCGCAATCTTCATAATGAACTAAAATACAGTAAGAAAATATATTTCTATGATTTAGGCATAAGGAATGCTGTCATTAACGATTACCGTGAGGCTGAAAATCGCGAAGATACAGGCGCCTTGTGGGAAAATTTCTTCATAGTAGAAAGACTTAAACAGAACAATTACTCACATTCTTTCGCCAATATGTGGTTTTGGCGCACTACCCAGCAAAAAGAGATTGACTTGATAGAAGAAAAGGATGGTGCCATAACTGCATTCGAAGCTAAATGGAATCCGGCAAAGAAGGCCTTTGTTCCTCCGCATTTTGCCCAGTCATACCCCGATGCTGCATTCCATATCGTAACGCCGGAAAACGCCATAGAATACCTAATATAATTTCCCCTCCATTTACATCAGCCATAAAAGTTATTCATATATCTCTTATATTCTGGCAGTTACAAAAACCTTTCTTTACAGAGAAAGAGAATAGCGAAAATCTTTCTCTGTAAAAAAAGATTATAATATATTCATAATTGTAAGCGTTGCTACAAAATATTAATTAATAATCATCTTCGCCGAGGATATGTTTGCGCCAGTAGCTGCTCTTTACCGGCTCGACTTCCCATTCCGTATTGTAGAACTCTTCAATCTGTAGGTTGCCTATTTTGTTGCCATTGAAATCACAGATATATCCCGGGGCTCCGTTTTTGCCTATCACTATAAATCGGTTAATTTCGGGTTTATAATATAATGCCATAAGGGGGTCACTGAATGGAAATTCACAATTGTCGGGAAGTGGAGTTTCCGTCCCATCGGCTTTGACATACCAACACTTGAATATATCACTATCATTGATACGGTTACGCCCAAGATAGTTACCATCAGGCAATTCATCCAAATCTGTGTAATTCTTTGAAATAACGGCATTATTATGTGATAAATCCACAAGATTTGAATAACCGATGTAATGGCCGTTGGAATCATAACGAATCCCTCTTCTTGCACAAAGAATTCCTGGATGAGTCTGATTTGGATTGATAAGATCGGCGTTATCTATAGTTGCAATATAGTTTTGTTTCAGATCGTAGATATTGGAAACAGGACCGCCATCATAGACTGTTTCAATAAGGAATTTACTTGGAACCGGCCACCCGCGTCTATATAGATGTATATCGGCATTGACATCTCGTGTTGATTTACCTGTCGGAGTAATATTATACCAGACACCATCTTTAAGTCCATGAATTACACCAATCTGATATGATTCCAAGCTGTCCCATTCCGGATAGATAACCCATTTTCCGGTAGTGTCAATTGCGCCATATTTTTCTGTTGATTTATTATCGGTTTGTTTCCCTATGTTATTAGTAGTGGAATCAGTCCTACCACCACTACCAACCCTTACAACTATAATGCCATTGCAAATATCAGAACTTACAGAACTTGGCTCTTTGCCGTCGATAGGCATTACAGTGAATTTTACGTTGCCTTTGCTGTCAACGAACTTTATACGTTCGCCGTATTTACATATTGGGAACAGATTGGGATTGATGATATTAGCACTGTACAAATCAGTTAACCCGGCTAGCGAAACAGGGCGTGATGGATTTTGATAAATAGCTACGCTACGACGCCAATCCCCATTAGTCTGTTTATTTCTTTTTATGCAAAATATATCGTCCAATACCGGTGTTGTCCAATTTTCACCACTAATTTTCCCTTTGGAGTTGGTGACGGGAGCAAAATTGCGCGAGACGACTTTACCGTCGATAAGGTCGACAATGCTTACTCCGTTGTCGCCTTTGAGACGTACGAGGATATAGCGCAATTCCGGTTTGAAGCGGGAGTCGGGACTCATGGAATATCTGTCGTTGACACGGAGTGGCGCTGCCGATTTTTGCTGACCGTAGGATACAAAGTCGACTGCGCTCATGGCAAGAAGCATTGCCGCAATGGCAATCGTCTTGATTTTAGAGATATTGGATTTAAGGTTACGCATAATGGAATAATTATATTTATTAGTGTATTGCTTTCACCCGCTTGTAGGGCTGCTCCGGGGAGCAGCCCTACAAGCGGGTGAATCTTTTACTGCGTGGAGCGGGTCAGCGTTCGGCGCGGATTGGGTTATTGAGGAAGTCGGCATAGGCGAGGGCTATGCCGTCGGCGAGTTCCACGGTATAGTGCCAGCCGAGAGCGCGGGTTTTGCTTACGTCGAGGAGTTTGCGGGGTGTGCCGTTGGGGCGGGTGGTGTCCCATAGGATTTCACCTTCGTAGCCTACGACTTTGGCCACCATTTCAGTAAGCTGCTTTATGGTGACTTCTTTGCCTGTGCCGGCATTTACCGTTTCGTTGCCTGAGTAATTGTTCATCAGGAACACGCACAGGTTGGCGAGGTCGTCGACGTAGAGGAATTCGCGCAGCGGACTGCCGTCGCCCCAGCATGTCACCGAGGGAGCGCCCGACACTTTTGCCTCATGAAAACGGCGAATGAGTGCCGGGAGCACGTGGGAGTGCTCGGGATGATAGTTGTCGTTGGGACCGTAGAGATTGGTCGGCATGACTGAAATGTAGTCGGTGCCGTACTGGCGGTTGAGATACTCGCAATATTTCAGTCCGGAGATTTTGGCGAGGGCGTATGCCTCGTTGGTTGGCTCGAGCGCCGACGTCAGCAGGCAGTCCTCCTTCATGGGCTGCGGCGCCATGCGGGGATAGATGCACGACGAACCGAGGAATTCGAGTTTACGGCAACCGTTGCGCCATGCGGCGTGTATGACATTCATCTCCAGCATCATGTTCTGATACATGAAATCGGCGAGCGCATTGCTGTTGGCCACAATACCTCCCACCTTGGCCGCTGCGAGAAACACATATTCAGGCCGTTCTTCGGCGAAAAAACGCTCCACATCGGCCTGACGGCAAAGATCGAGTTCGGCATGCGTGCGGGTGATGATATTTGTGTAGCCCTGCCGCTGCAGTTCGCGGACTATGGCCGACCCAACCATACCGCGGTGGCCGGCCACATAGATTTTTGCATCAAGAGGCATCATAGCGCCGACCCCTCCCCTGCCTCTTTGTCAAACTTATCGCGGAGATAGAGCTTGCGTACAAACTTCATGTCATGCTCCACCATAATTCTTACAAGTTCTTCAAACGGAGTCTTCGTCGGGTTCCAGCCAAGCAGTTCACGGGCTTTCGACGGGTCGCCGAGCAGCTGCTCCACCTCGCACGGGCGGAAATATTTCGGATCGACCTCCACGATGACTTTGCCGGTGGCCTTGTCGATACCTTTTTCGTCGACGCCCTCGCCTTTCCATTCCAGTTCGATGCCTACGTGGCGGAAAGCAAGAGTGGCAAACTCGCGCACGGTGTGCATCTCGCCGGTGGCAATCACGAAATCCTCTGGAACTGGGTGCTGGAGTATCAGCCACATACACTCCACATAGTCCTTGGCATATCCCCAGTCGCGGCGCGCGTCAAGATTGCCGAGATAAAGGCGATCCTGAAATCCCTGCGCTATACGGGCGGCAGCGATAGTGATTTTGCGGGTCACGAAAGTCTCGCCGCGGCGCTCGCTCTCGTGGTTGAAAAGGATACCGTTGACGGCAAACATGCCGTAGCTCTCGCGGTAGTTCTTGGTAATCCAGAAACCGTATTGCTTGGCCACGCCGTAGGGCGAACGGGGATAGAACGGGGTAGTTTCTTTCTGGGGTACTTCCTGCACCTTGCCATAGAGTTCGGATGTGGAAGCCTGATATATCTTTGTCTTTTTCTCCAGACCAAGTATGCGCACGGCCTCAAGCAGACGCAACGGACCGATGGCGTCGGCGTCGGCGGTAAATTCAGGCACGTCGAACGATACCTTCACATGGCTCTGAGCCGCAAGGTTGTAGATTTCGTCGGGCTGCACAAGCTGTATAATTCTGACGAGCGATGACGAATCGGTCATATCGCCCCAGTGAAGGTTGATGAGACGCGCTTTTTTCATGTCGCGCACCCACTCGTCAAGGTAAAGATGCTCGATACGGCTGGTATTGAATGATGATGAACGGCGCATAATGCCGTGCACCTCATAACCTTTTTCTAAAAGAAATTCGGCAAGATAGCTGCCGTCCTGACCGGTAATGCCGGTGATCAATGCAACTCTTTTCATTGTTTGAAAATCAATATTAAAATATTATCTAAGTAAATTCTGAATGCAAATTTAAGTAATTTTCCCATTTTAAACGATGAAAATGTCTAAGTTTGCATCCTTTTTATAAATTATGTGTCACAAATCATGTATATTTACGTCAAATAGGTGAACACCACCGAAAACGATGACAGCTGAAGAGTTTAAATCGACAATACTTCCGGCCTACGGCGCAATGGCAGCCACCGCGCGGAAAATACTTGGCGACGACGAAATCGCCAAAGATGCCGTGCAGGATGTGATGCGGGCCCTATGGGAGGGACGCGAACGGCTAAATGCCGTAGCCAACGGTGCGGCATACGCCATACGGGCCGTGCGAAACCGTTGCCTCGACATCCATCGGCAAAATGCCGGCACTGTGATGACTGCGGTCGACGATGTGGCCGAGGCCATTGCGGTCGAGAAGAACGACGACTTACGTCGCCTCGAACTGCTGTCAAGCGCCATAGAACAGCTCGGCGAACCGCGGCGCACCATACTCCGCCTCAGCCTCTCCGGCAAATCAGGGATTGAAATCGCCCGTGCTGTCAATATGAACGAGGGCACCGTGCGACAGCATCTGTCGCGCTCACGCAAAGAACTACGCAAACTGATTATTCAATACGAGAATATATGAACAGACTATCACAATACGACCGGATAAGAAAGCTGATTGCCGACTGGTATGACGGCAATACGACCCTTTCCGATGAAAAGGAAATAGGAGCTTTCTTCCACAGCACCGACCCGCAGGAGCTGCCTGACGACCTGCGCCGGGAAGCCTCGATATTCCGTACGGTCGATATGATTTCGGAAGAATGCCCCGACAAGGAGCTTTTGGCCGAAATCGAAGCGGAAGCAACCCGCGAGCGCCGCACACGACGGTTTAGACTGCGCCGCCGCTTTATCGTTGCTGTCACCGCGGCAGCGGCCTCGATAGCGTTGCTTATCGGGTTCTGTCTGCGACCGAGCAATAATACTGTAGTGTCGGTACAGGGCGATTTATACGCTTCACAACTTAAAACGCCGACCGAACCTGTCGACAGTGCATCTACATCAGTTTCCCCCGAAGTTGAAACAGTACAGACAGTAATGCCCGAACAAACCGTCAGGCCTAAAACAAGACCTTCTGTACGCAAGCCTTCACACCGTAACGAGGCCATCGCACAGACCACGACCGATGATGCAGGCTATACCCACATTGACGACCCCGAAGAAGCGATGTATATAATGGTAAAAGCCCGCAAGCAATATTCGCGTGCCATGGCTATGACCGACAAAGCTTTCAGTGAGACTGACAATGCGTTTGACAACGCTGAAAACATCCTCCGCAACACAATCGAAAAAAGTTAAACATAAACACTATATTATCATGAAATTAAAGATTTTATCACTGCTGATGCTGATATTACCGTTGGTATCGTGTGCCCAGAACCGGCTGTTGGGCTCAATGCCTACCGGCGACGGAATATCCAAGGTATACGTCGGCTCCGCTATGCTCAGTATGGCCGAAGGGATGATGGGAGATTACGGCGACCAGTTCAAGGATACGATGAAAGATATCAAATCGGTCGAAGCCTATTCATGTGAAAGCAAAAAGATGTATGATACCGTGGCGGCCGCGTTTGAAAAATTACTTAAAACGTTGAAAACCGAGGAAATGGTGTACAGCGAGGAGGACGGCGAGGTATCGCAGATCTATATGGTCATCCCCGAGGGCTCAAAAGAACCGACGGCAATGCTGATCTACAACGCCGACCGAGATTTTTATGAAATCAATATCGTGGTTATCCACGGAAAAATAAATGCCTCGGCAATCCCCGGCGCGACCGATTAGCACCCGACGAAATGCGCCACAATACAAACTCCGCGGTTATAAACCGCGGCTACTATGCAAAGCCTCTTGATAATCAGCCGTGTAGTAGCCGCGGTTTTTTAACCGCGGAAAGTTTAGTCCCGCAACACCCGGAGTTTGTATTTCGATATATAATTACCCGTTTATTTTATAATGTCACCTTGCGGATTAGAGGGGTTGTGCCTTGGGCTGCCGCGCGGACTACGTACATGCCGTGGCCGAGATCGGTGACACGCACGTCGGAGTCGGTGCCCGAGCGCAGGAGCGTGCCGTTGACATGCCATATACTCCATTCAACGGGGCTGTTGCCGCTTATTACGACAGCGCCGTCACTGACTTCCACGGTGACCGATGCGTCGGAATCTATCTCCGGTCCGTCTACCGATGCCACGAACGAGCCTTTATAGGTGGTCGACATGTTCACTCCGTTAACGTTGTAGCTGATGACAACGTCAGATTTATAGCTCACGGTAGCGGGATAGAAATTATCTGCCGACAACGTTGCCTCTTTGCCGTCGACAGTGACGCTTGTAACCTTCACCCACGGGTAATTCGGCCGTACGGTGACACCGGTTCTCGCCATCACCACGCCGAACATCTCCTTTACGTATGAATCCCTGCTCACAAATCCGGTATAGTTGCCGTAAGCGCCCGCCGGGCAGTAGACGGCGCCGAATCCTTCGGGGAACGCCTTCGTCGAGAAACGCGAGGTATATATGGTGGCATCGCTTTTCATTCCGTAGAATGCATATCCCCAGTCGCTGCCGGTCCAGCCGGTGTAGCCTATATCCTTATGGTCGATATATACCTCGGCATTTTCATTGACACGGAAAGCTTCCACGCCAAGCGTAAGCTGATGGTCGGAAGCGGGAAGCACAATCTTACGGAGCGATTCGCAAGCCTCGAACACGTAATTATCTATCGCCTTCAGATTGGAAGAATTGAAGGTCTCGACCGCCGTCTGGTAGAAAGCGTATGCTTTTATAGTTTCGGTGGTCGGCTTCAGGGATATGGATTTGAGATTCCGGCACTTGAAGAACATGCATTCTTCGATACAGGGCGCACCCGAGGGCCAGTTGACCTTTTCAAGCCCGCTATATGCGAAATGCATCTCGTCGTAATACCCCTCCTCGTTGAATGTAGTCATATTGGCGAGCGAGAAACTTGTCAGCGACGTACAGCCCTTGAATGCATCGCCATAGACGCCTTTGCACGATGACGGGAGTGTGACTTTTGTAAGTTTCGGGCAATTACGGAATGTCGCGCTCTCAACGACAGGTATCTTGCAATTAATCACAGCTTCAGTGAGATTCGTGCAATCCTCGAATATAGCGGTACCTATCAGCTTTACCGCAGCGGGCACAGTCACAGTCTTGAGCGCCGACCCCTTGAATGCTGCCCTGTCGACGGTTGTGACCTGATTGAAGTCGATTGCCGTAAACCGAGCCGAAACACACCCATAGTTGCTTATCTCCACTATGCCGGAGGGCACTTTGAATGTCCCGGTGGTATATGCCGGGGGGAAGTAGAAAAGCCGCGTACGGTCCTCCGACAGCAGCAGGCCTCCGACATTGACTGTACCGGATGCCTCCCCGACGATTTTGCTTATACCGAGATTACCTTCAAATGCATCTGCGGCAAACCTTACGTCTTTGCCGATTACAAGAGTCTTCAGAGTGGAATTGTCACGGAAAGCGCCCCCGCATACGTAGCGGCTGCCGCTATCCGACTCGCCCGAAATCCAATCGGGGATTGTGAACGATGCACCTGCCTTTGCCGGCGGGAAACGCACCAGTTCGTCCATCTTGCCTTTGCTGCTTTTGGTGTAGAGCACACCGTCGACAGCCATATAGTTCTTGTTGCCGGAAGCCACGACAAACTCTTTCAACGCCGTGCAACCGATGAACGACTCGCTGAATAT
The DNA here is from genome assembly GCA_001915385.1 of Bacteroidales bacterium 52_46. Taxonomy (GTDB): domain Bacteria; phylum Bacteroidota; class Bacteroidia; order Bacteroidales; family Muribaculaceae; genus JAGBWK01. Next base: position 212,400 of record MNQK01000035.1, on the reverse strand, counting down.
ATAGGTTACTGTGGAAGGTATGACTATCGAAGTCATCTTATTGCAGTTATAGAATGCCTCCTCGCCTGTCTTGTCGTTTCTGATATTACCGCCACGGTCACCTATCTCCGTTATAGTATAGGTTTTGCCGTCGGAGGGGCGTACGGCCTTGGCCGGTATCTCAACCTTGCCTGTCAGGGTCACGCCGTCGGCTGCTCCGGTGACGCGGGCAGTCATGTCGACTTCGCTAAATTCAATGTTCAGGTTACCTATCGGAAATGCCAGCGCGGCAAATGCCGGAGATAGCATCACGATTAAGAATGTGACAACAATCTTTCTCAAAAAATTCATAAATCAAGATTTTGGAAGTTTATAAATAACAGTTTTTATCAGATGTAAAAGGAGTGAGTAAGTTCTGCAATATTCTCCGACAATTAATGCCGGCACAAAAATAGGGAATGTGTGTTCAGCAAGCGAAAAACTGCTGTCTACATAGTATCTACCAAATCTTAATATATGGATTTACAACGATTTAAATACAGCTAAAGCAAATCCTTAAGTGCCTGATCGAGGTCGCTGTCGGCCGGGAGCTCCATCTGCGAGCGCAGACGCCAGCGCGCCTGACGCACCGACTCGGGACGTATGTTCATGACGCGCGCTATATGCCGTGTATCGAGTCCGAGCGCTATGTAGCATGCCAAACGCTCCGACGAGCGGCGCACATTGGGATATGCGCGACGAAGATTGTCGGTAAACGCCGGACTTATGCGTGCGAATACTTCGGCGAAATTCTCACTCTCGGCTTCGGCGGCGGTGACAGCGCGTATGCCCGACTGCACGGCCGATATGTCGCCCGCCGATACGTTGCCTTTACGCGCGAGGTCGGCAAGGCGTCCGTCGAGTTCACCGAGCATGTTCTCTTTCTCGGTCATGCGGAGCGTCATCGCCAGCTCGGCGCGCTGCGATTTAAGCCTGTCGAGCCTCTCGGCATGATGGCGGTCGCGCAACCGTGCGATACGACGCCGTACCTGAATCCATACCACTACCACGGCTATTATAAAAACGGCTATCACAGCCGAAAAACGGAATATAAGCATGCGGCGTTCGCCCCGCGCCCTCTCCTCGGCCATATCTATCTGCCGCGATGTCTCGGCACTGATGAGTTCGCCGCGCCGACGCTCGGCATTGAGCGAGTCGGTAACCTCGGCATAGCGGGAATAACACTCTACGGCACTCCTGTCGTCGCCCGTCGCTCCGGCAGTCTCGGCCATTGTGCGCAGCATGAAAGCCTTGTGGTCGCCCTGCGTGACGGCGGGCAGAAACCTGCGGGTGTCGGCGATATACTCACGTGCACCGCGAGTATCCCCACGGTCAAGGCTTACGCGCGCCATAAATGCCGAGACAACACCACGCAGTCCTATGCGCACACTGTCGTCCGCCAGACTGTCCCACACACGCCGCAACGCTACGGTGTCTCTTGCAGTGACCCACAGATTGAAATCGATGAGCGACGATGTATAACCGTCGGCAAGCACCTCGGGACGCTCCCCTATCTCCCTAAGCATCTTCGCGGCTCTGAGAGAGTCGCCCACCGTGCAATACATGTCGGCGAGGTTGATGCGCAGACCCGCGCGTACCACCGTCAGCTCGTCAATGCCGTCGAGCAATGAATCGGCCATCGACAGATATTCTATCGTGCGCGCCGAATATCCGGCCTCAAGCATCAGCCAGCTCATATCCAGATAGCGTGATACGAGCATATACACGCAATGATGCTTGCGGTAAAATTTTATTTCATCGGAGATATGCTCATACCATTGGTCGATGCTGTAGGCTCCGCGGTTTTCGACAAGCCAGCGGTAACGCCGTATTTCGTATGGATAACGCGCCGAGTCGGTCAGGGCGACAGCCTCGCCAATCAGTTTTCTTGCCTCGCCGAAGCGTCCGAGCCTGTATTTAAGACGTGCTTTCCAAAACATAACGCAGCCCTTGAGATGGCTGTTCTCCCCGTCGTCAGCCGTCATACGGGATACCGCAGTTTCAAATTCATCGACAAGGCGCGCAAGGGAATCTACCGGCACTTCACCAAGAAAGGCATATTCCATACGCACCGTCAGCGAATCGGCCACCGGATTTTCAGCCGTCCAGCCGAAAGGCGCCATTTGGTTGCGGCGAGGCCGACCGCATCCGCTGAAAAAGAATACGACTATTACGGTCAATAACAAGAGAAATATACCGGCTGATTTTTTCATACGGCAAAATTAGTCATATTTCCAAAATTTCAGCCGTATTAAATCAATCATAGTGCCGTCGACGTCCCCGGCACACCATCTACAAAACATCTACCGATAGACTAAATCTTGTCTACCAGCATGATACAAATCCAAATATGTAGGATGTTGCAAAACTATAATTAGCGCTCAAAAGTCACAGCAAATTGTAGGGACTCGATTCATCGCGTCCGCGCCCTAACGGGGTAACACAATTAAATAACACAACCATAACGCGGAGGGTGTTGCAGAACTAAGCTTTCCGCGGTTGAAAACCGCGGCTACTAAGCAAAGTCTCCTGATAATCAGCTACGTAGTAGCCGCGGTTTTCAACCGCGGAAAGTTAAAGCCGAGTTTTGCAACACCCTCCCTACAATTTAGTCCGTTTTGTGAGGTTTGCAATACCCATTCATATCACGAAGAACGGGCGCGATTTTGACTCGCACCCGTTCGGAAGAATCCTTCGGGAAGGATGAATAAAGAATATATATAAGAGCAATATTTACCGTTACAGTTTATTCGGCGGAGTTGAACCACTGATAGTCGGTGGGGGTGTCCTCAGCGATACCGGTACCTGTTTCGCCGGCATATTCCTCGTCGTGCTGCGAGCGGTCGAGACCGATTTCCTCGCTGTGGCGCGACACGCGCATCGGTATCATCTTGTTTGTAATCCAGTAGATGGCGTAGCTCATGAGGAATGTGTAGGCGCATACACCGGCAAGCACGAGGATATGGTTCCAGAAGAAAGTGGTACGGCTCACACCCTCCATGCCATTCTCAGCGAAGAAATTGTAGGCGAAGATACCGGTAAGCACCGTGCCGATGATGCCGCCGAGTCCGTGGGTGGGAAACACATCGAGAGCATCGTCGAAAAGATTGCTTGACTTTTTCCAGGTCACGGCGAGGTTGCAGCAGATGGTGATGACAAACGAGATGAATATGGACTCGCCCACAGTCACCCAGCCGGCACAGGGAGTGATTGCCACGAGCCCCACAACGGCTCCGATTGCGGCACCCATGGCCGAGGGTTTGTGTCCGCGGAGAGCGTCAAACACCACCCATGTCACCATAGCGGTCGCAGCGGCGGTATTGGTGTTGAGGAAAGCCGAGAGCGCCACACCGTCGGCTGCCAGCGAGCTGCCGCCGTTGAAACCGAACCAGCCGAGCCACAGCAACGCGGCGCCGAGCAGCACGAACGGGACGTTGGCCGGTTTGGCATTCTCGGTCGACGAACGCCGTCCGAGGAACATCGCGCCGGCAAGAGCGGCGATACCTGACGCAGCATGCACCACAATACCGCCGGCGAAATCATGCACATGAAGTTTGCCGAACAGACCCTCGGGATGCCATGTACAGTGGGCGAGCGGACAGTATACGAGTATAATCCATATCATCATGAACACAAGATAGCCCGAAAAACGCACTCGTTCGGCAAACGACCCCGTAATCAGCGAGGGGGTGATGATGGCGAACTTCATCTGAAACAGGGCGAAAAGCACCAACGGAATAGTTGTGGTAGCCATCCCGATTTCACTCGGGACTTCGGCACCTGTACCGGTCACATTGCCGACACCCACGTTGCTGAACAGAAAGAAATCGCACGGATTGCCTATGATACCGCCGATGTCGTTGCCGAACGCAAGACCGAAGCCGAACAACACCCAGATGACACTGACAAATCCCATCACGATAAAACTCTGAAGCATGGTGGAGATGACATTTTTAGCCCTCACCATGCCGCCGTAGAAGAATGAAAGTCCCGGCGTCATCATCAGCACAAATATCGTGGCTGTAATCATCCACGCTATATTCGCAAATAGGCTGCCGTTGGCAAGATTGTACAGACCCTCGGCGGGCGATACAAACAATCCGATGATACTGACCGCCAATATGGCGGTAAACAGTATTATCCATCTTTTCTTTACTCTTTTACCTTTAACTGTAAGCATTGGAATATAATTTAAAAATTACACATATCGTAAAAAACCAATCATTTTTCTACCGCCTCACACTTTTGTTTAACAAAAGTATAAAATTTCAACAGCAAATTAAGCAAATAGTTGTTTGATGTGCAAATATTTTGGCAAATTTCTTTAATTTTATTATTAGAACTATCTTTTAGCCAAACTGCATTCAAATTTTATTTTCCGACTTTTTGACCAATTTTAGAGAAACAGTCCATGTATGGCGATAGATTATTAATAAGTAACTTTGCATACGTCAAACCTTTGTATGCTATATTTCCATATCACAATGAAAATCCTATTTATCACAATTGCGCTCTCGGCTCTTTTAGCGACAAGCAGCTGCAAAAAACATGACGACAGCGACAACCGCGCCGTACAGCCGGTAAAGATATGCACGGCCTTGGCTACGACCGACGGTTCGCGCCTGGTGTTTCCCGGCAAAGTGGTAAGCGACGACAAAGTCTACACCGCGTTCAAGGTGGCGGGCCGTATCGCTTCACTCAGCGTAAAGGAGGGGGATAATGTAAGGAGCGGCCAGGTCATCGGGCGTCTCGACGACACCGACTACCGCGTGGCTCTCGATGCCGCCGAAGCCGAATACAACTCCGTGCGCAGCGAGGCCGAACGTGTAATCGCGCTATATAATGAGAATGCCACGACCTCGGTGGCACACGACAAGGCAGTGTACGGTCTGCAACAGATAACGGCCAAACTGCAGCATGCACGCAACCAGCTCAACGATACTCGTCTTACGGCGCCCGCCTCAGGCGAGGTAAAGGCCATACTGCGGCATGCTGGCGAAGTGGTTGGTGCCGGCACTCCGGTACTCGAGATTGTCGACAACAGCACCCCCCTTGTCGAAATAAAGATACCGGCTGCCGCATTCTCCCGCATCAGCGATTTCACCGATTATACCTGCACATTCGACATATACCCGGGCAGGACATTCCGGCTGAAACCCTTTGCCGAACAGAGCGTAGCCAACGCCAACCAGCTGTACACGGTAAAACTGTCGTTTGACGACGCCGGCGAACCGCTCCCCTCCGTAGGCATGTCGACAACGGTAGTGATGCAGGCCGGCGGCGGCAGCAAAAAGGATGACAGCAACCGGTGGATTGTACCGTCGACATCACTTGCGGGCGCAGGGTCCGACTCATATATTTTTACCGTATCACCCGACAGCACACTCCGCAAAGTGCCGGTGGAAGTTGTAAGGCTCACACGCGACGGCGAGGCCGAAATATCATGCGCCACACCGCTCGACGGCATTGACATCGTGGCCGCAGGTGCAGGGCGTCTCCGCGAGAATGAAAAAATCGCGCCATTAGCTCCGGCATCATCCACAAATGTTGGCAATCAACTATAAAGACTTAGTTTTTTTATGAAATTCAATCTTAGCAAATGGGCGTTCGCCAACAGCAAACTGGTACAGTTCCTTGTAGCGGTACTGGTAGTGGGCGGTATATTTTCCGCCTGGGCCATGAGCAAGCTCGAGGACCCGGAAATCAAGGTCAAGCTGTCGGTAGTCGCGACAGTATATCCCGGAGCATCGGCCCATCAGGTAGAGCTGGAGGTGACCGACCCGCTTGAGAAAGCAATCCGCTCGATAAGCAATGTCAGCAACGTGGAAAGCGTGTCGATGAACGACCTGTCAGTCATCAACGTGGAGCTACAATCGACGGTCAGGGACGAGGATGTGGAGCAATGCTGGGACATGCTGCGCCGCAAGGTGAGCGACTGTGCGGCCACGCTTCCGCCCGGGGCGCAGACTCCTATGGTACAGGAGGATTTCAGCAACGTATACGGACTGTTCTACGCGATGACGGCCGAGGGGTTCTCTCCACGGGAGATGGAGGACTACGCGCAGCTCATACGCCGCAGCATTCTCGACCTCGACGGAGTGGACAAAGTACAGCTCTACGGGGTGCCGACAGAGGTAATCAACATATCGCTCAACCGCGACCGCATGGCCAACCTCGGAGTGAAGCCGCTCGAGGTAATATCGACACTCAACAACCAGAACGACGTGACCTACGCCGGATATTTCGACACCCCCGAACAGCGCATACGCGTCAACGTCACCGACCGCCTGAACTCGGTGGAGGCCATAGGCGACATGCTTCTCGCCGGACATGAGGACGACCGTCTTCACATCAGGGACATAGCCGACGTGGAGCGCACTCTCGCCACGCCGCAGCGCAACCGTTTGCTGCGCGACTCGGTGACATCGATCGGCATTCTCGTGTCGGGACGCCACGGCTCGGATATAGTAAAGGTGGGCAAGGAGGTCGACGACCTGCTGTCACAGCTGCGCCGCGAACGTCTGCCGGCAGGGATAGAGGTGCACAGCGTGTTCAATCAGCCAGAACGCGTCACCGACGCTCTCTCCACATTCTTCGTCAATCTTGTGGAGTCGGTGGCAATCGTGGTGCTCATACTCATGCTGGCGATGGGACTGCGGAGCGGTGTCATGATAGGCATCTCGCTTGTCACAATCGTACTCGGGTCGTTTCTTTTCCTGTTCAATTTCGGAGGCACGATGCAGAGGGTGTCGCTCGGAGCGTTTATCCTCGCCATGGGTATGCTTGTCGATAACGCCATAGTGATTATCGACGGCATACTTGTCGACCTCAAGCGAGGCATACCGCGCCGCGAAGCTCTTACCGGCATAAGTGCCCGCACGGCGATGCCTCTGCTCGGAGCCACACTTATCGCAATCCTCGCGTTCCTGCCCATATTCCTGTCGCCAGACACTACGGGCATATATGTGCGCGATCTCTTCATCGTACTCGCCGTGTCGCTGCTGCTGAGCTGGGCGCTCGCCTTAGTGCATGTGCCGCTCATGGCCGACAGATATCTGAAAGGTAAAAGCGTGGCATCGGCGGAAAAAGACCTTTACAAAGGTCGTGCCTACCGGTGGCTGCGTTCGCTCGTGACATCGGCGATACGCCATAAATATGTCACGGTCGGCATAATGGGCGCACTGCTTATGCTGTCGGTATTCGGATTCCGCTACGTGCGGCAGGGATTTTTCCCCGATATGGCCTACGACCAGCTGTATATGGAATACAAGCTGCCTGACGGCACTTCGCCCGACCGCGTGGGGAAAGACCTCGCGGAGATAGAGGCTTACTTCAAGACGTTGCCCTACGTGAGAAATATAACGACCTCGACAGGTGGCGCCCCGGGCCGATATAACCTCGTGCGCTCCATACCTACCCCCAATCTGGCATACGGCGAACTTATCATCGACTTCACATCGCCCGGCGAGCTGCGCGACCACATCGAGGAGATGCAGCAGTATGTGTCGTCGCACTACCCCGAGGCATACGCCAAGCTCAAGCGCTACAATCTTATGTTCAAGAAATATCCCATCGAGGCGCAGTTCACCGGTCCCGACCCCGCCGTACTGTCGGCGCTCGCCGACTCGGCGGAGCGCATCATGGAGCGGCTGCCGCAGGTAAGGCTTATAACACGCGACCTCGAACCGCAAGTGCCGGTGCTCCAGGTGGAGTACAACCAGGGAGCGGCACGCATGTCAGGCCTGAGCCGCAAGGATGTGAGTCTGTCGATGCTTACAGCCACGGGCGGAGTGCCGATAGCGACACTGTTTGACGGCACGCACCCCACACCTATCTACCTCAAGCAGACCACAGCCGACAACGGCATGATTGAGGACATTGAAAACATATCGATATTTTCCACGCTTCCCGACGTAAGCGCGCTCGTCGATGAGGATGTGATTACAAGCATGGCTACGGGAGTGATTGACAAGGATATGATTATCGACCGCATGATGTCGACCACGCCGCTGACACAGGTGGCCGATGGAGTGGCGGTGGAATGGGAGCATCCGGTCATTCCGCGCTACAACAGCCAGCGGTCGGTACGCGTACAGGCCTCCCCCGCTCCCGGCATAGAGACTGAAAAAGCGCGTGTGGCCGTGGAAAAGGCGCTCGAAGCCATAGAACTTCCTACCGGTTACGCACTATCATGGCAGGGCGAGAAAGCCGCTTCCGACCAGTCGATGCGCTATCTGTTCCAGAACTTCCCGCTTGCCATAATTCTCATGATAGCGCTGCTTATCATGCTGTTCAAGGATTATCGGAAACCGTTGATAATATTCTGCACCATACCGATGGTGGTGGTCGGAATAGTCATAACCATGATAATAACGGGCAAGACATTTGACTTCGTGGCTATAGTCGGGACGCTCGGACTTATCGGCATGGTCATCAAGAACGGCATCGTGCTGATGGACGAGATAGAACGCCTCACGGGCGAAGGGATGGAACAGCGCAGTGCGCTGATACAAAGTTCGGTCAACCGTCTGCGTGCCGTGTCGCTTGCCGCGCTGACCACCATACTCGGCATGCTTCCGCTGTTGTCTGACTCGATGTTCGGTTCGATGGCCGCGGCCATCATGGGCGGACTGCTGTTCGGCACAGTAATCACGCTGGTATTCATCCCTGTGTTATATTCACTCTTTTTCCCTGTAAATAAATGAGATTCAGAACAATCGCAATCATAATGGCCGCTGCCGCAATCAGCGCGGAGGCCGATACCCTTACCGTAGACGACTGCGTTGAGATGGCTCTGTGCGCCAACAACTCCATAAAAGCCTCGGAATATCAGACGCGTCAGGCCAAAGCCATGGTAAAAAGCCTGCGTGCCAATTATTTCCCCGACATCAGTGCGTCGGCCACCGGCATTTACAGCAATGCGCGCGGAAGTTACAGCATCGAGGGGGGCAATCTGCCGGTATTCGCACCTGACGGAAACGGAATGCCTGCCCCGACAGGCAGTTTCGCATATTTCCCGGGAATAGGACTTGACTATAAGATCGGCCCGATGTTCACTGCCGGAGTAGAGGTGACACAACCTGTCTACATGGGTGGAAAGATACGCAGTTCGGTAGCGATGGCCTCGCACAAGGCCGAGATGGCGAATGCCGCGCTTGAAATGACACGCGACGAGGTCATCGTGGCAGTCACGACGGCCTATGCCGATGTCGTGAAGGCCGAACAGCTGCTCGAAGTGGCGAAATCGTACAAAAGTGTCGTACTGGAACTTAAGGCCAATGTAGAGAGCGCGATTGCCCACGGCATGCGCCACAACAATGACCGGCTGAAAGTGGCTGTACGCATCAACGAGGCCGACCTCAACATACTGCGTGCGCGCAACGCCATACGTCTCGCCAAGATGAATCTGTGTCGCGTGACGGGACAGCCGATGATTACCGACTTTGATGTCGTCGACCGGTTTCCTGAAGTGACATTGCCCGCAGCTATCGAAAGCAACGAGGTGATATACGACCGTCCGGAATGGAATGCGCTGCAGGCCAACAGTCTGTCGCTCAAATCGCAGATTGACATGACCCGCAGCGAACTGCTGCCTCAGGTAGCGGTAAAAGCCGGATATTCCTACAATTACGGATTTGAGCTGAACAAGTCGACACTTTTCGACAGGGGCGCGTTTGCCGTACTGCTCAATGTATCAGTCCCGATATATCATTTCGGAGGCCGCAGTGCCAAAGTCGACGCATCGCGCGAGGAGTGGCATCGTTCGCAAGCCGAGATGCACGACAAAGAAGAGTTGCTCATGCTTGATTTGCATCGGTCGTATACCAATCTTGAGGAAGCGGAAGCGGCACTCCGGCTGTCGGAGACCTCGGTCGAACAGGCGGCAGAAAACATGCGTCTGAGCCGTGTGATGTTTGACAACGGCATGGAAACACTGAGCGATTATCTCGAAGCACAACTATTGTGGAGCCAATCATGCCAGCAACATGTCGAAGCGGGATTCGCGCTCTACACCGCCCATATAGCCTACCTGCGCGCCTGCGGAAAACTGTAGATAGACGCATAAATGGCATCGCAAAAACTAAACCTTCCGCGGTTAAAAACCGCGGCTACTAATCAAAGCATACTGGTAATCAGCCGCGTAGCAGCCGCGGTTTTCAACCGCGGTTTAAAATTTCCCTGCAAATATATGGGGATTTTACGGCTATACACTACGTGTACTTATGGCAATGGGGTGACGCTGTACCGGGAATCAGAATACGTAGCCTATCGAGATGGTTACGGTGGCTGATGAATAGCTTTTTACGAAGGTACCTTTTGCTTCGAGAGCCAGTTTGAGTGTGGGAGTCACACGGTATTCAAGGCCGGCGCCGCCATTGATTCCGAAACGGTTTTTGCGTGATGTGACATCGCCGGCACCGTCAGACGAGCTGTCGCTGATGTCGGGATCGTCGGTATGATGATAATTCCAGCTCGTATAATTCAGTCCGGCAAGAGGATAGAAGGCAAAGGCACCGGTCAGGCCGAAATGGATGGGGAACTGGGCGTTGCAATTGATTGACAATGCGTCGGTATTATCCTTGCGGAAGATATAGTCGACATTAGGCGCAAGACGGAAATGCGGGGCAAATTCATGCTGGAACCACAGTCCGGCGGTAGGCGATGAATTGCGCGAATTATACCCAATCCGCACACCCATAGAGTTTTCGCGCGCCGAAACGACAGGCACGACCGACAATGTAAAAGCTACAAAAGAAATAATCCTGGTAAATTTCATAAATAAGAAGTAAAAAACACCAACAAGCCGAGCTATCAGACCTAACTACGCAAGCCCCCTCGCCTATACCCCCCGCAAAGATATACAAAAACTTCTATCCTACAAAAAGAATGTCAGGATCGCTCCATATTATGTGAAATAAAAGATAGTCGCGCACGGCGATTTTTGCAGGGGAAGATGGATGGAGTTATGGGAATTTTGCGTAACTTTGTATGTTTACCTGAATGTTGATTTACGCTGTTGCGTAGAAGGTATCATTGCAATGAAATTAAAGGGAATATTCAAAATAATACGCGGGGTGGTGATGACATGCATTGTCCTCGCTGTAGTCGTGCCGGCATTATTGTATGTGGCGTTATCGTTGCCGTGGATTCAGGATGCGATACGCGAGAAATGTGAGAATGTCCTCAGCGAGAAACTCGGTGCGGAGGTCACTGTCGGCGACCTCGGACTACGCCCGTTCAACCGTGCGACGATGCGTGAGGTCGCTATTGTCAACCAAGGCGACACGCTGATGAAAGTAGACCGTCTCGGTGCCGGCATCAATATTTACGAGCTTGTAATGCACGGAAAGATTGCGGTGGACTATGCCGAGCTGACCGGTCTCGACATGCGCCTGCACCGCGCTACGCCCGACGCACCTCTCAACATACAGCCTGTTATCGACGCGCTGTCGGGTAAAAACGAGCAGAAAGAGCCGACGAAATTCGACGTGCGCATCAATACCGTGGTCATACGACGGTCGACCGTCAGCTATGACGTGGATTCGGCGCCATATCCCGAACGCGGCGTATTCGACAAAAACCATGTACGCATCTACAATCTGCGCGCCGACCTCAACATACCGCGACTGAGTAATGACTACTGCCGCGTCAATCTCAAGCGGCTGGCTTTCGCCGAACAATCGGGAATGGAGATAACCGACCTGCATTCAGGATTCTGCTATTCGCCCGAAGAAATCGGATGGGAGAACATGGTCATAGAGATGCCGGGCTCAAAAATCGAGCCGATGGATTTAAAGGAATCGCTGACGTCGCTCGGCGGTATCGCCACAGGAATATCGGGACGTTCGCTCAATCTCGGCTTCAAGCCCGGCAGCCATATCTATCTTCCCGACATCGCCCCCCTCGCGCCGGAACTTACAGGAGTCAACGCTACCCTCAATTTCAATATCGACATCGAAGCGGGCCCCGAACGCATCAATCTGAAGGACATAGCCATAACCGACAACAGCGGAGAACTTGCAATGACCCTGCACAACGGCATTATAGATAATCCGCTTGACAAGGAGAAACTCCACTATAAGGTCAATGACCTGTCGGTGAGAATAGGCGGGAAAATCCACACTCTTCTTGCCAGAATGAACCTGCCGCTGCCCGGCAATATCAATCTGCCCCACGGAATCACGCTCAAAGGTAATGCCGAGGGTAACGCGAAGTCAGGACGCGCGAAAGCCGACGTCATTCTCGACGAGGGATTCGTGACCGCGCAGATGGCGTATATGAAACCGAATGACGACGTGCCGTTATCGGCCAAATTTGACATCACGGCGAAAAACATCAGTCTGCGCGAGGCTCTCGGACGCGACGACCTCGGTGCGCTCAACGGTAATTTCAAAGGGGAAGCCACTCTCGCAGGACGCAGGAGCAAAGCGCATCTGGAAGGAAAAATCACCGACTTCACCTACCGCGGGCACAACTACACGCAGCTCATGGCGGCACTTGATTACAAGGCAGGGGCTTTTGACGGCAACGCCACGCTTTCCGACGCCGCGGGAAACATAGATGCAGCATTCCGCGGCGCGTTGACTCCGGGGAAGGAAAATCTGAAACTCACGGCATCGCTCGACAATGTCGATCTCAACGGCCTTAATCTGACCGACAGATTCGATGGCTATCTGCTCAACGCGCACATTGACGCCGAACTTGAGGGATTGCTGCCTGACCGTGCCGACGGCACAATACGCATAAGCGGTCTCGACATCTCGTCTAATCATGACAAATCGCTTTCAATCGGAGATATAACACTTACAAGCAAAGCATCGGAACTTCCCCGGCGCCTTGAAATCGAAAGCGACATCATAAACGGAGACATTACCGGCGACTTCCGGTTTGCAACCCTGATGCCGACCCTGCGCGATATTGCAATGCATGCGCTGCCTGCACTCTCCGGCTCTCCCGCGACGGCAAAAGGGCACTATCCCGCCGACAGCACCGGCAACGATTTCAATTTCGATTTCAGGCTCGACAATCTTGACGGCCTGACGGAATTTTTCAATCTGCCCGTCTATGCCATATATCCGATTGATATCGACGGCAATATCGACGCAGCCACATCGCAGGCAACGCTCAATGTCGACGCACCGTACATGCGGCAAGGCAACAAACTCATCGAGGGCACCCAGCTAACCGCGCTTATCGACGGGACGGCAGGCGTGGACCGCGCGGTGCTCAATACCTCATTTCCGTCGAAAGACGGCATGACGGCCGTCACCCTCGCGATGCAGGCCAAGGAGAATGTGGTTGATACCGACATCAAGTGGAAGATTGACCGACAGCGCGAATACAGCGGAGCGGTATCCATGTCGACTCTGCTAAACAGATACGCCGGCGAACTCAACACCTACACCGACATACACCGGTCGACCATGACGTTCAATGACTCGGTGTGGACTATAGCGCCGGCCCTGATTGTCACCAACGGAATGTCACGGATAAATATTTCCGACATCAACGTCAGCCGTCAGAACCAGTTTGTAAAGGTTAACGGGACCGTATCGCATGATCCCGACGATGTCGTTGACATCGATGTGCTCAATCTCAACCTCGACTACATATTCGAGGCTGTCGGCATAGACAAGGTAATGCTTGGAGGAGATGCCACGGGAAGGCTCACAGCATCGAGCCTGCTGACCGACGCGCCGCACCTGTCGACCGATGGCATACACGTCACCGACATAAGCTACAACAGGTGCGTGCTCGGCGACGCCGACGTGCTATCATGGTGGGACAACGACCTCAAGGCCGTAGCCATAGACGGAACTATCCATCAGCCCAACGGCAAGACAGCTAAAGTGGAAGGGGAGATTTTCCCGTTGAGTTCATCGCTCGACATACGCCTCAAGCCCGACGAGACACCCGTAGGATTCATGGAGGAGTACATGAAGGCTTTTGCATCCGACATAAGCGGCCTCGGCTCGGGGTCGGCACGTATATTCGGCACATTCTCCGACATCGACATGGAAGGCGACCTCTATGTCAAGGACCTCCGCCTGAAACTGGACTTCACCAACACATATTTCACTGCATCCGACTCAATAAAAATCACTCCCGGAAAGATACGCCTCGAGAATGTGACACTGAGCGATCCTTACGGACACACGGCGCGTCTTGACGGCACGGTAAAGCACGAATTTTTCCGTAATCCGACATTCGATTTCGCCATCTCCGACGCACGCGGTATGCTCGTCTATGATGAGTCGCCCAAGCAGAACTCCGACTGGTACGGCAAGATATTCGTCAACGGAGGCGCCACAATCAAAGGTGAGCCGGGCGTGGTGAAAATCGACGTGGAGGCCACGACTACCGCAGGGTCGACATTCTCGTTCGTGCTTTCCGAACTTGAGATAGCCGATGAGTATACATTCCTCACATTCCGCGACAAGGACGCTCCGGCTGTTGAAGAGGAGGAGGTGAAGGTCGACGAACGTCTCGGCGCGGTAGAGCATCTGCGCGCGTTGCTCAACAAACCGGCCGACGAGGAGTCGTCGGACTACATCATCGAACTGCGTGTCAACATCACGCCCGAAGCCGAGATAATCTTAGTAATGGACCCAGTGGGAGGCGACCGCATACGTTCGCACGGACAGGGAAATATGCGCATGGTATACACGTCGGCCGACAACGACCTGCGTATGTTCGGCACATACACGCTCGACCGCGGCACGTACAACTTCACGCTGCAGGACATCATCATAAAGGATTTCATAATCAACTCCGGAAGCCAGATCGCGTTTACCGGCGACCCGCTGACAGCTCGCCTCAACATCGAGGCCATATATCCGCTCAACGCCAACCTGAGCGACCTCGACGAGTCGTTCCTTCAGGACAAGGAACTCAACCGCACTAATGTGCCCGTTCATGCAGTGCTGAGGGTAAGGGGCGACATACAGCAGCCCGAAATCAGCTTTGACCTTGCATTCCCCACCCTCACGTCAGACACTTACCGCAAGGTGCGTTCCATCGTTAGCACCGAGGAGATGATGAACCGGCAGATAATATATCTGCTCGCGCTCAACCGCTTCTATACGCCGGACTATATGACATCGACAACGAAGGGCAATGAACTGTTCTCGGTGGCGTCGTCGACCATATCGTCACAGCTGAGCAACATTCTCGGCCACCTGAGCGACAACTGGAGCGTGTCGCCCAATTTCCGCAGCGACCGCGGCGACTTCTCCGACATGGAGGTCGACGTGGCCCTTTCGAGCCGACTGCTCAACAACCGCCTTCTGCTCAACGGCAACTTCGGCTATCGCGACAATCTGATGAACTCCAACCAGTTTATCGGCGATTTCCAGATTGAATACCTGCTCAACCGCACAGGCTCCATCAGGCTCAAGGCATATAATTTCTACAACGACCAGAATTACTATCTGCGCACGGCCGACACAACGCAGGGCGTCGGCGTGATGTTCAAGAAAGATTTCGACAACATTTTCTCATTCCTGCGGGCGTGGAGAAGGAAGAAACCGACGACGGACGCCGACAGTGACAAAGACAAGGATGAGGGCAGTGACATGAATACAGACAGCACGGCTGACGCCGATAAGGATGACGTGCAGCATGACCGTGCGCCTTTCCGGCCGACAGCGCCGGCCGACACGACCGTGCACGCCGGCGACTCCACGGCAGTTCCGGCGCCGCTTCTGCAGTTCAAAAATCAATAAACAATTGTAAAAACAGACAAACAGCATCATAAAATGAGCGTAACAATACTTGGTATAGAATCGTCATGCGACGATACGTCGGCGGCTGTAATCCGCGACGGGATATTGCTTTCCAACGTCATAGCATCACAGAGCGTGCACGAGGAATACGGCGGCGTGGTGCCCGAACTCGCATCGCGCGCCCACCAGCAGAACATCGTTCCGGTGGTCGACACGGCTCTGCGCCGGGCCGGCATACAGGCTTCCGACCTGAGCGCGATAGCATTCACACGCGGTCCGGGACTACTCGGTTCGCTACTTGTAGGCACTTCATTCGCCAAAGGAATGTCACTCGGGCTCAGGATACCGATAGTTGATGTCAACCACCTGCACGGACATGTGCTGTCGCATTTCATACGCCGACAGCCTGACGACACGGTACCGGAATACCCGTTTCTGTGCCTGCTCATATCGGGTGGCAACTCGCAGATAATCCTCGTGAAAAACTACAACGACATGGAGATACTCGGGCGCACCATCGACGATGCGGCCGGCGAGGCGTTTGACAAGTGCGCCAAGGTGATGGGTCTCCCCTATCCCGGCGGCCCGCATATCGACCGCCACGCTGCCAACGGCAATCCCAACCGCTTCAAATTCGCCAAGCCGCACATACCGGGCTACGACTACAGTTTCAGCGGGCTGAAGACCTCGTTCCTCTACACACTGCGCGACAACGTAGCCACCGACCCCGAATTCATAACCAAAAATATCGACGACCTCGCGGCTTCGCTGCAGCGCACCATAATCGAGATACTGATAAACAAACTCGATAAGGCTGTGAAAGCTACAGGCGTCAAGACGGTAGCCATAGGCGGAGGCGTATCGGCCAACTCGGGCATACGCGCGGCCATAGCCGACTATTGCCAACGCCGCGGCCTCAAGGCTTTCATACCCGAACGCGTATTCACCACCGACAACGCGGCAATGGTGGCCATCGCCGGCTATTTCAAATATCTCGACCAACAATTCTGCGCCTACGACGCGGCTCCCTTCGCACGCGTCGGCGTGTAAACCGACATACCTCTATGATTTCCGTTATTATTCCGGCATACAACGTTGAGAAATACATCGGTGCATGCCTCGACTCCGTATTGGCACAGGAAGGTGTCGACCTGGAGATAATCGTCGTCGACGACGAATCGACCGACAGCACGCGTGACATCATACGCCGATATGCACGACAGCACAGCTGTATAAAAGCACTGTATTGCAGGCACGGCGGTCCTTCGGCCGCGCGCAACACTGCGTTGCGGCACTCCACGGGCGAATGGCTTGCAATGGTCGACGGTGACGACATGCTTGCACCCGGAGCGCTGAAAAAAATGCTACACGCCGCCAATGCCGCCGACGGGATTGACATTGTGATGGGGAGATATCGCAGTTTTACTGATGAACTGCAGGTCGTTACGCCCGCGGATAAAGATGATGTTCTCTTTTTTTCAGGGAAAGACGCCACGGAAATCATGCTCTATCAAAAGCATTACTACGACAGTATAAATCCGTCGGCGTGGGGAAAACTATACCGTAAAAACGTATGGCTGGATACTACATTCACTGAAGGACTAATATATGAAGACCTCCAGTTGATACCCCGCATATTCGTCGACACTCCACGGATAGCCGTCATTGACGATATTGTGTATGGATACAGGAGTAATGAAAACAGCCTGTTGCATACTTTCTCGAAAAGTCGTCTTGACGCATTAAAAGCGACAGCCCGTCTGTGCGACTGTTTCGCCGGCGATAAAAAGCTGTGCAAAGCCGCGCGCTCACGTCATTTCAGCGCGGCGTTCAACCTGTGGCTGCTGATAGAAGTCAACAATCCATCCATGACAGCCGAAATGGCCGAATGCCGACGCGTGGTCAGGCGGCTCGCCGTGAGCCAGCTGTTCGGGCGCAAGGTCAGGCTGAAAAACCGTATCGGCGCCCTGCTGCAATATTTCCCGTTTATATTCAAATCAACTTACTTATGTAAAAAATTACTGGCAAAATGAAAACAGCGATAATAGCAATAGGCGACGAACTGCTTATCGGACAGGTCGTCGATACAAACTCGGGAGCCATAGCCCGCATGATTGACCCCGCGGGGTGGAGCGTGGAGTATGTGAAGGTAATCCACGACGATGCCGACGCTATAACGGCGGCCGTCGACGAAGCATTCCTTGCGGCCGACGTAGTGCTCACCACCGGCGGCCTCGGCCCTACCAAAGATGACATAACAAAACTTACATTGTGCCGGTATTTCGGAGGCGAACTCCGTCATGACCCGACCGTGCTCGACAATATCAAGGAAGTGTTCGCCAAACGCGGCATTCAGCTCAACGCGCTGACCGAGGCGCAGGCCATGGTGCCTACCTCATGCCGCGTGATACAGAACCGCGTCGGCACGGCGCCAATCATGTGGTTCGAGCGCCCCGACGGCAAAGTGCTCGTGTCAATGCCCGGAGTGCCGTTCGAGACATTGCAGATGTTTCAGGCGGAAGTATTCCCGCAGCTGATGGCAAAATTTCACAGCGACGAGCATATCGCCCACCGCTGCGTCATCGTCGAAGGCCTTACGGAGTCAAAGGTGGCCATGCAGCTCGACGAATGGGAAGAAGCGCTCCCCGCTTTCGTACATCTCGCATACCTCCCCAAACCGGGTATAATACGTCTGCGCCTCGACGGACGTCATACCGACGGCGCTCTGCTACAGTCGACACTCGACCGACTGCACGCCGAACTGTGCCGGCGTTTCGCCGACCACCTGCTGGCCGACAACGACATGACGCCCGAGGAATCGCTCTTACGTCGTCTCCGTGCAAAAGGATATACCGTAGCCACCGCCGAAAGCTGCACCGGAGGCAATATCGCGCACCGCATCACGGCCATTGCCGGCTGCTCCGACTGCTACTACGGCTCCGTTGTGTCATACGACAACAAGGTAAAAGTCAATCTGCTCGGCGTCAAGCAGGCATCAATCGAAGAATACGGTGTCGTAAGCGAGCAAGTCGCCGCGCAGATGGCCGAAGGTGCACGCAAGGCTATCGGTACCGACTGCGCGATTGCCACTTCGGGCATCGCAGGGCCGTCGGGAGCCACACCGGGCAAACCGGTAGGAACCGTGTGCATAGCCATATCGACTCCGGCGCGCACCGTCACCGCCGCCTACCACTTCCCCGGTACGCGCGACCGTGTCATCGACCGAGCATCTACCACCGCCCTCACCCTTTTAGCTATGGAACTGAAATAATGCGGTAGCTGCAACACTTCAATCGCCGAACATTATCCCGACCACTATGAAAAAACTGGCTCTACTTATATCGCTTGCCGCGGCCTTAATGGTGATGATTATGCCATCGGGCTGCCGCCATAAGACCGCGGCATGGAATGAGATGGACATTGCTGAAAATCTCATTGAGACACAACCCGACACTGCATTGTCGATATTGTCGGCCATTGACAAGTCGCGACTCGGCGACAAGGAGGAGCGCGCCCGTTACGCCCTGCTTATGTCGATGGCACTGGATAAAAACTACATCGACACCACATCGTTTGCCGTCCTCCAACCTGCCATCGACTACTACCTCAAGCACGGCACCCCCGATGAAAAATTGCGTACGCTCTACTACCAAAGTTGTATCTACCGCAACCGGAGCGACGACGGCAACGCGATGGCCTCATGCATCGAAGCTCTTAACCTCGAAGGGGTGACCGACACTTTGGTGCTTGCAAGAACGCTCGTGGGTCAAGGAACCTTATACTATAAGCAATATAAGGTTGATGAATTGGTTGAAAATAATCTGAAAGCAGCGACGTTATATCGTGATGCCGGGAATTATCGACCGGCAATCCGCTGTTATGCCAAGGCTCTTAATTCAATAGTAACCCTCAACAATAAGTCAAGAGCCGACAGTATTGTCAAAATATGCTTGCCTCTTATTGAGAGTAATCCGGATATGGAGGAATTCTTCAATTGTAGTTACCTATCATATTTAATCAAATACGGGACAGTCGATGAATTCTTAAACTTGGTAAGGGAACTTCACCAATACAGCTTACCAAATGATACCAAGCTCGACATTGCGAGAGGATATGCTTCTAAAGTAAATATTGATACAGCACTGTCGCTTCTTGACCATATTGATATAACCCCGACCACTGCAGACTCATTAAAATATTATGCCGTGGTATCCGATATACAGGAAACCGCGAAACATCCGGATAAAGCGCTTGATGCTTATAAAAAATATATGTATGTAGCCGAGCGTTTTCATGTCAGGATGTTCTCTAACGACCTGCTTTTTGCCGAAAAAAAGCATAAGCTGGAAATATCGAGTCTGATGGAAACGCAAAAGAGAGACAGAATAATCAAATACAGCCTGTTTGCTGTAATCTTCATAATGGCTATCGCCGGAATAATTATTTACCGATATTACAAAATCCGCACTAAACGAATTATTGCCGAGCAGGAAAATTTGAAACTGAAATTGGAAAAGCAGGCAGCCGAACTTGAACTTAACAATTTGAGATTGGAAAAATCAGAACTTGAAAACGAGCGCAATAACTTGAAAATATTGTTGCAGAAACATCAGGGACTTGATGGACCCGTTCAGAATGTAATAAAGCAGCGTCTTGACATGCTTAACAGTCTTCTCGCAAAAGAAATCTCCGATAACGAATCACATGCTGCGGCCTACACAAAATGGATTGAACATATACGCAAAAACAAGGAAGAGTTTCTGGACTCCACACGCATAGCCCTTACAGCATCCTACCCTGCATTCATGAAGAGTCTCGAGACCTGCGGCCTTACCGATGATGAAATCAAATACGTATGTCTGTACGCTATCGGACTTAAAGGCAAAGAGGTCGGAGAATATATGCAGCTAAAGCGGCACTACAACATAAGCAGTGCTATCCGCAAAAAGCTCGGCATGGACGAGCACGAAACAAATATCGGGCTATATATCCGACGCCACTTAGACAAGCCCGCTAACACGTCATTATCATGACAGCAAAAAGTGCCCGTTGTTAGTATGCCGTTAAACTTTTTGACGCGCCGTTAAACTTTATCGAATTGAAAATTTTCAACCATCTGTATTTCAGCCGCATAGAAATGCGGCTGTTAAACTTTTTATTTGTTTGAAAACTTATAAATTCTTAATTTTATGAAAAATAACCGCTAAAATTTCTTGACAATGAAAAAGCTTTTCCTAATTATTACTGTAACTTTTACAACTGTGTTCTCATCGTTTGCCGAGGATGAAAAAGTTCCAGTTACAATTCATAAAGGTGATAACACTACAGGGAAAATAACACCCGAAAGAACACCGATGCGTATACCGGTTGATGTCTATTATAACATAGAAAATCGGGTAATCAAGGTCGAGGGCAGTGAAACAATCGACGCCGAAGTATATCTCTATAATAAATATGAAGAATTGGTAGACTATTCGTCAACAATAAACGCCGAATTCCAGCTAACTATGCCTGGTGAATACACCGTTCTCATTCAAAGCGAATACTGGTACGCCGAAGCTATCGTAAACGCAGATTAATATGTATTAATAAGATTAATGATAATGATTTCGAATAAATCTATAAATATATCAACTGATTTTGCTATGAGAGTTTTTTCCTTTTTAATGACTGTAATTGTATCATGTATAACCGGCATTTGTGCCCAGACATCTAACCCTCAATGGCATTTGATCCGATATGAGGAAAAGATCAGAACTAACGCTGCCACATTTGAAAATGGACAAGTTCTGCCCAAGGCGCATAGAGTCTCAAGTAAAAGAGGAAATATTAATTTAATTTATCAAACTTCTGTACCTGATTCAATCGATACCGCTCTAACATTTGCAAAAAGTTTATGGGAATCCAAAATATATAATAATCGGCCTATTAATATCAAGATAATATTCGATTATATAGAACCGGACGTAGCAATGTTCACAGATGTATTATATTATATAGACTCCGATAATATTAAGGATTTGAACGGGTGTCCGTCAGCATTAGCCGCACAAATAACTGATATAGAAGATAGCAGGGAAGATTTTCCGGATGGCTCTATATTTTTCAATGCAGACATTGACTGGACCTGTAATTTTAGTGGCTCCAATTACGGAGAGTATAACTTAACGACAATGGCCCTAATAGGTATCGGACGATGTCTTGGATTTGGTTCAAGTGTGACATGCCTGGAAAATAAGTATTATTTCACCTCAGCATTCCCATCATACTTTGATAAATTACTATACAATAATTCCACCCGCTTATCGGACCTCGCGGAGGAGGGTTTACAATTAGCAGATTTTGTTACATCCGATAATGTATATCTTCATACACCGTTAAATACATATAAAGTATATGCGCCTGAGGTATATGCGCCGCATTCGTCACTATGTTACCTCGATGAAGATAATTCTCTGATGTCATATTCTGTTGGCAAAGGAAGCAATTTCTTTTCAATTGACGACAAGACGACAGATATAATCAAAGCTATCGGGTGGAACCTACCTCAAACAGGTCTAAATATTAAAAGTTATGATGTAGGGGACAATGGAATCGGCTCCTCGTATGAGAGCCATTCATTTTATATTGATAAGGGTAACAAAACCATAGAAAACTGTCAATGGCTCTTTTCCTTAAAAAATAAATCAGGACAATGGGTTGAGGTATCCACAGGAAATACTCAAGAATTTACTATTGGAATGATAGATAATCCCGAAGATTATTATATTAACCTTAACGGAGATTTAGAAGGAAAAATAGAATGCGACTATTCTCATGGAGGTGCAGAGTATAGTGCCAACCCGTTCTATCTGTCATTAGAATTAGAACCTGTAATATTTTCTATTGAAGATTTAAAAGTAATAAAACAACCGGAAGAATATAGTTTCTATGTTACATTTTCCGTTTGTTATGCAGGAGCAGATTATATTACTGTAGATGTAGAGCGTGAAAATGATGTCAATGTAACCAATTACTACATAAATGAGCCCTTTATCGCACACGTTGTCACGGACAAAATGTGGACTTTGACATATAACTGGATTCATATCAGAGTTAAGAATAAATATGGCGAGGCAACAAAAGTTCTGACATTTAATCCTGAGATAGTAACTGACTCCGAAGAAATATCATGTAGTTCTATTCCTGTTAAATGGCTGCAATTCTTTAATCTCAATGGTACTGTTTTATACGAAGGTAACCCTGCTGAGTTCCGAAAAGGGAATCTTGCTCCGGGGATATATATAAGAAAAGAAATGTATGATAATAATGAATCAACAACATTCAAATATATAGTATTATGAAATTTTTCGTTCTAATATTTCTGGTAGTGTTTCCATTTTCTTTATCAGTAAAAGCTGAAGATATTTGCTCACAATCTGCGGAAGAAACAAATACAGAGGGAGTAAATATTGATAACATTGAATACAATTATACATTTTCCGATGGATATTTAACTTGCAAAGGAGATTTAGAAGTCGTTGTAGATGTGTCAGATAGATGTTCTAAGCTATTCATATATTATTCAAAGCCATTTATTACTGACATAGAGGATTTCAAAGCATTCATAGCTAAATATGAATTCGTCAGTTTCGAACCCGGCTCAAAAAACCGTTTAGTCATTCCCAATATTAAGTGGGGTACGTATTTCAGAGTGAGAGAGTTTTTAGACGATGGCACAAATATTTATTCTCAAACCTATTGCACTAACGATTTCATTGATGGAAATGATTTGGAGAAAATATTGGAACAGGCCTCGGTTGACATTACAGAGACTGATGATATTAATACAACAATAAATAACGATCACTTATTAATCAATACATCATCACCTGTTGAGTTCACTATTGCAGACCTTGATGGCAATCTACTATATTCCGGTATCGTATCGCAACAAACTGAAATATCACTTGCTCATGCAACATCTCCTATAATAATAATCCGCTACAATATCAATGGTACAGTAATAACAAAGAAATTTGTCATAAAATGAGACACGCTATCTTATCAGCCTTATTATTATCGTTTTACGCATCGTTAACTGCGGAAAACATTGAAAGCTATAATACTATTTCCAATGACTATGCAGATGAAATACAAGATGTACCGATTATTCGAAAAATTAACGGAGGGACAATAATAACTCCAATTCTTGACGCTACCTGTCCAAAAGAAATGTCAGCACCTTTTGCCTATGCCTGCAAGATTGTAGAAGAATACATGCCACCTTGTCTACCGTTAAAGGTCTCAGTCTCTTGCGGTAACATTGGAGCAGCATCCGGTGCTATTTCGAGAGTAATATCCAATAGTAAACAAAACTTCGGGAAATGGTCTTCTGACTATAAATTAGTACCAATGAGCACTATCAAAGGGGTAATAATGGCGGAATTAGCGATAGATTCAAGAACTACATACCTTGATTCAGTACCAAATGTAAACTTTCTAACAGACTCTCCAGACATCAACATCACTTACAATATTAATCGTTTGAATGAACTTTATTTTTCATTGGATACAATACCGGGACAAAAATTTGATTTTGTTTCATTGGCAATTCGTGACCTGCTTATCGGATTAGGGGTATCAAACGGATATAGCTACTACCCACAGATTAACGGCTTGCTAAATCCACGACGTGAGATGAGTCCTTTTGAGCATTATATTAATAACCGATTGGGAAATTTCGACAATCCTACTGCCCGACTGGCTATGGCTACCCAAGGGGAACTTAATTTGCCACTTGACGCCAACCATACTTTAAAGCTCTATGCACCAACCACGTGGAAAAATGGAATGTCGCTAAACTATTTTATACCACAGGACGATTGCTCTTTTACTAAAGTATTAGCTTTTGATTTTTGTAAAGGAATAGTTACACGTTCACTCAATGACAACTATTCATCTTATATTTTTCGGGATTTATTAGGGTGGAAACATGACTTTCTTGTGGGAATTTCGACACCGGATTATTCGGCTGGAGGCAATACATCACTGCTTATGCCATTTAACGGTTCTCTTGATATCAGCAGCACAGGTGCGGCATACGGACTCCGTACAGAAACATCTAACTGTCTCTCAAAATCCGAGATTATGAGTGTATCAAGGGAATATAATCCAGAACTTGAAAAATATATATCCTCTTTCAAACCGTTTCTCACAGACGGGGAAGATTCTGAATCGGGCGTATCTATCTCACTATTAAAGAAAGATGGAACTTGGGATTTAGTACAATTTATTCCGGTATATGTCCCGGGAATGCCGTTGGTATTAAATATGTCAGAATGGTCTCTTCATTATGAAAATGAAGATTATGCCCGAACCGTTGACGGTTATCTACGGGCACGTATGACAACAAAATATGAAAAAGGTTATAATCAATTTGAATATAATTCAAAATTTTTTGTCGTTGATTATCTTCCGCAAAAAATAAAATTGAATTTCAACTTTATTAAATCTGAAGAAGTTCAACAATTAGGCAATGTCACTACAGCAGCTCAACAAAATGTGCGATTATACTTCTCTGATACGGAAGGCGTTGACCACATAATGATTGAATGTTTGAGAGAGGGCTTCCGAGTACCAAACCGGATACAGATTACAAATGTCAAAAAAGGATATTATGACACAAGTATAACTCGTAACACAACTTTCACCGCTATTAGCTATAATGAAAATGGTTATACCCGCGGGGTGCCTGTCACTGTTGAATATCAACCTGCAAGTGTGACTGCCGCTTTGAGTTTTGACTTGCAGAATGATGCTATTATGGTGAAAGCGGGAGATGAAGCTGTCGATAATTGCAATTACAGCATTGCTCCGCTTAGTGCTGCGGGACAGCAAGCCGGTCGAAACGGGATGGCGAACGGCGCAATTGACATATCCACATTGGCTGATGGATTGTATGTGCTGACTGCCATTGACGAAAAGTCAGGACTGCAGGGCACATTCAAATTCCGTAAATAGGGCTATATACAGTCGGGTCACATTCTTATAAATCAATATAAAATGTGTCCCGACAGTTTTATTTTGATAATAATATTTAAATTTTACCGTTAAATAAGTAATAACAGGTCAAAGACAGGTTCAACAGCACTATTAGCGGATTAAAATTATATCATTGTGAGAAGAGTATTTCTATCATCGGTATTGGCAATTACAGCGTTTACCTTGCCCGCTTTTGCTCATGATTGTGCCGACACTACATTTTCCGATACTTTCAGCGAAACGAGTGAAGACACTCTTAGCCCATACGTAATAAGCATATCGGGCGATGAGGTTCACGATAACGGACGTGCGTCGGCCTACACATCACATTGTTTCAGGATAAATACTGATGATTTACCCGGCAATGCTGCTATTGATAATCCTGAATGGACACTGGAGTTACCGCTTGCCGACGGCGAAATACAATCATTGGAATTGGCTGACGACCACCTGTCATGTACTACCGCTCCCATCGAAAACGAGGAAATCTACGAAATCAATTCCAAAGGCGCTATCGAGGCTCGATTAAAATTCAGATGCACAATCGACGGGGCTGAATACAATACATCATTCAATATATATTTTGAGCTAAGACCGTTCATTGAATCCGTTGTCATAGACAGAATCGAGGACAATGCTCCATTCGATTCGTATAACGCATATTACACTGTCAAATATCTGGGTACTAACCGTATACAGGTATATGTAGAACAGGAATATTCATCAAAAGTAGACTTCAGTTATATAACCGAGCCGTATATCGCAAAGGGGGTTGCCAATCATATGATTTTACAGCTGAAAACAAGTATGGCAAATATGTCTATACGATTGAATTGCTGCCATACGGTGTAGTATCCGACAATTCGGGGCCTGCCGACGATTTCGCAGGAGTACGCCTGCCGGTATGAAGTGTATGATATTTCCGGCATATATCTCGGACAATTTGCTGAATTATCAGATATAAGAAATATCCATACCAAAGGAATACTGATAGTCCGACGCATCAGCAAAAACAATATCAAGACCTTTAAATTTTTCAATAAATAAGCGCATTTCATTGTCATCATTTTTCATATATATTAACGGAATTTTCATCAATTATCTACTATTGAATTATGAGAAAGAGTAGGATATGGG
Source organism: Bacteroidales bacterium 52_46 (assembly GCA_001915385.1). Lineage (GTDB taxonomy): Bacteria > Bacteroidota > Bacteroidia > Bacteroidales > Muribaculaceae > JAGBWK01. Next base: position 185,497 of record MNQK01000035.1, on the reverse strand, counting down.
CTTTTGTAATAATGTCCATTGCCGCAAGCAATTTAAACATATCAGCATTTGACAACAGTAACGCGACTGAGACCTCGGCAACACCTGCTTATGTAATCGTCGGCAGTGGTATCAATAAATACGGAACCGGCTCGGCATACTTGTCTCATATTTTCAATTTGGAGGGAAGCTATGCCACGGTAACAGAATACCACTGGCGTTTTTACATGAAAAATAAATCAGGTGCATTTGCGTTGGAATCCACTTCCTCTACTCCGGAATTTTCCATTGACGCGATACAATCTCCTGAAGATAATTATTATATTACCGAAAGCGGTATCCTTGAGGGAAAATTGGAATGCGACTATACAGTTAGCGGTGTAAAATACAGCGCCGATCCCATAAATATCTCACTTGAGCTAAGGCCGTTTATTGAGTATGCTGTCATAGACAGGATTGAGGACAATGCCCCACTCGATTCGTATAACGCATACTACACCGTCAAATATCTGGGGACAGACAGGATTAAAGTCTCCGTGGAAGAGGAATATTCCTCAATGGTAGTATCAAAATACATAAATGACCCTTTCATTGCGTCAGGTGTTGCAGAACAGATAACAGCTCCGTTCTATGCATGGATTGATTTTACAGCTGAAAACAAGTATGGCAAATATGTCTATACGATTGAATTGCTGCCATACGGTGTAGTATCCGACAATTCGGGGCCTGCCGACGATTTCNCTGCCGGTATGAAGTGTATGATATTTCCGGCATATATCTCGGACAATTTGCTGAATTATCAGATATAAGAAATATCCATACCAAAGGAATACTGATAGTAAGACGTATCAGTAAAAACAATATCGAGACCTTTAAATTTCTCAATAAATAAGACAACACTGTTATCAAATCTCCTGTTCTATCGGATAGTGCAATATCCCTCCTGTTCTACTGTGCTATTGTTGAAAAAACAAGCACAAAAATGATTATTTGATTTTGAACAGGAGTACAATAGAATAGGAGATTATCTTATATAATGTTATATGATATGTAGTTACAGAACTTACATAGTAGGGACGCACGGTCGGTGCGTCCGGAAAGCAAGCATTGATTATCAACGTATTATCGGACGTACAGACCGTGCGTCCCTACTTTGTTAGCCGAAATCCCACAATTTTGTAACACCCTCTTTGCAGTATTCGCCGCACAATTTAGTACGTGCACATTATGTATGAGTATGTACAATCTTTATTTGCTATCTTACTATTATCTTAGCCGTATTGATACCTCCGTCTGATAGGATTTCTTTTTTAATGTACAGGCCTGATGACAGATTGTCTATCGAGAAAGCGGCCGGAGTACCGTCAAACACAATTGACCCGTCAAGATTGTATATCAACATACGCGCCACTTCCAAATCCAGTTCCTCGACTTCAACAACATCGGCGGTCGGCTTTACGGGAACGAAAAGAGGCACACCACTTGTATGACCATAATCATTATATGCTATCGGTGTAAATGTTGTATTAAGGTTGATTGCAGTATCGAAATATCCTTTCTCAACATTAGTTATTTGTATCTTGTTTGGTGTTCTAAAACCCTCTCTAAGGCACAAAATCACTATACGGTCTACTCTTTCGGTATCCGAAAAAGATAATCTAATTTTAGTGTCAGATGATGTATTGTCATCGGTATCACCATCTGAGTCAAGATAGGTATATGTCAGGGATATTAAGGGAGGAAGGTTTTCATCCGTGATTTTTACAGGGACAAAAAGAGGAATTCCTCTTGTATGTTCATCGGCATTATTGTATGCTACTGCTGTGAACGTAGTGTTATGCCATATTGTGGTATCGAAATATCCTTTCGACATATCAGAGATTAACGCCTTATTCGGCAAAATGGATCCAGCCTTCAACATTTCAAGGACTATATAGTCCACACCTTCCGTGTCAGAGAAAAATAGTCTTACTCTCGTCCCATCTGACGAGTTGTCGGAACCGGACTCACTGTCTGAGTCAAGATAGATATACGACAAGCTAACGGCAGGTGGTAACGTCGGATTTTCACTTTCACCACCATCATCGGCTTTAACCGGAATGACAGCCATCAATACGAATAAAATTGCAAGCAGGTTTTTCATATCTCAAAAATATTTATTTTAAGTTAATTACTCTCATACTTTTACATAGCAATGTTTTACTTCTGTCAAAGGTAGTCATTATATTTTATAAAGCAAATAATCGGCTTCAAAAAATCAATCGGTTATTCCGTTAAGCCATAGGGCGGAGGAGGCGTCGGAGGGCATGCGCCAGTCGCCGCGGGGCGAGAGGCATACGCTGCCTACTTTGGGACCGTCGGGGAGGCAGGAGCGTTTGAACTGCTGGTTGAAGAATCGGCGGAAGAATACCTTGATCCATTTCTCTATTTCTGCTTCGCGAGAGGGGAACGCGCGGCATGCGAGATACTGTATCTTTTCGGGAGTGAAACCGTAGCGGAGGGTGTAATAAAGGAAGAAGTCGTGAAGCTCGTAGGGGCCGACCAGATCCTCTGTGCGCTGCGCGATAGTGCCGTCGGCAGCCGCGGGCGTCAGCTCGGGACTTATGGGGGTGTCGATAATATCGATTAACGCCGTGCGAGCCTCTTCGCTGTCAGTTATTCCGACAAAATATCTCACAAGATGGCGCACCAGCGTCTTGGGTACACCGGCGTTCACACCATACATCGACATGTGGTCGCCGTTGTATGTGGCCCATCCGAGAGCGAGTTCCGACAGGTCGCCCGTGCCGAGCACCATGCCGCCTGTCTGGTTGGCAATATCCATAAGTATCTGCGTGCGTTCGCGGGCCTGCGAATTTTCGTATGTTACGTCGGTTACCGCCGGGTCGTGGCCGATATCGCGGAAATGGAGGTTGACAGCGTCGGCAATCGGTATCTCGCGTATCGTGATGCCGAGCGCACGCATGAGCGTCAGCGCATTGTTGTAGGTGCGGCCTGTGGTGCCGAAGCCGGGCATCGTCACGCCGACAATACCTTTACGGTCAAGCCGGAGGCGGTCGAACGCCTTTACGGCTATGAGCAACGCGAGGGTTGAGTCGAGTCCGCCCGAGATGCCTACAACGAGATGCTTCGTGCGGGTGACATCGAGGCGCCGCGCCAGGCCGGCCGCCTGTATGTTGGTAATCTCGTTGCAGCGCTCCTCCATGTCGCCTGTCGACGCCGGCACGAACGGCAGCGGATTTATGTCGCGCAACAGGGTGTCGTCACAGACACGTTCCGGCGTCGTGACATGCACCACATTGTAAGCGGCCGTGACCTCACGCGCAGCGGTGTCGCCCCACGTCGTGGTATGCATGCGGTCGCGGCGCAAAGCGTCGATATCAACATCGGCCACCACAATCTGCGGCTCCTGCTGCCAGCGCTTCCCTTCGCGCAATATGCGTCCGTTCTCGGCTATGATTGCCTTGCCGTCAAACACTAAGTCGGTCGACGACTCTCCATATCCGGCACCGGCATATACGTAGGCCGCCATGCAACGCGCCGACTGCTGCGCGACAAGTCCGCGCAGGTAGGCATATTTGCCGATGACGTCGTCGGAAGCCGAAAGGTTGAGTATCACCTCCGCACCCGCCAACGCATGGCGCGACGAGGGAGGGACAGCCGTCCAAAGGTCTTCGCAAAGCTCTATGCCGACTCTTACGCCATTGATTTCGACCAATTGATTGCGTCCGAAAGGCACGTCGCCGAAACCGCCGATGCTTACCGACGAGAGAGCATCATCGGCCGGATGCCACCAGCGGCGCTCGTAAAATTCATTGTAATTCGGCAGATATGACTTCGGTATTACCGCGAGAATGACGCCCTGCGCTATCACCACCGCACAGTTATATTGCCGGCCGCCGCTGACAACGGGCGCACCCGCCACGATGACCGCATCAATCGCCGTGCTCTCGCGGGCTATATACTCCAGCGCGGCTACCGCTCCCTCGGCCAGCATGGCATTGTGAAACAGATCGGCACACGTATACGCCGTAACCGACATCTCGGGCATCACTACAACCGCGGCGCCCGCCTGCGCGGCCTGTCGGGCCAGGTCGACAATAGCCTTCGCGTTGCCGCCGCAATCAGCCACATTCACCGCCGGAACTCCGGCCGCCACTCTTAAAAAACCATGCTTCGTCATATCTTTGTATTGTTTTAATTCAATTATACGATTAAGAGGGTGTCTCATAACAAAAGTTAAACACTGAGTCGAAAATTTTGAGATGTATTTGGCGTTGAGTCGAAGGAGCATAGCGAGCTATGTGACTGAG
>MNQK01000035.1:0-181123 GCA_001915385.1 Bacteroidales bacterium 52_46 | reverse complement strand
TCGTCGGTCACATAGCTCGCTATGCTCCCTCCTCAAAAACAAAAATTTATCTAAAAGATACATCACTCAGTGTTTAACTTTTGTTATGAGACACCCTCTAAGTAATCGACCGGCAATCTGTCGTGCCGGTGCAATTCAAAATATCACTCAGTGATGCGAAATTACGCAAATATTTTGATATATTTGCAATCAGGTAGATTTAATCATAGAGGCATGTGGAAGTAAATTCTAATAAAAACATTGTATTCAATTATATAAAATTCATCCTTATTTTAGGCGTCGTCGCAGCTCATAGCAACGTATATGCGGATTATGATGCTCCCGACGCCCCGCTCGGCCTGAATATTGTGGAATTCTTTTCCGACAGATTGATAAAAGTATGCGTGCCGTGTTTCTTTATCCTGTCGGGCTACCTGTATTTCAACAACACGACCCAATTTAACAAAGCGACATATCTGAGCAAAACCCGACGCAGGATTCACACGCTGCTTATCCCGTATCTGCTATGGAATGTCATAGGCCTGGTCATCGACCTGCTTAAGTACCGCTACTTTAATTATCCGTCGTTTGGCGTAGTCGAAAACGGGCATATCTGTCTGCCGCGCCTGATTGAAGGATTCTGGGACTATGCTGACGGTTATCCCTACGCGTTTGCATTCTGGTTTATCCGCAATCTGATTATATTCGCAATCCTCTCCCCTCTCGCATATTTCTTAGGAGGGAAAAACGTATATCTCTTCGGGGTACTACTTCTTACACTTGCGGCACTCGACATTTCATTATGGGGATTTGAATTTTTCATTCTCGGCTGTTGCATCGCCACATTTTTCAAAAAGCGGCTGAGCGGCATAAAATGTCATACAGCCATACTTTCCGCTATAATCTGGTTCGTTATCGCGGCTGCCGGACTATGGATTGATTTTGGAAAAGCCGGCTGTCTGATGCTGAACGTAGCCTCTATATGTGCGTTCATATTTCTGTTTTGGCTCTTTCTGCATGCCGCGCCTCACCTTGAGAACCGCACCATAGGGACAGTCGTATCCTCGACTTTTTTCATCTACGCCGTGCATCAGTTTTTCTGCACCATTACCGATGATTTTTACAGCGGCGTCTTCGGATTAGACTCCACCTTAGGAGGAATAGCCGCTTTCCTGTCCTCATTCCTGACAATGTTGACAGTTTCGATGCTCGTATGGCTGATAATGAAGAAATTCATGCCGGGTATCACCGGAATACTCAGCGGCGGACGGTGATGCACGTCTCCGTCACATACGCCGTTCTCCGTTTTTACAAATCATTATGCAAATAAATTTGTCGAAAATGATAAAAAAATTTGGTTAGTTGAGAAAAAATCAGTTACTTTGCACACTGTTTTATGGCTCATCCTGTAAAGCTTGGGAGAAATGATGCGCTCTCTTGCGATATGAGACTGAGATGGCGGCCATGAAGCGATACATTCAAACAACGAAATAATATAGATAAATTCATTAACAGCCATGTCAAAGATTTGTCAAATTACGGGCAAAAAAGCGATTACCGGCAACAACGTATCGCACTCAAAGCGCCGTACCAAACGTCGCTTCAATGTCAATCTTTTCAACAAAAAGTTCTATTGGGTTGAACAGGACGCGTGGATTTCGCTCACCATCTCAGCCGCCGGATTGCGTACAATCAACAAATTAGGTCTTGACGCTGCTCTCAAGCACGCTGCAAGCAAAGGTTACATTTCTGAAATCAAATACATAGAATTCTAATAAAATGGCAAAGAAAGCTAAAGGTAATCGCGTGCAAGTTATCCTCGAATGCACAGAGCACAAGGCAAGTGGTATGCCCGGCACTTCACGCTATATCACCACCAAAAACCGCAAGAACACCACAGAGCGTCTCGAGCTCAAGAAATACAACCCCATCCTCAAGAAGGTAACCGTACATAAAGAAATCAAATAATACGATTAGGATATGGCAAAGAAAACAGTCGCCTCTCTTCAAAAAGGTGAAGGTCGCACATACAGCAAAGTTATCAAAATGGTAAAGTCGCCCAAAACAGGCGCTTACATGTTTAAGGAAGAAATGGTGCCCAACGACGCCGTTAAAGACGCCCTTAAATAATTACGACAAAAATCATCCCCGGCCAACCCGCCTCCAAAGCGGTAACGCTGCCGACAGAAATAATCTAAAACAGGCATCGGCCCCAAGGCCGGTGCCCGTTATGTTTTACCAGCACTGATTAAATGACAACACTATATAATACCGATGTAAGGGATTTCACGACGTTCGGCATTTCGGCACAAGCAGCATGCGTCGTATATTACGACAGCCTTGACGAACTCCGTCGCGTTCTCACCAACAATACATTTCCGCGGCCTTTCAAGCATCTTGGTGCCGGAAGCAATATGCTGTTCACCGGCAACTTCGAGGGAACAATCCTCATATCGCGCATCGCCGGGTGCCGTATTGCCGACGCGGCGGCCGACGGAAGTGTGCTCGTCGCGGCCTCGGCAGGCGTGGTGATGGACGACCTGTGCCGCGACATGGCACAGCGCGGCATCTGGGGACTGGAGAACCTGTCGGGCATCCCCGGCACGGTCGGGGCATCGGCGGTGCAGAATGTCGGCGCCTACGGCGTGGAAGCCGGCGACCATATCGTGCAGGTCGACGCTATCGACGCGGCCACCGGTGAGCACCGGGTATTCACGCACGACATGATGCAGTTCGGTTACCGCCACTCCATATTCAAGACCGACGCCATGCGCGACCGCTTCATAATAACTGACGTACACTTCCGGCTGACAGTCACTCCGTCGCCACGGCTCGACTACGCCAACCTGCAGTCAATCGTCGGCGAAAACCCGACAGCCTCCGATATGCGCGGCGCTGTAATATCCATACGCGACACCAAACTCCCCGACCCCGCCGTGACAGGCAGTGCCGGCAGTTTCTTCAAGAACCCGGTCATCCCGCAGGAGCATTTCAAACGTATCGAAGCCATGTATCCCGACACCCGCGTGCCGCATTTCATCGTAGGCGACGACGCCGTCAAGGTGCCCGCGGCATGGCTCATCGACAAAGCCGGATGCAAGACAATGACCGAAGGAGGCGCCTCCCTGTGGCGGACCCAGCCACTCGTGATAGTCAACACCGACGGCCATGCCACCTCCACCGATATCCTCACCCTCGAACGACGCATCATCGATGCCGTACACACCCGCTTCGACATAACCCTACACCCCGAAGTCGAACATATCTGACACAGGTATTATATTTCCGTAACGTCCCGCTACCCGCCCTCGCCATCATCGTTTTGCTATGCATGGTGATAAAGAGTAAAAAGTAAGATGTACATCTGTACAGCGTACTGACGATAAGCCGTAAAAATCCGGCACGCGTCCTCCGTGCTCTTACAGTTTGCTAAGATTGGCTCCTTAGCGAGCTTGCATACTCTCAAAACGAATCGGGCTACACCGGAAATATCCGTTATACCCGGAGCTGTCTACTCCATAAGGTCATACGTCCAGTTGGCCGACTGTATCTCGCAGTCCGTCTCGCGCAGACGGCGCGAACATTCATCAGCCCGGTGTCTCACCTCTTTTACATCGACCGTATTGACATAACGTATCTCCTGACGCGAATAGCGGTCAGGGCGTTCCGAGAGGAACGACAGCAGGTTCTGCAGTTCCTGAACCTTTAGTTTCAACACATCTCGCAACGCAATCTTATCGGCAATCGTCACGCCGTCGGCAAGCACGACACTCTGGTTCGTGCGGTTGATTTTCCTGATAAGCTGTTCAAGCTCATCGATACAGCGGTTGAATTCCTCAAAAAGAGCTTCAGGCCGCTCGGCAGGCTCATCGCCCTCCTGCACCTTGCAGGCAGCCTTCAGCCGTCCGTCCATCTGCGCGATGCGTTTCTGCAAATCCGCCCTCTGCGCCAAAGCCTCAGCAAGTTTCATATCATCAATACTATTTATAAATTCATAAATCTGTATGTACCCGATAACTCGCGTACATATAACTATAACAAACAATCCGGCAAATGTTTCACCGTTCATACCGGCGATACAGCACGATGAGGAGCACCGTGCCGATAAGTGTCAGTGGCAACCCTGCCAATACTGCGGGACGACATCCGTAGCCCGCAGCTATCACCATACCTCCGAGCCATGCCGAGATTGCATTGCCGAGATTGTATGACATCTGTATAAGCGAACCGCCAAGCAGCTCTCCGCCGGTCGAGTATTTTATAATCAGGCTTTGCAACGGTCCACCGGACGCGAAAAGCTGCGCGGCACCTATGACCATGAGCACGACAGCAGCCGCCTTATCCCACACAAAGAAATAAATCAGCACGAGAGTAATCATCGACGTGCCCTGCACGAGTGCTGCAACAAACGCCCTGTTGTGGGTGACGGCACACCGTCCGCCGATTATGTTGCCGGCAAAGATACCAAGTCCGGCCACGACCATAAGCCAGGTCATATCGGCAGGTGCGAATCCCGCCACCCCCGTCATCAGCGGATCGATATAGCTGTACCAGCAATAGAGTCCCGCCTGTCCGAACAGCGGACCGGCAAAAATGAGCCACGGCGCCGCCGACCGCAGGAATTTAAACTGCCCCTTGAATCCGGTATCCTTCACCTTGCCCACATCGCCTATCCACGCATGGATACCGATGAAAGCCACGGCACCGCTCAGCGCCACAAAGGCAAATGTCAGACGCCACGACAGATATTCGGAAAACACCGTACCGATAGGGACTCCCACTATCGTAGCCACCGTCATTCCCGCGATGACCATCGACACGGCAGCCGCCTCCTTGCCCGGAGCCGACAGACGCTGCGCCACAATAGCGCCGACGCCGAAATAGCATCCGTGCGGCAGTCCCGAGATGAACCGCGCGGCGAGCAGTCCCCAGTAACCCGTAGCGACAGCCGCCAGCGTGTTGCCGACCATGATGAGCGCGGCAAGTATCATCATTATTTTCTTCAGCGGCATCTTGCGCGCAAACAGCAGAAACGGCGCGCCCACTGTCACACCCAGTGCGTATGCCGAAATAAAATGCCCGGCCTGCGAAATCGATATGCCGACACCCTCCGCCACATTACCGAGAATAGCCATAATCACAAACTCGGCTATCCCAAGGGCAAAAGTGCCCAAAGCCAATGCAAAAAGACTCTTGTTCATAAACCTGAAACACTACAACCGGCTGAATGAAACCGGCATTATAAAGTACGCTACCTGATCAATACCTTTTGGAAAACAACGCCGCTGTCAGTCGCTGAAACGGCGCTGCAAAATTCGCGCGAATAATCGGTTTATGCAAAATTTTTCCAATAAATTTTCCGGTATCTCCGCAACTAAATTTTGTATTTATTATAATCGGCATTGCCATTCTACTATAAATTCTTACCACACCCCACCGCTACCGCCATCAAGACCGGCTTATCGACAACAATTCGGAATAACCAACGGAATAATACCGTTGCAACGGAAATTTTCAGCATCAACACAACCATAGGCTACCGGTAGCGTTATATTTATAACTGAACAAGTGACCGGTATGATAAACAAGCTATTACTCATAGTCGACCCACAGATTGATTTCATCACGGGAGTGCTTCCAGTCCCCGGGGCTGTTAGCTCCATGAACTCCCTGGCGGGATACTTGCGCCGTAACAGTACGCAATATGCCGGTATCATCGTTACCGCCGACCGACACCCGATGCGCCACTGTTCGTTCAGGACGGAAGCCGGGCAATGGCCGGTGCATTGCGTGGCCGATTCGGTCGGAGCCGCTATATGGCCTCCGCTTATGTCCGCGCTTATCGACGCCTCCGATAAAACGGCAATACTCCATAAAGGCGAAAATGCTGAAACTGAAGAATATTCCATATTCAAGAACCGGGATGCTGCCGACATAATATCACATATCATAAAGTCAAGGAATATCGGTCATATCGACATCTGTGGACTTGCCGGCGACGTATGTGTGGCCGACACGATTCGTGACTTGTTGACATTGGAAGGCAACATCCGGCTGAACGTGCTGAAAAAGTTCAGCCCGTCGATTGACGGCGGCAATACTCTTGATTCTCTAATCTCAAAATATAGCTTGTCATGCACCAGATAATCCGACATTTCACAGATGATGACCTGTATAAATTCACCATGTGCTGCGCGGTTATAGAAAATTATCCGCGTACCCGTGTACGCTACAGATTCACCGACCGCAACCATACTGTCTATCCTCCGGAGTTTGCCGCCGAACTTCGCCGACAGATCGAAATGCTCGAGACTGTCGTGATAACAGATGAAGAGATTGCATTCATGCGCAAGCGGTGCAGCTATATACCGGCATGGTTCTACAGCTATCTTAAAGGATTCCGTTACGACAGCGGCTGGGTCACGATACGGCAGGACGAAAGCGGTCATCTCGACATCGAATTCGAAGGTTGCTGGAGCGATACAATTCTGCTCGAGGTAAAAGTACTGGCCATAGTCTCGGAATTGTACTACATGACGACCGGCAAGGACAGATCATTCGACTACGATGTCTACTACGGCAGATCACATGACAAAGCGGAAAAGCTGATTAAGGCGGGATGCACGTTCAGCGACTTCGGCACACGTCGCCGCGCCTCTTTTCAGGCTCAGGATACGGCCGTAAAAGCTATGAAGGAGTGTCAGGACGCACTGCACGGCCCGGGAAAATTCATCGGCACAAGCAATGTGTATTTCGCCATGAAGTACGACCTCGTGCCTGTAGGCACCATGGCGCATGAGCTGATATGCGCGATTGCCGGAATGTACGGGCCGCAGATGGCCAACTACCTTGCCATGAAGACATGGGCGAGCACCTACCGCGGAGCTTTGGGCACATTCCTCTACGACACATACGGCTGGCGCATCTTCAGTCTGAATTTCTCGGAAGACTATGCCAATATGTTCAAGGGACTCCGTGTCGACAGCGGCGACAATTTCAGGGAACTGGATCTGATAGTCGACAAATACCGCAGCCTGAATATCGACCCGCGCAGCAAGCAGATAGTATTCAGCAACGGGCTCGACGTGGACAAAGCCATAGAGATACAGCGGTACGCCGAAGATAAATGCATCCCCTCCTTCGGCATCGGGACGCACTTCAGCAACGACTTCGACGGCATCGACCCGATGAATATCGTCATCAAGCTCGTGGCCGTAAAAATCACCGAATCGTGGCCGTTCTACTGCACCACCTGCAAGCTGAGCGAAGACCCCGGAAAATACTCCGGCGACAAAGCGACAGTCGACCGCTTCCTCGAAATCCTCCACCTCAACAGCAACAACCTCGTATAAGATTCATCATGAAAAATAAAGTGTTTCAGAAACCGTGGAATATACGAAAGCATGTACCGCCATAAAATGCGGCCGCGCTTACCGGTAAATTGCCATATTTAGTCAATGCTGTTTTTTACTATTTTATTTTTTACCTTTACCTTTACACCTTTACCTTTACATTGAATTGCCAAGTCGTTATTCATGAAATAATTTGTACAACCGGATTATTATAGGTAAATTCGTGGTTAAAACGACATAACAGCACCGCAACCCATGAAAGGAAAACAGGTCAAGAAATCAGGAAAACGTAATTCTCTCCCGAAATACAATCCCAACAGGCGCCCGGAAGATATGAGCCTTGAAGAGTGGCAAATCGCCCTGAGGCGCCAGGCCGCATCAAAGGAATACCTTATAGTCAAGCCTATAGATTTCGCAAGGGAAGGATATTTTAATGTGACCAATCCACAGACCGGACGAAAGTATTCCGTAGTCTACCGTGGGCAATCCAGCCCATGGAATTATTGTTCCTGTCCCGATTTTCACACCAATCAGCTCGGCACATGCAAGCATCTTGAAGCAGTCGGACTTGCTGCCGACGGCAAATACGCCCGCAAGAAATATCGCATGCCCGACCGCTCTACCGTCTATCTTGACTACAAGGGGCAGCCACGTGTCAGAATCAGGCTGGGAGGCGAACATAAGGAGGAGATGACCTTGCTGGCTTCAAAGTATTTCGACTCCGACCTCACGCTCTTCGATGAGTTCTACGATAAATTCGGCGAATTTCTCGAGGCGGCCAAAGAAATAGACCCAGCGACGAAATGCGTTGATGATGCATTCAACTTCATAATCAGGAAACGTGCAGACCGACTGCGCAACAACATTGCCGACGCCACACCCGACATGACCGACGGACTGCTCAGTACCGACCTCTATCCCTATCAACGCGAAGGGGCGGAATTCATATTCCGACACGGGCGTGCCATCATAGCCGACGAGATGGGCCTTGGCAAAACCATACAGGCAATAGCCGGCGCAATGCTTCTGAAACAGAATGGCTTCGTAGGGTCAGTATGGATTATTTGCCCCACTTCGCTCAAATACCAATGGAAAAACGAGATTAAAAAATTCTCCGGTGAGGATGCACTCGTTGTCGAAGGAAACGTGACGGAACGAGCAAAAACCCTTGACACCAATCCGGCATTTTTCAAAATCATATCATACCATTCAATGGTAAATACCATCAGATACGGTTTGAAATCCATGCCTGACATGGTGGTTTATGACGAAGTGCAACGCCTTAAAAACTGGGACACTAAAATGTCCAGGACAATGCGTCTGCTCAAAAGCGACTATACGGTAGCGCTTTCAGGCACTCCGCTTGAAAACAAATTGTCGGAACTCTATTCCGTAATGCAGCTTGTCGACCAGTTTGTCCTCGGCCCATACTGGAAATTCGTAAACGACACGACCGATACCGACAGCACAGGCAGAATTACCGGATATAAAAACCTGAACATCATAGGCGATACCCTCAGGCAAGTCATGATAAGGCGAACGAAAAAGTCAGTAAAGCTTCAGATGCCTCCGCGCGTAGATAAGAACCTGCATGTACCGACAACCAAAGAACAGCTGGCAATCCATGACGACTGCAAATGGAATGTCAGCATCCTGATAAGCAGATGGCGCAGATTGGGTTTTCTGTCGGAAAAAGACCGTATGCGGCTTATGCTGCTGCTGTCGACCATGCGTATGGTAGCCGACAGTACATTCATACTTGACCAAAAGACCCGCCACGATACTAAAATCGACGAAGCTATCAGCATAGTTAACGACGTCGTAGAGTCAGGCGATGATAAGATAGTGATATTCAGCCAATGGGAACGAATGCAACGACTCATGGCCGCGGAACTTGAGGCGCGGGGCATCGGTTTCCGTTTCCTACACGGAGGCGTCCCGTCGGCCAAACGCGGCGCCTTGATAAATGACTTCATGACCGACCATGCGTGCCGGGTATTCCTGTCGACCGACGCCGGCAGCACAGGCCTCAACCTTCAGGCTGCCTCCATAGTGATAAACCTCGACCTGCCGTGGAACCCCGCAGTGCTTGAACAACGCATAGCCCGCGTCTACCGTCTCGGCCAGCCACGCCAGATACAGGTAATCAACATGGTATCAGTCGGGACCATTGAAGTCAACATGCTCGACACCCTTGCATTCAAGACCGGCCTCTTTGAAGGCGTGCTCGACGGAGGAGACGATACAGTCATACTCAACGACAAAAAATTCGACCGCATCGCCGAACTGCTCGACAACAACCTCGACCTTGAAAAAGAAACAGTAAATTTACCCGACAATGAAACAGAAACCGGCGCCGACACCGAATTCGAAACGCCGGAATCTGAGGACGATAACGACGAAAGCGAATATGAATATATATCCGAAGCCGACGACAATGAGTCTGACAGTCCGGAACTGACCGAAACAGAAAACAGTCAAGAAGAAAACAGCGAAGAACCCTCTCCAGAAAACGACCCCACGTCAGCTCAGCCACGCCCCGGCGAAAACGCTTTGCCCCGCGAGAAGCCCGACAGCCCGACAGCTACACCCGAAAGCGAACTTATAAACAAAGGCATGGAATTCCTCGGAGGACTTGCAAAAGCCCTGTCATCGCAGGAATCCAGAAAGAGACTGGTCGACAGCATCGTAAAAGAAGATCCCGCCACCGGTCAAACCACCCTCTCCATACCCGTAGCCGACAAAGCCACAGTTGCCAACGTCCTCAACCTAATGGCCGGCATATTCTCCTCAATCAACAAATGACGCCCCGACCAACGATAATAAAATGGAGTGTAGCTCAATCAGCTACACTCCATTTTATTATCGTTGATTGGTAGACTTATTTCACCTCTTCGAAGTCTACGTCGGTCACGTGGTCGTCGGCGCCGCCGTTGTTGCTGCCGGCTCCGGGGTTGGCGCCTGCGTTGGGGTCGAAACCTGCGCCGGGGTTAGCGCCGCCCTGTGCCTGAGCCTGAGCGTTGAGGATATCCTGCTGGGCTGCCTGGAACTGGGTTTCGATGTTCTTGATTGCAGCGTCGATACCGGCGATATCCTGAGCCTTGTGGGCTTCCTTGAGCTGAGCGACAGCATTTTCGATAGCGGCCTTCTTGTCGGCGGGAATCTTGTCGCCGAGGTCGGCAAGCTGTTTCTCGGTCTGGAAGATGATTGCATCGGCCTGGTTGAGTTTGTCGATACGCTCTTTCTCTTTGGCGTCGCTTGCGGCGTTGGCTGCGGCTTCGTCCTTCATACGTTTGATTTCAGCGTCAGTCAGACCCGATGATGCTTCGATACGTATGCTCTGCTCCTTGCCGGTAGCTTTATCCTTGGCGGATACGTTGAGGATACCGTTCTTGTCGATTTCGAAGGTGACTTCAATCTGAGGTATGCCACGGGGAGCGGGCATGATGCCGTCGAGGTGGAATTTACCGAGAGTCTTGTCATCCTTTGCCATGGGGCGTTCACCCTGCAATACGTGGATTTCAACCGAAGGCTGGTTGTCGGCTGCGGTAGAGAATGTCTCGCTCTTGCGGGTAGGTATGGTAGTGTTGGCTTCGATAAGCTTGGTCATCACGCCGCCGAGAGTCTCGATACCGACCGAAAGAGGCACAACGTCGAGAAGAAGCACATCCTTCACATCGCCTGAGATAACGGCACCCTGGATTGCGGCACCTACTGCTACCACTTCGTCGGGGTTGACACCCTTTGAGGGCGCTTTGCCGAAGAACTTCTCAACGAGAGCCTGGATAGCGGGGATACGGGTAGAACCGCCCACGAGGATTACCTCGTCGATATCCTTGGCTGTCATGCCGGCATCCTTAAGAGCCTGCTCGCATGGAACGAGTGTACGTTCGATGAGTTTGTCGGCGAGCTGCTCGAATTTAGCACGAGTAAGAGTCTTTACAAGGTGCTGGGGTATACCGTTTACAGGCATGATGTACGGCAGGTTGATTTCGGTCGAAGTGGTCGACGAAAGTTCGATTTTGGCTTTTTCGGCAGCCTCTTTAAGACGCTGGAGAGCCATCGGGTCCTGACGGAGGTCAACGTTGTGTTCCTTGATGAACTCATCGGCGAGCCAGTCGATAATCACGTGGTCGAAGTCATCACCGCCGAGGTGAGTATCACCGTTGGTAGCTTTCACTTCAAACACGCCGTCGCCAAGTTCGAGGATAGAGATATCGAATGTACCGCCACCGAGGTCGAACACTGCAATCTTCTGATCCTTGTCGCTCTTGTCAAGACCGTAGGCCAATGCGGCTGCGGTAGGCTCGTTGACGATACGCTGTACGTTGAGACCTGCGATTTCGCCGGCTTCCTTGGTTGCCTTACGCTGGGCATCGTTGAAGTAAGCGGGCACTGTGATTACGGCGTCGGTGACCGACTGTCCGAGATAATCCTCAGCTGTCTTCTTCATCTTCTGAAGAATCATGGCCGAAATCTCCTGGGGAGTGTACTGGCGGCCGTCGATGTCGACGCGCGGAGTATTATTGTCGGAACGGACCACCTTGTAAGGCACGCGTTCGATTTCGGGGAGCACCTGGTCGTAGGTCTCGCCCATGAAACGCTTGATTGAATATACCGTACGCTTGGGGTTGGTGATAGCCTGACGTTTGGCAGGGTCGCCCACCTTACGTTCGCCACCGTCCACAAACGCAACTACCGAAGGAGTAGTGTTGCGGCCTTCGCTGTTAGGAATTACTACAGGGTCGTTGCCTTCCAATACTGATACACATGAGTTGGTTGTACCTAAGTCGATACCGATTATCTTTCCCATAATGATATATATTTTTTATGTTTATTATTCTGAAATTATTTAGAAATATCACTTTTACACCGGCTGTCTCAAGCCGTTGCATTTACTAATCAAACAAATGTTATGCCAAAAAGTTTAAGCCACGGCCACGGCCTGCCAAATTTTATAATTTAACTTAATTACTGCCAAAATGTCGCATCGGGCATGCATTTTTGTCAGTACCACGCATAAAAAAGCGTTTCATAAATTAATATATGAGAAAACGCTTTGTTACCCGTTTGAGATTGGCATAACCGATGTGTTAATTTGGCGAATTTTTGCTTTTTATAATCATTGTGTCGATTTATTTGTTAAATTTGCACTTTGTTAGCCGGAGAGTGTCGCTATCGCGTCACAGCTTACGGCCTTAACCCGTTTATAAATCTTAAATATTCATATTGTCATGAACATTTCTCACATCGAACATGTCGGCATAGCCGTCCCCTCGCTCGACGAGGCAATCCCTTTCTACGAAAACATCCTCGGTCTCAAATGCTTCGCCATCGAAGAAGTGGCCGACCAGAAAGTACGCACCGCCTTCTTTAAAGTAGGCCAGACCAAAATCGAGCTCCTCGAAGGCACCTCCGACGACAGTGCCATCTCCAAATTCATCGCCAACAACGGCGGCCGCGGCGGCATACAGCACATCGCATTCGCCATGGAGGACGGCGTGGCCAACGCTCTCGCTGAAGCTGAAGAAAAAGGCTGCCGCCTCATCGACAAAGCTCCCCGCAAGGGCGCCGAAGGTCTCAACATCGCATTCCTTCACCCCAAATCGACCTGCGGCGCGCTCATCGAGCTCTGCGAAGACCCCAACAAATAATCTCCTCTCACACAACGATATTTCATATTTCTCTAATATTTAACATATATGAGTAACCAACTCGAAAAAGTAAAAGAGCTTATCGACATGCGCGCCGAAGCCCGTATCGGCGGCGGCGAAAAGGCAATCCAGAAACAACACGAGCGCGGTAAATACACCGCCCGCGAACGTATCGCCCAACTCCTCGACGAAGGCTCGTTTGAAGAGCTCGACATGTTTGTGCGCCATCGCTGCACCAACTTCGGCCAAGAGAAAAAATCATTCCTCGGCGACGGTGTCGTCACCGGCTACGGCACAATCGACGGACGTCTCGTCTACGTCTTCGCCCAGGACTTCACAGTGTTCGGCGGCTCGCTCTCCGAGACCATGGCACTGAAAATCTGCAAAATCATGGACATGGCCATGAAGATGGGCGCTCCCGTCATCGGCCTTAACGACTCGGGCGGCGCACGTATACAGGAAGGCATCAACGCCCTCGCAGGCTACGCCGAGATATTCCAGCGCAACATCCTCGCTTCGGGTGTGATACCCCAGATTTCATGTATCCTCGGCCCCTGCGCCGGCGGTGCCGTATACTCCCCCGCCCTCACCGACTTCACCATCATGGCCAAAGGCATCTCCTACATGTTCCTCACCGGCCCGAAAGTGGTCAAGACAGTGACAGGCGAAGATGTCACCCAGGAAGCGCTCGGCGGCGCCGAAGTTCACTCCGCAAAGAGCGGCGTGGCACACTTTGCCACCGAGGACGGCGAGGAAGCCCTCAAAATCACACGTCAGCTCCTCAGCTACATGCCCCAGAACAACCTCGAGGAAGCACCCCTCGTTGAATGCACCGACCCGATTGACCGTCTCGAAGACTCGCTCAACGAAATCATCCCCGACTCGGCCAACCGTCCCTACGACATGTACGAAGTCATCGGCGCCATCATCGACAACGGCGAGTTCCTCGAAGTGCAGCGCGACTACGCCAAGAACATCATCGTCGGCTTCGCCCGCTTCAACGGACAGGCAGTCGGCATCGTGGCCAACCAGCCCAAATACCTCGCCGGCGTGCTTGACTCCAACGCATCGCGCAAGGGCGCACGCTTCGTACGTTTCTGCGACGCATTCAACATCCCCCTGGTGACACTCGTCGACGTCCCCGGCTTCCTCCCCGGCACCGGCCAGGAATACAACGGCGTCATACTCCACGGCGCAAAACTGCTTTACGCCTACGGCGAAGCCACCGTGCCCAAAGTCACCGTCACACTGCGCAAGAGCTACGGCGGTTCGCACATCGTGATGAGCTGCAAGCAGCTTCGCGGCGACATGAACTACGCATGGCCTACTGCCGAAATCGCAGTCATGGGCGGCGCAGGCGCAGTCGAAGTGCTCTATGCCAAGGAAGCCAAGGCTGCCGAAGACCCCAAAGCCGTTCTCGCCGAGAAAGAGGCTGAATACAACAAACTCTTCTGCAACCCCTACAACGCTGCCAAATACGGCTACATCGACGACGTCATCGAACCGCGCAACACCCGCTTCCGCGTCATCCGCGCCCTCCAGCAGCTTGCCACCAAGAAAGTGGTCAACCCCGCCAAAAAACACGGCAACATACCCCTTTAATATTCACATCACTGACCGTAAAAGCGTCTTATTTTATGAAAAAATCATTATTACTGCTTCTTGTCGGTGTGATGGGTTGTTTCTCGGCCGCTGCACAAAGCCGCGGCGGACTGCGCATCAACGAGGTGATGGTCAACAACACCAACTCCATAGTCGACGACTACGGCGAGAAAGGTGCGTGGATTGAGCTCTTCAACTCCACCTACGGCCCCCTCGAGATTTCGAGCGTATATCTCACTACCGAGAGAGCCGAAGACGGGAAATCAATCGACAAGTCCAAAATGTATGCAGTGCCCTTAGGCGACGTCAACACACGTATCCCCAAGCGCCAGCATATCATATTCTGGGCCGACGGAATGCCCACACGCGGTACATTCCACACCAACTTCACCCTCAAGGACGGCGTAGAGAACTACATCGCCATCTATGATGCCGACTGCAAGACTCTCATCGACGAAATCGTAATCCCCGCCAACCTCCAGCCGGGCCATTCCTATGCCCGCAAAATCGACGGCGTAGGCGGAGTCAACAATCCCGACGACTGGGAAGTACGCGACGGCTCCGACCTGAAGTACATCACCCCCTCGAGCAACAACGTAATCGAGGACACCAACGAAAAAGTCGATACATTCCATGAACATGACAAGAGCGGACTCGCCCTTACCATCATGGCCATGTGCATCGTGTTCACCGCGCTGCTGATACTCTGCCTCTGCTTCATGCTCATCAGCAAAATCGGAGCCAGGATCAACCGTGCCAACAAGATGAAATCGCAGGGTCTGGCGCCCAAGGAAGTAGCACGCGAGGACCGTCCCGAGCACGACTCGGGCGAGGAAATCGCCGCCATCGTAATGGCTCTCCACGAACATCTCGACGCACACGACACCGAGCAGACCGTCCTCACCATCAACAAGGTGAAGAAAGCCTACTCACCCTGGAGTTCTAAAATCTATTCAATGCGTGAACTTCCCAAACGCTAACCATCTCACATCACAACAAAAATGAAAAATTACAATTATAAAATCAACGGCAACACCTACAAGGTAGGCATAGGCGACATCGAAAACGGCATCGCCCAGGTTGAAGTCAACGGTATCCCTTACAAAGTGGAACTCGAGCAGAAGGGCACCCCCGTCACCGTAGTCAAGGCAGCTCGTCCGTCGGCTGCGCCCCGCACCACCTCCGGCGAAAAGATCATCAACAAACCCAATGTGGCAGCCGGCGCAATCGCCGTCAAGGCTCCACTGCCCGGTGTAGTAGTGCAGATACCCGTAAAAGTAGGCGACGCGGTCAAGGCCGCCGACACTGTGGCTATACTCGAAGCCATGAAGATGGAAAACGCCATCCACGCCGGACGCGACGGCAAAGTAGCCGCAATCAATGTCAACCCCGGTGACTCGGTACTCGAAGGCACCACCATCATAACCCTCGAATAAGTCACTTTTGAATAAACCACATTGCAAATGGAAACATTCAGTGATTTTCTCACCGGCAACCTGACGGAATTCTGGCATCTGACAGGTTTCTATAACGCGACATGGCAGCACTTCGTCATGCTCGCTGTCGGTCTGTTCTTCATTTATCTCGCGATAAAGAAGAATTTCGAACCAATGCTGCTCGTCCCCATCGGTTTCGGTATACTTATCGGAAACGTACCCTTCAACACCACGGCCGGCCTTGAGGTAGGCATCTACGAACAAGGCTCCGTGCTCAACATCCTCTACAACGGTGTAAGCGCCGGATGGTATCCCCCGCTCATCTTCCTCGGTATCGGCGCCATGACCGACTTCTCGTCGCTCATAGCCAACCCGAAACTGATGCTTATCGGAGCGGCCGCCCAGTTCGGTATCTTCGGAGCCTACATGGTAGCCTGCGCCCTCGGCTTCATGCCCGACCAGGCAGGTGCGATCGCCATCATCGGCGGCGCCGACGGCCCCACAGCCATCTTCCTTTCGTCGAAGCTCGCACCCAACCTCATGGGAGCAATCGCGGTATCGGCCTACTCCTACATGGCACTCGTGCCCGTGATACAGCCGCCTATCATGAAGCTCCTCACCACGCGCAAAGAGCGCCTGATAAAGATGAAACCGGCCCGCGCCGTCTCGCAAAACGAGAAAATCATCTTCCCCATCGTCGGCATGCTCCTCACCTGCTTCGTGGTGCCCTCGGGCCTTCCCCTGCTGGGTATGCTCTTCTTCGGCAACCTGCTGCGTGAGTGCGGCGTCACCACACGTCTTGCAAAGACAGCGTCCAACGCCCTTACCGACATCGTGACAATCCTCCTCGGCATGACCGTGGGTGCCTCGACACAGGCCACCACATTCCTCACCAAGGAGACCATCTTCATCTTCTGCCTCGGCTTCATGGCATTCATCATAGCCTCGGCATCGGGTGTATGCTTTGTCAAGCTGTTCAACCTCGTGTTGCCCAAATCGAAGAAAATCAACCCGCTCATCGGCAACGCCGGCGTATCGGCAGTGCCCATGTCGGCGCGTATCTCCAACAACCTCGGTCTGCAATACGATCCCAGCAACTACCTGCTGATGCACGCCATGGGACCCAACGTGGCCGGCGTAATCGGTTCGGCAGTAGCCGCCGGTGTCCTCCTCGGCTTCCTCGCCTGATAACAATGTCGTTGCAACCGACGACACCCGCATAACCGGAGCGGGCGGCCAAACACAACAGTTTGCCGCCCGCTCTTCTTAACAACCGGGCAATAAAGCCTAAAAGGCCAATTGGTCTAATAAGTCTAATTGGTCCTATTAGACTAATTGGTCTAATTGGACTTATTGGCCCCATCCGGCCTATAGGGCCTATAATTCATATAATTCCTATAATTCTTATAACTCTTATAACTCTCAATCATGCAGCACAACATCAACGAAACAGACAGCATCAACCGCGAGATGGACGTGGCGTGGCAGTTCATTGCCAACACCGGGGTATCGGTTTTCCTTACCGGAAAGGCGGGCACGGGCAAGACTACATTTCTGCGCCGGCTGCGCTCGGTGTTGCCCAAGCGCATGGTTGTGCTCGCGCCTACCGGTGTGGCCGCCATCAATGCCGGCGGACAGACCATACACTCCTTCTTCCAGTTCGCCCCCGGCCCCTACATCCCGGGCGCACAAAGCAAGGAAAGCAACAGCTATTTCCGCATGGCGCAGCAGAAGAAAAACATCATACGCACCCTCGACCTGCTCGTCATAGATGAAATATCAATGGTGCGCGCCGACCTGCTCGACCGTATCGACGACACGTTGCGCCGCCACCGCGACCCGCTCAAACCGTTCGGAGGCGTGCAGCTGCTCCTCATCGGCGACCTGATGCAACTGTCGCCCGTCACAAAGAACGACGAATGGTCATGGCTGTCGCAATATTACGAGACCCCGTATTTCTTTTCCAGCCACGCGCTGCAGCAGCTCCCATACGTCACAGTCGAGCTGCGCCATATCTACCGCCAGCAGGACAGCACCTTCATCGACATCCTCGCCAAAGTGCGTGCCGGCAAACTCGACCGCGCCGGCATCGATATGCTCAACTCGCGCTACATACCCTCATTCAATCCCGACGAACGCGGCTGGATACGCCTCACCACCCACAACCACTCGGCACAGTCGCACAACGACACCCGCCTGGCACATCTCACCACCCGGCCATATACCTACACCTGCCGCGTCACCGGCGACTTCCCCGAACAGAACTATCCCGCCGAAGCCGAACTGACCCTCAAGGAGGGCGCGCAGGTGATGTTCATCAAAAACGACCTCTCCCCCGCCCACGCCTACTACAACGGCAAAATCGGCACCATAACGAAAATCGGCGCCGACACCGTCGAGGTGACCTGCTCCGACTCCGACGAACCTATCGCTGTCACACCCGTGACGTGGGACAACACAAAATACACCCTCGACCCCGTCAGCAAGGAAATCAAGGAGGAATCCGCCGGCTCGTTCACACAGTATCCCCTGCGTCTGGCATGGGCCATCACCGTACACAAGAGCCAGGGACTCACATTCGAGAAAGCGGTGCTCGACATCAACGCATCGTTCGCCCACGGCCAGACCTACGTAGCCCTGAGCCGCTGCCGCTCGCTGCAGGGCATGGTGCTGTCGGCGCCTATCGAACCTCATGCGCTCATCACCGACACCACCGTCAACAGCTACATCGATGCCGAGACAGGCAAGACGGAAAGCAACATCAGCCGTCTGCCGGCGCTCCGCCACCAGTACACGCTGTCGCTCCTCGACGAGCTCTACTCATTCAGCGAAATCGACCGCGATTACCAATGGATGCTGCGCGTGGTCGACGAACATCTCAGCTCCCAGTATCCCAAATTCCTCATACGCCTCAAAGCCGTAAACCGTCCGCTTCAGGAACGCCTTATCAACATCGCCGGCCGATTCCGTCCGCAATACACCGCCGCGATGGAACAGTCGGGAGGCGACATCGCAGGTTCGCCGCTCGAAAAACGCATCACCGATTCCTGCGCCTACTTCGCCGCCACGATGAAAGAGATTTTCGAATCGCTCATCACCCGCGACGCCATCATCAATATCGAGAACAAACGCGTGGCCGAACTCTACAACAACGCCCTCTCCGCACTGCGTCAGAGCGTCATGGTCAAGCAGTCGCTGTTCAACGGTCTCACCGAAACCGTATTCTCCACCGGAGCCTACCTCAACATCAAGGCAAAAACACTCCTCGACAGCATCGGCGGAAAACCCGCACGCAAACGCCGCACCGACCGTCAGGCAAAAGAAAAGCCTGTCAAGGAGAAAAAGACAGTCGAAAAAGCGCCCAAAACCGACACCTATCAGGAGACCCTGCGCCTCTACGAAGCAGGCATGTCGCCCGACGAAATAGCCCGTCAGCGCAACCTCCAGCCCTGGACCATCTACGGCCACCTCGGACGCCTCGCCTCGCAGGGACTTGTCGACATCGACGACATCGTATCGAAAGAGCACCAGCTCATCATACGCAACGCCGCCGCCAAATTCACCTCCGCCTACACCCTCAAGGAAATCCGCGAACTCGTCCCCGACAACATCTCCTACGCCGAAATCAAAATCACCCTCGCCCAACACTCCCCCGACAACCAATAACCGCCCTCCCCATAAGCCCTCTCCTGCCAAATTACCGAATAGCTCTTTATAACATTAATTTTCAACACATTAACCGCAAGATTTGAGATATAGAATTATTACCACAACCCGCCCGTCCCGGGCTTAACCCTTGATAACAGCCAACTGCCCCGGTCTGCGCCCGCTCCGCGGTCTCCGAACCGGGGTTAATAGTAGACCCACGAGCCGCTGGCTCTCCTATAAAACTGTAACAAGTTACATAATTATTGCTGTCCGACAATACAATTCTCAATCCAAACAGACAAGTGATAACTGAGGGCCGGAGGCGCGTGGGTCTACTATTAACCCCGGTTCGGAGACCGCGGAGCGGGCGCAGACCGGGGCAGTTGGCTGTTATCTAAGTCTAAGCCCGGGACGGGCGGTTTGTGGTAATCTCAATACAGGTCCATATCATGCCATATGAGACCGGCCTTCTTATACAGACATTTCATTTCCGCCTCATACCCAACATCAGCATGGTGCAGTTGCTGGTTTTTGATGTAATCGATGACTGCGTCACGCTCGGCAAGCGATATACTTTCCGCATAATATCCGTCGCACCAAGCATCAAACAATGGATATTTTCCCGAGCTCTTTATCCAGTTGCTTGACTTGGATTTGATTCTGCCGACGACCTCGCTCAGTGATTTGGTTGCATTCAAGTCAATCAGCATGTGCACATGGTCTGGAACACAATTAATCCTATACAGATAACATTTTTCATCTTTTAGCAACGCCCATATTATCCGACAAAGATGCTCCCTTTCAGCATGTACAATTGCTGGAATGCGCCTCTTAGTGCCGAAAACAATATGATGGAGAGAAAGCACTTTACTCATAATGTATTCTTTATTGAGTTAACATAAAAATTTCAATATATCTGTCCACAAACCGCCTTCCGGTGCTTAGGCGCAGACCGGGGTGCTGACACTACACCCGTCAAGCCCCCACGGGGTGATTTGTGGTATTACGGTCGGGTGGATTTGGAGAGGTATTTCTGCGCGGCCAAGCGGATGCCTTCGGGTGCCGGAGCGGTGCCGGAGGCTATCGCGGAGAGGGTGTCGGGTGTAAGTGCCATGAATTGCTCGCGGAGCAACCGGCTGTCACGTTGGTAAAGTTCCATTGAGGCCGCCTCGACAATATTTAGCTCGTAGAGGCCTTTGTCAGCCATTGTCATTTCAAGGAGTTCCTCATCGGGCAAGTCCTTTATCTGCTCCCATGCCTCACGGCGTGAAAGAAGTTCGCGAGCCTTATCAACCACCGCCGCGCTATGAAATTTGGGATTATCGACAATCTTCCTCAACCGCGCATCATCATATCCTTTGAGCTTCTGCAATATATCCTCCTGTACAGGATTTTGAGACGGCATTGGTGCGTTGGACGTCTTTGATTGCGGCTCGGCTACCGGCTGATATTCAATATTGCTCGCAGGAGAATTTACATGGATTATAACCCTCGGAACGGACTTCGTTACCCTGCAACCGAATATTGACATTATGAATAATATCATAGCCATAATCCATGTAGGAATACAATTGTAAAAAACCGCATTATACAAGTCAACCATATAGCCGACTGAAGCATCTGCCTCCCAGGAAACATATCCACAAACCATGGCTAACACCAGCATGGAGGAAGTAATAGCAAGAGGTGAAAATCGGGTGAATTTCTTTTTCAGTTGAAAGAACGCCATTGTGATTAATACAGTCGAAACAATGAAAATCTGCGTATCCGGCAGTATGGATTCGAAACCGAGACGATGGGTATATCCTGTAAACATATTTGCAATTATTCCGACAATTGATCCGATAATGCCCAATAGAAATCCTGATTTCCCAGCATCTGTATACCGGAACATCTTATATCCTTTCATGAATCCGACAAACATCAGAAACGCACCGATAGCCTGAATGGTAAACAACGGAAGTATAGTATATTTTCCGACCACATATCCAAAAAGTGCGTTTAACGTTCCTACCGGCACCGGAAAGAACGCGAACACGCAACCTATTGCTATCCATCGAAACGGAGAGGGAGAGAACTTCCCGTCAAACGGTAATTTTTGTGATTTTGATGAAGCATAAAAAATCAGCCTTGCAAAAATTATAAATTCAAAAAACAAAAATAGATAAGAACCCATAGCACTTGTATTTATGATTATTACTTTTTGGAGAGATATTTCTGTGCGGCGAGGCGGATGCCTTCGGGTGCGGGAGCAGTGCCGTCAGCTATGGAGGGAAGCTGCGAGAGCATTTGCATGAATTTGGATTTCAGCAATTGGCTGTCACGTTGGTATAGTTCCATTGAGGCTGCTTCGACTGTATAATCCGTATAAAGTTCGGAGTCAGTCATTGTAATTTCCATTAGTGTCTCGTCAGGCAAATCCTTGATTTGCTCCCATGCCCCACGTTTACCAAGTATTTCCTGTGCTTTCATGACTACTTCAGGATTGTACATACCCGAAGCACCTATTATTTTTCGAAGACGCATGTCATCATAGCCCATGAGCTTATTTAGCAAAGGGTCAACAGACGACGCCGGCGAATTTTGAGCGTTCTCAGGAAGAATTTCCGATTTATTGGCATCCGATTTAATCGCTTCTTTATCCATAACATACTCTTCAAATAAGGCATTTGAAGACTTTTTATCCTGCTTATCTGAAAAGACAGCTATCAATCGGCTTGCTACAATAATAACGATTAAGATTATAAGAGCAATAATTACTATGCCGGCATTAGAAGTCATCATGATAATTTAGATTAGTGGAGAGAGATTTCAGGGATAAAAAACTGAGTGAATTTACAGTTCGATCGGTTGGTCGGGGAGGAAGTCGTGGGGGGCGGGGCGGCCTATTACGGTGTCCCAGAGCATGGGTGAGAGGCCGTCGGCGGGGCGTTTTACGGTGAGGTTTTCTTCGGTGAATATTTCGCCGGCGGCTATGGCGCAGCGGGCCACTATGCTTTTGCGGGCTATAAGGATATTGCCGCGCTCGGCTTCGGCCACGGTTTTCACTCCGTTGCCGATGGCCTGCTCTATGTGGCGTATCGACGATACCATTGCGGCAAGCGCTTCGGGGTCGAGCGACGCAC
The DNA here is from genome assembly GCA_001915385.1 of Bacteroidales bacterium 52_46. Lineage (GTDB taxonomy): Bacteria > Bacteroidota > Bacteroidia > Bacteroidales > Muribaculaceae > JAGBWK01. The sequence continues at coordinate 158,327 of MNQK01000035.1, read as the reverse complement.
GGTGGTCGGGGCCCTCCATCGATGTGTCGAGGGTGAAATGCTTTTCGATAATCTGCGCCCCCATCGCCACCGCTGCGACGGGTACTTCGATGCCGAGCGTATGGTCGCTGTAGCCCACTGCGCCTACATCAAGCCCGCGCAACGCCTCCATAGCCCGCAGATTGACTGCGTCATATGGCGTGGGATACTGCGTGGTGCAATGGAGCAGCGATATATCGTGCCTATTGACGCCACCCTTGCAAAGTATATCGACAGCCACAGCCACCTCATCGAGCTGCGACATGCCGGTAGAGAGGATAATCCTGCGTCCCGGAGCAGCCACCTTACGCAGATAAGGCAGATTGGTAATCTCGCCCGACGGTATCTTCCAGTAGTCCATGTCGAGGCGTGCGAGGCAGTCAATCGACGGAAGGTCAAACGGCGTGCTCATAAAGCCTATCCCCCTGTCGCGGCAAATGCGTGCAAGGCGAGCGTAATCGCTGAGAGGCAGATGTATGCGTCGGCACATGTCGAGCTGGCTCTCGCCGCCGCCCGTGGTCTCCTTCTGATATTCCGCCTTGGGGGCGTAGCATGATATGACCTCCTCGGGTATGGCCGTCTGAAATTTCACGTAGTCGGCGCCGGCACGCGCCGCAACGTCAATCATCTCCACCGCAAGGTCAAACGAACCGTTATGGTTGACCCCGGCCTCGGCAATTACAATAACCCTTTGCATAATTTTGAATGTTGAATTTTGAATGTTGAATTTATCGGAGAGATTTATTTTTTCCGACGAGTCGGACGAGTCAGACATGTCGGACCTGTCGGACTTGTCTGACCTTTGCGGCTGCGCCCGGCGGCTCCTTAGAACTCGAATTTCAGTATCTCCTTTTTGTCGGGGCCGAACACCACCTCCTGCATATAGCGGGTCATCTCTACCTGTGGAGTCGCCTCCATATACTCGATATACGTGCACAGCCAGTCGCTGATAATCATGTACGGCAAATTGACGCCTGCATATACCGAGCAAACGGCACCTCCGCCCAGACGCGGATTGATTTCCATGAGCATGAGTTCGCCTGTATCGCGGTTTTCAATCAGCTGCACCGTGACAGCACCGCGCAGTCCCGCGACCTTTATTGCCTTACGCGCAATCTCCACGCCCTCAGGCAAATCGACCGTGATGGTACGGCTCACCTCTCCGCCCACTACCTCGAGGCGCAGACGCGGCGAAATGGCCGTGATATTGCCGCGGTGGTCGATATAGCAGTCAAGGGTGTATTCACGACGGTTCTGGATATATTCCTGCACGATATATTTGTCATGGTCAAGATTAAGCTCGCGCCACTGGTCGATATTCCTGATAACCTTAATTCCTCTTGATGCCGACCCGGTACGCGGTTTGGCGATGACCGGAAAGAATTGCGGTTCGCCTGACTCCACCACCCGCGGCAACGGGATATTGTGCCGCCGCAGCATATCGTCGGCAAGTTTCTTATCGAACATTGCGTGACATATTTCCGGAGCCGAGACAGGAGCCCATACCATCGGATTATTCCGGCAATACTCCGCAGCCACCTCCACGGCACCATCGACAAATGGCAGTATTATGTCGATTTTCTTGTCCACGCAGGCATCATGAAGCTGACGCGGGAGCGACGGGTCGCTCCATTTGCCGCCTGTAATCACTTCGGCTACAGACGCAATCGGGACATCTTCGCCCAATTCAAAACTGTACATGCGTGCATTATATTTCAACTTGGCCGCCGTTTCGGTAAAAAGACGAGCCATGCTGACGCGCTTGGCACCTCCAAGCATAAGCACATTAAGTGGTTGCATCATAACATATAGGTTGTTTCAAAGTTATAAATGTCATCAGGATGTGGAGGCCGCACATACAACGCCATCCACCGATTTAAGGTTATCAGCCTATACTACCGGTTGTAGATGTCGGCCTTATAGCGGGAGAGGTTGTCACCGTCGGTAAACCACGCTATCGTGCGGCGCAGTCCCTCTTCAATAGTGACCTGCGGCCGCCACGTCGTGGCCGCGGTGATTTTGCTGTTGTCACCGCACAGGCGGAACACTTCCGATTTGGCCGGACGGATACGCGACTCGTCGACAGCGAAGCGCACATCGGCATCCATCAGTCCGGCAATGAGCCTGAAGGTATCGCCCATCGTTATTTCCGTGCCGGTGGCGATATTGAAATCCTGCCCCTCTATACCGTCGGCCTCGGCGAGAGCGATGAAACCGCGGCAAGTGTCCTCCACGAAATTGAAATCGCGTGTGGGGCGCAGGTCGCCCACCATGATTTCACGTTTGCCCGAAGCTATCTGGGTGATGATGGTAGGTATGATGGCACGGGCGCTCTGTCGCGGGCCGTAGGTGTTGAACGGACGTGCCAGCACTACCGGCAGCCCGAACGCATTGTAATAGCTGAGGGCGAGGGCGTCGGCACTGATTTTAGTAGCCGAATAGGGCGACTGGGGCTGACGCGGATGCTTCTCGTCGATAGGCACATACTGCGCCGTGCCGTATACCTCCGAGGTAGAGGTGACGATGACGCGGCGGCAGCCGGCATCCATCGCGCCCTGGCATATATTGAGGGTGCCCGACACATTGGTATCCACGTAACTCTGCGGCGCCACATAGCTGTAAGGTATCGCTATCAGCGCGGCCAGATGGAATACCGTGTCGATGTCACGTGTTATAAGTCGGCAGAAAGCGGCGTCGCGCACATCGCCGGTGACAATCTCGAGATTCGGGTGGCGCACATCGTCGAGCCATCCCCACGAGTTGAAGGAGTTATATATGCACAGCGCGCGCACCTTGCACCCCTCGGCGAGAAGTGCCTGCACCAGATGTGATCCGATGAAGCCGTCGGCTCCGGTCACAAGTACCTTTTTATCTTTAAGTATTGACATTATCGTTATATTTTACAAAAATCAAATTTTCTCTTCCGCGGTTAAAAACCGCGGCTACTACGCCGTTATATTTGACACTAATTGCGATAGTGGCCGCGGTTTTTAACCGCGGTTTAATAAAATCGGATTTTAATATATTCAAGCATTATATTTATGTAGTTATTTCCTTATCTATTTGTTTTATCCGCGTTTGCGAAGCGTGTAGACTATGCTGCGGTCGGCAGCGGGGTCATACTGGAGTATGATTTCCGATGACGAGAGCTTTCGTATCTTCAGCTCCGTCACCCCGGCGGGTAGCAGTGTCTGGGTCGGAGGTGAATATTTGGCGCTTCCCGCGGGGTTCAGGTCGTCGGAATGGGTGAAATAGAGCGTGAGCACGCTGCCGTCGGCGCTCCATGTGCCGTAATGCTCGGTGTGTGAGTGCCCGGTGTCGTTGACCACCACCATTTCGACGATATTGTTCTGGAATTTCCAAAGCACATCGCCGGTATATGACGCATCGTCCGTGCCGTTGATTTCTATCGAGCGGAGATGCCATTCGCCGAACCATTCGCCGATGTCACCGTTGTTTTGCGTGCATCCGGCTGTCATGATGCACCCCGCTATCGCCATTACGACAAGCCTTATATATCTTCTGATTTTCATTTTTTACCGAAATTAAGTGATCCGCGATATGCTATCGTCACGCAGGCGCCGAAATTATCGCCGAACATGTTGCCCGAGTCGAAACCGACCTGAGCCTTGACTCTCATGGCCGGAAGCGACGGCAATGTGTATGCGCCCTCGACCATCATCGAAGTGTCATGGCGCGTGGTGGCTGTGGGAGCCTTCCCGTCACCCCACCCCTTGCGGTAACCGCCGAGCAGACGGTAGTCCACGTTGCCTATACGGCCGGTGACGCCGGCGTGGAAACCGCGCACGCGGCTGTCGACGAATGCCGGATAGCCGTCCTTGTTGTAGATGGGCGACGGCAGGAACGGCGTGCCGAGCGACATACCGTAGTTCATATATGAGTTATACTGGAAGTTGTTGTAATAGGCGTCGGCACCTGTGGCATTGGAGGTGATGGTGGTGCCGGGACTGTCGCCGGGCGACCAGTGTATCGAGCCCGACTGGTTGGTGAAATCTATGTATTCGACTACGGCGCCGTTGACGATGGCGTCACTCTCGGCGGCAACGTATTCCACGCCCCAGAGCCCGTCGAAACCGTTCATCCATCCTATGCCCGAACCGTCCTCCCAAGGCTTCTGCAGATAAGCCTTGAGCTGCGCGCCGTTGTTGAAACGGTAGCGTGCCATCACGTCCCACGAGCCGAGCGAATTGCCGTCGTAAAAACGGCTTCCCGACTGCTGGCGCGGGATGAACATGTTGATGAAATCCTTAAACGACGTGCGCCCCTTATACTGCTTGGTCTCCACTCCGTTTACATACACATGCGATATGCCGCCGAACTGTCCGGCCGTCTGCATGCCGACGGTCACCGACACCGGCTGCTTGGGATTGGTGCGGAAATAGCAGCGTTTGTAGTGGTAGAGCGAACCGAGATTGATATGCCAGTCGTAGTAGTTGTAGTGGTCCTTGAGCCAGTCATTGTCGGCGAATTTGCCGTAGGCTATCTCGCCCTGTATCTGCACCCAGCCGTCGGTGAACGGTATGTCCTGAAAATCGACGAAACCGACACGTACCTCGGGGACGGGACGCGCGTTGCCGCTCTCTACGATGTCGCCCGACGAGAGGCTGAAATTGAGGAGTGCCGATTCGTGCTGCTTCATGCCTACGGTAAGGAACACTCCGCGGTATTTCACTTCGCCGTAGAGCTGGCGCAGGCTTATCGCCGACGGCCCCTCGGCATGGCTGTAGAATGATGATGAAGCCGGATTGTAGCGCAGATAGTCTACCTTGTCGGCATACCCGGTCAGCACCTCCGCGCCGTAAGCATAGCTGAAGCGGCGCGACAGGTCGAGCCCGCGGCCGGCCTCAAGACGCAGCAGAGCATCCGACGACTGCGTGAGCAGCCCGTGGCGGTTGGAAGCGATATAATAAGGAGCGAAGCTGCCCGACCCTGCATTGAATATGGCCTCGGCCTGATATTCCACAGTCTCTCCGGCCGAAGCGGCAGGGCAGAATGCGGCCAGCGGGAGCGAGAGCACGCACCCGCGCAAAATATTTTTAAATCTCTTATCGGTAATCCGCGGCATTATGGTTGTTGATGATGTTGAGTGATATAAAAGATAGTCCGTATTATGATATAGTTGCCTGAAAGACAATAGTGACGCCGGCATACGGGTCACCCTTTGTAGGTGGAGATGTGGCGTTGTTTCTTCTCTTCGAAAATATCGTCTATGGCGAGGAAAATTCCTGTCTCCTCGACGTCGCCGAACTCGTCGTTGATGGCTGTGCCGAAAATACGCATCGTGGGTGAAAGCCCCATGTAGGCGTTGACAAGAGGGGGGATGTTGTAGCCCTGCTGACGCACCTCGGCATTGAGAATGCGGTAATCGTCCTTGAAATTGTCGCCGGAGAATATCTTGGCTATAGCCTCGTTGTCGGCGTCAGTGACAAGGGGCGTGCGGGGGGTCACAAGACGGTCGGGGTCGGGGAAATGTTTCTGGAGGAAATGGAGTATGAGGTTGCGGCAATGCTTCGAGTAGCTCGGATACATCGTCACCTTGCCGAAAAGATATTTCACCTGAGGATATTTTACGGTAAGGGCGCCGAGACCGTCCCAAAGATTGTCGAGGGCGTAGATTGCCTTGACGCCGGCGCGTGTCGACTGGTACTCCAGGCGCACGAACGAGCGTCCCAGCTCGATGGTGAGGGGCAGGTACTCGCTGACAAAACGCGGCGAGAAGTCAAACATGTGGGCCGTGGCTATGCGGGGCGAGCCGTCGCGGTTGAATGCCACGTCGGTGCCGAGTATAAAGCGGTAGCCGCCGATAATGAGCTTCTGCTCCGGATTCCACACTATGAGCTGACGGCACGGAGGCGTCATCGTGTCATAGCTGTCGATGTCGCAGTCCTTGCCGGTACCGCCGCCTGCCGTGCGGAATGCAATCTCGCGCAGGCGTCCTATCTCGCGCATGGTGTTGGGAGCGTTGTAGGCGTCAACGATATATATGGCGTTGCCACCCTTGTTGGTGGCGCGCAGGAATTTGTCATCGGTAAGTTCGTTCTCGATGAGTGAAGTGTCGACGGGCTCTATTACAGGTTGTTGCATTTCAGAGAAATCGTTTCGGTTATGGATAAAGCGTCAAGGCTTTTCGAGGTCATACACCATCTGCCTGATTTGCTGCGCTTTCCGCGCAGGAGGCATATCATCGAGCGAGGCATGCGGTATCGGCTTCCCGACAACGACGTCAAAGGTCTTCCCCTTTGAGCGGAATACCTCGCGCGGCAGATAAATCATCTCGATATTGAATTTTAATCCAATTCTTCGCCTGAATTTTGCAAATTTATAAAAAAAAGATGAATTTTCACCATAGAAATGCAGGGGGATAATGTCACGTCCGGACTGACGGGCCTTGGCGACGAACATTTTTTGCCATTCGAGGTCGGCCACCACCCCTTTCTTGCCGCGCCGCGACACCAGTCCGGCGGGAAACATGAGCAACGGAGCGTCGGAGGCAAAGGCCTCGTCGAGTCGACGGATAGCCTCACGCGACTGGGCGCCGTGCTTGTTGACGGGAATGAAAGTGTCGGAAAGCGGTTCGACGGCGTTGAGCAGGTCGTTGACGATGAAACGGGGGGCGACGCCGTAATATGTCCGCACGAAATCAATCAGCGCCATGCCGTCCAGACCGCCAAGCGGATGGTTGCTGACAAAAAGCACGCGCGTCAGCTCCTTCGGCGGCAGGTTGTCAAGGTTGTGGAAATTGACCGTCACGCCGAGGTCGTCGAGCACGCCGCGGCAGAAGTCGGCATCGCGCCGCGGGAAGTTGTCGCGCAGCAGCCGGTTCAGTTCATCCTGGCATACAGTGCGTTCGAGCCAATGCACCAGCCGGCGCGGGATAAAACGCCAATAGCGCGGGATGCGCTGACGCAGCACCTCGCCGACATTTATCTCAAGCGGTCCTTTTATCTCGTTATTTCCTTCCATAGCACTTCAGGGACTACAAAATTAATAATAAAATTTGCGTTATGCTATAAAATCCGTAAATTTGTAGACGAAGTCATTTAAACTTTTTCTTAAATGACTTCGACAATTCATTGTGAATTTCCGGCATGTCAGCAGCCGGAGCAGTCAACACCGTTTCCCATGACCAACGATATACTAATCACCGCGGCGGGCGGCTTCCTCGGCAAATACCTCATTGACGAACTGAAACGCACGCTTCCCGCCGAGCCGGCTCCGGCAGTGCATTCGGCCGGACTGTCACCTTTCAACGACTACGTCGTGAACCTTGCGAAAGAACAGTTTGAACCGTCGCGCGGCTACCGCACCGTGTTCCATCTGCTGGGGGGTTGCCATGAAGGCGACCTCGCCGCGCTCAATGTGGCATGCACACGCAATCTGCTTGCATCCCTTGAGACGAATCCGCCGCAAAATCTGGTCTACGTATCGTCGACCGAAGTCTACGGCGCGGAAGAGGGGGTAGAGATAAACGAAAACCGCGAGCCGGAACCGGTCAGCCAAGCCGGAAAGACGAAACTTGAGGCGGAAACGCTGCTGCGGGAATGGTGTGCCGCCCACAATGTGAGGCTCACCATATTACGCAGTCCGGATATCGTAGGCACCGGCATGAAGGGGCCGTTGCGGCGCCTTGTCAACAGCATATACCGCGGCAACTACCATCACATCGACGACGAGACGGCTCGCCTGAGCGTGGTCCACGCCACCGATGTGGCCCGCGCCATGGTCATGCTTCAGGATACCGGAGGCATCTACAATATCACCGACGGAGTCAACCCCACCCGCCACGACTTAGCGGAGGCATTCGCCAAGCGTCTGAACAACAAACGCATCTACACTCTCCGCGCCAAGCGGGCACGCACCTTCGCCCGCGTCTGCGACTTCATACCGCTTTTGGGCTACGGCCGGAAAGCACTTGCCGAACGCTACCGCACGCTGACATTCGACGACAGCCGTCTGCGGCGCACCACGGGCATGACTCCGGCATCGGTCGTCGACTATCTAACAACGCACAATTATGACGAAAACAGTCTCTGACCCGACACGCGACGGCTTCGGCATGAAACTCGCCAAGTCGTTGAAAAGCATCTGTAAACTCATCCTCTCCACCCGCAAGGCCACATATCCGCGCGGCGAGCACGCGCGTCCGCTCGTGATTCTCGGCAACGGGCCGTCGCTGGCCGAAACAATTGCCGCACATGGCGACTACATCGCTTCGGACACTGACGCTATGGCGGTAAACTTCGCAGCCAACACGCCTGAATTCCGGCGGCTGCGTCCGAAATACTACATACTGGCCGACCCCCATTTTTTTGCAAATCCCGACGATGCCAACGTGAGCCGTCTGCTCGAAAACATACGTGCCGTCGACTGGCCGATGACGCTTTTTCTGCCGTTCGCCGCACGCCGCAGCTGCCCGCTCCGCCCGACAGAGCATCTCCGCATCGAATACTACAATGCCGTGGGAGCCGAAGGCTTCGGATGGCTTGAAAAAATAGCGTTTGACAGCCGCCGCGCCATGCCGCGGCCACGCAACGTGCTGATACCTGCCATCATGACAGGTATATGCATGGGCTACCGCGACATCTATATCACCGGCGCCGACCACACATGGACGGCCACCGTCACCGTCGACGACGACAACCATGTACTCACCCGCCAGCCCCACTACTACAAGGAGGACAACAAGGAGGAGAAACGCATCCGCAAGGAGTACCTCAAATACCCCCTCCACTCGATACTCTACAGTTTCTACCTGGCTTTCAAAGCCTACCATATCATAGCCGGTTACGCCGGCCGCCGCGGAGTGCACATCTACAACTCCACACCCGGCTCCATGATCGACGCCTTCCCCCGCAAGCCGCTGCCACATGCATAGCGGCGCCGGACGAGTCAGACAGGTCCGACATGTCCGACTGGTCTGACCGGTCCGACTTCGCAGGCGGCCGATTCAGGCGGCGGGGATTTTTTATCGTTCATTAACATGACAATTTTGGCTATTAACAACGATTGATTTAACTTTGCCGATAAGTTTATCAGGAGGAAAGACACCCAATGAAACCGACACTTCAACAGCAACAGGAGCTAAAACAGTTGCAACGGCTCACGCCGATGCAGGTACAGTTTGTGCGCATGCTGGAGATGACCGGTCCGGAACTCGAAGGGGAGGTGAACCGTGCGCTCGACGAGATGCCGGCGCTCGAAATAGCCGAAAACCAGGGTGTCACCCCCGACAACGACGGGTTCAACGAGACCGCCGAACAGGTGCAGCTCGCCGACTACGGCAACGATGACGACATACCGTCGTACATGCTCGACGCCCGCAACCGCAGTGTCAACGACACGTATTACACTCCTGTGGCCGTGAACGACGAACTGACTCTTGCTGAAGACCTCTCCCGGCAGTTGAGCGAACTTCCGCTCTCCCCGCGGCAGCTCACAATCGCCAATTACATAATAGGCAACCTCGACTCCAACGGCTACCTCAAACGTACGCCCGAAGCCATCGCCGACGACATCACATTCACCGAATCGGTAGAGACGGAGGCCGCGGAAGTGTCGGAAGTAATCGATATTATCCGCACTCTCGACCCGGCCGGTGTCGGCGCCGTCGACCTGCGAGACTGCCTGTTGCTCCAGCTCAACCGCCGGCAGCCTACTGTCGAGGTGATTACCGCACGCGAAATCATAACCCACTATTTCGACCTGTTCTCGAAAAAGCATTTCGACCGTCTGGCCGACTTGCTCGGCATCGACACCGAGAGGCTTACAGCCGCGGTCGACATCATTTCGCGTCTTAATCCCAAGCCCGGCAACCAGCTCAACGACAGCGCCATAGAACATAGCGGACGACAGATAGTGCCCGAACTGCAGGTTGAGATTGATTCCGACAACAACCTCACTGTCAGTCTGCTCAACAATATTCCCGACCTCGCGCTCTCGCGCTCGTTCAGCCTCGACACGCCTATGTCAGCCACGCTGACACCGCGCCAGCGCACCGATGCCGCGACATTCATACGCACGCGGCGCGACGAGGCACAGGCGTTCATCAAGACTCTTCAGATGCGCCAGAGCACACTGCTCAACGTCATGACCGCCATAGCGTCGCTGCAACGCGATTTCTTCCTTACCGGCGACGAGACACGTCTGCATCCGATGATACTGAAGGATGTCGCCGCCGTGACCGGTTACGACCTCTCTGTCATATCACGCGCCACGGCCTCGAAGTATGTGCTCGCCCCATCGGGGATATATCCGTTGAAATTTTTCTTCAACGAGCGCCCGAAAGCCGACGACGACGTGACGTCACACCAGATAATCGACGCAATAAAAACAATAATATCGCAGGAGGACAAACGCTCGCCGCTACCCGACGAGACGATTGCAGCCATGCTTTCAGAAAAAGGATTCAACATAGCCCGGCGCACGGTAGCGAAATATCGCGAACGGCTCGGTCTGCCCGTGGCACGCCTGCGAAAAACCATTTAACACCCACATCAGAATGCTTGAGAAAATAATAAAAACCATAGCCGGAATAATATCAATCATCACTTCGCCGCTCATCATGCCTACATACGGCATGGCGATATCGCTGTGGGGCACGTATCTTGTGTTCGCTCCCGCCGCCACGCGCTGGCAGGTGCTTCTGCTTACGTTCGCCGCCACGACGATGCTGCCGGTGATTGTCATCTTCGTGCTGTCAAAGGCCGGAATCATAAAGCACCCTTCGCTCAACGACCGCAACGACCGTCCGTATGTCTATGCCGCGGCGGCAATGGCCTACCTCGGAGTGTCGTTCTATCTCGGCAAAATCAATTCGCCGCAATGGCTGTCAATGTTCATGCTCGCGGCAGCATTTACGGCTGTAGTGACCATGATAGTCAATTTCCGGTGGAAGATAAGCGGCCACGCCACCTCTGTCGGCGGACTTACCGCATACACATTCTTTCTCTGTTTCAGAAATATCACGCTCCACAATAACGAATGGCTCTTTGTAGCGGCGGTGCTTATAGCCGGAGCGGTAATGACATCGCGCCTCATACTCGAGCGGCATACGTTAGGACAGGTAGTGGCCGGATTTTTCAACGGCGTGTTCTGGGTGTCGGTCCTCGAGCTGCTCGCCAAGTGACAACGCCCGCGCAAATGGCGCACAATCAACTGACCAGTCATCAAAAACATATAAACATAGCAACTGTATGAAACCACTCGTAAGCATTATAATGGGCAGCACTTCCGATCTGCCCGTGATGAAAAAAGCAGCCGATTTTCTCGACAGCATGGAAATCCCGTTTGAGATGAACGCACTGTCGGCGCACCGCACACCCGCCGAGGTGGAGGAATTCGCCCGCACGGCCTCACAGCGCGGCCTCAAGGTAATCATTGCCGCAGCAGGCATGGCAGCCGCCCTTCCCGGCGTGATTGCCGCCTCCACTACCCTGCCTGTCATCGGTGTGCCTCTCGACGCTACCCTCGGGGGCAAGGACGCGATGCTCTCAATCATACAGATGCCTCCCGGCATTGCAGTGGCTACTGTAGGCATCAACGCCGCGATGAATGCCGCCGTGCTCGCCACCCAGATGATAGCGCTGACCGACGCAGGCGTTGCCGAACGTTTCGCAGCCTACCGCAGCAGCCTGAAAGAGAAAATCGTAAAGGCCAACGCCGAGCTTGCCAAAATAGAATACAAATTCAAAACCAACTGATTGACAAGATTTAACTGATTAACAAACGCTATAGGGACGCACGGCTCGTGCGTCCGATAGTTGGCAGATAATCAGCGTTTATTTTACGAGGGTGTTGCAAAACTCGATTTTAGCTGACCGCGGTTGATTATCGCCTTTGGCGCTTTGCTCTGCAAAGAAACCGCGGCTACTACACAGCTGATTGTCAAGAGATTTTGCATAGTAGCCGCGGTTTTTAACCGCGGAAAGTTTAGTTCTGCAACACCCTCCTACAGCAATCGAAATTTCGCAGTTTTGAACCCTCACACAAATCGAATATAAATCATGAGTTTCGGATATAAGCGCCGCCCTACGTCGACCGCGCACGTGGGCAATGTGACCATAGGAAGCGACAGCCCGATACGTCTGCAATCAATGACGTCGACCTCAACGATGGACACCGCGGGGTCGGTGGCTCAGGCAAAACGCATCATAGATGCCGGAGGCGAGATAGTAAGACTGACAGCCCAGGGCATACGCGAGGCCAACAACCTCGCCGCCATACACGCGGCATTGCGTGCCGACGGCTACGACGCCCCTCTGGTGGCCGACATACATTTCAACCCTGCGGCAGCCGACGCTGCAGCGGCCGTTGTTGAGAAAGTGCGTATAAATCCCGGCAACTTCGTCGACCCGGCGCGCACGTTCCGCCATCTTGAATATACCGACGAGGAGTATGCCGACGAAATCAAGCGTATCGAAAAACGCCTGATTCCCCTCGTCGACATCTGCCGCGAGCACTCTACCGCGCTGCGTATCGGCGTGAACCACGGTTCGCTGTCCGACCGCATCATGAGCCGCTACGGCGACACTCCGGCCGGAGTGGTGGAGAGCGCGATGGAATTTCTGCGCATACTCCGTCGCCTTGATTTCAACGATGTAGTAATTTCAATCAAGTCATCGAATACAGTGGTGATGGTCAATACCGTGCGTCTGCTCGTCGATGCGATGGACAAGGAGGATATGCACTACCCGCTGCATCTTGGCGTCACCGAGGCCGGCAACGGCGAGGACGGGCGCATACGTTCGGCGGTAGGTATCGGTGCGTTGCTTTCAGAAGGTATCGGCGACACTATCAGGGTGTCGCTCAGCGAGGAGCCGGAATGTGAGATTCCTGTAGCCGCGATGCTCACCGAGCGTATCGCCGCATGGAGCAGCGCGCCCGACATCGAGGGGGAGACATATCCCGGATTCAATCCCGTAGAACCGGCACGGCGCAGTTCGGAAGCCGTCGGCAATGTCGGTGGCACCAACATACCGGTTGCCGTCGGAGCGGATGCGCTGCCCGAGGATGATATTATACGGCTGTCGGCCGACGTCGACAGTAAAACACTTGTAGCTGAAGCTGAAAATGCCCGCGGCAAAGTGATAATACTCACCACGGCATCGGTCAACCCCGCCGCCTCGCTCAAAGCGGCGATGCACGCACTGACAGCGGCCGGGATAAAAGCTCCGCTGATTCCCGAAATAGACTACGGCACGACGTCGCCTGAAGCCACGACCGTTTATGCCGCCGCCGACATGGGCGCGATACTCCTTTCAGGGTTTACCGACGGTATTTCAATCAAATCGTCGACAATGGATGCCGACGCTCTCGGCGCGCTGTCGCTGGGCATTCTCCAGGCAGCTCGCCTGCGCTTCTCACGCACGGAGTTCATATCGTGCCCCGGGTGCGGCCGAACGATGTTCGACCTTCAGTCCACGGTCAACACCATAAAGCAGGAGCTGTCACATCTGACTCATCTGAAAATCGGAGTGATGGGGTGTATCGTCAACGGTCCCGGCGAGATGGCCGATGCCGATTACGGCTACGTAGGCGCCGGAACAGGCCGCATAAGTCTGTACCGCCAGAAAGAGTGCATCGAACGCAATATCCCGCAAGAGGAAGCGTTGCCGCACCTGATAGCGCTGATTAAAGCCGACGGCCGCTGGGTCGAACCGGAATGCACCGCAGCAAAATCATAAACAGCCTCAACCGACTATATATGACAGCAAGATTGCTCGACAATCAATCGGACTATACCGTCATGACCCTCGCGTCAGGACTTCGCTTCGTGCACGTGCGCCGCGACACAGTGGCCGAGATATTCGGCGCGGCCACACGCGTCGGCTCGCGCGACGAATTGCCCGGCCAATACGGCATGGCTCATTTCGTGGAACATACCATATTCAAAGGCACCGGTTCGCGGCGCGCCAACTCCATAATCAACTGCATGGAGACCGTCGGTGGCGAACTGAATGCCTACACCACAAAGGAGGAAACCTATGTCTACTCCATCTTTCCGCGGGGCAATGCCTCGAGAGCCACTTCGCTTATAGCCGACCTTGTGACCGATTCAGTATTCCCTGACAGCGAGCTTGACAAGGAACGCGAGGTAGTGGCCGAAGAGATTGACTCTTATCTCGACTCGCCGTCGGAGGCGGTGTTCGATGATTTCGACGACCTGCTGTTTGCCGGCACGCCATTGGGACACAACATATTGGGCGACACGCAGTCACTCGCCACATTCCATTCGCGTGAATGCCGCGCGTTTCTAGACAAATTTTACCGTGCGCCCAACATGACAGTGTTTTATATCGGCGGTGAAAGCGCTGTAAAAATGGCCCGTCTCATCGAGAAACAGTTTGCCGGGCTGCGCGACGGCGCCGTCACGCGCGAAAACAGTACAACTGCGGTGGCGCCCCGGTTTGTGGAGACGCGTGGCGACGGCTCCAACCATCAGGGGCACACCGTGATGGGCGCACGCATCCCGTCGCTGTATTCGCCCGAGCGCCATGCGTTCGCATTACTCAACAACATATTGGGCGGCCCGGGCATGAACTCGCGCCTCAACGTGTCGCTGCGCGAGCGTCGGGGACTGGTGTACAGCGTGGAGTCATCGCTTGCCATGTACAGCGACTGCGGCGTCATGGCGATATATTTCGGCTGCAATCCCGAGGACACCGCAAAATGCCGGCGCCTCGTCGAGACCGAACTGCGCCGCGCCCCCGACAGCGCTATATCGGAAAGCGTGCTGCGCCGCGCCAAACGCCAGTACATAGGGCAGCTTACAGTATCGACAGCCTCGGCGGAGCAGACAATACTCTCGGCCGCCCGCTCCCTGCTGTTCCGCGACGAAGTCATCACCCCGCGCGACATAGCCGCCCGCATCGACGCCCTCACCCCCGCCGACCTCCACACCGCCGCCCAATCCCTCCGCCCCGACTCCTTCTCCACGCTGACCTTGGGATAGATTGGATTTTCCTTAAAGTCAGACAGGTCGGACGAGTCGGACATGTCAGACCGGTCTGACTTCAGGTGGAGAGAAAAAATACCGCATTCTTCAGAATTTTTATAATGGATTTTTCAAGGGAAGATTTTTTACTTATATTTGTGATTGATTAATCATTTAAAATATAGCATTATATGGATGGGTCATCACAAAAAGAGTTGAGCTTCTTGCCAAGTCGTGGAGGCTACAAAAGCTTGAGAGTATATCGGGTGGCCGAAATTATATATGACGTTACTTTTGCTTTTACTTCAAGATTTTTAAATCACGGAGACCGTACGGTTGATCAGATGATACAGGCCGCCAGATCGGGAAAACAGAATATAGCGGAAGGGAGCAAAGCCTCGTCAACATCAACCGAAACGGAAATAAAACTTACCAATGTCGCCAAAGCAAGTCTGGAAGAATTGCTGATAGATTATGAGGATTATCTGCGCGTACGAAATCTGGGACAATGGAATGCGGGACATCCTCGTTATCAGAAAATGAGGGAATATTGCAAAAGCGACAGTATCATGAACAACTACCGCATGTTACTGCCAAAACTCAACGACGAGGAGATGGGAAATTTAGCACTCACCCTTATCAATCAGGCCACATATATGCTCCGGCGCCTCATAGACAAACAGCAGGAAATGTTTCTAAAACACGGCGGCATAAGGGAGCAGATGATGCAGGCTCGCCTTGCCTATCGCAATAATAGGAAATAATGACAGGTCAGACCGGTCGGACATGTCGGACCAGTCGGACTTGTCTGACTCGTCCGACTGACTGTATTACGGGAAGCCGCTGAAAAACAATTTTATGTTTTTACAATCTTGGTATAAATTTTTGGTCAAAAATTTGGTAAGGTAGCTAATTAGTTATAAATTTACCGTCGCAGACCGTCCGCAGAGTCCGGTTAGGGACAGCGGGAGGGTCGGCAGACATTTTTTGAAAGCGTTTATCAGCGTTTATTCTTTGACGGTTAAGAATCTCGCAAATTCAAATATCTATGTCAAGGATTGAGCAACGGTAGATGCCCGTGGATATGTAATATCTTGTGCAAGGCTTTGTGAAAAAGGCTGCACATATTTTACATATATAAGCGTAGGCTCTGCACGTTGCCATTCTGCATAGATGGGCAATGCGAGAGCCTTTAACCGCAGGACGGCAACGATAAGATTCCTGCGCTTTTTGTTTATCTCAATGCCAATGCAGGGAATCCGGCGGCACATAAACCAATCATGCGAAACAAATTAAGTTACATCATGTATGTTATTATTGCTATTCTCCCTTCTTTATCCACTCATGCTGAAATACATACAGATGATTGGGATAAATTTGACGGCACATGGGCAGGACGTGGCAATTTTTATAATTGTCAAATTGTCATTGAAGAAGATAGTGGATTGGTTAACATGAAATTATCTTTTCAATGGTATGATGACAATTCAGACAAAGAATATGATTGGTCTACATGCCCAATATTTGCCCCATTACACTCAGAAGGCGGAGATTGTACAGAAATTTTTGGCGGCCCGCAACTTGTAAAAGGGAAGTACATGAAGTCAGATGAAAGCTGGGACGTATATAAACCATATTTCAAAAGTCCTAATTGGGCATTTATAGCATCGCAGGTACGGACAAACGACAGTGGCATAATAATCTTCGAATTTGAAACCAATAGCCGGACTATTGATGACACAGAGTCAGAAAAAGCTATTGCTGAGCATAAACTCGGATTAATCACCGCCACAGCTGAATTTGTCATTTACAGATTTGCATGTGCCTTAGTGCCAAAATCCAACAGTCAAATGACATTATATCCGTTGGGATTGTGTGAATATTATTATGGGACAGACCAAAACGGCAATTACGGATTTGTCAGAGGGCTACATGATCCTAATAAAAACATATTCGGCATAAATAATACTGTCTTACAAAAAAACAATTGAGTTATGAAGAAAATCCAAGTCAAGTGGTTCCTCGCCCTTGCTATCGTGATGGGTGTAGGTGCAGGTATTACATTTACTGCTTTGCAGGCAGATGCATGCGAGAAGTGTAAGGTGAAGGACAGGGATCCTAAAGACCGTGTATGCGGGTCGTGCAATAAAAAAGGAATGTCAAAAAACGGTTCGGAGTTTAAAAACGGGTACTGGCATGTGTCATACAAGTGCGACCATTGCGGGCATATCCATATTGTCAAGACAAAAAACATGTATGAGATATGAGAAAAGCACTCGCAAAAACGGGTATCGCTATCATACTTGCTGCCGTGTGTGGGGGTGCAGTAACTATGACGACTGACAATGCCAATGCGTGTACGAAGTGTAATACTTCAAATATCAATCGTAAATGCGGTGAATGCGGTTCTTCCAAGCTATGGGCAATAAAAAATTACACAGCGGCAAATGGCAAACTCCGTACTGATTGGGAATGCGAAAACTGCAAGCATGGTTTCACTACGGAAAGCCGTAATGGACGAGATGTATTACTCAAGACCGAAGAGCCAGCTGATACTTTGCGTCCGCACTCCAAATAAATAATGGACACGCTCTTTATTGCGGAGATGAAAGAGGACTGACGGCAAAAACTCTCGCTATAGGACCTTTATATTAAATACAGCCCTTACTTTTTCGAATCGGGGCTGTATTTTTGGTGTAATGTTTCTGAAGATGGGATTTTAGGTGAAATCCGACAAGTCGGACGAGTCGGACACGTCGGACATGTCTGACAGGTCTGACTTTGATGGGGATGGAGGGGGGAGATTACTTTTAGGATAATTTTTGGGGAGATTTGGATATGGTGGGATTTCGTGGAGTGGGGAAAATTGTGTAAATTTGCGGGTGATATGAATAATTACGTGTGGGATTATCGCGTAGGATTATGAAGAATTGCGCGTAGAAAGAGTATGAAGATAGGTAATATTGATTTGGGAGAGAGGCCGGTGATGCTGGCGCCGATGGAGGACGTCACGGATACGTCGTTCCGCACTATATGCCGCGAACTTGGGGCAGATATGGTGTACACGGAGTTTGTGTCGGCCGACGCTCTTGTGCGCAATATTTCAGCTACTACTCGCAAACTGGAAATCAATCCGAAGGAACGTCCAGCCGCAATACAGATATACGGACGCGAAGTCGGTCCGATGGTTGAGGCGGCACAGATAGCGCGTCAGGCCAATCCGGAGATTATCGACATCAATTTCGGTTGCCCGGTGAAAAAGGTAGCGGGCAAAGGTGCCGGCGCCGGAATGCTGCGCGACATTCCCAAGATGCTTGAGATAACGCGTGCCGTGGTCGACGCAATGGATATACCGGTCACTGTCAAGACACGACTTGGGTGGGACCATGAATCAAAAATCATAGTCGACCTCGCGGAGCAGCTGCAGGACTGCGGCATACAGGCGCTGACGGTGCACGGCCGCACACGTTCGCAACTCTACAGCGGCACGGCCGACTGGGATATGATAGCGGCGGTGAAAACCAATCAGCGGCTCAAGATTCCGGTGATAGGCAACGGCGACATCACCACGCCGGAACTGGCGCGGACGGCTTTCGAACGTTCGGGCGTCGACGGCATCATGGTGGGACGCGCGTCGATAGGTGCGCCGTGGGTGTTCCACGACATCAGGGAGTATCTTGAAAAAGGGGAATATACACCCCTGTCGCTTGAACAGAAGTTCAGGATACTGCGCCGACAGATTACGGAGAGCATCGAGCGCATCGACTCCTACCGCGGCATACTCCATATCAGGCGCCATCTTGCGGCGTCGCCCCTGTTCAAAGGGATACCCAATTTCAGGGAGACGCGCATAGCGATGCTCCGCGCCGACACTCCCGACGAACTGATGGACATTATCGACAGAATAGAGCAGTTACTTTCATCAAACTCAACTCACTCAGTATGAAGCACATTTTTATCACATTACTCACACTTGCAGCCCCGATAATCGGGATGGGACAATCGACACAACGCTATGAGCTGAAAGTCAACGACTTCAAGGAACTACGCGTGGACAATGACATAGCCGTAGACTACTACTGCAACCCCGACTCGGCGGGATATGCCGTATTCACCGCCACCGACGCACAGGCGGGATGGGTGCTTTTCGACAACAACGGCCGCGGCAAACTGTCGGTGCAGACCGACACTGACTATCCCGCGGGAGAGAAGATGCCGCGCATACGGGTCTACTCGTCATCGCTCGAGAAAGTTGTAAACAGCGGTGACTCGCTGGTGAAAGTATACAATCTGCCGGCGGCCGACAAATTCAAGGCCGTACTCATAGGCAACGGACGCCTGTCGGTACCGGGTGTGGAGGCTTCGACGATAGAGGCTTCAATCCATTCGGGCAACGGACAGCTTACCATAGAGGGACGATGCACCGAAGCCAAACTGCATCTCGTGGGCACAGGCACGATACTCGCCGACCGCCTCGAGGCCGTCAAGGTCAAGGCCACAGTGGTAGGCACGGGACATATAGGATGCTCACCGTCGGAGGCAATCACAGTAATGGGAGCCGGAAGCGGAAGCGTGCTCTACAGGCAGGCTCCTCCCACTATCAAAAGCCGCGGCGTAGGAATCAAGCATTCAGTAATGTAATGCAGTGACGCCAATGTCGCAGCCGTCGCTGAAACATCTTACCGCCAAGTCGATAAAATGGAATATTATCGACCGCGTATCCTCACAGCTGCTATATGCCGTGACAGGCATCATACTGGCACGTGAGCTTTCGCGCGAGGCATTCGGTCTGATAGGAGCGCTGACGATATTCCAGTCGTACGCGCTGATGATGGTTGACAGCGGTTTTTCGTACGCGCTGATACAGCGCAAACGCCCTACGGAGACGGACTATAGTTCGGTATTCTGGTTCAACCTGCTGATTGCCGGCATATTATATGTAATACTTTGGTTCGGCGCGCCGCTGATAGCGGATATGTTTCAGGGCGACGAGCGGCTGATACCGCTCAGCCGCGTGATGTTCCTGTCGTTCATCGTCAATGCCACGGCGATAGTGCAGACCAACCGCCTGATGAAGCAGATGAATTTCAGGCCGATAGCCATCACAAATACCCTCGGGCTGGTAGCCGGGGGCGTGGTCGGGATATGGCTTGCCGTGAGCGGATACGGCGCGTGGGCCATCGTGTGGCAGACAATCGCGCTGCAAGGTGTAAAGAGCCTGTCGCTGTGGATTTACTGCCGCTGGTGGCCGCAGATGTCGATGTCGTGGAAGGCATTACGCTCCTTTTTCAAAATCGGCGGCAATATGATGATGACGACGTTTCTGTATGTCACTTTCCAGAATATATATTCGTTTTTCATAGGCAACCGGGTGGGACTCGTGCAGCTCGGTTACTATACGCAGGCCGACAAGTGGAGCAAACTGGGGATAGCGTCGATGACGCAGGTGCTGTCGTCATCATTCCTGCCGGCGCTGTCGGAGGTGCAGGACGACGAGGTGCGTTTCCGTCGCGTGGTAACAAAGATGAACCGTTTCACGGCCTATCTGCTGTTTCCCTGCATGATATTCCTGATTGTGCTTGCCACGCCGATGTTTCATGTGCTGTTCGGCACGAAATGGGATGCGTCAATCATACTGTTCCAGCTGCTGCTGATAAGGGGCATTTTCACTGTAATCAATACGCTGTACAACAACTACATACTGTCATTGGGGCATTCGCGGGCGATATTTTGGCTCGAGGTCCTGCGCGACTCGGCGGCTGTGGTCGGCATTGTGCTGGCACTGCCGTATATATCGCTGGCCACGTATGACAATGCGGTGTACGGGCTTACGATATTGCTGTGGGGCCAGGTTGCGGCTTCGGCCATCACGTGGGTGGCCACGCTGGTCGTGACGGCGCGGATTACCAAAATCAGTGCGTGGAGCTATATCCGGGACATACTGCCCTATTTAGTATCGTCGACGGCAATCGGCGCGGCGGTATGGGCGCTAACGTTTACCGGTATGGGGGATTTGATGTTGCTTGTATCGCAGGGAATTATGGCAGCCGGGATGTATGTCGGGGTGAACGTGATGTTCCCGTCGAGGATACAGCGCGATGTGTTGGGGTATCTTACGGGGAAGAACCGGGAGCTGTGATTAGATGGTAGGGGTTAGTTTTTAGCTAAAGTAGCTATTATAGCTATTATAGCTATTGTAGCGGATTATCGGCGATGGGTGCAGGTGATCAGGTGGTCGTTGACGAAGCCGGCGCTTTGGAGGAAGGCGTAGCAGATTGTGGTGCCGAAGAATTTGAAGCCGCGGCGTTTCATATCTTTCGCTATGGCGTCGGAGAGAGGTGTTGACGCGGGGAGGTCGGACAGTTTCTCGAAGTGATTTATTATCGGTCGGCGTTCGGGCAGGAAAGAGATGATGTAGTTGTAAAAACTGCCATACTCGGCGGTCAGTTGCAGGAATGCGCGGGCGTTGGTGATGGCTGATTTGATTTTCAGTCGGTTGCGGATTATGCCGTCGAAATGCATCAGACGCTCAACATCATCGTCGGTCATCGCGGCCACTTTGTACGGGTCGAAATTATGGAACGCCTCGCGGTAAAAGGCTCGGCGGTGGAGTATTGTGAGCCATGTCAGGCCGGCTTGCGCACCTTCGAGAATGACAAGTTCGAAGAGCTTGTTGTCGTCGGTGACGAGGCGTCCCCACTCATTGTCGTGGTATGATATGTAATCGCTGTCGCCGGCGCACCATGCGCAACGGCCGTCAACCAAATCTTCTTTCATTTTGTTTATGGGAATGGTTATGTATGAAAAAGTGTACAAATATACGGAAATTTGTGTAAATTTGCGATTTAAAAGGCTATATGGAGTAGTGATGGTGTCGCAAAACTAAACTTTCCGCGGTTAAAAACCGCGGCTACTACATAGCTGATTGTCAAGAAACTTCGCATAGTAGTCGCGGTTTTTAACCGCGGAAAGTTTAGTTTTGCGACACCCACAGGTGATAAACTGAAAGGTGCCGTATGGGTTGAGGACGCACAGACCGTGCGTCCCTACAGATTGAGAATTATATATCAAAATTTTTGCAGTGAAATTGAGATTTTTAAGATATATTTTTGCCGTTATTGCGGTGGCGCTTGTTGCGGGATACGTGGCCGGTGCGCCGCGCATATCGCTTCTTACCGTGGGACCGGGCGAGGAGATGTATCAGCTCGAAGGACACACGGCATTGCGTATTCAGACCGATGACGGGGAGGACCTCGTGGTCAACTGGGGCGTATTCGATTTCCACGCGCCGAATTTCGCCTACCGTTTTGTCAAGGGGGAGACCGACTACTCCATAGGCATGACAAGCATGGCATGGTTCCTGGCCGAGTACGCGCATGAAGGGCGCTACGTCACCGAGCAGCCGCTCAATCTCACGGTTGACGAAGCTGATGAGGCGATGAGGCTTATCAACATCAACCTGCTGCCGCAGAACAGGGAATACCGCTACAATTATCTGCTTGACAACTGCGCCACACGTCCGCTCGCCATTATAGAGAAAGCGCTTGCAAGCGACGGTGCCCGCTTAGTGACTGACATGGAGGTGGAACCGTCGACGATACGCGACGAGATGCGCAGGTATCACGCCGAATTTCCGTCATACCAGCTGTTTATCGACTTCGCCTTAGGCTCGGGCATCGACCATGAGGCCACGGTGCGCGAGCGTTCTTTCGCTCCGATATTTCTAAGCGAGATGGCGGCAAAATCGGAAATCATAGCTGCTGACGGAGCAACGCGGCCGCTCACCGCGGGCACCTATACCCTGCTCCATTCCAATATCGGCACGCCGTCGGAGAGTGGCTTTCCCGCATGGTTGGTTGTCGCGCTCATAACGCTCTCGGCCATCCTTGTCACCGTACGCGACGTGAAGCGCAAACGGGTATCGCGATGGTACGACGCGAGTTTCTATACCGTAATAGGGTTATTAGGCTGTATCGCAGCATTTTTGGTGCTTGTTTCGGAGCATGAGGCCACGTCGCCCAATATCAATCTGATGTGGGCTGACCCGCTGTGCCTTATAATTCCATTAATTATTTGGTTTAAAAAGTGTAAATGCATTGTTTTTTACTTCCAAATCATTAACTTTGCACTGGTTTTAATATGGCTGGCCGGACAACCGCTGTTCCACCAGTCGACCAATCTGTTGTTTATCCCGCTGGTGTGCAGCGATATGCTTCGCTGTGCCGGTTATATATACTTGAATAGAAAATGTCTCGACCGCACAAAAGCCTGACCATCAAACTCGTCGGAGCATTAGTAGCAGTGTCGGCAGTGTTACCGCTGTCGGCGCAGACTGCGTTGCCGCGCCGGCCGAAACTTGTGGTAGGCATTGTAATCAACGGACTGGAGATTGACAAGGTATATCAGCTGCGCGAACATCTCACCTCGGGAGGCTTCAACAAGCTGCTTGACAAGGGGGTGACATTCACCAATATAGAGTACGGAAGCCCGCTGGACGACGCAGCCGCCACGGCAGTGCTCGTGACCGGAGCCGCCCCGGCCGTCAACGGCATAGCGGCAAGCGAGGTCTACGACATAGCGAGCCGCACAGGGCGTCCGGTGCTCCTTGACGCGTCGACGATAGGCAACTTCACCGACGAGACATTCTCGCCGAAAGCGCTGCGGGTGTCGACACTCGCCGACGAGCTGCGCATCGACACATCGGGGCTCGGCATGGTGCACGCCATATCGCCCGACGCCACCACCTCGATAATCATGGCAGGACATGCCGGAAACTCCGCCTGCTGGATTACGGACAAGACGGGGAAATGGGCATCGTCGACCTACTATACCGAGCTGCCTACCACGATACAGCAACTCAACCATCTGCGTCCGCTCGCGGCACGTCTCGACACCATACGCTGGACGCCGACACTGCCCGACGGGGCATACAGCGAGTTGCCGTCGCACAAGAAGATATATTCGTTCAACCATACATTCGCAGGGGGCGATGCCGAGCGCTACGCCCGCTACAAGATGTCGGCGCCGGTCAACAGCGAGGTGACTTCGGTGTCAATCGATTTCCTCAAAGCGCTAAGCATGGGGAAACGCGAGCCGGTCGACATGCTTGAGCTGAATTATACCCTGCAACCCTACACCTGCTCAAATCAGCCCGATACGCGGGTAGAGCTTCTTGACTCGTACCTGCGCCTCGACCGCGACCTCGCGCGCCTGTTCGCCACTATAGAGGCTCAGGGTCCCGGTCTTGACAAGACTCTGATATGGGTGGCCGGAACTCCGGCATCGAACGCGTCGGTAAGCGACGAGGAGCGTTGGAACATACCGGGAGGCGAATTTTCACCCGAGCGGGCCGTGTCGCTGCTTAAAGTCAATCTGATGTCGCTTTACGGCAACGGCGACTGGGTGACCGGATATTATAACAACCAGATATATCTCAACCGCGAACTTATACAGCAGCGGGGAAAGGATCTCAACGAGATACGCCGCGAAAGCGCAGACTTCCTGCGGAGGCTGAGCGGCGTTACGTATGCCGTCACGATAGAGCAGGCTGTGGCCGCCAACGGCTCGGCCGATTCGCCGTTTCCCCCCGCACGCAATCTCGACATAGACACGGCCGGCGACGTAATCATATCAATAGCTCCCGGCTGGAAGATAGTACAGAATGCCAATTCGGAAACCAACAAGACCGTAGAAAGAGTGAGGGCGTCGTCGTCGGCAGCATTCATAATGCACCCCGATGTGGACGCACGCACAATCGACACTCCGGTCGACGCACGCGTAGTGGCGCCTACGGTGGCACGGCTGCTGCGGATACGTTCGCCCAACGGGGCGAGACTGGCTCCGGTGAGGCTTTAGGAGAGAGGGGCTGATAGGGCTGATAGGCCCAATAAGGCCAATAGGCCTAATAAGGCTAATTGGACTAATTGGGCTAATCGGGTGATTTTTCGGGGATGGACGGGCGCAGTGCCCGGGCAATTTTAATTCAGATAAAAAATAGAAACAACATATATGTCATTAACTTCAATTTTAAGTAAATTTTTTGGCAACAAGTCACAGCGCGACTTAAAGGAGATACAGCCGATAGTCGATAAAATCAACGCTCTCGGACCGGAGATGCAGTCACTGACAGTAGACCAGCTGCGTGAACGCATCGACCTTGTGCGCGCCGATATCGCCGCAGCAATCAAAGCCGACGAAGAGGCCATAGCCCAAACGAAAGAACAGGTCGACAGCCTTCCTTTCGACGAGCGCCAGCCCCTTTGGGACGAGATTGACAAACATGAGAAAAACATCATCGACACACTGGAGGACAAACTCAACGAGCATCTTCCGGTAGTGTTCGCCGTAATGCGCGAGACGGCAGCCCGTTTCGCCCACAACGATACCATCGTCGTGAAAGCCACGCAGCTCGACCGCGAACTCGCCGCCAAAGGATATGACTTTGTAAGCATCGACGAGGACGGCAATGCCGTATGGCGCAACAAGTGGATGGCTGGCGGCAACCTCATCACGTGGGACATGATACACTACGACGTGCAGCTCATAGGCGGTATCGTGCTCCATCAGGGCAAAATCGCCGAGATGGCCACCGGTGAGGGCAAGACGCTTGTGGCAACGCTTCCGGTGTTCCTGCGCTCGCTGTCGCACCGCGGCGTCCATGTGGTGACCGTCAACGACTACCTGTCGAAACGTGACTCGGAGTGGATGGGCCCGCTCTATATGTTCCACGGCTCGACGGTTGACTGCATCGACAAGCATCAGCCCAACACCCCGCAGCGCCGCGCGGCCTACAACTGCGACATCACATTCGGAACGAACAACGAGTTCGGTTTCGACTACCTGCGCGACAATATGGCCATGACGCCCGGCGACTTAGTGCAGCGCAAGCACTATTACGCTATCGTCGACGAGGTTGACTCGGTGCTTATCGACGATGCCCGTACGCCGCTTATCATCTCAGGTCCGGTGCCGAAAGGCGACGACCAGATGTTTGACATGTTCAAGGCCAACGTGGAGAAAGTGGTGCTCGCCCAGCGTCGTCTTGTCAACCAGTTCCTCACCGACGCGAAAGAGAAGCTGAAATCGCCCGACAAGAATGTGCAGAAAGAGGGTGCGCTCGCACTGTTCAGGGCATTCAAGGGACTTCCCAAATACGGCGCCCTCATCAAATTCCTCTCGCAGGAGGGTATGAAAAAGATACTTCTCGACACCGAGGCATATTATCTTCAGGACAACGCGCGCGAGATGCCCAAGGCTACCGAACCGCTCTATTTCGTGATTGACGAGAAGAACCGTTCGGTCGACCTTACCGACAAGGGTATCGACGAACTCACGGGCAAGAGCAACGACCCGCAGTTCTTCGTGCTGCCCGACATCGCATCGCAGTTGTCGGAGCTTGAAAAGATAGCCGACCTGCAGCAGCGCCAGGAGAGAAAGGACGAGGTGATGAACGACTATGCCATAAAATCGGAGCGCGTGCACACCGTCAACCAGCTGCTCAAAGCCTATACCCTGTTTGACAAGGATGTGGAATATGTAATCGACGAGGGCAAAATCAAAATCGTCGACGAGCAGACAGGTCGTATCATGGAGGGACGACGCTACAGCGACGGACTCCACCAGGCTATCGAGGCTAAAGAGGGCGTGAAGGTGGAAGCCGCTACACAGACATTCGCCACCATCACCCTGCAGAACTACTTCCGCATGTACCACAAGCTGGCCGGTATGACCGGTACAGCCGAGACTGAAGCGGGCGAATTGTGGGACATCTACAAACTCGACGTCGTGACGATACCGACCAACCGTCCGGTGGCGCGTATCGACATGAACGACCGCGTATACCGCACCAAGAAAGAGAAATATGCCGCCGTAATCGAAGAGATAGTGAAACTGCGCGAGGCCGGACGTCCGGTACTCGTGGGTACGACATCGGTGGAAATATCCGAGTTGCTCAAGCGCATGCTCGACCTGCGCAAGATTGACTGCCAGGTGCTCAATGCAAAGCTGCACCAGCGCGAGGCACAGGTCGTGGCACTCGCAGGCCAGTCGGGCACCGTCACCATCGCCACCAACATGGCAGGCCGCGGTACCGACATCAAGCTCTCCGACTCGGTGAAGGCCGCAGGAGGACTTGCAATCATCGGTACGGAGCGCCATGAGTCGCGCCGTGTCGACCGTCAGCTGCGCGGACGTTCAGGACGTCAGGGCGACCCGGGTTCGTCGGTGTTCTTCGTATCGTTCGAGGACCAGCTGATGCGACTCTTCGCCACCGACCGCGTAATGAAGATGCTCGACCGTCTCGGTCTGCACGACGGAGAGATGATAGAGTCGAAGATGGTGACAAACGCCATCGAGAAAGCGCAGAAACGCGTGGAAGAGAACAACTTCGGCATACGTAAACGTCTTCTCGAATATGACGACGTGATGAACAAGCAGCGTACGTATATCTACGCGCGCCGCCACCACGCGCTACTCGGCGAACGTGTAGGCATCGACATCGCCAACATGCTCTACGACACCATCGAGAACATCATCAACAACTATCCGGAGGCCGATTACTACGAGGATATGCGTCTGGAGCTGATGCGTGTGCTTGCTATCGAGCCGCCGTTCACCGAAGACGAGTTCCGCAACATGGAGCGCGAAGACGCCATCAACGCGCTCTACACCGCCGCCACCCAGGCGCTTGACCGCAAGAGCGAGCGCATCATCGAGATGGCTACCCCTGTCATCAAGGACTGGGTCGAGAACCGCAACGCCAAGGGACTGATTATCGTGCCCATCACCGACGGCAAGCGTGTGTACCAGATACGTGTCGACATCAACAAGGCTTACGATACCGGCTGCAAGCAGATAGTGAAGGAATGGCACAAGACCATACTGCTGATATGCATCGACGAACTGTGGAAGGAGCACCTGCGCGAACTCGACCAGCTGCGCCAGTCGGTACAGAATGCGTCGTACGAGCAGAAGGACCCGCTGGTAATCTACAAGGTAGAGTCGTTCCACATATTCGAGCGCATGCTTTCGGTGCTCAACAACAAGGCTATGTCGTCGCTGCTCCGCGGCCAGATCTACATACCCAAGCGCGAGACTCCCGCCGAAGGCGAGGGTGAGAACGCCAATCAGGCACCGGAGCGCAAGGCGCCCGAAGTGCGCCAGGCAATGCCGGAACGCACCAACCCGAACAGCAACCTGAAGGCGACCAAGGATGAGTTGCCCGGCGAGGCAGAAAGACGCGCCGGCGTGAATGCATCGCAAGCGCAGAAATCGCGTCCCGAACCTGTCAAGGTAGGACCGAAGGTAGGACGCAATGATCCGTGTCCCTGCGGGTCTGGCAAGAAGTTCAAGAACTGCCACGGACGCAACGAGAACATTTAAAATAAGGCGGGGGCGTTGCGCCCCCGCTATTATCTTATTTTCCAGCGGTTAATTATCGAAGATATTAATCGGGGAGTAAGATATATAATTCTTATAAGATTTATAAGTCTTATAAGTCTTATAGGAGTTATAGGGCTAATAGGCCCTATAGAGCTTATTGGGCTTATAAGAATTATAGGCGTTATACACCGGCTTTCTTTTTTATAATACAATACATGTTATCTGAGTTATAATCCGTTAAAAAGGAATTTCAATATGGACAATTTCAATATACCTGTCAATCCTGACCCTAACCGTGAGGGGCAGTTGTCGGAGACGCAGCAGCAACTACTTAAACGGCAGAAGCGAAACCGGATGATGATTATCGGCGGCGCAGTGATTGTGCTGTTGGCGTTACTCGCCCTGTTTTTTGTGATGATATCGTCGAAAAACAAGGAACTTGAGGCGTCAAAGAAACAGGTTGAAGACACGCAGCAGCAACTTCTTGCCCAACAGATGCAAATCAACGAACTCGAACTGTTGAAGATAGACGATGACTTCCAGCAGATGGAAGGTCAGACCGTATTGCTCGCCAATGACTCGATTGTAGAGAAATATCAGGCTGCGCGCGCCCAGATTGAAAAGCTCATGACGGAGCTTAACAATGAAAAGACAAAGAGCGCGGCACAGATAAAGAAACTCACCGACGAAATCAACACTCTCAAAGGCATACTCCGCGACTATACCGCCCGCATCAACGAGCTGATGGCGGAGAACGACCAGCTTAAGGAGGAAAATACGACAATCAAGAACCAGAACCAGCAGCTCAACAGCCGCGTGCAGGACATGACGCGCAAAAACGAGCATCTGACCGAACGCATGACTCTCGCCGAGAAACTCAACGTGACCGGCCTGACGCTGCGTGCGCTCAACAAGAAGGGTAAGAACGAGAAGAATATCACAAAGGCAACACGCCTGTGCGTTACGTTCACCATACCTCAGAACAATTCGACACCGGCCGGCGAAAAGACCATCTACATGCGCATCACGACGCCCGAAGGCGACCTGCTGCCCGGCGGCGGTTCGTTCAGCTTCGAGGGCGCGACACTGCAGGCTACGGCACGCCGCACCATCGAATATGCCAACGAGGAGATTGGAGGCGTGGAAATATACTGGGATGTCACTTCGACGCTCAATCCCGGCACTTATACGGTTGAGCTGTTCTGCGACAATTTCCGTCTGGCCTCGCGTCAGTTTGAGATGAAGAAATAATTATGTTTGATGACATCATCAGGGAAATAACCTCTACGGAGGTGACAACCGCGTCGGCAATAGTCAAGCTGTGCGTGAGTCTGCTGCTGGGGAGCGCCGTCGGATTCGAACGAAAACTCAAAGGACAGTCGGCAGGCATACGCACTTTCGCGCTTATATGCATGGGCGCCACGCTCGCCATGCTCATATCAATCTATGTGCCGCAGGAATATTTGGGGCTTAAGAACGGCGACCCGGGACGTATTGCCGCGCAGGTGGTGACAGGTGTCGGTTTTCTCGGCGCCGGAGCCATCATACAGATGAAAGGTTCAGTACGCGGTCTGACTACAGCAGCCGGAATATGGATGGTGGCTACGATAGGCATGGCTGTGGGGTTAGGAATGTACACGCTGTCAATCACGGCCACGCTGCTCATATTAGTGGTGTTGCACTGGTTTGAGCGTGTCGAGCACCGCACGGCGATGGGAGCCGAGTCGCGGATAATACGCATGCTTATCAACTGTGTCGTGACTGACATCGAGGCTTACCGCGAAGTGCTCAGAAAAAACAAAGTGACTATCACCAACATGTATCTTGAATATGACTACGACGAGGAGGCCACGCGACTGAATTTCGTGGTACTGTTCAAGGAATCAACCGACTATATCAGGATATTCGAGCAGTTGCGTACGCTCAATCCCACTCATTCCATTTCGCTTGGCAATCAGGTAAGCATTTGAGAATTTTGAATTTTGAATGGGGAATTTTGAATTTTTTTGGTGGGGGATTGAGGGAGTAATCAGGATTAATCGGGAGTAGCCGGGATTTAGCAGGAGTAATCGAGATTAATCGGGGTTGATCGGGAATGGGATTTGCTGGGGAAATTATTGATATTGAATGTAGTTATGGATATTGAAAGTCTTATCACGGATCTGGCGTTCATTCTGATACTCGGTGCGGCTGTGACACTTTTGTTCAAATGGATCAAGCAGCCGGTGGTATTGGGATATATAGTCGCCGGATTTTTAGCAAGCCCTAATTTCGAGCCGCTTCCATCGGTGGCCAATGAGGCCAATATAGAGTTTTGGGCGCAGATAGGCATCATCGTGCTGCTGTTCTCGCTCGGTCTGGAATTCAATTTCAAGAAACTGATGAATACCGGAGGCTCGGCAGTGGTGACGGCCCTGATAATCGTGATAGGAATGATGTTCACGGGGTTTGCCATCGGCACACTGCTCGGATTCTCGTATATCAACAGTATATTCCTGGGCGGAATGCTTTCGATGTCGTCGACGACCATCATCATAAAGGCGCTTAACGACCTGGGACTGAAGCAGAAGAAATTTGCGGCGCTCGTGTTCGCCGTACTTGTGGTAGAGGATCTGTTTGCGGTATTGATGATGGTAATCCTGTCGTCGATAGCGGTCAATGATTCGGTCGAGGGGTCGGAAATGCTGCTCAGCATCGGTAAACTTGTGTTCTTCCTGATAATATGGTTCTTAGTGGGAGTCTTCGTGCTTCCATCGATGCTCAACAAGACACGCCGTTTCCTTAACAACGAGACACTGCTCATCATTTCGATGGGACTGTGCTTAGGTATGGCGGTATTTTCGGTGGCGTGCGGATTCTCGCTCGCCTTGGGCGCGTTCGTGATGGGCTCGATACTTGCCGGAACGAGCTATGCCGAGCGGATAGAGCGCGTGACAATGCCGGTCAAAGACCTTTTCGGCGCTGTATTCTTCATCTCGGTAGGCATGATGGTACAACCCACGACCATCGTGGAATACGCCGGGCCGATACTTATACTGTCGGCAGTGGTGATTGTGGGTATGATAGTGTTCGGGACATTCGGCATGATTGTGACCGGGCAATCGCTCAAGGTAGCGATAGAGACGGGATTCTCTCTTACACAAATCGGCGAGTTCTCCTTCATCATAGCCTCGTTGGGTATGAGTTTAGGGGTACTCGAGCCGAGCATCTACCCTATCGTGGTGGCCGTGTCGGTACTCACCACTTTCACTACACCGTACTTCATAAAGATGGCCGACCCGTTCTACGAGATTGTAAAACGACATCTGCCGCGCAGACTGCATTTCCTCATCGACCGATACAGCAAAGAGGCCAATTCGGCCGACACGGCGGAGCGCCAGTCGATATGGAAAATGTTCATCAGGCGTTATCTGTGGCGCATGATGCTCTACTCGATAGTGCTCATCGCCATCACGCTGGTGTCGCTCAACTTCTTCATGCCGTGGCTTGCGACCGTGATGCCGGGAGGATACAAATATGTTGGCGCCGCGGTGACACTGCTCGCCATGTCGCCGTTCCTGCTTGCGCTGTCGCTGCCGACATCGAAGCGTGTGGCCGACAATGTGTCGATACCGGCGGGATACCGTGTGCCACGGGTGGTGATGCGCATATTCCGCCTGATACTCGTGCTGGCGTTCATTGTCAACATACTATCATCGATATTTTCGCTTACAGCGGGATTTGCAACCGGAATCGCACTGATTGTGCTCGCGCTGTTTGTCCTCTCCGGAAAAGCTAAACAACGAGTAAGCGACATAGAAAACCGGTTCATCAACAACCTTAACGAGCGCGAATTGCGCCGTTCGGGCAAAAACAACTCCGTAGTATCTGACCTGCACCTTGCATATATGACAGTGGGCAACCAGTGCCCCATATCGGGTGAACGCCTTTGCAACTCGGGGTTACGGTCGCAATACGGGGTCAGCGTGTCGAGCATCACACGCGGGGCGCAGTTCATACCGGTGCCCCGCAGCAATGACCGCATTTTCCCCGGCGACACGATAGGCATAATCGGTACTGACGAACAGATACAGCGCCTGCTTCCCGTCATAGAGAAGAATGACGACGGGGAGGCGGCATCGTCGACCTCGGCTGTAAGTTTCGGCATATATGACGTGCAGCTCAGCGACATGTCGCCGCTGTGCGGGGCAAGTATTATCGACGCCGACATCCCCGACAAGTATTCGTCGATGGTGATAGCGGTGGAGCGTGACGGACATTTTGCCGAACGGCTCGACAAGGTCATTTTCGCGCCGGGCGACAGGGTTTATTTCGCGGGACCGAAAGAGACCATTTATTCACTGGCATGACAAATCACATTCCGCGCTTAAAAACCGCGGCTACCAACCCGACAAGAAATGTTGAACAACGCAGTGTTTTGCCAAGGAAAAGAGATTTGATTTCAACCAATATTAAAATAAAAGATTATGGAGATAGGAGACAAGTTGCCGGAAGTGCTTGGCAAGGACCAGGACGGCAAGGAGATACGCACGACCGATTTCGCCGGAAAGAAATTCATTCTGTACACTTACCCAAAGGACAATACTTCGGGCTGCACGGCCGAGGCATGCTCGCTGCGCGACCATCGCGACGAGCTGCGTGCCTTAGGATACGAGATAGTGGGTATCAGCAAGGATTCAGCCGCTTCTCATCAGAAATTCATCGAAAAGCATCAGCTTAATTTCCCTCTCATCGCCGATACGGACACTACGCTCCTGCAACAGCTCGGCGCGTGGGGCGAGAAGAATATGTACGGCAAAAAAACGATGGGTACGCTCCGCACCACGTATCTGATTGACGAAGAGGGCCGCATCGCCGACATATTCCTGCCGAAGCAGATAAAGACCAAGGAGCACGCCGAGCAGATTATCGCCCGCGTAAAGTAGCGCACATTGTATGGAATGTCCGCGATATGGGGTGTCCGCGGTTAAAAACCGCGGCGACTACTTGTCGCGGCTACTGTGTGCTACTATATCGGTTATCAGTTTAAATAGAGAGATATGATTGAGTATATCAAGGGAAAGGTGACGGAGCTTACACCTACTTACGTTGTCATCGAGACAGCGGGGGTGGGCTACGGCATCAACATAACGTTGCCTTGCTTTACGGCACTCGAGGGGAAGGAGGAGGCAAAACTGCTTATCCACGAGGTGATACGCGAGGATGCATGGGTGTATTTCGGATTTCTCGAGGAGAGCGAACGCGTATTGTTCCGACTGCTTATCGGAGTGTCGGGCGTCGGGTCGAACACGGCGCGCATGATATTGTCGTCGATTCCAACGCTTGAACTCGAGCAGGTCATCATGTCGGGCGACGTGCGCCGGCTCAAAGGAGTGAAGGGCATCGGGGCAAAAACGGCCGAAAGAATAATTGTAGACCTCAAGGATAAAATAAAACCGACTGACTCTACGTTATTAATACAGCCGGCGGCCACGAGCGCGGACTTCGACGAAGCTCTGGCTGCAATGGTGATGCTCGGCTTTCCACGTCAGGCGGCTCACAAGGTGCTTACAAAGATTTACAACGCCGAGCCGTCATTGAAAGTGGAGGCCGCTATAAAGAAAGCACTGACACTTATGTAATTCATAATTAAGACAATTCATAATTCATAATGCATAATTCATAATTGAGTTGATGATATGCGGATTTTTTATGTAATTCATGATGTATTATATTGAATTTATGTGATTTATGTGATTTATGTAATTTATGTGACTTATGTGATTTATGTGATTTATAAGTGATTGGTGGTTTTGGGGAAGGAAGGTGTAGTCGTTTATCAGACCAATGAGGCAATCGGAAAGACGGAATTCAAAATATAAGAAACGGGGAGCCGCACTATTGGCGGCTGTACTGTTGATTATGGCGGCCGTAGCTGTCAAGGCTCAGCGCATCTCCCCTACGGGAGTCAGTGCGCCGGCTTTGCCATATACGGTGGTGCCCGTTCCGTCAAATCCTGCCGATACGATAATGATGCCTTTCCCGGTGCAGCAGACCGTACCGGAGCGCTACGAGGACCTTATGGAGGATGAAATGGCGATGGACCTCTCGACGCCGTCGAATATCAAGACCGTGGCCGAATTTGACCCTGCAACAGGGATATACGTGGTGCGCACGAAAGTGGGCGACCACGAGATTGCCACACCGTTCATGCTCTCGGAGAAGCAGTATAACAACTGGCAGCTGCGCAAGTCGATGGAGGAATATTACCGTCAGCGCAACAGCGAGATATTCGAGCAGAAGGACAAGGAGCCGTTCAACATCCTCGACATGAATTTCGCCTTAGGACCGCTGGAGAAGATATTCGGACCGGGCGGCGTGCAACTCAAGACCACCGGTTCGATACAGCTGAAGATGGGCATCAACTCCAACAAGACAGACAACCCGTCGCTGTCGGTGACATCAAGACGCAAGACATATTTCGACTTCGACCAGAAGATACAGGCCACGATAGCGGCTTCGGTGGGCGACAGGCTGAAATTCAACATGACCTACAACACCGATGCTACATTCGATTTCGACTCAAAGAACCTCAAACTGGCCTACGAAGGTCAGGAGGACGATATAGTCAAGAGCATCGAGGCGGGTAACGTGTCGATGACTACGGGGTCGTCGCTCATACGCGGAAGCACGGCACTTTTCGGATTGAAGACCACACTGCAGTTCGGCAAACTGACGGCCACGGCACTCGTGTCGCAGCAGAATTCGGAGTCAAAGACCGTCAACACCAAAGGTGGCGCGCAGACGACCAAATTCCAGTTCAACGCCGACGAATACGACCAGAACCGCCACTTCTTCCTCTCGCAGTATTTCTACCACAATTACGACAAGTTTGCAGCACGACTGCCGATGGTGATGTCGGGCGTGCAGATAACTCGCATCGAGGTGTGGGTGACCAACAAGAGCGGCAACTACAACGAGTCGCGCAACCTCGTGGCTTTCGCCGACCTCGGCGAGTCGGACTACCTTACCAGCAATTACTGGCAACCGGACCCGTCGCTGCCCAATCCGGCCAACTCGTCAAACAACCTGCTCAGCGTAATCAAGAACGAATATCCCGACGCCCGCAACATCAACACCGTGACGCAGGCGCTCGAACCTCTGCGCGCCTACGGCATAGAGGGTGGCAAGGACTATGAGAAGGTGGAGAGCGCACGACTGCTCACGTCGTCGGAGTACACGCTCAATACCACGCTCGGATACATATCGCTCCGCTCGGCACTCAACTCCGACGAGGTGCTCGGCGTGGCATTCGAATATACCTACAACGGCCGCGTATATCAGGTAGGCGAATTTTCGTCGGACATCACCACGACCAACAGCTCGCTCTACGTGAAGATGCTGAAATCGACCACCATCGACACGCGCCAGCCTATATGGCGACTGATGATGAAAAACGTGTACTCGCTCGGGGCATATCAGGTGCAGAAAAACAATTTCCGCCTTAACATCAAGTATCTGAGCGACACGACGGGAACGCTCATCAACTATCTGCCGGTGGCAGGCCTCAACAACCAGTCGCTGCTGCAGGTGATGAACCTCGACCGCCTCGACACCAACCAGGAATCAAATCCCGACGGATTTTTCGACTTCATAGAGGGCTACACGATACAGGCATCGCAGGGTAAGGTCATATTCCCGGTAGTGGAACCGTTCGGCGAACACCTTGAGAAAAAGATAGGCAATCCGGCGATAGCGGCGCAGTATGTTTACAAGGAGCTGTACGACTCCACGCTTGTGGTGGCGCGTCAGTTCGCCGACAAGAACAAGTTCGTGATGACCGGCGAATATCAGGCATCGTCGGGGTCGCAGATACGGCTGAACGCCATGAATGTGCCCCGCGGGTCGGTAGTGGTGACGGCCGGAGGCGTCAGACTGACCGAGAACTCCGACTATACGGTGGACTACTCGATGGGTATCGTGACCATCACCAACCAGAGCATCATCGACTCAGGACAGAACATATCGGTGACACTCGAGAACCAGTCGTTGTTCTCGATGCAGCGCAAGACACTCCTGGGATTGGACCTTCAGTACCAGTTCAACAAAAACCTCAACATAGGCGCCACGCTGCTCCACTTCTCGGAGAAGGCGCTTACCGAGAAAGTCAACATAGGCAATGAGGTCATAAACAACTCGATGTGGGGCGTCAACGTGGCCTACAACAGCGAGTTCATGTGGCTCACCAACCTTCTCAACAAAATACCGACGGTCAATGCCACGGCGCCCTCGCGCATAAGCCTGACGGCGGAGTACGCCCAGCTTGTGCCGCACCAGCAGAAAAGCGGGTCGAACAAAGGGTCGTCGTACATCGACGACTTCGAGGACGCGCAGATGGGCATAGACCTGCGTTCGCCCTACGCATGGTTCCTCGCCTCGACGCCTTACGACCCGTCGGCCGACGCGCTGTTTCCCGAAGCCGGACTTAGCAACAACGTGGACTACGGCAAGAACCGCGCGCTGCTCAACTGGTACACAATCGACCGAATGTTCACCGACCGCAACTCGTCGCTGTGTCCCGGCTACATCAAGGCCGACCTCAAGCAGCTGTCAAACCCCTACGTGCGCGAAGTGACCTCGCGCGAGATATTCCCGGGCCGCGAACTGAGCTACGGCGAGTCAAACCTCATACAGACCCTCAACCTGTCGTTCTACCCCAACGAACGCGGACCGTACAACCTCGATGCCACCAACATCGACTCCGAGGGCTATCTGCTCAACCCCGAGAAACGCTGGGGCGGCATCATGCGCAAGATGGACAACACCAACTTCGAGCAGTCGAACATCGAGTACGTGCAGTTCTGGATGATGAACCCGTTCCTCGACCCCGAGAATCCCAACCTCGAGGGTGGCGACCTCTACATCAACTTCGGCGAAATATCGGAAGATATACTCAAGGACGGTCTGAAATCATACGAGAACGGCATACCCTACGACGGCAACGACCAGTTCCTGACGCAGACGGTGTGGGGTAACGTGTCGACGCAAAATTCGCTGACATACTCGTTTGACAACAACACCGGTTCGCGCGCGGTGCAGGACGTGGGTCTCGACGGACTGAAAAACGACCACGAGTTCGAGTTCCCGTCGTATAAAGACTATCTCGGCGAACTGCAGAACCGCCTGTCGCCCGCGGCCTACGAGCGTATGGTACAGGACAAATTCTCACCGTTCAACGACCCCGCCGGCGACAACTACCACTTCTTCCGCGGGTATGACTATGACGAGGAACGCCTGTCGGTGCTCGAACGCTACAAGCGATACAACGGCGTGGAGGGCAACTCGCTCTCGCCCGACGACGTGTCGGAACCGCTCTACCAGTCGTCGCGCGCAGTGCCTGACGTGGAGGATATCAACCAGGACAACACCCTCAACGAGTATGAGCGCTACTTCCAGTACAAGGTGTCGATACGCCCCGAGGACCTTGTCGTAGGCAAGAACTATATCACGGACAAACAGGTGTCGCTCGTGCCGACACGCGACGGCCAGGACGCCACCGTGGAGTGGTACCAGTTCAAGATACCATTGAGCGACTACGAGAAGATTGTAGGCACAATCAAGGACTTCTCGTCGATACGTTTCGCACGTATGTTCATGACCGGCTTCAAGGCCACGACCCACCTGCGTTTCGCCACACTCGAACTCGTGCGCGGCGAATGGCGCAACTATGACTTCAACCTCAACAGCCGCGGTGATACCCCCGCCGAAGGTGAGCTTGACGTATCGGTAGTGAACATCGAGGAGAACGCATCGAGAGAACCGGTCAACTATGTGCTTCCTCCGGGAGTGTCGCGAGCCGTCGACCCGGGCCAGTCGCAGATAACGCAGCTCAACGAGCAGTCGATATCGCTCAAGGTGACCGACCTCGACGCCGGCGACGCACGCGCCATATACCGCAACACGCAGCATGACCTGCGCAACTACAAGCGCCTGCAGATGTGGGTGCATGCCGAAAGCCTCATCGACGACGTGACCAACCTGCGCGACGGCGACCTTGCCCTCATCGTGCGCCTCGGCACCGACGTCAAGAACAACTTCTACGAGTACGAGATACCGCTGACACTCACTCCGGCTGGAAAATATAACAACGACCTCAACTCAGACCGCTTCAAGGTGTGGCCGCGCGAGAATTTCCTCGACATCGACCTGCAGGCGTTCGTCAACCTCAAGAAGGAGCGTAACCGCGCAAAGGCCGAGGCGGGAAGCAATGTTGGCTACGCCACACTCTACACAGGCCGCGACCCTGACAACGAGCGCAACCGCATAGCCGTGATGGGCAATCCGTCGCTGAGCGACATAAGGGTGCTTCTCGTTGGCGTGCGCAACAACTCGTCGACTCGCAAAGACGGCATCGTGTGGGTCAACGAGCTTAAGGTGACCGACTTCAACCAGGAGGGCGGCTGGGCGGCAAAGGCCAACGTCAACTTAGGCGTGAGCGACATCGCCACACTCAATTTCGGCGCACACATAGAGACGGCCGGTTTCGGCGGAGTGGACCAGTCGCTCAACTCGCGCCGCATGGACGACTACGAACAGTATAATTTCGCCGTGCAGGGCGACCTGGGCCGGTTCCTGCCGGAAGCCGCCAAGCTCAGGGCGCCGATATTCTATTCGGTCAGCAAGGAGAAGACATCGCCGAAATACAATCCACTCGACCAGGACGTGCTGCTCAAGGACGCGCTCGACGACGCGCCCGACAAGCATGCGCGCGACTCAATCAACGCGTTCGCCATCGAGCGTACGACGGTACAGAACTTCTCGGTATCGGGACTGAAGTTTGACATACAGCATGACACTCCGATGCCGTGGGATCCCGCCAACTTTACTTTCAACTTCTCATTCAACAAGCAGTCGAAGGTAGACCCGACCACCGAATACGAGAACACCAACGACTACCGCGGCTCGCTGCAATATTCGTATTCGCCAATGATAAAGGGTCTGAAGCCTTTCAGCTCGCTTATAAAGAGCAAGAACAAGAACCTGAAGTTCATCAAGGACTGGGAACTGAATTACCTGCCGACTTCAATATCATTCCTCACCACGATGTCGCGTTACTACTACGAGCAGCAGACCCGCTCGGAGACCGACGTGATGTTCCAGCTTCCGGTGTCGGTAAGCAAGAATTTCCTCTGGGACCGGCAGTTCAACCTGACATGGAATCTGACCAAATCGATCAACCTGTCGTTCACGTCGAACACATCGGCACGCATCGAGGAGACCACCGGCGCGGTCAACCGCAAGCTGTTCCCCGATCGGTACAAAGAGTGGAAAGACACGGTGTGGCAAAGCATCCTATCGATGGGTACGCCGTGGAGCTACAACCAGTCGTTCACGGCATCGTACAAGGCGCCTTTCAACCGCATCCCCGTGCTCGACTTCATCAATGCGTCGACCACCTACAACTCGACCTACCGCTGGGACCGCGGCGCCACTATCGACGACATCAGCATAGGCAACACGATAGCCAACCAGTCGTCGTGGAGCATCGACGGCCGCCTCAACCTCGAGACGCTCTACAAGAAGATACCCTACATCAAGGATGTGGACAAACGCTTCTCATCGGCACGCAACAATCAGAAAAAGCGCGAGCCGAAGCATTTCGAGCGCACCTACAACCTTCGCCCCGACACAAGCATAACCATCAAGCACAACCTGCGTACGACGAAAGTGAAGGTAACAGCCACGACGCAGAGCGGCCGCAAGTTCCCGGTCAAGACGCGTGTGGTTGACGCAAACAGCATAGAGGTGCTCACCCGCTCCGACTCGACCATCAATTTCGTGATAGACGAACTGCTTAAAGAGCAGTTGCCGGTATGGCGCCAGATAGCAGACCATACCACACGCTTCGTGATGTCGCCGCGCAATATCTCGATAAGGTGGAAGAAAACGTCGACGCTGTCAATACCGCTGTTCCGTCCGGAGATAGGCAACATATTCGGGCAGTCCAATTCCTACGGACCGATGTCGCCGGGACTCGACTTCGCGTTCGGATTCGTCGACGAGAGCTATATCGACAAGGCCAAGGAACGCGGCTGGCTGCTTACCGACATTGGGCAGACGTCGCCGGCACTGTGGTCGAACGCCAACGAAATGAACATCGAGGTAAGCCTCGAGCCTATAAAGAGCCTGAAGATACAGCTGACTTTCAACCGCACGGACTCACGTACGAACCAGATACAGTTCATGTATGCCGACATGCCGATTTCGCGCTCCGGCTCGTACACTAAGACGCACTGGGCGCTTGCAACGGCACTGCGCGGGTCGAAGGCCGACGACGGATACAATTCGGAGGCATTCAACAATTTCCTGCGCTACATCCCGATTGTGCGCCAGCGCGTCGAGGGACAGTACCGCAACCTGCACTACCCCACTACGGGCTTCATGAGCGACAGTCCGCATGCAGGCGCACCTTACGACCCGGCGGTGGGTACGGTGGCGGCAACATCGCCCGACGTGCTCATTCCGGCATTTGTGGCGGCGTATTCCGGCAAGTCGCCCGACAAGATTTACACGGACCCGTTCCCGTCGTTCGCCCACGTGCTTCCAAACTGGCGCATCACGTATGACGGATTGCTCAACTTCTTCAACCTGCGCAAATTCTTCAAGTCGGTGACGCTGAGCCATGCCTACCAGTGCACATATTCGGTAGGCAACTATTCATCGTACCTCAACTGGGTCGGTGCCGACGGCGACCGCGGATTCATACTCGACGAGACTTCTGGCGAACCGATACCGTCGTCGCCCTACAACATTTCGTCGGTAGCCATCACGGAGCGTTTCGCGCCGCTCATCGGTGTGGCCGTAACACTCAACAATGAGATGACACTCAACGCCGAGTACCGCGACCAGCGCACGCTGACGCTCAACACATCGGCCGGCCAGGTGGTTGAAGCCACGACACGCGGGCTGACTTTCGGCGCCGGATACAAGATAATAGGATTCAACACGGTGCTTAAGATGAAAGGTTCGCAGTCGGGTATATCGAACGACCTTACGCTCAACGCCGAGTTCTCGCTGCAGAACACGCAGGCGCTCATACGCCGCATCGAAAGCGCCTACACGCAGCCTACATCGGGCACCCGCACGCTCGGCATCAATTTCACGGCTAACTATATCCTGAGCCGCCGCCTCACCATCGGCGCATACTTCGACCATCAGGTAAACACGCCTTTGGTGACGACATCGTCCTACCCCACCACCAACTCCTCCTACGGCATATCCCTCAACCTCAACCTGGCAAGGTAATATGGAAAAGCGGATTGTATTCAGTACTTCTACGGAGATGGTCAGCGTGGCGGCGGATGCTGTCGTGTATTTTACGGCTGACGGCAATTATTCCGCTATCAATATGGCGGACAGGGGGAGATTTGTGCTGACCATGCAGCTGGGACAGGTGGAGAGGCGTATCGCCGAACGAGCAGCGGCGGGCGACAACCGGTTCATACGCATCGGCAAAAGCCTGATTGTAAACCGCGATTTCATCACATACGTCAATCCGCAGCGGCAGAAACTGGTGCTGTCGGACGGCCGGACGTTCCGCCACGAGGTTTCGGCTTCGAAGGAAGCGCTGAAGGCATTGAAAGATTTATTGGAAAAGGAGGCGACATTATGAGCAACAAACGACTTGATATCGGCGACGACGAAATAAGGGTCATATCCCCGACGGGTGACGAATCGCCCCGTAATGATGGAAAACGTAAAAGGAAGCGCTATGTCTATGCCGCCATTTCGGTTATCGCAGCGGCGGCAGTAGCGGCCATAGTGCTGACTGTGCTCAGA
This sequence comes from Bacteroidales bacterium 52_46, assembly GCA_001915385.1. GTDB lineage: Bacteria > Bacteroidota > Bacteroidia > Bacteroidales > Muribaculaceae > JAGBWK01. The sequence continues at coordinate 116,158 of MNQK01000035.1, read as the reverse complement.
CCGGGGAATGCGGATGAAACGGAGTCGGAAGATATTGCCGGGTCGTCACCTGTGATTGAACGCGGGGCGGTGTTTCGGCCACGTTCCGAAGTCAAAGCCATAGATAAAATCGCGAAAGACGATATAAACGATTCTACTCCGGCAAACGAACGATACACCTCGCGCAGGGATACGACGGTCAGCGGCATGAGGCTCATAATACTGACACCGCACGATGCTGTTCCAACCCTGGAGGTGGGAAATGATGTGGTCAACGACACAACGGCCATACTCGCAGCTCAGGCAGCCGACATACGCAGTGACAACGGCGAGATAGCGGGTGCATACGTAGTGAAAGGCGAACTGCTCAGCAAGGGTGAGGCCAAGGCGGGATACTGCTCGATAGTCAACGGGGAGGTAAACATAGGAGTGGCCGATGCGACGCCGATGCTTGAACAGGCACTGGAGTCGGAAGGATATTTTTTCCGGCAATATCCGCTTGTTGCCGCCGGACAACTTATCGAAAACAAACCACAGGGTAAAGCGAAGCGCAAAGCGCTTGCCGAGATTGACGGGACAATATGCGTGGTGGCGAGCGCCGACAGGCTCTCATTCCATGACTTCTCGCAGGCGCTGATCGACGCAGGCGCGCGCAATGCGATATATCTTGTCGGGGCATATTCAACGACATTTTATACTGACCGTGACGGCGTGCGTAATAACATCGGAAACGTCTACGAAAACGCCCCCGCCAATATCAATTACATAGTGTGGCGATAGCAGATAAGAGATTTCGTACAGCTACGGCATTATTTCGTACAACGCGGGGCGAAAAAGTTTGCCTCGTGTTTTTTATTTTGCAAATTTGTGAAACAAATTTTTTCACAGTCAAATGAAACAGATTATCATTGCAATCGCCATGATGGCGCTTATTGCCACAGGATGCGGAGGGCGGAAGGCGTGCCACGCGGAAAAGAACGGCGTTTATTACTGGAAAACGGTGTTGAAACTCGACAGCGCCGACATCGATTTTCTAAAAAGGCATGATGTAGGGAGGGTGTATCTGCGCATGTTTGATGTGGCAGAGGATACATACGCGGCAATACCGGCGGATAAGGCATGTCCGGTCGCGTCGGTCAGGATAGACAACGATGAATATCACCTGCTGGAGGATTCACTGTGCGGGAAAGAGTTCGTGCCGGTAGTGTATATCACCCTCGACGGACTGAAAGCCATGGCCGGCGAGGAGGGTACACTGGCAAAAAACATCGTGACACGGGTGCGCAACATGTGCGAGTACAATGGATTGCCGAATGTGGAGGAGTTGCAGCTCGACTGCGACTGGACGCCGTCGACCGAGATGTCGTTTTTCAACCTGTGCGATTCGGTGAAAGCCAATATCGGAAGGCTCGGGCTGTCGTGGCGGCTCAGCTCGACGATACGACTGCATCAGTTGGCACGCGAGGCGCCCCCGGTGGACTGCGGAGTGCTGATGGTTTACAATACCGGCAATTTCAATGACCCTGACGCAAGCAATTCGATTATCGACGCCGCCGATGTGGAGCCGTACCTGAAACATCTGCCGTCGTACCCGCTGCATCTCGACGTGGCCTACCCCACCTATTCATGGCAACTGCTTTTCAGTGACAGGAAATTCATCGGTCTGACCAACGGCCTGAACCTTACGGATACCGCCCGGTTCGCGTGCCGCAAGCCCAACCTGTATGTCGCGAAAAAGGATATACCGTATAACCGGACAATCATACGCAAGGGCGACATGGTGCGCCGGGAGAACTCGGCATACGGTGACATCGCAAAAGTAAAAGAGATGATAGAAAAACGGCTGGCCGGCCGCGAACACTCCAACATACTGTATCACCTTGATAACACGAACCTTTCAAAATATACTCCCGATGAAATCGACAATCTCTATTCGACAGGCCGTTAGCGCCATTATTTTGCTATGGGGAGCCGCAGCAATGGCCTGCGGGCCATATTATCCGATAATACCTACTCCTGAATTTTTCATCGCCGGCAAACCACATAAAACGATGGCTGACTACGACCGCGATGAAAACCTGCGTCTGTGGCAGGAACTGACATCGAAACAGATACCTTTGTCGGATATTGAGAAGGTAGTCTACAGCGACAGTTTCGACAAATTCCGGGAAATGACCGGATATTACGAATTTTATGAATATTCACTCATTGGGGAGTATTATGATCCAAACATACCGAATACCGACAATCTGTTTTATATTTACCTTGTCAATACAAGCGACTATGAGATTATTAATTTCATCATGACGGCAAAAGATCTGGAACGATGCAGGAACATGATGAATTCGCCATGGTATTATCCGCGGGAAAGGGACTCATACGGCGACAGTGACGATAATCTTGACAAAATAACAAGCCGCTGCCTCAAATATGACGGGAACAGACTGAGAGACCGCTATGCCCTTCAGGCGACGAGGGCATTATTTGCCTCACGAAGGTATGGCGACTGCATAGAGTATTACGACTCGGCATTTTCCACGATACCTGACAACAACCTTATGAAGCGAATGGCACAAAGATATGTGGCGGGGTGCTGGAACAGGCTCGGCGAGAAGGCGCGTGCCGACTCAATCTTTGCCGAAGCGGGCGACATCTGGTCGATATCCGACACTGACCCCGTCGGCTACATGGCACGCCACAACCCGAATGCGCCACAACTGATGGAATATATACGTGACAAGTGCTTCGCACGCGACACCACGCTCATGCGAAATGCGGCAAAAACAGCGGAGAGCCTTCTCGCCGACAACAAGGTCAGCAACAAAGGTGACTGGAATTTCATGCTCGCGTACGTCAACAATAAATTCAATGACAACACTCAGCTTGCACGGAAACAGATTTATAATTCACTGCAACAAAAATTTTCAAGCGACGAACTGCATGACCTTGCACGGGCATACAAAATGAAACTTGATGCCAAAACAGGCAATATACAATCTCTCCGGGCCGACCTGCAATGGGCAGAATGGAAACTCAACCCGCTCAATGCCGATGCTTCGGAATGGGAACGGCGTATCCGCAATATCATTTATGAGGACTGGGTGCCCGGATTATGGAATAAGAAAGATTACAGTACGGCGATAATGCTTTGCTCATACGCCGACAATATCGGTATGGCAACACGCTACCGAGCCACATATCCGTCGGTCGGCGACAGATTCCAGATACCCGCTGATTATTCAAACCTCTCGTTCCAGTTCATGGGGAGCCTTACATCGGCTGAGCTTGCCACTGTCTACGATAAAATCAGGCAGTCCAACCCGCTATATGATTTTTTGCGGAAGAACGTGCGTACCGACAGCGACTATTACTACGAAGTGACAGGCACGTTGGCGTTGCGCGAGGGAGACTATGCACGCGCGGAAAAGTATCTTTCGCAAGTAGGCAAGGAGTATCAGCTCGGCATGAACATCAACCGCTACCTGTCACGCGACGCATTCAAAGTTTACCCGACACGGTGGTTCGTGTGCCTGTCATCATACGGAGATGAGGAATGGGCATACGACCGTAAGGTCGCCGACCACAACGAGCACCCGACCGTCAATGCAAAACTGGATTTCGCCCGGAAGATGAAGACATACAAAAACAAGATGGAGCATGGCCGCAATAACGATGAACGCGGCGAGGCCGCACTGATGTACGCCATCGGACGCCGCAATTCATTGGAGGAGTGCTGGGCTCTGACACAATACTGGCGTGGCGAGTGTTGCGGCCTGTTTTCTCCGCAACTGGAATATTGGGAGGAGGATTTTGCGGAGGAAAAATATTCGTTCCTGTACGACTACTCTTCGGCCAAAGACTATAAAAAAACCGAGGCGGAGTATAACATGGGGATAAAGGCGGCGCTTGCAATGCTTGAAAGCGATGAGGCGAAGGCTAAAGCGGAGTATATATTGGGGAATCTGAAGACTGTCGTCGCAAGATATGGCGATACGACGACGGGGAAATTCGTCAAGACTTCGTGCGATCGCTGGAAGCAGTGGATATAATATATTTTCGCGGTTAAATATTCCGCTATATATTCCGCGGTTAAAAACCGCGGCTACTATTTTACTAACTACCAATCAGTTGAGCTTAGTAGCCGCGGTTTTTAACCGCGGAATGTATATTTTTGTCGTAAGTAGATCCGTTCGATGTTATTCGCCGTCGGTGAGGGAGCGGGGATCAATGCGGATGAGCTGGAGTACGGGTTTGCCGGCATGGTTGACGAAAGTGACGGTGTCATCGCTCTTGGCAAATGCCTTTTCGGTCTCTTCAAGCGCTACGAGTACGGCTGTCTCGGTGGCGATGTCGGGACACATCATGCGGGTAGAAGCGATATTGGAGAACTGCACGGAGTTGGTGACGTCGGGGTCAATGGATATTTCGCCGTTGATGATATTGCAGCCTGCATTGCCGTGGATTTTCTTCTCGGGGAGGTCAAACACGAATTGTACGCCCTCGTTACTGTTGGGCTGACCGTTGATTGCAGTGACACGCCATGCACCGTTGAGGAAGTCCATGTTGTGCTTGCGGAGCACCATGATGAGGTGGCCGCGGTCGTTGAACAGGTCGAGATAGTATTCGTGGCCGTAGCGCGAAATCTTGTACGAGCGCACCTGGTCGAGAGTAGTGTTGATGAGATGTTCGAACGGAGCGTTGGCACAATATTTCTGTGTCGACATCATGCCTGTGAACTGCAGCTTGTTGCCTTTGCCGGTGACGGCGTCGGCATTGACGATGTTGCAGCCGTTGTTGCCGTAGATACGTCCCTGCGAAAGGTCGAAGGTGATGAAGGGGCGCTCTTCGCCGGTGACTTTCTGTCCGTTGACATTGTCGATGTTCCACTCGCCGTCAAGACGTATGTCGGCCGATGTGGCAGGGTAATACTCTATTTCCTCCTGAGCTACCACTGCAACCTCCTCTACAGGAGCAGCAGCGGATTTGGCGGACTTAGCGTCATTTTTAGCTGATACTGAAACAGCGCAACCGAGGCATACAGCCGACAGCGCTATATTAGCAATTGTTTTTTTATTCATATCGTTTTAGTTTAAATGTTGGATAAATATGCAAAGTGAACGGCGTCGTCACCGACGCACTCTTTATATATAACGTAAAAAAACGGACAATTGTTACATTTTTGTATTAACTTTGCAGTGAAATCCATTTCTGAAATGCGATGAATATATTATTCCAATTATTTATAACGTTTTTCAAGATAGGGGCATTCACATTCGGCGGAGGCTGGGCGATGATTTCCATCATAGAGAAGGAGATTGTCGACAAACACCGCTGGATTGCCAAAGAGGACTTCCTCGACCTGCTCGCAGTGGCGCAGTCGCTTCCTGGAATACTCGCGGTGAACATATCGGTGGCCGTAGGCGACAAACTCCGTGGTACGCGCGGCAGCATCACGGCCGCTCTCGGCACCATACTCCCCTCTTTCATGATTATTTTAGCGATAGCCATATTCCTCACCCCCGACCTTATCAAGAACAACGATACGCTAAACGCGATATTCAAAGGCATACGTCCGGCGGTGGTGGCACTGATAATAGCACCTGTAATCACTTCGGCGAAGTCGGCGCATATCGGATGGAAGACGGTGGCCATACCGGTAGTCACGGCATTGCTGATATGGTCGAAATGGCCGGTCGTGTCCAATCCGATTTTATTCATAGTATTAGGCGGCGCGGGAGGCTATCTGTGGCACCGTCACCAGCTGCGGCGGCTTCATGCCATTGAGGGCACTGACAGGAAAGGAGGTGCGAAATGATATACCTGCAACTTCTGTGGAGCTATCTGAAGATAGGTCTTTTCGGATTTGGCGGCGGATATGCGATGCTGTCGCTGATAGAGCAGGAGATAGTGACGCCGGGGTGGATTACCGAACAGATGTTCACCGACATCGTGGCGATATCGCAGATGACACCGGGTCCCATCGGCATCAACTCGGCCACCTATATAGGCTATGTGGCACCCGGCAATGCCAATCCTGCATTTGACGCGCCCGTATGGGGTGTGTTGGGGTCGCTGCTGTGCACGTTGGTGGTGATACTGCCGTCGTTCATACTCGTGGCCAAGACAAGCCGGTTCATCACGCGGCACCATGAGAGCGGCGTCATCAAAGGCATTTTCATGGGATTGCGCCCCGTGGTTGTCGGGCTTATCGCGTCGGCGGCACTGCTGCTTATGAACGGCGAGAATTTCGGGACGGAGACCGCCGACCTGATAAAATCCATTTCGATATGCGTGGCCGCGCTGTGCATGGTGATGCTGACGCGTCTGCACCCAATATTCATCATAATCCTCGCCGGAGCAGCCGGATGGATTTTATATTAGTCACTTTCTGTTATGGACTACCGGGAAACACTCAAATATCTATATAACGCCACTCCGCAGTTCGAACGTATCGGCGCGGCGGCCTACAAACCGGGGCTTGACACAGCCCGCGCGCTTGACGACGTCTGGGGAAATCCCCACAGTCGCTACCCTACCATACATGTGGCGGGAACCAACGGAAAGGGGTCGACATGCCATACATTAGCTGCCATACTCCAGAGTCAGGGATACCGCACGGGGCTGTACACGTCGCCGCACCTGATTGATTTCAGGGAACGAATGCGAGTGGACGGCGAGATGATTTCGGAGCAGGAGGTAATCGACTTTGTGGAACGCTACCGCAATGCCGGACTCGGGATGTCACCTTCATTCTTTGAGCTTACCACTATCATGGCGTTCGACTTTTTCGCCCGGCGCAATGTCGACATAGCCGTCATAGAGACCGGACTTGGGGGACGGCTCGACACGACCAATATCATCACTCCCGTGCTCAGCGTCATCACCAACATATCACGTGACCATACCGCCCAATTAGGTGATACGGTGGCATTGATTGCACGGGAAAAAGCGGGCATTATCAAGCATGCAGTTCCGGTGGTGATAGGCAACGGCAGCGGAGAAGGCGTCAGGGAGGTGTTTGTCGAAAAAGCGCGTGAGATGGAAGCGCCGATTGTATTCGCCGATGAGGAGAAGATGTTTGACGAAGCCGTTTGTTCGGGCGAACATATAGTCTACAAAGGTACACCGGCAGGCAAAATCATAGGAGAGCTGTCGGGCGACTGTCAGGTTGAGAATGCCGCGACAATATTGTGTGCCGTCGAGGCTTTGCGCAATGCCAGTATAGCTATTGACAATAAGTCGATACGCCACGGATTCACCCGTGTCACGGCGCTTACAGGGCTTGCCGGACGCTGGACCAAGCTCGGGGAACGACCGCTTACGATATGCGATACGGGGCACAACGAAGGGGGGTGGCAGTATCTCGGGCCACGCCTTGCCCGATACGGCAGCCGGCTTGTGATGGTAACAGGATTTGTCAGCGACAAGGATGTGGACCACATACTTGAAATGATGCCGCGCGATGCGCGTTATATCTTCACGCAGGCGTCGATACCGCGTGCGATGGAGGCCGGAGAGCTTGCACGGCGTGCCTCGGAAAAGGGATTGCAGGGGACAGTAATCCCCGACGTAACGCGTGCCGTAGAGGAGGCGCGTCATATCGCCGGGGAAGATGGAGTAGTGTTTATCGGCGGAAGTACCTACGTCGTGGCCGAGGCATTGGCAAATCGGAGGTAACTTAAGGGGCACAGGTAGGGGCGAGGGCGTCTCGCCCTCGTGATATTATTCTTATACGCTGAAAGTTACCACGGGGGCGAGACGCCCCCGCCCCTATCAACTCTGCTAAGTAAACAGTATTGAATCGCGACTTTTGACCGATAATGTTACTTTGCGGCGATGACTTCGATTTCGACGAGCACCTGTTTGGGGAGTTCCTTTACTGCCACAGCTGAACGTGCGGGGAAAGGAGCGGTGAAGTTGTCGGCATATACGGCGTTCATGGCGCCGAAATCATTCATGTCGGCAAGGAATACAGTAGTCTTGACAACATTGTCGATGGTGAGTCCGGCTTCGGCAAGGATAGCCTTGATGTTGGCGATGGACTGAGCGGTCTGTGGCGCTATGCCTTCGGGAATTTCGCCGGTGGCGGGATTGACGGGAATCTGTCCGGAGATGAATACGAAGGGACCGGCGTCGATAGCCTGGCTGTAGGGACCGATTGCACCGGGTGCGTTGGTCGTTGCGATTGGTTGTTTCATAATTCGTTATTTGGTTTTAGACGTTGCCGCTTTGTCTGCCTCTACGGTAACAAAGTCGGTGATTGGAATATCTTTTACGAAGGTGTGGCGCATGGAGTCAATCATGGCGAGTTCGGCTTTGTCGACCACCTCGATTACTCCGGCAAAAGAGCGTTCGAAATCAGGGATAAATCCGGAGGAGCCATAACCGCGTACACGCTTTATCACCTCCCCTACCGTGAGGAGTTCGGCATCGACGGCGGGTACAAAACCGTAGACTTCATCCTTTTCATCAATAACCACACGCAGGAGCAGTCCGGCATCGACCATGAAATTGGCCGACGTCGCGACTAACCGCGATGGCAGTCCGTAACGTTCGACGATATTCTCCTTGGTCGGGGGAGTCCGGCGTGCAAGGTAATCCCTGACCGCGACAGTCATTACCGCCACGAATATCTTCAGGCGGTAGGCCGTAGTAATTCTGGCTATCTCGTTGTTGAAATTGAACTGGAAGATATTCTGCGAGGCGTAGCATATAACGCCGCCGGCAAGACATATCACCCACACGAGCTGCAACCAGATGAGGAGCAGGGGGAGGAAGGCGAAACTGCCGTAGATGGCATTGTATTTCGACACATAGATCTGTCCGGTGATGAAAAGCCACTGGAGCACCATATATCCCGTACCGGCGAAAATACCCGCGACAAAAGCGTTTTTGAACTTCACCTTAGTGTTGGGAATAAGCATGTAGACCCCGGTGAAAAACAGCCAGATGAACACGAGCGATGCAAAATCGAGCAGCCATTTGATCAGCGGCGTCATAAAGTCGAACGGCAGTATGCGCTGCAGGTTAGTCGTAACGAACACCGTTATACCGCTCGCGCATAACATGAGCACGGGGAGTATAAGGAATATGGCAAGGTAGTCGGTGAGCTTACGCCAGATGGAACGGCCGTTTTTCACGCCCCAGATATCATTGAAAGCATGTTCCACCGAGCCTAATATCGAAATTAACGTCCACAGCAGCAACGCTATGCCGACTCCGAGGAAAATGCCTTCGGACGACTGGCTGAGATAACTGTCGACAAAGTCAAACGCCTTGACAAGCGCCTCGCGCTGCGAACCGAAACTTTCAATAAGCTCGTCCTCAAGCACCTCCTGCAGCCCGAAACCGCGGCCTATAGCCAGAATAAGGGCAAGCGCGGGGACTACGGCAAGCATAGTGCGGTAGGTGAGCGCACATGCCTTTGTCTGTATATCGCCGTTGAAAAAAGCACGAACCGAGAGATTGAGCGTCTTTATGAGCTTTACAAACGGGGTAGAACGCATGTCGGTCCATACGCCATCACAGCAATAGCGATAAAAGGCTGCCGCCCTGTCATACAGACGCTGCGCGCGCATCTTTATCCGATTGAAAAAACTCATATCCTCCCGAGTGTTGAATTGTGGTATAAAGGTATAACAAATACTTAAGAAAATAGTCACACTCATCAAAAAAAAACGATAAAAACTGAGCAGGGACGGTACAATGAGCCGAAATTTACATTATCTTTGCGGCAGTCACCACAAGATGACACAACAATTAAAACAATATATCACAATTATGTTAAGCAAAAAAATGGAAGATGCTCTTAATGAGCAGATAAATGCCGAACTCTGGTCGGCATACCTCTACCTGTCAATGGGTATGCAATTTGAAAACTCCGGAATGGCCGGCGTAGCCAACTGGTTTAAAATCCAGTTCAAGGAAGAGCAGGCACATGCCGAAATATTCATGAACTATATCAACCAGCGCGGCGGCCGCGTAATCCTCAAACCGATTGCCGCCGTCGAGACAGAATGGGCCACTCCCCTCGATGCATTCAAGGACACCCTCGCCCACGAGCGCAAGGTCACCGCATTAATCAACAACCTCTATGCCATCGCCGAAGAGGAGCATGACTATGCTACCCGCGACCGCCTGACATGGTTTGTCAACGAGCAGGTAGAGGAAGAGGAAAATGCCCAGATACTCATCGACAAGTTCACCCTCATCGGCAACGACGGCATGGGTCTGTACATGCTCAACCAGGAACTTGCAGCACGCACCTACGTGGCTCCCTCAATCCTCGCAGCCGAGTAAACGACAGATAACAACAATAAAAAAGCCGTGAAGCGACATCGCTTCACGGCTTTTTTATTTGACAGGGTGAGACGCAGGCGCTCCATTAGAGCTTGTCTAAAATTCATATTACTTTGCTTTTGAAGGTCTTGCCAGTGGCTTTTTGCTCGCTCTTCAGTCACGTAGCTACGGCTACGCTCCCTCATTGCAAGCAAAAATCCATCTGACAATTCCTCTCAAAATCTGCATCATATAAATTTAGACAAGCTCTTAGAATTGACGGTAGAGTTCCTATTTGGATATTAGGAGGAAATTTCGTATCTTCGTAGATTGATTATTTTATATGTTTCGATACTATGAAGTATTTGCATAATTACAATATTTTCAACGCTTTGCTGAAGGCGGTATGTGTTGTCGCACTGATTGCCGTGACGGCGGCGAGTGCGATGGGCGCCGAGCTGTCGTTTTCGGGCGGGAGGGTGATTCCTGTCAGTGCCGACGCTTCAACCGGTCTGGATAAGATTTATGTGGTTGAGAATACCGCCGGAATGACGGCATCGTATCCTTCCGCGGCCGCGAAATGGAGCAAATGGGGCAATTCGGGCGCGGCTTACGCTGAGCCGGTGAGTGCGGCCGTAAGCGGCAATACGTCAGCGTACGCGCTTGCCGACGGCGACGGATACGGCATCACTGTCGAGGATGGCGGACGCATGCATCATTTCTGGATTGTCAATTATACGGCATACAGGGTTGATTTCACGGGAATATCGTTCAATGAGGAGGACAGCGACTGCCAGTCGTTGTTCTTAGACATCACGCTGCATGGCCAGAACCGCAATTATGCGATAAACTACTATACCATCAACGGCGCGCCGCGCACGCTTGACCGCGGATATACGCTGAGCTACAGGACCCTTGCCTACGACGAGACTGCAAAAGCATACAATCAGGTGAACAAAGAGGAATATCTCGACGCACTCAAAGCTACGGTACGCGTGGACAAACCGCTGTGCGACACCCAATTCGCCCTAAGCGGCGACCGCTTTGCCGAAGAATGGGGCTCGGGTGAACAGGTCGAGAGCACTACCTATATCACCAATGCCGTAGAGGCGATGACATACGCCGAAAAGGAGGAGCGCGACAACGACAACGAGCAGAACGACCAGTCGAGCGAACTAGGCGGGTCGGCGCCCGTGGACATAACATTCGTGGCCGCTGTGACCGATGCTGTCCGTTTCACCGAATGGCAGCTGTCATCATCGCCCGAATTCGACACATACGAGCTGCGGTTCAACCAGACGGAAGTAGAGTATACGTTTACCGAATACGGCACTTGGTACATGCGCTTTCAGGCGAGCAACGCCGACGGCACGTGCGACTGGTTCAGCCCCGTCTACGAGATACAGATAGGAGAAAGCAAACTGCTGTGCCCCAACGCGTTCTCACCGGGAGCGTCGGAGGGTGTCAACGACGAGTGGAAAGTGAGCTACAAGTCGATTGTCGACTTCGAATGCCATATATTCAACCGGTGGGGCGTGAAAATCACCACACTCAACCACCCCTCGCAGGGCTGGGACGGGAAATACAACGGCAAACTCGTACCGTCGGGAGTATATTATTATGTGATAAAAGCCCGCGGTGCCGACGGACATAAATATGATTTGTCGGGCGACATCAACATAATACGCTACAACCAATCGCAAGGACAAAACGTTACAGAATAATATACCGCTTCGAGCGACGGGTGCGACGGGTTCGCGCCGTACGGCGGCCGGCGCCTCAATCGAGAAGATACCGCGGAATGCGGCATCCGCCCGGCGAAAAACGACCACCAAGTTTCCAATACGAATAAAACGGACATCATTCCATTAAAACGGACATCATTCAATGAAATCACCACTTTTTGTTACCCTCGCTTTAGTTGCGACAGCCGGCTTGGCGCCGACAGGCCCGGAGGCATCGGCCCAGCAGGCATCAAACGCGTCGACGGTGCTCAGCCCCGTGCGCAGTCCCCGCATACCGGAGAAGGCCAAATTCGCCGACACGGAGTATGACCTTGACCGCATAGACCTGTACGAACGCCTCGACCGCGAACTTACCGCAATATCCTACACGCACGGCAACACGCTGTTGCTGCTGAAGCGTGCCAACAGGTACTTTCCCGAGATACTGCCCATACTCAAAAAGAACGGCGTGCCCGAGGATATAATCTACCTGGCGTGCATAGAGAGTTCGCTCAATCCGCGCGCTTACTCCCCGGCCAAAGCCGCCGGAATATGGCAGTTCATACCGTCGACAGCCAAGCAATACGGGCTCGAAGTCAACGAGTATGTCGACGAACGCTACGATGTGGAGAAAGCTACGGCGGCAGCATGCCGTTTTCTCAAATCACTGAAAGCGAAGTATGGCGACTGGGAGTCGGTGGCGGCAGCCTACAACGCCGGACCGGCACGAATCACCAAGGAGCTTGACGCGCAGCAGGCCACTACGGCGATGGACCTCTATCTCAATGAAGAGACGACGCGCTATATGTTCCGTATCTTAGCCACGAAGCTGATTATGGAGAATCCGCGTGCCTACGGCTTCGCGCTGACACCCGACCAGTTCTATACCCCGATTGAATATGACATCGTGGAGGTGAACACTCCGGTGGAGGACTGGCCGTCGTGGGCGAAAAAGCATGGCATAAGCTACGCACAGCTCAAGGACGCCAATATGTGGATACGCGACAAGACGCTTCCAAACAAGACGGGCAAGACGTATCGCGTGCGGGTGCCCAAACGTGACTCGCTACACCGCTCCACCGCTTCAAAAAACATATACAACCCGGCATGGGTGAAATGAGATAACAATCTCATAGACAACAGACATGAAGGAAAAGACTGATACAGCAAACACCGGAACGCCGACAGACAGTACGGCGACACGCCTGACAGAAATACGCCCGCTTGACTCACTGCAGGTGATAGGCGCGCGTGTCAACAATCTCAAGAATATCGACGTGACGATACCGCACAACGCGCTGACCGTGATTACCGGTCTGAGCGGCAGCGGCAAGTCGTCACTGGCATTCGACACGATATTCGCTGAGGGACAACGGCGCTATATCGAGACTTTTTCGGCCTACGCACGCAATCTTTTAGGCAATCTGGAGCGCCCCGACGTGGACCATATAAGCGGTCTGAGCCCGGTGATAGCCATCGAGCAGAAAACGGTCAACCGCAACCCGCGAAGCACCATAGGCACCACGACCGAGATATACGACTTCCTGCGTCTGCTGTATGCCCGCGTGGCAACCGCGCGCAGCTATATATCGGGAGAGCCGATGGTGAAGTACAGCGAGGAGAAGATTGTAAGCCTGATACTCGAACGGTATGCCGGGCGCAAGATTATGCTGTTGGCTCCGGTAGTGCACAACCGAAAGGGGCATTACAAGGACCTGTTCGAGCAACTGCAGAAGAAGGGGTACGTGACCGTGCGCGTGGACGGACACATACGCGAGATTGAGCCCGGCATGAAGCTCGACCGATACAAGAACCACTCCATCGAGATTGTAATCGACAAGCTGAAAGTGGCCGACAAGGATGACTCGCGCCTGCGCGACTCCGTGGCAAACGCCTTGCGTCAGGGTGACAAGCAGATGATGATATACGACATCGACGACAATGCCATAGGGCATTACTCGCAGTCGCTGATGGACCCGGTGAGCGGCATATCGTACCGCGAGCCGGCTCCGCACAATTTCTCGTTCAACTCCCCGCAGGGAGCATGTCCATGCTGCAAGGGGCTCGGTACGGTCAATCTCGTGGACCGTGCGAAAATAATACCCGACGACAGTATTTCGATAGCGAAAGGGGCGATAGCACCCTTAGGCAAGCAGAAAAACAGCGTGGTGTTCTGGCAGATAGAGGCGATATGCGAAAAATATGGCGCCGACCTCAACACCCCGGTCAAGGATTTGCCAGAGGAGGCTGTCAACGACATACTCAACGGCACGCCTGAGCGGCTTCAGCTCAAACACAGTTCGCCATACTCGAGTTATTTCCTTGCTTACGAAGGCATTGTGAAATATATCGAGACACTGAGTGCCGACGATGACGACTCGCAGTCGAAAAAATGGAGCGGCCAGTTCTACACGCAGACGGTATGTCCCGAGTGCCACGGCGACCGCCTGAACCGTGAGGCGCTGCATTTCTTTATCGGAGAGAAGAATATCGCCGATCTGAGCCGGATGGATATTGTCGATCTGCTCGAATGGGTCAAAGGCGCCGAACAGTATCTGAACCCGTCGCAGCGTATCATAGCGACGGAGATACTCAAGGAGATACGCACGCGCCTGAGCTTTCTTGTTGATGTCGGACTGGACTATCTGTCACTCAACCGCGCTTCGGCAACGCTGTCGGGCGGCGAGAGCCAGCGCATAAGGCTTGCCACACAGCTCGGGTCGGAGCTTGTCAACGTGCTTTACATACTCGACGAACCGTCAATCGGTCTGCATCAGCGTGACAATCGGCGATTAATCAACTCGCTCAAGCGTCTGCGCGACGCATCCAATTCGGTGATAGTCGTGGAACATGACAAGGAGATGATGCTTGAGGCCGACTATGTAGTCGACATCGGTCCGCGCGCAGGGCGTCACGGCGGGGAGGTAGTGTTCGAGGGTACGCCTCGGAAGATGCTCGAAAGCGGCACCATCACAGCCGACTATCTCAACGGCAAACGTACGATAGCCGTACCCGAAACACGCCGCCCCGGCAACGGCAAGACTCTGACCGTACGCGGGGCTTCGGGCCACAACCTGCGCGATGTCGACCTCACGATAGAGTTAGGCACGCTGACCTGCATCTGCGGTGTGTCAGGCTCGGGGAAATCGTCGCTCATCAACGGCACGCTACAGCCTATCCTGTCTAAGCATTTCTACCGGTCGCTGCAGGAACCGCTACCCCACGCTTCAATCGAGGGGATAGAAAACATCGATAAGATTGTGACTGTCGACCAGTCGCCGTTAGGCCGCTCGCCGCGCTCAAATCCCGCCACCTATACGGGAGTGTTCACCGACATACGCAACCTGTTCGTGCGGCTTCCTGAGGCGCAGATACGCGGCTACAAGCCGGGACGTTTCTCATTCAACATCAAGGGGGGACGCTGCGAGGCTTGCGCCGGCAACGGGTACAAGACCATCGAGATGAATTTTCTGCCCGACGTACTGGTGCCGTGCGAGGTGTGCGGCGGACGCCGATACAACCGCGAGACGCTTGAAGTGCGATTCAAAGGGAAGTCTATCGCCGACGTGCTCAACATGACCATCAATCAGGCGGTGGAGTTTTTCGCCAATATTCCGAACATACTCAACAAGATAAAGGTACTTCAGGATATCGGTCTGGGCTACATCAAGCTCGGTCAGCCGTCGTCGACACTGTCGGGCGGCGAGAACCAGCGTGTGAAGCTCGCCACAGAGCTGTCGAAACGCGATACCGGCAAGACCCTTTTCATACTCGACGAACCTACCACAGGGCTTCATTTCGAGGATATAAAGACCCTGCTTGCGGTGCTCAACCGTCTGGTCGACAAAGGTAACACCGTAATCGTGATAGAGCACAACCTCGATGTCATCAAAGTGGCCGACCGCATAGTCGACATGGGTCCGGGCGGTGGCAAGAACGGCGGCAGAATCATCGCGCAGGGAACGCCGGAGGAAATCGCCACTACATCATCACCCACCGCGGAGTATATCAAAGAGGAGCTTTCGAGCAATTCATAATTCATAATGCATAATTCATAATTGGGAGGGTGATGCAGAACTCCGAAGGTAGGAACGCCACGCAATGCTGTTTACTCAAGCTGAGTTGAGTGGAGCGAGGGCGTCCCGCCCTCGTGCTATTGTTTTAAGTTCCAAAAAGTTACCTCGGGGGCGGGACGCCCCCGCTCCACTCAACTTAAGTAAACAGCATTTGGACGCATCTGCATGCTTAAGCAGTATTTTTATGCAAAAAAACCGAACAAATTTCTTGCAATATGCAAATATTTTCGCCAAAATGTCATATATTTGCATTTGAAAGAAAAGCAATATTGAAGTCTCATCCCTCTATGGAGATTTCAATATTGCGGAATGTAAACCAATACTAATAAATCCTATTTCAAACAATGAAGAAAGCATCTTTACTGTTCGTCGGCATTATGACCACGCTGTCAGCGCTGACGAGTTCCGCGCAGGGGCAACACAGAGGATTCCAGCGGGGTTGTGGACCGGAAGTAAGCCGTAGCAATCTCGTGCAGGATGACCGCAGCGGATTACAAGCATTGAGGACACGCGGCATGGGTAGTGTAGAACAATCGGCCATTTCACGGTCTTTGTCCACTTCGCTGACCGGCCCGGTATCACCAATGCTGAGAGTGGCCAAATCAAGCCAGATATCGGCTACCCTCAATGTCTACGGCACCGTGATTTACAGCGACAGCTGGACCCAGAGCAACGCCCCATACGGTGTATACCGTTTGCCGGTGACGGACAATGCCGTCACCGAGATGCAATTCGAGTGCAACAGCCCGCTATACAGCTTCTTTGACGGCGACCATACCGTATATTCCATGTATGAGCTGAAATATGGCTCATGGGTGATGGGGTACGACCTCTACATGTACGACACCGAGACAAAAAGTCAGGTCGGCGTCATTGAATTCGATGACTTACCCATCAAAGCCACCGATGTAGCCTACGACCCGGAATCGGGCAAAGTGTACGGCTGTTTTTCCGGTGACTACTACGGTGAAACTTACCGCCATTGGGGGTATCTGGACATCAAGGCAAAAAAAGTAGTCAAAATCGCCGACCTCGACATCTCTTTCCGCGGTGTAGCAATAGACAAGTTTGGCAACGCATACGGCATAGACACAGACGGCGAACTCTACAAAGTAAAAAAGGAAACAGGCGAGCTTACGTTAGTCGGGCCTACCGGCTGCCCCAATCTCTATTATATGAGTTCAGCCGCCTATAACGATAAAGACAACAATATCATACTCTCGTTTTCCAACGATTCCGCCACTCAAGGCGGCGGTCTTGTAGCAATAGACCCTGTCACCGGAGAATCGGCCATAGTCTCCACTTTCACCGACAATGCCGAAGCTATCGGACTCTATATACCCTTCCAGGCGCCTGACAAAGCACCTGCGACACCCGAACTCACCGTATCATGTGAAGAAGGCTCTATGACTGTGAATTTCACCGTCAAAATGCCTTCGACCCTCTATGACGGGACTGATGCGGCCGGACAGGAAATGGGTTATAAAATCTATGCCGGAAGCAGCGTCGTATCAAGCGGTACAAGCACCGCGGGCGCCACTGTCACAACGTCGAAAGAACTTACAGTCAGCGGCAACACTACTTTCACTGCCGTTGCCACGAACGAAGCCGGCGAGTCTAACCAAAGCAAAGCCGAATGCTACGTAGGCAAAGGCACTCCCTCAGCCACATCCGGGGTAGACATTAAATACGCTGATGGCGTGATAACTCTTACCTGGGAAGCTGTTACCACATCGTCGGACGGCGGATATGTTAATGCAGCCGACATACGCTACGATGTAGTGGACGCAAAGGGGGATGTAGTTGCAAACGATCTGGTGGATACTACATGGACGACCAACGTGACCATACCTGATGAAATCACCGGCTATTCTTACGGTGTAGTGGTGAAATACGGGTCAAAATCGTCTGTCGCCAAAATGTCAGGCACCATCTACCTCGGCCATTACAATGCTCCGGTCGAGATGGATATGTCGAATAAAGAGATATTCGGCCAGCATACGGTGTTTGACGCCAACAAAGACGGCAAAACATGGATTTTCAACTCCAGCAAGGGCACCATCTATGATTATAGCAAAAGCAATGACGCCGACGATTGGATTTTCTCTCCGGCCATCTATCTCGAAGCCGGCAAAGCATACGATTTTGAAGCACTCGCCCGGGCATACAGCAATGGCTATCCCGAAAAGATTGAAATCAAGATAGGCAGCGCAGCTACGGTGGAGGCCATGACAACGACGCTTGTAGAGCCTGCCGAACTCGGAGGCACTCCGAGCAGCCTGACAGCTTCCATCGCGCCTGCCACCTCAGGAGAATATTTCATTGGCTTCCACGCTATCAGCGACGCATACCAATGGAATCTCTACCTCCTGTCGTACAGCATATCCGAGCCATTCGGAGCCGGTGCGCCCGATGCGGCTACCGACATCACCTTTGTACCCGACGTTACAGGCGCACTTAACGTGACCCTCAACTTCAAGGCTCCTACGACAACCGTTACCGGCGCTCCCTACACAGGCGACATGAAACTAAGCATCCTGCGCGACGGTGAGAGCATAGGAGAAATCACCGCAGCAGCGGGCAGCGCACAAACTTACAAAGACAACGTAGCGCAAGCTGGGCGTTACACCTATACCATAGTGTCACACAACATGGCGGGAGAAACAGGCCGCAGCGCGACGGCATCTGTATTCGTAGGGCCTAACACGCCAGAAGCCCCGACATCGGTGAAGGTTGTCGAAAATACGCAAAAGCCCGGGGAAGTCACCATAACCTGGGATGCTCCGACTGTCGACATCGACGGTAATCCCCTCTACGCCCCCAACCTAAGCTACAATGTCTATATCGTTAAGGACAGCCAATGGGAACTGCTCACCGAAACGCCGGTGACCGAGCGCACGTTCACATTCCAGGCACAGCCTCAGGATGCGGCCCAGGCATTCATACAAATTGGTGTGCAGGCCCTCAACAAAGAAGCTGAAGGGGATGAGTATGCCGGAGCCGGACTCGTTGCCGTCGGACCCGCATATTCCCTTCCCGTGACAATGACATGCTTAGAGGATGCAAAGAAATACATCATCGGCCTCGATGCATGGGACGGTTGCGAATTCGGGCTTAAGGAAGATGGCGAGATGAGTTCCGTGACCAGCCAGGACGGTGACGGCCAGTTCTTCTACGGCGAGCGTGTGGGTAGCAGCGCCACACTTGGCACCGGCAAGGGTATAGGCGACTTCATCTTCGGCAAAATAGATCTTTCCGGAGCGAACCACCCTGTATTTTCATTCTACACATGGAAGATTACAGAAACCGACCTTACCAAGTTTGAAATCATAGTTGTGTGCGAAGGTGAAAGTAAGATTGTGGAGACCATCGACTACAGCAACGACACCCACAATCTCTGGACCAAAAAGGTTGTAAACCTCGACGAATATGTCGGCAAGGCCATACAACTCATCATACGTTATTACTCCAATGGCCTCGTCTACTGCTTCATCGACAATATGAAGTTTATGGATATGCCGGACTACGACCTCAATGCCGTAGAAGTGACAGCACCTGAGACAGTCACCGCAGGCGAGCCGTTCGATGTCACCGCTACGATAGAAAACGTAGGGCGCCTTGCAGCAGGTCCGTTCAGCGTTGAGCTAATTGCCAACGGTACGGTAGTTGATACAAAACAGGTTGAAAACATCGAAGCCGGAGCCACGGTAGCCGTTAAATTCGAACAGGCCATCAACATGGCCCAGGACAAGGAGGTGGAATACACTGCACATATAGTATATTCAGCCGATGCCGACTCCAGCAACAATACGACACCCAAGGGGGCAAAAGTAACACGCGAAGAGAGCACTCTCCCCACTGTCAGCAACCTTAACGGTACGCCGGCAGAAAGTACCGTGACCCTGACGTGGGATGCCATAACCGATGCCGACCTTCCATACGATGCGACCGTAGAATCGTTTGAAAACGCCGAAGCATTCACCAAGGAATACCCGGGCTGGACATTTATCGACCGTGACGGCGCTCCCTCGGGCGGACTGGGCAATCTTGATATTCCCAACCATACCACCGGCGTTGACCCAGAGTCATTCATCATCATCGACGGCACTTACAGCTCACTCGCCAACTCGGACTATGCCAAAGAATACCGCGCAGCAAGCGGCAAGCAATATATCGGTTCAATCTGGACCCGTGGCGAAGATCCCAAACAGGTAATAGAATCAGACGACTGGGCAATATCACCCGCCCTCAAAGGCACTGCCCAGACAGTTTCCTTCTGTGCCAAGAATGCGTCAATAAACTACAGCGAATATCTTCAGGTGTGGTATGCGACTTCCGACACAGTTGATCCGGATGAGTTCATTCAGCTCACGTCATTCAACAACGCCGGATACAACTACCGAGTCATACGCACAGACGGCTGGGGTCGATTCTCATTCGAGCTTCCGGAAGGAGCCGTACGATTTGCATTCCGTGTCGTATCCGATGATGGCATGATGCTGATGCTTGATGACATATCTTACCTTGCAGCAGATGCAACCGTAGGCCTTGAGTTCAACGGCTACAACGTGTACTGCGACGGCGTCAAACTTAACGCTGAGCCGGTATCGGCCAACAGCTACACCCACAATGATGTCGAGAACGGAAGCCACACCTATCATGTGACCGCCTTCTACAACCGCGGCGAATCGGAAGCTTCAGAGCCCCTCGTGCTCTCGGTATCGGGTATCGACAATATCATGTCGGAAAACGCTGCAATTGTTGTCGAAGGCCGTACCATCATTGTCACAGCGGCATCGGATGCGGTAGTGCATATTGTATCAGTTGACGGCAAGAATATTGCAACAGCCACAGGTGATACCCGCGTGAGCGTGGTACCGGGCGTATATCTTGTAAAGGTAGGCAATACCGTGACAAAAGTCATTGTCCGTTGACAAAATGAAACAGGCTCAAACCAATCCGTGACGCCGGGAGGAACCACACAGTAAGTATTTACAACTTATCCCGGCAAGCGGATAACACAAAAAAGGAAGTCCACCAAGTTCTTAAAATGGCTTGGCGGACTTTCTTTTAATTCATAATTCATAATTCATAATTCAAAATTCATAATCGGGCGAGTTGAAGCCCGCTCACATGTTTATATTTTATTCCGCTTACGCGTCATTACTTTTTGGCTATATATGTTGTAAAACATACTTTTAGATTTTAGTTTTTCAGCAATATTTGCCAATTTTGTAACGGATTATATCATTTTTTTCATCATCGGAGTATTAGAAGGTTTGACTCCATTATTTTTTCTGTATCTGGAGGGAATTTTTTCAGGTATCGGGAGAAAAATCAGCTGTACAATAGATTTTTAGCCAAAACCTTAACCTATGCCTTGTCAAGCTAAACCGAATTCTGCTTCAAAAACTTTGCTTTACGGGCACGTTTGTAATTTTAATGTTTAATTTAACCAATCTTTTTAATGAAAAGAAAAGTACTGTGCCTGCTTAGTGCGTTTACCGCAGTGCTGTCGGTATATGCCGACGGCGACCAGGCAAGCCTGACATCATCGCCGTCACCGATTGTCTCGACCAAACCTTTCGAGGTGACCATACAGACATCGGATTTCGGCGGGGAGGTCTATTGCTACACATGGGCTATCGCCGGCTCGGAGGAATATCCGGCCTCAGACTGGGCGGGAGCCATCAATGCGAAATTCAAAATGACCGGAAGCGGGGGCACCTACACGATAAAGGTCAGCGACCTGATGTCGTTTTACGGCCTGACCGAAGCCCAGCTCGAGACTGTCACCAAACTCGGATTCATAGCCCGCACGTCGTCAGGACGTCAGACGGCCGACTGCATGGCCGAAGTAATACAGGGACGCAAAAACGCGTACTCTGGAGGCGAAGGCACTGCACAATCCCCTTTCATCCTTAAAACCACGGAAGACATCATCGCTTTGTCAACGACATCGATGGACTGGGCGGAGGATGTGTATTTTGAAATGGGAGCCGACATAAATGTGGGTGAGTTCAACGGCATCGGCACAAAGAGTTCGCCGTTCAAAGGCAACTTCGACGGCAAAGGGTTCTCGCTGAAAAACGCGACGGTAAGCAATACCGCAATCGGAACGTCGACGGGTGTATTCAACGCGATAGAGGGAGCCGTCATCACGAATGTCGGAGTGGTCGATGCCACCGTCAGCGGCACCACTTTCACGGGCGCGCTCGTGGGTTACGCCGCGTCGGGACGAGTGGAGCGCTGCTTCAGCTCGGGCAGCGTGACAGGCTCGTCGATATGCGCCGGCGGACTCATCGGCGAGAATGTAGGAGCTACCGTCAGCGACTGCTACTCGACAGCTGCCGTCACCAACACCAATGACTACGCTACCGGCGGACTTATCGGAAAGAACAAGGGTGTGGTAAAGAACACATACGCTTCAGGTAAAATCACCGCCTACAACTATGCGGGCGGACTTATCGGCGCCAACTACGGCACCGTGTCAGCGTCGGCAGCGATAAACGCATCCATCATGCCGACTTCCGACGGAATGTATATAGCACGCTTCGGAGGCAATAACAATGCTGCCAACAATGCATCCAACACAATAAGCTGGAAACTGATGCCGCTGACCGGAACCGACTGGAGCGCCTACGGACACCATGCCGACGACCACAACGCCAACCTCGTGTCGAAGCAGACGTACAGCGATTTGCTCGGCTGGAATTTCGCGGACGTATGGGAATGGCGCACCGAAGGAACGCACTCATATCCCGTACTCGCAGGCCTCAATAACCAGAAGGATCCGGCCTCCGATGATTTCTATCATGGACAGACCGGCATCGAGATAGTCGACACCGACCGTGCAGCTCTTTCGGTTTACCCCAATCCGGTCGACAATCTGCTCAACGTGGAGGCAACCGAAGGAATTGCCGGCATAGCAGTCTACAGCCTGTCGGGACGCCGCGTAATCGACATGGAGTGCGGCAACGAGGCAACCGTAGCCATCGAATGCGGCCACCTCGGCAGCGGCATATATATGCTTAACGTAACCCTTTCCGACGGCTCGCGTGCCATAGAGAAGATAATTAAGAAGTAATCCCATATCAGAAATTCCAAAATGAATATCAGAAATATAAGCCATAAGGTAAGCGCGGCTGTCGCGATGATGCTTCTCGGCACGGCATTCACTGCCACCGGAGCGGCCGTCAATTCGGGCGACGCGACCTTGTCGGCGCTCGAGATAAAAGTCGACGGACAGAATCTTGTCAATTTCGACCGCAATACCACAAGTTACAGCATCGAGCTTGACGACACGTCGCTGATGACGCTGTCGGCGGCTCCGACGGCATCGGACGCTACCGTCACCATCACTGTCAACGGACGCGAGTATGACAACCACTCGCTGGCGTCGCTCGACGGAGGCGAAAACACCATAGTATACAATATCGTGTCGGGCACCGCATCGCAAGCCTATACGATAAAAATCAAGACACCGCAGGTGCTCCGCGGACGCCATTTCAGCTGGAAGAACGCCACAATCTACTTCGTGCTGACCGACCGCTTCTACAACGGCGACACGGCGAACGACATGTCATACCACCGCCAGCGCTCGCAGGGCAATATGCCCGACTACGCCACCTTCCACGGAGGCGACATCAAGGGTCTGACCGAGAAACTCGACTATCTCAACCGTCTGGGCGTGGATGCAATCTGGATTTCGGCTCCCTACGAGCAGATGCACGGCTGGACAGGCGGCAAGGGCGATGCTTTCCCTCATTATGCGTTCCACGGATACTACGCTCTTGACTGGACGTATATGGACCGCAACATGGGTACCGTTGAAGAGTTCCGCTCATTTGTCACCGAAGCCCATAAACGCGGCATACGCGTGGTGATGGACATCGTGCTCAACCATACCGGGTATTGCACACTCGACGACTGCGTGGACTACGATTTCGGCAATTTCAATGGCACCGCCACCGCAGGATGGATGCCGTCGAACGGCAATTACACGATGTGGTCGGACGACAATGAAGTGTCGTTCAACGCCGATACGCAAGGCAAATGGGGCAATTGGTGGTCAGGCTGGGTACGTGCCTTCGGCGACCGCAGCTGGTCATCGTCGGCAGGTTTCGCACCCGGAGGGGGCGACAACTACACCATGTCGCTTGCAGGTCTCCCCGATGTCGTGACCGAAAAAACTTCGGCAGTGAATATCCCTCCGTTCCTGAAACTGAAATGGGAGCAGGAAAACAGCGGCGACTATCTTGACTACCGTCTCCCAAATCTCGACGCATGGCGCACAGACGGCAAAGGCGCTCCGGCCGACTACCTCATAGCATGGCTTGCAGGCTGGGTGGAGGAATTCGGTATCGACGGATTCCGCTGCGACACGGCCAAGCACGTTGAACTCAGCCGATGGAACCAGCTCAAGCAGGCGTGCAAGACCGCGCTCGCCAACTGGCGTGCAAGCTCACGCGCGGACGAATACGCCAAATCGTGGACCGAGGATTTCTGGATGACCGGCGAGGCTTTCGGCTGGGACCACGGCGATACCGGATACTTCACTTCGGGCGGCTTCGACTCGATGATCAACTTCGCCTTCAACAGTTCGGAGGGTAGTCAGGGACGTACGCCGAGCACAAGCGACTGG
Source organism: Bacteroidales bacterium 52_46 (assembly GCA_001915385.1). Lineage (GTDB taxonomy): Bacteria > Bacteroidota > Bacteroidia > Bacteroidales > Muribaculaceae > JAGBWK01. The sequence goes on along the minus strand of MNQK01000035.1, from coordinate 91,457 downwards.
GAATATTATGCCAACTACTGCAACGGTTCGAACGGACGCCAGGTGCTCAACTACGTGTCGTCGCACGACACCGGTCTCCATCGTCCCGGCGACCAGAAAAAGGTTGCGACAATGTTCCTGCTCTGCCCCGGCGGCGCACAGATATATTACGGCGACGAGACATCGCGCGGATATATGAGCGGCTGTCCCGACCAGTCGATGGCTACACGCAGCGACTTCAACTGGGATGCAGTCGACAATGCCGACAACAAGCACTGGCAGCTGATAGGCCAGTTCCGCCGCCGCAATCCGGCAGTAGGCGCGGGCACGCAGAGCAATCTCGGCCCAGACACCTACGGCCGCTCGTTCACTGACGGAGCATATGCCAACGCTGTAGTGATACGCCTCAACACCTCGGCCGGACAGACATATACGGTCAATGTCAACGGATTTTTCGCTGACGGCACCAAGGTGATGGACGGTTACAACACGGCCACTACCGCTACAGTGGACGGGGGCAAAGTCACCATGCAGGCATCAGGCCCGGTATTGCTCGTGGAGGCTTACGGACAGATCACCGACGATGAAATCGACACGCCCACACCTCCCGTTCCACCCGTTCCTCAAAAACCTGTGGTGACAGCCACTCCGGGCTCATCGACATTCAGCGAGAGCGTTACGGTGACACTGTCGGTCAACCCTGCCGGCACCCCGATACGCTACTCCGTAGCGGGCGCCGCCAATGCATCGTCGACGGTGTATACCTCTCCGCTGACCTTCACCGAGACCACTACCTTGTCGACCTACGTCGAGAACGAGGCCGGGAGCAACGTGCAGTCGTTCACCTATACTAAGAGCGACACCCCCGGACCCGGTCCCGACCCCGACCCCGACCCCAACAAACAGTATGTCTACTTCAACAACACCCAGAACTGGACTCCCTACGTATGGGCATGGAACGAAACCGAGAACTGCACGGCAGCCGGTGCGTGGCCGGGCGACGCTATGACTCAGAAAGACGGAAAATATTATTGGGAAGCTCCCGCAGGCAAAGTGCCGACACTGATTATAATCAGCGACAAAGGCGGTACTAGAGCCGGCAACGGAAACCTTGAATACGTCAACGGCGCCACCTATAACCCCGACGGCAGTACGGGTGACGGCCCGACTCCTCCCACAGGCGACAATGTAGTCTATTTCGACAACGGAGCTACCAACTGGAGCACGGTGAAAGTACACTACTGGGGAGGTGAATCCGCTTCATCATGGCCGGGCGTGAATATGATCGTGCACTCGGGCAATATCTACAAATATACCGTGCCGTCGGGCACGACAGGCCTTGTATTCAACAACGGCAGCGGCAACCAGTCGGAAAATCTCACATTTGTCAAAGGGCATCTCTACGACAAAAACGGCGACAAAGGCGAGTATAAATAACCCAATATGATGGTGTCGCAATAAAATATTATACGTCATCCTGTAGGGCTGCACCACGGTGCAGCCGCCAATCAAGCGAGGATCTCATTATCGGCTGCTCCGGGGAGTAGCCCTACAGGATGACGTAACCAATATCAGTTTTGCAACGCCATCGATAAAATAACAAAATGCCCGGGAATGGATGAAAAATGATTTCATTTCCGGGCATTTTTTGTTAACTTTGGAGTCGGTATCTTAATATGTGAACTGCAACCTTTAATACCTCAACCGCGATGAAACGACTGCTTCTGCTTATAACGTTGCTGCTGACACTCACTGCCATATCGGCACACACCAAAATCTATTCCGGCCCCTACGCCTACGCCAGCAAAGTGCTCTATTCGTGGGACGGAAAGCGCCTCTACCAAGGCGCATATACCTATCCGTCAAAAATCCTATACACTTGGGACGGAAAGCATCTCTATCAGGGTGCCTACCCCTACTCCTCCAAAATCCTCTACACCTGGGACGGAAAACACCTCTATCAGGGCGCCTCCCCCTACTCCGCCAAAATACTTTACACATGGGACGGCAAACATATCTACGAAGGATCCTACCCATACCGGTCAAAGATACTGTACACATTCGACGGCAAGCACCTATATCAAGGCGCCTATCCATATTCATCAAAGATTATCACGACCGTAGACGGAACATTCCCGCCGATACTGTTCATGGTACTGTAAATCCGACATTACAACCTCTGTTGGACATTTCGTATTGCTTCTGTCCTGTTTTTTGCATCATCATTGATGTTGTTGATACGATAAGTAATGTGGAAATATAGTGTAGGATAATTATAGCGGTTGTTGAACTCCATCACATATCCGGCAGCATGTGAAGTTCCCTTGTAGGCAGAAGCGAACAGATTAAGTCCTGAGATATGGATACCCATTTTTCTGTCAAGGAGATATAATGACAGTCCGGCATAGAATGAATAGGTAGGTTCTACAGTAGTGACCACGTTACGCGTACGTCCTTTATAATTAAACCCGAAATCCCCTGTGAATGTCCTTTGCCTGTTGAATATGAAACTGGAATTGAAATTTCCACCCCACTGATAGGAAGTCTCCCGCTTTGGAACTTCGGGTATTATCCCTTTTGAAATTTCATATCCTCCATAAATGCCGGCCGACAATGTCAGCCACCATAACCGGTTGAAATAATATGTCGGCATTATTCCGTAATCGATACTGTTCTGGGCATTCTTTTGGGTCGAATATATGTTATTGTCGACTACGGTATTTATGGAGGATATCACATTTCTCTTTTGGTTAAGATAGCATGTGACTGTGAAAATATCCTTATATACATACACCAATTTATAGAGGTATCTGTTCTCGCTCCTGAGAGAAAGATTCCCTTTTGCATAACTATACTGACCTGTACGCCATTCAAACGGATTTAACCGACTGAAATTAGGCTCTGTGCTGCCGGATGTGATTATAAATGATAGCCTCGAACTATCTGCAGGCTTCCATGAGGCCAAGAAATCTGGCAAATATGACGAGTATTCAATTTTCGTCTTATCCATGTTAAGATTTTTCACTTGACGGACAGTATACATATATTGTGAGCCGATTCTGAAACTTAATCTATCAGCAGGACGCCATGTATAGCTCAAATAAGGTATTGTTTTTGTTTCATTAAGTTTGAGTATGTCGTTCTGCCGCGACAAGATGCCCTCAGGCCACAAAGCCAGCTCGGCATCTTTACCATTTGAAAGATGAGAGTAAAAGAACTTTATCCCGAAATCTAAGGTATGCTTATGTTCCTTACCAATATCTATCGAATAATCATTACAGAATGCCACTCCATTGATTTTCAGTTTCTCCATAGAATCATAAGCCATAAATGGTGATTCAGAGTTTTCATATATCCCGTCAAAGAAATTTCCGGTATCTTCCCTAAAATTATAATATATCACGTCGAGCCATCCTTTGAATTCGTTGGTAAAGGCATGTTCGGCATACATTGTTGTATTAAATCGAGGCTTGTCGATATCTATATCGTTACGATTTAGATTTCTGACATCAAGCAGTGTTTCTTCTGAGGGGAATTTATTATGCGTTGTCCGTTTGTTTATATTGGCATTCAACCCTACATAACCTTTATCGTATTGGTATTGTGCCGTAAGTGAACTACCCACATAATTGTCTCTTCCTTTTCCAAGAGTATAATTTTTGTATGTCGTATTATCTTCATAAGTATACAAAGCATCCTCCTTATAGTGAGAGAAATTATGATTGAAGGATGGAGTAATGTCAACAAACAGTTTTTTATTATTGAATATACCTGAACCATATACAGCCTCACGTCCGCCGTAGCCTGAATTTTTCATGAATTCAAAACCGATGTTTCCACCGGCATATTTATTGAATTTTGAGTTCATGTGGAGTGTTATCATCGCCGTCGTTCCCTCAGAATCGTATTTGAGCGGGGGCGATGTTATCACATCTACACGGTCAATCAGCTCCGCGTCATACCCACGCAGCACATTCGGGAGATCGGCAGCCTCAACGCGCTGAAGCACATTGTTTACCCGTACCAGAATTTTTTCTTTGCCTACTACCGTTATCTTATCGCCTTCCACAATAATCTGAGGGAGACGTCCCAATAAATCGAAAGCATTGTTGCTGCTCTCGGCAAGTTTACGCACATCTACAGAAAAGCCGTCGGGCAATGACTTGACTGTGAGAGGTCGCCCTTTCACCACGACAGTCTGCAACTCCTTGGCATTAATTTCCAAACGACAGTCGCCCAAATCTTTTACTTCGTTTTGTCCAAGACTGTACTTATTCACAAACTGATTATAACCGAGACAGGAAATAATCAAATAGAGTTCATCACCGCAACCCGACGTCATTTCAAAAACACCGTTTTCATCGGAAAAAGAAGTTGCTATGACTTTTTCTTCAGGCGAGGTCACAATGACATATATATATGCTCCCTCCACCGGCTCGTTACCGGCACTGACAATACGCCCCCTGACCGTCCCGCAGCACTCATCAGCCAAAGCGCTGAAACCCGATAATGATACTGCTATCGCAAACAAAAAAGCAATTACCTTATTCATACTATTCATGTGTGATGCTGTTTTAAATTCGACACAAAAATAGAGATTGGATAATTTTCAAACAAGAATAAAAGTTTGACGGCAACAACTTTTATTCACATGTATAACAACCATTTAGGAAATAGAATATATCCATTTTCTGAACACAATATCCAAAAGTTTGACATTTGCCGGCTGCTACTGTATGCCAAGGGAGCAAAGGACTGCGGAATGGGGGAACTCAACGTAGGGACGCACCGAAATGCTCTTTACTTAAGCTGAGTGCGAATGGAGCGGGGGCGTCTCGCCCCCGTGGTAACTTTCAGTGTAATGAGAATAATACCACGAGGGCGAGACGCCCTCGCCCCACTTGATACTCCTTAAGTAAACAGCATTGGGATGTACCGCAATGCTAAAGAGTCTTCATCAGTTTTCGGATGTAGATGCCTATATTTGTTTCATGGTCATCGATGCCGAGTTTTCGGCGGATATCGCTGCTGATATGGTAATGGCGACGGAGTTGGATATATTCGCCGACTTCTTTTCCTCTCAGGCCTATTGCATATAGGCATAGGTAATTGATTTCTGCCTCCGAAAGCCGGTGTTGCTCCAGATACTCGATGAATTTGGGATGGGAGGCTTTAAATGCAAGACGTGTCGAGTTCATAAACTCGTCTTTATCCTGCACCAATTTGTCGCGCCATGCACCATAGGGTTGAGCGTAGGATGAGTTTTCAGAAATGCAGGTTGCGAGAAGCCCGTTCAACATCTCAATCCTTACTTTAATCGCATCCTCAACAGGTTTCGCTATATCACTCTGAGTCATAAGCAGACTTTTAAGGCTGATGCTCTCCTCTTCAAGCTGTTTGATTTTCAACCGCATATTCTCAGCGGCCAACATCTGGCGTTCGCATTCCAATTTCGCATTCTTCCGTTCTAATTCAAGCTTTTCTTTTTCTTTAAGGAGATTATCCAACTCTAATTGTAACCTTTCTTTCTCCTTTTCATTCAATAGATTTTTCGTTTTTATTAATCTATAACGATAAAAAATATATATGACCATAAAGAACAACAAAAGAACACCGCATGAAATTATCCAGATAAAATTGTCTCTTTTTCTCAAATCGGTCAGACTTGAGATTTCCATTTCATGTTTTTGCTGTGCGAACAGTAAGTCCTGTGAAAAGATTTTCTGATGTTGGGCTTCCAATTTTTTATAAAAACTGCGATATGCTTTGAGAGCGCCTGCCAAATCGCCATTCTCCTCCAAAACCTGCGATTTAACCGCAAGATATTTGAGCGACTCCCGAATACCATTATCTGTTTCTGCCGAGTGCAGGAAAGATATTGCTTTTGCCGGTTCACCGATTTTACAGAATCCCAATGCGACATTCAATTTTAATTCTGGTTCAATACTATCAAGATTGCTGTAACTGTCAAGAATTCTACGAAGATGTTCCTTACTCTCCCATGCAATTGCATACGATAAAACATGCGGAAATATTTCAGCTCCATATTCCGGATGATGCAAAATCTTGCCTTTTGATATATTCAATACACTATCGGCCAGCTGTTTATTCCCGATTTGTATACTACCATTAATAATTTTCGCAAGACTTGAAAATTCGTAATCGGGTCTATTAATTGAATTGTACAGTCGCGCCGCTTTTTCGTTATTTTCAATAAAGTCATCGATCTTGTAGGTGGAATAGTATATTACACCCTGCGCTACAAGCAAGTTGGCGGCGGTCAGTGTGTCTGTCGCTATTTCGATATATTCCCGTCCCTGAATGAATGACCGCATTGCCATGTCATCATTTTTTCCGTTCTGGTAGATGCGGCCCTGATAGTAAAGGGTGCGCAGTTTTTCGTCGGGAGTGCCTTTTTTCAGGTAATAGTCAATGGCGGGCTGTAAGATTTCAAATGTGGTGGTATCGACGTAGTTCTTGTCGAGTGCCATTGACATCAGCAGGGCGTAGCGGGCTTTCTCCTCATCGTCGCCGAGTGTGTGCCTGTCGATTGCCGAAAGTATCGAGAGGGAGGAGTCGGGATGAGTCTGGATGAGACGTTCGGCCTCGTTCATTGAATTCCATGCACCGGTTTTGTGGCGACAGCCGGTCAGCGCAGCCGAAATATACAGGGTCGCAATCAAAAGCAATATAATCCGTTTCTTCATAATACATTCAATAGGCAATGTCATACCAAAGACGAGTACTGTCATAGCGCAATACTTCTATTTCCGCTGACGTTAACATCATATACAAAGATACTCATTAATACATAACTTTTTCTTTTTTTGCATGCTTTATTAAGGCGCAAACTTCCGGCATGATTCTCCAGAAAGGTCGGTCAGATTGTATGGGGAAGATATGGCTGCAAGAGCTGCCAGTTTGGCTATGTATCTGTTTTCGGGTGTCATGCCTATTACTCCCGAGCCGAGATGACGTCCCGGAACATTCATATATTTGATTGTAGCTTCATTGATTTCTGTAAAGTCAATCATTGCATCAACATCTTTTACCCCGGCAAGCCGCAATATGGTCAGTGCATTTGTCAAGGCCGCACAATAGCAACCTATTCCTTCCTGCAGATGCCCATTATCGACAGTAAGATTTTTGGCCGAACCGTCGCCAAGTGATTTCAACCCGCTCAATCTCAGATTCTGCACCGCTGTGCCATAAGGGAACACTATACAATCAAGAGCATCGGCAGTCATCTGTGCATTATTTGCCGCCCCCCGCCAATAATATTCAAAACCGGCATCACTTGCCCCATAGGCACCGTGGATAAGTATCCAACCGAACCTTATACCATTCTTTTTCTCATAGGCCAACTCTACAAGTTCGCTTATATACGGCTCTATTACCTCAGACCATTCAAGATGAGCCTGCGAGCCATTCTGCTGAAATGTCACTACGTCCCACTCTTTGTCGGCGAGTATAGAATCAATGTCCTTATTGTGCTGCGTGACCCATGAATCACCGCTTTCGCTCTTGTAATAATCATACATTTGCGGCATATACACATTTTCTCCGTCTACGTATGCCGCCCCCCGGAAATTGGCAAGATGCTGTTGTAGAGAGCAACCGCCGATATAAGCTATGCCTATTGTCACATCTACATCAGGAGCCAACTGTTTCAATATCATCGGGACATACCCCATGGCATCCTCTGTAAAAGAATTGCCGAAACATAGCAGTCTGAATGATTTTTTTGACATAGTACCAATTGATTTTTCAATGACTATATCATTGTCGTCCGAGCAACTTACCATTGCGACGGTTAATATAGCGACAACAAGCGTGATGAATAATTTTTTCTTCATGGGTGATATTTAATTGTTTATGCCCACAGAATCGGAGTTTTGATACTCCCTGTTAACAACAGGACAGGAGATTCAACAGAAGCTCAATATTATATTTATATATTGTACCACTGTTAAATCTCCTGTATTGCGGTTTATTTTATGCATGGTCGGTAGCAATCTACCACCTGCTTGTTATTCCGGAAATCTGTCAGGCAAGGGTGATTATTTGCCGGCGGCTTCGGCGGCTGCACGCTGTTTTTCGGCGGAGATTTCCTTGATGTTCCATACGGAGAGGGCACCGAGGAGCATGAGGATACCGGCTACGACAATCATGAACACTGTCTGCGGTGCGCCGGCCTGAGCGGTGTCGGCGGCTGCACGGGGGAAGAAGCCGAGTATGAGACCGCCGAGGAGGGCGGCGATAATCTGCGGGAAGCAGATGGTGCAGTTGAACAGGCCGAGATATGTGCCGATGTTCTTGCCCGACAGGGCGTTGGTGAGGATGGTGAACGGCATGGCAAGCATTGCGGCCCATCCGCAGCCCATGAGCCCGTAGGGCACTGTAAGCGCCCACTTGGAGGTGCAGAAGTAAACCGAAATGAAGCCTACGGCACCGATTACAAGGCTGATGGAGTAGGCGAAGCGGCGGTTTTTAAATCGCGGAAGCACGGCTGCCCATATTACTGCAAACACGGCCTGAACGGCGAAAAGCACGCCATTCCAGTCGCCGGCGTCCTGATACTGCTTGGACTGGGCGTTGAGCACGGTGGCGTGTTTGGGCGAAATCTGGGCGGCTGAAGCCGAGGGAAGTTCGTTGACCTGCTCCTTCTCGTAGGTGTCGCCTTTCTTGACTACGATATGGGCGGTGGCGAGCTTATGGTCGGGGGTGATGGTCGAGAGTGAGGTTACGGTTGCGGCGGGTGCGGTGAGTATGGTCTCGACTTCGTCGATGACGAGAACGTCGCCCGCTTTGCCGTAGCTGTCGCCGGGCTTGAGGAGAGCGACACCGTCCTTGTAGTGTATCTGGCCTTCCTTGATGACGAGTTCGCCGGCTGCGTTCTTGATGCTGTCGGGATAAATGATGTTGCCGTTGACGTTCACGCCGTTGATGGTGAGACGTCCGTCATCGATTACGAGCAGTTCGTCGGCAAAAAGATATTTGTCGGAATAGGTTGTGCCGTTGATTTCAACGCCCGACACTTTCTGCTCGGCGGGACAGTCGAAAGCATGGCCGGCGATGGCGTCGGTGGAGTATGTCCAGAGGAAGAGGAAGCCGCTCCAGCAGAAGAACTGCACGAGACCGATGGTCCAGAACACGGCGGGCGCAGTCTTGAGCGCACCGGCCATCTGCGTGAACATATTGCCTTTTTTCTCATTTGTCTCCTCGGGCACACCGTTGTATTCGGCATACAACTTCGGAGGCATCTCCTTGACCTTGGCGAAGGTGTAGAGCACGCACAGCAGGAGGATGAGGGCACCGAGATAGAAAGCGAATGTCACCGTGGGGGGCACCTCACCTTCGGGAGCCTGGTTGCTCACGAAAAGCGCAAGGATGATAGGCGCGAGATAGCCTACGAACGAACCTGCGTTGCACAGGAAGCTCTGTATGGAGTAGGCAAGGCCTTTCTGCTTCTCGTTGACCATATCGCCGACAAGCATTTTGAACGGCTGCATGGCCATGTTGATTGACGTGTCGAGTAGCATGAGGCAGAAAAGGCCGAATGTGATGGCCGCCGAGACGGAGAGTCCGAGGCTGCCGGCATTGGGGAGGAAGCACATCACGATGATGGCGATTGCGGCGCCGACGATAAGGTAGGGCAGACGGCGTCCGAAGCGGTTCCATGTGCGGTCGGAAGCGGAACCGATGATGGGTTGCACGAGAAATCCCATGAGAGGGGGCAGAATCCAGAAGTAGCTCAGCTGGTGAGGATCGGCTCCGATGGTGGAGAAGATACGGCTCACCTGAGAGCTTTGGAGCGCGTAGGCAATCTGGACTCCGAAAAATCCGAAGCTCAGATTCCACAGCTTCCAAAAGCCTAAGTCGGGTTTGGTTTTCATGTCGATTGAATGTGATTGATTATTTGATTATTTTTTGTTTGATTATTTCAGATGATGAGTGATGAGGTAAGAATGTTCCCGTTACTGATTTAAGGATTAGAGGGTGTCTCACCGGTATGCAGTAAGAGGGTGTCAGACTGTAGGGTCAGCGATTCATTTGATTTCGGAGTAGAGCCATGCTATCTCCTGCGGCCAGAGGCTTTCGTCGGGTGTCTCCAGTATGAGGGGAATATTGTCCATGCGGGGATCGTTGACGAGCATCGAGAAGAATGCGGCGCCAATTTCGCCCTGCCCTATCGGAGCATGGCGGTCGACGCGTGAATGCAGTCCCTTTTTGGAGTCGTTGATATGCATGGCGCAAAGGTAGCCGAGGCCGATCACGCGGTCAAATTCCTGCCATGTGGCTTCGTAGCCTTCGGGGGTGGAGAGGTCGTAGCCGGCGGCGAAAGTGTGGCATGAATCGACGCAGACGCCCACACGCGACTTGTCCTCCACAAGGTCTATGATGGCCCTGAGCTGCTCGAAGGAGTATCCGAGGTTGGAGCCCTGTCCGGCGGTCGACTCTATGACGGCCTTTACACCTTCGGTGGCGTCAAGGGTCATGTTGATGGATTCGGCGATGGTGGCTATGCATGCATCGGCATCGACGAGGTTTAGATGTGAGCCGGGATGAAAATTGAGCATCGTCAGCCCGAGCTGCGCGCAGCGGTTGAACTCGTCGAGGAAAGCCTCGCGCGACTGCGCGAGTTTATCCTTGTCGGGTGAGCCGAGGTTGATGAGATAGCTGTCGTGGGGCAGGATATGCCGGGGAGCATATCCGAGCGTGGCGCACCGTTCCCTGAAAAGAGCCGCTTCCTTATCGGAAATCGGCTTTGACTTCCATCTCGACGGGTTGCGGGTGAACAGTGCGAAAGCCTTTGCGCCGATGTCGGCGGCATTGAGCGGGGCCTGCGCCACTCCCGAGCCTGTAGATACGTGAGCTCCAATATATTTCATTTGATTACAGTCTGTTAAATATGATAATAAGTCCGAAAGAACATCGGAAAATGCAAATACACTATTAAATCACATCTCCTATGATATGAGTTTTGTCATGGTTTGACCTACAAAGATAATTAAAAATATCAAAAACAGCTTCATTTTTCTTCAAAAAGTGGAAATACAGTGTTTTGGCGTTTTTTAGCATTAATGTTTTGCTGTGCTGTCTAATTTTAGTTACTTTTGCAGTAAAGAAGGAGAGAATAAATAATGTTAGGAATTTCAAAGGAAGCGATAGCAGAATTGCCCCAGGCGGTGTTTGGAGGCCGTATCATAGTGATTAATTCTCCGCTCGACTGTCGAAAAGCAATCAAATACCTTATGACTCAGCCCATCATAGGGTTTGACACCGAAACACGGCCCTCGTTTCACAAAGGGCAGCCGCACAAGGTAGCGCTCCTGCAACTGTCGACGGCCGACGAATGTTTCCTTATCCGCCTGAACCATACGGGTCTGACACCTGAGATAAAAGAACTTATGGAGAGCGACAAGGTGCTTAAGGTCGGCCTCTCGATAAAGGACGACCTGCATTCGCTGTCGGCTCTCGACACCTTTAACCCTGAAAACATCATCGAGCTGCAGACCTATGTCAAGTCATACGACATAGCCGACAACTCACTTCAGAAAGTCTATGCCGTAATATTCAACGAACGCATATCGAAAGGGCAGCGTCTGACCAATTGGGAAGCCGAGACACTGACCGAGGCACAGCAGGGCTATGCGGCTCTCGACGCATACGCCTGCTACCGGATATACACTCACCTGCAAAGCGGAGCATTCAGCCCTGACAATTCTCCTTACAGGATAGAAGAACCAGAGCAATAATCCCCACCAACAACAATCGAATGAATAAACCGTCAATAATTTTAACGACAATGGCACTGACAGCAGCCGTAACGGCCGACGCCGCCGGACGCCTGCAATATCCGGAGGCGCCGTCCGGAGCCGTGACCGACACCTATTTCGGCACCACAGTAACCGACACATACCGTCCGCTCGAAAACGACACGGCCGCCGCGACCCTGCAATGGGTCGAAGCCGAACGCAAGCTGACCGAAGACTATATGTCAAAAATACCGTTCCGCGAAAAACTGCGCAACCGCATCGCTTCATTCCAGAACTACAAAAAGACAGGGCTTCCGTGGAAAGCCGACGACAACCGCTATTATTTCTTTGAAAATTCGGGGATGCAGAACCAGTCGGTGCTTTACCGCAAGGCCACCATAGACGGCAAGCCGGAACTGTTTCTTGACCCGAACAAGCTCAGCGACGACGGCACAGTGGCGCTGACGGGAGTGTTCATGTCGCCCGACGGCAAATACACCGCCTACACCATAAGCCGCAGCGGCTCCGACTGGAGCGAGATTTACCTGCTCGACACCGAGACAGGCCGTATGCTGCCCGACCATATAGAGTGGGCCAAGTTCACGGGCGCGGAATGGTATGGCGACGGATTTTTCTACAGCGCGTATCCCAAGCCCGAGGCAGGGAAGGAATTTTCCAATGCCAACGAGAACCACCGCATCTACTATCACAAGGTCGGCACTCCGCAGTCGGACGACAAGCTGTTTTACGAGGACACGGATCACCCGCTGTATTTCCATTCAGTCTACGTGCCCGAAAAGAACCATTACATTTTCCTGATGGCCGGCGGACAGGGATTCGGCGAGTCAATCAAGGTAAAAGACCTCGACGACCCCGCTTCGGAGTGGAAGGTGATGGAGCCGTCGCAGGACAATATCATAGGGATTGTCGACGTAATCGGCGACACCATCTACTTCACCACTTCGGTCGACGCTCCCAACTACCGGCTGATGTCGGCACCCGTGAGCAACCCGTCACGCGCTAACTGGCACGAACTTATCGCCGAGAGCGACGCCGTGATGGCAGGCGCGCAGATGGCAGGCGACAAAATCATAGTAAACTACAAGCGCGACGCATCATCGCATCCGGCGCTCTACGACCTCAACGGCAATTTCATCCGTGAGATACAGCTCCCGTCGATAGCCAACGCCACTTTCTCCAGCTCACGCCGGCACGACGAGGTGTATTACAACGTGACCAACTACCTGCAGCCGTGGGCTCACTACAAATATGACCTCGCCACGGGCAGCAGCACACTGACCGAACGCGCCGCCGTTGCGGGATTCAATCCCGACGACTACGTCACCGAGGAGGTGTTCTATCCATCGGCCGACGGCACCCCCGTACACATGCACCTCACCTACAAAAAAGGGATAAAGCGCGACGGCACGAATCCTGTGTATCTCTACGGCTACGGCGGCTTCAACATAGCACTCGGTCCGGCCTTCTCACCCAACCGCCTGAACTGGCTTGAGAACGGCGGCATATATGCAGAGGCCAACCTGCGCGGAGGGTCGGAATACGGCGACAAGTGGCACGAAGCCGGCACCAAGATGCAGAAGAAAAACGTATTCGACGACTTCATCGCCGCCGCCGAGTATCTCGTCAGGGAGGGTTATACCAATCCGGAGCGCATAGTGATAGAGGGCGGAAGCAACGGCGGCCTCCTCGTGGGTACATGCGTCAACATGCGTCCCGACCTTTTCGCGGTGGCGATACCCCGCGTAGGTGTCATGGACATGCTGCGCTACCATCTGTTCACCATCGGGTGGAACTGGGCGTCGGATTACGGCACATCGGCCGACTCTCCCGAGATGGCAGCCTATCTGCGTTCCTACTCCCCCATGCACAACATCAGCAGCGACGGCACGCCCTATCCGGCTATACTCGTCACCACGGCCGACCATGACGACCGCGTGGTGCCGGCCCACTCGTTCAAATACGCCGCAGTGCTCCAGGCATCGGACACCGGCGACAAGCCCAAACTCATACGCATCGACTCCAAGGCGGGTCACGGAGCCGGCAAACCGATAAGCAAGGTCATCGACGAGTACACCGACCTCTATTCATTCATCTACTATAATCTGGGCATCGACCCCGTGACAGAGTGAAATTTTCCGGTATAATAATCATATCGGCGTGCTGTCTGTCCCTGACAAGCTGTTTCACAGGGATAGAGAGCACGCCGCGCATTACGGTCAAGGACGTGAACCGGGAGGTGCCGTCTGTCAACAAGGAGGCCGACTTTGCCGCACGGCTTGCTCCTCCGGGCATGGCGCAATGGGAAAGCGGACGACGTTTTCTCGTCACCGACCCGAAACTGTCGCTTCTCTTTGAAAAAGAACCGGCGATTGCACCGGGCGACGTGCTTGTGTTCGACAGTCTGGACGATGAAATATCCATAACAGGCGATACGGTGAGCGTGCTGTCATTCCATAAAGAGAACGGAAATGCGGCTGCCGAAACGCTCCGCTATAAAATCGGGGTGCCGTCATCATCGCTGTCGGCGTCGGTCACACTGCCTATGAGCGTCGACCTCGACATGACCGATAACGCGCGCCGCATTCTCGCGGGGAATAAATTCTATATCATATCACCGCTGCGCGTCGACAGTGAACTTACGCCGGTGGGGCGCGGTCGCCGCTACGTCGGAGTCACCATACGCGACGTGGCGCCCGGCAATGCCGACTATCCCCTGCGTGTCGACATCACCGACGACCTTGGCAATCAGTCGTCAGTAGCCATGACGGTCGGCAACGCCCGAAGCTCAACCCGCAATTTCGACAAGCTGTTCGAGCTGTCAGACCCTCGCCTGCGCTACCCGACCATAACCGACACCGCATGGGAAAACATAGTCAACTCGCGCGTGGCGCCGGGTATGACTACCGTAGAATGCCATCTGGCACTCGGCGCGCCGCGCGATGTCAGGAAATGGCACAACGGAGGCAGTTTCTTCGAAAGCTGGACATGCGACAACGGCGCCTACCTGATATTCATCGACGGCCTGCTGGCCGAAATACACTAACGAGATTGTCTAACGAACTATGCGACTCACTTTTCTCGGCACGGGCACATCGACGGGTGTGCCGATGATAGGATGCGGCTGCGATGTATGCCGCTCCGACGACCCGCGTGACCGGCGCCTGCGGGCATCGGCAATCGTACACGCCGGCGACACCGACATACTCATCGACGCGGGTCCAGACCTGAGGGAGCAGATACTCGGAGCCGGATCGCCTCCGCTCGACGCGCTGCTCATCACCCACACGCACTACGACCATGTGGGAGGCATCGACGACCTGCGGCCATACTGCTATCCCGACGGTTTCGACATTTACGCGCAGGCACCCGACATCGACGACCTGCGCCGCAAGGTGCCCTACTGCTTCGCCGAGCACCCCTACCCCGGCGCTCCCGTGCTTCACCCGCATGCCATAGAGCCGATGAAACCTTTCACGGTCAAAGGCATAAGCATACTGCCGCTTCCCGTGAAGCATTACCTTTTAGACATCGTTGGCTTCAAAATAGGCAATCTGGCATATATCACCGACGCCAAGGAAATACCCCAAGAGACCGTCACAGCCATCACAGGCATAGACACTCTCGTAATCAACGCGCTCCGTCCCGCCGAGCACATATCGCACCTGAACCTATCGCAGGCGCTCGACGTTATTAGATTAGTCAGACCGAGAATAGCCTATCTTACCCATATCAGCCATGATATGGGACTTTATGCGAAGGTAGCCCCCGGGCTTCCCGACAATGTCAGACTGGCTGTCGACGGCGAGACAATAGAAATTCCGGATTAACGGTCGGGGGACATTCAGGCGCATGCCGCCGGACACCTCAATCATCGGCAATCCGGATATTAACGTTGAATTAAATATCTGTATTATGATTAAGGTGACCTATCTGGACCACAGCGGATTCGCTCTCGTCCTTCCCACAGCGGTAGCAGTGTTCGACTATTTTCGCGACCCGACCGGCGCATTGGTAAAAGTGATACGTGAGAATCCGGAACTTCCGGTAGTGTTTTTTGTATCGCACCATCATCCCGACCACTTCAATCCCGCCATATTCACTCTCGCACAGGACCGCGAGGTGCAGTATGTGCTCTCCAACGATATTTTCTCCAAAGTCGTGCATGACGACATGCCGGTGGCATGGGTAAGCCCGGGCGACGAAGTGCCCGGATTGCTCGGCAGCCTCGATGTAAGGGCATTCGGTTCGACCGACGCAGGTGTCAGCTTCCTCGTCACGCTCCCTGACAGGCGCAAGATATTCCATGCCGGCGACCTCAACTACTGGCACTGGAACGAAGAATCGACCGTAGAGGAGGTCAAGAAAGCCTATAACAGTTTCGTGCATATTATCAAGGAACTTGAGCAATATGCTCCGAAGATTGACATTGCGTTCTTCCCCGTCGACCCGCGTCTTGGCGTAGACTACGCCGACGGCGCGCGCCTGTTCCTCGAAAATATCGCTGTAAAAGATTTCTTTCCGATGCATTTCTGGGGAGCCTACAAGGCCGCATGCGAGTTTGAGGACTATACAACCGACAATACCGACAGTTTCTGCCTCCATGTGCCCGGCGAGTCAGTGGAGCTTGACGGAAAGATGGCGGTCAGGAAATAAAATCAGAAAATACTAACGAATTTGTAGGGACGCGATTTATCGCGTCCGCGCCCCGGATGGCGTAACACATTAACTACCACGGGGATAATGCGGGCGCGATAAATCGCGTCCCTATAAGTATGTACCGGTTTCGGATGTATATTACGAATAAAATATGTATATCCGCGTCCATTATCATGATTTTTTTTGTGCGTTTTATTTTTTTTTATTATCTTTGATATTGGCAAGAAGTGATTGACAATAGCAACAACTTCAAAAATATTACATTTGATAAAAACAGATCTAAGGTATCTAATTGAAGATTATGAATAACGATTTTAGAAATTACGCAGTAAAACATCTGGGGATGAACGGGTTGGCACTCGACCAATATGTCTCAGCCACATCCCGCGGAGCGCAGTCAATAGCAGCAAGCTACATTTCCCCGACCATCATAGAGGAGCGCCAGCTCAACGTTGCGCAGATGGACGTGTTCTCACGTCTGATGATGGACCGCATCATATTCCTCGGCACTGATGTCAACGACTATACCGCCAATGTCATCCAGGCCCAACTTCTTTATCTCGACTCGGCCGACCCCGGCAAGGATGTGTCAATCTACATCAACTCGCCCGGCGGCTCGGTGTACGCAGGTCTCGGCATATACGACACCATGCAGTATATCAAGAGCGACGTATCGACGATATGCACCGGCATGGCCGCCTCGATGGCCGCAGTGCTCCTCGTGGCAGGTGAGAAAGGCAAGCGTTTCGCCCTCAAGCACTCGCGCGTGATGATACACCAGCCGATGGGCGGCGCGCAGGGGCAGGCCTCAGATATCGAAATCACCGCACGTGAAATCCAGAAACTCAAAAAGGAACTTTACACAATCATATCCGAGCATTCGGGACAGCCGTTTGAGAAAGTGGAGCGCGACTCCGACCGCGACTATTGGATGACAGCATACGAGGCAAAGGATTACGGCATGATTGACGACGTTCTGGTGCGCATAAAAGACAAATAAACGACAATGGCGAAAAAACAGAATCAGGATATATGCGCGTTCTGCGGGCGCACGGAGAAGGAGGTCAACATGCTCCTCCCTTCGGGCGTCTATCAGGATGTGTATATCTGTGACCAGTGCCTCAATATGCTCCACTCCCACATAGAGGAGTTCAAGCAGCTGGCTGCAGGAGTCAACGCGCCCAAAGAGAAGACGCCCAAGAAAGAGGCCAAGATACCCAAACCAAAGGAAATCAAGGAATTCCTCGACAAATATGTCATCGGGCAGGAGGATGCCAAGAAATATCTTTCGGTAGCTGTCTACAACCACTACAAGCGCTTGAACCAGCCTACCGACGACGATGTCGATATCGAGAAGAGCAACATCATCATGGTTGGCCCGACCGGAACAGGCAAGACACTGCTTGCCAAGACTATAGCCAAGATGCTTGACGTGCCGTTCACCATCGTCGACGCTACCGTGCTGACCCAGGCCGGATATGTGGGCGAAGACATCGAAAGCCTCCTGACGCGTCTGCTCCAGGCAGCCGACTACGACGTGGAGAAAGCCGAGCGCGGCATCGTGTTCATCGATGAAATCGACAAGATAGCCCGTAAAGGCGACAATCCGTCAATCACCCGCGACGTATCGGGCGAGGGCGTGCAGCAGGGGCTTCTCAAACTGCTTGAAGGCTCGATAGTCAACGTACCGCCTCAGGGCGGCCGCAAGCATCCGGAGCAGCGCATGATACCGGTCGACACCAAAAACATACTTTTCATCTGCGGCGGCGCATTCGACGGCATCGACCAGAAGATAGCCCACAGGCTCAACACCCACACAGTGGGATTCTCGACCGACAAAGCAAAAGAGCGCATCAACCGCGACAACTATCTGGAATACGTCGCCCCGCAGGATTTGAAATCGTTCGGACTCATACCCGAGATAATAGGCCGACTGCCTATACTTACGCACCTCGACCCGCTTGACCGCGACGCCCTGCGCCGCGTGCTCACCGAGCCCAACAACGCCATCACACGCCAGTACCGCAAACTTTTCGCCATGGACGGCGTGGAGCTGACATTCACCGACGAGGCTCTCGACTACATGGTCGACAAGGCAATAGAATACAAACTCGGCGCCCGCGGACTCCGCTCCATAGTCGAGACCGTGATGATTGACGCCATGTATGAGATACCGTCGACGAAAAAGAAATCACTGGAGGTGACCAAAGAGTACGTGGCAGGAAAACTCGCCGCCACCAATCTTGAAATCCTCTCCCAAACAATAGTCTGACAACCGCTCCTCTCCATCCTCTATCAATATCGCAACAACTCTTTAACAAAAGATTTTTCACAGGATATATACACTATAAGCTATCAGTAACCTTAACGCCCGACAGCCGGCCGACACTGACGGTGAAGGCACGGCCAAGGACGGAAAATATTATGACAACATGGTGAGCAAACAACAACTGAGCGAGGCGCTCAAACGCCATTTCGGCTTTGACCACTTCAAGGGTAATCAAGAAGATATAATCCTTTCGCTGATGAAAGGCGAGGATGTCTTCGTGCTGATGCCGACGGGAGGGGGCAAATCGCTATGCTATCAGCTGCCGTCGCTGCTGATGCCCGGAACCGCCATAGTCATATCGCCGCTGATAGCCCTGATGAAAAACCAGGTTGACGCCATGCGCAACTACAGCGAGGCCGAGGGAGTGGCCCATTTCCTCAACTCGTCGCTCAACCGCACGGCGATAGAGAAGGTGAAAGCCGACGTCAAGGCGGGCCTTACCAAACTGCTGTATGTGGCGCCCGAGTCGCTGACCAAGGAGGAGAACATCGAGTTCCTCAAATCGGTCGACATATCGTTTTACGCGGTCGACGAGGCGCACTGCATATCGGAATGGGGTCATGACTTCCGCCCGGAATACCGGCGCATACGCCCCATCATCAACGAAATATCGCGGCGCCCCGTGATAGCGCTCACCGCTACCGCGACGCCCAAAGTTCAGCATGACATACAGAAGAATCTCGGCATGGCCGACGCCATGGTGTTCAAATCGTCGTTCAACCGCGAAAACCTCTATTACGAGGTAAGACCGAAGACAAGCAATATTGACAGGGAAATCATCAGATATATCAAGAATAATCCGGGTCACTCGGGCATAATATACTGCCTGAGCCGCAAAAAGGTTGAAGAGCTCGCCCAAATGCTTGTGCTCAACGACATAAAGGCACTCCCCTACCATGCAGGCATGGACTCCGCCACCCGCTCGGCCAACCAGGACGCCTTCCTGATGGAAGACATCGACGTCATAGTGGCCACGATAGCTTTCGGCATGGGTATCGACAAACCCGACGTAAGGTTTGTCATACACTACGACATGCCAAAGAGCCTCGAAGGCTACTATCAGGAAACGGGACGCGCCGGACGCGACGGGGGCGAGGGACGATGCATAACATTCTATTCGGCCAAGGACTTGCAGAAAATGGAAAAATTCATGCAGGGCAAACCTGTGTCCGAACAGGAAATCGGCAAACAGCTGCTTGTAGAGACAGCGGCATACGCCGAATCGTCGCTTTGCAGGAGAAAAATGCTGCTGCATTACTTCGGCGAAGAATTCACGAGCGACAACTGCGGTAATTGTGACAATTGTTTAAATCCTAAAAAACAAGTGGAAGCAAAAGAAGAATTGTGTGCCGTGATTGAAACTGTCACCGCACTTAAAGAGAAATTTAAAGCTGAATATATTATAGATGTGCTCCTCGGCAAAGAGACAACAGATGTCAAATCATACAAGCACGACGAGCTTGAAGTGTTCGGCTGCGAACAGGGCAGCGACCCGCGCATGCTCGCCGCCGTAATCAGGCAGGCTGTCATAGCCGGCTATCTCGACAGGGAGATAGAAAATTTCGGCGTGCTCAAAGTAACCGCCAAAGGTAAGAAATACCTCCATAAGCCCACTTCATTCAAAGTGGTGGAAGACAATGAGTTCAGCAGCGACGAGGAGGAAGGGCCGACAGCGAAGAGCGGAGGCGCATGCGCAGTAGACCCCGAGCTTTACTCCATACTGAAGGACCTGCGCAAGAAGATAGCCAAGCAATATGACCTGCCACCCTACGTCATCTTCCAGGATCCGTCGCTCGAAGCGATGGCCACCACCTACCCCATCACGATGGAGGAGCTGCAGAATATCACCGGAGTGGGCGCCGGCAAGGCAAAACGCTACGGCGAGAGCTTCATAAAGGTAATAAAGACCCACGTGGAGGAGAACGAGATAGAGCGTCCGGAGGACATTCGCGTGCGCAGCGTGGCCAACAAGAGCAAACTGAAAATATCCATCATACAGGCCATCGACCGTAAAATCGCGCTCGACGAGCTTGCCAACTCCAAAGGGCTGGAATTCAACGAGCTTCTCGACGAAGTGGAGGCAATAGTATATTCCGGCACCAAAATCAATATTTCCTACTTCCTCAACGAGATTATGGACGACGACCGTCAGGAGGACATCTATGAATACTTCCGCGAGAGCGACAGCGACGACCTCGAGTCGGCGTTCAAGGAACTCGGCAACGAATACACCGAGGAGGAAATACGTCTGGTAAGGATAAAATTCCTTTCGGAGCAGGGCAATTGACAACTATACTCAATAACCGGAACGCAGACAGATGGCAGCAATAGTAAAGTACGACAATGTAGAGATACTACGCAAAGAGCTGGTAGTGCTCAAAAAGGTCAGTTTTGAGATTGAAGAGGGCCAGTTTGTGTTCCTCATAGGCAAAGTCGGTTCGGGCAAGAGTTCGTTGCTCAAGACTATCTATGCCGAAATCGGGATTGAAAACGGCGAGGCGCGCGCCTTCGACTACGACCTGCGCACGATACGCCGCAAGGACATCCCCTACCTGCGCCGTCAGATAGGCATAGTATTCCAGGACTTCCAACTTCTCACCGACCGCACCGTCTACGACAACCTGCTCTTTGTACTCCGCGCCACAGGCTGGAAGGACCGCAATGAGGCGGACAGGCGCATCGAGGAGGTGCTCAAGGAGGTGGGAATGCTCAACAAATCGTACAAGATGCCTCACGAGCTGTCGGGTGGCGAGCAGCAGCGCATAGTCATAGCACGGGCGCTGCTCAACCGTCCGCGCCTCATACTTGCCGACGAGCCTACCGGCAATCTCGACCCCGAAACGGCGCGCCAGATTGTCAACTCTCTCCACAACATCGCGGCGTCGGGCACAGCCGTCATCATGGCCACGCACAACCACAGGTTCCTCGACGAGTTCCCCGCCAAGGTGTATCATTGCATCGACAAGCAGATTGTGGAGCAACCGCGCAGGGAACCGGCAGCAGAAAACATATCATAACGGAAAAAGGGAAAAAGATGAAAAAACGTATATGCTACTTATGCCTTATGGCATTGTTCGGAATATCGGCCGTATCGGCATTCGACCTCAAGGACATACTCAAAGGAGCGTCGTCGGGCGAAGGGAATCAGGCCGCCGACATTGTCAACGGCATTGTCAACACGCTTACCGCTACAAAGATAGAATACAAGGATCTGAAAGGCAACTGGAGCTACAACGCACCGGCCGTCAGTTTCACGAGCGACAACCTGATGCAGAAGGCCGGCGGCGTGGCCGCTTCGGGCGCGATTGTCAACAAACTGAAGCCCTACTATGCCAAAGCCGGCATCACGGGCATGACTATCGAATTCGGTGCCGACTCCACGTTCGTGGCAAAGACAGCGCGCCTCACCGTAAGAGGTACCGTACAGCCGCTCGACGACAGCATGTTCAAATTCAACATCAAGGCTCTCGGCAAGATACCCGCAGGCAGCATCAACGCATACGCCGAGCGCCAGGGCACCAACGTATGCCTCACGTTCGACGCCAAAAAGCTGATAAAACTCGCCGAGACGATTGCCTCGCTGTCGGGCAACGCCACACTGAAGACGGCCTCCGACCTCCTCAATTCGTATGAGGGTGTCAACATCGGAGTGAGTCTGAAGAAAAAATAATCCGTACCGGGAAAAAAGCACCGCAAAATATATTTTGCGGTTTAACTTGTAGGGCTGCACCCCGGTCCAGCCGGATAAAGCTATCGGATAAATGTTGCAGCGGCTGCACCGGGGCGCAGCCCTACAAGTTAAAACATTTATATCCGGAGCTTCCAGCATACAACAAAATTAGATGTCAACACGCAAGAGAGGGATAAAACAGACACTGCGCGACTGGAAATACAGTTACAACCGCTTCGTGACCGATTTCCAGCCGTCGATACGTTTTATATCGCGTCTGCTGGACGTGCTGGCATTCATAGCGTCGGTGGTATGCATAGTGGCCGGAGCGGTATCGGTAGGTTTCGACCACAAAGCCGCCGAGGCCGCCAAACTGCACCATGTCATACGTACATGCCAGATAGTTTTCATAATCCGAGTATTGTGCGGACTGGTGCTGACACCAAGGGAAAACCGGCGCGACTCGCGTGTGCTCAAATGGATTGTCGATTCGGCAATACTGCTCACGTTGCCGGCACTGCTCTATCCCCACCCCGAGAATCCGTGGATACCGGCTCTCGAGCGGCTGCTCTACAACAAATGGTTCATCTATCCGATAGTGGGAGCATACGCGGTGGTGGAATTCAGCTACGGTATAAACAAGGTGCTCGACCGCAAGATAAATCCGTCGCTGATGCTCGCCACGAGTTTCCTGTTTTTCATTGCCATAGGGTCATTCATACTGATGATGCCAAAATGCACCGTCGGCGGAATACAATATATCGACTCACTGTTTGTGTCGACATCGGCGGTATGCATCACCGGACTGACACCGATTGACGTGTCGGCCACCTTCACGCCGTTTGGCCTGCTCGTGCTTGCGCTGATGATACAGATAGGCGGACTCGGGGTAATGACTTTCACGAGCTTCTTCGCGCTGTTTTTCACGGGCAACAACTCGGTGTACTCCCAGGTGGTGGTAAAGGATATGATTTACTCGAAGACCATCAACTCGGTGCTCTCGACGCTGCTCTACATACTCGGATTCACCCTCGCGATAGAACTTGCCGGAACGGTGGCCATATTCCTGAGCGTGCACGGCACTCTCGGCATGAGCCTCGAGGATGAAATCATCTTCTCGGGATTTCATTCGCTGTCGGCATTCTGCAACGCCGGATTCTCCAATATCGAAGGCGGCCTATCAAATCCTGCACTCCTCTACTCCAACCAGTCGATTTACCTCATCGCCTCGGTGCTGATATTCGCGGGCGGTATCGGTTTCCCGATACTGGTCAATTTCAAGACGGCGTTTTTCCTGCACGTACGCCGTGTGTACAACCGCATGTTCCACAGCGGGCGCAGATTCCGCGAACCGGCTCATATCTACGACATGAACACCAAGCTGGTCATGACCACCACGTGCATCATCATCGTAGTGTCGTCGGCGCTGTTCTTCCTGTTTGAGTATGACAATTCTCTGGCCGGGATGAGCCTATATGACAAGGTCGTGCAGTCAGTGTTCAACTCGTTCGTGCCGCGCAGCTCGGGATTTTCGTCGGTCAGTCCGGCAGGATTCCTCAATATCACCATCATAATGATGGCGGTGCTGATGTGGATAGGAGGCGCGTCACAGTCGACGGCAGGAGGTATAAAAGTAAACACACTGGCTGTAATACTGCTCGAACTGAAATCGACCGTCATGGGGAAAGACCGCGTGGTAGTGTACAACCGCACGATAGCTCACGATTCGGTAAGACGTGCATGTGCTGTCGTCACGCTGTCCATACTCGCGTATGTGTTCTATGCGATGGCGCTCGTGGCGCTCGAACCGGCGTTGCCCGTCAGGTCGCTGCTCTACGAGGCGGCCTCGGCGCTGTTCACCGTAGGAAGTTCGCTCGGTGTCACCCCGGAGTTGAGCGACATGTCCAAGATACTGCTCTGCACGGCAATGTTTCTCGGCCGCGTGGGCATCATATCCATGCTGATAGGATTTACCGGAAACCGCAAGGACGCTCCCGTGAAATATCCCGTCGACAATGTAATCATCAACTGATATATACCGTTTCTAAACTACCAACTAATTCCCGACAACAATGCGCTACCTTATAATCGGACTCGGAATTTACGGCACCAATCTCGCCATCGACCTCACCGACATGGGCCATGAAGTAATCGGCGCCGACATATCGGCCCAGAAAGTCGAAACCATCAAAGACTACATATCGACCGCCTATATCATCGACTCCACCGACGAACAGGCGCTCAATGCCCTTCCACTCAAGAATGTCGACCTGATTATCGTGGCAATCGGCGAAAATTTCGGAGCCTCGGTAAAGACAGTGGCCCTGTTGAAGAAAATCGGCGCCACAAAAATCTATGCCCGTGCCATCGACGAGCTCCACGAGTCGATATTGCAGGGGCTCAAAGTCGACCGCATCCTCACCCCCGAGCAGCGCGCGGCCCACGACCTCTCCTACGAGATGGAACTCGGCACACATGTCGACGCCCTTTGCGTCGACAAAGACTATTACGTGCTCAACTTCAAGGCACCGAAATATTTCCTGGGAATGGTCTACGGCGAAATCACCATCGACCGCGCTTTCGGTTTCAAACTCATCGCCGCAACCCGCCCCGTGACCAAGAGCAACATCCTCGGCATCGACCATCAGGCACAACGTCTGCTCGACATCAAGGACTTCACCCTCAAAGTTGAAGACGGCGACATATTCACCTGCTTCGGCTCCTCCCGCAACTACCGCAACATGTTCCGCTACATCAACTGACCGATACTCTTTAAATATAAGACCTCTGGAAAGACTCTCCAAAAGTCACGAAGTCGCGATTATAACTATTGCCGGGAGCCGGTCATTTTATGGTTTATAAATATATGCGTATATTTTGTCAATCAGTTTTTTAGTCGGTTCGATTTTCGGACTGATTTCCTCCTCAGTAGCAGTATATGCACAGTTATAATCACTCCGTTCCCTCAATCCCTGAAGTCTTGAATAATGCTTTCCCGTCATCAATTGAAAATATTCCTGTCAAGATATAGTGCTTACCAAATAAGCCGACTACTCCCCGATGTGAACTATGCTATAGCCGTCATTAATTAATAGTCCACAAACGGCATGGAACAAGGCATAATATAATCTATTGGCAATATTATCCCAATATCCTGCTTCCTTCAATAACGCAATCTGTTGGAATGTATTGTAAGCTTTATCCAATTGTAGTTTTACAACGGCATTTCTCTCAGAGTCGGTAAGTTTCATGTCAATTGGATTTTATCATGTTCCACATTTTTATAGAATGGCAGATATGAGAGACTTTCCCATTCATTTCTTGTATATAGTTGCGGAGAGATTATCTGACCGATATTCCAGCCAAGTAATGTGAACGGGAACGACAACATATCGTAGTCCGACTCTACCAAAGTATTCTTGTCGACAAGAATAAGGAGATCCCAGTCAGAGTCAGCCTTTTCGTCGCCACGGGCACGTGAACCGTATAGCAGGAGAGTGCTGCCATTTGGTAACACCGTTTTGGCAACACTGATTATTTTATTTATTATCTCCTTCTTATTCATTACGGCAATTATTTATTCTACAAAGATATAACAAATAATCTAAGAAACAATCCAATATATTTTTATTTTTAGTATTCCGCATAAATAGCAACCACGGTTGCGGAAACAGTGATTGTTATTCATGCAAGATGGGAGTTTCGGTGGAAATTTCGTGGTGACGTATTTTTTTTGTACCTTTGCAGTCGATTTTTTATGGATAATTATCTCTAAGGTAGAAAAGTAATGATTACGACCAATAATTTAGGCATTCAGTTTGGCAAACGGGTATTGTTTCAGGATGTGAACCTGAAATTCACTCCCGGCAACTGCTACGGCATAATCGGTGCGAACGGCGCCGGAAAATCGACTCTGATGAAAATTCTGTCGGGACAGCTGTCGCCGACCCACGGCAATGTCACTCTCGGTCCGGGCGAACGATTGAGCGTGCTCGAGCAGGACCACTTCAAGTTTGACGACTGCACGGTGATGGACACCGTGCTTCAGGGACACACCGTACTGTGGGACATCATGAAGGAGAAGGACGCCCTCTACGCCAAAGCCGATTTCTCCGACGAGGACGGCATTCGTGCTTCGGAACTCGAGGAGAAATTCGCCGAACTCGAAGGCTGGAACGCCGAAAGCGATGCCGGCGCGCTGCTCAGCGGCCTCGGCATCAAGGAGGACAAACACTACATGCTGATGCGCGACATGACCGGTAACGAAAAGGTGCGCGTGCTTCTTGCCAAAGCTCTTTTCGGCAACCCCGACAACCTGCTCCTCGACGAGCCGACCAACGACCTCGACCTCGACACCGTGGCATGGCTCGAAGACTATCTGTCGAAATTTGAAAACACGGTGCTCGTGGTCAGCCACGACCGCCACTTCCTCGACTCGGTCAGCACCCACACCCTCGATATCGACTACAACAAGGTGCAGCTTTTCGCCGGCAACTACAGCTACTGGTACCAGTCGAGCCAGCTCGCCCTGCGCCAGCAGCAGCAGGCCAACAAGAAAGCCGAGGAAAAGCGCAAGGAGCTGTTGGAATTCATACAGCGTTTCTCGGCCAACGTGGCAAAATCGAAGCAGACCACATCGCGCAAAAAGATGCTCGAAAAACTCAACGTGGAGGAGATACAGCCCTCGTCGCGCCGCTATCCCGGCATCATCTTCACCCCCGAGCGCGAACCGGGCAACAAGATACTCGAAGTGCACGGCCTCTCGGCTTCGGTCGACGGCGAAGTGCTTTTCCATGACGTCAACTTCCAGATTGAGAAAGGAGATAAGGTGGCGTTCCTCAGCCATGACCCCCGCGCCATGACCGCACTGTTCGAGATTGTCAGCGGCAACCGCAAGGCCGACGCCGGCACATACGAATGGGGTCAGACCATCACGACCGCATATCTTCCGCTCGACAACTCCGACTTCTTCAACACCGACATGAATCTCGTGGACTGGCTGTGCCAGTTCTCCGACGACTCGTCGGAAATCTATCTCAAGGGATTCCTCGGCAAGATGCTCTTCTCGGGCGAAGAGGTACTGAAGAAAGCGTCGGTGCTCAGCGGTGGCGAGAAGATGCGCTGCATGATAGCGCGCATGATGCTCCGCAACGCCAACACCATGGTGCTCGACTCCCCCACCAACCACCTCGATCTGGAGTCAATCCAGGCGTTCAACAACACGCTTCAGACATTCAAGGGCAACATACTCCTCGCCTCGCACGACCACGAGTTCATCCAGACCGTGTGCAACCGCATCATCGAGCTTACGCCCAACGGCATCATCGACAAGATGATGGACTATGACGACTACATCACCGACGAGAAGGTCGCCGCCGCCCGCGAACGCCTGTACGGCACAAACTAAAGAATATTTATTTCACTGTCAAACAGCAACCGTAACCCCCATAGCATAATGGTAAAACATATCGTAACATTCAAGCTCAAAGGCAGCGACGAGGAGCGTCGCGCCGCAGCCGGGAAGTTCAAAGCCGCTCTTGAGGCACTTCCCTCACAGATTGACGTGCTCCGCGCCATCGAGGTAGGCATCAACGAAAACCCCGCCGAGACATGGGACGTGGTTCTGACAGCTACCGTCGACACCCTCGCCGACGTAGACATCTACGCCAAGCACCCCGCCCACGTGGCCGCAGCCGCCATCATAGCTCCCTGCAAAGAGTCGCGCGCCTGCGTAGACTACACCGTCTGAATTCCAACCGCCCTATTTCTTAACAAGGGAACAAAAGCCAAGACAGGAGCACAATATTTCCGGATACCACGGAATCTATTTGTGCCCCTGTCCTGGTTTTTGTGCATTTGTTTTTTTAACAAAAAAATGCAGGTCGCCCAATATCACACCGATGCAGAATAAATATAACCTAAAGGGTATAATTTATCCTAAATTAAAATATTTTATACCCGAAACGGTACAATATAGATAAAGTTCATTATCTTTGTACCCAAAAGGGTATATCGTATGACTCAATTATCAAGATATGTGAAGGAAATGCGTAAGCAATTCGGACTTACTCAGATTGACTTATCCCAAAAATCCGGGGTAGGACTACGCTTTGTACGCGAACTTGAGCAGGGCAAAGAAACTCTGCGCCTTGATAAGGTAAATCAAGTGCTCGCGCTCTTTGGATCCGAAATGATGCCGAAAAGAATTGAACATGGAGAGTTTTAAATTTAAAATCAGCCTACTCAGTTCCCTATTTATTTGTGCTACTGTCTTGGCTTTTGCGCATATACACAGAAACTGTGCATAACTGAATTGAATACGCTTTACCCATTCGTCAGTAATCCGGGTTTGAGAAGAAAATCTACAAAACCGATTACTAATATGCCATTTTCATTGCGATGCGGCTCAATATTGTCATTCACAACCAGAACACGTTTAAACGAGTCAGAAATATTTCTAAATGAATTAGTCTCCTGCTTCATCTTCTCGCCATCAGGAATTGAATATACCGATTGAATATAGTAACGAATATCCGAATCGTTTACTACAAAGTCAACCTCATATTGTTTACGAACTGACTTCCCGTCTGTATCCTTATCAATAACTTCCACCAGCCCGACATCAACCGAATAGCCCCTATATCTCAGTTCATTATAGATTACGTTTTCCATGATATGAGTCGGCTCAATCTGTCGGAAACCAAGCAATGCATTTCGTATGCCTAAGTCCGTGAAATAAAATTTGGCAAGTGTATTGATATACTTTTTCCCTTTTATGTTATAACGAAGGGCTTTCTCTATAAGAAACGCATCGCACAAATACCCGAGGTAGTTAGATATAGTCTTGTTTGATATTATTACCTTTTTGAGACTTTTAAATGTATTGGAAAGTTTAGTCGGATTACACGGTGCTCCTATTGATGATGCCAAAATTTGGAGTAACTCACTAAGTTCATGTTTATTGCGAACTCTATGACGCTCCACCACATCAGCTATATATACAGTATCCGACAGATGTTGCAAATAATCTCTTTTAGCCTTTATGTCAGGCAACAGTAGAATCTGAGGTAATCCTCCATAAGTATAGAAATCCCTGAGACAAGAATACGGCTCCCCCTCTAATGCGGAATAATACTCTGAAAATGAAAGCGGGTACATGTGAATATCCTGACCGCGGCCCCTAAATTCAGTTATCACATCCTTAGATAAAAAATGCGAATTGCTACCTGTCACGTACGCATCGACATTACGTATATGGAGTAAACTGTTTAAAACACCAACAAAATCATCTACCAATTGTACTTCATCAAGCAGTACATAATATGTTGCAGCATCTTTAATCTGGGCTTTTATAAAAGAAAGCAGAGTATCGGGATTACGATACTGAATAAATAATCTGTCATCAAGAGCAATCTCTATAATATGGGAATTGTCAACCCCTTTAGAATTGAGATACTCATGGAAAAGTTCAAATAGCAAAAAGGACTTTCCGCAACGGCGCATGCCGGTGATGATTTTTATCATCCTGTTGCCTTGTGCTGATATAAGCTGTTTGAGATAAGTTGGTCGAGGAATTATCATATTACCAAAAATTGTAGAAATCTACTTTTTTAAGTAATACAAAGGTAATGTTTTTTTTAATTGCACCAAAATATTATAAATACTACGAGAGTGTTTGAATTTAAACCACATTAACAATAAAGAGAATTAAAGAAAAACTTCAAATTAATCCAAACACTCCTAAGTACAGGTTCACATTTTTTTATTTTTCGGGGTATGGTGCTAAAAAACATGTATATATGTAGCCCTACCGAAAACATTTTTTATTAATTTTGTCAGCGGTTGCCGATGAGCCATAGAGATGGCCGCGGCAATCAATACATTTTGATAAAAGGTGTTATTGAAATTTTATCTTTAATCATCGAACTTGGCGGTTTGAACTGTAGCAAAGATAAGGTTGGCAATAGCACCTGCATCGGTTGCATATACCCTGCCGTTATCGGCAGAATATATAGCATAATCGGTGTGGGGCTATTGTTTTATCTGCTACAAAGGCACGCCAAGGCCTGATGATTGGATAAAACAAGATACAATCCTCACACCTTTTTTATATACCTAATACTTACCTGTTTCATTGGAGGATGAGAAACACAAAAAACAAAAACCTATATGAACCAATTTTTATTCCGTACATTTCTGACAACCCTCATTCTCCTGTCAATCCCACTTGCCACCAAAGCCTACGACTTTAAGTACGGTGACCTCTACTACAACATAACATCGAAAGAGAATAAAACTGTTGAAGTGACATGGTATAATAGCACAAAATATGGTTATTATGGGCCAAACGTACAGGGGCATGTAGAAATACCCGAAGAAGTACAGTATGATGGTAGTGAATATTCGGTGACTTCCATTGGTGGCAGTGCTTTCTATCGTTCCGCTGGCATGACATCCATAAAAATACCTAATTCGGTAACTTCTATCGGGAGCTACGCATTCTCCGACTGCACAGGACTGAAATCAATCGAGATACCGGCTTCAGTAACATCGATAGGGTCCAACGCATTCAGAGACTGCACAAGGCTAACATCAATCGAGATACCGGCTTCGGTAACCTCTATCATGGACTTCGCATTCAACGGCTGCACAGGGCTGACATCAATTGAGATACCGGCTTCGGTAACCTCTATCATGGACTTCGCATTCTACGGCTGCACAGGGCTGACATCAATTGAGATACCGGCTTCGGTAACCTCTATAGAGAGCGGCGCATTCTACGGCTGCACAGGGCTGGCATCAATTGATATACCGGCTTCGGTAACCTCTATAGGATACGAGGCATTCTACGGCTGCACAGGGCTGACATCAATTGAGATACCGGCTTCGGTAACCTCTATCGGGAGCAGCGCATTCTACGGCTGTACAGGGCTGACATCAATTGAGATACCGGCGTCGGTAACCTCTATCGGGAGCAGCGCATTCTACGGCTGTACAGGGCTAAAGAAAGTCGTTGTTCCTAATTCCGCTCTCGTTGGGAGTGATGCCTTTTCCGATTGTAACAAGGCTAATATTTTCGCTTTTCCGGTTCCATATACTAAAATAAAAAAATACTCTCATAATTATGCCGATTTGATTTTGGTCGGTGCTCCAATCTTTGGACTAAAAAATCACGCTCCTCATCAGGAATACTATGAGTTTATAATAAAGAAAAGTATGGACGGAGAACCTGCGCCTGAAGGATATGAGAATTTAACTGTAGTTGAGCGCGGTATATCGGGATCAAAAAAACACCCTTGCGATGATGGAGGGAAGGTTACAATTAAAGGTCTAAAATCAAATACGGAATATAACCTGTCAGTCTATACTAAGTATAGTGACGGCAGTATTGCCGTATATGATGGAAAAACCTTTAAGACTAAAAGTCTGGGAGTAAATGTAGCATACTCATTTTATCCGACTTCTTTCACAGCCACGGGGTCATATTCTTTGGACGATGCAAAATTAGAAAGTAAGAGTATCAAGTTTAACGGTGATATAATCAACGGGAACAAAATTTCGCTTACAGGGCTTAAGCCCGAAACGACGTATTCGGGGACTTATACTGTCACTACAAAAGGCGGTAGCTCCGAGAAAAAGGATTTTACGTTTACTACGCCGGCGCTTGAATTTGAATTGCTTGACCCGCGGCCTGTATCGGAAAAATGCGCTATTGTAGCCGCCACCACCAATATAAATGACGAAGAAGCGTCGGTCGGCTTCCAATGGCGCAAATATGACGCTCCCGAATCTATGAAATGGAGCGAGGGTTATGCAGCCATATATGGCGGGCAGTTGGAGGGATACATCAAGAATCTGCAATCAACATCGTATTATAAACTACGCGCATTCTACAAGGACTCCGACGGCAAATACTATCATAGCAACTGGATAACATTTGACCCTAGCGATTTCTCGTATTTCGAACCTACGGTGCACACGTATCCAACCGCCGAAGTCGCTTCAACATCGGCTACCGTCAAGGGCTATGCCCTCGCCGGCAGCGATGATATAATACAGCAGGGTATAGAATACTGGGCATCGGGGTCGCATAATGCGCCGAAGAAGGTTGCCGCTGCCCTGGCTGCCGCCGACGGTGTCAATACCGTATTCTCTACCGGACAGGTGATGACGGTAACCCTCACCGACCTCAAGCCGGAAACCACATATTACTACCGCGCGTTCGTCACCACGCAAGCCGGTACAACCTACGGCGAAGAGCAATCGTTCACTACTCCCGAAGGGCAGTCGGGCGTTGAGTCGGTCATAGTCGACAACGAGCGCGAGGTAATCGGCTACTATGACCTGACAGGACGACGCTACGATGTGCCTCAGCGTGGCCTCAACATCATAGTCTACAGCGACGGCACTACTGAAAAAGTCGTCACCAGACAGTAATACTATCCCGCACACTCCTTTGTGCTCCTGTGCTCCTGTTTTTCAACAAGTGTACAGGAGCACAATTGTTTTTCCCTTATTGGGAAATTTGTTGTGCTCCTGTTATCGATTTTTATAATGTTGTTTTTTATCAAGCAAATGCAGTGCGTACAATATCACACCGATACAGAATAAATATAACCTAAAGGGTATAATTTGTAATAAATCGAAATTCATCTATACCCGAAATGGTATAATAAGATATGAGACAACAGTAATACTTTCCAGCACAAGCATTTGTGCTCCTGTACTCTTATTTTTTTAACAAATGAACAGGAGCACAATTGTTTTTCCCAATGTATGGAAATTTATTGTGCTCCTGTTATCGCTTTTTGTTCTTTTGTTTACTATTGATTTATCGCGTTGCTGCTTAGAAAGCGAGGGAGGCGGGGAGGGTGCGGAGGTTGTAGCGGGAGGCCATTGTTTCGCCGTAGGCTCCGGCGCTGCGGAGGGCTACGAGGGAGCCGCGGGTGAGGGCGGGGAGATGTTCGTCCTTGCCGAATACGTCGGAGGATTCGCAGATGGGGCCTACCACGTCGTAGACTTCTTCGGGGGCATCGGGAACGGATATGTTTTCTATCTTGTGGTGGGCGCCGTAGAGGGCGGGACGCAGAAGGTCGCTCATGCCGGCGTCGATTATCGCGAACTGTTTTTCAACGCCATGCTTTACATAGAGCACACGTGATATGAGCGAGCCGCATTGCGCCACTATCGAACGGCCAAGCTCGAAGTGGAGCTGCTGGTTTTCGCCGAGACTGAGATACTCGCGGAATATATCGAAATACGATTTGAAATTTGGAACGGGATTGGCGTCGGGATTGTCATAATCGATACCGAGACCGCCGCCTACGTTGATTGTCGGGAACGTGATGCCCTTGGCTGCGAAATGCTCCTGCAGTCCGTTGATTTTGTCGCAAAGCAATCGGTACGGCTCCATGTCAGTGAGCTGCGAGCCGATATGGAAATGAAGTCCGGTCAGCTTTATGCCGTGGAGCTGCAGCGCGCGGTCGACCACAGCATCGAGATGGCGCAGGTCGATGCCGAATTTATTCTCATTGAGACCGGTGGTGATATAGTGGTGCGTGTGCGCATCAATGTCGGGATTGACACGGAGCGCCACTTTCGCGGTAACGCCACGCGCGGATGCAAGTTCCGATATTACCTCAAGTTCGGGCAGCGACTCCACGTTGAAACAGCCTATGCCTACGCCGAGGGCATAATTAATCTCGTCGTCAGATTTACCGACACCGGCAAACACGATTGAGTCGGGTGAAAAACCGTTGACCACGGCTGCCTCTACCTCGTTGCCGCTCACGCAGTCGATGCCCCACCCCGCTTCGCGTATCGGAGCGAGAATAAGCGGATTGGCATTCGCCTTGACGGCATAATGGATGTGGTAGCGTGAGTCGTCGGCCTGCCGAGCCGCTTCCGCTATGGTGCGGTTGAGCAGGTTCATGTCGTAATAGTAAAACGGTGTCTTGACTGATTGAAATCTATCTATCGGAAACTTCATAGTTATTACCAAATATTTTTGTCGGTGTAGGGACGCACGGTCTGTGCGTCCCTAAAACATTTGCTGT
Source organism: Bacteroidales bacterium 52_46 (assembly GCA_001915385.1). GTDB lineage: Bacteria > Bacteroidota > Bacteroidia > Bacteroidales > Muribaculaceae > JAGBWK01. The sequence goes on along the minus strand of MNQK01000035.1, from coordinate 56,987 downwards.
TTATCATAAATTAGGTGATGTAAATCGGCGTCCTTCGGACGCCATTTCGGCTCTGATTACTTACCACGCACGCCTTCGCAAGCTTCGGCGTACGTGGTTACGAATAATCAACGTCCTCCGGACGTCACCATTAAGAAAACAGCATTGAGGGTGTTGCAGAACTAAACTTTCCGCGGTCAGCTAAAATCGAGTTCTGCAACACCCTCTGCATATTATTTGAACAGGTGTTCGCTCAATGAATTGAGGGCGGCTACCTTGTCTTCTTTGCGGACGAGGAACGAGATGTTGTAGTTGCTGCCACCATACGAAATCATGCGTACGGGGATGTCGCGCAGGGCATCGAGAGCCTTTGCCTCGAAACCGCGGTTCTGCCACTCGAGGTCGCCTACCACACAGATGATTACCATGTCGCGGTCGACGGTCACGGTGCCGAATTTCTTCAAGTCGTCGACTATCTGGCGCAGGTTGCGCTCATCGTCGATGGTGACCGAAACGCCTACTTCAGAAGTAGCGATCATGTCGATGGAAGTCTTATATGTCTCGAAGATTTCAAACACTTTGCGAAGGAACCCGTAGGCGAGGAGCATACGGCCCGACTTGATTTTGATAGCCGTGATATTGTCCTTGGCCGCAACGGCCTTGATGCGGTGGCTTTCGGAGGTGTTGTGTATGAGGGTGCCGGGAGCGTCGGGCTGCATGGTGTTGAGCAGGCGCACCGGTATGTTGTTGAGCTTTGCGGGAAGCACACATGTGGGGTGCAGAATCTTGGCGCCGAAATATGCCAGCTCGGCAGCCTCCTCGAAGTGCAGCTCCTTGACAGGTTTTGTACCCTCGACGAAACGGGGATCGTTGTTGTGCATGCCGTCGATGTCGGTCCATATCTCAATTTCCTCGGCATCAAGCACGGCGCCGATGATTGAGGCGGTCAGGTCGGAACCTCCACGCTGCAGGTTGTCAATCTCGCCGTAGGCGTTGCGGCAGATATATCCCTGCGTGAGGAAGAGGTCGGCATCGGGATACTGCTCCATCAGCGCGGTCAGCTTCTCGCGGATATACTGGGTGTCGGCTTCGGCGTTCTTGTCGGTGCGCATGAAATCGAGTGCCGGGAGGAGCACTGAGTTGACACCCGTCTCCTGAAGGTAGAGATTGAGCAGCGCTGTCGACATCAGCTCGCCCTGAGCGAGGATTTCGCGCTCCTCGAACATGGTGAATATATCTTTCGAAAACGAACGTATGTAGTTGAAGCAGGCTTTAATGGCGTCGGTGGCTTTCTCTTTGTATTCCTTCGTCGAATAGAGTTCGTCTATGGTCTTGATATACTTAGCCTCAAGAAGATTGATTGTCTCCTTTGCACCGTCGATATTTTTCTTATAAAGATAGTCGCCGATTTCCACCAGAGAGTTGGTGGTACCTGACATCGCGGACAGGACGATAATATTGCGGCCGCGCTCATTAATCAATTTGGCAACATCTTTCATGCGCTGGGCGGAGCCAACCGATGTGCCGCCAAACTTCAATACTTTCATTTTGTAGATACTCTGTTAAAAAAATTACATTATAATATTTCAGCGATGCAAAATTAATCATTTTTCCATAAACGGCATAGAAATAATGATAAAAAATGGCAAAATAACAATGCCGGAGCAACAAATTGATTACTCCGGCATGTTTTTATCTCTAATTATAATACTCAAATCACGATAGCCGCTATTCGGTCTCGTCCTCGTCGGCATCATACCATACGCCGAGATCCCTGAAGTCGTGGCTGTCATAAAGTTGTGATGATGTGCCGGCTATGAATGACGGCTCGCTGCCGTCGTGCGACATCAACAGCGACATGTCGGCCGAAGCTGCTTCGAGACCGAGTTCCTCTTCGGGAGATACTTCTCTTCCCATGAAGATATTTAATAAATTTGAAAGTCTCATTGCTGTAGGGTTTTAAAAGTGGATATATATGTAAGCTTTACAATATAACCCGCGGGGCGACGCTTTTGTTTTGTCCTCCGCTGTTTTTTTAGTAATTTTGATGAAAAATTCAGCTATATAGATATGAGTAATTCCGATATCAATTTCGATACATTTGACCGCGAGCACCTGTGGCACCCTTATACCTCGACCATCGACCCGCTCCCTACCTACAAGGTGGAATCGGCCGAGGGCGTCAGGCTGCGACTTGCCGACGGCACCGAGCTTATCGACGGCATGTCGTCGTGGTGGTGCGTGATCCACGGCTATAACAATCCGGCAATCAACGAAGCCGCTGACCGCCAGCTGCGCAAGATGTCGCACGTGATGTTCGGCGGACTCACCCATGAGCCGGCCATCGAGCTTGGCAAGATGCTGCTCGAGATGGCGCCTCCGTCGATGAACAACATATTTTATGCCGACTCCGGCTCAGTGGCGACCGAAGTGGGCATGAAAATGGCCGTGCAGGCGGCAGTATCGCGCTACGGCTCGCACAAAAAGACCAACTTCGTGACAATCCGTTCGGGCTACCACGGCGACACATGGAACGCCATGAGCGTATGCGACCCCGTGACTGGCATGCACGGCGCTTTCGGTCCGGCATTGCCGATACGCTATTTCGTGCCGCAGCCACGCTCACGTTTCGGAGGCGAATGGAATCCCGACGAAATACTGCCGCTGCAGGAAGTGCTCGAGAAGCACCACGACGAAATCGCGGCCATGATACTCGAGCCGATAGTGCAGGGCGCCGGAGGCATGTGGTTCTACCATCCGCAATACCTCGTGGAGGCGCGCCGTCTGTGCGACAAATATGGCATCTACCTTATTTTCGACGAGATTGCCACAGGATTCTGGCGCACCGGGCGCCGCTTCGCATGGGAGCATGCCGGCGTAGAGCCTGACATAATGCTCATAGGCAAGGGTCTCACTGCAGGCTATCTGACCATGAGCGCCGTGCTCACCACCAAGGATGTGGCCGACACCATATCGCGCGGCGAAGCCGGCGTGATGATGCACGGCCCCACATTCATGGGCAATCCCCTCGCCTGCGCCATAGCCATTGCGTCGCTCAAATTGCTGCAGGCGCAGGATATGGAAGCACGAATCGGGCATATCAACGAGGTAATCACGCGCGCGATAGCGCCGGCACGCGAGCTCGACAACGTCGCCGACGTGCGCGCCATCGGCGCCATCGGCGTAATCGAGACAAAGACACCTGTCAACGTTGGCGATTTCCAGCGGCGGTGCGTGGAGAAAGGTATCTGGGTACGTCCGTTCGGACGCAACGTCTATGTCATGCCGCCCTACGTAATCAATGACGCCGACCTTGAGTATCTCATAAAATCGACAATAGAGATATTGGCTGAAAAATAAAAGGATATAATCGATATGCGGACCTCAACATCACGTCTTACGCTCGAACTCGACCAATTGCGGGAGTCGTCAAACTACCGCTCATTCCCCTCCGGTGGAGGCGGCGACACAATAGACCTCACATCGAACGACTATCTCGGCCTCGCACTGCGCGACGACCTGCGCGATGAGTTCATAGCGCAATATCACTCCGGAAAATTCCCGGCACTTACCTCGTCGGCCTCACGACTGCTTGCGTCGTGCCAGCTGGAGTACCGCGAATTTGAATCCTTGCTGGCGGAGATTTACGGCCGCAAAGCATTGGTTTTCAACAGCGGATACCACGCCAATACAGGCATAATACAGGCGATTGCCGACAAACGCACTATGGTCATTGCCGACCGGCTCGTGCATGCCTCCATAATCGACGGCATAAGGCTGAGCGGAGCACGTTTCACCCGGTTTCCACACAATGATTTCGACCGTCTGGAGCGAGCGATAGAGGCCGTGCCCGACGATGCAGACCGCATACTGATAATTGTCGAAAGCGTCTACTCGATGGACGGCGACCGCGCCGACATCGACCGGCTCATCGACATACGCCGCGCCAACGAACGCGTGATGCTGTACGTCGACGAAGCGCACGGCGTAGGTGTCGAAGGGCCTGCGGGACTCGGTCTCGTCGCTGCGTCAAAGGCTCCGGCCGAAGTAGACATTGTCATCGGCACACTCGGCAAGGCGCTCGCCTCGTCGGGAGCATTCGCACTGACCGACGACACGGTGAAACAATACCTTGTCAACAAAGCCCGAAGCCTGATATTCTCCACCGCGCTTCCTCCCGCTTGCGTGGCATGGAGCCGGTTCCTGTTCGGCAAGATGATGGGAATGGACGCTGAACGCGCCACGCTGCGCCGCCATGCCGAACGAATAGCCGACGCAATAGCTGCGGCCACAGGATGCCGCGGCGTGGTGAGCCACATCCAACCGCTCGTCATAGGCAACGCCGCCGCCACACTGCAACGCTCCGCCGAGCTGCTCCGCGAGGGCGTGAAAGTACTCCCGATACGCACCCCCACCGTCCCCCCCGGCAGCGAACGCCTGCGCTTCTCTCTCTCCGCCTCACTCACCGACGCCGACATAACCCGCGCCTGCAGCTGCATCGAAGGCAAGCGGTCTTAGAGCTTGTTTGAATTTAAACCGTATTAATAATAAAGGAGGTTGCAAAGAAAAACTTCAAATTAATCCTGAGGTATTTCATAACAATATATCCCATGCCATGAATTCTGTTTTTTCTCACATTTTCATATCAGTGCTATTTCTTTTTAACCTTTCGGGGGTGGCAAATGCCCGTAATTCAGACTATCTCACAAATGAGAACATCGGATTGCTCAATACGCTCGATTCGCTTCTGGCACACGCTGATTATTATGTACAGGTGAAAGAGGACAGAATTTCCCGGCTACTCGACAAGTTCATGCATACGACCGATACCGAGCAGAAATATTGGGCTGCCACCGGACTTTATGAAGAGTACGAAGCCTTTGACTCCGACTCGGCAATGGCGTATGCCGACAGATGTTACAGTCTTGCCCGGGAGCTCGGACGCGAAGACCTTACAATAAATGCGGAATTGAACCGTATCTATGTGCTGACAGCTACCGGACTTCTTGACAAAGCGGAGGCTGCATTGCATAAACTTGACGCCTCACAGATGAACAGCGGACAGCTGCTGACATACTGCGACCGGAACATCAACCTTGCATCACATCGCGACCAATATGTCGGATATTCAATGCCTGATACGGCGGAGTCGCGGCGCATAAATCTTATGGTAGACCGCGCCATGGCTCAAATTCAGGCACCGCAAGGGAGCTACGGCTGGATTGCGGGGTGGAACGGCTTAAGCGAAGCCGGCAACTACAGGGATAAAATCAGCGCAGCCCTGCTTTCAAGACTTCAAGACAACAAATTCGAGACACGCGAAGACGCCCTCGACGCATACGTACTGAGCCGCATATATGATTATTCAGGAGACAAACCGTCAAAATTGAAATATCTGATTTTGTCTGCCATGGCCGATATACGAGGCAGCGTAAGAGAGATAGCGTCGCTTGAGGAAGTGGCCGGAATTTTAATGGACACAGGAGATTTCGAACGGGCAAACAATTATATAAACTATTGCATCGCCTGTGCCGACAGCTACCACAGCCGTGTGCGAATGGCACGGCTCGGGCAGGTAAAAGACCGGATATTGAGCACGCTATACCACCACAGCAAAGAACAAGGTGAGGCCAACCGACGAATGGTCGTAATCCTGATTGCTGTAGTTGTCGCCCTTGTACTGATGTTTCTATTCATTATCAGACAGATGCGCCAGCTTTCAGTTTCACGCAAAGGGCTGAGTGAAGCCAATGCAAACCTGCATATCAATATCGAAGAACTTCATAAGACACGTGAAGAACTCAACGACGCCAACGCACGTCTATCGGAACTGTATGCCAATGCCCGCAAAAATGCAGAAATACTTTCCGACACCAATGAGGCAAAAGAAAAATATATCGCGAGCATTTTCTCAATCTGCTCGGAATATATTACCAAACTCGACGATTTCCGCAAGAATATCCACCGGCTGATAGTAGCCGGGAAATCGGACGAGCTCCTTCGAATTACAAAAACGCCCGAGCTGCCATACAACGAGATGAAGGAATTATACAGGCATTTCGACCGTATTTTCCTTCAGATGTATCCTGATTTTGTCGCGGATTTCAACACCCTGCTGAGAGAAGAAGAACGAATAGTGCCACGTTCGCCCGATTTTCTTACAACCGAACTGCGTATCTATGCTCTTGTAAGACTTGGTCTGAACGACAGTGTGAAAATAGCCAAATTCCTCCACATATCCGTGCAGACAGTCTATAACACCCGCCAACGCACAAGAAACAAAGCCATCATACCGAAAGAAACTTTTGCCGATGCCGTCATGAAACTTGGGAAAGCGAGCATCTGACCCTCCCTACATACTCTATAAAATTTACCGAAATCCCATCGCCCAAAGCCATTAACTGACGACGGGACAGCATGTTATATTTTATTGCTATTTACCATACGGCTCTCACTACCCTTTTATGCACGGATTGTCATCATTAAATTTGCAGCATAAATATCTTATAACAACCACAAGTAAATAATATCATGGAGAATTTTAGAAAAAAGAAGCGGACAAAAGTATTTATGCTGGCGGCTGCATGTTTATGCGCCTTGTCCTGCCATGGACTGGAGCTGTATCGTGATGCATCAAGGCCTATAGAGGAGCGCGTGGAGGATGCTCTGTCGCGAATGACCACACGCGAGAAAATCGATTTAATCCATGCACAGTCAAAGTTTTCCTCACGCGGAGTGCCACGGCTCGGAATTCCGGATCTGTGGTGTACCGACGGCCCTCACGGCATCAGACCTGACGTACTGTGGGATGAATGGGATCAGGCGGGTTGCACCAATGATTCATGCGTAGCTTTCCCCGCCCTCACATGTCTGGCTGCGACATGGGACCCCGAAGCCGCCCTCACTTACGGCAGATGCATAGGAGAGGAAGCCCGCTATCGCGGCAAGGACGTACTGCTCGGCCCGGGCGTCAACATACTCCGGACACCGCTCAACGGCCGAAACTTTGAATATATGGGAGAGGATCCTTTCCTCGCATCGGTCATGGTGGTGCCATACATCAAGGGAGTGCAGGAGAACGGTGTCGCGGCATGCGTGAAACATTTCGCACTCAACAACAACGAGTCAAACCGCCACAACACCAATGTCACAGTCGACGACCGTACTCTTTATGAGATATATCTCCCGGCATTCAAGGCGGCGGTGACAGAGGGTGGCGCATGGTCGATAATGGGCGCATATAATCTGTACAAAGACCAGCATGCCTGTCACAACGAGTATCTGCTCAACGATATACTCAAAGAGGAATGGAGATTTGACGGAGCAGTGATAAGCGACTGGGGTGGCGCCCACGACACCCCGCAGGCCATATCAAACGGTCTTGATCTGGAATTCGGCACATGGACTGACGGACTGGGCACCGGTACTGTAAATGCCTACGACAACTATTACCTCGCAACACCGTTTGTGAATATGTTAAACGACGGCAAAGCCGACATGGAAGTGCTTGACGACAAAGCCCGGCGGGTACTCCGATTGATTTTCCGGACAGCCTTGGATCATAGCAAAGGAGATGGTGAGATGTGTTCTGAGGCACATTATGATGCAGCACGAAAAATAGGAAACGGGGGCATTGTCCTGCTCAAGAATGATAACCGCCTGCTGCCGATAGGAGGCGATAAAACGCCCCGCAAAATACTTGTGGTCGGCGAGAATGCAATCAAGATGATGACAGTCGGCGGCGGTTCATCTTCACTAAAAGTGCAGAGTGAATGCACGCCGCTCGATGGCATACGCGCCGCTGCCGGCAACAGCATCGCGGTTGATTATGCCCGCGGTTACGTAGGAGATCCTTCCGGCGAATACAACGGCGTTATCACCGGTCAGAATCTGGCCGACAGCCGAAGCCCCGAAGAGCTTATCGAGGAGGCAGTCACGAAAGCTTATGATGCCGATATGGTGATTTTCATAGGCGGCCTGAACAAGAGCTGGGGACAGGATTGCGAAGACAGCGACAGGTCGGGACTCGAACTTCCATACGGACAGGACAAACTGATAGAGGCGCTTGCCAAAGCAAATCACAATCTTGTGGTAGTGAACATCAGCGGTAATCCGGTAGCGATGCCGTGGGTCAAGAAAGTACCGGCAATAGTCCAGGCATGGTATCTTGGTTCGGAGGCAGGCAATTCGATAGCCGACATACTTTTCGGCAAGGTTTCGCCATCAGGCAAGCTTCCCATGACATTCCCGGTATCGCTCGCCGACAACGGCGCACATGCACTCGGCGCCTATCCGGGCACGAAACGCGACGGCTCCGACATAGTGGATATCGAGTACAAGGAGGGCCTGCTGGTAGGCTATCGGTGGCACGACGCAAAGAAAATCAAACCGCTGTTCGCTTTCGGGCATGGCCTGAGCTACACCGATTTCAAATACGGGAAAGCGGTGGCCGACAGAAAAGAATTTGACGGCAACGGGTACATAACATTTAAAGTGGCGGTGACCAACTGTGGCGACCGATCCGGAGCAGAAGTGGTGCAGCTTTACATATCGCGCAACGACAGCCCAGTATTCTGTCCGGTAAAAGAGCTGAAAGGTTTCTCAAAAGTATGGCTGGAGCCGGGAGAGACAAAAGAAGTGTCGATATCTGTCGACAAAGACGATCTAAGCCGGTTTGATGCGGATAAACATTGCTGGACAGCTGACCCGGGAGAATATACCGCACAGATCGGAGCCTCCTCCGACAATATAAAATCAACAGTAAAATTCAACTTGAAATAATGAAAAAGATTATTTTATGGATTGCCACCTTCTTGTGGACGGCAATATCCGACATCTCGGCAGAGATACCCAATGGTTCGTCTCGACCTGACGAAATGGATAAGTTCATAACCGAACTGATGTCAAAGATGACTATTGACGAGAAAATAGGACAGCTTAACCTGCCGTCGTGCGGCGACATCGTCACCGGACATGCTGTAGAAAGCAATATCGGTTCCCTCGTAGCACGCGGAGAGGCCGGCGGCACATTCAACGTCAAAGGAGCGGCAAAAGCCGCCGAACTGCAGCATATCGCAGTGGAAAAGTCAAGGCTCGGCATTCCCCTTCTGATTGGTCTTGACGTGATACATGGCTATGAAACTATCTTTCCCATACCTTTGGCATTGTCGTGCTCGTGGGATATGAACGCCATAGAGCGGTCGGCACGTGTGGCTGCCACAGAGGCTTCGGCGGCCGGCGTCAACTGGACATTCAGTCCGATGGTCGACATAAGCCGCGACCCGCGATGGGGACGCGTGGCCGAGGGCGCGGGTGAAGACCCGTATCTCGGCTCCGAGATAGCCCGCGCGATGGTCAGGGGCTATCAGGGCTCGCTGAAAAATAACGACGAGATACTTGCTTGCGTGAAGCATTTCGCGCTTTACGGGGCATCGGAAGCCGGTCGCGACTACAACATCGTCGACATGAGCCGCGGACGAATGTACAACGAATATTTTGCGCCGTATAAAGCCGCGTGCGACGAAGGCGCTGCCACACTGATGACTTCGTTCAACCTCGTCGACGGCATCCCGGCCACCTCCAATCCGTGGCTCCTTGACGACGTGCTCCGCCGGCAGTGGGGATTTGACGGAATGGTAGTGACCGACTACGGCTCAATCGGCAACATACGCACGCAGGGGCTTGAACCTCTCCCCGACGCATCGGCTGAAGCGCTTAAAGCAGGCACGGATATGGACATGTGCTCCAACGGTTTCCTGTCAACGCTGAAACAGAGTCTTGCCGAGGGAAAGATTGATATAAAGGATATAGACAGGGCTGTGCGGCGTGTGCTGGAAGCAAAATACCGTCTGGGGCTTTTCGACGACCCATACAAGTATAACGATACCGAACGAGAGAAAAGACTCATATATTCAAAGGAGCACCGCGATGAAGCTCGTGCCATCGCGGCAAAAACCTTCGTACTTCTTAAAAATGAGAACGCCTTGCTTCCTCTGGAGAAAAAAGGGAAAATAGCCTTGATAGGGCCGCTTGCAGATGCAGCATGCGAAATGCCCGGCACATGGAGCGTAGCTGCCGACTGCAGCAAATACAAGACGCTGAAGCAGGCATTAGGCGAGGCTCTTGACGGAAAAGCGTCTCTGCTCTACGCGCAGGGGGCTCGCTTCGACACTACCCCGCTTGCCGACCGCAGAAACAACGGCAATGACACCGACAGCATCACTGACATGCGTCTCCTCAATGAGGCACTCGATATCGCGTCAAAAGCAGATGTGATAGTCGCAGCCTTGGGAGAAGACTCCGGACGGAGCGGCGAATCGTCATCGCTTACAGACCTTTCGCTCCCGGCCGCACAACGGCGTTTGCTCGAAGCGCTGCTCTCCACAGGAAAGCCAGTAGTGATGCTGAATTTTGCAGGACGCCCGACCGTGCTGACATGGGAGAGCGAGAATGTCCCTGCAATACTCAATGTGTGGTTCGGCGGCTCGGAAGCGCCTGATGCAATTGCCGATATCATATTCGGCGATGTCAATCCCTCAGGCAAGCTCACTGCATCGATGCCCTGGTGCATAGGCCAGATACCGGTGTACTACAATCATCTAAACACAAGTCACCCGATTGACGAAAATAACCCGAGGTATCAGAAGTTCAGGTCAAACTATATCGACGCGCCGAACGAACCGCTCTACCCTTTCGGATACGGATTGAGCTACACCGATTTCGAATATAGCGGTTTCCGCATTGACGGAAACGAGCTGCGTGAAGACAAGCCGCTGACGGCAACCGTGACCGTAACCAATACCGGCCGACGTGAGGGCGACGAGATTGTGCAGTTCTATATCCGCGACGTGCAGGCCTCGGTGGCACGTCCGGTCAAGGAACTCAAGCATTTCGAACGCATCAGTCTGAAGCCGGGAGAAAAGCGTGATGTCAGTTTCAAAATCACGCCGGACGATTTGAAATTCTATAACCGCAATCTCGAATATGTGGCCGAACCGGGAGAATTTCAGGTTATGGCCGGACCTGACAGCAAACGTATGTCAACACTGTCGTTCAGCCTGGCGGAATAAAGTCAACTTACTGACATAAAGGAGTGGGCACCGGATATCCGGTGCCCACTCCTTTATGTCAGTTTATGAGATTATTATGCCTGTGCTTTCTCTGCAACTTCCTTGAATTCGTCAAGTGAGACTTCCTTGACATCAATGGTAGCGAGGTTCTTGATTGCGTCGAAGAGCTTGCGGTCGCCTACCTGCTCGATGATGTGGGCGCGAGAGTTCTTGTCGTCAAGGATACGCTTTGCGTAGTCGGCGAGGACGTCGTCGCCGAGATTGTACATGCCGTACTGTGCGAGCTGCTGTGCCGCGATAGCCTTTGCGTAGTTCTCGAGGTCTTCTTTCTCGATTTTAACGCCTGCCTGCTGGGCAACACGCTCTTTGATGAGCTGCCACTTGATAGAGGGCACCATCTTGTCGTATTCGGCGTCGATGTTTTCGGCGGTCAGACCTTCATTGCGTGCCACGAGCCATTTCTTGAGGAACTCGGCGGGAAGCTCGAAGTTGCCGTATTTCTCAACCAATGCCTTTTCGGTGGTGTACTGGAAGAGGTTCTCGCTGTTGGGGGCGAGCTGGGCGGCAATCATGGCGGTCACGTTCTTGTGATAGTCTTCTTCGCTGGTCACCTTGTCCTTGCCGAATACATCGTCGTAGAATTCCTGACCGTATTCAGCGAGACGGTTCACGATGATTTCAGAGATGGCGAGTTCGAAATCAGCCTTGACTTCAGCTGCACGATCTTTATCAATGTTGAGCATTGACGACAGTTCGGCCACATTGCCTTCACATGAAGCGTATGGGTTGAACACAACCTTGTCGCCTACTTTCTTGCCTTCGAACTTGGCTGCTTCCTCTTTGCTCTTGAACAGGAAGGGAGCCACGATTGCAGAGGTAACTTGGATAGCGTCTTCGTCAGCTTTCACAGTGCCGTCGGCATTGAGTTCCATGAGCACTCCTTTTACGAGAGCGCGTTCCTCGAATTCCTGACCGGGTTCCTGCTTGCCGAAACGCTCACGGAGCATCTTGTCCTGCTGTGCCTGCATCTCGTCGGAAACCTTGATGGGATAGTAGTCGAGAGTGGTCGACTTGTCGAGGTTGATGTCGAGCTCGGGAGCGAGACCGATTTCGTAGGCGAAAGTGAAATCTTTCTGTTCGATAGAGATTTCTTTCACCTCGACGGGGAGGGGTTCGCCAAGGATACCGAGTTTGTTGTCTCTTATATAGTTGACAACGGCTTCATATACTTCCTGATTGAGAACATCGCTTTTCACCTGCTTGCCGAACATGCGTACGAGCTGTCCCATGGGCACGTGGCCTTTACGGAAACCGGGGATGTTGTGGGTACGGCCGATTTTCTTGATTTCGGACTCTACTTTTGCTTTGTAGTCGCTCTCCTCTACGTTGACAATGATTTTGCCTTCTACGTCGTTGAGCTTTTCAAATGATACGTTCATAGCGTAAATTATATTACAAAATTTATTTATACATTATTATATAACATGTGGACGAGCACGATGTTTCAGCCTGCAAAATTAATAGTTAATCTTTTATTAACCAATTTAAGTGAAAACTTTTTTATTTTTTAATTTTTTTTAATGTCGTATGAACTTTTTGTCATGTGTGCTGTTATTATTTACGTAAATTGATTTTTCACATCACATACGCCTCTCCTAAAGTAGCTCTCTCCCATCATTACTCAACCACTTTTGTATTTTTCTAATTTCCATTTGTCATGAACACAATCCGTCTGAGCCAGCCTATTCTCGACCAGGGTCTTACCGTAAAACAGGCCATGATGCGCCGCCATTCGACACGCGAATTTTTTTCAAAACCGTTATCGCTCGATACGCTTTCCGAAGTATTCTGGGCTGCCTACGGAGTGAACCGCACCGAGGGCAAACGTACAGTCCCGTCGGCAATGGGACTATATCCCCTTGAGATATACGGCTTTACTGCAGAAGGTGTATATAAATACAATCCCGAGTCACACACTCTCACGAAAGTAACCGACAAAGATTTGCGGGCCAAGTCAGGGAGCCAGGAGTTTGTGGCCGGCGCTCCGCTTGATCTGGTGATATATGCCGATTACAATAAATTCGTCACCGGCGACCCCGACGTCGACAATATAATCAGAGGGCAGGAGGACCGCATGTCGCTGCTCGATGCCGGCGCCGTCACCGAAAACATATACCTGTACTGCTCGTCGGAACAAATCAATGTCGTGGAACGTGCCATGGTCGACGGAAAAGCATTGAGTGAGGCTCTCGGTTTAAGCTCCAACCTACATTTCATCGTGGCAATGTCGATAGGCTATCCCCCCATACCCGCATAATACTGCCATATCGCTAATAATAACAGCAACGGTGCATTAAGAGCTTGTCTAAAATTCATATTACTTTGCTTTTGATTGCTCGCTCTTCAGTCACGTAGCTACGGCTACGCTCGTTCTTTGCAAGCAAAGCGACTTCGTCGATGACATCGCAAGCAAAAATCCATCTGACAATCCCTCTCAAAATCTGCATCATATAAATTTAGACAAGCTCTAAATCAATTAGTATGATTTGATGCACCGTATGTTTCATATAAAATAAATATGTATATTTGCCTCATGAAAGGTCTATATGCACGCAGATACCTTCAAATTATTAGAAATTGGACTAAAAAGATTAGATAGAGTTTAATCATTAACCTATTCGATTAACACACTTTAACACCCCCAATATACATGCGAAGTAAAATAAACTTTATCTTTGCATGAAGATAACCAATTCTATTCAAACAATTAAAATTTACGAAAATGAAAAAAATCATGCTCGCAGTTGCTGCTATCGTAGCAGTTTCTTCTCTTTCTCTCGTTTCTTGCGGCAGCAAAAACCCCGCTGATATGGCAAAAGCTGCTACCGAAACTTTCGCTAAAGAAGCTAAAGCTGCTTCTGAAGCTCAGGACCTCGAAAAATTACAGAAAGCTACTGAAGACTATCAGAAAGCTATCGAAGAAGCATACAAGGCTTGCAAAAACGCTGAAGATTCAGCCGCTGTACAGAAAGCTGCCGCTGAGGCTGCTGCCAGCTTCATGAACTAATCAGCAATCAACTGAATAAAAAAAGAGATACCGCAATGCGGTATCTCTTTTTTATTCTTCAGGGATGTTGCAAAACCATAATCAGCAGTCAAAAGGGGTCAGTCGCAAAACCCGGTTGAAATGTTAAAAATCTACCCGAGTGTATATTTATTTTTAGGGCTCAAGCCGAAATTTCAGTGCATGACAATATGACAATAGCCGCCTTCGTTGTCCGCGGTTAAAAACCGCGGCTACTACATGATTGATTCATAGTGTGTTATAGTAGCCGCGGTTTTTAACCGCGGAAAGCTATATAAAATAAAACTGTAATATGCACTGTAATTTCGGATTGAGGCGCAAATTGTATGGCGCGATTCAATGCTATTTATTTAAGTTGCATAGTGCGGGGAGTGGGTGTTGCAAAATTGCGAAATTTCGGCTAACAAAGTAGGGACGGACGCACGGTCTGTGCGTCCGATAATACACTGATAATCAATGCTTGCTTTCCGGACGCACAGACCGTGCGTCCCTACTATTGGGAGTTCTGCAACATCCTCCGGTATTATCTTTACACGCTGAAAGTTACCACGGGGGCGAGACGCCCCCGCCCCTATCAACTCAGCGTAAGTTAAATAGCATTGGGCTGCACCCCTACATCATGTAGCCGTCAATATTAGTTTTGCAACACAGCCCCTACTTTGACAGTCCGAATTTCGCAGTCTGCTACTCTTTAGTGGAATCAAGCTTTGCGTCGCATCACGACTGTCGGGCTATTTGTTTTTGTAGTCGGGCTCGAGGGAGTATTTTGCGGCGTTGTATTTCGGACGGTCGGCAGCGTTGTAATTGAATTCAACTTTGCCGCCGAATTTGGCCTGAATGATGGCTTCGCGGTTGTTGATATAGTATTCGTCGTCGGCAAGCGCTTTTTTGCGGTCGGTACGCTGATAATTTTCGGGGGAATAGATTGGCGTCATCAGCCGGTCGGAGCGCTCGATGCCGGTGGCTTCGAAAACGAATGCCGGATCGGCTTCGGCTTTAAGTATCAGGCCGGGGAGACCGTGGAATTTCCAGGGACCGAAAGGTAGCGGAATATCAGTGGTGAACCATGCCGTCCACCGGCGTCCGTGGTAATCGGTCGTTGCCGACTGGCACTCATAGCCGAGGATGACGGCCGTCGAGTCGCCGATTTCCCATTGCATCTCGTCAAGCGGCTCGTCGTAATAACCTTCACTGTCGCCGAATTTGCCGTAATAGGTCAGCTTGTCGTCGGGCATGGATGTGAATACATAAGTGTGTATTTTCTTAACCGGGCCTTTGCGCATATCCATAGTAATACCTCCGCCGGGTGTCTCCGTCATGCATGCTGCCATGATAATCTGGTTAAGTTGCTTTTTTCCTTCGGGAGTCGACGAAAGGGAGTCGGACCAAAGGCTGAGGTCATTGAAATACTTCGCTCCTCTTGAGTTGGCAAGAAGCGACATGTGCGAAGTGCGCACGCTATCCGTACGCCAACCGGGAATTTTTTCATCATAACTTGCGACAATGTCGGCTTTCTCCTGTGCTGCAACGGCAATCGCCATCATAAAGCACAGTAACATGCAGGTAATTTTTTGTTTCATATATAATTTAAATTTAAATTTATTTTTTGACTGTTATCGAAAAAAGGAGCTGACGGCCGCGAAGAGAGCGCTGTGATTCAAATGACGACAGTTGCGAGTAGACAGTGTAGTTGTAACTGCTGCGGTTGAGTATGTTGGAAAGGTCGGCACCCAGTTCGACACGTTTGCCAGGCCGGTAGGTAAGACGCGTATCGAGCATAAGCACATTCTTGTAATGGTTTTCGGCAAGTTGGTTTCGGTAATGCTCGCCGCTGACTGTCCACTGCCATTTGGGGTGCGGGGTAAACGTAAGTTTAAGTTCATTTTTCATAGAGGAGAGCCACGCCTGCGACGCGCCGTTCATCGACAGCCGGCTCGCGGCATACCGGAGTTCATAGCCGAAGTTGAAGAAGCGCAGCGGTGTGCCGCTGACTTTGACACCAGCGCTCCACGCGGTGCTTAACGCGTCGACAGCCTGCGACTGCGAGAACATGTGCGAACTGTTGCGGTTGAACGTACCGTTGAGATTGCAGCTTCCGCGCATGAAGTTGAGTGTCTTGCTCACGCTGCCCGTAGCCATAAGCATACGGCTGTCGTTTCGGGCGTCGGCATAGCTGTAGACGGCATAGTCGCCGTAGAGCTGCTGCGACATCGTGTAAGGCAACCGCGTCCACGACTGCATCACCATGCCGTTGGCAAACAGGCCGCGGCGCGTGTGCCGGTAGCTGAACGCAGCCGAAATATTGCGCGAAGATGAGTTATAAAACCGGTCGGTGCCCTCTTTGAGCGTACGGTAGTCGGTCAGCACAAGTGCGGGATGGATGAGATTGAGATTCATCGGCGAACGTCCGATACCGCCGCGCAAGGTGCCTGAAAAACGGTTGTCAGGCTTCCAGTTTAAATCAAGTGCGGGAGAGAAATAACCTTCGTCGCGGTCGGCAATCGCCTTGTCAAAACTGTAGTGCGCGTAGCTCAGCGGGAGATTCAGAGTAAGGTTGACACGACGCAGCCGGTATTCCAGCTTGGGGATAGCGTAGACAGTCACATAATCGGTATTCACCACATTTTCTGTCAGTCCGGGCAACTCAGCCGGAATATCGGGCAACTGTGAGTTCATGGTGCGGAGGTAAGCCTTTATGCCACCTTCGAGACTTAAGGTGATACCGCTTATATTGAAAGCGTAGGCCGCGCTCTCGTCGGTAAAAAAGGCGTGGTCGGAGATATGCTGACGGAAAGCGGCGGCGTCCATGCCGACGGCGAGGGTCTGCGGAAGCGATTCCCATTCGTTAACACTCTTGAACGTGACAAGATGCCGGCCGTTGAAACGCTGTATCATCCTGAACCGGTTTCCCACATAATAATCGGGAAGCGCGGCCGACTGCGAGTTGGGCAGCGTGCCCGCGGTGCGCAGGTCAACGTCATCCCAGTCGATGTCGGCGCGTAGGGTATTGTTGATGAACGACGTCTTGCCGTTAAGCTCGTAGGTGAATTTCCCGGCGAGCGAATGGGTATGCTCCGTGCCGTTGCGCCGCTCGGTTATAATTCTGTCGCCATCGTCGATAAAGTAGGTTGTGACATTGGTCGCATCGGCGGTGACGCGGTTGTAGGAGTAATCGATGTTGGCTTTCAGCTCGCCGCGGCCGAATTTCCACAGACTGTTGGTCGACACGAGAAACGAACGGTTGAACAGCGTTCGGCGGCTGTCGAGCGACGGTACTCCCGGCAATCCTATGCCCACATATCGGCTTAGGCCGGTACCTCGGCGTTCGGCGAAAAAGTCGGTGTGCGACGGCGACAGGTCCTCCCCCGTATTGTTGGCGCGGAATGTGGTGATGTTCTGAAACGAAGGCATCACGGCCATCGCGAAAAGCTCGCTGTCCCACACGGCGCCGGCAGGATCAGCCATATATCCGGCGGCAGCGTCACCGTGAAATGTCCACGTGGCTTTGGCCTTGTTTTTCAATTTCAGGTTGATGGCAGCCTTGTCGGAGAATGAGATGCCCGACAGCACCTGCATAGGCTGATGATTCTCCATGACCTCGACCGCACCGACATCGTCATGACTGATACCGTTGGTGGCTATGCCGTATTTCCCGCCGAGCATGTCGGAACCTTCGATATAAAATTTATTGATGTCCTCCCCCTGATATTTGATTTTGCCGTTGTCGGCGACATCTATGCCAGGCATACGCCGGAGCACGTCGCCGATGCTGCGGTCCTGCGCCTGTGCGAACGAACTTACGTTGTAGCTTACCGTGTCGCCCTGCTCACGTATGCGGTCGGCTTTAACCGCCACTTCCTTGAGCAACGTAGCCGACGGCTCAAGCACGACTGTCAGCGGATACCGCACGCTGTCGAGCGCGACGGCCTGTTTCGCGAAACTCATCATCGACACATCGAGAGTCCACCCGGTGGTCGACGTTGCCTGAAGGGCGAATTTGCCGTCGGCGTCGGTTGTACCGTACTTTCTGATTTTCCCGGCATCGTCGCGCAACACCACCGATGCTCCCGCAAGCGCATCGCCGCTACCCTGCTCCACCACAACTCCGGTGACGCTGACCTGCGCTCCGCAAGCAAGTGTTGTAAGCACATAAATCATAATTGATATAACATAACGCAGAAGCATAATCACCTGTATTTTTATTTTTTCGCAACTAATTTAATAGTTATATTCCGAAACGAAACTACAAAAATAGTTATTTAACTTTTCTTTAACCTTTGATCATCAACAGCGACTGCTACGAATAATTGCAAAAACAGAATATAATATCTACCTTTGCAGAAGACAGAATTCTGACAGATGGTGTTGAAGAACCCATAAGCGTAGCATTCTAAATTTCATCGTGATGACGCGGAGGGTGTTACAAAACTTGATTTTAGCTGACCGCGGTTGATTATCGCCTTTGGCGCTTTGCTCTGCAAAGAAACCGCGGCTACTACAAAGCTGATTGTCAGTAGTCTTCGCATAGTAGCCGCGGTTTTTAACCGCGGGAAGTTTAGTTCTGCAACATCCTCCCTACATTCCGGCGGCTACATTTTCGCAACACCTCCATATTAAATTAAGCATACATCTATGATTGAAAGGATAATGGATATAGTCAGGGAGGCATCACGGCTGATGGCCTCCTCCGACAAAATAAAGATAATGCAGAAAGGGGGTAACGAGAACATCGTCACTTCCTCTGATATTGCCGTACAGGATTTCCTGCGCGCACGACTGGCGGAGCTGATACCCGACAGCGGGTTCATTTGCGAGGAGGGCGACATAGCCGACGTGCGCCATAGCCGTGTATGGATTATTGACCCTATTGACGGAACGGCCAACTATGCGCGAGGTGTCGACCAGTGCGCCATTTGCGTAGGGCTGTGCCATGAGGGGAGCATGGAGATGAGCGTCGTCTATCTGCCACGCACCGACGAGATGTTCAGTGCCGTGCGCGGAAATGGTGCATGGCGCAACGGCGAACGCATACACGTGTCGGCGCGAAGTTTCGACGACGCCATAATGTGCACAGCATTGCCCGTATACCACAAGGAGCAGGCTGCATGGTGTGCCGACGCAATCCGCGACGTGTTCATGCAGTGCAACGACATACGCCGACTGGGCGCCGCCGCCCCCGAACTTTGCTACGTGGCAATGGGACGGTTCGACATGTACTTCGAATATCTGCTCGGAGCATGGGACTTCGCTGCGGCATCCCTGATTGTCGAAGAGGCAGGCGGAGTGCTTTGCAATGTCGCCGGACAGCCCCTCGACCCTATGAAAGGGAGCGGCGTCATCGCAGCCAACAGCAACGAAAATCTCCAACGCCTCGCACATATAATCAACAGCCACAATCCGCTTCACGACTCTCTTAAAAGATACAACTAATGGATACCCGGCATCTCGATAAATTTGAAAACAGCCTTCACCGCAATCTCGCCAACTATCTGCATGCACGCTCTGAAATAGACCGCATGCTGCCTGACGCTCCCGACATCGAGGAGCGCTGGGAGAAAATATGCATGGCCTATCTTCCCGACGGCGTGCGTGAGTTTCAGAACTATCCCACGGCATCGCTCGGATGGATGATGTTCATCGGCATGGCTGTGGCGCAGATGTGGGACGAGGACTGGGAGATGTACTCGCAGTTCGACGACCTGTATGCAATCCTCGTCAAAGGCCGCGGCTATGACAATATGGACGAATATATCTGCGACGAGTTTCTCAAACTTGACGAAAAAGCGTCGGCTGAAATCTCCGTTCTTGTCGGAAACGTGGCCGAACTGACCCACAATGCCCTTATCCATGAAGATTTCGAGCCGGGTACACCCTCGGCATTCAATGCCTACGTACGCTGTCTGCACCAGCTCTACTACTTCGGTGCAGCAATATGGCTGAAACGGATGGGATACCACATGACCGAGATGGGCTGAACCGGCGCCACTGTTACCGCATTTTTACAAACCTGACATTATTATCGACCTTAAAATGAAACATCTTATCACTCTGCTTGCAGCCGCCATCGCGCCGCTGCAGTGGTGCGGAGCTTTGGAACCATGGCTGTCGCCCGCACATTTCAACGAAGGCACTACGCCCTATCACGCATCGTTCAAGAGCTATCCATCGGTAGAAAAAGCTATCTCGGAGGACAGCGACGGTATGCCGGTCATAAGCCTTGAAGGCGACTGGCGTTTCCATTGGACACAATCACCGGCCGATGCTCCGGAAGGATTCGAGAAAACGGGCTTCGACGACAGCGGCTGGGACACGATAGCCGTTCCGTCAAACTGGGAGCTTAAGGGCTACGGAAAGCCCATCTATACCAATATCAAATACGTTTTCCCGACCAATCCGCCCATTGTGCCGTCCGACGACAATCCTACAGGATGCTACCGCCGCGATTTCTCCATACCGGCCGAATGGGACGGAAAGAGCATATTCCTGCACTTCGCGGGAGCTACGGCGTCGATGACCGTATGGGTCAACGGCGAGTATGCCGGATATGTGCAGAATGCCAAAGGTCCTGCCGAGTTCAATATCACGGACAAAGTCAGGCCGGGGAAGAACACCGTGGCCTGCAAAGTGATGCGCTGGAGCGACGGTTCGTATCTCGAGGACCAGGATTTCTGGCGTCTGAGCGGCATCGACCGTCCGGTCAGCATATACGCCGCGCCCAAGGTGAGAGTGCGCGACTACTTTGTAAAAGCGTCGCTCGACAGGAGTTTCACCAAGGGTATACTTGATATTGAAGCCGACATCGAGAATCTTACGGGAAAAGGGGCCGAGGCGGAGCTGACGGCACAACTGTATGACGGCGACCGGCTCATCGCAACTTTCAGAAAAAAGGTAAAGGCCGCTCCCGGCGAAACACGGGTATCGTTCGGGCGCCGCAATGTCGGGAAAGTCAAGGCATGGAGCGCCGAAACGCCTCATCTCTACACACTCGTGCTGTCGCTCGGCAACGGCGAGGCGGTCAGTTCGCAGACGGGATTCCGCAACGTTGAGATTGCGGGAGGACAGCTCCTTGTCAACGGCAAGGCCATCGAGGTGCATGGCGTCAATCTGCACGAGCACCATCCGTTCAACGGCCACGTGATGGACACCGCCATGATGATGCGCGACATACGGCTGATGAAGCAGAACAACATCAACGCCGTGCGCACGAGCCACTATCCGCAACTGCCCGTATTCTATGACCTTTGCGACAGATACGGACTTTATGTTGTCGACGAAGCCAATGTGGAAATCCACGGCATGGGTGTCGACCCCTGGGACAAATATGACAAAAATACGCATATCTCATATATGCCCGAGTGGCGCGACGCCATTCTCGACCGCGAACACGCTCTCGTGGAGCGCGACAAGAACCACCCCTCCGTAATAATATGGAGCATCGGTAACGAATCAGCCGACGGCGACAACTTCTTCGCAGCCTACGACTGGGTGAAGCAGCGCGACACCACGCGCCCCGTGCAGTTCGAGCAGGCGCTCGAAAGGGAAAATACCGACATAATATGCCCGATGTATCCGCCGATGGATTATATGCGCGAATATGCCGCGCGCACTGACGTCACGCGGCCGTTCATCATGTGCGAGTACGCCCACGCAATGGGCAATTCGACGGGCAATTTCCAGGAATATTTCGACGTGATACGCTCGTCGCCCCACATGCAGGGCGGTTTCATCTGGGACTGGGTTGACCAGGGCCTTGACGCTTCGGCCGGCGACGGGCGCCATTACTGGGCCTACGGCGGCGACTTCAACGCACAGGAATATACCAACGACGAAAATTTCTGCATTAACGGCCTCCTGCTCCCCGACCGTACGCCCCACCCCGCTCTGAAGGAGGTAAAAAAGGTATATCAGGACATACAGATCGAGCCGCTCGGCAACGGGGAGAAATATCGCGTGCACAATAACTTTTCATTCACCGGACTCGGCGATTACACCATCACCCGCCGCATACTCTGCGACGGCAAGGAGATTGACTCCAAGAGCATGCACGCGCAATGCGCTCCGGGGCAGCATATCGACCTCGACACCGATATTCCCGGCATACTTCCCAAGGGGGAAATACTTGCCGAGATTCACGTCACTGCCGACAAAGGGTCGGAAGTAATACCTGCCGGCCACGAAGTGGCGGCCCACCAGTGGACGATAAAAGGATACTCCGCATCAAACAGCATCGCAAGCGCTCCGGGACGGCTTGTTTCCGACAATGACGAGTCGGTCACCTTCGCATCGGCCGACGGGTCGGTGACAATGGCAATCGACAAAAAGAGCGGGCTGCTGCGTGAATACAGTCGCGACGGGCGCAACCGCCTCGCCGAGTCACCGCGCCCGAATTTCTGGCGTGCCCCGACCGACAACGACTGGGGAGAGGAAATGCATATCAAAAGCAATGCATGGCGCACGGCTCCGCGCACAATGCGCCTGACGGCATTCAGCACAGACCCCGCTTCGGCATCGGCCACAGCACATTTCGACATTGCGGAAACCGGTTCGCAGCTCACGCTGAAATATACACTTGACAGCGAAGGGTGCCTCACGGTCGACTACGCCCTCAATGCAGGCAAGGATGCCCCCGAACTGATGCGCATAGGCATGGAATGGCCGCTCGACAAGAGCCATGACACATTGCAATGGTACGGACGTGGCCCCGAGGAGAACTATTCCGACCGCAACACCGCCACATTCATAGGCATCTGGGAGAAGAAAGCCAAGGATATGCTGTACCCGTATATCCGTCCGCAGGAAACGGGCAACCACACCGACGTGCGCCGCGCCCGCACCGGCGACCTCACCGTCGAGATGACCGACACGCCTCTCAACGTTAGCTTGCTCGAAGTGCGCCCCGAAGCACTCGACCCCGGTCTGTCGAAAAAACAGATGCACACCACCGACATTGTACGTCACCGCACGCTCAACTTCCTCAACATCGACCTCGCCCAACGCGGCCTCGGCGGCGACAACAGCTGGGGCGCCACACCCCACGACGCCTACCGCCTCTACCCGGGCAAAGAATACCGCTACTCCTTCACAGTCAAAATCGAGTAGTAGCAAGTAGATATGTCAAAATTCAGTTTTTTATTTTGTTTTTAAGAAATTGTTTGTTGCTTTCATATCTAATTGCTAATTTTGCGTATGTGGGGAAATATGTCGAAAAACATGGTTTGTTTGACTCAATTCGTAGATTTTTAAGATTGCATACCGTTAATCTCGCGAAAAATAGCTAACTTTGCATAACATACGACTTGATGTCCAACACCTTTGAAATTTGTATGACTAAGATATTAAAGTACATCGCAGCAGAAACTCAGGGAGAATGCTTCACATCCTTTAAGTATTGCTATGATACTGTGGCCGCCCCCACGATAGAATATGAGGGCGATTCACAAACCTTTATAAATCTTAAGGAGTACGCAGAGGATGTTCATGACCCGAAACCACGAGATTTAAGACGCCGTGCTGAAATTTGTATACAAGGACCTCCTTTATTCAAATTTTTCCTTGATGGGTCTCGACGTGTTTACAAAGTTGACGATATCCAGTATGATAAGCAAGTTTTCCCTATTGTCAGCGGTCAAATATCGGTGGCTTGTTGCTGCCGCGATATGACTGACGATAATTTGTTCGCTGGATTCAGGCACATTATAGAAGAGTCATATCCAGTCGTTTGTCTTCCTGTAAAAGCAAATGGAGAGGGGATTGATCACGAGATATTCTTTGGCAACCTTAGGAACAAACTTAATGAACTTCCTCTATTAAAAAACGCAGGCATCTTTTTATAGAAAGTTTTGTTCTATCCCACAAAGCTTGATTTTGGAGAAACCTATGAGAATAAGGGCATTGCTCGTATTCAAGATGAGATGATTGATTGCGAAAAGAGGATTGTTTCATACTTGGTCAGCAAACGTCTGGTTAATCAAGACAGTTACTTAATTAAAGATGGCTCTATTCAATATAAGCCGTTGAAGACTGGTAATTTTAAGGAGTTGTCTAAAATTCGAAACAATTACCGCCATGTTATTGGGGTTTCAAAAAAATTTAATCCCAATTTTATGCGTGATATTAAAGACCAGAGCAGTGCGGGTCAGATTGCTCGATTACCGCTCTATCATAGAACTCCTGCGTTTCTTTGGAAACCGGGAGACGAATGGGGTAATGTAAACTTTGCAGTGTGGTATATTCGGATAAGAGACTTGAGCAAATCGGAATCTCCTTATGCTGGCATAATCAAGGTTGAAAAAATGCTTATGACAGGGCATGAGAATGAATTTGGACTCTCTACCGATGAAATAGACACCATTTCTGCCAACTTGATTAACGAAAGAAACCCCGTATGCTATGGCACGGATGCACGATGGGCAAATCATCTTTATCCAGTTTATATGACTGAATACTATTGCAAAAGTCGATTCCATAGTGACTATTTCTTCTTAAATCTGTTTTAATTCTTGCATATGGTTATAGGCAAAATCATCGCAACAGAAAAGCAACCATCCACGATTGAGGATTTCACATTCTGGACGAAAAAGGACTTAAAACTTAAGCCCTTTGATGTAGTGGTTGTAGAACATATAAATGACTCTAAAAGCTTTGGCGTGGTTGAAGAAATCTCTCATATGACTGATTCTCCAAGTGCTTTAGCAGGTTATATCTCCAGTGACTTTGGAGATGTTGAATCTCACTCATATACTGAGCGCATAGGTATGAATTATGTTCGATGCAAGGTCGTCGGAAACGATAAAGGCATATATATCCCAGTTCAAGAAGGTCGAAAAGTATCCTTAGCATCTGAACCTGAAATTAAAATGGCTCTGGGTCTCAACGACATCAAACATCCAATCCCTGCCGGATATATCAAGATGTATGATGAAAACAATGCAAAACTACTGCCGGTTAATTTTAATTCCCATTTTCTCATAGGCCCCGAAGGAGCACATCTCAATATTTCGGGAATATCAGGGCTTGCCTCAAAGACTTCATACGCGATGTTTTTGATGAAAGCATTACAGGATGTGCACATGAAGAAGCAAAAGGAATCAGTTGCTTTTATAATGATGAATGTTAAGGGAACTGATTTATTGCACGTGGATGAAATTAACGAGAGACCAGATGAAATAAAGGCCATCCGTCCAATCTACGACATCCTTGGAATGGAAATGTGTCCGTTTAGGCAAGTTACATATTTCTATCCTTACTCTAAGGACTACACCGCATATTCCTACGATAAAAAGGAAAATATAAAGGATCGTTTAGAGGCGAAAAAGGCATTTCAATACAAATATCTTTTTGAAACTGATGAGGACAAAGAATGTCTTGACCTCCTCTTTGCAAATATCGATGACCCTAACGAAACCATTGAATCTATCATTAATGTTATTCTATCAAATAGCGGTAAATTCAATGGGATAGATAGTTGGGACGCTTTCAAGTCTGTCCTATACGAGCAGACACAAACTAAAACTGCAAGTTCGGATAAATCCATTTCCGTTCTAAGTTGGCGTAAGTTTTATCGCTTATTTAATAAGAGCTTCCAAAAGTGCCGTCAGATGTTTACCGAGCAACTAGGCAATGATGGAAAGAGCGTTAGACTGAGAGACCAAATTTCGCAAATCAAGAAAAACGATGTCTTGGTTATAGACATCGCTAAACTTGATGAAGAATCACAGGGGTTCGTTTTCGGAGACGTCATGAGAGCCGTTTATAATCTTAAAATGGGCAGTCCCAATAGAGATGAGTCTGAAATTCCTGATAGAATTATCATCTTCATCGATGAGCTTAACAAGTATGCATCCAACGATGTTCCAAAGTCTTCGCCTATTTTGAGGCAGTTGCTTGATATAACCGAACGAGGCCGCTCTTTGGGTATCATCCTTTTCGGCGCGGAACAATTCGTTAGTGACATTTTCAAACGAGTTAAGGGAAACTGCGCCACTCAGGCCTTTGGCAGAACAAACGCAATTGAGATTACCAAGGAAGATTTTCGTTTCGTTCCTTCGGTTTACAAAACGATGCTGACGAGATTAAAGCAAGGCGAATACATTATCCAAAATCCGGTATTCCGCTCTATGCTTAATATTAACTTCCCACTCCCAATATACAAATATTATGAGTGATATAACGGATCAAACGCCTCAGATAGGTAAAGATGTTATTGAGTCCCTGACACTTGGAATGTATGAGGATTGCCGATTCATCTACCGCGAATATATACAGAACTCAGCTGATGCTATCGACAATGCTATTAGAGATCGTATTATCACTAAGGCAGAGAGCAACATTTTTGTAGACATAGACCCCGATAAGCGAAGAATTTCAATATCAGACAATGCGACTGGCATAAGTCAATTGCAGGTCATGCCTATTCTTCGGAATATTGCTCATTCCACTAAAAAAAGGGGGGAAGATAAAGGCTTCCGAGGTATCGGTCGATTAGGAGGATTGGGCTACTGCACAAGATTGATTTTCGAGACCTCTTTTAAAGGCGAACCCGTGAAATCAATTATGACATGGGATTCAGAATTACTTAAATTCATAATTAACGACCGTTCTTCACACGAGCAAGCGGTTGAAGTTCTTGAGAGAGTAACCGAGTTAGAAACTCAAAAAGAACAGGCAGAGGAGCATTATTTCAAAGTAATTCTTGAAGATGTAACCTCTGATGAGCTGTTAGACATTAACAGTGTAACTGAATACCTGTCTATGGTTGCTCCTGTTGATTTGTCTTCTCAGTTTATGTATCGCAATGTTATAAACGATTTTAAAAAAGAAAATAACATTGAGGTCGATACATATAATATTCTTGTCAATGGCGACCAAATCTATAAGCCATACACCAGTGTCATATACGACGAAGCAAGTGGTGGGAAAAAGAAAATCGATGACATCCTTAGCATAAAATTTCTTCTTGCTAAGGATGATAACGGAGACATTATTTATTGGGGTTGGTATTCTATTTCATGTCTTAAGGGACAGATGAAACCAATAAATATTGCTCGTGGCATTCGATTAAGAAAAGAAAACATTCAGATTGGAGATGAAGAAATTTGCAAAAAATTCTTTACAAAGACTGAAGACCAACGTTTTTCTTTTTATTATTTCGGAGAAATTCATGCCATAAGTAAGGGGCTTATCCCGAACTCACGTCGAGATTATTTTGGAGAAAGCCCAGAGTGCACAGATTTTGAGCGTCGGATTAGACAAGATTTTCTCAAACTGAAAGATTTATGTTATGACGCACAAAAACTTCGTTCAAGCGCAACCACATTGCAAAGAGGCTCTGAGTTACGAGCAAAGATAGAAGAAAAAGAAAGGAACGGATATACCAGTCAGAAAGAAAAAGATGATTTGCAACATCAGCTTGAAACGCAAGAAAAGAAAGAAGTTCAGGCTAAAAAACAACTTGCAAACGTCACAAAGAAGATTAAAGAATCGAAGTCGCCTCTTATTAATGTTATAGACCGATTAAAACCGCAGTCTACACCTCCGGTGCCTCCGTCAAAACCTAAGGAGAGAGGGGAGTCTCCTGAAGATTCCACAAAATCTAAAATCAAATATAGAACTGATAAGCCCGAATATTCTTCGTTCTCAAAAAAAGAAAAGAAGCTCATCGGGCGAATCTACGCAGCTATAGGGCTGGCTCTTGCAGATGAATCGCTGCGAGAAGCCCTGCTTAATACAATAGAAAGGCAGATAACACAATGAATCGCAATGTCTTATTGTTAGAGCCTAATTATAAAAACAAATTCCCCCCCATCGGTCTAATGAAATTGGCCACATACTTTCGTATGAGGGGGGATAATGTCGTTTTTTACAAAGGTGATTTAAAGGAATTTCTGATTAATGATATTACGTCTGACTGTGTTAATCAACTCACTAAGATAGATAGTTCCATTAATTGGAAATTACGTTCTGATAAAATAGCAAGTTATATTAAGACTCGCAGGTCGCAATTCCTGGAGCAAATTGGGCTCTCGGATTCCGAAAGCAAGCCTTTACTGACGCCGTGGGTTAATTATTATAAAGATTATTACCACAAAAAAAAATACCTACAACATCCCAAATGGGATTGGGTATGTGTTACAACCCTTTTTACTTTCTATTGGGATATTACGATAGAAACCATCCTGTTTGCCAAAGGTCTTGTAAAAGACCCAAAACATCTAATGGTGGGCGGCGTTCTCGCTTCTATACAACCTAAAGAAATCGAAAAAGCAACAGGCATTAAACCGCATTGTGGTGTTCTCTTGAAAGAAGGGATTGACGAGGACAATGACTATATAATTGATGAGTTGCCTCTTGATTATTCTATTCTTGATGAAATTGACTACGTATATGTTGACAGTGGGGCATTTTTTAGTTATACAACGCGAGGTTGCATTAGAAAATGTCCATTTTGTGCAGTTCCCACTCTTGAACCTTATTTTAGGTCATACATTCCCTTAAAGGAAAGAATTGATCGCACAAGACGGATATACGGGGATCAGCAAAATCTCTTGCTGATGGATAACAACGTATTAGCTTCTGTAGATTTTCCTCATATTATAGAAGATATAAAATCATGCGGTTTTGTTCCTGGGGCTAAATATATTGAGCCGAATCAGTATTATTTAGCTGTTCGCAATCTTCGCCTCGGCATCAATGATAGGGCATATATTCGTAAATGTTGGAAGCTCCTTCAGGATTTGAACGAATGGAAATCGCTTAATGCAGACACCCGTACCAAGATTTTCAATGTAAGAAAAGAGAACGGCTTACTTCACCATCTCACATGTACTAAAGAAGCTATCATCCGAACCTATCTGTTTTTTTCTCAATATTTCGAAAAGAAATACTCCAAACTGAAAGGCAGACTAAGATACATAGATTTTAACCAAGGCGTTGACGCTCGTTTATTCAACGAGGAGCGTGTTTCGTTATTAGCGCAAATCCCTATTCGTCCTCTTAGAATCGCTTTTGATGATGTTAAGACGGAAACTGCCTATATAAAAGCATTGAAACTCAGCCACGCACACGGCATCCGAGATTTCTCAAATTACCTACTGTATAACTTCAAAGACTATCCGGAAGATTTGTATTATCGTATGCGTGTCAATGTTCTGCTTTGCGAGGAGTTGGATGTAAGTATCTATTCGTTTCCGATGAAATATCATCCAATCCGAGATGAACACAGCCATGACCGCGACTATATAGGCGAGCACTGGAATAGAAAATACATTAGGGCTGTTCAAGCTATATTAAACGCAACCAAGGGAAAAATTGGACGTGGAGTTTCATTTTTTGAAAAGGCTTTTGGTAAGGATACCAAAGAATTTATGGAACTTCTCATTATGCCGGAAACATTCCTCCTTTTCCGATTCTTTTTCGAACACCTTGGTTACACAGATAGTTGGAGAAAGGCTATGGCGTCATTATCAGATACTGAAAGAGAAGAAGCGCTGAATATTATTTATAAAAATAATTTCAACGACATCAATGCACTAACTGAGAATGAAAAAGTACGATACGTCTTATCCTTTTATAAGAACTATCGTGGTGATATTGCAGACCCATCTTCTGAATTGTACAAGATGAAAAAGCAATACGAGGAAAGCGTTAATAAAAAATGAATTTATCGAGTTGAGCACCACTGTTTTTTTGAATCAAGAATGAGTCTATATAATATGAAAGATATATAACTCATAATCATTATCTTAAAAATACAAGGTAAGAGTTGTAAGATTTAAAAATAAGAATATTATAAATGACTGTTGACGATATAAAAGCACTGATTGCGGCGGACGAGTCGCGGACTCTGGAGGTGAAGAAGTCTACCGGCGAACTGAAAGACGGTATGCACTCGGCGTGTGCGTTTCTTAACACAGATGGCGGTTGGTTGATTTTCGGAATTGCGTCAAAGTCGCTTAAAATATTAGGACAGGAAGTTACTGACTCAACACAGCAAGAGATAGCCCAAGCCATCACCGGATTAGAGCCCGCGGTCGATGTGAAGATTCATTACGTTGATGTGCCTGACCGACCGGAGAATAAAGTGATTGCCATGCATTTTGACGGCTGGGTATGGGGAGAACGACCACATACTTTCCACGGATGCCCGTATTATAAAGTCGAAAGCACAACGAAGGTAATGCCGCATGAGATGTATGATGAACGAATACGGGCGCATCAGCCTCAGATGTATGCGTGGGAGCGTCAGATGGCCGATGGCGTTACGCTTGCCGACTTGAACGAGAAGCATATCAGAGGGTGCATCAGGCTTGGCGTGGAGGGCGGTCGAATACCGGCAAGCGCTATGAGTGCACCGATTGACGACACGTTGGCGAAATGGAATCTGCTGAAAAACGGCAATCCGACCAATGGAGCGGTGATGCTTTTCTCAAACAATATCGAAGAGTATCCGCAGTTTCGACTTCGGATGGCCCGGTTCTTGGGTACGGATAAGAATGAGTTTATCGACAACCAACGAGCAGAGGGTAACTTCTTCGACCTGCTTGACGCTGGTATGGCCTTCTTCTTCAAGCACCTCAATCTCAGCGGGAAGATTACTAACCATAGCCTGCAACGCGAGGAACGACTTGAAGTGCCGTATCACGCTTTACGCGAGGCATTAATTAACAGTCTATGCCATCGTCAATGGGAGAAACATAATCTGACAGGAAGTATCGCAATCTACGATGACCGCATAGAGATTGCCAATCCCGGCATATTTCCACCTCAAATATCGCCCGAATCCATCAAGGAGCCACATGAATCCTATCCCTACAATCTGAAGATTGCCGAAGCTCTGTATAAGTCAACCTATCTGGAAAGCTGGGGATCGGGAGCCAAACGCATAATGGATGCCTGCCGCGAACAAGGCGTTGAGGAGCCCACATGGCGTTGGGACGGCGGCTTCGTAATCGTCTCCTTCAAACGTCCCGGAAAATCATCCTCTGAACAAGGCACGAATACCCACCCAGTTTCCCCAAAGCAACATACCGGTACCATACCAGTAACGCACCAGTTCCATACCAGTTCCATACCAGTTCAGACCTTGATTGAGAAAGGCACAGATGAGTTTATGACAGCGGCGGAACTCGCAGAGTTGTGTGGGCTAAAGAACATAAGACATTTCCGTAAGTTCTATCTTAATCCTGCGTTAGCAGATGGAGCAATAGAACGGCTCTACCCTGATACCCCCAGCCATCCTCAACAGAAATACCGCTTAACAGAAGCTGCAACGGAATGGAAGAATAATAAAATCCCAAAGAAACCAAAGAACTCCCCAAAGAAATAGATGAAGTCACCAATAGTCGCGATTTGACTGAAGTTCAATGCAATCTGCTGTCTCTGATTATAACAATGCCCTCTATAACATTGTCCAAGATGGCTGAAGAATTGAATCTGACCATAGATCAGGTGCTGACTTTGAGTAAGAAAATGGAAAACAAAGGTGTATTTCTTTGTCGTAAAGGAGCTACAAAGAAAGGTACCTGGGAAATAAAATTTGAATGACCATGACTGTTGAACAACAAATAGACCAAGCGGTAGAATACTAAAAAAAGCATTTTGAGTCAATCCGCGAAATCTCGCCAAGAAGCCCAACTCATAAGCGATATATCGGACTCAATCGGCTATCAGCTTAAATCAGCTGTCAGGATGCGGAAAAATATTTGGTTGGATTAAGGAATTTTAATATATTTGCAAAGTTTTTTCGAGTGTATGGGATTATTATGATTTTCCCATTATGATTTTTGCAATTTAGCTGCTTTCTTTGCAATATATTTACTTAAATTTTTTATCATACTTAACATCAATCATTTTATCACATCCATGAAATCAAGATTTCTCTATGTGCTGCTGGCGCTTGTATTGCCGGCAATGTCAGCCGTGGCCGACAGTTACACTATCTATTACGACAACTCGGAGACGCAGTGGGAAAGCGTTGGTATCCATTACTGGAGCAATCCCGGTACTGACTGGCCCGGTGTGGAAATCGACCACATCGAAGGCAATATCTGGTCATATACCTTCCCGTCCGATCCCTCAACCGTGAGCGGCTTCCTGTTCAAACACGCTACAAAAACCGGAGAGGCCTATCAGACGGCCGACGTCAAAAGCGCACCCATCGTAGGCCATATCTACAAAGGCGCCGGCGGCGAGAAAGGCAAAGTTACCGACGAAGGCCTTTACAGCGGACTTCCCGCCCCGACCACCGCTACCGTGACTGCATCGCCCAGAACCGGCACCCGCTTCTCCGACGAAGTGACGGTAACGCTTACGGTCAATCCCCAGGTCGCCATCTACTACACCACCGACGGCACGGCTCCCACCAAAACATCGGCCGTGTATTCAGCGCCCCTTACTTTCAAGAACACTACCGAACTCCGCACCCTGACGGTGACCGACGAGGGCGTTGAAAAAACTCAGACTTTCGTCTACACCAAACGTCAGACAATACCGGCGGTCGACGGTGTGCTCACCACTGACTATTACCGCGTGAACCCCGACGGCAAGAACGGCAGCAACCGCACGGTCAACACCAAGTTCACCAAACACCCCAACACCAACTACCAGTGCACGGCCGACAACGCCTTCTCCAACTGGACCGAGGACGACCTCATCTGCCAGGGTGTGGCTCGCGACATCGCATCAGCATTCAGAGGCCGACATGAATATCCCGTAATCGACTCATACGCCATCTATGCCGCTTACGATGCCGACAACCTCTACCTCGGCGTACAATATGTATATGCCGTATGGGATGAGGGTGGCGACGGCAAATCAGACAACGACCGCCACCGTCCCTGGATGATGGACGGCCGCATCATGCTTGCGTTTGACCTCTACGCAGACAAGGAATTCGAGGGTATGCTCACCAACGGCAACACCATCTGGGACGCAGACGGAAAATATAACGTGATGCGCAACGGTACCGACTGCATCTGGCTCGGCAACACCAAACCAATGGTCGGCAAACCCGCACTCTTCTTCCCCGGAACCAACGGCACCGTAGACTATGAAAACCCGGCCACATGTCTGCAGTTAGGCAGCGAACCTTACTATGGCGTGGCCGACGGACTCCTTCCCTGCATCGAGCATATCTGGGGACAGGGCGAATTAGGCTACGACCCTGAAGAACTGCGCACCAACGACGGATTCGTAGACCTCATCAACGAAGTGGCCCGCGAAAAACATTCATTCTACGAATGGAAATTCCCGCTGTCGAAACTCGGCATCACCGAACAGCATATCAAAGAGAACGGCATAGGCGTGATGGTAATCGACACCTACGGACAGGGCGCAATCGGCTCCACCCCCTACGACCCCACCGTGTTTGACAACGCATCCGTACCCTACTCCAAAGACCCCTCGTCAAGCGCCGAAAAAGAGGATATGGACATCTTCACCTCCAAGCACGCCCGCATCGGCGGCAAACTGACCGGTGCCGTAATCGAAGTACCGGCCGACGAAGCCGACAACGCCCCCGCCGAATACTACACCATCGAGGGTATCCGCGTAGCCAATCCCGGCCACGGTCTCTACATCGTGCGCAAAGGCAACAAAGTCAGCAAAGTGATACTGTAAGGTATAAATAGTATAAGACTTATAAGACTTATAAATCTTAGTATGACTTATATGACTTATATGAGCTATATGAGCTATAAGCCCAATAATCAAAGATAGCGCATCAATCGTAATGCGCGTCAAAACACAGCGTCTGCTGCCCGGCAAAGATTGCCGACAGCAGACGCTGTCGCATATTGATGGTATTTTTCTTCATGAATCTTTCCAATGAATCTTTCCAATGCCGGAATGAAAATTTAGCGGGATGAAAAGTTGGATAATTGGAAGAAAATCACTACCTTTGCAGTCCGATTATATCCAAAAATCAGGAAAGCCGCATGTCGGGGAGCGTCTTTGGCCGGACGCAACGCGATAATGGGCTATGTGTAATTAATTAATTTTTAAACATTTAAAGAGTGGATACTTTAAGTTACAAAACCTCAATGCCTAACGCACAGAGCGTCGAAAAAGAATGGGTAGTGGTAGATGCCACCGACCAGGTACTCGGCCGTCTTTGCGCGAAAGTCGCCAAATTGCTCCGCGGCAAGTACAAACCTTGCTACACTCCGTTCGTAGAATGCGGCGACAACGTAATCATTATCAACGCCGACAAGGTGAAACTTACCGGCAACAAGTGGACAGACCGCGAATACCTCAACTACACCGGTTATCCCGGCGGACAGCGTGTCGCATCACCCGAAGTGCTGATGAAGAAATCATTCAACAAGCACCTCAAACCCGGCATGCACCCCCTTTACATCCGTGTAGTGAAAGGTATGCTTCCCAAAAACCGTCTTGGCCGCCGTATCATTGAGAACATGCACGTCTACAATGGTCCGAACCATCCGCACGAAGCGCAGAATCCCAAAGTCATCGACATCAACAAACTGAAATAATCTCAAAGTATGGAAACAGTTAATGCAGTAGGCCGTCGTAAAGCCGCCATCGCGCGCGTAATCCTTACAGAAGGTAACGGTGCCATCACTATCAACAAGCGCCCCCTTGAGGTTTATTTCCCCTCGTCAATCCTCCAGTACATCGTACGCCAGCCCCTTTCGCTCCTCGATGTCGCAGAAAAATATGACATCAAGGTAAATCTTGACGGCGGCGGTTACAAAGGCCAGGCCGAGGCACTCCGTCTCGCTATCGCCCGCGCCCTCGTAAAACTCAACCCCGAGGACAAGTCAGCCCTCCGCAAAGAAGGCTTCATGACCCGCGACCCGCGTTCGGTAGAGCGTAAGAAACCGGGCCAGCCCAAGGCACGCAAACGCTTCCAGTTCTCAAAACGTTAATCAGTATCGTTTTACAGTTCAGGCAGCCTGAGGACATGAGCACAGCGCCGATGCCCGCAGCGTGAACCGAGCAAAAATACACTCTCACTCCGAATGTTTAGTATCTAAACTCTCAGGATGGACACGTTCCCTACCCGGGAGTTAAATTTCACAGAACGTAAACAAAACAAAAAAACAAAATGTCAGCAACATTTGATCAACTTTTAGAAGCAGGTTGCCATTTCGGTCACCTCAAACGTAAATGGAATCCTGCCATGGCGCCCTACATCTTCATGGAGCGCAACGGTATCCACATCATAGACCTCTACAAGACTGCAGCCAAGCTCGACGAAGCGGCAGCAGCTCTCAAGAGCATAGCAAAAGGTGGCAAGAAAATCCTTTTCGTAGCCACAAAAAAACAGGCCAAACAAGTGATTGCAGAGAAGGCTCAGTCAGTAGGCATGCCCTACGTGATCGAGCGCTGGCCGGGCGGTATGCTCACCAACTTCCCCACAATCCGCAAAGCTGTCAAGAAGATGGCTGCTATCGACAAAATGTCGAAAGACGGTACTTTTGACAACCTTTCAAAACGCGAGAAACTCCAGATTTCACGTCAGCGTGCAAAACTCGAGAAGACTCTCGGCTCAATCGCAGACCTCAACCGTCTTCCCTCTGCACTCTTCGTAGTAGACGTGATGAAAGAGCACATCGCAGTAGCAGAGGCAGTGCGTCTCGGTATCCCCGTATTCGCAATCGTCGACACCAACTCCGACCCCTCCGACATCGACTTCGTAATCCCCGCCAACGATGACGCAAGCAAGTCAATCGACCTGATTCTGTCAAACGTGTGCGCGGCCATCAACGAAGGTCTTCAGGAGCATAAGGCAGAAAAAGCCGACAACGCAGCAGCCGAGGCAGAAGGCGCACCCAAGCGCGAACGCCGCCGCGTAAGCCGCAAGGACGAAGCCGCCGAGGCTCCCGAGGCTGAAGCAGAAGCAGCTGAAGCACCCGCCGAAGCAACAGAAGAATAATCACCTATCCGGTATATTCATCTAATAGACCGGCACTCAACCGTTTGAATGTCGGTCTATATTTATCAAAGGCAGGTTCCATAAATTGAACACTGCTGAATTTAAAAATATAATAAAACTTTTTTAATACCAGATATTATGGCAGTAACAATGGCTGAAATCACCAAGCTCCGCGCCCTCACCAGCGCAGGCCTGATGGATTGTAAAAAAGCCCTCGCCGAAACTGACGGCGACATCGAAGCAGCAGTTGAAATCCTCCGTAAAAAAGGACAGGCTGTAGCAGCCAAGCGCGAAGACCGTCAGGCTTCGGAAGGTTGCGTCATCGCCAAGAACGAAGGCAACTTCGCCGCCGTTCTCGCCCTCAACTGCGAGACTGACTTCGTAGCCAAGAACGCCGGCTTCGTTGAACTCACCAACAAAATCCTCGATGCCGCTATCGCCAACCGCGTGCCCAACATCGAAGCCCTCAAGGCTCTCGAAATCGACGGCCGCACCGTTGCCGACCTCGTTGTAGAGGAGACAGGTAAAACCGGCGAAAAGACCGAAATCTCAGCATACGAAGTAATCGAGGCACCCTCGACCACCTCATACACCCACTTCGGCAACAAGCTCGCCACCATCGTAGGTTTCAACCTCGAAAACGTGGACTATCAGGCAGGCCGCAACGTGGCCATGCAGGTAGCATCAATGAACCCCCTCGCCGTAGACCGCGCCAGCGTGCCCGCATCAGTTCTCGAATCAGAAAAAGCAATCGCTATCGAGAAAACCAAGGACGAGCAAGTACGCAAAGCCGTAGAGGCAGCCCTCAAGAAAGCAGGTCTCAACCCCAACCACTTCGACTCTGAGGACCACATCGAATCAAACATGTCGAAAGGCTGGATCACCGAGGAAGAGGCAGCCAAGGGCCGCGCCATCATGGCAGAAGTAGCCGAGCAGAAACGCGCCAACCTTCCCGCAGCGATGATCGAGAACATCGCTATCGGCCGTGTCAACAAATTCTGCAAGGAATCTTGCCTTATGGAGCAGGAGTTCATCAACGACGCCAAGATGACTATCGGTCAGTATCTTGAAAGCACAGCAAAAGGCCTCGTAGCCGTTGCTTTCAAGCGCGTAAACCTCAACCAGGACTAATCCCTGCCACGCAAATAAATAAAACCGCTCTGCGCCAGACAGCGCAGGGCGGTTTTTTATTTTCAAACTGCTCGCTGTGTAACTTTTTGACGCATCATACGAAGACAGATAATATAATTTTGCAGTATCGGGAAACAGGTAAGCATTCCGCAAATATGCGCCATGTAAAGTACTAATTATCAGCGTATGAGAGGACTCCTATACAGTCTAAAACGATGCAAACAGGGGTTTCATCAGCGGCTGCACCGGGGTGCAGCCCGATGCTGTTTACTAAAGGGAAGAAAGCGTCTCCAATGCAGTTCAAATAGCGGAGAGCCAAAGGCTCGGTGGTGTCACTATCCCCGTCCGACGCGTTAGCGGAGGGCGGGGTAAAAGGTAATACGCGCTGTGCGAGCCCACGAAGAGGGCGAGTGTGTGATGCATTATGTTACCCTATTCTACACAGTCGCCCTCTCGGGCTCCTTCCATTGGAGGGTACCGTTACCCCGCCCTCCGCTAACGCGTCGGACGGGGATAGTGACACCACCGAGCCTACGACTCTCCGTTGACGAACTTATTCCTTAAGTAAACAGCACCGGGGTGCAGCCATACAATACGCTCGTAACCGATAAGTTTGTGGGCTTAATAGTTACGAGAATAGGGCTTACATTCATAAAAAAAATCGCAAAAATACTGTTTTGTGAATAAAAATACGTTTAAATGACAATATCAACGCATAAAATATGACAAAAATATCTTAAATTGCAAAAATTTATATATATTTGCCACTTTAATCTCCCGCCATAACAAACCGTCATTACCGACATTATCATATCAACCATTAAATATCAATATTTATGAGAAAGTATTTACTTCTGACTATGGCGATTGCCGGCTCGCTGATTGCCGGCGCGGCTAATCCCGACCGTCACGGCGGGACACGTGCGCCAAGCGGACTTAAGGAAATCAACCGCCAGCATCACGCCGCGACACCACGTATCGAAAGTGTAAAGCAACTGCGCGCAGCAGAGGAAGCTCCCGCAAACAGTGTAGAGGTTCCGTTCACACATGTTCTTGGCAAAACAGGGACTGAAGTAAAGAATTATACCGCACTCAATGTAAACAATGACAACCGTAAATGGCAATATGACACACCCAACGGATATGCAGCGTGCATGGTGCCTAATGCCGATGACATAGATGCAAACGATGACTGGCTGTTTACGGTGCCTATCCATCTGACGCCCGGCGATTATGTCGTATCGTTTGAATTGGGCATTATGGGCTCAGGAGCAACCGGTGTGGAAATGAATGTAGCGCTCGGCACATCCCCTACGGTCGAGGCCGCTACAACGGTCATATCGCCGACCACAGTGTATACGGAGAAGGGCATGACCAAATATGAGCACAACTGCAACATCACCAAGGAGGGTTACTATTATCTGGGATTCCACTGCACTACGACAAAAGCGATGAAAGGTACGCTCAGACTTACAAATGTAGGTATGCGCACAGGCAAAGTCGAGCCTCCGGTCGTAGTCGACCCGCCGGCAGCCGGCGAGCTCACATGGGAACTCGCTCCCAAGGGGGAACTTAAGGCAACTGTCCACTACACCGCACCGACCAAGACAAAAGCCGGCAAGGACCTGACCGAAATCACCAAGGTTGAAATCACCTCGCGCTGGACTGTCGATAAATTCACTTACGAGAATGTGAAGCCAGGCGAAACCATCACAATCGAGAATGTAGAAATGTACCAGGGCATCAACAACCGATTCACGGGCGTGGCCTATGTCGGTGACGTGGCAGGCGAAATGGTAGAGCACAAAAATATATGGTGCGGCACGGACACTCCGCTTGCTCCCGAAAATATACGTCTGGCGGTCAACGACGACTATACCACCGCCACGCTGTCATGGGACGCAGTTCCGGAAACCGGCGAACACGGCGGATACGTCGACCCGGAGAAAGTCACCTACTATATATTCGATGCGTTCGGCACATATTATGACCCTGCACTCGCAACTACCACGCAGACATCATGCACGCTCGACTACGGCGAAATCGAAGGACAGGATTTCTACGCATACCAGGTGACCGCCGGTGTCGACGAATACTATTCGCTTGACGGCGTTTCCAACATAATAACCGCCGGCAAACCGGACGCCCTGCCCAAAACAGAATCGTTTACCGCCGGCAATTATGACGACATCTGGCTCGGCAACACCGCCGCTGACGGCAACATGCAGTACGGCACCATCACCGACGAATACTTCGCATCGCTCATCGACCCCGAAGACCCTGACGCAATCAAACCCCTTGCCTCGCAGGACGGCGACGGCGGTTTCTATTTCTGGATGCCGATTGACAAGGATGCCGCCTACGGACTCATCTCGACACGTGCCGACATATCCAAGGCTTCGGCTCCCGTACTCGAATTCTGGTATCAGGGCCAGGGCAGCATAATCGAGGTATATGCCGGCCACGAAATCAACGAGATGGAGCAGATAGCCTCAATCGACCTCAAGGAGAATCCTACTGAAGCATGGACGCAGGCCCGCATAGCCCTCGACGCATTCAAGGCCGACGGAGCGGTGATGTTCGAACTGCGTTTCGTAGCCGCACATAATGACGACGAACATATATGGAGCGTACCTGTCGACAATATACGCATACGCAACCTCGATCCCATCGACGCCCGCATAGTCACCTTTGAAGGTAAACAGACCGCGAAGCCCGGCGAAGAGGTGACTTTCACCGCCCATATAGAGAATCTCGGCACCACTCCTGCGACACCCGCCGCCATCTGGACAGTCAACGGCAAAACCGTTGCCACTGAAGAACTTGCGGAGATGGCACCCAATGCATTCGCAGATGTGACACTGAAGCATACTGTCGCCTACAACGCGCCGGCCGAACTCGAAGTAGCGCTTACTGTCGAACTCGAAGGCGACGCAGTGGCAGCCAACAACAGCGCATCGGCCAAAGTAGCCGTAAAGCATGCGCCCTACACTACAGTCAATGACCTTCAGGCTACACTTGACGGCACGAACGTAGTCCTTACGTGGAGCCATCCCGAAATCGGCGAGGCAGCTCCCGAAACCGTCACCGATAATTTCGAAAGCGACGAGTACACTCCTATGGCCATCAACGGAGCCGGAGCATGGACAGTGCACGACGGCGACGGCGTAAAGACCTACAACATATTCCGCGAACTCTACAATCCGTATCAGACACAGCCTATCGGATTCCAGCTCTTTGACAATATCGTGGCACAGGTGCCCGACACGTATGCCGCCGATGCCGAAGCATACAGCGGACAACGCTTCATGATGGCGCCGAGCGCGCAGAGCGCCGACAACGACAACTGGCTCATATCGCCCGAACTGTCGGGCAACAGCCAGACCGTCAGCTTCTACGCCAAGAGCTTCTCTTTGGCATGGCCTGAATCATTCGAGATACTTTATTCTACAAGCGACAACCAGGTAGCATCGCTGACCGAAAAGGTAACCGATATAACTGGCTTCGCAACCGACGGAACAGTGCCCGAAAGGTGGACATTGTTCACATTCACCCTCCCCGAAGGAGCCAAGCATTTCGCCATACACCACAACTGCTATGACACTGTGGCGCTCCTCATCGACGATGTGACCTACGAGGCAGCACCCTCGCAGCCGGCCGACCTCGCCATTGACGGATACTACGTATTCCGCGACGGCGAACCTGTCAATGCCGCCCTGCACAACGACGTGCTGTACACCGACGCGCCTCTCACTCCGGAGCATCCCGAAGGCGAGTATGAGTTCAATTATACAGTAGTACCCGTCTACAACTACGGAGCCGCGGCAGAGAGCAACGTAGCCACTGTAAGAATGACCCAAAGCGGCGTGACGGAAATAGCAGCCGATACCGCTGCCGACACCGTTTACTATAACCTCCAGGGGGTACGCGTGAACGGAACGTCGCTTACACCGGGTGTATATATCCGCGTCGCCGGCGACAAAGCCGAAAAGGTAAGCGTGAAATAACCGCAATGCGCGACCGCGGTTGCAGACCGCGGCTACTATAATGACAAAGCCGACCGCTCGATGCGGCCGGCTTTGGTTGTTTTATATGTATGTATTCTCTATGCGGAGGGTTATTCAGCGGGGACGAAGATTACGATACGGTTCCAGTCGTTTGACTTGTAGACCTGAGTGTCGCTGCCTTCAGCCTGCATTGCGAGACGTTCCTTGTCGATGCCGTAGGTCTTGGTGAGCAGGTCGTAGACGGCCTGTGCGCGGCGCTGTGAGAGGTCCATGTTGTAAGCTGCAGTACCGGTGTCCTTGTCGGCATATCCGCAGATGATGACATTGACTGAAGGATTGGATTTGAGGTATTCGGCTACGTTGTAGACGTTGACCATCTCCTCGTCGGAAACCTTAGCCGAGTTGATGCTGAAGCGTACGGTGGTCAATAACGGACCGTTGACGATAGTCTGCGATTCAACTACCTGAGCTTCGGGGCACGGAAGCTGTGACTCTGCTGCTGCGAGAGCGGTCGCTGTGGCAGCGAGGTCGCCGCGGAGCGAGTTGATCTGGCCGTTGAGCGAGTTGATGTAAGCCTGGTCCTTGCAGGGGTTGTAGGTCTTGAAGTTTGAACCGCCTATGTTGATGTTGAAACCGCCGATTGCAGTGATGTCAACGTCAACGGGGTCGCCGAATGCTGCGAGGTTGAAGTTGTCGCCGTAGAATGAAGCGCGTCCTTCAAGGAAGAAATCTACATATTCGCACAGACGGAAGCGAACCTGGATACCGGCTGATACGGGAAGAGTCCACGCATTGTGTTTCAGCTTCATGCCTTCTTTATATATTACAGAAGAAGGAGCCTTGAAGTCCCAGGTGAATGTGCCGCCGAGTCCTACGAACGGGACGATTGAAACGGGACGGTTGGGGTTGGCACCGGCGATTGAATTGCACATATCCCACATAAGGTCGAAGTTGGCGTTGGCCATTTTGGCTTTGGAGAACACTTCGTTATCCCAGTGAATCGAGCCGTAGTACATCGAGATACGCCATCCCAGATAAGGAGACATCCACTTGCCGAAGCCGAGGTTGTAGGTGGCGGTGAAGTGGTGTTTGGGATCGCCGTTCTGCTTTGCATACTCTACAAAGGGAACGTTTACACCGGCACCGAGCTGAATGAACCAATTGTCGTGCCAGGTAGAATAGTAGTTGTCTTTGCAATCGACAGCATCGTCGGAAACCGCGTATGTCACACTCTCTTCCTCTACTACGACTGCATCCTGTGCGTTGGCGCTATTGGTTGCTATTCCGAAACAACCTAAACCGGCCATGACTAAAAGTAGATTCTTTTTCATTGTTGTAAATTTTAATTCGTGTAAATAATTTTATCTCATAAAATTTTTTAGTTGAGGACGAAACACACTTATTATCTCGTTGGGTTTCCCTCGGTATTCTTTTAATTTTCGAGTTTGCAATTATAACGTTGCTCCCGAAAATAATGTTCGGCATCATTTTTTATTTTTCGGTAGGGAATAGTGAATATGGCCGTATTATTGCGATTATAGGAGCATTTGTTTCTTTGCCGTAATTTTTTTTGTTATCTTTGTAAATAGTAAGTAACCATATTCACACGCGATGAGTAAGATTGCCGTCATAGCAGGTGCAGGCCCCGCGGGATTGACCGCGGCCTACGAGTTGTTGAAACGCAGCGGCGGCTGCGTGCGTCCCGTCGTGTACGAGCAGTCGGAGGAAATCGGCGGCATATCGAGGACGGTGAACCACAACGGCAACCGAATAGACATCGGCGGCCACCGTTTTTTCAGCAAAAACGAGCAAATCATGCAATGGTGGCGCGACATCACCCCGATGCAGGGGCACCCGGCAAAGGATGACCGTATGCTCGGCAAAGAGAGGGCGCTGACTCCGGAAGGTCCCGACCCTGATACCGAGGACCGCGTGATGCTCACCCGCGACCGCGTGAGCCGCATATTCTATCTCCGCAAATTTTTCGACTATCCCATATCGCTGAAATGGCGCACGTTCGCCAACATGGGTCTGGGGCGTACAATCAAAGCTGGGTTCGGTTACATAGCGGCGTCGCTTCACAAACGCAAGGAGGATTCCCTCGAAAATTTCTATATAAACCGTTTCGGCAAACCGCTCTACTCGATGTTTTTCGAAGACTATACCGAAAAGGTGTGGGGGCTTCACCCCTCGAAGCTCGGCGCCGACTGGGGTTCGCAGCGAGTCAAGGGATTGTCGCTGTCGGGCATAATCAAGGAGGTGGTGACGCGCCCGTTCCGCTCCGACAGGTCGAAAGTGGAGACATCGCTCATCGAGGAATTCATCTACCCCAAATACGGCCCCGGGCAATTGTGGGAATATGTGGCCGGCGACATCGACCGTCTTGCCGGCGGCAACGCCGTAGTCACGGGTCATCGTGTCACGGCGGTGAACATCGGCCCCGACCGCAAAGTGGTGTCGGTGGAAGTGACCGATGCCTCCGGCAACGTCAGCACGACGCCGTGCGACTGCTTCATATCCTCGATGCCGCTTGCCGAACTTCTGCCTGCCCTCAGGGGGATAGATGTGCCGGAAGATGTGATGCATACAGCTGTCACGCTTCCCTACCGCGACTTTATCACTGTAGGGCTGCTGCTCGACAAGCTGCAGATTGTCAACGAGACGAAACTCCGCACGTATGCCGGCCGCGTGCCCGACACATGGATTTATATCCAGGAACGCGACGTCAGGATAGGACGCCTGCAGGTGTTCAACAACTGGTCGCCCTATATGGTGAAGGATTACGAAAATACCGTATGGATCGGACTTGAATACTTCTGCAGCGAGGGCGACGAACTGTGGGAGATGACCGACGACGACTTCATAGCGATGGCGACGCGCGAACTCGAGCATATAGGCATCATCAAGGCCGAGGGCGTGAAGGATGCCGTAAGGATTAAAGTCAAAAAGGCTTATCCGGCCTACTACGGCAGCTATTACCGCCTCGACAAGGTGCGCCGCTTCCTCGACACTAT
This sequence comes from Bacteroidales bacterium 52_46, assembly GCA_001915385.1. Classification (GTDB taxonomy): domain Bacteria; phylum Bacteroidota; class Bacteroidia; order Bacteroidales; family Muribaculaceae; genus JAGBWK01. The sequence goes on along the minus strand of MNQK01000035.1, from coordinate 12,807 downwards.
CCCCAATCTCTACTGCATCGGACGCAACGGGCAGCACCGTTACAACAATATGGACCACTCCATGCTGACGGCCATGGAGGCGGTCGGCAACATAGTCAGCGGCACCGACTCGAAGGAAAATATCTGGAAAGTCAACACCGAGGACAATTATCACGAAAGCAAATAGCCGCCGTGAAGGCGCAGGGCATAGGCCTGACAAACCATAACATAACGTTCCAACAACGAACACGACATGAATAAAACAATCTTATCACTGTTTGCCGCAGCGGCATGCGCGGCAACCTCGGAAGCCTCCCGCCCCTACTCCTTCCCAACGAAAAAGCACTTCCCTCCACAAAAAAGAAAAAATAACCGCCAGCTCAGCTAATGTAGCTATAATAGCTAAGATAGCTACAATAGCTACCTATCACGATAATAAAAGAATCATATACCCGACTGGTATATGATTCTTTTATTATTGGCTATCTGTAATTATCAGTCGAATACTCCCTCGAAGCTTTCCTCGACGCTCTCTTCCTCGTCATATTCGCCGTAGTATTCGCGCTCGCAGAGGTCGATGTCGGGGAATGAGAACCGGCTTGACTGGTTGTAGGGAAGCTCGGGGTCATCGTACACTTTGCGTATGTACTTGCCGTAGATGGGGAGCGCCATCGACGCACCCTGACCGTTGGCCATGGAGTTGAAGTGGATATAGCGTTCGTCGCCGCCGACCCATACGCCCGAAACGAGGTCAGGCGTGAAGCTCATGAACCAGCCGTCGGAGTTGGAGTTGGTGGTACCGGTCTTGCCGCCCATCTGTGCGGTAAGGTTGTAGGGAGCGCGGCGCAGACGGTTACCCGTACCGGAGTCGACCACATTGAGCAGTATCGACAATATCTTGTAATAACCCTTTTCGGAAAGGACCTGATTCTGCTTCGAATGGAACTCGGTGATGACGTTGCCGTTGGCGTCGGCTATCGCCGTGACAAACATCGGCTCGACATGCATTCCCTTGTTGGCGAAAGCGGAATATGCGCCGACCATCTCTCGCACCGACACGTCGCACGGACCGAGACAGAGCGCAAGCACGGGATCTATCTTGTTGGTGATGCCGAAATTGTGCATGTATCTTACCAACGTGGCGGGCTTCAGCGCCGCCATCAGTCGTGCGGATATCCAGTTGTTGGAGTTGGTTAACGCCCACCGCAGAGTCACCATCTCGCCTACATGCGACGACCCGGAGTTGCGCGGCGACCACGGGCGGCCGGCCTCGTCGTAGATAGTTGGCTGCTCGTTGAGGAATTCGTCGCACGGCGTGTAGCCCTCGTCCATAGCGTATGCGTAGAGGAATGGCTTGATGGTCGAACCGACCTGACGGCGTCCGGTCGACACCATATCATACTGGAAGAAGTTGAAGTTCGGACCTCCGACGTAGGCTTTCACATAGCCCGTGACAGGGTCCATCGACATGAAGCCGGTGCGAAGTATATGTTTGTGATAGAGCACCGAGTCGCGCGGCGACATGATGGTGTCCTTATAGCCTTTGTCGTTGTCGTAGGTAAACACGGTCATCGGTATCGGCGTGTTGAACTCCTTGTCGATCTGAGCCTGCGTGGCATGGTTGAGACGGAGTATGCGCATGCGCTCGGTGTCCTTCAACGCGCGCTCGATAAGACGATCAAGCTGCGCCTGCGACAGCTCGGAACGGTTGGTGGTGTAAGGTGCGCCCTTCACTCCTTTTTTCTCCTTGAAGAAACGGCGCTGCAGATCGGACATGTGGTCGTGGACTGCCTCCTCGGCATACTTCTGCATGCGCGAGTTGATGGTGGTGTAGATGCGCAGTCCGTCGGTATAGAGATTGTATTTCGAGCCGTCGGGCTTCGGATTTTTCTCTATCCAGCCGAACAGCGGGTTGTTGACCCATGCTATCGAGTCGTCGACAAATTTCTGCTGCTCCCATGCGGCATAGTTGGAGCGGAGAGGACGTTTCGCCGTCATCATGCGTCTCAGCTCCTCGCGGAAATAGGGGGCGATACCGGTCTTGTGGTCGATACGGTGAAAATTCAGTCCGAGGGGGAGCTGCTTGAGCGAATCAGCCTGCGCCTGAGTGATTTTCTTTGCTTTCACCATCTGCTCGAACACCACATTGCGGCGCGACGTCGCATTATCGGGATTTTTCACCGGGTTGTAAAGCGAGGGATTCTTGAGCATACCGACAAGCACTGCGGCTTCGTGCAGTTCGAGGTCTTTGGCCTCCTTGCTGAAGTAGATATTGGCGGCCGAGCGGATTCCCTTGGCGTTATACAGGAAGTCAAACTGGTTGAGATACAGTTTTATAATCTCCTCTTTCGAATAGAAGCGCTCGAGTTTGACGGCCATGACCCACTCGTCGAGTTTCTGGCGTGCGCGGGCTCTGGTGTTTCTGGCGGGCTGGTCGGTATAGAGAAGTTTTGCAAGCTGCTGGGTTATAGTCGAACCGCCGCCCGAACTCTTGTCGCCGGCCATTCCGGTCTTGAATACCACACGCAGCAACGCCCTGACGTCGACGCCCGAGTGCTCGGTGAAACGGGAATCCTCCGTGGCTATCAACGCATCGACAAGACACGGCGCGATATCCTCGTAGTCGGCATACATGCGGTTGCTGTTGCTGTTGTAGAAACGCCCCATCTCCTCGCCGTCCGATGAGTAAATCACCGTGGCATACTGGTCAATCGGGTTTTTAAGGTCGTCGATATCAGGCATATCGCCTATGACATTGTTGTATGACAGGATGAAGAATCCGAGTGACAGCACTGTCACGATACCGAATACCGACCACATGGTCCGTATAATTATACGGTTCAGCTTGCGGCGACGCGGCGTCTTGCCGTATTCATCCTTATCCTTTCGGGGAGTATTGCCTCCGCCGGCATCAGTTTTATGGAATGGAGTGTCGTCGTCCAGTATTTTTATCAAATCCTCGCTCATATTTTTCTAATTCCTTATGATGATATTAAGAGCCGCGTACACTGACAGTCAGCACATTTCAGCCGCATTGCTGTGTTATTCCGGCAAAAATCATACGATTGCAAGAATGGAATATCGGCTTTAATTTACAAAGATATACATTTTTCCCCAATGGCTGTTAGTCCGATTATATAATAATTACTAATTTTGCGACAAAATATACCGTAATTATATCGCAATGACGTCACAGTTTAACAAGATGCAGACATTGAAGCGCCGTTTTTTCGCCATGCGCAACGGCCTTCTCGCCGACCAGATGCGTCGGGCAGGTTCACATTTCCGTATCATTTTCGGGCTGAATATCATACAGTTGAACGAGATAGCCGCCGACTACGGCCACGATCCCGAACTTGCCGGAGCGCTTTGGGCCAATACCACCACACGCGAAAGCATGCTGCTCGCGCCGATGCTGTGGCGCCCCGACGACTTCAGCCCGGAGGAGGCGGTGGAACTGTGCAATGCCATTCCCGATCCCGAAGTTGCCGACATGGTATGCCATAAACTGCTCAAGACACGCCCCGACGCCCCCGCGATAGCCGACTCGCTGATTGCCTCGGCTGAACCGCTGATGCGCTACACCGCCCTGCGCCTGACGCTTCCGCTCATCGGCGCGAAAATTCCGCCCGAAAAAGCGCTCGCAATGGCACAGGCCGAACTCGACTCCAAAAATCCGCTGACCCTGACGCTTGCCGCCATGATAAAATCGGAAGCCGAATTTTTCCTCGAAGACAACTAATCGGCACGAAATAAATGCACGTAAATTCGCATCGTCACCTACACTTTTTTCCGTGACATGAAATCGCCGAACCATACACCGCCTATAATCAGCGCGCAACCCACGCACCCCATAAGCGTCAACGGGTCGTCGGGCAATATGATCGCCGACACTATCATGGTCATGACCGGCTGGAAATAAAGGTAGTTGGACGCCTTGATGGCTCCGAGCCGCTTGACAGTCTGCGACCATATCACGTAGGCCAGCAGCGATGCGGTAAGGCTGAGAAACAACAGGTTGAGCAGCACCACAGGCTCGCCGAGAGCCGACAGCGGAGCTATCTCAGGCTCGAACGCCATGAACGGCAATGCAGTAAGCAACCCGTAGAAAAACGTTTTGCGCGTGATAAACAGCGCCGTATAGTTGGCATTGACCTTGCGCAGCACAATACTGTAGATGGCCCATGAGAATGCGGCCGACAACGCGAGCAAGTCGCCCAGCGGCATAACCTCGAGATGGAACCCCGACTTGAATATTATGCACCCTACTCCCAATATCGCGACCGCCGACCCGACATATATCCATATCCCCGGCCGTTCGTTCTTATAGATTGCGCCTATCAGCAGCGTGGTAAGCAACGGCGAGAGCGTGGTAAGCAGCGACACATTCGACGTCAGCGTATAATTGAGCGCCGTGTTTTCGGCGATGAAATATATAGACCCTCCGCACAGGCCGCACACGGCGAACAGCAGTTCGTCGACAAGCGAATTGGACCACAGCTTTTTATGGCAAACGGCCAGCACTATCAGATAAGCCACTAAAAAACGGTATATGTATATCTCCACCGCGTGCAGCCCGGCATCGAGCAACACTTTCGTCGAAACAAATGATGTACCCCACACCGCAATCACGGAAAATGCCGCCAAATGGTAGAGAAGTGCCGATTTTCGTTCGCCCCCTGACGCTGACTGTGCCATCTTGATTCTGAATATCAGGTTAACTATATAGCCACGGCAGCCTGCATGACAGCGACACGTGGCTTTTTGCTGTTTTTATATCCCAAAATTAGATATTTTTAATCAACCCGCAAAACCATCTTTCAAAAAAAATTGTATATTTAAGTAGACATGGCGTATTTTTATACCGCACGATAAGGGATGTACGAATACCCTAAGGGATTAAAATATTGCAAAAAAAGGATAAAATATAGCATTTAACGATATAGTTTTTTAACTTTGCAAAAATTTGACACATATTTACTAAATTTTTAACACAATGAAGATTCTAAAATTGACAACAGCTCTCGCTCTCGCAGGCTGCATGCTCGTTCAGGTCGGCTGCTCATCAATGAGCAATACCGGCAAGGGTGCATTGATTGGCGGTGGCGGCGGTGCCGGTCTCGGTGCTGCATTAGGTGGTATCATAGGCGGCGGTAAAGGCGCTGCTATCGGTGCCGGTATCGGAGCCGCAGTAGGCACAGGTGCCGGAGCGCTCATCGGCAACAAGATGGATAAACAGCAGAAACAGCTCGAAGAAGAACTCGCCAACAAGGCCAAGGTTGAGGAAACTACCGACCAGAACGGTCTCCGCGCCATCAAGGTGACATTCAACGGCGGCATCCTCTTCCCCACCAACGGCACAACGCTCAGCTCCTCGGCCAAGACCGAGCTGTCGCGTTTCGCACAGTCACTTATCGGCAACCCCGACACCAACGTACAGATCTACGGCTTCACTGATGACACCGGTACACTCCAGGTCAACCAGCGCGTTGCCACCGGTCGTGCCGACGCCGTCCGCACCTACTTGCTCAACTCGGGCGTAGCTTCCAACCGTCTCTACGCCGAAGGCCTCCCCATGCAGGATTACATTGCATCCAACGGTACAGCCGAAGGTCGTGCCCAAAACCGCCGCGTCGAAATCTACATCACTGCCAACCAGGCAATGATCGACAAAGCCAACGCCGGCACCCTCCAGTAATCATACATCCCTCCGCCCTGCTTAAGCTTCGTGCCGACGCGTAAGCGGAGGGGATAAAATAAAGCAGCGGGGCGGCAAAAATTTTGAATTTTGACGACCCGCCATTTTATTAATTCCACTGCTATAGTTACTTATTTCAGCCGCTGGCGGGTATCGTGGAGGAATTGTGCCATTGCCTGCGAGTCGCGGTTGGCTACGATTTGCTGCAGCTGCGACAGTTTTTCCTGTATCTTCGACAGTTGCGCCGGAGTGTTGGGATTGAACAGGATTTCGCTCAGCAGGTAGTCGTCCTCCGACATCAGTCCGCGCGCTATCGCCATGTGGCGCTTGAAAGTGGTGCCCGGAGCGTCCTGATGCTCCATCACGCCGGCAAACACCAACGTTGATGCAAACGGTATCGAAAGCGAGTACGCGATGGTCAGGTCATGCTCCTCGAAACTGTATTCCTCGATATGCAGGTGCAGAGAGTTATACAGGTCGCGGAAAAAAGTCTTGCCGAGATGGTCGCTCTCGGTGATGATGATGGCATTCTCGTCGGCAAGATTGCTGAGCGACGCGAATGTGGGGCCGAACATCGGATGTGTCGACACGAACGGATGTCCGCACCGTGCATAAAATTCCGGCAATCCGGTCTTCACCGACGCTATGTCGCTGAGTATCGCCATCGGCGGAAGCACCGGCATCACCGCTTCAAACGCCGGCAACGTATATTTCACCGTGGCCGCATTGATGACGAGCTGCGGCTCAAACGCCTTGATTTCGTCAAGCGACGTGAAACGCTCTACATTGAATGTGAAACGCAGCCGCTCGGCATCGACATCGTAAATCGCCACTTGATGGTCGCGCGACAGCACGTCGGAGAAAAACGAGCCCATCTTACCGGCTCCCATTATAAGTATCTTCATCTCCGGCAGTATTTATCGGCGGTTAAGTATTTCAATCTGCTGGCGCACCGACTCTTCGTGTATGGCCGACAGCACGGTAGTCATGAATTCGGCCGACATGCCCATCTCGGTGGCGAGCTTCACGCGCGACTTCATGATTGAGTCATATCGTCCGGCCTGCAATACGGGCATGCGGTGTTCCTTCTTGTACTGTCCGATTTCACGCGACACGCGCATACGCTTGTTCAGACATTCGAGTATCTCGTTGTCAATCTGGTCAATCTGCTGGCGCAGCAGCGTCAGGCTTTCGGTCGACGTCTTCGAGTCGCGTATCACAAGGGTGTTGAGTATAAAATTGAGCACGTCGGGACTTACCTGCTGCGCCTTGTCGCTCCATGCGCAGTCGGGCTCGCAGTGGCTCTCTATGATAAGACCGTCGAAACCCATGTCGAGCGCCTGCTGCGACAGCGGAGCCACCAGCTCACGCTTGCCTCCGATATGCGACGGGTCGCATATAATCGGTATCTCGGGCATGCGTCGGCGAAGCTCGATAGGAATATGCCACTGCGGCAGATTGCGGTAAAGGTGCTTTCCGTAGGCGCTGAAACCGCGGTGGATTGCCCCGATACGGCGTATGCCGGCGTTGTAGATACGCTCCATCGCGCCTATCCACAGCTCGAGGTCGGGATTGACGGGATTTTTTACGAGAACGGGCACATCGGCTTTAGCATCGGCGAGCGCATCGGCAATCTCCTGCATGGCAAACGGGTTGGCCGACGTGCGGGCGCCGATCCACAGCATGTCGACGCCTGCGGCAAGCGCCGCCTCGACATGCTGCCTGGTGGCTACCTCGGTGGCGGTGTACATGCCGGTCTCGGCCTTGACCTCTTTCAGCCATTCAAGACCCTCTACGCCTACGCCCTCGAAACCGCCCGGTTTGGTACGCGGTTTCCATATTCCTGCGCGGAATATCTTCACGCCGTTGGCAGCCAGCTGGCGGGCTGTCTCAAGCACCTGCTCGCGCGTCTCGGCCGAACACGGCCCCGCTATTATCATCGGTGCGTCGGCATCGACGCCTTCAAATCTTATGGGTTGCAAATCTGTCATAATTATATCGTTTTATTTATTATTCATATTTTTTATACGCTCCAACGCTTCCGTCATACGTTCGGCCGGCGTGCACAACGACACGCGCACATACCGCTCACCCTTCGAGCCGAATATAAATCCCGGGGTGATGAACACACGTGCATCGGCGAGCACCCTGTCGGCCAGTGCCTCGCTCGATTCAGCCGCCGCGGGTATCTTTCCCCACAGGAACAGCCCCTGCTGCGACGCGTCATACGTGCACCCTAAGGCCTCCATTATCTCTTCGGCCACCTTGCGGCGTTCGGCATATACCCGGTTGACTTCGGCATACCATTCGTCGCCCAAACTCAATGCCTTGACGGCTGCGAGCATCACGGGCTTGAACTGTCCGGAGTCGATATTCGATTTCACCTTGAGCACCCAGCTGATGAATGTGGGATTGGACGCCGCCATACCCAGACGCCAGCCTGCCATATTGTGGCTCTTGCTCAGCGAGTTCATCTCTATGACCGTATCCTTGGCGCCCGGTATCGAAAGCATCGACTGCGGGTTGTCATTGAGGATGAAGCTGTAAGGATTGTCGTTGACTATCACTATCCCGTGGCGGAGTCCGAAGTCGACGAGACGTTCGTAGAGCGCCTTCGACGCCCGTGCGCCGGTAGGCATGTTGGGGTAATTGACCCACATCAGTTTCACCCCGCTCAGGTCAGCTTTCTCGAGCGCGTCGAAGTCCGGCTCCCAGCCGCGGTTCTCGTCAAGCTCATAGCTCACTATCCTTGCTCCGACGAGCTTGCTCACCGACGAATAGGTAGGATAGCCCGGATTAGGCACGAGCACACCGTCGCCCGGATTGAGGAATGCAAGCGATATGTGCAGCACACCCTCTTTCGACCCGATAAGCGGCAGTATCTCGTTGTCGGGATTAAGCTCCACGCCGTAATATCTCCTATACCAGTCGGCATATCCTTTGCGGAGCGCCGGCAGTCCGGTATAAGGCTGATAGGAATGGTTGCCTGACACTTCGGCCTCGCGTGCCAGGGTGTCAATAACATCGGCATGCGGAGCACGATCGGGGCCGCCTATGCCGAGCGATATGATGTCGGCACCGGCCGCATTGAGCGCAGCCACCTCTTTAAGTTTGCGTGAGAAATAATATTCCTCGATGGCATCCACTCGCGATGCCGGTCGTATTTTGTTGGTATTCATAGCTGTATTAATCATAATTGTGTATCACATTGCGCATACTCGCCAAGTATCTTGAAGTCGTTGGTAAGCGGACGGGCGGCGTCGATGGCCTGTCGGTAGCGCGTGTAGTTGTCAAATGTAAGGTCAACGTAAAAACGGTACTCCCACTCGCGCCCCAATATTGGTAACGACTGTATTTTCGACAGGTTCATATCGTAGAACGAGAATATTGTCAGCACCTTCGACAACGCGCCGTTGGTATGCGGAAGCGTGAATACTACCGACGCCTTGTCTATCGGCTTGCGGCTCGACGCCTCGTCGGCCTGCAGCGGGTCGGCGAGTATCAGGAAACGCGTGAAATTGCGCTTGTTGGTCTCGATGCTCCGTTCGAGGATATTGAGCCCGTAAAGCTGGGCCGCATATTCCCCGCACACTGCCGCGTGGCCCGACAGTTTTTCCTCGGCTATCTCACGCGCCGAACCTGCCGTATCAAATTTCTCAATCATCTTCAGATTGGGATGGCGCCGCAGGAAGTTCTCGCACTGCATCAGCGCTATCGGGTGGGAATTTACCTCGGTAAGCTCCTCGATGCTCTCCCCGGGCAGCGCGGCAAGCACATGCGATATGCGCATCTTCTGCTCCCCGATGACCCGCAGGTTGCTCTGTCGGAGCAGTTCATGGTTCTGGAGCAGCGAACCGGCTATAGTGTTCTCTATCGCGAGAATACCGTACATCGACGCGTCCGACGACAGCACGTCAAACATGTCGTTGAACGTGTCGCACGGCACTGTCTCTATATCCTCTCCTTCGAAATATAGCCTCGCCGCCGCATCGTGATAGCACCCTGCCACTCCCTGTATTGTAACTCTACGCTTCATTATATATCATTAATAAAAAAATCCCGCTTGTTACAACGGGATTTTATATTATCTGTTAATCATCTAAACGTTCAATTAAGCTATATGCCATAAAACCCCTCTTTTTATCTTTTGTCAAAATAAAAATAAAAAAACGAATAATATGAGCTAAATCGAGTCATTATATTGTCAATTGTTGGCTTTTGATGTTGCAAAGTTAGCTATTTGTTTTTAATTGACAACTTTTTTATTCTGTTTTTTATCATTTATATGATGTTTATGTGATTTTTATCGCTAATTATGGCTGATTTATCCATTTTGACGGTATTACGGCCCGTCGGGAGTTGGTTTTATCCATCCCTCTTGTTATATTTGTACATACATTATTTTACTATATCCCGACAATGAAACTAAGCATAAACGGTCTCAATATCGTGGGACACGCCGACATATCGGTCAACGGACTCGCCGTGATAGCCGGCGAGAACGGCACCGGTAAAAGCACCGTAGGCAAAACTCTTTTCGCCACTCTTAAGGCCGTGGCGACTTCTCGCGGCAACATCTCCACAGGCCGTGAAAAGGCGGTCGCCGACCTTGCCGACCCCATATTCAGCCGTCTTTTCAGAATGCGCCTCGCCGGCAGCGACAACGCGTTGGGCACCCTCATCCCCGCATCGCGCTCGCAGTTCATAAGCGAAGTGTCGTCACTGACATCGGCCGCCGACGTCGACCGTTACTTCGACCGGCTTCTCGAAGCGCTCGCGGGCACTCCGGTCTACGATGCCGTCAAGGCCGACATCGCCGCCCTTGCCGCACGCATCAACATGTCCGCTGACACCGACGGTGCCATATCCCTCGCCCTCAACCGGCTGCTGCAAAGCGAATTTCTCGGCAACATATCATCAGCCGGAGGCGCATCGTCCGTAACCTTCTCCGACGACGCCTCGGGCTTCTCGCTCTCCTACGGCATTACGCATGGCGACGCCTCGGTGACATCATGCGAGGGGAAAGCCTCTTTCCGCGACGCCACCTACATCGAGTCGCCGCTATACCTCCACCTCCTCGACATTCTCGACAAACTCTCGGGAACCCGCTTTTTCGACGACGACAGCCGCCTGTCCTCCCTCATGCTCCCGGCCCACGTGGCCGACATCGTCGAGAAGATAGAATCACTCCGCTACGTCTACGACCTGCATTCATCACGAGCCACCGGTCTCTCGGCGTCACTCTCCCAGCTTGCCGGAGGCGAATTTTTCTACGACCCCGCACGCCACGCCATCATGTTCCGTCAGGGCGACAACGACATCGTGCCTCTCAATGTAGCATCAGGAGTAAAAAGCCTCGGACTGCTCCAGATACTCCTCGACAACAAAATCGTCACCCCCGACCGGCCGCTCATCTGGGACGAACCCGAAAACCACCTACACCCATCGTGGCAGATCCGGCTGGCCCGCTTCTTCGTGATGCTCGCTGCACAGGGCATGCCCATCATAGTGTCGACCCATTCCCCCTATTTCATCCAGGGCATCCGGCACTTTGCCGTCAAGCTCCACGCCGAGCAGTTCGTCGACTACTACCTCACCGAAATGGACGGTACCACCTCCATCACCCAATGCGTCAACGACGACCTCAACCGCATATTCATAAAGCTCGCCGCACCCCTCAACGAAATAATGGACCTCTCCCCCGACTGACAAATCTACCCCCAACAAGCACCAACAGCTACAATAGCTAAGATAGCTATTGTAGCTAAGTTAGCTATAAAAGCTATAATAGCTATAATAGCTAAAAATACCCTCCCAAAAACTATCATAGCCCCGTGATGACGCGTAAGCGGAATAACCCCCACCTCCCATGACTCCCCGCGATCTCTTCAAAAAACTGCGCACCCGCCACCGCGCGCTCGTCGGCCCCCTCTGCCGGCTGCACTCACTGTGCCAGTCGACCGACTGTTGCGCGCTCCCCGTCACGACCCCCGTAATCAACTTCGATAAAATCAAGGAGATATACTGCCGCAAAAACGGCATAATCCACATGCCCCCGTCGGTCGACGCCATAACAATATCCCGGTCAGGCAACACATTCTGCTTCGTCGAACTTAAAAGTTGGGTAAAATATCTCGTCTACTCCAAAGACGTGACAGCCGACACCATCGACCGCCAGGTCAAACGCTACCATTTCCGTGAAAAACTACAGGCCAGCATGGAGATATGCACCGAGATGTCCGACCCTGACTTCTTCGCCGTCAACGACTTCGCCTATCTCATAGTCACCGATGCCGAAGCCGAACTGCGCATCGACGCCGCCCGCAGCTTCGCCATGGCCATGTTCTCTCTCGCCGAAACCTCCTCACGCCGCTGGCGTCCCGAATGCATAGCTGCCACCGACCGTGCCATCTCAAAATTCCGCGGCATAAACGTCCGCCACATCTCATGCCAGGACTTCGACAAAGTCCTCTCCACCCTCTGACCCCCACAAAAAAATCCATCACTCCCACCATCCCATTAGCCTCATTAGCTCAATCGACCCTATAAGGCCTATTGGCCCTATTACTCCTATTACTCCTATTACTCCTATTACTCCTATCCCCCTAAAGTCATTAATGACCTTAATGACCCTAAAGACCTTATCCCCCTTATCGACCCGTCAGCTCCAACACCTACAGGCATAAAAAAAATCCGAAAACTCCTTTCACAAGGAAAATCGGATTAAAGCCAAAAGGCAGGATTTGTGATTTAAATGTTGTTTGCAACATCAAACTAAGATTATATCATACTTACATTTCCTTTTCATCATCTATCCCTGCTTCAATAACGCTTCACAGCGGCATCTCCACAAGTTTTCGTTCATGAGAGACGAACAATAGATTTAGACCACAAAGATACACCCTGTTTATGATATATCCAAATTTTTCTACATTTTTCTTTACATTTTTACATTATTTTTGCAAAAATATACCGACAAGCGCCCATACAGCGGACAGCCTCAATGACTACGAGCGGATTGTAGGGCTGCACCTACTACTGGTCAATCTTTGGAGGAGATTGGTATTGCGCAATAGATATTGATTTATTCAATTGCAATTCTGACTCCCAAATGATATCCAGAAGCTGAA
>MNQK01000022.1 GCA_001915385.1 Bacteroidales bacterium 52_46 | reverse complement strand
CGTATCACTTCTTATCCTTTAAAAAAGCAAATTCTCACCACGGCAGACCTTGCAAGCTCGACCTGCAACAAAACTCAACAATATCTTTCTATTCTTCTTCTCCCAACAGAAAGAAGAGCATACAACACTTCCTCCTTTCTTTATCCGGATACTGTCCTAACAGCTTTTGGAAACAGTCGTCAGTACACCGGTTTCTCAGAAAGCAAGGACGGGACGCACATTGTCACTGCCGTCGAATTTACTTGCCCAGATGCAGCGCACCATGCCTTGGAAGTTGTTCAAAATCCAGTACCATGTGTGGTACTTCGAGTGCTCCGAAGACGAACAAAACGAGACGAGGTTGTTGAATGTATCCTTGTCCCCAACGGCGATATTCTCCATCCATTTGTTCAAAGCGGCGGGAACATCTCCTTGGCTCTTCCAGAGGAATTCTCCAGTGTCTGGCGAGGTTTGCTGGGTAACGTCCGCCAAAGCCGGACAACCGCCCAGATTTTGCAGGATGTCCCACCATTGGCCGGAGGCTGGAAGATACCAGCCGGTCGTGGTCGCAGGAACCGGACAGGTCGTGTTATAATCATAGGCGGCCTTGAATGCGGGATAACTGTCGAAGTTGCCGCGATTGGTGCGGATATGCTCGCAATTTCCGTAACCGCTGATGTCGTTGTAGTTATCGGCTTTCGTCCTGCATGTTGTAAGCCCCTCATCCATACCGAAAAGGCCCCACGCTTGTCTTGTCGCGATATTCTTCACAGCCATGACAAGGCCATGGACATTACCTTCTCCGCCTAACTTCTCTTTTTCCTTTGCACCGATACGGCTCTTGTCCGTCTGGAAAACGATGCCGACGACTTTAGCCGCCTGCACCGTCGTTTCGTCCGCCTCTTTCGGAATCAGATACCCCGTCGTACCGTTATTTTTCGTGCAGTAGAAGTCTCCGATGCGGGCAATGCCCGATTCGGCATAGGTGACGTTCTTTATGGTTTCCGCCGCGCCGTCCACCTTGTATCTCTTGTATTCCCCTACGACAGGATGGGACGCGGACGTGGTGATGGTAAACTCCCTGTTCCCCCCGTCATAACATCCCTCGATAGTCGGCATGGACGAGTGCACCAAGTAGCGGTAAGTGCCGTCAGCCATGCGCAGCGGCTTGGCGGTGCCTGTGAACGTAGCTTCTGCCCCCACGGTGTAGTCGGGAACATTCGCGTCGATAAACTTGTAAACGGTCTTCGGCATCTCGATGACGGCCAACGCCATGCGGTGTTTCATGGCGAAAGAGAGGTGGATGGTGTTGCCCGTCCCTGTCGTTGAGCCTCCGGCTGTCATCAGGTCGGAGGCGGTGTAAGCGGCATGGGTGCTCTGGTCGTCCCCGGGTTGCCAGCCATCAATGAGCGGCTTGAAGAACTCGGCATCGGTCATGACCGCCCCCTCCGCAGGTGTGGCAGTCTTGCCCGCCATGTCCGCCTGATAAGGATAGTAGAGGTAGTAGCTCTCTCCATCCATTCCGGCGGCAAGCGTCGTACCGTCGGTTTTCCACATGATGCCGCCCGTGGCGGCATCCTTTTCGGCTGTCAGCTTCACGTTTGAATAAACCGGCTTTCCGCCGCGCACCATGTAGAATCCGCAGGCATCGCCTTCGGTGAACTCGGTGGTGTAGCCGTTCTCCACGGCACGGGTCTCGACACGGGTTTTCATATTCTCAACAGCCGATGTATATCCGCCATCGGTAACGGAGATTGTCAGTTGCTGCGCCTTGTCTTGCACGGCAGGGAACTCTTCTTGCGTGCAGGATACAAGCAGCAGGAGCAACGCAGCTTGCAAGAGGTGGTATATGTTTTGTATCTTCATATTCTTAAAGGACTAAATAGGCAAATAGTTCAGAAAGCAAGGACGGGACGGACAGCGTTACTCCATTTCTTATAGACAAAGTCGCAGCACACGTAATCAGAGGAGTACACGTTCCAGTTCCGTGCGCGGAACTGATTTAACTCCGATGACGACCAAAAACGGTCACCGGTGGTAAAATCATTCTTGCTGTCGGCTGCAATTTTATTCATCCAAGCATTCAAGGCAGCTGGAACATCGCCTTGACCTAGCCAACGGAAATCACCGGAATCCGACGAGGTTTGCTGACCTTTATCCGCCATAGCCGGACAACCGCCCAGATTCTGAAGGATGTCCCACCACTGACCGGAGGAAGGAATAAACCAGCCTGTGGTATTACGAGGTGGGCGGTATTCATTTATACTGTACATATCATTCCATTTCTCGACGGCTTCGAAGGCCGGATATGCCTCAATTCCACCGATACTATTTGCATGGTCAAGAATCTTGGTGTAATTGTGCAGACCGCTGATGTCAGAGTAGATTTCAGACTTGGACCAGCAGTCTTTCACGTCTTCCAAATTATTCTCTTCATGGCTCCATTGGATATCTGTTGCGGTGTTCTTTAAGGCCATTACAAGGCCATGCACATTCCCTTCGCCCAATTTGGACTTTTCGGCAGTGCCGATACGGCTCGGGTCCGTCTGGAAAACGATACCGATGACTCTTCTTTCTATTTCACTTTTTGTTTGGAGTACGGGAGCAGGCTTGGGGCTTGCTATCTTCATACTGCCGTCAGTATAGATTTTGCGCAGGCCGCCGTCGCTCCAAGTCCCGTCGGAATAGAAGTAGTCGCCGATTTTAAGTTCGTCAGCTGTGAAACTTTGCTTTACCTTTTTGGAGGTGACGTTCTCCTCGCCACATGCAACCCACGTGCCACCGGTCACCGCCTGCACGTCTATTCCGCTTGCTTTCACGGTGATGGTGTAGGCATACCGCTTGCCACCGAAAAACCCAAATTTGCCGGCAGCTTCTGTTTCGGGAGTGTAGGTAAAGTCATTGCTGCCT
>MNQK01000021.1 GCA_001915385.1 Bacteroidales bacterium 52_46 | reverse complement strand
GGCATGCTCTCGATGACGAGCAACTTCGACAACGAGGTCGAGATCCTGAGGTCCCGCACGTTGATCAAGAAGGTGGTGAACGACATGGGCCTGTATATCGACATGGAGGAGTCGAACGCCTTGGGCTTCAACCCCCCTTTATACAAGAACTCCCCCGTTAACGTGTTCATCACCCCCGAGGAGGCGGACCGTCTGGTGGCCCCCGTCGAGCTACGCATGCGCTACACGAAGGAGGGTCAGCTAACGGTGAGAGCGGAGTACAAGATCGACAAGGAGGGTGACGAGGAGACGATGGAGCAGGGCTTCGACAGGCTCCCCGCCATATTGCCCACCCCCGTGGGGGTTTTCAGTTTCACGTGCATGGATTCCATACCGGAGCTGGAGGGCGGGGAGATCGAGCTGGTGGCCCACGTCCATACGCCCACGTCCACTGCCGAGGCTTACGGCAAGGACTTGAGCGTGACGCCCTCGTCCAAGACGACGACGATCGCCAAGGTATCCTTGAAGAACACGGTGCGGCAACGAGGCGTGGACTTCATCAATCGCCTTGTGTCGTTCTACAACCAGGACGCCAACGACGAGAAGAACGAGGTGGCGCAGAAGACGGCGGAGTTCATCGAGGAGCGCATCGGTATCATCAACGGCGAGCTTGGCACTACGGAGAGCGAGCTCGCTGCCTTCAAGCAACGCTCCGGCCTGACGAATTTGACGAGCGACGCCCAGATGGCGTTGCAGGAAAGCTCGAGGTATGAGCAACAACGTACGGAGAACGCCACGCAGATCAACTTGGTGCAGTATCTCCGCAATTATATCGACGATCCTGCGAACATGGACGAGGTGATCCCTGCCAACGTGGGCCTGCGGGATCAAAACCTCACCTCTGTCATCGACCAGTACAACACGATGATCATCGAGCGCAAGCGCCTGTTGCGCACCTCTTCGGACAGCAACCCGGCGATCATCAACATGAACGCCGGCATCGAGGCTATGCGCCGCAACGTGAAGACGACGGTGAACAGTGTCTTGAAGGGTCTCCAGATCGCCAAGGCGGACATCGACCGTCAGGCGAGCAAGTTCGAGAGCCGCATCAGCGACGCCCCGAGGCAGGAGAAGGAGTTCATGACGATCTCCCGCCAGCAGGAGATCAAGGCCACGTTGTATGTCATGCTGTTGCAGAAGCGTGAGGAGAACGCCATCACGCTGGCTGCCACGGCGAACAACGGCCGTATCATCGAGGAGCCGCTCGCCGATATGGCGCCTGTCGCCCCGAAGAGGATGGTCTTCATGCTTGCGGCGTTGATCTTGGGCCTGGCGATCCCGGTGGGCATTGTCTACCTTCATGACCTGTTGAAATACAAGATCGAGAACCGTGAGGACGTCGAGGCGATCACGGGCGTGGCTATCTTGGCGGAGCTCCCGTTGGTCAAGAAGACGGGTGAGGGCTCGATCGTGGTGCGTGAGAACAAGAACGACCTGATGGAGGAGATGTTCCGGGGGTTGCGCACGAACCTCTTGTTCATGCTAGGCAAGGACGAGCGTGTGATCCTTTTCAGCTCCACGCAACCGGGCGAGGGCAAGTCTTTCGTCGCTGGCAACTTGGCGGTGAGCTTGGCTTACTTGGGCAAGAGGGTGGTGGTGGTCGGCATGGACATCCGCAAGCCGGGCCTGAACAAGGTGTTCAATATCTCCCGTAAGATGGAGGGCATCACGAACTACCTTAGCGACCCTGATCACGTGGAGTTGTTCGACATGGTCCAGCGATCCGATATCAGCCCTAACCTCGATATCCTCCCGGGCGGTCCTATCCCCCCGAACCCGACTGAGCTGGTCGCCCGTGACGTGCTGGAGAAGGCTATCGCCCGGTTGAAGGAACGCTACGACTATGTCATCTTGGATACGGCCCCTATCGGCATGGTTACGGACACGGCGATCATCGGCCGTGTGGCCGACATGTGCGTGTACGTCTGCCGTGCGGACGTGACACCGAAGGCCGGTTTCAGCTACATCAACGTGTTGCGGCGTGAGCGTAAGTTCCCGAAGCTCGCGACGGTGATCAACGGCTTGGACATGACGAAGCGCAAGAACAGCTACGGCTACGGTTACGGCAAGAAATACGGCTACGGCAAGGGATACGGTTATGGCTACGGCTATGGTTACGGTTTCGAGGCCGGTGACAAGAAGAAATAACTAATACGCAAATCATGCAAATAACATTACTACTACTGTCGGGCTTCCTTTTCTCCGTGCTGTTCGGGATGGTGATCATCCCGAGGATCTTGGTGATCTCCCACAAGAAACGGTTATATGATGTCCCGGATTCCCGTAAGGTACATACGACGCCGGTCCCCCGTCTGGGCGGCCTGTCGTTTTTTCCGGTGATCCTGATGTCCATGTTCCTTGTGATAGGCTTCCGCCTGTACTTTTGGGATATGGACTCATCGAGCCTGTCGTTCAACATGCTCTATGAGTATCTTTTTCTGTTCGTGGGCATGACGTTACTCTATCTAGTGGGTGTCTGCGACGATCTTGTGGGTGTTGGCTACCGTTACAAGTTCGCCGTCCAGATCGTGTCGGCATTATTATTGGTACTGTCCGGTAATTGGTTCGGTTCCTTGGGAGGCTTGTTCGGTGTATACTCGGTTCCCGCTTGGGTGGGAATCCCCGTCACGGTCTTTATCGTAGTGTATATCACGAACGCCATTAACTTGATAGACGGTATCGATGGCTTGGCCTCCGGTTTGTGCAGTATCGCCCTGTCGGTCTTGAGCGTGATCTTCTTTATCCGCATGCAGTATGTGTACGCCTTGTTGGCCATCTGTACGCTGGGAGTCCTCATGCCTTTTTGGTGTTACAACGTCTTTGGCAACGCAAACCGTGGCCATAAGCTCTTTATGGGTGATGCGGGTAGTCTTACGCTGGG